>NZ_BOOQ01000041.1 GCF_016863315.1 Planotetraspora silvatica
TCGATGAGAAGGAGTGACGTCTCCCGTGTGAGTCGTCCACGGCGGCACCCCTTCCACTCACCTGTATCGAACACGTGTCTGAATAATCTCACACTGAGTAATCGTCTCGCTACAGATTTAGAACAGAAGTTCTAAGCCGCGAGCGAACGTATAAGTCTGCGGCGGTCGGTGCGAGCGGGTGCTCCAGGTGCGGCCGGGTTCATCGAGGAACTCAAGGTTTGTCATGAAAACAGATGGATAGGTTGGAAGGAACTGAAATAGGACCGTCTGGCCGAATTCGCCACATATGTGCGGAGGGCATCCGTCTGGCGAGTCGTGACCGTTCCGCCTTGTCGCCTTCATGCCGTGAAAGCTTCACGCGGTGAAGGCGCCGTGATCACATTGTGAATGCGTCGTGAAAATGCGGTGAAGGCATCGTGATCACACCGTGAAGGCGTGCCGTCCGTGGTGGGGGCCGCGGATGGCCCGGGAGGCGGCGGCAAGGCGAAGCCAGGGGCCGGACCGGCGACGCGCAGGCCGTACTGTCCAGCCGCGGCGACGCGCAGGCCGTACCGTCCTGCCCGATCTCCGAGAGGGGCTTCATGAAAACCGCCCCGAAACTCATCGCGGGGGTCTCGACCTTCCTCGACGACCGCATCGGCCCGGGGAGCTTCCTCAAGCGCAACCTGAGGAAGATCTTCCCCGACCACTGGTCGTTCCTGCTGGGCGAGATCGCGCTGTACTCGTTCATCATCCTGCTGCTGACCGGCACGTTCCTGACGTTCTGGTTCAGGCCGAGCATGGGCGAGGTGGCGTACTCGGGCTCCTACCAGCCTCTGGTGGGCGTGAGGATGTCCGAGGCCTACGCGTCGGCTCTGAACATCAGCTTCGACATCCGCGGAGGCCTGCTGATCCGGCAGATCCACCACTGGGCGGCGCTGATGTTCGTGGCGGGCATGACCGTGCACATGCTGCGGGTGTTCTTCACCGGCGCGTACCGTAAGCCGCGCGAACTGAACTGGCTCATCGGCCTCGGTCTGCTCACGCTGGCGCTGCTGGAGGGCCTGACCGGCTACTCCCTTCCCGACGACCTGCTCTCCGGCGCCGGTCTGCGGATCACGCAAGGCGTCATTCTGGGCATCCCCGTGGTCGGAACGTATTTGGCGTTCCTGCTCTTCGGCGGAGAGTTTCCCGGCCATGACATCATTCCGCGGTTCTTCACGATCCACATCCTGCTGATCCCGGGCATCCTGCTGGCGCTGATCTCAGCCCACCTGGTTCTCATGTGGGTGCAGAAGCACACGCAGATGCCGGGCACCGGCCGCACCGAGAAGAACGTGGTGGGCGGGCCCTTCTACCCGTCCTTCATGGCGAAGTCGGGCGCGTTCTTCCTGTTCACCTTCGCCGTCATCGCGCTCCTGGCGACCTTCGCCCAGATCAACCCGATCTGGCTGTTCGGTCCCTACACGCCGGCGGCCATCTCGGCGGGCAGCCAGCCCGACTTCTACATGGGATTCCTGGAGGGCTCGCTGCGGCTGATGCCCTCCTGGGAGATCAACTTCCTGGGTCACACGCTGTCGCTGAGCGTGCTGATCCCGGCGCTGTTGCCGATGGGGGTCATCCTGACGGGCCTGGCGCTGTATCCGTTCATCGAGCAGTGGGTGACCGGAGACCGGCGGGAGCACCACTTCGCCGACCGGCCGCGCGACAATCCCGTCCGCACGGGGATCGGCTTCGCGGGGATCACCTTCTACGGTCTCCTTTGGCTGCTCGGAGCGAACGACGAGATCTCGGCCAACTTCCACATCAGCCTGTACCTGACGACGATCTTCGGGCGCTTCGCGATCTTCATCGGTCCCGCGCTCGCCTTCATCGTCGCGTACCGGATCTGCATCGGCCTCCAGCGCAGGGACGCCGAGATGCTGTTCCACGGCGTGGAGTCCGGCGTCATCAAGCGCCTGCCGCACGGTGAGTACATCGAGGTCCACACTCCGGCGGCGCAGGACATCGCCGACCACATCCGGGGCAAGGAAGAGATCCCGATCATCGAGAGCGGAGCGGACGGCGGCATCCCGCCGAAGGAGACCCGCACCGCCATCGGACGGCTGCGCGCGAAGGTCAGCGAGGCCTACGGTACGGACCACGTCCCGCTCGAGGAGGGACACGGCCACGACGAGCACGCGGCCATCGGCACCGGCGACGACGTCCATGCCGATGCCGGAGAGCGCAAGCCGCTCACGAGGCGCAGACGACAACGCTCCGGCAGGCCCGGCGGCGGGGCCCGCTAGGCATCCCGGCCCCCCGATGTCCGCTAGGCATCCCGGGCCCCCGATGTCCGCTAGGCCCCCCGGGTCGCCCGATGCCCGGCACCCGTGCCGCCGAGTTCGGCGCCGCTTCTCCCTGACGGCGGGCCGCGTCGGTGTAAGTGATCCGCAAGCGCGGTTGTCAGGCGCCGTAATCACGCTGCAAGGAACGTGATCTATCTCTTGTCGTGCGGTCCCGGGAGCGTCGCGGGAGCCGGCCCCCTCACTTCAGGAGAATCACCATGCACCTCTTCACGCGCGCCCAGATCGGGGCCGAGGCAGGTAATCGCCGCATCGCCGTCCGCCTCGCCTCATTGACCGCCGCCGTCGGCGTCCTCGGCACCTCCCTCATGGGCTGCGGGGTCATCGGCCAGGTCACGAACGTGGTCGATTCCGCCAACACGCTGTCCACGTTCAGCGACAGGCTGGGCAAGTCGGCCGGCCTCACATTCACCGCCACGTACAAGTCCACCGACGGGGGCACGGTGACGCTGGTCCAGGAACCGCCGAAATGGGTGTTCATCGGCCCTGACGGCAGGTACATCTTCACGCCCGACCACATGCTGCTCTGCGCGGAGAACACCTGCACCCGCGCGCCGGCGACCGGCGACGCCGCCGATGCCGGAGCGCTGACGGCCGCGACCGGGCCCGGCTTCGTCACGCCGGAGCTGGCGCTCGGGGTCGTCGCGGCCGCCGCGGTGGTTCCCGGCGCCGACATCGAGAGCGAGGAGAAGGAGATCGCCGGTCAGGACTCGCTCTGTGCCACCGCCACAGGGCTGGAGGCGGCCGCGTCGCCGGGGGAGACCGACGCGCCGCGCGACTTCTCGGTGTGCGTCACGGACGCGGGCGTTCTCGCCTCCTTCACCGGCACGTTGACGAACGGAGAGAAGGCCGCGATCGAGCTGGTGAGCTTCACCGACGAGGCTGACCCCAAGGCGTTCGAAGCGCCCGAAGGCGCCGAGGTCGTCGACGCCGCGAGCCTCTCGGCCGGCTGAGCCGGTCTTGGAAGGACCTCGGGCGGCCGGACGCCGGCCTGTGGCACAGTGGTAGCCGTGTCGCGGCCATCGATATTCGAGTTCGCCGGCGGCGAGCAGGCGTTCCTCGCGCTCGCGGCCGCCCACCACGAGCGCTGCCTGCGGGACCCGGTGCTTAACCATCCGTTCTCGCATCCCGGTCACCCCCGGCACGTGGAGAGACTGGCGAGCTACTGGGCTGAAGTGTTCGGTGGTCCCACCCTCTACTCGCAGTCGTGCGGGGGGCACTCGGCGATGCTCGGCATCCACGCCGGCCAGGGCGCGGAACACGACCTGGGGGAACGCTTCGTCAGGTGCTTCGTGCAGGCGGCCGATGACGCGGGCCTGCCCGATGACCCCGACTTCCGGGCCGCTCTGCGGTCGTACATGGAGTGGGCCGTGGGAGAGGTGGTCTCGTACTCTCCGCGCGGTTCCCAGGTGGCTCCGAGCCTGCCCGTGCCCCGTTGGTCCTGGGAGGGCCTGGCCGACATTAAAACCGACACCAGAACCGACACCAGAACCGACACCGGCGCGGCCTCTCAGGTCGTGTCTGACACTCCCTAGCCGGTGCCGTCGGCGTCATCGATTCATGCTCCCGGGCTACCTGCCCACGGCGTATCCCTGGGCGCCGCGCGGGTTGGCCGCCGCGTGGAGGAATCCGCCCGGAGCCGCGTCCCGCGCGACCGCGCTCAGCCTGCCGAGCGACCACGGACCGAGCACCTCCACCTGGTGGCCGCGCCGCCGCAACTCGGCGACGAGTGCCGGATCGGCCCGCTCCTCGATGTGCAGGACACCGGGCAGCGAGCCGCGGGGGAAGAACGAGCTGGGGAAGTGCTCGGAGTGGAACATGGGGTCGTCGACGGCCTCTTGGAGGCCGAGCCCGCCGTGGACCACGGAGAGGAAGAAGTTCAGGCTCCACTGATCCTGCTGGTCCCCGCCGGGGGTGCCGAACGCCAGCCAGGGCCTGCCGTCCCGCAGGGCGAACGAGGGGGACAGGGTGGTACGCGGCCGGCTTCCCGGGCGCAGCGACGCGGGCAGCCCGTCCTGCAGCCAGAACATCTGGCCCCTCGTGCCCAGGCAGAACCCGAGCGAGGGGATCGTCGGTGAGCTCTGCAGCCAGCCGCCGCTGGGCGTGGCGGAGACCATGTTGCCGTGCCGGTCCACGACGTCCACGTGGCAGGTGTCGCCCCTGACCCGGCCGTCACCGCCCACGGTCGGTTCTCCCACACCAGCGGTCCCGCGTGTACGGGACACCCCCGGCGCGTGGCTGACCGTGCCCGGCCCGGGCAGGTCGGGGAGCCAGGGAACGCGGCCACCCGGGGCCCCCGGCCGCAACTCGTAGGACGCCTCCGCGCCCACCAGCGCGCGCCGCTCCGTGTTGTACGCCTCGCTCAGCAGGCCGGCCATCGGCACGTCGGCGAACTCCGGATCTCCGTACCACGCCTCTCTGTCGGCGAAGGCCAGCTTGGCGCACTCGATGACGGTGTGCACGTAGTCCGGGCCGAGGTGGCCCATCCCGCCCAGGTCGAACCCGGACAGCAGCGCGAGTTGCTGCAGGAAGACCGGCCCCTGACCCCACGGCCCCGTCTTGCACACGGTGTGGCCGTGGTAGTCGAAGGTCAGCGGCTCCTCCACGGACGCCGCCCAGCCCGCCAGGTCGTCGCCGGTGAGCAGACCCGAGTGCGGCTCTCCCGAGCTGTCGCGCCAGGCCTTGCCCGCACTGAAGTGGGCGATCTCCTCGGCGACGAAGCCCCGGTACCACGCGTCCCTGGCGGCGGCGATCTGCCCCTCCCGCGTGCCGGAGGCCTGTGCGGCCTCGGTCACCAGCCGCTGGTAGGTCGCGGCCAGAACCGGGTTGGTCAGCCGCGAGCCCGGCTCGGGCACCTGGCCGTGCGGCAGCCAGGTGGCGGCCGAGGTCGGCCAGTCCTCGGTGAACAGCCGCTCCACCGTGCCGATCGTCGCCGAGACGCGCTCCAGCACCGGGACGCCGTGCTCGGCGTAGGAGATGGCGGGTTCCAGCACGTCGGCCAGCGACCACGTGCCCCAGCGCTCCAGCATGAGCATCCACCCGCCGAAGGCGCCGGGCACGGTGGCGGCCAGCAGTCCGGTCCCGGGGACGACGTCCAGACCGAGATCGGTGAACCGCTCGATGGTCGCCTCCGCGGGTGCCACGCCCTGCCCGCAGACCACGAAGGGCCGCTGCTCGGCCTCGCTCCACAGCAGGATCGGCACCTCGCCGCCGGGTCCGTTGAGGTGCGGCTCGGCCACCTGGAGGACGAACCCCGCCGTCACGGCCGCGTCGAAGGCGTTGCCCCCGCGCTCCAGCACGCTCATCCCCGCCGCGGAGGCCAGCCAGTGCGTGCTTGCCACCATTCCGAAGTCGCCCGTCAGTTCGGGCCTTGTGGTGAACACCCAGTCTCTTCCTTCAGTAAACCGATCAGTACTCGAGCGCCCGCCCGGGGACGGCCGCGTCGGGCCGGCGTTCGGGCGTCACCAGGTGACAGGCGGCCGGGTGGTCGCCGCCCCGGGGGTCGGTCAGCGCCGGATCGACCGTACGGCAGTCGCCGAAGGCCAGCGGGCAGCGGGTGTGGAAACGGCAGCCCGCCGGAGGGTCCAGAGGGCTCGGGACGTCTCCGATGAGCACGATCCTGCGGCGTTCGCGTGCCCTGGCGGGGTCGGGCACGGGAGCCGCGGACAGCAACCCTGCGATCTTTCCATCGGCGCGCATCGACGGTGCGAATCTCTCGGGAGCGGTCCACGAACTGTCCGATTTGGCGCTCAGTGTTGCCGTATGACCTATTTGTCGAAACGATGGACGCCGACGGTCACACGACACAAGAGAGACACAAGGAGAGGTGAAGACGGTGGCGGACGCCAAGAAGCTTGATCAGGACGGGGTCGCGGAGTTCCTGGGACGGGTGGCCGCCGACAGTGCCGCCGCGTTCGCGGGACTGTCCACCTCGATCGGTGCCCGGCTCGGTCTGTACACGGCGCTGGCCGGGGCCGGACCCCTCACCTCGGAGGAAGTGGCCGAGCGCACCGGGCTCGTCGAGCGGTACGTGAGGGAGTGGCTGGCCGTCCAGGTGGCCGGCGAATACGTGCTCTACGACGCCGGGACGAGCACCTACCTGCTGCCGGACGAGCACGCGGCCGTACTGGCGGACCCCGGCGCCCCCACGTACCTGGTCGGCGCCTTCACGATGCTCAAGCCGCTGTACGCCACCGAAGACGCGTTGGTGGACGCCTACCGTACGGGCGAGGGCGTGGCCTGGCAGGAGCACGGGCCGGAACTGTACGAGGGGGTCGCCGCGTTCTTCCGTCCCGGCTACGCGGCGATGCTGGTGCGGGAGTGGCTGCCGGCGCTGGACGGCGTCGTGGAGAAGCTGGAAAGGGGGGCGTCGGTCGCCGACGTCGGGTGCGGCTTCGGCCACTCCACCCTGCTCATGGCACAGGCGTTCCCGAAGTCCCGCTTCCACGGATTCGACTTCCACGCTCCGTCCATCGAGGCCGCGCGCGGTGCGGCGCGGGAGCAGGGGCTGGGGGACAGGGTGACGTTCGACGTCGCCGCCACCACGGACTTCCCCGGCGGCGACTACGACCTGATCACCTTTTTCGACTGCCTGCACGACCTCGGCGATCCCGGCGCGGCCTTCCGCCACGCCGAGCGGGCGCTGGCCGCGGACGGCGGCTGCATGGTCGTCGAACCGAACGCCCCGGCCGATCCCCTGGATCTGATCAGCCCGATCGGCCGGTCCTTCGCGTCCACCTCCGCCGTGCTCTGCCTGCCTGTCGCGATGGCCCAGAAGGGCCCGCACGCGCTGGGCAACCACGCGGGCGAGGAGGTCATGAGGAGCATCGCCGGCGAAGCCGGACTGCACAGGTGGAGGCTCGCCACGGAAACCCTCACCAACCGCGTCTACGACGTCAGGCGATGACACTCCCTGAATGATGAGCCGGGCGCCCTGTCCGCGGGCGATCGCGAGGACGCCCTCAGCGAGCCTTGTGGATGAGAGACGTCGTCAGGGCGGCGGCGGCGGGGATGAGGGTGAGAGCCACCAGGAACACCACGCCGACCGGCCACAGGCCCTGGTCGTCCTCCCCGAGGTCCCTGATGATGGTGATCGCGAAATATATGAAGAACGGAGCGGCGGCGAGCAGGCCCCACAGGATCCCCGTCCGGGGGACGAACCATCCGGCCAGGCCGGCCAGGACCCCTAACCCCGCGAACGCGAGCAGCAGGTAGGGCGAGTCGAAGAAGTCGCGGGGGGCGTCGGGGGCGATTTCGGGGGCGGTGAGGACACAGACGGCCACCGCGACGGACCCCGCGATGACGAGGCCGAGCGCCCACACGAGGGCGGAACGGGGCATGGGACTCCTCGGCGCGAATACCTGCTGCTCAAGACTCATCCTGATCGACCATGGGCCTTTCCGGTTAGCGCGGAGATATCGTCATGATTGAGTAGATTGCGATGTCGGATCGGATGCCGTCCCGGTGAGCGCGTCCACTTCCCGGCGTGCCACGGCAGCCGCCGAGAGGTCGCCCGCCGCGGTGTAGGCGTCGGCGAGGCTGCTCAGCGCGCCCGCGAGGAAGTCCTGCCAGCCACGAGTGCGCCAGAGCCGCACAGACTCCTCCAGATGGGTGACCGCCTCGCCGAACCTGCCCTCTGCCAGGTCGACGTCGCCGAGCACCCAGAGCGCGTCGGCCCTGTGATGGGCCAGGTGATGGGAGCGGCTCAGCGCCTCGGCGGCCTCCGCCGCGGCCCTGGCCCGGGGGTCGCGGGCCACGCCGTAGAGCTTGGCCAGCGCCACCAGGCCCATCGCCTCCAGCAGCGGGTCGCGGAACTGGCGGTAGATGGCCAGCGCCTTGACCAGATATTCGAGACCGGCCTCGAACTCTCTCGCATGGGCGTGCGCGAGGCCGAGGAACTGCAGCGTCGTGGCCTCGAAGCGCGGGTTGCCCAGCTTCTCGGCCAGCGGCAGGGCTTTCAGCAGGTGGACGATGGCCATCCTGATCTCTCTGGGGCCGTACGTCACGGCCATGCAGACGTGTGCCCTGGCCTGGCCGCTCAGGTGGCCGCTGCCTTCCGCCAGGCGCAGCGCGATCTGCCCTGACCGAAGGCCCTGCGCCATGTCGCCCCTGGCCGCCTCCCCCCAGGCGCGCAGCACGTAGGCGTCGGCCAGGCCGCGATCCTCGCCCAACTCGGTGAACATGGCGATCAGCTGCTCGGCCCCGTCGTACTGCGCGGCCATGGCCCCGCCGGTCTCCATCCACGTGGTGGCGTGCGTGAGCCCTCGAAGGATCATCGCTTCGCCGAGCCTGTTGCCCGCCTTACGGCATGCCTCCAGGACGCGCTCGTGCAGGGCGCGCCAGTCGTCGAACTGGCCGCTTACATCGAAGTAGCGTTCCACGCAGCAGGCCGTATCCCATGCGACCTCGGTCAAGCCCATCGAGCAGGCTTGGCGGATCGACGCGATCAGCGCCGTCCGCTCGGTGTCGAACCACGCCATGGGGTCCCGCTCGGCCAAACCCGCCCAAGCGGCTCCGTCGGGGGAGTTCCAGCGAGGAGCGGTGCCGTGGATGATGGCGGAGGAGGTGCCCTGCACCCTCTCCGTGGCACGTTCTGCCAGCGTGAGCCAGGCCCCGAAAGCCCTGCCCAGTGCCGCGGAGACGGCCTCCGGCTCGTCTTCGAGTCCGTTGCGCTCGCGGGCGTACAGGCGGACGAGGTCGTGGAAGCGGTAGCGGGGCTGCCCCACCAGGTCCGTTCCGCTGACGAGCACGAGCTGCGTGTCCACCAGAGCCTCGACCAGCTCCTCTCCCGCGGCCACCGGCAGGTCGAGCAGCGCCCCGGCGACCCAGCCGGCGAATTCGGGCACGTCCAGCGAGCCGAGCAGCCGGAACGCCCTGCGCGTGACGTGGTCGAGACCGACGTAGCTGAGCGCCAGGCTGGCCCTGACCGCGAGATCGCCGGTGGCGAACTGGTCGAGGCGCCGCCGTTCGTCGGTGAGTTGCCCGGCCAGGCGGGTCAGCGACCAGTGCGGCCGCGCGGCGAGGCGGGCCCCCGCCACCCGGACGGCGAGCGGGATGTGGTCCGACAGCCGGACGATCTCGGCCGCCGCATCCGGCTCCGCCGCCACCCGGCCGGCCCCCGCGATCCTGGAGAGCAGTTGTACGGCCTGCTCGGGCAGGAGCACGGAGAGCTCGATCAGATTCGCGCCGGACAGCCCGTTCAGCCGGGACCTGCTGGTGACGATGACCGCGCAGCCGGGCGTGCCGGGGAGCAGCGGGCGGACCTGCTGCTCCGAGGCGGCGTTGTCGAGCACGATGAGCATCCGGCGTCCCGCCAGCAGGCTCCGGAAGAACGCGGCCCGTTCCTCCGTGGTCTCCGGCAGGGTGGAGCGCGGCGCGCCGAGCGCGGTGAGGAAGGCCGCGAGCACCTGGGAGGGGTCCGCGAGGGAGGCCTCGGCGCCGTGCAGGTTCGCATGGAGCTGGCCGTCGGGATAATGCCGCGCGACCTGATGGGCGGCGTGTACGGCGAGCGTGGTCTTGCCGACGCCGCCCATCCCCGTGATGACGCACACACGCACGGGCCCGGGGCCCGGGGGAGGCTCCTTGCCGAGGAGGTCCGTCAGCTGGGCCAGGTGGTCGTCCCTGCCGGTGAAGTCGGAGATGTCCGTCGGAAGCTGGGCGGGGGTGACATCACCTGACGAGACCGTGGAGGGGTCGACGGGGAGTGTGCCGGTGAGGATGGCCTGGTGCAGGTGGCGGAGCTCGGCACCGGGGTCCAGGCCGAGTTCGGCGGCGAACACCCGGCGGGCGTCCTGGTAGGTGGCCAGCGCCTCCGCCTGGCGTCCCGACCTGGCCAGGGCGAGCATGAGCTGCATGCGCGGCCGCTCTCTCAGCGGGTGCTCGGCGACGAGCCCGATCAGCTCGGCGATGCACGCGGCATGCATCCCGCGAGCCAGGTCCGCCTCGATCCGGTTCTCGAGCGCGGTGAGCCGTTCCTCTTCGAGGCGGTGGGCGTGCTCGCTGAGCCCGGTGGTGAGGTTCAGCCCCGCGTACGCGGGACCACGCCACAGTTCCAGCGACTCCCTGAGCAGCGCGGCGGCCCGCTCGTGGTCTCCGGCGGCGAGGGCGGTCCCGCCCTGTTCGGCGAGGGTCTCGAACCGGCCTGCGTCCAACTCGCCCGGATGGATGGACAGAACGTAACCGGTGCTGGTGCGCGTGATCCGGTCAGGGCCCAGCGTCCTGCGGAGTTGGTGCACGTAGAGCCGGAGGTTGTCCGTGGCGGTGCGTGGCGGCGACTGCCCCCACAGCGCCTCAATGAGGGTGGAAGGGGGCACGGCGCGTCCCATATGGCAGATGAGTTCGGCGAGCAGGGTGCGCTGCTTCCCCGCACCGAGGGGCAGAGGCTGGGCTTCGGCTGCGACGCGAAGCGGTCCTAGGACGGCGAACTCCATCGTGCTCCCGGACAGAACGATCACGCACAAACAAGATCGAAGCCGCCTTAATATGCACGATCGTTTTACTCCCGTCAACACTGGAGTCGGGCCGGGCCACCTGTGCGCCGGCGGGAGCCGTCCTGCGGCTCCCGCCGGTGCGGGTTTCAGCGGTTCAGCGGGAGGCCGCGGCTAGCCGATGTAGTGCACCGCGAGGTAGTACTTGTAGGCGATGCCCCTGCAGGTCCCCTTCCAGAAGTAGTGCGAGCAGACGCCGTAGTAGAGGACGTAGTAGAAGACGTTGTCGACCTCGCCCTTGCTGCGGACGTATCCCATGTTGCGCAGGGCCAGTCCGTAGTCGTGCATCATGCACGCCTGCCGGAAGTCGTACCCGAGTGGCTTGTCGGGGGAATGCGTGCAGTAGTCGTACTTGATTCCGCGGATCCACCATCCCGCCGGGGTCTTCGTCCAGTAGACCCAGCGCCAGCTGCCGTGATACCAGGCGTAGTTGACGCCACAGTGGCTGAACGCGAAGTCCCAGAAGTTCGAGCACCAGTACCACTTCTTGCCGTCCAGGTCGGCGTTGGAGGTGGGCGACTGGCCCGCGTAGTCGTAGGCGTTGGCGCTGCCGCCCGCCACCGGGTCGGTCTGGAGGAACCGTCCCAGCTTGGGCTGGTAGAGCCGGACACCCATGAGCATGGTGCCGTCAGGGGTGTCGGCGGCCCGCTCGGCCGCACCGTGCCAGCCGTACCTCGTCGTGGGCTGACCCGCGCGCGGGTTGCCGAACTCGTCGAAGTCCAGCGCCAGCGGGACTCCGCCGGCCAGGCTGTACACCACGTTGATGTCGTCGTGCAGGTTGGTGAGTTGCAGCTGCACGTCACCCGTCGCGGACGTCACCGCCGCCAGGCCACCCGAGATCGAGTGGACGTTCCTGGTCACGGCTCCTGATGCGGTGTTCTCCACCACCCACGCGGGCGTGTCGTCATCGGCGTCGAAGTGGTCGACCCGCGTTCCGACGTTGTTCCAGGCGCCGCCGGACAGCTGTGCGACCACGGTGGTGCTGCGGCGCAGTTGCGGGTCGAGCGTGTAGGACTGCCGCACCGAGCCGGAGGTCATCGACTTGACCAGGTCGGTGTTGTAGTACTCCGTCGCCAGCCCCGAAGGAGTGGCCGTGGTACGCCCGTAGGCGTCGTACACGTAGCCGGAGTCGGCCAGCCGGTCCCCGCCGTCGTAGACGTGGGTCTCGGTGACCGCACCCGAGCCGTCGCAGCGGCTGCTGGTCAGCGCGGTGCGGTTGGAGTCGGCGTCGTACCCGTAGGCCCGTCGAGCGCAGGTCCCGCTCACGGTGTCGTCCACCGAGCTGATCCTGCCCAGCTTGTCATAGCCGATCTGCTGGGCCGACAGTCCGTTGTGCGAGACCTGCTGGCCGTGGATCGACCAGGTCACCGAGTCGTCGACCAGCTTCACGCCGGCGGCGGTCTGGTAGCCGCGCCAGGTCGGCGCGCCTGACGGGTCCCTGGTGACGCTGTAGGAGACGCCGCCGGGAAGGTTCTCGTGGTTGACGCCGCCGTCCACGTCGTAGGTGGCGGTGAACGCGCCCGCGATCGAGTCGGTCATCGAGGTGAGCACGCCCCGGGGGTCGGCCCCGGTGTCGTAGACGTAGGTCACCGTGGACGGTGCGCCGTCCGTCTTCTTGGTCACCCGGTCGAGCGCGTCGTACTCGACCTTGGTCACACCGCCGTCGGCGTCGGTGTACGACACCTGGCGTCCCAGCACGTCGTACTCCCGGGTGATCGCCTTTCCGTCGGGTGTGCCGGTCTTCAGGGTGCGGCCGGCCGAGTCGTAGGTCGTGGTCGCCGTGGGCACCGCAGTGCCGACGCCACCGGTGACCGCGGTCTCCACGGTCCGTCCCGCCGCGTCGTACTCGGTGGTCGTGGTCCTGGTGACACCGTTCGCGGTCTCCGTGACCGCGGACACGAGGCCGCCCGGCTCGTAGGTGTAGACCTTGGCGACCAGTTCGGAGGGGTTGGAGCCGCTGTTGGAGATCGTGGTCTTCGCCTTCGTACGGCACAGCAGCCCGGCCCAATCGGCCCTGCCGCCACAGGTTCCGGTGCCGTCGGCGGTGTAGTACTCGGTGGTCGTCGTGCCGGCGTCGTCTCCCGACGACTTCGGCGTGGTGGTGCGGATCACCCTGCCTTCCGTGTCATAGCCGGTCGTCTTGGTGATCGCCAGGCCGCCGGGGTCGTCGACGGTCTTGGTGACGTTGCCGGAGGTCCAGTCGTAGTAGGTCTTGCCGACCCGGAGATCGGCGTCCGCCGTGCTGCCGGGCACCCAGGCGCCGGTGGTGACGGTGGTGACCAGGTTCGCCACCTTGGCGTCCGCCGGCCGTCCCTCGTCGAAGGTGTTGACCGTGTGCTTCCTGGCGGGGACCTGAACGCCGTTCAGCTGGATCAGGTGCAGCGGCCCGGACGAGGATTCCTCACGCTGCCCGTCGGCGCTGTACGTGGTCTCGTCGGAGAGCAGCCGGGCCCGCTCCGCGGTCGGGGTGTTGAGCAGGCCGAGCCGGGTCAGATCGTTCGCCGCGTTCGGCCCCTGACCCAGGGCGAGAGCCCGGTTGCCCGCGGAGAGCGAGAGCACGGTGTTGCCCTGCGCGTCGTACTGGCTGGTGGACACGCCACCACCCGGTTCCGCGCGGTTGACCACCTGTCCGGACGCGTTGAGGTAGGTGATCGTGGCACGGCCGTAGTCGGATCCGGCCAGGCCGCCGCGCCCCGTGTTGTTCGCGGGTACCTGGTCGGCCGGGAAGATCGCGGTCGCGTCGACGGGCGCGTCGCTCTGACCCCAGGCCGCCGTGGTCGCCCCGGCCAGGTTGTACGGCGAACCGCTCCCGCTGATCGGGACGTCGTACACGACCGAGGCGGTCGCCGTGCCGTTGGTCTCGCTCAGGGTTCCCGGACGGAGCGTCGGCCTGGACACGCTGAGCAGCATCCCGTCGGACGCGGTGTCGGAGTTGCCCGCCTTGCCGTAGGTGAAGGTCCACGGCAGCTCGCCGGGCGGGGTGTACCGGTTCACCCGGCCCCCGAGGTCGTAGTCGTAGCGGGTCTTGACCTCAGGAGTGTTGGGGTTCCACTGCTCGCGGAGGCGGCCCAGGTCGTCGTAGCGGTACTCGGCCAGACCCTGCGGAGCGCTTGCCCCGCCCTCCCAGAGGCTGATCTGCTTGACCTGGCCCGCCACGTCGCCGAGTTGCGCGCCCGCGGTCGTCGTGGCGGCGTAGGTGAACTTGATCAGCCGGCAGCCCTTGGGCAGGTTGGTGAGAACGTCCACGTCGCAGTCGGTCTGCGAGGAGACCGACCACGACGGGGCAATGATCTTGAGTGGTCTGGCCAGCGGCTTGCCGTCGGAGCCGGTCACCGACTCCCAGACGAAAACCGTGCTGCCCTTGCCGCTCGCCGGGTAGACGGCGCGGACCAGGTAGATCGTCCCTGAGGGGTCGACCTTGGCGAAGACCGTCCGCTCCGCGGAGTTGACGTCGGACAGGGTGTAGCGGTCCGTCGCCGAGTCGAAGGTCAGCGCCAGATTGGCGGCGTCGGGCTGGGGGGTGAAGGAGCCGTCGGTGTTCTTGGTGAACGCCACGGAGGCGCCGTCGCCGCTGAGCTCGACCGAGGTGGCCGAGGTGGGGCGGAGCTGTGCGAAGGTGCCCTGCCCCGTCGTGGCGAGTCCACCCGCGGTCCACTCGGTGCCGAAGATGGCCGCGACTCCCGGCAGCGACGAGCCCTTGCGTGGGTCGCGTGAGGAGAAGGAGCGCATGAGCCCGACGCCGAACACGCTTGCGTCCGTGGCCGCCATCTTGAAGTCACCGGTGAGCATGTTGACCAGGCCCGGCCCGACGGGCTGGGTGGTCGCGCCCTCCGCGTCGCGGTCGACGATCAGGTCGACGGACTGGGACGCCGCCGTTCCGGTCGAGGTCGCGAACTCGGCACGCACCTGGATCACGCCGTCGTCGGCGAGCGTGTGCGTGGTGTCCCAGACCAGGGCGGGGGAGACGCCCGACGCCATCGCCACCGGCCAGGTGATCGCCGCGCCGTCCGCCTTCTTCCGGACGTCCGCGGCGGGAACCTGGTGCCAGGTGTCGGTCTCACCGCGCCGGTAGGTGAAGGTGACCGCGGTCAGTCCCGGGCTGCCCGTCGCGGCCAGCACGGTCCGGTGAGCGCTCGACTGCCCGTCCTTCGGGGAGGTGACGGCCGATGTGCCGGCGTTGAAGGCGTACGTGGTGGCGGGCGACAGGTTGCCCGCCTTGTCCTTCACCCACGCCTTCAGGGTGTGCGGGCCGTCGCTGCCGGGGGTCCAGTTGAGCGCGTACGGCGCGCCGGAGTTCGCCACGGACTGCTGGGCGCCGCCGTCGAAGGACCAGAGCACCGCCGACACGTCGGTGCCGCCGGGCGTGATGGTGAACTTGCCCGCCTGGCCGGATCCCTTCGCCCACCCGTCCTCTGGGTAGTCGTCGGAGGAGACGGCGGGAGCGGGCGGAGGAGTGGCGTCCACGGTGAAGGTGAACCAACTCGACCACGCGCTGTAGTCGGTGCCGTCGAAGGAACGGACCCGCCAGTGATAGGCGGTGTTGGCGAGAGGCGTGCCCACCTTCCACGATCCGGTGGCGCCGGAGGAGATGTTCGAGACGGAGCCGCCGGTGACCTTGGTCACGTGGTCGGGAGTCCACACCTCGAAGTCGGCCCGCTGCGCCTGCGCGTCCGTGTCGCTGACCTTGGCGGACAGCGTCGGCTGGGGAGCGCTTACCAGGGCGGGACTGGCACACGTGGTGCATGGCGCGATCGCCAGGCTCGCGGGCGTCGCCGGGATCGTGTTGTAGGTGATGGAGATGCTCGGGTTGTTCTCGAACCGCTTCCAGTAGTAGTTGTCCGTCTCGCTGCCGGCCTTGACCATGAACGTGATGGACGTGCCGCCGGCGGTCACGGTGCTCTGCAGGGCGCTGGTCACGTCCCAGCCGACGACGGCCGCGGGGCAGGTCGAAGGGCCGCCGAGCCCGCTGGACGACCAGCCGTAGGCGACGTTCTTCGCGCCGATGGACAGGTTGGAGGCGGGCTGGTTGTTCCAGTTGGTGGAGGAGCCCACCGCGGCGGTTCTGTGCAGCTCGACGTTCCTGGCGGAGCAGGACCAGGCCCAGGTCTCCTTGATGTTGAACGTCGCGGAGATGATGTGCTTGCCCGTGCCCATCCCCGAGAAGCTCATGTTGAAGAACGAGCGCCGCTTGGCCGAGCCGGCGCTACTGGTGCCGGCCGTGGCGTCATTGGTTGAGTTGTAGTAGGCGCTGGTCGGATAGGCCGAGTCGACGTACGTCCAGCCCGACTTGGCGGCGGTGAAGCTCGGGTCGATCGTCACGGGGAAGACGGTGGCGGGGTCGGTGAGCAGGGCCGCGTCGGGGGTGACCTTCAGGGCGCCGGCCGAAAGCCGCACGTCCATCTTGCTGCGCTTACCCGTCGGCGCGCCGACGGCCGAGGTGGCGGGGTTGCGCGTCATCGCCTTTTCCGCGGTGGCGTCCCACATCTCCGCGGCCGAGGTGGTGAACACCGGGTCGTCCTTGGCGTTCACGATCGCGACGTTGCCGTGCTCGTCGGCCTTGATCCTGCCCTTCTTCAGGGAGGTGGCGAACGTCAGCGCCTTCAGCCGGGAATCGGCGGCCGCTTGGCGGGACTTGACCACGAGCTTCTCGGCGAACCCGTCGACATCCGCGGTCAGCACCAGGTCGACGCCGGGAAGCACCTCGGGGTAGGTGGCGGTCGCGCCGTTCAGCACCGGCTTGGGCAGAGCGCCGAGTGGCGAGTCCAGAGAGAACTCGGTGCCCTTCTCGGATGCGCGCACCAGTGGGCCCTGACCGCCGCCGGAGAAGCTGTAGGAGACGGACGAGGCCTTCGGAGCGATCGACCCGTCCGGGTTCGCGACCAGCGTCGCGTCCGCGGCGGCCCACTCATCGCCACGTTTCACCCGTACGGGGCGGTAGCGGTGCTCCTGAGTCACCGTGCCGTCGGGGTTGACGAAGTACTCGTCGGTCTCCGAGGTGAGTGACGCCACCTTGATCCGTTTGTCGCAGACCGCGGCGGCCAGCCTGGCGGAGATCTCGGTCGGCATCTCGTCGGGACAGGTCGTGGCCGGCGCCTGGGCCTTGGCCGGGACCGGCACCGCCCTCGCTGGGACCGGCACCACGGCAGTGGACACCAGCACCAGGGCTATGAGGGGCGGTAACGCGGTCAGCCGCCTTGATTTCTTCAACATCCTCTACCTCCGCACAACGTGAATACGCAGTCGGAAATCATGTTGATCAACGGCTGTATAGGTGCCGTATAGATGGCGTTAGGCCTATAGATGCGTTAGGTCGCCGATTGTGCGATTTGCGGGGATCCTCACGCATGAAGCGGAAGCGCACGGTCTCGGCCGAGATGGGCGCCGCCGGTCTTGAAAATCACCTGACGGCGCTCTAACAATGTGACATTGCACCAGCCGCAAACCGCACTGAGGAGAGCTCGGGATGACCACCTCCGCCAGGCCATGGCGCGGCGTCCACGTCGCGTCGGCGCTGCCCTTCAACGAGGACCTCTCCGTCGACCACACCGCGTTCGCCGAGCACGTGCGGTTCCTCGCCGCGGGCGGCTGCGACGGGGTGGTGCCCAACGGTTCCCTGGGCGAATACCAGACGCTCACCCCGGAGGAACGGGCACGCGTCGTCGAGACGGCCGTCGAGGCCGCCCCCGCCGGGTTCGGCGTGATGCCGGGCGTCGCCGCGTACGGCGCGCTGGAGTCCCGCCGCTGGGCCGAGCAGGCCGCCGCCGCCGGGGCCACGTCCGTCCTTCTGCTCCCGCCGAACTCCTACCGCGCCGGGAGGGAGGCCGTCGTCGAGCACTACCGAGAGGTGGCCAAGGCCGGACTGCCGATCGTCGCGTACAACAACCCCATCGACACCAAGGTCGACCTGACGCCGGGACTGCTCGCCGAACTCTTCCACGAGGGCCTGATCGTCGCCGTCAAGGAGTTCACCGGCGACGTCCGCAGGGCGTACGAGATCGCCGAACTGGCGCCCGGCCTCGACGTGCTGGTCGGCGCCGACGACGTGCTGCTCGAGTTGGGCATCGCCGGGGCCGTCGGCTGGATCGCCGGCTACCCGAACGCGTTCCCCGAGGCCACGTCCGCGCTGTACCGGCTGGTCACCTCCGACGACGCCGCGGACATCGCCACCGCGCTGCCGATCTACCGTGACCTGCACCCACTGCTGCGCTGGGACTCCAAGACCGAGTTCGTTCAGTCGATCAAATTGTCGATGGACGTCGCCGGCCGCAAGGGCGGTCCCTGCCGCCCGCCGCGCCTGCCGCTCCCGCCGGAACTGGTCGCCCGCATCATTGCCGACACCGAAGCCGTCCTCGCGAAGGGCTACAAGTGAGATCACGCCGCACCTTCCACGCCGTCGAGTCCCACACCGAGGGCATGCCCACGCGGGTCATCGTCGGCGGCATGGGGACGATTCCCGGCGAGACCATGGCCGAGCGCAGGCTGTGGTTCATGGACAACAGCGACGACGTCCGCACGCTGCTCATGTACGAACCGCGCGGGCACGCCGCGATGAGCGGCGCGATCCTGCAGCCGCCCACGCGTCCCGACGCCGACTACGGCGTGCTGTTCATCGAGGTCTCCGGCCTGCTGCCGATGTGCGGTCACGGCACGATCGGGGTCGCGACGGTCCTCGTCGAGACCGGGATGGTGCCCGTCGTCGAGCCGGTGACCACGATCAGGCTCGACACTCCCGCCGGGCTCGTCGTCGCGTCCGTCGCGGTCGAGGACGGCGCGGCGACGTCGGTCACCATCCAGAACGTGCCGTCGTTCTCGTACGCGCTGGACCGGAAGGTCGAGGTCCCCGGCTTCGGCGAGGTCGGCTACGACATGGCGTTCGGGGGGAACTTCTACGCGGTCGTCGAGCTGTCGGACCTGGGCCTGCCCTTCGACCGATCCCGCGCCGGCGACCTGCTGGCCGCCGGATTGAAGATCATGGACGCGGTGAACGAGCACGACCGGCCCGTCCACCCGGAGCGCGACGACATCAACGGCTGCCATCACGTCTATCTGAAGGCACCCGGCTCGACCGCCGAGTTGTCGCGGCACGCCATGGCCATCCACCCCGGCTGGTTCGACCGTTCACCGTGCGGCACGGGCACGAGCGCCCGGATGGCCCAGCTCCACGCGCGCGGAGAGCTGGGGATCGGTGCGGACTTCGTGAACGAGTCGTTCATCGGCACGCGCTTCACGGGACGACTGCTCGGCGAGACCACGGTCGGGTCGGTTCCCGCGGTGCTGCCGTCGATCACCGGCCGGGCATGGGTCACCGGAACCTCGCAGTTCCACCTCGACCCCACCGACCCGTTCCCCGCCGGTTTCCTGCTGTGAGTCCTGCCTCCGTTCCCGGCCTGCCGGACATCGGCCGGCGCGAGAACCTCCGCGACCGGATCAGGGACGCCCTGCGGGCCGCGATCATCTCCGGTGAACTGGAGCCCGGCGTGGTCTACTCGGCTCCCACGCTGGGCGCGCAGTTCGGCGTCTCGCCCACCCCCGTGCGGGAGGCCATGCTCGACCTGGTGAAGGAGGGCCTGGTCGTCGCGCACCCGAACAAGGGATTCCGGATCACCGAGGTGTCCGACGAGGATCTCGACAACCTCGCCGCCGTACGGCTGCTCATCGAACCGCCGACCGTTCGGGACGCCGTGACCGTGATACCGGCGGAGGACTTTCCCGGGCTGCGGACGCTGGCGCAGGCCATCGTCGACGCCGCCGAACGCGGCGACCTCGTCGGATACATCGAGGCCGACCACGTCTTCCACCTGACCTTGCTCGGCTACAGCCGCAACCGGTTCCTGCTGGAGGTCGTCTCCGGCCTGCGCGCCAAGACACGGTTGTTCGGCCTGGCCTCGCTGCTGCGCGGCGGCAGGCTGGGCGCCTCGGCCGCCGAGCATCACGAACTGCTGGACCTCATCGAGGCCCGCGACCCGGTCGGGGCCGAGATCCTCATGCACCGCCACGTCGGTCACGTGCGCGGGTTGTGGGCAGGTGCCGCCGCGGACGCCCCATGAGTGCGGACCTCGTCATCGTCGGGGCGGGCGTGGTGGGCGCGGCCAGTGCGTACTTCGCGTCGCTGGCCGGGCTGCGGGTGGTCGTCGTCGAGCGCGGCGCGCTCGCCGGAGGCACGTCCAGCGCGGGGGAGGGCAACCTGCTGGTCTCCGACAAGGAGGCCGGCCCCGAGCTCGACCTGGCGCTGTACTCGCAGCAGGTCTGGCGTGAGGACCTGGCGGAACACGCCGGTCTGTGGGAGTTCGAGGCCAAAGGCGGACTGGTCGTCGCAGGCTCGGAGCGCGGCCTCTCCTCGCTGCGCGAGCTCAGCGTCCACCAGCGCCGGTGCGGTGTCGAGGTCCGGGACGTCGCGCGGGACGAGTTGCACGATCACGAGCCGCACCTTTCCCGCGAGCTCGCCGGGGGCGCCTTCTACCCCCAGGACGCCCAGGTCCAGCCGATGCTGGTGGTCGCGCACCTGCTCCGCCTGGCCCGCGAATCAGGGGCGGAGGTGCGCACGCGCACCGAGGTCGTCGGGTTCCTGCGCGACGGCGACCGGGTCAAGGGCGTGCGGACCTCCGGCGGCGACATTCCGGCCGGTGCGGTGCTCAACGCGGCCGGCACGTGGGCCGGCGGCGTCGCCGACCTCGCCGGAGTGCACGTCCCCGTGCTGCCCCGCCGCGGCTTCATCCTGGTCACCCAGCCCATGCCGGTCCGGACGATCCGCCACAAGGTGTACGCCGCCGAGTACGTCGGGGATGTGGCCAGCTCGGACGCCGCCCTGCAGACCTCGCCCGTGGTCGAGGGAACCGGCGGCGGCACGATCCTCATAGGCTCGTCGCGCGAGCGCGTCGGTTTCGACCGTACGGTGTCCGTCACCGCGATCAGCGCCCTCGCCGCCAAGGCGATCGCGCTGTTCCCGATGTTGCGGGAGGTCCGCGCGATGCGCACCTATCTCGGCTTCCGTCCCTACTGTCCCGACCACCTGCCCGTCATCGGCCCGGATCCGCGCGCGCCCGGCCTCTGGCACGTCTGCGGGCACGAGGGCGCCGGCATCGGCCTGTCCGCAGGGACGGGCAAGCTGATCGCCCAGGCTCTCGCGGGGGACGAGCCCGGCCTGGATCTCGCGCCGTTCGCCCCCGGCAGATTCCCCGACGCCGAGGAGGTGCTCAGGTGACCTACCGGATGACCTTCCGCGGAGCCGCCGTCCCCGCAGAGCCCGGTCAGAGCGTCGGCGCGGCCCTGGTGGCGGCGGGGATCCTCGATTGGCGCACCACCCGCGGGAGCGGCAGACCCCGCGGCCTGTTCTGCGGCATCGGCGTCTGCTTCGACTGCCTGATCTCGGTCGACGGCGTGCCCGGCCAGCGTGCCTGCCTCGTCCCGGCCGGGGACGGCATGCACCTCGGCGACGACGCGCGCCATGAGACCGTCGGTCACGGGGAGGACGGCGGCCACGCCGGCGACGCGGGGGGACCGCGATGACGGGGAGGGCGGCCGTGCCGTACACGCATGACGTCGCCGTGGTCGGCGCGGGCCCGGCCGGGCTCGCCGCCGCCGTGGAGAGCGCCGAGGCCGGACTGGCCGTCGTCCTCGTCGACGCCGCCGGACAACCCGGCGGCCAATATTGGCGGCACTACGACGAGAGCCACGCCCGTCCCGGCGACCACCGCGGCCATCACGGCTGGTCGGCCTTCACCCGACTGCGCGACCGTCTGGACGTCCTGACCGCCGACGGCCGGATCCATTACCTCCCCGGCCACCAGGTCTGGCTCATCACCCGTGACGATCCCGGCGTGTTCACCCTGCGGGTGACGCGCTCATTCGGCGGGTCCGCCGGACGCGTCGGGGCCGGAGTGAGCGGGGGCACGGAGACCGGGCCGAGCCGGGCGGTTGCGGCGCGGGCGCTGATCCTCTGCCCGGGGGGATATGACCGGCAGTTGCCCGTCCCCGGGTGGGACCTGCCCGGGGTCATGGCCGCAGGCGGTGCACAGGCCCTGCTCAAGGGTCATCGCACGCTTGCGGGCAGGCGTGCCGTCGTCGCCGGAACCGGGCCGTTCCTTCTTCCGGTGGCCACGGGCCTCGCGCGAGCCGGTGCGAGTCTGGCGGCCGTCGTCGAGGCCAACGGCACGCTCGGCTGGCTGCGTGATCCCGTGGGCGCGATGTCGGTCCCGGGCAAGGGCGTGGAGGCGCTGCAGTACGCGGTGCTGATGGCACGCCACCGCATTCCCTACCGCCGAAGGACCGTGATCCGCGAGATCCTCGGTGAGGACAGGGTCGAGGCGGTCCGGATGGCCAGGGTCGATCGCGAGGGCCGTCTCACCGGGCCGGATCGGGAGGTCGCCGCCGACCTCGTGGCCCTCGGCTGGGGCTTCACCCCCTCGCTCGAGCTGCCGCTCATGCTCGGCGTGGACACCAGGAAGGACGTGGACGGCTCTCTCGTCGTGGTCGTCGACGACCTCCAGCGCAGCAGCGTCGACGGCGTGTACGTCGCGGGAGAGGCGACCGGCGTCGGCGGCGCGGCCCTGGCCGTCGCCGAGGGCCGCCTGAGCGCCCTCGCCCTCAGTGCCTCACTTCGCCGTCCGGCGACGGCGGCCGTGGTCCGGCGGTTGCAAAGGGCGATCCGGCGGGGACGGAAGTTCGCCGCCGCCATGCATCGCGCGTATCCGGTGCCGGGTGCGTGGACGGAGTGGCTGGCCGAGCCGACGCTGGTGTGCCGGTGCGAGGAGGTCTCTTACGGTGATCTCCTCCGGGCCTGTCACGACCTCGGCGCGGAGGATGCGCGCACGTTGAAGATGCTGGCCAGGCCCGGGATGGGCTGGTGCCAGGGACGCATGTGCGGCTTTGCGACTGCGGAGATCGCGTCCTGCCTGAGCGGTCGCGAGACCACTGCGGAAGACCTCCGTTCGCTGTCCACCCGCAGCCTCGCGTTCCCGGTGACCCTGGGCGAGCTCGCCGCACTCACGGATGACACGGCATCGGATGGAACGGCATCAGAGGCCACGACGGAGCGGGGCTGAGGCTACCCGGCCCGGTTTCGGTATGAATGTCGTGGTTTATCCCGTCCTCAGGGGAGCCCGGTACACGCATGCTGGTGGAGTGGGTTCGACCGCACGTCCAGCCGTGGATCGAGGAAATCCGAGAATGCCGAGTATGAACCGCATCTGGAGCTCTGCCGAGCAGATCACTGAGCATGCGCTCAGGCAGCAGCGCCAGTTCGCCGCCGATGCGTCGCACGAACTGCGCACCCCCCTCGCCGCCGTCCGTGTCGAGCTGGAGGCGGCGCTGCTGTATCCGGCGGACGCGTGCGAGGCGATCAGCGGGGCGCTTGGGGCCCTCAACAGGCTGGAGACGATAGTGGCCGACCTGCTGCTGCTGGCGGACATCGGGACCGTGCCGCCGGCCGCCGGAGATGAGGTGGATCTGGGGCGACTGGTCACGGGCGAACTCCGGTGCCGCTCGGGACGACGGCCGATCCGGCTCCACCGGGAGGCGGGCGTGACCGTCGAGGGGTCGCGCCCCCTGCTGTCCCGGCTGGTGGCGAGCCTGCTGGACAACGCGGAACGGCACAGCGCGACGATGGTCGACGTGGAGGTCCGCCGGGACGGCGAGCGAGCCCTGTTGTCGGTGGGCAACGACGGCGAGCCCGTGCCCGAGGAGGACCGTGAGCGGATGTTCGACCTGTTCTCCCGGAGGGACACGGCCAGGAGTAGAAGCGACGGCGGCCCCGGCCTCGGCCTGGCCATCGTCCGCGAGGTCGTCGAGGCGCACGGCGGAGACATCCTCGTCCAGGACGCCGAACCCGGCGTCCGGTTCGTCGTCCGCCTCCCGCTCGCGTCGTCTGCCCAGACGCCCCCGGGGGAGCATTGGCCGTACGGACGCCCGCTGGACGCGGTCGCGCCGAATTCGCCGCTCACCTCATCCAGGGAAGTCAGAGAAGTGCGGCACCTCCGGGGACAGCGGGGCGCGGCGGGTGAACCGGCGCACGATCCCTCTATGGCCTTGCTTGCTCAGCTGCCTTTCGAGCCGTCATCCAGGCCGCGATCTGGGTGCGCGACCTGAATCCGAGCTTGGTCAAGATGTGCTTGACATGGCTCTCCGTGGTGCGCTGGGCGATGACGAGCGCGGACGAGATCTCCTTGTTGCCCAATCCCCGGGCGACCAGCTCCGCGACCTCGTGCTCTCGCCTGGTCAGCGGCGACGGCTTCTCCGCCGCCTTCTTCTCCTCGGCCTTCTTCTCCGCGTCAGGCCCGATGCCGAGCGCCTCCGCGGTCGCGTTCTCGACCGTCAGCCCGCCGCCCTGCCGTACGGCGCCGGCGAAGGCCTCGTCGCCCAGCTTCTCCCGCAGGGTGGCGACGCACTGCTCGTGGAACTCGGTGTGCTGGCTCCAGCGGGTGAAGATGCCGGCCGTGCGGCGCACCTCGTCCGCGGCGCCGAGCATGCGAGCCGCGCCGATGAGGTGACCCTCGCTCGCCAGGATCCAGCCGAGCGCCCTCATGCCGATCGTGATGATCAGCCGGTCGTCGAAGTCGCGCCCGACCACCAGGCTTTCGCGTAACAGCGAGATCGCCCGCGCGTTGTCGCCGTTCTGCCAGGCACCGACGGCGACGATGATCAGCACCCAGGAGCGGATCCAGCTCTCCCCGTGCGCCTCGGACAATGCGAGACTCCGCTCGATCAGCTCGGCGGCCCGCCGCCGGTCGCCGAGGTAGTGGGCGGCCGTTCCGAGGGAGAGTAGGGCGCACACCAGACGGAAGGTGTTGCCCGCGGCGGCGTTCCTGGTCGCGGCATCCTCGAGCAGGACGGCCGCCCGCCCGTAGTCGCCCCTGATGTTCGCCGCCATACCCGAGATCAGCGAGGCCAGGCCCATGGCCTGCGAGTGATCCAGCTCGCGGGCCAGCACCCGGCCCTCCTCGACGAGAAGCTCGGCCGCCGCGATGTCACCCTGGGTCAAGGCGGCGTCGGCCTCGGCGCACAGGGCCTCCGCTCGCGTGGCGGTGGGCCCCGGAGCAGCCTCCAGCATGCGGTCGAGCCAGTGACGGCCCTCGCTGTAGAACGCGTTGGGCTTCCAGTGGGTCTCGTACAGGCTGGTGGCGATGTGCAACCCGGTCTCCGCCTCGCCGGGCTCCTGCAGGCAGAACTCCATGGCGGCCCGCAGATGCGCGCGCTCCAGCCGCAGCCGGGTGAACCAGGAGACCTGCTGGGGGCCGAACCATTCGGCGGCCGCCTGATCGACCAGCAGCCGGTACCGGTTCCGGTGCCTCCGCAGCAGCGACCGCCGTTCGTCGGCGCCCAGCCGCAGCCGCCCGAACTCCCGGAGCGTCTCCAGCATGCGATACCGGACCTGTCCCTCGTGCTCCTCCCGCTGCAGTAGCGACTTGTCCAGCAGCGCGTCGACCAGGTCCAGCGCGTCCTGCCGCTCGATGCCGCCGCCCGTGCAGACGGATTCGACGGTCTCCAGATCGAAGTCCCCCTGGAAGATCGACAAGCGACTCCACAGCGTCTGCTCGCTGGGGGAGAGCAACTGGAAGCTCCAGTCGACCAGCGCGTGCAGGGTCCGCTGACGCGGCGCGGCCGTACGGCTGCCGCGCGTCAGGAAGCGGTAACGATCGTTGAGGTGCTCGACGAGCGTGTTCACCGACAACGCCCGCAGACGCACCGCGGCGAGTTCGATCGCCAGAGGGATGCCCTCCAGCCGACGGCACAGCTCGGCGACCGCCGCCTGGTTGTCCTGGTTCAACGAGAACTCGGGCAGCACCGCCACCGCCCGCTCCATGAACAGGGCGAGCCCGTCGTACAGTTCCGGCGCCTTCGCCGTCAGGGGCTGATCCGGGCCGGGAACGGCGAGCGGCGCCACCGGCATCCCGCGCTCGCCCGGGATGCCGAGCGACTGCCGACTTGTCGCGATGATCCGCAGTTCCGAGGCGGTCCGCAGAAGACAGTCGGCGAGCCCGGCGCAGGCGTCGCTCAGGTGCTCGCAGTTGTCGAGGACGAGCAACGTCCGCTGCGAAGACAGCAGCAGGGAAAGCCTGTCCAGTGGGCGGGTCGTGGACTCGTCGCGCAGGCCGATGGTCGCCGCGACCGTCTCCACCACGACTTCCGGGTCGTCGAGGCCGGTCAGGTCCACCAGCCACACCGCGTCGAACGCGCGATGCTCCTCGGACGCCGCCCGAAGGGCGAGCCGCGTCTTGCCGACGCCGCCCGGCCCGGTCAGCGTCACCAGCCGCGAGACGGTCAGCAGCTGCTTGATCTCGGCGAGTTCCCGTTTCCTGCCCACGAAGCTGGTCAGGTCGGCAGGCAGGTTGCCAATCCGCTGCATATGCCGCAAACCGACCATCACTACACGCTAGAGAGGGCTAAGGCGCTGGTCAACGTCCTAGTCCATCGGTTCGCGGAACCCGGGAAGATCTTTGAGTAGCGTGCCCTTTGATGCACGACGAGGCCGGCGGCAGCGCGGTTCGTTGTACCTCAACGGGTTCGGCCGGACCCACCCGTGATCATTACTGGCCTATGCGTCCGTCGATCCGCTCGCGCAACAGGTCGACGTGACCCATGTGGCGGCCGTACTCCCAGATCGATCCGACCAGCACCTCGCGCAGCGACATCGCCCCTCCGCCGCTGCCATGCTGATTCAAGGGATCGTCGCAGGTGATGTCGAGACTGGGCGCCTCGGCCACGAACCGCTCGGCGAAGTCCACCTCCGCACGCCATGCGTCCCACGCCTCCGCCACCACCTGAGGGTCGGGAACAGCACCGTCGAAATCACCGTCACGGTCGGTGTCGGAGGTGAACAGCCGGGGCGCGTCCTGCCCTGCCATCAGTACCCGGAACGTCGCACGCTCCACCTCGGCCAGGTGCCGCACCAGCCCCAGGAGTGACATCGTCGACGGCTCGACGGAACGCCGCGCCATGGCCTCCGCATCAAGACCTGCGCATTTCATCTCCAATGTGAGACGTGCACAGCGCAGGGCTTCGACCAGCGTGGTGCGCTCGCCGCCCAACGTTGGTCCGTTCTCACGCGGGTCGTCGTCGGACGGCCTGCCGTCAGCGGTGAACATGTCGGCTCGTCGTGTCGTGGCCATGGCCGCAATCATCGGCGATGAGCATGGCGGCGGACAACGGATTATCGACGCCCGCACTGATGGTCCGGGTTAGGGCGAATCGTCCCGGGAGTAGAAATGAGACCGATTCCTGTTCCTGGGAGATCAGGGGCTCATTCAGTGGTGCTGCGACGGGCCAGGGCCTGGCCGGCGGGCAGGTCGGCGACGAAGGCGCGGAGAAAGCCGGTGATCTGCTCGAGGTCGTGGCCTTCGGACGCGGCGTCGATGAACTCGTAGAGGCCCTCTTCGATCGCGGCGATCTGCCCGGCGAGGCGCAGGCCCTCCGCTGTGAGGGTCACCTCGACGTGACGGCGGTCGTGTGCCGACACCTGGCGATCCACCAGGCCCGCGGACGCGAGCCGGTCGACCAGACGGCTGGGACTGTTGCCGCTCTCACAGATCAGCAGATCGCCGAGGCCGTTGAGGGTGAGCGACCGGCGATCCTGCAGGATGCGGAGCACCTCGGCCTGGGAGGGGGTGATGCCGAGCGGCCGCAGTGCTTGGCCGAGCAGCCGGTTGCCCTCACGCTGGGCGGCCAGGATGAGGTACCGGAGTTCTTCGGCGGATCTCACGTGGCGGTCTCCCCTCTCGCAGCCAGAGCCCTGGTCACGGGGGCCAGCCGTGACGCCGCCCCCGGGTCGTGGGCGGGAAGGACCACCAGGCCCGGGTTCTGCTCCCGCAGCAGGTTGATCATCTTAGTGGTCTCCGTCAGTTGGCGCTTGTTCCCGACGCCCGGCACATGGCCTTCCTCCAGCAGGTGCGCGTCGTAGGTCAGGTCGCCGACCATGAGCAGTGGCGGCTGCCCAGGGACGCGGACCAGCAGCGACAGCGACCCGGGCGTGTGGCCCGGGGTGGGCAGCAGGACCAGGCCGCCGTCGCCGAACAGGTCGTGGCCGGTCGTGAAGGGCGCGGCCTGAGGGTCGTGGATGGGGCCGGGATCGATGTGTCGCCAGCGTAGCCCGGGTAGGTCGATGTGGTCGCGAAGGAGACCGCGGGGTCCCGGCAAGGGTGCGTCGAGGCTCCGCCATTCCTCACCGCTGATCACGATCTCCGCGCCGGCCAGCTCGGGCAGCCCCCCGATGTGGTCTTGGTGCAGGTGTGAGAGCACGGCCACGCGCACGTCGGCGATGTCGTAGCCGATGGAGGCCAACTGGGCCGTGAGGGTGTCGGCGGCGCCGATGTCGAAGCGGGCCAGCCTGTCGTACACCACTCCGCTGATGCCGCCGGGGAAGTAGTCGGGGTCGGTCACGGAGGCCCGATCCTGACCGGTGTCGAACAACACCAGCCCGTCGTCGTGCTCGATCACATAGACGTTGATCGGCAGCGGACGGGTCCACCGGCGCGAGGTGAACAGCCACCAGTACAACGGTTTGCGTGTGGCGGCCACATGTTCGGGGTGGATCGACACCGTCCCGGTGCTGACCACCGACACCTGCCTGATCGGGCTTGTCGC
The DNA here is from genome assembly GCF_016863315.1 of Planotetraspora silvatica. Classification (GTDB taxonomy): domain Bacteria; phylum Actinomycetota; class Actinomycetes; order Streptosporangiales; family Streptosporangiaceae; genus Planotetraspora; species Planotetraspora silvatica. Next base: position 28,385 of record NZ_BOOQ01000041.1, read on the forward strand.
GCTCTTCGTTTCGCTTGTCATGAAAAATAGATTACACGACATATATGTCGTGTCAACTGTTTGCGGCAGATGCGGTGGTGCTCTCATGCTGTGGAAGGCGATTTCCCGTTGTCGGAGCGACCCAATTGAGCTGCCTCGGAGGCCGACTCGCGCGTAGCGTGCGGCCGTGGACAGCGAGCGCGAGGCCGAGCAGTTGCGAGCGATCGCTGAGGTCGTCGGCATCGCCGAGGAGATCGGCATCGAGGTCTGGGTTCCGGGATGCCCCGTCGGGCGAAGGACGCCGAGGACATCGCCCGGATCCAAGCCGCGTTGCGCAGACCAGATCCATGCGCAGGGTCCGATGAGTTCTTGATACGGAAGGGGTCTACACCGTCATGACAACGCAGATACTCGAGACTCCCGAGGTCGACCTCACCTACGACGTTCACGGCCCGCTGCCGACCGCCGACGGGCGTCCGCCGCTGGTCATGATCGGTCAGCCCATGGACGCCAGCGGCTTCGGCGTGTTGGCGTCGCACTTCGCCGACCGCACCGTGGTCACCTACGACCCGCGCGGCCTCGGCCGCAGCACCCGCAAGGACGGCCGGGTCGACCATGAGCCCAGGATCCAGGCTGCCGACGTGCACGCCGTCATCGAGGCGCTCGATGCCGGCCCGGTCGAGATGTTCGCGAGCAGTGGCGGTGCGGTGACCGCGCTCGCCCTCGTGGCGGCCTTCCCCGATGACGTGACCACCCTGGTGGCGCACGAGCCGCCGCTCATTCCGGTGCTCTCCGACGCCCAGGCTGCCGAGCGCGCCCGGGACGGCGTCCGGGATGCGTACGAGGCCAAGGGCTGGGGTGCCGGCATGGCGGCCTTCATCGCGATGACCTCGTGGCAGGGCGAGTTCACCGACGACTACTTCGCCCAGCCCGCGCCAGACCCCGCCGTGTTCGGGATGCCGACCGATGATGACGGCTCCCGCGACGATCCGCTCCTGTCCGACCGGTCGTGGGCGGTCAGCAGCTACCGGCCCGACGTCGACGCGCTTGCCGCGGCGCCGACGCGGGTCGTGATCGCAGTGGGGGAGGAATCCCTGGACACCTTCACCGCACGCACCTCGGTGGCGACGGCCGAACTGCTCGGTCAGCAGGCGACGGTCTTCCCGAGCCACCACGGCGGCTTCCTCGGCGGCGAGTTCGGCTACGCCGGGCAGCCTGAGGCCTTCGCCCGCAAGCTGCGCGAGGTCCTCGACGCCGCCGGCTGACGGTCGCCCTTCTCATCGTCACGCGGTGTTCGTCTGGCTTCTCTCACGCTCGGACACATGACGAGCCGGCGGACACCGCGGTGAAATGCGGTGGCCGGGGGACGACCGGCCCGATCGCGGCATGCCGCGTCACCAGCAACGTGTTCGGTCGCTTACGCGCATCGATGGCCAGCGCCGAGCAGGGCCACGGAGGTGCACGTGCGCGAGCCTTCCTGGCGCCGGCCTGCACGAAGGGGTTCTTGTACGACGCAACGAGACTCCGAACCCGGGCTGCCGGCTCAGTGCGAAGAGATCAGTATCCGGCCATGCGGTGGTACCACCATTTGTCCAGCTGCCATGGGCGCAGTTGACAGGGGCGGCGTTCCGACGCATGCCACATCTCGACTCCGTGAACCACCCGGAGGCGTCCGCGGAGAGGCTCGGCCAACTGGAGCGCTCCCCGGATTACGGTGTCCGGTCTCACCTGCCTGATCACGTCGGGTCCGGGTTCGATGAGATCACCTCCAGGCAACCTAACAACTCATAAATTACGAATTAATGTTGACATGCTGCCGTAACGAGATACAAGATCCCTGGAAACAACCACCTCAGGAGTGCGGACATGACTGGGTCTGGCAGCCGGTCGGGGACGTTCCTCGAAGGTCTCGGAGCCGCTGTGCGCCGTGGCTCACGTCGGCTGGTACGCCACCCCCGCGTCGGACATCTTGAGCAAGTCCTCCCAGCTGGGCCGACGTGAGCCGGACGACTGACGTGCTCCTGGCGCAGCGGGCGAACACACGGCGCCGCTCGCGCCGGTGCGCACCCCGCGCGGGCGCGGGAGCGAGGTGAAGACGGAAGTACGAGCCGGCCCAGAACAGGAAGTCCGGCAAGTAGCCCATCGCGGCGTCCGCCATTCCCCGGCAGCAAAGGAACCCGATGTGAAACGACATGTGCTCACCGCTGTGACCGCCCTCGTGGCCGGTCTGCTGGTCGCGCCCGCGACCGCCCAGGCCGACGCGGGTACCGGCGTGGGTGCGGGGGCGACAGGCCGACGGCCCGCACCTCAGCAGGTGGTCAGCCCGACGCCGTACCAGGGCTGGAATACCTACTTCGGCCTCGGCGGCGTCTTCTCGGAGGAGTCCGTCAAGGAGGTCGCCGACGCGCTCGTCTCCCGCGGCCTGGCCAAGGCCGGCTACGACATCGTCTGGCTGGACGGCGGCTGGCAGGACCCGGAGCCGCGGACGGCCGCCGGCGACCTGCAGGCCGACCGGACCCGTTTCCCCGACGGATTGAAGCCGCTGGTGGACTACATCCACAGCAAGGGCCTGAAGGCCGGCATCTACACCGACGCGGGGCCGTACATCCCCGGCAGGTGCGGACTCGGCAGTCACGGTTACTACCAGCGAGACGCGGACCAGTTCGCCGCCTGGAAGTTCGACGCGGTGAAGGTGGACTTCCTCTGCGGGATCGCCGCCAACCTTGACCCGAAGACCGCCTACACCGAGTTCGCCCAGGCGCTGCGGAACAACGCCGGCCACCGGCCGATCATCTTCAGCCTGTGCAACCCGGTGACCTCGCCGGACTGGGGAAACTACCCGGAGGAGCAGCAGTCGACGTTCTCCTGGAGCTACGCCCCGGCGATCGCGCAGTCCTGGCGGACCTACACCGACGTCGGCTTCGTCGGCGACATCAAGTTCAAGGACGTGCTGCGCAACTATGACGCCAACGCGCGGCACCCCGAGGTCGCCGGGCCCGGTCACTTCAACGACCCGGACTACCTCGGCCCCGAATTGGGGATGACGGACGAGGAATTCCGTACCCAGATGACGCTCTGGTCCGTGGCCGCCGCGCCGCTGGTGATCGGCAGCGACGTCCGCAAGCTCAGCCAGACCTCCGTGGACATCCTCACCGACCCTGACGTGATCGGGATCAACCAGGACGCCGCCGGTGTGCAGGCCGTCCGCGTCGGCCCCGCCGGTACGACGGAGACCTGGGTGAAGCGGCTGGCCGACGGCGACCGGGCAGTGGTGCTGCTCAACCGGGGCGACAGCTCGAAGACCCTGACCACGAAGGCGTCCTCGGTCGGCCTGTCCGGGGGCCGGTTCACCCTCAAGAACGCGTGGACGAACCAGGTCACCGAGAGCGCAGGCATCATCAGCGGGGCCGTCCCCGCCCACGGCGCGGCGCTGTTCCGGGTCGGCCGGGCCCACGGCACGCCGGGTCTCCCGCACGTGGTCGCCGGCCTGCCGCAGGTGACGATGGTCGGCAACGCCCCGGTGCCGGACGGGTCGGCGCCCGTGGCCGCCGGTGGCGACGAGGCGCGGGTCGAGGTGGCCGTGCGCAACGACGGCACGCGGCCGGTCTTCTCGCCGCGGGTCAGGTTGACGGCGCCCACCGGCTGGACGGTCCGTGAGCTCAGCAAGGCGCCGAAACTGCTGGGCTCCGGCCACGCGGCCACCTTCGCCTTCGCCGTGGCCCTCCCGGCCACCGCCGCTGCCGGTAGCGCCGCACTGACCGCCACCACGTCGTACGACGTGATCGGGCACGGCCGCCCGCAGCAGACGACGGTTTCTGCGGTGGTGGTCGCGCCGGTGCCCCCGGACGGCGAGGCCGTACTGTCACACCACACCTGGATCAGCGCCACCAGCGGGTGGATGAGCCCGACGGTCGACCTCAGCGTCGGCGGCGGGTCACCGATCAGCATGCTCGGCCAGGTGTACCCGACCGGCCTCGGGGTCGCCACACCGTCCACGGTCCGCTACTACGTCGGTGACCAGTGCAAGCGGCTGACCGCGACCGTCGGCCTGGACGACGCGGTGCGCAACGTCGGCCCCGAGGGGGCCACGTCGACGTTCCAGGTCATCGGCGACGGCCGGGTGCTGTTCGACAGCGGAGTGCTGACCCGAGACGACGTCCGCCAGGTCGACGTCGACCTGACCGGCGTCCGGATGCTCGACCTGGTCGTCGGCGACGCGGGCGACGGCGGTTACAACGACCGTGCCGACTGGGCGGGTCTGAACGCCAGTTGCTGAACCGGACGGTCGCACCCAGGTGATGATTCATCTGGGTGCGACCGCCGTTGCCGGGTCTGCTTCCCGGCGCGGTCGTCCCGGTGGTGGACGGGGGCTGGACCGCGGTGAAAACCTCATCCTGAAAGATCGACAGGGACGAGGAAGAAGGGGGGCGAAGAGCATTGGCACGGTATGCCCGCCGCGGCGTCCACGGGCAGACCGTCGAGGTCATCGCGCGCCGCATCCTCGCCGGAGAGATCGCCGCCGGTGAAACGCTGAACATGACGGCGCTTCAGGAAGAGCTGGACGTCAGCCTCACCGCGCTGCGGGAAGCGCTCAAGGTGCTCTCCGCCAAGGGCATGGTGGACGCCCGGCAGAAGCGCGGCACCTTCGTCCGGCCTCGCGCGGACTGGAATCTGCTCGACGGTGACGTGATCCGTTGGCAGTTCGCCGAGGGCGCCGATCCGCGACTGCTCGACAAGTTGCACGAGGTCCGCAGCATCATCGAGCCGGCCGCCGCCCGCCTGGCCGCCGGCCGGGCGACCGAAGACGACCTGGCCGCGCTGGCCGGCGCACTGGACGAGATGGCCGCTGCGAACGGCGACCCGGTCGCCGCCGTCGCCGCCGACCTGAGCTTCCATCGTGCGCTGCTGACCGCCACGCACAACGAGTTGCTGGAGCGCATGGAGGTCGTCATGGAGACCGGCCTCGCGGAGCGCGACCGCCTGGTGCACGGCGGCGTCGAGCCGCATGACGACCCGGTGCCGAGTCACCGGGCGGTGGTGGACGCGATCCGGGCGCAGGACGCGACCGCGGCCGAGACCGCCATGCGGGGATTGCTGGAGAAGGCCGTGCGGGACGTCGAGAAGGCACGCGGATGAAGGTCGGCCGGACCTGCGCACTCAACGCCGAGCACGCCGGCCCCCTCCTCTGTCCGCCTTACGGCCTGAGCCTTACTTGTCCCCCGGAAGCGCGAGCATGGCCAGGAGGGCTTTGACTTCCGTCTGTTCCTCTACGTGCGCCTCGCGCAGGAGAAGTACGAAGTTGCGGCGGATCAGTGGATCCAGCAGATCGACCACGCGGCGCATACGTTCAGGTGCCGTCCGCTGGTGGTCGTAGCCGAAGTCGTTGAGCGTGATCATCAGCATGAGATGGGCCGCAAGGAGCCTCTGGTACTTGAGCCTGCCCGGCTGCAGTCCGTCGAGGAACATGAAGATCGACCGATACGTCTCCGGCTCGTCATCCAGGGCCGCGGTGAAAGCCCTCCGCAACTCGCCCAAAGTCATGTCCCCGTCGCCGTCGGCGGACGCCAGAAGCGATGTCACCATGTCGGACAACTGGCCCTGGAAGAAATGCTCAGTGGCACGGGCCGGGTCATATGGAAGGCCTTCGAACAGACTCGCGTCGGTCCATATGCCGATGTTGAGTCTCAAGATTTTCAGGAATGCCAGATCTCCCTTTGTGGCCACCGTGGCGTCGACATAAATAGCGGAATCCGTGAACTGCTGGATGACGCACCAATGCGAGATGAGACGCTGAGCAAACGTCCTGGAATATGATCCGCCAGGGTACCGTCCCTCCAGCACCAGCCAGTCCTTCGCATCGGCCAGGCGCACGAAGTTCGCCAATCGATCGTTCAGGTCAGCCGCCGTCTCCAGAATCCGGCCTTTGTGTCGCGCGATATGTTCCCGAAGTGCCTTCCGTTGCTCAGACCGGTAGTGCAGGTCCAGTTTCCGTGACTCGAGTCGACTGTCCAATCCGTATTTCAGAGTGGGCGCCAAGAGTACGGTCATCACCGCTACGGCAACCGATACCACGGCGGAGATCAAGGCCGCGGCCAAGGAGGGGTCGATTGATTCTAACCATCCCAGCATGATTCTCCTGAAAGGCCGGCCAAACCCCGGATCCCTATTCCACCCGGTCTGGAGGGCGAAGGCGTACCCGGCTTCCAAGGAGTGTCCTCAGGCAGGCCCGCCACAGCAAGTGAACGAGCGACTGAGTGATCGCTTCGTGGCGCGATCTCGCGCGGCCATCGCTGCAGGCGGCCCTTCGGGAAACCGGCGGAGGACGGCAAGGCGGCGGTTCTCCTTGCCCGGACCGACCTGAACCGATGGTGTCCATCGGATGCGCCGCGTTCGATCTCCCGGTCGACCGCCCCCGCCCATCGAGTCCGACAGACGTCGTCGCCGTCCCTCGCCCCGGTATAGACCGGCTGTGGCAACAGTCGCCGTTGTTGCGAATCCGATACATGGCGGTATGGACCAAAACTTTAACTTCTGTTTACCCTGACAGCCTGAGACCCCTACATAAGGGATCTATCCGCCGCCCAAGGCCGCCAACCGGTATAGACCAGTCACCCCCCAAGAGCAAGGCGGTAATCGAGATGAGCAAGAAGATCGCCGGGATGGTCGGTCTCCTGGCCGCGTGAACTCCCCACCACCACATCAGGAAGCTGCACGGACGCTGCAGCGCCGAACGGGTCGCCGGACATGTCCAACCAATGCCCGGACGCGGCCCGTGCTGGAGGTATGCGGTACCCCGATTTAAGGAGTGACGTGAAGATCTCGTTCCTATCGGCGAAGCGCGAGCAGAGAAGGGGCCGCGGCGGAAGTCGACGGCCTCGGGCCCGCGCGCTCTCTGCTTTGACAATCGGTGCGCTCCTCGCCACAACCTTCACCGGTGTCACGGCGAACGCCGCACAGGCCGGCACGGCGTCGACCTCCCCGGAATCACCCCAGATCGCTCCTCTCCCGGTTTCGACGAGCGCCACGGCCGAGAGCGTCAATCTCGCGCTCCTGCCGGGTGCGGTCGCCTCCGCCAAGTCTCAACGCATGACCGCCCCCGCTGCGACGTACGCGCCCGCCAACGCCATCGACGTCTTCGTCCACAACGGTTGGACCTCGAACTATGCGTCGGTCGGTAACGGCTATGACCCGGCTCAGGACTGGTTCCAGGTCAAGCTGGCCACGCCCGCCCCGGTTTACGAGGTGTTCAGCCGCTGGACGTCGCCGGCCAAACCGACGGAGTACGACCTGCAGGTCGCCACGGACGCCGACTGCCAGACGTGGTCGACGGTCGCCCACGTGGTGAATCCGAGCGACAAGGATTCCCAGGTCATCGATCGCAAGGACCCGATCTCCTGCGTACGGATGCAGGCCCTGGCCACGAATTCCACGACCGGATACACGATCAACGAGTTCGAGGTGTGGTCCGGCCCCAAGCCGGCGCCGGTCGTGGGCCAGATCATTCCCGTGCCGGTGCAGCAGACGCCCGGCACCGGTCAGCCGTGGGAGCTCACGGCTGAATCCCGGATCGTGGTCTCCGGCAGTGGCCTCGCCGCCACGGCTGAAGTTCTCGCGGGCTACCTGCGGCCGGCTACCGGGTACGAACTCCCCGTGGTGACAGGTTCCGCCACCGCCGCCGATATCGCCCTCGCCGTCGCTCCAGTGGCCGGCCTTCCGCAGGGCAACGAGGTCGCCGCGGCCGAAGGCTACTCCCTCACGGTGTCGAGTACGGGCGTGAGCATCGTGGCCCCGAACACCCACGGCCTGTTCAACGGCTTTCAGAGCTTTCGGCAGTTGTTGCCGGCGGCGACCTACTCGCCTTCGATCGGCGTGGGGCCATGGACGGCACAGCCCATAACGGTGGTGGACTACCCACGTTATGAGCATCGAGGTCTCCAGCTCGACCCGGCCCGTAACTTCATGACGGTGGCCGAAGTCAGGTCCATGATCGACCAACTGGCGGCGTTGAAGGGCGACCAACTGCACCTGCACCTCAGCGACAGCCAGTCCTGGCGCCTCGAGATCAAGGGCTACCCGGCACTGGACGGCACCGGGTGCAACGGAGCGGCCTGCCTCGCGGGTTTCTACACGCAAGAGGACTTCAAGGGCCTGGTCAAGTACGCGGCCGATCGGTTCATCGAGATCGTCCCCGAACTGGAGGGCCCGGCCCATGCCACGGCGGCGGTCACCGCCCTGGGCGGCCGCGCGGTCGTGGGTTGCCAAGGCCAGACCCAGACCGACCGGTTCTGCACCAATCCGAATGACCCGGCCAGTGCTCGGGCCCTCGCGTTCTGGAAGGACGCGATCGCGCAGCTTGCCGCGATCTCTCCCGCACCCATCATCCACATCGGCGGCGACGAGGCCATCGGGATGCCCCACGAGGACTACAAGTGGTGGATCCGGCAGATGGAGATCATCGTCAACGACAACGGCAAGCGGATGATGGGCTGGAACCCGGCGCTGGAAGGGTACGCACCGGGGTCCACCTCCATCAACCATTACTGGTCCGACTACACCGGCGGTGGGCCCGCTCTCATCAAGCCCGAGTGGTTCAACCAGGGCCGGGACGTCATCGTGACCCCGGAATACAACGCCTATCTCGACTTCGGGTATGACGGCTCCCCCGGCAGGACGCCGCGGACGGAACTTCTCCAGGCCTACTCGTGGGACCCGGAATGGGTGTACGAGAAGTACCGGTCGGTCTGGGCCCAACCCGCTTACGGCGGGCCGAAGGCTGAGGACATCCTCGGTATCGAGGCGCCCATCTGGGGCGAGCAGATGCGTGGGCTGGCCACGAACGAGTACATGGTCTTCCCGCGGCTGGCCGGAATCCTCGAAAAGGCCTGGTCTCCCAAAACGCTCAGCCAGGACTACGACGCGTATCGGCAGCGGCTCAGCGTGGCCGGACCCCGGTGGGCGTTCGCGAACGTGAACTACGGCACCATCTCCCAGGTCACCTGGAGCCCGGCGGCGATGGGAACGGTCGCCCGGTTCGGCGTGGACAAGACCCTGAGCAATACGCCCCTGGCGCGTCTGACCGCCGGCTCGATTCCGCCCGGCAATGTCGCGGCCGTGATCGATTGGGGCGACGGATCCCCGACGGAGGCGGCCAGTGTCGCGGGACGCGATTACGTGGCGAGCCAACGGCAAGGGAGAAGCCTGATGTCGGTCAGCGGGAGCCACACCTATCCGGCGGACCAGGCGTACCACGGAACCGTCACCTTCAGTTATCAGGACCAGACCTGGGTCGTGCCGTTCGTCGCCGGACCGGATTCCATTTACGGTGCGGTCACCGGTCCAGATGGTGGGACCCTGTCCGGGGTGCGCGTGACGGCGCACGATCCGGAAACGGGAGCGACCGTCGGCACACCGGTGACGACGGACGAGCACGGGCGCTACCTGCTCAGCGTTCCGGACGGCACGTATGACGTGTGCTTCGACGCAGAGCAGGCCGAAGGTGCCGGGGCTCAGTTCGGTTTCGTCTCGGCGTGTTCGCAGGGAATCACGGTCGGGGCCGTGAACGTCGGCGCTCATGATCGACAGCTTGCCTCCGCCTGCACGACGAAGGTGACGGGCCGGGTGAACGAGCCTCTGCCCGTTTCCTCCGGACTGACCTGCCTCGACGGCGCGGTGGTCTCCGGGCCGGTGACGGTCGCGGCCGGCGCGGGACTGGTCGCGGTGAAGGCCAAGCTGTCCGGGCCGCTGTCGGTGACCCGCGCAGCTCAGGTACGACTGATCGATTCTGTGGTGAGCGGGCCCGTCTCGGTGTCCGGGGCCACGGGTCCGGTCTCGCTCACCGACACCACGGTGAGTGGTCCGGTCACGGTGTCCGGGGTCACGGGCCGGCTCTCGATAAGCGGCACGAAGGTGGGTGGCCCGCTCAGTGTGACGGGCAACTCGGTGCAGTCGGCGCCGGTGATCGCCGCGAACCATGTCGGTGGTCCGCTGTCCTGCTCTGGCAACACCCCGCCGCCCACGAACACCGGGAAGCCCAACTCGGTGTCCGGCCCGAAGACGGGACAGTGCGCCGGGCTGTAACCGCTGATTCCTACGACGAGACGTGATGGTGGGACGAAGCGCTCCGCGGACGTGGAGCGGTTCGTCCCACCGATCAAGGAGGATCAGCCCAGCGCCGAGCCCCCCGAAGGCTTGGGCACGCATTGGGCAGGAACGGCCGCAAACGAAGATCGTCAGCCGTAGGCGGCCGGACACAGGGAACCCCCGTACGACTGCATCTCTGCAGTTCGGCGGGGGTTTCCGCTGTTTAGAGCGAGCGCGCGTTCTGCAGGATTTCGAACCTGCGACCGTCCCCCGGGCCATCGAAGCCGTAGGAACCTTTTCTCGTGCCCGTCGGTACTACCTGGTGAGTCATCCCACTGGGCAGGAAGGCGAAGCGTGGACGATCAGGAGGTACTCGACAGCGGAAACGGGACACGCGTCGCGCGCTGGGTGGTCGTGGCAGCAGGCGTGTTCGTAGTGCTGCTGGCAGCCGTGACGGCCTGGCCTAGGACGGCCGGGATGCGGTCCGCGGACAGTCCGACGGCGTCGGCGGCCACGCTCACGCCGTCCGTGCCGGCATCGGCGGTGGCGACCGCGACGGCGGTGGCTCCCGGGATCTGGATAGGCGTTGAGAGGGCCGACGAAGACCGGCTACCCCGGCTGGAGACGGTCCTGCCTGACAAACTCTCGCTGAACGGCGCCACTCCGCTATCCGCCGCGCCGATGGCGCGGGCGCTGGCGTTGTTCCAACGAGGCGGCGAGGGCGACCCCGGCCCGGTGCTCGCCCTTGGGGGCGACGGCGGATTGCGCGAACTGGACGACATCGGGTTGGCCAGGGTGACCGACCGGCATGGGAACGAGCAATCTGCCTTGGACGACACCTCGCTGAGCCCGGACGGACGTATGGCGGCCTTTCCACAGCGGGATGAGGTCGTGGTCGTCGACCTGACTGACGCGACCTCCCGCCGCTGGCCGGTGCCCGGCTTCAACGAGAGCGTCTCCTGGCGTCCGGACGGCGTCACGCTCGTGGTCGAGCAGGAGGAGGCGGTGTACCTGGTGGACAGCGACACCGGGAGGGTCAGGCATCCGCCGTACCCCGGGTTCGGGACGGTGGCGGGCGGAGAGCCGGAGACAGACCTCTACCGACTGCACAACCCCTCATCGCAGGTGGCTGAACTGACACGCTGGGACACCTCTGGGACCCTGCTGAACCGCATGCGCGCTCGACTCGCCGTGGGCACGGGCGAGTGGTGGGGGACGGGCTGGCTGCGCGGCGGACGTATCGCCGGGGATGTATTCGGAGCCGGAGGCCCGCGCCCCTATGCCGACGTCATCGAGGCCGAAGTGATCGTGGTGCTGGACGCCGAGACAGGGCAACTCGCCGCAGGACTTGTGTTGCCGGGGACGGATCGGTGGACGGGGTGCTGTCAGGTGATGGGCTGGTACGACGAGGACACGGTGCTGTTCGCCAGTCGGGGCCGGCCCTCCCGGCTGCTGGCCTGGCGGGTGTCCCGCGGCGAGCTGCTGCGGGTCGCCGACCTGCCTGACAACGCCATGGTCGCGCTGGGAGACCTCAGGCGCGGCTGAGAAAGCCGCTCGCTGTTGGAGTCTGTGAAAGCCACCGACGCCGATGACTATGCGATTGTCGGGGCAGTGGAGGCATTACGCGGGTGAGCGTGGATTGTCGGTCGCTCCGACGGGTGTGATGAGGCCGGTCTCGTAGGCCAGCACCACGGCCTGAACCCGATCCCGTAGGTGCAGTTTGCCCAAGATGTGGCCAACGTGGGTCTTGATCGTGTGCTCGGATACGACGAGTTCGACCGCGATATCCGCGTTGGTAAGGCCTTTGGCGACGAGGGTGAGGACCTCCGTTTCTCGTGTGGTCAGCTCGGCCAACCGCTCGGGGCGCACCGGCGGTGTCGAGCGGTCAGCTCGGATGAAGTCGGCGATGAGCCGCTTGGTCACGGCCGGGGCCAGAAGAGAATCGCCTGCGGCGATGACCCGCACGGCTGTGACGAGTTCGGTCGCGGTGGCGTCTTTGAGGAGGAATCCGCTAGCGCCCGCGCGGAGCGCCTGGTAGACGTACTCGTCGAGGTGAAAGGTGGTCAGCACGAGCACCTTGAGCGGCTGGTCGGCCGGCGGCACGAGACCCGATGAGAAGTCCGATGCCGGGTCGTCGTGCGCGGACCGCGTGAGCAGTCGGCGGGTCGCCTCCAGCCCGTCCAGCTTCGGCATCCGGATGTCCATCATGACCACATCCGGTCGCTCACCCTGCCGGCTGAGCTCCGCAATCGTCGCCAGCGCCTCCACACCGTCTCCGGCGGTCCCCACCACGGACAGATCCGGCTGCGCATCCAGCAGGAACGTGAATCCTTCCCGCACCATGGCCTGGTCGTCGACGATGAACACCCGCGTCACCACAGTGCTCCACGATGGTCGGCGGTCACCGGCACCGCGGCGCTGACGGTGAACCCGCCGTCCGGTCGTGGCGCGGCGGCCAACTCGCCGCGCACGATCGCCATCCGTTCACGCATCCCCGCGAGACCATACCCGGACCCTGCCGGTACCGGCCGGACGGGCCGGGGCGGCGGATCGTTGTCCACGGTGACCAACACCTGGTCGGCCGCGTGCCGCAGCTCGACGCGCACCGGCGCTCCGGGGGCGTGTCGCCGCGCGTTGCTCAGGGCCTCCTGTACGACTCGATACACCACGAGGCCAACGGTGGGCGGCACAGGGAGGGGGTGCCCGTGCACCGTCAGCGTCGCGGGCACGCTGGAGGAGTGAGCCTCGGCCACCAAGGCGTCGATGTCACCCAGGCCGGGCTGCGGTGCGAGGTCCACTTCGTCGTCGTCGCGGCGCAGCACGCCGAGGAGTTGGCGGGTCTCGTTGAGCGCCTGCCGGGTGGCGTCGCCCACCGCGGCGAACTCAGCGCGTACCGGATCATCATCCGTCGCCGCGCGCAGGGCGGCCAGCCGGTACGGCGCGCTCTCCGTCCGCACCGCGATAAGAGACAGATGGTGCGCGATGATGTCGTGCAGCTCACCGACGATGCGGGCGCGCTCCTCCAGTACGGCCCGCCTGGTCTGCTCCTCGGCCACCGATCGGTTCACCACGTCGAGTTGCTGTTCGATCCGGTCCTGCCGGCCGACGCCCAGGCCTGCCAGCGTGGCGGCGCTCACCGCGAGAATCCCGGATATCCCGGCGCCGGACAGCGGCCCGGCGCCGACCGCCATCCCTGCTGGGATGACCAGCAGCAGGCTGACTCCGGCGACGGCCAGGTCGCAGGGAAACGGACAGCGCGCGATCGTCATCATCAGGACGGGAAGGTACAGCAGCATTCCGGCTGTCCAGGGTGTCCCGAGGTCGTGCCCGCCATCCCCGTGGGTGAGCATCGCCGCAACGGCCAGTGTCAGCACGGTGCCCGCGACAGTGAATCGCCAGGCGGTCAACGGCCGACGCCGCATGAGCAGAATCGGAACCATGTGCAGCAGGACGACGATCGGGACCACCGCGCCCCCGTAGGTGGGGAGGTACCCGTTGCTGATCTCGCTCGCGAACAGCACCGCCACCGCGAGCACGAGCAGCGCCCGCTGGGCGTACCGTTTCCGGCCGGTGCCCCAGGCGGACGGCGCCAGGTCCCGGTCCCGCCCGGTGACCAGCACGTACCGCAGCGCGTACCCGGCCCGACCGGCAAGCCCGCCGAGGCCGAGTCTGCCTGCCGTGCTGTCCATACCGGCCAGGGTAACCAGCCGAGAATCCGTCGGCATCGCTCTGTGGGGCGATCCTGAACGTCACCATCAGGTCGCACTCCCGCCGCGCGGACGGCGACGCGGATGAGGTGGGAAATCAGTCAGCGGGCCGACGCGGATGAGTCCCCGTGACTCCCAGCCTGTCCGCATGGGTACCGTACAACCGCACGCAACCGCCGTCGTCGATCCCAACCCGCGCCGCCTCGCTCGGATGCTTGCCGGCGTCGGGTCGCTATGGATCGCTTGCGCGCTGGCCACCGCGCTCGCCGGCGAGCTGGGCCGGCCGGGCGGCATCGACCTGATCCGCCCCACCTTCAGCGAGCTGATCTTCACCAACCTCGGCGCGCGTCTAGTCGGCATCAGCATGATCGCGCTCGCTTTCGCGTCGATCTGCATCGCTTTCGCGTTGGTCGACCTGCGAGCGCCGGACGATCGCCTCGCCTGGGTGCTGTTCGCCGGCTGGACCGGCGCTCTGGTGATGGCCGCGATCTTCCCGATGGCGCCGGTGGGAGCGCCGCCGATCTGGCATGACACGCTGCACCGCTACACCGCGCTGGTCGGGTTCGTCTGCCTGCCGGTGGCCGGGCTGCGGCTGGCCCGTCGATTCCGAACCGATCCCCGCTGGCAATCGACGGTGGCCCTCGTCCGGCTCCTCTCCACGGCGAGCCTTCTCGGCATCGCCGCGTTCGTCGCCACGTTCATTCCTATCGATGACCCTATGTGGCTGCTGGGCGCACGTCAGTACAGCGGCATCGCCGAGCGCGTACCGCTGGTCACCAACATCGCGTTGCTGGCCACGCTGGCGGCGGCAGTACTGCGTGCCGACCGTCCAGCGCAGATCGATCTGTCCATGGGGTTGGCTTGTCGGGTGCGGAAACTCAGCCGCCGAGGTTGACCTGGGGGTTCGTGGCTCGAGCATGATGAGGTCTCGGGCATCCTGCTGACGATGTTGTGGTCCTCGCTCTACCTCATCCTCGGGCGTGGTGCTTCGCCATCAGGCCGCCGTATTCGCCGTCAGGTGAACCGGCCCGATCTCCAGCCGGGGGATCGGGCCGGGCTGCCATTGCCCGGAGCGAGCGACGGGAAGCGAGCCCGCTGTCAGCTTGGGAAGTGTATGGATTACGGCTCGTAGGGCCGCTGAGCTGGGCTTCGGGCTGGTCATGAGTGACCGTGGTTGACCCCTCGTCGCCCTGTCCAAGTGCACGCTAATTGCACGATGATCAAGCAGGTAGCCTGGTCTTCGCCTGCACGGCGCGTACGCCACGCCTTCTGATCATCTCGGAGCGTAAACGCCGGCGCCACGGTCGGGGCGACCTCCAATCCAAGCCCCTCTGGCATATGCCGTTCGCCGCCCTACTGCATGCTCATCCCATACGGGTGGTCGAACGAGACCGGGCAGGTGAAAACCCACAGCGCATACCCACGGCCGATCGTGATCGCCGTCGGGTCCCATCGGTTTGGGTACTCGTGGAACTCACTCTGGGGCCCGGCGTCCTCCAGGGGCCGCCAGCTCCCCGTCCTGTCCCACTCTCCACCGCCGATCTTCAAGAGCAACTCCATGTCGGCGCCGCAATCGCACGCCATCTGCTGGGGGCCGCTGAGATTCCAGGAGGCGTAACCGCCCACCTTCCAGCCGCCGGCGATCGACAGCTCGGAGAAGTACCGGTGCCCGCTGGATTCCTCCCAGATCCGAATCCGCTCCCTCAGATGACCGGGCAGAAAATCCTCGTAGGGGTACTCGACGACCTGCTCGGGATGCAGTACGCATGGCTCAGGCAGGTAAGTGTCGTACTCCATGATCTCTGGCTCGGGCTGTTCAGCAAGCACGTCCGTGACGTCGGCCGAACGACGCCAGCGCAGGAGCAGCGCAGGGCAGGAGAGGGGGGCATGATCGCGGGGACACCAGAGGATCTGCATGACATCGGCACCGGGCGGTCCCACTAGGTCTGGCACGTCCCGCAAGAAGAGTTGGGCGACGGCCAGCATGGTGGTCGGGGTATCGGGGTCGGGGTCCTCCTCCTCAAGGCGGTCGAGTTCGGCTCGTTCCTCGGGTGTGATGGCGAACTGCTCGCCCCTTGGTGTCCGCCCCCAGGCTGCCGACAGAATGCGTCTGCGGTGACGCTCGGCGTCCAGGCGGGTGAAGTCGCCCCCGTCCTCGTGCGACTCTTCGCACAGTGGCCATGACTCGTCGGAGGGCCAAAGCAGGGGACCGCCGATCGAACTGTCACGCACGCCGGGTGTTCCAGGCCGCGGATGCAGGCGCGTGGCCGTCCGGGCTAGCGGTGCGATCTCAGGAAATACAGCCGTGATGTCAACGGGGCGCGGCGGAGTCGTTCGAGCCATACCAACGAAACCTAATGGACCCCTCCGTCAAAACGGCTTGCCCGGTAGGGGCTGCGAGTCGGGACTGTGAAGATCACGTCTGGTACTGACCGCCCCGGAAAAGCATGCTCTTGTGTGGCCGAGGACGGTCGCCGTGCTCATGTGCGACGTCGGACCGGTCGGCGGGCGTCGAACGCTTGGATTGAACTCGCAGCCTCTCCAAGCCGGCGAGGACGTCAGAGCGATTGCCAGACGCCTTCATCCATCGTGGCAGTCGCGCGAACATGGCCATCGTCGGCCGAGCAACGCCGCGCTCACGTAACCGGGCGCCGACGTAGGCCGCCAGCTCGTCGACGTGGTCCTCGTTGTAGGCCCAGAGGATT
The DNA here is from genome assembly GCF_016863315.1 of Planotetraspora silvatica. GTDB lineage: Bacteria > Actinomycetota > Actinomycetes > Streptosporangiales > Streptosporangiaceae > Planotetraspora > Planotetraspora silvatica. The sequence goes on from NZ_BOOQ01000041.1 coordinate 44,856, forward strand.
TGGCTGACACAACGGGTCTGAAGCCACAGAGGTCGACGGAAGAACGGGTCCTCGGTGCCTCCCAATGTCACGCCGACCAACCCGGCCCCCCGCAGCTCGGGTGCCCACTCGGCGACGGCTCCGCACTCCCCGCAGGTCAAACGGCGGGGCTGGAACAGCAGCTCACTGAAGTATCTAAGTTCGGGAAGACCCGGCCGGGGAACGACGACGGCGCAACCGCCGCACCGTGGGCACACTACGAGGATTCGGCCGGCGAACTGAGCCAACCACCGTCCAGGGTCGTGGTGGCGGTCCGGATCGATGCCCGGCTCAAGCTCCATGGCGGACACCATTACAAAACAGCCATCCTGTCCGCAACCAAGTTGCGTGCCCGCGCACATTCCACCTTCCTGATCACCCCGTATGCCGTCGACCCGCCCGAAGGGGAAGCAGGTCCGACGCCTCATGCGCGGGGCGAACACCCCGCAAAGCGATCAAGTACAGCAGCCGCAGAGTCATCCAGCGATCCTGCCCTCGCTCCTGGACGGCAACGGTGAACCAGTCGAAGGCGGGATACGTCGTGGAAGGCATGAGAGCTTCTTGGCTCGTACTGGCGGTCGGCGCGATCGTGATGGCCGGATGCGGCCAGGGGGCCGCCCTGGTAGCCCCGGGTTCGACGGACGTCGACGAGCCCGCGGCCGTGGTCGCGGAGCGGTGGCGGGCGACGGGGCTGTCCGAGGAGTGGGCGCGCGGGTTCGTCCCCCGGGAGGAGCTCACAGTCCTGGGCAAGGATGTTCAGTTCACCGGTCTCAGCAAGCTGGCCTTCGTAGCCGGGAGATGGGAACTGCACGCGGATCTGCCAGGCAGCGCTCCCTCCCACGGTGAGATCCGGTGGCTTGACGGGACGACGATGACATTGCCGCTGCTGCCGGCCTCGGCGGCGTACGAGGAGATGAGCGCGCCCAACCCGCACCAGAAGTGCGCTCCGGGCGAGTGTGGGCTGCTTACGGTCATCGGGGCGCGCCTGGGCGAGGTCCAGATCCAGACCAGCCGGGGCCCGGCGATCGTCCCGGCGTGGCAGTTCAGCGTGCGGGACGTGCCGGGTACGTTCAGCCGGGTAGCGATTGCTCCCACGGCGACACCTCCGGCTCTTGGAGCGGCGGAGGTCAACGGCTACCAGCCGGGTGAAGGGACGACCGTCCGGCTCGAGTACATGTCTGGTAGCTGTGAAACGCTGCACCGCGTGCGAAGCTTCGAGGCGGACGACCTGGTGGTGGTCGATCTCGATGTTGGGGCGGTCGACGGTGTCTGCAGTGGAACTGCCCTGGGATTGGTCGGGGCCACCCAGGTCACACTGGCCAAGCCACTCGGCGACCGGATCCTGCTGGACGCGTCGAGCGGGCTGCCGGTGCCGTACAGGGTGATCCAGTCCCCGGCCATGTCGCCGCCGGACAGTTCACCATCCCCACCAACCGTGGAATCGCCGACCCCGGATGCCTCCCCGCCAGACCACGCCTCGCTGCCACTGCGGACCCCCTCTCCTACATGACTCAGGAGTGTCTTGCGCAAGTGGTCGGGGATGGCCGTGGAATCGCGCCTAATCGGTTTCACCGCCGGGACCCTTCGGTGTCGCCGGAAGACTCGGAATCGTTCCGGAACCCCGCGAAATCCCTGAGCCGACCTGCGAAAACATAGTCAAGATCATTCCGGACATGTTCCAGGAGTGGTGGCATCCGGCTGCTTTCGGCGGCCTGCGCGGCGAGAGCCGTACCAAGAAAAAGACCAGCTCAGAGCGCATCTGGGCTGGTCTGGGGAGCGCGCCCTGCAGGATTCGAACCTGCGACCGTCGGATTAGAAGTCCGATGCTCTATCCGGCTGAGCTAAGGGCGCTCGTGCCTAATTCTGCATGATCCCACGAGTGCCTGAACAACTGGTATTCGGCCGGAGGGTCAGATCGTGCCGCGCGGGGCCAGTCCTGCCTTGCGGTAGATCTCGTCGATGACCGCCATGTTGGCGATCGAATCGGACGGGGGCGTGAGGTTGCCCTCCCCGGTCTCCACGGCCGATACGAACGCGCGGAGCTGGTAGGTGTACGTCGCCTCGCCGGCCACCCGTTCCCGCTTCGTGACGCCGTCCACCGTGTACGACAGTCGGTGGAAGGCCTGGGGGGCGATGAAGTTGAACACGCGCATCTGCCCGCGCGATCCGACCACCCTGGCGGAGATTTTCAGCAGCTGTGATGACCACAACGAGGCGTTGACCCGGCCGGTCGCCCCTGAAGGGAACTCCAGCGAGGCCGACATCGCCCGATCCACCCCCGGCGAGCGCAGCAACGCCCGCGCCGCCCGGACGGTCGGCTCTCCGCCGCCCAGAAGACGCGCCAGGTGGACGGCGTAGCATCCGGCGTCCATGAGCGCCCCGCCGGAGAGGGGCAGTGAATACCGGATGTCCGAGAAGCGGGGGAGCGGGAAGCAGAGCCACGTCTCGATCTGCTTGATCTCGCCGAGCTCCCCGACGATCGACACCATCCGGTCGGCGAGCGGGTGATACCGGTAGTGGAAGGCCTCCATCACGACGAGTCCGTGCTTGTCGGCCGCTTCGGCCACCGACCTGGCCTCGGACTCGTTCGACGCGAGCGGCTTCTCACACAGCACGTGTTTGCCGGCCTCCAGCGCCCGGAGGGTCCATTCGGCGTGCCGGGCGTTCGGCAGCGGGTTGTAGACCGCGTCGATCGACGGGTCGGCGATCAGGGCCTCGTAGGACTCGTGGACCACCGGTATGGCGTGTTTGGCGGCGAATGCTTCGGCGCGTGATCGGTCTCGGGCGGCCACTGCCGCGACCTCGACGCCCGGCACCAGCTTCGCGGGCTTGATCAAGGCGGACGGGGTGATCCGGGCGGCTCCGAGCGTTCCGATTCGCACGCGGATCATCTTAAATGCCGATTCTCACCGGGATGTGACCAGTGATCGATATTTCCGGCATGGACCATCAGAACATGCCGAAAAGGTGTGACCGAAATGGGGGCAAGGCCAGATCCTCACCGCTAAGGTGAATCGCTATGGTCGTGCGTTCGACTCCTTCGGCGGTCTTCCTCGGCGGTGAAATCACCGAAGGAGTTCTGCGGGTGGGTGCCAGTGTCCGGCGCCCGATGAGGGACTGCTCGGCGTCGGTCCACGCGCTGCTGCGGCACCTCGAATCGGCCGGGTTCGCCGGGGCGCCCCGCGTGCTCGGCGTCGAAGGGCAGACGGAGATCCTCTCCTATGTCCAGGGTGAGGTCCCCGCACGTCCCCTTCCGGGCTATGCCGTGAGCGACGCCACTCTCGTCGCGCTCGCCGGTCTCCTGCGAAGGTTCCACGACGCCGCCGCCTCCTTCGAACCGGCTTCCGGGGCGGTCTGGGAGGACGGTTCCGCTCTCGACGACGATCCCGAACTCGTCGGCCACTGCGACGTCACTCCCGCGAACGTCGTCTTCCGCGAGGAGCCCTCTCCCGCTGGGCAGGCGCGGCTTGTGCCGTACGCGCTGATCGATTTCGACCTGGCGCGGCCGACGACCCGGCTGTTCGACGTGGTCACCACGTTGCGGCACTGGGCGCCGATCGCCGACCCGCTCGATCGAGACCCGCTCCAGCGCGGCCTCGACGTCGGTGCGCGGTTGCGGCTGTTCTGCGACGCGTACGGCCTGGCCCCGCGCGACAGATTGCGGCTGGTGGAGACGGCCAGGACCCGGTTCGACCGGTCCTACCTGGCGATGCGCGAGAAGGCGGAGACCCGCGGCGGAGGCTGGGCGCGCACGTGGGAAGAGGGTGCGGGTCAGCGGATCAGAAGGGCCGCCCGCTGGCTCGACGCCAATGAGGACGCCCTCCACCAACACCTCATCTGATCCCACCCCCCACCCCCACCCCCGCACCCCCCGTCGTGATCATGCACACCTTCGGAAACCTGCCTCACGACCTGGTGTTTCACCTGTCGTGATCATGCACACCTTCGCGGACGCGCCCACCGACCTGGGCGAACCCTCGCCGTGATCATGCACGCGCCCCTCCCCGCATGCCGTACAGAGACGGGAATGCGCCAGAATGCCCAGGTGATCAGGGGAAGTGGCACGACGGCAGGGATCTTTCTGGGCGCGGCGGTCGACGCGGTCGTGGGAGATCCGCGGCGCGGCCATCCGGTGGCGGTGTTCGGCAGCCGCGTCTCCGCCCTGGAAAAGCGCATATATCGCGACTCAAGGCTTGCTGGAACGGCGTTCACCGTGATCTGCGTCGGTGCCGTCGGAGGCCTCGGGCTACTCGCCGACCGGCTGACCCGCTCGCGTCCTCTCGCGCGTACGGCCGTCACGGCCGCCGCGACCTGGGCCGTCCTCGGGGGGACGACCCTGGCCGAAGAGGGCGCGCACATGGCCGGCTCTCTGGAGTCGGGCGATCTCCGCGCCGCCCGCGAACGGCTGCCGCACCTGTGCGGCCGCGACCCCGCCGGTCTCGATGCCGAGGAGCTCGCCAGGGCGACCGTCGAGTCGATCGCCGAGAACACCTCCGACGCCGTCGTCGCGCCGCTCGTGTGGGGAGCGGTCGCGGGCGTGCCCGGCCTGGTGGCCTACCGTGCGATTAACACTCTGGACGCCATGGTCGGCCACCGGTCGCCGCGTTACAACCGGTTCGGCTGGGCGTCCGCGCGGCTCGACGACGTCGCCAACTTCGTGCCCGCGCGGCTGACCGGCCTGCTCACGGCCGCCCTCGCCCCGGTCGTCGACGGCTCCCCCCGCCGCGCGCTCGCCGTGCTGCGGCGCGACGGACACCGCCATCCCAGCCCCAACGCCGGGCGGTGCGAGGCCGCCTTCGCCGGCGCGCTCGGCGTACGGCTCGGCGGCGCCAACAATTACGGCGGCCGCGTGGAGCATCGCCCCGAGCTGGGTGACGGCCCGCGACCCGCGGTGGCGGATGTCCGCAGGTCTGTACGGCTGGCCCGGGCGGTGTCGTACTCGGCGGTGGCGCTGGCGGTGGGCGCGAGGCTGCTGCGCTGTACGAACCGTGATGCATGATCACGACCGGTGAAACACCAGGTCACGAGGCACGTCGACGAAAGCGTGCATGATCACGAATCGTGAACGCCCAGGTCAGGGCAGAGGTTTCCGAAAGTGTGCATGATCACGGCAAGGAAACGCGCAGGTCGCGAGGCGCATCGCCGAACCTGTGCATGATCACGCCGCTGTGCGTGATCACGCCGCTGTGCATGATCACGCCCAAAGAGAGGGGGGTTGCCGGATGTGGGAAGGGAATCGGCTGCCGAGTTATCCGACCTTGGGCATATCGCCGTGCCGGGCCGTGGCAGGAACATGGCGAGCATGACAGCAGTGGTGGAGGCCGAAGGGCTGACCAAGTTCTACGGCAGGCGCAAGGGCCTGGAGGACCTCACCCTCCAGATCCAGCCGGGGGAGGTCTTCGGATATCTCGGGCCCAACGGCGCGGGGAAGACGACGACGATCCGGCTGCTCCTCGACGTGATCCGGCCGACCTCCGGCCGGGCGACGGTGCTCGGGGCGGACACCCGCGACACCGCCGTGCGCGCCCGGATCGGGTACCTTCCCGGCGAGCTCGCGCTCGAAGGGCGGGACAGGGCCCATGACTTCCTGAACTTCATGGCCGACGTCCGGGGCGGGGTGAGCCGCGGCCGGATCGACGAGCTCGCCGAGCGGCTGGACGCCGACCTGTCGATCAGGATGGGCCAGCTCTCCAAGGGCAACAAGCAGAAGGTCGGCCTCATCCAGGCGTTCATGCACGAGCCGGAGCTGCTCATCCTCGACGAGCCGACGAGCGGCCTCGACCCGTTGGTCCAGCAGGAGTTCCTGACCATGGTCAGAGAGGTCCGTACGGCCGGCCGTACCGTGCTGATGTCGTCCCACGTGCTGGCCGAGGTCCAGAACGTGGCCGACCGCGTCGGCATCGTCCGCGGCGGGCGCCTGGTCGCGGTGGAGGACGTCGCGGCCCTGCGGGAGCGGGCGGTCCGCCACGTCGAGTTCCACTTCGACGCGCCTGTGCCCCCGGAGGCGTTCGAGGGTCTGCCCGGCGTGCGGGACGTCGTGGTGGCGGGCGCGAGCCTCCGTTGCACGATCGACGGCCGGCCGGACGCCCTCATCAAGGCCGCGGCGAAGTTCACCGTGGTCCACATGGTCAGCTCCGAGCCCGACCTCGAAGAGATCTTCCTCACCTACTACAGCGAGGAGGCCCCCCGTGCCCACGCTGGTGCGTAAGACCCTCCGTGACTACCGCCGGAGCGTCATCGGGTGGCTGATCGGCATCTCGGCCTTCCTGTCGCTCTACCTGTCGATCTATCCGAGCATCCGGAGCAATCCGGAGTTCTACCAGCAGGCCGCCCTGTCGAAGTACCCCGGCCCGCTGAAGGACCTCATGGGCGGGCTCGCCGACATCGCGTCGGGCACCGGCTACCTCCAGACGGTCGTCTACCAGCTCCTCGTCCCGCTGCTCCTGATCATGTTCGCGATGACCCTCGGGACCCGGGCGATCGCCGTCCCCGAGGAGGAGGGGACGCTGGAGCTCACGATGACGCTGCCGATCGACCGCAGGCGGCTCGTCCTGGAGCGCTGGGCGGCCTTCGCGCTCGGCCTGCTGGCCGTCGCGCTGGTGACGATGGTCCTGGTTCTGGCACTGTCGGCGGTGGGCGACCTCAAGGTGCCGGCGGGCAACATCGTCGCCGCGCACGCCGGGCTGTTCCTGATCGCCTTCTTCTTCGGCACGCTGACGCTGGCCCTGGGCGCCGCGACGGGCAAGAGGGCTCTCGCGCTCGCCGTGGGCGGAGGTTACGCCGTCGGGGGCTACGTGATCGAGACGCTCGGCAAGAGCGTCGATGCGATCTCGTGGCTGCGCTGGGTCTCTCCGTTCCACTACTACCTGGACGGCCGGCCGGTCTTCCAGGGCTGGCCGGTGGGGGACTACCTCGTGCTCCTCGGCGCGACCGCCGTGCTCGCGATGACGGCGATGCTCGCCTTCGAGCGGCGTGACGTAGGGGTCTGATGGACGACGTTCTCGCTCGGGTTAGTGAGGCGACCGGGGTGCCCGCCGACCTTCTCGGCGGGTACCTCTCGGTGCTCGCGGCCACGGCCGCGACCGGACGGTTACCCGGCCGGGCCGAAGTGGACGACCTGAGGGCCTGCGGCGCGCTCGCCGCCGAGCGCGGCATCCCCCTGCGCGTGCTCGCCGACGCCTGCCTGCACGCCGCCGAGCTCACGGCGGGCGGTGCCTTCGGCGCCGTACGGCGGAGCATGGCGGCCTTCGCGGAGGGTTACGAGGAGGCGCAGTTCACGGCCATCAGGAAGGAGGAGGAAGGCCGCCGCGAGTTCGTCGCCGACCTGTTGCAGGGCCGGGCCGACGCCCGGCGGGCCGAGCACTTCGGGCTGCGCCTGGCCGAGGCCTACATGGCGACCGTCGTCAAGGCCGACAGGCCCCTGGCCGGAGGAGACCCGCTGATCCGGAGGATCGAGCAGGCTCTGATCGCCAGGTTCGGTTCGCACAACATCCTGGTGGCCGCGCGGGACGGCCTGCTCGTGTGCGTCTCCCCGGGCTCGCTGAGCGCGGCCGGAGGCGAGTTCGTCCACCACGTGCGGTCGGCGCTGACGACCTGGCGGGCGGGTGTGGGCAGACCGCACTCGGGTCCCGGCGGGATCGTCACCTCCTATCAGGAGGCCGCCGGAGCCATCGAGCTCGGCGAGCGGCTCGGCCTCCGCCCACAGGTGCTGAAGGCCGCGGACCTGCTCGTCTTCCCCGTCCTGCTCCGGGACAGGAGCGCGATCGTCGACCTCGTCTCCACCGTGCTCGAGCCGCTCACCAAGGCTCGCGGCGGGCCCGAGGCCCTGCTGGAGACGTTGGAGGCGGTCTTCGCGTCCCAGGGGAACCACACCGCCGCCGCGCGCAGGCTGGGCATCAGCACCCGGACCATCACCTACCGGCTGGAGCGCATCCGCAGGCTGACGGGGTTCTCCCCGACCGACCCCACGCAGCGGTTCACCCTGGAGACGGCGGTGCTCGGAGCCCGTTTGCTGGAGTGGCCCGCCCAGCCGCTGCCGTAGATCGGATGCTGTAATCGGATGCCGCAGATCGAAACAGGATCATGCCCCCGTGCGGCCGCCCGTTCCTGTCTTATATTCGTGCCATGCTCACCCCCCTCCGGCTCATCCGGCGGTCCATCGGGCTGCTCATCGGGCTCGGCGCGCTGAGCTGCGCGCTCACCCTGCTCTACCTCGGCTCAAGCGCGGTCATGTCGATCGGCGGCAGCTGCGGGTCCGGCGGGCCGTACGTCGTCGAGACGCCCTGCCCGACGGGCATCTCCTGGATCGTCCCCGTCTCGATCGTGGGCGGCCTGGCCGCGCTCGGCGTCTACGCGGCTAATCTCCTTCCCGTGGGCCCGAGGCTCGTCGTGCTGGCATGGCCGGCGCTGTTCCTGAGCCTCGGCTGGGCCTTCCTCGATTCGGCGATCGATCCCGAGCTCGGCGTCGAGTGGGGCTTCATGGTCTGCGCCGTGGTGTTCATCCTCATGGGCGGCCTCCCGCTGCTGCTCCTGGCGAAGCGTGACGCGGCCCGGCGCGTCTTCTGGGGTGTCGCCCCACCGGAGGCGGCGCCACCCGGGAACGTCCCACGCCCCGGGGAGGTCCGCTGGATCACCAGCGTCGAGCTCCCCGGAGACCATGACCGTGACCGTGACCGTGACCGGGACAGGGGCAGGGAAAGGGAGCGGGAGCAGGAGTGGGACGGACACGATCACCGGCCGTCCGCCCCGGCCTCCGCTGAGCCGAGCCCGCCGTCCGGCCTCGTGGGCGAGCTCGAACGGCTGGCCGCCCTGCGCGAGGCGGGGCGGCTCGACGAGGCCGAGTACTCCGCCGCCAAGAAGCGCCTGCTGAACGGATGACACCGATGAACACCACCGCTGTCCGTGTGCTGTCGATCGTCCTTCACGTCGTCGCCGTGGCCGGCGGCGTCTACCTCGGCGTGCTGATCTTCCACGCGGCCACGTGACGCCGTGACGCCGTGACCTCGTGACCTCGTGACCTCGTGACGCCGTGAGGCCCGCGAGGGCGTGCTCACCGATGACCGCCCTCCCGGCCGGGCGGCTAGGGGATCAGCAGCACCTTGCCGGTCGTACGGCGGGCCTCCAGGTCGTCGTGCGCACGACAGACGTCCTCGAGCGGATACCGCTCGGAGACGTGCACCTTCAGCGCGCCCGAGGCGACCCAGCCGAACAGCTCGTCCGCCCGCGCGAGCAACTCCTCGCGGGTCGAGGTGTACCAGCCGAGAGAGGGCCGGGTGACGAACAGGCCGCCCGCCTGGTTCAGCCGCTGGAGGTCGAACGGCGGGACCGGTCCGCTGGCCGCCCCGTAGAGGGCGAGCAGACCGCGCGGCCGGAGCGACGCAAGGGAGCCCTCGAAGGTGGCGGCGCCGACGCCGTCGTAGACGACGTGGACGCCGGAGCCGGTGAGATCCTTGACGCGTTCGGCGAAGCCGTCGTAGCCGAACACCTCGTCGGCGCCGGCCGCCCGCGCGAGCTTCTCCTTCTCGGCGGTGGACACCGTGCCGAGGACCCGCGCGCCGCGCAGCTTGGCCACCTGCGTCAGCAGCAGGCCCATCCCGCCCGCCGCCGCGTGCACGAGCACGTCGTCGCCCCGCTGGATCTCGTGCGTCGAGTGCGTGAGGTAGTGGGTGGTGAGCCCCTGGAGGAGCACGGCCGCCGCCACGTCGGGAGACACCCCGTCGGGCAGCACGATCGCCCTCGCCGCGGGGATCACGGCCTTCTCGGCGTAGGAGCCGAGGATGTTGACCCATCCCACCCGGTCGCCGACCACGATGTCGGTCACGCCGTCGCCGACGGCCGACACCGTGCCGGCGCCCTCGGAGCCGACCACACGCGGCGGCGGCAGGGGATAGCGGCCCTCGCGGTGATAGACGTCGATGAAGTTGACCCCGCTCGCGGCCACCTCGACGAGGACCTCTCCCGGCCCGGGCACCGGATCGGGGACCTCGGTCACTTCCATGGCCGACGAATCGCCGTGGGAGGGAACGACGACGGCACGCATGTGCGACTCCTGTCTGCAGGCTTCACCTATGATCATGCCCAACCGGCGTCACGTCACCGGTTGTTCCCGCGTTCCCGCCCCCGGGATCCGTTCAGTCGCGGCGCGACACGAGCAGCCGCAGCAGCGGCAGGTCCACACTCTCCAGCGTGGACACCCTGGCCACCCCCGCGGGTACCGCGGCCTCCGCGCCGCCCGTCAGGATGACCGCGCAACCGGCGGCGCGGGCCGAGGCCACCCCCGTGGGGCTGTCCTCCACCGCGACGCAGCCCTCCGGATCGACCCCGAGCTTCCTCGCGGCCGTCAGGTAGGGGTCGGGCGCCGGCTTGTTCCTGGCGCTCTCCTCGGCCGCGATCGACAACTCGAACCGGTGGGCGCCGATCGTCTCCAGCACGATGTCGACGATCCGCCGGGGAGACGCGCTGACCAGGGCCGTCGGCACTCCCGCCGCCTTCAGTGAGTCGAGCAACGGGAGCGCTCCCGGCAGTGCGGTGACGCCGGCCTCGACCCGGACGGTGAAGGCCTTGGTGATCATGCTCTCCACCTCCCGTCGCGCCGGTGCGCCGTCGGCCATCCGGACGAGGCGCTCCGCGGCGTCCTCGATCGACAGGCCGAGCAGGGCATGCTGATCTGAAGCCGCCAGGGCGGACCCGAGGTGGAGGGCGACCTCGAAGCAGGCCGCCCACCACAGTCCCTCGGTGTCCACGACGGTGCCGTCCATGTCGAACAGGACGGCACCCAACTCCATGGACGGCTTCGGTGGCTCAGACGACATCGTGCTCGGGGACCGGAACCGCCGCCGCGACGTCCGAGGACGCCGAGACCAGTACGGGCCGTTCCACGAGCTCGACCCGCACGCGAGTGCCGGGCGCGAGCCGTACGGTGTCGTGACCGGGCACGTCGGCGAGCATCTCGAGGTCGCCGAGCTGGACCCGCAGCCGTGAGGTCGACCCGCGGAACGAGGAGACCAGGATCATCGCCTCGGAGCTCGGGTCCGGTGTGACGATCACGGTCTCCGGGCGGACGAGCACCTCGACGTCGGACGTCGCGGGGACGTCGCCCTCCACGGGCAGGTCCTGACCGAGGACGGTCACCGTACGCCCGGACAGCTTGCCGGGAATGCGGTTCATCGTGCCGACGAACTCCGCCACGAACGCCGTCGCGGGCCGGTCGTACAGCGTCGCCGGGTCGGCCACCTGCTCCAGGCGGCCCGCGCGCAGCACGGCGACCCGGTCGGCCATGGACAGGGCCTCCTCCTGGTCGTGCGTCACGAAGATCGTCGTGATGCCGAGCGAGAGCTGCAGCCGCCGGATCTCCTCGCGGAGGGTGACCCTGACCTTGGCGTCGAGCGCGGACAGCGGCTCGTCGAGCAGCAGCACGCGCGGCTCCAGGGCCAGCGCACGGGCGAGCGCCACCCGCTGCTGCTGTCCACCCGACAACTGGTGCGGGTACCGCTCACCGATCTGCGGCAGGCCGATCAGTTCCAGCAGTTCCTGAGCGCGGGCGTGCCGCTTCGCGGCGGCGACCTTGCGGACCCGCAGGCCGAAGGCCACGTTCTCCCGGATGCTCAGGTTCGGGAAGAGGCTGTACGACTGGAAGACCATGCCCGCGTCACGCCGGTTGGCGGGCACCCGGGTGATGTCGGAGCCGTCGACCAGCACGGCGCCCTCATCCGGCTGCTCGAAACCCGCGACGCACCGCAGGGCGGTGGTCTTGCCGCATCCCGACGGCCCGAGCAGGGCGATCAGCTCGCCCGGCTCGATGGTGAGATCCAGCCCGTCCAGCGCGGTGGTGCCGGAGAAATTCCGGCGCAGCCCGCGCAGCTCCACCTTGGCCCCGTTCATGAGCCACTCCTTTGCCTAGCGCCGGCGGACGACAGGGCGAGCAGCAGCAGCCAGGTGATCAGGAGGCTGAACACCGAGACGGCCACGGAGACTTGCGCCTGCGAGCCGGAGATCGTGTAGATCCAGACGGGGAAGGTCTGGTAGTGGAGAAGCGACGCGATCGTGAACTCTCCGAGGACGAGCGCCAGCGTGAGGAAGGACGCACTGGCCAGGGCGGACCTCAGGTTGGGCACGATCACCCGGAAGAGCAGGTGCGGCCACGAGGCGCCGAGATTCCTGGCCGCCTCCACGAGGGTGCGCGCGTCGAGAGCGCCCAGCCCCGCGTCGAGAGCCCGGTAGACGAACGGCAGCGCCAGGATGACATAGGCCAGCACCAGCACCACGGGGAAGTCGGGATTCTGCGCCGCGATGATGGTCTGGAAGAACGGGGTGTCCGCCAGATGGTCGGGTCCCCACTGCAGGATCGTGGTGATACCGGCGACGAAGGTGATCGGCGGCACGACCAGGGGGAGCGTGCAGAGGATCTCCAGGATCGGCTTCAGCTTCGGCAGGCCGAGCCGTACGGCCAGCATGGCGGGCAACGTCAGCAGCAGGACCACCACGATCGTGGCGACGCCGAGCCCGAGCGAGAGCAGCAGCGACTTGCCGAAGCCCTCGGCCGACAGGATCTGCCCGTAGGCGTCCAGCGTGAAGCCCTTGCTGGAATCCTTGACGGTGAACGTGAACGAGGCGATCAGCGGGACCAGGAAGTAGACCGCTGCCACCAGGAGGACCACGCCGCGCCACACCCGGATCCGGCGTGGCCTGCCGGCCTTGCCGCCGGGTTCCGCGGCGATGGCCGGGGGAGTCATCGGAGCCATCGGGCCCGCGGGAGTCAGCGCAGCCATCGGGCACTCCTTCGCTGCAGCGGCAGGTAGACCGCCATGACGAGCCCCGCGACGACGATCATGTCCAGGCTGAGGGCCAGCGCGACGTTCTCGTGGCCGATGAGGACGTTGCCGGACAGCGCGTTGGCGATCTGGAGGGTGACCAGGGGGACGGTCCCTCCGACCATCGCCGCCGCCGTCGCGTAGGCCGCGAAGGCGCCGCCGAACAGCAGGACGACCCCGCCGAGCAGCGTCGGCGTCAGCACCGGGATCCCGACGTGCCGCCAGTACTGCCAGGTGTTCGCGCCGTTGTTCTGGGCCGCCTCACGCCACTGCGGGCGCAGGCCGTCCAGTGCCGGCACGACCACGACGACCATCAGCGGGATGGAGAAGTACAGATAGACCAGGGCGAGGCCCCAGAAGTTGTACAGGCTCCACCCGGCCGAGTCGAGGCCGAGGGCGGAGGTGACCACGCCGGAGTTGCCGAGGGTGGCGATCCAGGCGAAGGCGAGGGGGATGCCGCCGAAGTTGGACAGCACTCCCGATGCCGTGAGCACCGCCTCGCGCAGCAGCCGGAACCGCGAGGTGACCACGGCCTGGGCGAGGAACGTGCCCAGCAGCGCGCCGACGACCGCGACGAGCGCCGAAAGCTTCACGCTTCCGAGCAGGGCGGTGAGGTAGGCGCCCTGCAGCGAGTCGGTGACGTTCGCGGCGCTGAGCGTGCCCTCCCGGCTGAACGTCCCGCCAAGGATGATCACGAGGGGTACGCCGAAGACGAGGACGACGAAGGCCAGCAGCGGCACGGTCGCGAGCCAGCTCTTCGACTTCTTCGGGCGGCTCCCGCCGCCGGCGGCGGCGGGAGCGGTATGGACGGGGGACTGGACCGTCATCAGCCGGAGACCGCCGCGCCCCAGCCGCTCGCCAGGGCCGCCTTGGCCTTGTCGACCTGCTCAGGCGTGGGGAAGGTCGGGGTGCCGTCGACCTGGGGAAGCTGGGCCACCAGGGTGGCGTCGGCGCTGCCGTCGGCCTGCATCGCGGGCAGCAGCACCGGGCGGGCGTAGCCCTTCAGCCACAGGTTCTGGCCCTCGGCGCTGTAGAGGAACTCCTCCCACAGGCGGGCGGCCGCGGGGTGGGGAGCCGACTTGTTGATCGCCTGGGCGTAGTAGCTGGCGTACTTGCCGTCGGTCGGGATGGTGATCTTCCAGTCGACGCCCTTGCCGGCGAACTCCTTGGAGTAGCTCGCGTTGAGGTAGTCCCAGTCGATGCTGATCGGCGTCTCGCCCTTTTCGACCGTGGCAGGGGTGGACTCGACGGGGTTGTAGTTGCCGGACTGCTTGAGCTTCTTGAAGAAGTCGAGGCCGGGCTGGATGTCGTCGAAGGAACCCTGGTTGGCCAGCGAGGCGGCGTAGACGCCGGCGAAGGCCGAACCCGACTTGGTCGGGTCGCCGTTCATGGCGACCTTGCCCTTGTACTCGGGCTTCAGCAGGTCGGCGAAGGTCGCCGGGCAGGTGGTGACCTTCTTGGCGTCGCAGCCGATGGAGACGTAGCCGCCGTAGTCGTAGAACCAGGCGCCGTTGGTGTCCTTCTGGCCGTCGGGGATCTTGTCCCAGCTCTGCACCTTGTAGTTGGCGAACAGGCCTTCCTGCGCGCCGCTCAGGGCGAAGGCGGGGCCGAGGTCGAGAACGTCGGGGGCGCGGTCCTGGCCCTTGAGGGTCTTGACGGCGTTGATCTCGTCCTGGCTGGAGCCGTCGGGGTTGTCGCTGTTGACCTTGATACCGTACTTGGTCGTGAAGGCCTGGATGATCTCACCGTAGTTCGCCCAGTCCGGCGGAAGGGTGATGACGTTGAGCTGGCCTTCCTTCTTCGCGGCCTCAACCAGCTTGTCGAGTCCGCCGAGGTCCGCGGCGGAGGTCGCCGTGGCGGCGCTGGGGCCGGTGCCACCGGAAGTGGTCGTCGTGTCCGACTTCGGTGCGGAGCCGCATGCGGCGGCTGTCAGGGTGGCTACGGTTAGCGCGGCCATAACGCCGGCGATACGAGTGGACAACGGGTGCCTCCCACTGAGATATGTGGATCGAACCTAAAGCAACTTGTACAAACAAGCGAGACCAGTAAGTCGCACATTGATGTCAATAATGTGAACGGAGAGGTACCGGAACGATGGCGCGTTATGAACACATCGCGGGAGAACTGCGGGACGCGATCATCCGGGGCGACCATCCGATCGGGACTCAGCTCCCCACGGAGGCTGAGCTGGCCTCCCGTTTCAACGCGGCACGCGGAACGGTCCGCCAGGCCGTCGCCGTACTGGTCGCGGAAGGGCTCGTCGGCACCCGTCAGGGTGCGCGGCGGATCGTGCTCGGCAGCGAGCGCAGCCAGAGCTTCGCCGAGTTGCACAGCTTCGCCCAGTGGGCGCGCTCGGTCGGCCACCAGGCCGGCGGTCTCGTGCTGGACTCCCACCGCCGTCCGTCCACCCCGTCTGAGGCGGTACGGCTCGCGATCACGCCGGGCGAGGAGGTTCTCGTCGTGGTCCGGCTTCGCCGTCTCGACGGTGAGCCCGTCCTGGTGGAGCGGACCGTTTACGCGAACTGGATCGCCCCGGCCGTGGAGAAGCTCGACCCGGCCTGCGAGTCCGTCACCCAGGAGCTCTACGAGGCGGTCGGCCTCGTCTTCGCCTACGGCGAGCACCTGATCGACGCCGTCGCCGCGGGGGCCGAGGACGCGCGGCTGCTCGGCGTCCGCCGCGGCAGCCCCCTGCTGCGCCAGCGGCGCACGACCACGAGCCAGGAGGGGCGCCCGGTCGAGTGCTCCGACGACCGTTATCGGGCGGGCAGCGTCACCTTCAGCATCCGGAACTCCACGACCGCGAACTCCCTGGTCCGCAGGGCCGGAGATTGACGCGCCGCCGGGCCGGAAGATCCGCGGCAGGCCGAACCCGGAACCGCGCGACGGTGTCCTGTGAACGGCACTGGAACGGGCGTGCCGGGCGGGCTCCGGCTTTTCGAGTGAACGGCGTCCTTCGGGACGCGCGCCGTCGATGTGGCGACTTGCGTTCGATCTCCTGGGAACGTATGTTCGAAGTAGCGGGCATTCTGTCCGATTGATCCGCCCGTCTTCCCCCGGGTGGCAGTGGAGCCACAGGGAGAAGACGTCTTGAGCAGACTCTACGGTGATCCGATCGAGGTGTGGGTCCGGGACGGTCAACCTGCTCAGTTCGTCTGGCGGGACCGGCTCTACGCCGTACGGCAGGTGCAGGACCACTGGGTGGTCGCGCGCGAATGGTGGAAGACCAACGACGCCGACCCCGGAGAGCGGCGGTTCTGGCGGCTCGAGGCCGCCGCGGGCAGGGACGTCGGCACCTACGAACTGCGCTTCGACACCGCGAGCGGCGGCTGGCTCCTCCTGAGGGCCTGGGACTGATGGGAACGATCCGGGGTTTCCGATCAGGGGGGCTCTGATGACCTCCTTCACCCATCTGCACGTGGCCTCGGCCTACTCGCTCCGGTACGGCACGGCCTTCCCCGGCGCCCTCGTCCGGAGAGCGGCCGAGCAGGGCATGGACGCCCTCGCGCTGACCGACCGCGACGGTCTCTACGGCGCGGTCAAGCACATCCAGGCGTGCCATGCCGACGGCATCGCCCCGATCGTCGGCGTCGACCTCGCGACCGAGACGCGACCGGCCCGGCCGGGGGACGACCCGGCGCGGATCGTCGTGCTCGCCCGCTCCGGCGGCTGGGCCGCCCTGTGCCGTCTGGTCACCGCGGCCCACCACGTGGGGGAGCGGGGCGAGCCGTACGTGACGCCGGGGATGGTGGCCGAGCACGCGACGGGTCCCGACGGGGACCCCCGGCTGGTGGTGCTGCTCGGCCCGCGTTCCGGCGTCGGCCGCGCGGTCGCGGAGCGGCGGGACGACCAGGCCAGGTCCCTGCTGGCCGCCTGGCGCTCCGTGGTGCCCGGCCTGGTCGTCGAGCTGTCCGACCTGTTCGGCTACCACGACGCGAACGTCGCCACCCGCATGCTCGCGTTGGCCGGCTCGATGGGCGTGCCCGCCGTGCTCACCAACGCGGTGCGTTACCTCGACGCCGCCGGGCACCAGGTCGGCAACGTGCTCGACGCGGCACGCAAGCTCGTGCCCCTGCACACGCGGCACGTCGAGAACCCCACCGCGCACGCCTACCTGAAGGACGGCGGCGAGATGGCCCGCGTCGCCTTCAAGATCTGCGGGGGAGACTCCGACCGGGCGGCCCGTCTGCTGGAGCAGACACGCCGCGTCGCGGACGACTGCCGGCTGGACCCCGTCGAGATCGTCCCGCTCCTGGACGAGGACGACCCCCGGCTGCACCTGCCGGAGATCGGCGAGGATCCGGTCCCGCTGTTGCGGCACCGGTGCGAGGACGGGCTGATCGACCGCGGCATGGCCCGCTCGCGCGACGCCAGGGACCGTCTCGCCGCCGAGCTGGACATCATCGAGAAGAAGCGCTTGTCCGGATATTTCATCTCAGTGGCTGGCATCACGGACATGATCCGTTCGATGGGCATCCGCTGCGCGATCCGGGGCTCCGGCGCGGGCAGCCTGGTCAACCATCTCATCGGCATCGGCGAGGTGAACCCCCTCGAGCACGGCCTGCTGATGGAGCGTTTCCTCTCCGAGGGGCGCCGCGGCCTGCCCGACATCGACGTCGACGTGGAGTCCGCCCGCCGCCTCGACTGCTACCGGGCCATCCTCGGCCGGTACGGCGAGACGCGCGTGGCCTGCGTCTCCATGATGGAGACCTACCGCGCCCGCAGCGCGCTCCGCGACGTGGGAGCGGCCATGGGCCTGCCGCCGCATGAGATCGACGTCATCGCCAAGGCGTTCCCGCACGTCAGGGCCAAGCAGATCCGCGCAGCCCTGTCCGACCTGCCCGAGTTGCGCGACAGCGGGCTGAACGACCGGTCGCTGCAGAACATGTTCCGGCTGGCGGAGAGGCTCGACGGGCTGCCCCGGCACATCGCGCTCCACCCGTGCGGGGTGCTGATCGGCAACTCCACCCTCCGCGACCGGACGCCCGTGGAGCGCAGCCTGCTCGACTTCCCGATGTCGCAGTTCGACAAGGACGACGTCGAGGAGGCCGGCCTGCTCAAGCTCGACGTGCTCGGCGTGCGCATGCAGTCGTCGCTGGCCTACTCGCTGCGGGAGATCGAGAGGGTCGACGGCCGGAAGATCGACCTGGACGCCGTCCCCCATGACGACCAGCCCACCTACGACATGATCCGCATCGGCCGCACGCTCGGCTGTTTCCAGATCGAGTCGCCGGGCCAGCGGGAGCTGGTGGCCAAGCTCGAGCCCCGGACCATGCACGACCTGATCGTGGACATCTCGCTGTTCCGGCCGGGGCCGGTCAACTCCGACATGGTCACCCCCTACCTGGAGGCCAGGCACGGCTACCGCGAGCCGTACTACCCGCACGAGAGGCTGAGGGATGCGCTCCGGGAGACCAACGGGGTGGTCGTCTTCCACGAACAGGTCCTGAAGATCATCCATGTGATGACGGGGGAGGACCTGTCGTTCGCGGAGAAGATGCGCCGCACCCTCGGGACCCCGGCGGGCCGGGAGGTCGTCCGGTCGTGGTTCGTGCCGCTCGCCCGGAAGAAAGGCTTCGACGCCGCCGCGGTCGACAAGGCGTGGAAGGTGCTCGACGCGTTCGGCGGGTTCGGGTTCTGCAAGGCGCACGCGGCGGCGTTCGCGCTGCCCACCTACCAGTCGGCCTGGCTCAAGCGGCACCACGCGGCCGCCTTCTTCGCCGGAGTGCTCACTCACGAGCCCGGCATGTACCCCAACCGCGTGATCCTCGACGAGGCCCGCCAGTGCGGGGTCGACATCCTTCCGCTGGACATCAACCGCTCGGGCCGGGAATGGCTCGTGGAGCGGACGGGTCCCGTCGCGCCCGGCCGGCCGGGCGAGCTCAGGATCGGTGAGATCGGGCGCGGGTACGGCCTGCGTGTGCCGTTCTCCGCGGTCAAGGGGGCGAGCGACGCGGAGGTCGACCGGATGGTCGCGGGCCGGCCGTACACCTCGATGGCCGACTTCTGGGAACGGGCCCGCCCCTCGCGTCCGACGGCCGAGCGGATCGTCGAGGTCGGCGGCCTCGACGCGCTGTACGGCCTGCGGCCGGGCGAGCCCCGATGGCGTCCCGGCGAGCTGACGCGGCGCGACCTGATCGCCCAGGTGGGCGCCCTGGACCGGGCGTCCTCGACGGGCGTGAGCGCGTCCGGAGCGGCCGTGCAGCTTCCGATGGGATTCACCGAGCAGGTCACGCCGGGGGAGTTGCCGGAGATGACCGAGGCCGAGGCGGTCGAGGCGGAGCTGTCGATCCTCGGCATGGACGTCAGCCGTCACGTGATCGGCTTCCACGACGAGCTTCTCGACGCCATCGGCGTGACCAGGTCGAAGGACCTGCTGAAGCGGCGCAACGGGGCGGAGATCCTGGTCGCGGGGGTGAAGGTGGCCACCCAGACCCCGGCCGTGCGCTCGGGTCAGCGGGTCATCTTCGCGACACTCGACGACTCGACCGGCCCGATCGACCTGACGTTCTTCGAGTCGGTGCAGGCGCACACCGCGGCCACGGTGTTCGGGTCGTGGCTCCTGCTGGCCCGGGGTGTGGTCAGGCGCACCGGTGGGAGGGCCGTCTCGCTGCGGGCCGTCCACTGCTGGAACCTGCACGACCTCGACCGGCTGTGGCGGGCCGAGGGCATCGGCGCCGTCCGCGCCGTGCTGAACGAGCCGCCTTCTTCCGGCACGGGTGTGGGCGGGCGGCCCATCGAGTACGGCAACGGCTTCCGGCTCTCGCCCTACTCCGATATCGGGCCGACTCCCGGGGCGCGGGAAGGACGGATCCGCGGCCATCCGGCGGAGCCCCAGCGCCGGCTCTGGCATGCCAGCTCGGGCAGCTCCGGCCCGGCGCCCGGGCGGTGACGGTCTCGGACGGCGGGCTCCGCGTTCGGGCCGGAACTCGGGCCGGAGTTCGGGCCGGAGCTCGACGAGAAGACGTAGCTCGAGTGATGCGCCGGCGGACGGGCCTGGAGCCGCCGCTCCCGGAGCTCAGGGAACTGGTGGTCACGAGCCATCGGCGAGCGCCTGGTCTCCCCGAGAACGGTGATCTCCCGGACGGTGGCCGCGCAGAGAATGGCGGCGACGATCGTGGCGCCCAACTGGGGCAGGCCCGCGCCGGTCAGCCCGGCGTGCCCTGGCCGTACGAACACCAGGAACAGCGCCACCAGCCAGCTCGCCCACCAGCAGGCCCCAAGGAGGAGCCAGCGGGCGCGGCCGTCCTGGCCGGCCCCGGCGGGCCGCCGACCGGCGTCGCTCCAGGTGATCCCGGTGCGGCCCCCTCCGTCGCGGGAGGCTCCGCTCTCGCCGGCGTCGCGCCAGGCGCGGTCGGCCAGGACGAGCGGGGCCACCAGGTTGACCACGGGCACGAACCAGGCCGCGACGATCCCCAGCCGGGAGGCGCCGGGCAGGGCGCGACGCAGCCAGGTCAGATAGGCCGCTCCCGCCGCGATGGTCGCGATGGTCAGCGCCATCATCAGGATCGCGAACACCGTCACCGCGCCCGCCACCTGACGTGCTCCGGGCGCGTCGGGGTTTCCGCCGAATCCGGCGATCTGCTGGGCCAGCCGGTGCCCACGGGCCTCTTCGAAGACCACCAGCGCGGCCATCGCGACGACCTGGAGCGTGAGCCAGGCATACACGCCGGAGGCCGCACGGCTCACGGGTGACGAGGTCGACCACATGTGATTCTCCCCCCGGCGTGCGCGGAACTTGTCTCACTCCTATCCCGTCAGTGATCCTCTTAATCAGGTGAAGTCGTCCGGCCGGGCGCCGGAGGGGACACTCGCCGGCCGACGCGCTGTCCGGACCCGTCACCGTCGGCTCGTGCCCACGGCGTCCACGGGACGATGTCCCCACTGGACGCCCAGAGCGGCCACTATGCTGCCGCCTAGCCACAAGCGCGTATGTATCTAGCCAAAACGGGCCGACTACGCGATGTCTGACAATTTCACTGCAGATGGGTGATCACACTGAGCAGCCGGGAGACCTCGCCGAGCCGCATCCCCGGAGCAGGCGGGGACTCGGAACCCGCTTCGCCAGGGCATCTGCTGCTGGAGGGGCCCTCCGGCCGTGCCGCGGCATCGATGACCGCTCCCGAGGGTGCGCCCTCCGGAGCGGACGAGAGACCTTCGAGCCGTTTCCGCGGCGACATCGAAGGGCTCCGCGCGGTCGCCGTCGGGCTGGTGCTGCTCTACCACGCGGGAGTCTCCTTCCTTCCCGGTGGATTCGTCGGCGTCGACGTCTTCTTCGTCATCTCGGGATTCCTGATCACCACTCAGCTCGTGTCGGAGATGGGCAGGACCGGGACGATCTCACTCGTCCGGTTCTACGCCCGGCGGGCGAAGCGGCTGTTGCCGGCCGCGGGCATCGTCCTGCTGGTGACCGCGGTGCTGGCACGCTTCTTCATTCCGTCGACGCGGTGGAACGAGATCGGCGGGGACATCGTCGGCTCGGCTCTCTACGTGGTGAACTGGCGTTTCGCCGACCGGTCGGTGGACTATCTGGCCGAGGACTCCCAGCCTTCTCCGGTGCAGCACTTCTGGTCGCTGGCGGTGGAGGAGCAGTTCTACCTGGTGTGGCCGCTGCTGATCCTCGCCGCCATCGTGGTCGCGAAGATGATGCGCAGGGGGAGGAAGCCGACGCTCTGGGTGGGGCTCGCCCTGGTGATCATCCCGTCGTTCGCCTGGTCGCTGAGCGAGACGGCGAACGTCCCGGCCCGCGCGTACTTCGAGACGACCACCCGCATGTGGGAACTGGGCATCGGCGCGGCGGTGGCCCTCGCCGCGGGGGCGTTCACCCGGCTGCCACGCGGCCTGGCGATCGGCGTCGGCTGGGGCGGTCTGACCGCGATCGCCGCGGCCGGGTTGCTCATCACCACCGAGACGCCATGGCCCGGCTACGCCGCCGCCTTGCCGACGATCGGAGCCGCGGCGGTCATCGCGGCCGGATTCTCGGTGACCAGAGGAGGGCCGGCGTCGCTCCTCGCTCTGCGGCCCCTCCGCTGGATCGGCGGCCTGTCGTACTCGCTCTACCTGTGGCACTGGCCGCTGCTCGTGGCGGCGACCGCATACCTGGGCGGGCTGTCGACGACGCGCGGCCTGATCGTGGCAGGCGTCTCGATCATCCCGGCCTGGCTGACCGCCCGCGCCGTGGAGAACCCCCTCCGGCACTCCGCGGCCATCGCACGCTCGTCGCGGCTCGCTCTCAGCATGGGCGTCAACTTCACCCTCGTGGGCGTGGCCGCCGGCCTGGTCCTGCTGCTGGGCGTCACGGCCTCGCAGGCGCCGGCCGGTGCCGTCGCGCAGGGCGCGGCGGTCCTCGGTGACAAGCCGCGTGACGCCCCGGCCGGAGCCGTGGTGGACCACGTCGCGTGGATGACACCGACTCCCGCCGAGGCGGCGGCCGACGTCCCGGCGGCGTACGCCGACGGATGTCAGCAGGTCACGAACAAGACCGAGGTGGCCACCTGCGAATACGGAGACCGGGGCGGACAGGTCGACGTGGCCGTGGTCGGCGACTCCAAGATGGTCCAGTGGATGCCGGCGTTGCAGCCGATCGCCGAACAGAACGGCTGGCATGTGGTCACGTACTTCAAGTCCGCGTGCGCCTTCTCCCTGGCGACGACCCGATACGACGGCAAGCCGTACCAGTCGTGCCGCGACTGGACCGATGAGGTGCGCCGGCGGCTGAAGTCGGACCCGCCGGACTTCGTGATCACCTCGCAGGGACAGGGCAACGCGCTCGACGCCGGCGGCAAGGAGACCCAGAAGGCCATGACCGCCGGTCTGCGTGGCGCCTGGTCCGAGCTCACGTCGCTGGGGACGAAGGTCGTGGTGGTGGCCGACAACGCGCCCCCCGGCATCAACGTCTACGAGTGTGTGGAGAAGAACCCCGAGAAGTTGTCGGCCTGCGCGTTCGACCGCGCGCGATATGCCGGGAGTGCGGCGCCCACCCAGCATCTGGCCGTCAAGGGCCAGCCGAACGTGCGGATCGTCGACCTGTTCGACGCCATCTGTCCCGCCGAGCGGTGCGCGCCCGTGATCGGCAACGTGCTCGTCTACCGCCAGGGGTCGCACATCACGGCGACGTACGTCAAGTCGCTGACCGCGCAGCTTGCCGCGGCCCTGTCGAAGGCGAAACTTCCCGCCACGTATCAGCCGGGAGCGAGCTGAGGCGCCCGCCTCAGCCGGCGGTCCATTCGATGCGCGGAGGCCGTACGGCGGCGCAGAGCGGCTCGCCCTTGCCGTCGGTGAGCCGGAGGCGCCCGAGGAGCCGTCCTGAGCGGACCGCGGCGTCGACGGTCTCCGCGTCGACGGCGTCGAGCATCAGCTTCGCCCGGCGGAACATGCTGAAGACGCCCGCGTCGTCGACCGTGCCCCAGGACAGGTAGATGAACCGGCCGCCGGGACGGCCCTGGATGTGGGGACCCCTGAGGTCGACGCCGCCCGGCGTGGGGGCAACTGTGCACTCCAGCGTCCAGGCCGCCGAGGTCGCGTCACCGGGATGGAGGTCGAGCGGTTCGTCGCGGCGGTCCCGCCGCTGGACGCCGACATGGATGCCGGAGTAGCCGGGGAAGCCGTCACCGGGCGGGCACGTGCGGCCGGGCAGGTCCGACGCTTCGATGTGGATCCACACGCCGCAATCATCCGCCTCGGGACGACCGCCCGCTAACCGACCGCCTTAACCGACCGTCTGCTAACCGAGCACCAGGTCCCGGATGTCCCTCAGCGTGGGCTCGTCGCGCGGGCCCATGACCAGCAGGTTCGTCACCGGGCTCTTGCGCCACAGTTCGAGCCGTTCGCGGATGCGGCCGATGGGACCGACCAGGGAGATGCCGTCGGCGAGTTCGTCGGGGATCGCGGCGAACGCCTCGTCCCTGCGCCCCGCCAGATAGAGCGCCTGGATCCGCTCCGCGGCTTCGGCGTACCCCATCCGGCCCACGATGTCGGCGTGGAAGTTGCGCGCCTTGGCGCCCATGCCGCCGATGTAGAGGGTGAGCATCATCTTCACCCCGTCGATGGCGGCGCGCACGTCGTCGGTCACGATGACGTTCACCATGGCCGCGATGTCGAAGGCGGGTGCCGCGCCGGCGAGCGCCTCGCCGTACATCGCCTCGATCTTCTCGGGGAAGACGAAGAGCGGGAGCCAGCCCTGGGCGACCTCGGTGGCGAGCGCGACGTTCTTCGGGCCCTCCGCGCCGAGGTAGACGGGGATGTCGTCCCGGAGGGGATGAGTGATCAGCTTGAGCGGCTTGCCCAGGCCGCCGGGCAGCGGCAGGGGATAGTGCGGTCCCGGAGCGGTGACGGGCTCCTCCCGCCGCCAGACCTTCCGCATGATCTCGACGTACTCACGGGTTCTCGCGAGAGGCCGGGGGAACGGCTGGCCGTACCAGCCCTCGACCACCTGGGGCCCTGACGCGCCCACGCCGAGCAGCAGTCGCCCGCCGGTGAGGTGGTCGAGCGTCATCGCGGTCATCGCGGTGGTGACGGGAGGCCGCGCGGACAACTGGGCGACGCTGGTGCCGAGCTTGATCCTGCTGGTGCGCGCGCCGTACCAGGCGAGGGGGGTGAAGGCGTCGCTTCCGT
Source organism: Planotetraspora silvatica (assembly GCF_016863315.1). GTDB lineage: Bacteria > Actinomycetota > Actinomycetes > Streptosporangiales > Streptosporangiaceae > Planotetraspora > Planotetraspora silvatica. The sequence continues at coordinate 69,293 of NZ_BOOQ01000041.1, forward strand.
AGGCCTCGGCCGTCCACACCGACTCGTAGCCGAGCCGTTCGGCCGTCTGGACCAGCTCGGTCGCGTCGTCCGCGTTCCGCTGCCAGTATCCGAGGTTCAGTCCCAGTCTGAGATCGTCCGCCACGCCACAAGTAGAACACGTTCTAGCCGAGTCGGCCAGCCGAAGGCGGATATGCGCGCTCCAGATGCACGGTTATCGCCTCCATCGCCGTCGCGGCGTCGCCGTCCCTGATCGCGCCGTAGATCCGGCGATGGTCGGCCTGGAGATCCCCGGTGTCGCCCAGCCGTACGACGGCGTCGATGGCGAAGCGCTGGACGGCCCCGCGCAGCGCCTGCATGATCGCCGACGTGAGCCGGTTGCCCGAGGCCTCGGCGATGGCGGCGTGGAAGGCGATGTCGTGCTCCACGAACTCCTCCGGGCTCCGCGCCGCGTCCATGGCCGCGAGGGCTTGCGCCATGGACTCCAGCCCCGTCCGCGAACGGGCCGCGTGCTCGGCGGACCACTGCTCGATCATCAGCCGGGTGTCGACCACCTCGCGCATCGACAGCGTGGCCAGGCCGAGGTGCAGGCGCAGCAGGCCGGTGAGCGCGCTGCCGGGCCGCGAGGTCAGTACGGCTCCCGCGTCCGGGCCACGTCCCACCTGCGACGACACCACACCCAGACTCTCCAGCACGCGGAGGGCCTCGCGGACGGACGACCGGCTCACCCCCAGTTGCTCGGCGAGTTGGCGTTCACCCGGCAGTCGGTCGCCCACGGTGAGGCCGTCGGCCGCGATCCGCTCCTCGATCCGCGCGAGGACTCCCTCGAAGGCGCGCACGCGAGCGGGGTTCTGCGCCTGCCCGCCGGACTCGCTCACGGGGCCTCCTCGGTCTCGCGTGGTACGGATGTGATGATGGATGTATGGTCTGACCATATTTGGTCTGACCATACACGCGGGAGGGCATGTGCGGGTCGCCCTGTTCATCACCTGTGTCAACGACACGCTTTTTCCGGGCACCGGGAAGGCGGTCGTGACCCTGCTCCGGAGGCTCGGCGTCGACGTCGACTTCCCGGAGGCGCAGACCTGTTGCGGGCAGATGCACCTCAACACCGGCTACCGCGAGGAGGGCGCACGGCTGGCGCACCACTTCGTGGACGTGTTCCGCGGCTACGACGCCGTCGTCGTCCCCTCGGGGTCGTGCGGCGCGATGGTGCGGGAGCAGTACCCCAAACTGGCGGACGGCGGCGCCTTCGCTGAGGCGGTGGCCGCGACGGTCCCGCGGGTGTACGACCTGTCGGAGTTCCTGATCGACGTGCTCGGGGTCACCGATGTCGGCGCCTACTTCCCCCACCGGGTCACATACCATCCGACCTGCCACTCGCTCCGGGGGCTCCACCTGGGTGACCGGCCGAGAAGGCTGCTCGAGCAGGTCAAGGGCCTGGAGCTCGTCCCGTTGCCGGGTGCTGAGGAGTGTTGCGGCTTCGGCGGCACCTTTGCTGTGAAAAATCCGGATATATCGGCGGCCATGTGCGGCGACAAGGTCCGCAACGTGCTGGACACGGGCGCCGAGGTGCTCTGCGCGGCCGACAACTCCTGCCTGATGCACATCGGCGGAACGCTCACCCGTCAGAAGGCGGGCGTGCGGGTCATGCATCTCGCCGAGATCCTGGCGTCCACCGCACCGGGCGACACCCACGAACGGGGGGACTCGCGATGAGCCGCACCTTCCTCGGCATGCCGGGAACCGTCTCCATGATGGGCTACTCCGGCAAGGAGGGCTTCCCCGAGAACGCCGCGAAAGCCGTGCGGAACTCCCAGCTCAGGTTCAACCTGCGCAAGGCGACCGGGACGATCCGCGGCAGGCGGGCGAGCGTCGTGGGGGAGCTGCCCGACTGGCCGGACCTGCGCCAGGCCGGCAAGGCGATCAAGGACCACACCCTCCGCAATCTCGACACCTACCTCGTCCAGCTCGAGGAGGCCGTCACGAAGGCCGGCGGCCACGTGCACTGGGCCCGTGACGCCGCCGAGGCCAACAGGATCGTCACCGACCTCGTCAAGGCCACGGGCGAGACGCAGGTGGTCAAGGTCAAGTCGATGGCCACTCAGGAGATCGGGCTCAACGAGGCCCTGCACGACGAGGGCATCACCGCGTACGAGACGGACCTGGCCGAGCTGATCGTCCAGCTCGGGGACGACTGGCCCTCCCACATCCTGGTCCCGGCCATCCACCGGAACCGGTCGGAGATCCGCGAGATCTTCGTCCGGCACATGTCCGAGTGGGGCCGTCCCGCGCCGGAGAAGCTCACCGACGACCCCGCGGCCCTGGCCGAGGCCGCCCGCCTGCACCTGCGGGAACGCTTCCTGGCCACCAAGGTGGCCATCTCCGGGGCCAACTTCATGGTCGCGGAGACCGGGACGCTGGTCGTGCTGGAGTCCGAGGGCAACGGCCGGATGTGCCTGACCCTCCCGGAGACGCTGATCAGCGTGGTGGGCATCGAGAAGCTGCTGCCGACCTGGCGCGATCTCGAGGTGTTCCTCCAACTGCTGCCCAGAAGCTCGACCGGCGAGCGGATGAATCCGTACACCTCGATGTGGACCGGCGCGACCGAAGGCCAGGAGTTCCACCTCGTCCTGCTCGACAACGGCCGCACCCGCGTGCTCGCCGACGACCTCGGCCGCCAGGCGCTGCGCTGCATTCGCTGCTCGGCCTGCCTCAACGTCTGCCCCGTCTACGAACGCTCAGGCGGTCACGCGTACGGATCGGTATATCCGGGGCCGATCGGTGCGATCCTCACGCCGCAGCTTCGCGGGATGGAGTCCGAGCTCGACCGGTCGCTGCCGTACGCCAGCTCGCTCTGCGGCGCGTGCTACGAGGTGTGCCCGGTCGCCATCGACATCCCGTCGGTCCTGGTCGAGCTGCGCGGCCGGAGCCGTCACCCGGTGGCGGAACGCGCGGGCATGGCCGCCGCCGGGTGGGTCCTCAACCGGTCGGGGCGACTGGCCCGGGCCCAGCGGATGGGCGGCCGGATGCGCCGCCTCGTCCCGAAGCGGCTGCCGGGGCCGCTCGGCGGGTGGACCGACACCCGCGACCTCCCCGACATCCCGAAGGAGTCGTTCCGCGACTGGTGGAACCGTACGGACGGAGGCTCACGATGAGCGCCCGCGATGTGATCCTCGCGCGCGTCCGCGCCGCGGTCGAGGGCGTCCCCGACGTCGAGATCCCCCGGTCCTACCGCGGTGCCGCTCCCGCCTCCGAGGGGCTGGTGGACCTGCTGGCGGAGCGTGTGCGCCACTACAAGGCCGCCGTCCACGTCGTGGAGGAGGCCGGGGTCGCGGAACTCGTCGCCGCGTCGCTGGCCGAGCGCCGCGCCCGGCGGCTCGTCGTGCCAGAGGGGTTCCCGGAGCCCTGGCTGCCGGCCCAGGGCTTCGAACGGATCGGCGACGAGCCGAGGCTGAGCGCGTCCGACCTCGACACGGCCGACGGGATCCTGACGACGTGCGCCGTCGCGATAGCGGAGACGGGGACGATCGTGCTGGACGCCGGGGCGGGTCAGGGCCGGCGGGCGCTGACGCTCCTGCCGGACTTCCACCTGTGCGTCGTACGGCAGGACCAGATCGTGGCGAACGTCCCCGACGCCGTCGCCCGCCTCGACCCGGCGCGCCCCCTGACCTGGATCAGCGGCCCGTCCGCCACCAGTGACATCGAGCTCAACCGGGTCGAGGGCGTCCACGGCCCCCGGATCCTCGAGGTGGTCATCGTGACCCCGGCCGCCACCTGACGGCCGCCTTCACCAGTGGCGTTGCACCCCCAGCCCGAGCGCCTCGGCGACCTGGCCGACGTTCTGGTACCTGAGGTCGGGCAGGTCGCGTACGGCCCGCAGCACGGCGTCGGGGGCGTTCTTGGCCTCGGCGTGGGTGAGGAGGTCGTGCGCGGCCGCCGGGTAGCGGGCGTCGCTGAGCCATTTCGCGAGGTTGCTGCGGCGTTCCACGTCAGCGGGCGTGATGCCGATCGGGGTGCCGGGCTCGTGGCCGGGGGGCGTCGTGCGGGGTGTCAGGTCGTCCTCCGGCAGTTGTGCGGGCTCGGGTTCCCTCCATTCCTCGGCGTGGGTCGTCCCGGCGCCGCGCACGAGGCCCCCGGTCTCGTGTTTCCGCTCATCCTCGAGACGAGGGCCGTGCTCGGCGCTGCCACGTTGGATACTCATGACCTCACCTCCCGAATAGGGTCATGAGGTGCCTCGTACCCGGCCGGGCCGCCCCAAACATCGGCGACGGCCTGCCCGGAACGTGCGCAGGCCCTGGTGGGCGAAGAAACAGACGAGGAATCGGCATCCCCCTGGAGTGGCGCTGTGTTCGACGAGCAGCTGACGATCAACACCGAACGACTGGTCCTGCGGCCGTTCGGACCCCAGGACGCCGTCATGGTCCGGACGGTCATCAACGAGGGGGCGTACTCCACCGCGCTGCCGCCCGGCGCCCCCGGGCATCCGGCGGGGATACCGCAGTGGTTGTCCCAGGGCGTCCATGAGCTGTGGCGCTCCGGTCAGGGGATCCACCTCGCCATGGAGACCTCAGGGGCCCTCGTCGGTGCGATCAGCCTGTTCAAGACCCAGTGGGGCGCCGCCACGTCGGAGGTGGGGTACGGCGTGCATCCGGCGTACCGCGGCCGGGGCTACGCGACCGAGGCCGTCAGGGGTCTGACCGGCCGCCTGCTCCGTCCGGACGCCCTGCGCCGGATCGAGTTGCGGGCCAACGCCGACAACGTCGCGTCCATCCGGGTGGCGGAGAAGGCCGGCTTCACCCGCGAGGGGCTGCTGCGCGGTGCGGGGTTCGAGGACGACGGCCCGCACGACCTGGTGGTCTTCGGCATGCTCCGCGGCGACACCAGCGTGGAGCGCCGTCTGGAGAGCGACCGGCTGATCCTGCGGCCTTTCGTCAAGCGCGACGCCTTCGACCTGCTGGCCGCGGTGCGGGACGACGCCGAGATCGGCCGCTGGATGCCGTGGGCGGAGGGCTTCACGCTCGAGCGCGCGCTCGACTGGTGCACCCGTGTCGCGCACCCCGCAGGCGCGGCCATCGGCGGCAATTTCGCCATCGAGCCGCGGGAGGGCGGGCGCCTGGCCGGCGCCATCGGCATCCAGCGCGAGGACCATGAGCGGGGCGACGTCGAGGTCGGGTACTGGATCTCGCCCTGGGCCCGGCGGCAGGGATACGCGGCGGAGGCGACCAGGATCGTCACCGCGCACCTGCTCGACGCGGGGTTCCACCGCGTTCACCTGCTGGTCGCGACGGGTAACCACGCCAGTCAGGCGGTCGCCAGAAGGGCCGGTTTCATCGAGGAGGGCATCCTGCGCAAGGCGCTTCCCGTGCATGGCGGGCGGGCCGATGCCGTACTGTTCAGTGTCCTTAAAGGGGAAATTAAGTGAGAAAAGGTAAAAAATTTCCTCGCCACCTGGGCCTATCGGTCAAGAGGCGCCCATGATTGGGCCCGGAGGGTTATCCTCACGAGCCGGATCACGTCTCCGCAGGTCAAGGCATGGGAGATCAGTAAATGAAACCGCCGCTGTTGCTCATCGGTCACGGTACCCACGATGAGACCGGCGTGGCCGAGTTCGGCAGAGTCGTGCACCGCCTCCGCTGCCGCCTCGACGCACTGCCCGCGGAGGTGAGCGGCGGTTTCATCACCAACGCCCGCCCTCCGCTGAGTGAATCCGTCTCCTCTCTCGTGGCACGTGGGCACCACCACGTGATCGCGGTGCCCCTGAGCCTCACCGGCGACCGTCACGCCCTCGGCGACGTCCCCGGCACGATGGCGCTCGAACAGGAGCGGCACCCGACGCTCGAATACGACCTCGGCCGGCCACTGGGCGCCGACCCCCGCGTGCTCGGCATCCTCGCGGAGCGGCTCGCGGACGCCCGCGCGGAGATGCCCAGGCTGGTGACCGACGAGGTGCCCGAGTTCATCGGCCCGGCGGAGACCGCCGTGGTGCTGGTCGGCCACGGCTCCGCCGATCCCGAGGTGAACGCCGAGGTCCACCGGGTATCCCGGCTCTTCTGGGAGACGCACGCGCCCGACCTGCTCACGGTCGAGACGGCCTACGTCTCGCACTCCCGTCCCGGGGTCCCCGGCGGTCTGGAGCGCTGCCGCAGGCTCGGCGCCAAGCGGGTGATCGTCCTGCCGTACATCCTGTTCGCCGGGGCTGTGCTGGAGCGCATCTGGGCGCAGGCCCTTGCCTACGGCGCCAACCACGAGGGTATCGACATCCGCTGCGCCGAGGTCATCGGCGACTGCGAAGGCCTCGCCGACGTCGTGATCGACCGTTACGAGGAGGCCCTCGCCGGCGCGGGTGATTGGCCGGCGTCGCGCCGCTACCATGACATGCTCACGATCGAATCGCCCGTGCGCGCCAGGCTCGTCGTGTCCCCCGACGCGGAAGCAGGCGCCGACCGCGAGCCCGGCCTCGACGCGGAGATCGGCGCCGAACTCGAGGCGGAGTTCGACGCGGAGATCGAGCCGGGGCTCGATGCCGGGACGGGGATCCCCAGCGCCGTCTGAAGGAGTGAGCATGACCCTGCTCGACGCGACAGTCGCCGCCATCTGGCCGGTCGACCCGGTCGCGATGGCTGAGGCACGAACTCATCAGGACCGTCTCACGAAGCCGCGGGGCTCCCTCGGCGCCCTCGAGGACGTCGCGGTACGGCTCGCCGGAGTCGCCGCGTCCTGCCCCCCGCCGCTCCCCGTGCCCGCCGCGCTGGCGATCTTCGCCGCCGACCACGGGGTCCACGCCCAGGGGGTCAGCCCCTGGCCGCAGGAGGTCACCGCCCAGATGGTGGCCAACTTCGCCGCGGGAGGCGCCGTCGCCAACGCGTTCGCCGCGCAGGTCGGCGCATCGGTGACGGTGGTCGACGTCGGGGTGGCCGCGGATCTGCCCTCGATGCCCGGAGTGTCGTCCCGCAAGGTCGCGTACGGCACGGCGGACCTGTCCCAGGGCCCCGCGATGACACGCGAGCAGGCCCTCCAGGCGCTCGCCGCCGGCATCGAGACCGCGGGGGATCTCGTCGCGGCAGGCAACCGCTGCCTGATCACCGGTGACATGGGAATCGCCAACACCACCGCCTCGGCCGCACTGATCAGCGTGTTCACCGGCCGTGACCCGGCGTCCGCCACAGGGCGCGGCACCGGCGTGGACGACGCCATGTACCAGCACAAGATCGATGTGGTCCGCCGTGCGCTCACGGCCAACGGCTACGCGGAGGCGGGAGCCGTACCGCAGGGGCAGGACGCCGTCCTCCAGGCGCTCGCGGCCGTCGGCGGGTTCGAGCACGCGGGGATCGCCGGGCTGATCCTCGGCGCGGCGGCGGCCCGGGTGCCCGTCATCCTCGACGGCGTGATCGCGGGAGCGGCCGCCCTCGTCGCGACGGCGCTCGCCCCCGAGGCGGCGGGCTACTGCGTCGCCGGCCACCGCTCGGCCGAGCCCGGCCACTCGGTGGCGCTCTCCTACCTCGGGCTCCGCCCCCTGGTCGACCTCGAGCTCCGTCTCGGGGAGGGCACGGGCGGGCTGCTCGCGCATCCGCTTGTCAGCGCCGCGGTGCGGGTCATGCACGACGTGGCCACGTTCGACTCCGCAGGGGTGGCGGACAAGGAGCGTTGACTCCCGGAATCCACCCATGACCTGATGGACTACCGATAAGTCTCATCCGGTGAGTGCCGTCACAGGTCAACGGGTAGGTTTGCCTCTTAACAGATCACGCTTGACGCATTAGGGAGACTGGGGTCATGGCGCCCTACCTGCTCGGCCTCCGCCTCGACGGGCGGCGGGTGCTCGTCGTCGGGGGCGGACACGTCGCCCAGCGACGGGTTCCCACGCTGCTCGACGCCGGAGCGTCGGTCACCCTGGTCTCGCCGAGTGTCACCCCGGCGCTCGACGACCTCATCGCCGACGGCCGGGTGACGTGGGAGCGGCGGCCGTACCAGGTCGGCGATTGCGACGGCGCCTGGCTGGTGCACGCCTGTACGAATCACCGCGAGGTCAACACGGCGATCGCCGCGGAGGCCGACGCCAAGCGCATCTGGTGTGTGCGGGCCGACGACAAGGACGCCTCCGCCGCCTGGACTCCGGCCAGCGGCCGGGTGGACGAGGTGAGCGTCGCCATCACCGCCGGGGGCGACCCCCGCCGGGCCGCGGGGATCCGCGACGCCGTCGTCGGCGCCCTGCGCGACGGCACCGTCGACGCCCGCCGCCACCGCACCAAGCCCGTCGGCGTCGCGCTCGTCGGCGGAGGTCCCGGCGATCCGGGCCTGATCACCGTCAGGGGCCGCCAGTTGCTGGCCCAGGCCGACGTCGTCGTCGCCGACCGCCTCGCACCGCGGGCCCTGCTCGACGAACTGCCCGCCGATGTCGAGCTCATCGACGCCGCGAAGATCCCTTACGGCCGCGCACTCGCCCAAGATAAGATCAACGAGCTGCTCATCGAGCATGCCCGCAAGGGCAAGTTCGTGGTCCGGCTGAAGGGTGGCGACTCCTTCGTCTTCGGCCGCGGCGGCGAGGAGATGATCGCGTGCGCGAAGGCGGGCATCCCCGTGACCGTGGTCCCGGGCATCACGAGCGCCGTCGCCGTTCCCGCGTCCGCAGGCGTCCCCGTCACGCACAGAGGGGTCAGCCAGGAGTTCCACGTGATCTCCGTGCACGTGGCTCCGGACGACCCCCGATCCACCGTCGACTGGCCCGGACTGGCGAGGTCGCAGGGGACTTTGGTGCTGCTGATGGGAGTTGAGCGCATCGGGCAGCTCGCCCGAACGCTGATTCGAGACGGACGTTCGCCGGAAACTCCCGTAATGGTGGTACAGGACGGTACTCTTCCCACCCAGCGAGCTGTCATCGCCACGCTCTCCACGGTGGCGGAACGAGTGACCGCGGCGGGGATACGGCCGCCTGCGATCGTGATCGTCGGCGAGGTCGTCAGAGTCGGCCAGGAGATCGAGATGGTGCGAGCGGAGCGGGTCCCGTGAAATCGGCTGCCAAGAACACGCCCGACCCCGAGGCCGTCGAGCAGTCCGGCGAGACCGTGGAGCCGGTCATCGAAGGGCAGCCCGAGAGGCCGGGGGAACAGACCATCACGTTCCGCTCGATCCGTGATGAGGATCCTGGCGGACCCGAGCCGGACGAAGGGCCGGACGACGAAGGGCCGGACGCCGGGGGGCCCGGCCTGGCGGAGTCCGGCGCGGTGGAGTTCGGCGCGGTGCAGTCCGACGCGGGCGGCGCCTCCGGCGACGAGCGGGACGGCGGTGCGGATTCCGCCGGAAGCGCCGGCTCCCCGGACGCGCCCGAAGCCTCCTCGCCGGACGCGCCCGAAGCCTCCTCGCCGGACGCTCCTGAAGCCTCCTCGCCGGACGCTCCTGAAGCCTCCTCGCCGGACGGGCCCGAAGCCTCTTTCTTAGACGGGCCCGATGCCTCGGGCGAGACCTCCGGCGGGACGGATCCTCCGGGCGAGCCCGCCGACGAGGAGGTCTCCGAGCCGTCGGGGGAGCCCGACGGCGATGGGTCCCCTGAAGGGACCTCGTCCCCCAACGGCGGACCCGTGCGGGAGATGCCGCTGCCCGAGCCGGTGTCCGCTGCGCTGACCGCCGCACTCGCCCAGCTTCGCGTGGCCGTGAAGGGCCTCCACTTCGGCCTCGACGTGCCCGGCTCCGACGAGGCGCGCAAGACCCAGAACGCCGTGCTGGCCCAGATCGACGACTACGTCATCCCGCGTGTCCACATGAGCACGGCCCCCGCACTGATCGTCGTGGCCGGTTCCACCGGAGCGGGCAAGTCCACCCTGGTCAACACGCTGGCCGCGCAGAACGTGACGAAGACGGGCGTGCGGCGCCCGACCACCGGAACCCCCGTGCTCGCCTGCCACCCCGACGACTACGAGTGGTTCGCCAAGGGCGACCTGCTCGGCGGCCTGACCAGGGTCGACAAGCTGAGCGAGGACACGGGACCGGATTCCGTCGTGCTCGTGCCGACCCCCCGGCTGCCGCAGGGGGTGGCACTCCTCGACACACCGGACATCGACTCCGTCGTCGAGGAACACCAGGACATCGCTCACCGCATGCTCGACGCGGCCGACCTGTGGGTGTTCGTCACCACCGCCGCCCGGTACGCCGACGCGCCGTCCTGGGGACTCCTGCGTCGCGCTAAGGAACGTGGAGCGCGCCTGGTCATCGTCCTGTCCCGGGTCCCGATGAAGTCCCGCGACGTCATCGTCAAGCACTTCGGCCGAATGCTCGACGAGTACGGCCTGGCCGACGTCGAGAGGTTCGTCATCAACGAGACGGCCGTACGCGAGGGACGGCTGGCCGACGAGGAGGTCACCGACCTCCGCCTGTGGATGGCGGAGTTGTCGGTCGACGACGAGGCTCGCGCCGAGGCCGTGCAGGCGACGCTGAACGGCGTGTTCGACAGCTTCAGAACCCGCCTGCCCGCCCTGGCCAGGCATCTGGAGACGCAGGTGGCGCTCCGTGCGGACCTGCGCTCCGACGTCGACTCGGCCTACATGGCGGCACTCGCGGAGATCGACGAGGCGACCAGGAACGGCTCGCTGCTCAGAGGCGAGGTGCTCGCCCGCTGGCAGGACTTCGCCGGCTCCGGCGATCTCATGCGCACCCTCCAGTTGCGGCGCGGCGGAAAGGCCCAGCACAAGGGCCCGGAACGGCTCCGCGCTCTGAAGTCCGCCCTGCGCACCGGCCTCGAGTCGGTGATCACCTCGGCGGCGCAGCGCGCGGCGGAGGAGGTCGTCGTCCGGTGGCGCCAGCGCGCCGGCGCCGGGGACCGGCTCGCCGCCACCCCCGGGCTCGGCCGTCCCTCCGACGAGGTCGTGCGGAGGACCGCGCGGACCATCACGGCGTGGCAGGACCACGTGACCGAGCTGATCAGGACCGAGGGCGTCACCAAGCGGTCCGTGGCCAGGCTGGTCTCCTTCGACGTCGAGTCCCTGTCCCTGATCTTCACCGTCGGGCTGCTCGGCTACGGCACCACCGACGTCTCGGTGGGCGCCGGCAACAGCGCCCTGCCCCAGCGGCTGCTGCGCGGTCTGCTCGGCGCGGAGTCCCTGCGCAGCATCAGCGCCAAGGCCCGCAGCGATCTCCGCGCGCGGATCGGTCTGCTCTTCGACGAGGAGACCCTGCGCTACGTCGACGAGCTCGACAGCGCCGGGATCCCCGACGAGGCCGCCGCCACCCGGCTCTACCAGGCCACGTACAACCTCGAGGTCGCACGATGACTCCGGCGACGTTCCCCGGCACCACGGTGGGAGATCGATGAGCACTGTCAGCACCGCCGAGACGCGGCACGGGCTGGGCACTCGGCTCGCCGCCCTCGCCAGGATCGTCGAGCTCGGCCAGGGCAGGATCGACCCCGCGCTGATCACCGAGGCCGCCCAGCTGCTCCTGCGGGCGGGTGACCGCCTCAAACTCTCCCCTGACCACACCGTGGTGGCCCTCGCCGGAGGGACGGGCAGCGGAAAGTCGTCCCTGTTCAACTCGATCTCCGGGCTGGAGCTGTCACCCATCGGGGTGCGCAGGCCGACCACCGCCCGCACCCACGCCTGCGTGTGGGGCCTGGAAGGCGCGGGGCCCCTGCTCGACTGGCTGCAGATCCAGTGGCGGCACCGGTTCGCCCGGGCGAGCGCGCTCGACAAGGGCGAAAGCCAGCTCCACGGGCTCATCCTGCTCGACCTGCCCGACCACGACTCGATTCGGGCGCTCACCGACCCGGAGGCCAACCGGCTGATCCAGGTCGCCGACCTCGTCGTGTGGGTGCTCGACCCCCAGAAGTACGCCGACGCGTCCGTGCACCGGCGCTACGTGACCGACCTCGCCGGGCACGACGCCGTGACGGTCTTCGTGCTCAACCAGTCCGACCGGTTGAGTCACGAGGAGCAGGCCGAGTGCGTCGCCGACCTCGAGGACCTGCTCAAGCGCGAGGGGGTGACCGACCCGCAGGTCGTCGCCACGTCCGCTCTCACGGGCAAGGGCATCGACGGGCTCAAGGCCGTGCTCGCCGAGTCGGTGTCCACCCGGCGGGCGGCCTATCAGCGACTGGAGGCCGACCTCGACCGGCTCATGGCGCGCCTGGCGAAGAACGTGCCCGACCTGCTGCACGTCGACCCCACGGTCGACGGCGCCCGCAAGGCCGGCCTCACCGACGCCCTGTGCGACGCGGTGGGTGTCTCAGCCCTCGGCGAGGCGATGGAGAACGTCTACGGCGTCCGCTCGGTCGACTGGGTCGGCTGGCCGTACGCGCGGTGGGCCGCGAAGTTCCGGCGCGACCCGCTGAGCAGCCTCAAGCTCGGTGCCGTGAAGGACGACATCCGCAGCCTCGTGGGCAGCGCGGTCAGCGCCCAGCCCGCCGAGGTGGACAACGCCGTCCAGGCCCTCGCCGACGGTCTCACCGCCGGGATGCCGGAGGTCTGGCAGAACGGTGTCCGTCAGGCGGCACGGGGACGGTCGGCGCAGTTGCCCAAGGCGCTGTCCGACGAGTTGTCCGAGGTCGCGCCGCCGCTCGACCGGGTGCCCGGCTGGTGGTGGCTGTTGAAGATCTGGCAGTACGTGCTGGTCGCGCTCTTCGTGGTGGGGCTGGCCTGGATCGGCTCGATCCTCGCGTACGGCGTGTTCAAGGTCGGCAAGCCTCCCCTGAACGTTCTCGGTGACCTCGGAGCCCTGCCCTGGGTGGGGCTGATGCTGGTCAGCGTCCTCGGCCTGGGCATCCTGTCGGCCGTGGCGAGCCGGAACTTCGTCATCCTGGGCGCGAGCAACGAGCGCGACCGCCTAGAGCGTGACATGCGCCGCCGGGTGACGACGGTCGCGCAGGAGACGGTGATCCAACCGGTCGAGCGTGAACTGCAGCGCTACAACGACTACTTCGCCGCGATCACCGAAGCCAAACGCTGACCCACTTGCCCGTGATCATGCACAGGTTCGGGAATGTGCCCCCCGACCTGCTCATACGTGAGCCGTGATCACGCACAGGTTCGGCGATATGCGCTTCGACCTGCGATAACACCGGGCGTGATCATGCACAGATTCGGAGACGCGGTCGTTGACCTGCGTAAACGTTATTCGTGATCATGCATCAATTCGGGTGATTGCAAGTTGACCTGTGGTGACATCGGTCGTGATCATGCATGGACCGCTCGATCACGATGGCGCAGGGCCCGCATCCGCCCCTGTCCGAATGCGGGCCTTCCACCCGGCGCCCGTCGTACGGCCGGCACCGTCGTACGGCCGCGTGAGTCAGCCGTCAGACGGCGCGAGCCGTATGGGCGCTCCGGCCTCGTTCACCGGGCCTTCTTGCGGGCCTTCTTCGGTGGCGTGCCGCCCAAGCTGGTGAAGAGCTTGTCGGCTGCCGGTTGCTTCAAGTCGACCCGGTTGGGGTCGGGCTGCCAAGGACGCCACGGAACGGTGACGAAACGGAAGTCCTGTGATGTGACCCCGGCCAGGCTCTGGGCGATGCCCGCCATCTCCTGCAGGTCGAGCGCGGGGGTCGCCTTGATCGCTTTGCTGGTTTCGCGGAGAAAGGCGTAGAGGCGGGCCGGGTCGGTCAGCTCCGACGTGGCCTTCTTGAACATCGAGCTCAGGAACTGCTGCTGCCGTTCGATCCGGCTCAGGTCCGACCCGTCGCCCAGACTGTGGCGGGTTCGCACGTAGGCCAGCGCCTGATCGCCTTGCACGACATGCTTCCCCGCAGGGAGATCGAGGCCCGCGGCCTTGTCCTTGACGGCCTTTGGCAGCGTGATCTCGACTCCGCCCAGGGCGTCCACCATTCGCTTGAGCCCATCGAACTCGATCTCCACCACTTGATCGATCCGGATACCCGTGATCGACTCGACGGTCGTCTCCGTGCAGGAGGAGCCGCCTTCCGCGAACGCCGAGTTGATGAGGCCCAGGTGGGTCGGAATGCTCTCACCTTTCAGGCCCTTGCACGACGGGATCTGAACCATGAGGTCACGGGGGAGGGCGACGACTGTGATCTTCTTACGGTCGGCAGGCAGATGCGCGAGCATCATCGTGTCGGTCCTGGCGCTGTCCGGGCCGGGCTTTCCGAAAGCTTGGGGCCGTCGCCGGTCGACGCCCAGGACCAGCAGGTTGAGCTCCTCGACCGGCCGGGCGGCCGGGTCGGTCACGGGTGTCTTCGCCGATCGGGGGTGGACGATCATCGTCGGCACGACGATGGCGGCGACCGTGACCACGGCCGCGAGCCCGACCAACGCCCAGCCGCGCATGAGGCGGGGGAGACGGCGGTGCGGGCGGGCGCCTTCGAGAAGTCGCTGCCGCTGGCGTACGAGTGACGGAGGGGGCTCGTGCTCCAGGGTGTGCCCGAGGTCGCGGAGCATCGTCAGATCGTCCATGTCAGTTCTCCTCGCGCATCGGGTTGCTGTCACCGAGCACGGCGCGGACCTTGCGCCTGGCCCGGTTGAGCCGGGACCGCACGGTGCCTATCGGCACGCCCAGCGCCTGGGCGACCTCCTCGTACGACAGGTCGCTCCAGGCGACCAGTAACAGGACGTTGCGATCCCTGGCGGGGAGCCCGGCCAGGGCGCGGGCGAGCAGCGGTCGCGCCGCCCGTGCGGTGACCCCGGCGGCCACCCGGTCGTCGTCGCTGTCGGCGACGTCCTCGATCGGGCTGCGTTGCAGAGCCCGGTAGTGCGCGGCCTCCGTACGGCGATGCCGGGAGACGAGGTTCGTGATGATGCCGAACAGCCACGGCCGGGCGTCGGCGTACGACAGGTCATAGCCAGACCTGCCGGCGAAGGCCACGAGGAACGTCTCGCCGACGAGGTCCTCGGCGATCTCCGGACCCATGCGCCGGGACACGTAGCGATAGAGCATGCCGGAATAGCGGTCGAACAGGACCGCGAAGGCCTCTGGCTCGGTCCGCGAGTCGGCTATCAGGTCGGAGTCCCGTGGTAGGGCTGCGGTTGGAACAGTCATCGCGGGCACCGTTGCATGAAACGCGGCCTTTCGTGGGTTACGGGGGGCACCGATGTCTTGCCACTGCGGCCCGTTCGGGTTCACGCCCGTCCACAGGCCGCCGGCAATCCCCAGAACGCCGTTCGGAAGCCTAGGGCCCGTGGGCGGCGGGCCACTGTGTCATCGGAGTCCGGCGAGTGCCCGGACCCTGGAAGGCGCGTCATGAGCGACATCTACGTCACGTTGAGCGGGAACGTCACCGACGACCCACGGCAGTACCAGTTCAAGGACGGCGCCCGCGTCACCTCGATGCGGATGGCCGTCAACAGGCGGGTCCTCGACCAGCAGACCAACACCTGGCAGACCAGGGACACCACCTATTACACGGTCCGCTGCTATCGGGGCCTGGCCGACAACGTCCATCAGTCGGTCGCCAAGGGCCAGCCTGTCGTCGTGTACGGCAGGCTGCGGATCAAGCAGTTCGAGCGCGAGGGGGAACACCGGTTCTGGGCCGAGATCGAGGCCGTCTCCGTCGGTCATGACCTGAAGTGGGGCATCGCCACGTTCGAGAAGCCGGTCCGCACCTATTCCGGTGTCGTCGCCGGCGACGACCGGCAGGGCATGGAGGACGCCACCAGGGAATGGGAGCTCGCCACGCCCGCGGCGTCGAGAGGGCACCTGCAGGAGGGGTTGAGGGCCCTGGAGGGCGGAGGGGCGGAAGGGGAAGCGGACAGCGCTGAGCGCCCTGAGATCGGCGAGGCCGTGGAGAACCATGAACAGGAGGGGGACGACGGGGCCGCTGATTCCTGGCTCACGGGCACCCGGGCGGCGTAGCGGCGCGTCGGTCATCCGACAGTGTGGAGGGGCATCGGCCGTGCGCGGCCGGTGCCCATTACTGGGGAGTTTCCGGGGATCGGCCGATGGCGACTACCGCGTCGCTGCAAGAGCACCAACTCAGGTCCAGGTCACACCCCGCACCATGGCTGCTCCTTTCCCAACAGCCCGCTCCGAATGAAGCGGATTTCCACCGGATAGGTCTCCGGCCAAATCGCCACAGACCTACCCCTAGGCCATCAGATGCAGATAGCCACCGTGCCAAGGTAGCGGTTCCCGTCGCGCGCCGCACACTCCGCAACTATTGTGTTACACATCGTGAGACGCCGTTTTGGTTGCGTTGGGGGGCGGGATGACGGGGCCCAGTCATACCTCGGCCAAGCCGCGAGAAGCGATCCTCTCGCGAGGCCGGTGGCCCCTGCTCGCCCTGCCGCGCCCACTCAAGACCTATCTGTGCGGGATCATCGCCCTCGACCTGGTCGCCATCTGCGTCATCGCGGTACGGACCGATCTGCGCGGCCATGATCTCCTCACGTTCGCGGCGCTGACGTTCTGCGGCGTCGTCTGCATCGAGGCGACACGCCGGCTGGGCATGCCCGCCGGAGTCTCCCGGGACCTGTTGTCGGCCTGGTGGCTTCCTGCGGCGCTCCTGCTGCCCCCGCTCTACGCCCTGCTCGCCCCGATACCCCTGCAGTTCCTGCTCCAGGCCCGGGTGCGGGCGACGGTTCTCTACCGGCGGGTGTTCAGCGCGGCGGCGATCGGCCTCGCGGCCTGCGCGGCGTCCGCGGCCTTCCACGGATGGATCGGTGATCCGGCCCTGCTGAGCGGCGGCGGTGCCGGGCCCATCGCGGTCGCCATCGCCTGCGCGGTCCTGTTCACCATCCTCAACACGGCACTGATCGCCGTCGCCGCGCACACCGCCGATCCGAAGAGCCGCTGGAGCGCGGTCCTGTGGGATCGGGAGCGGCTCCTGCTCGACGCGGTGGAGCTGTGCCTTGGAGTGCTGGTCGCCGTGGTCTGCGGGCTCAATCTGGGGCTGCTGCTTCTCGTGCTCCCGCCGGTCGTGCTCCTGCAGCGCAGCCTGCTGCACGCCCAGCTCCAGGCGGCCGCCCGCACCGACCCGAAGACCGGGCTGCTCAACGCGGCGGCCTGGCAGCTCGAGGCGGACACGGAGATCGTCCGGGCTCAGCGGACCGGCGAGACGCTCGCCTTGATCATCGTCGACATCGACCACTTCAAGCGGGTGAACGACACTCACGGGCACTTGGTCGGCGACCAGGTGCTGATCGAGGTCGCCGCCACCCTGCGGAGCCAGTTGCGTGAGTACGACGTGGTGGGCCGGTTCGGCGGGGAGGAGTTCGTGGTCCTGCTCCCGCGCGCCGACCTCACCGAGGCCCGCAGGATCGCCGAACGCCTCCGCACCCGGGTGGGCCGGATGGCCGTGGCCGCCGACCATGTGATGGTGTCGGTCACCGTCTCGGCCGGCGTCGCCATCATGAACACGCACGGCGCGGACCTGATCGAGCTGCTCGCGGCCGCCGACCTGGCCCTCTACCGGGCCAAGGCGCTGGGCCGGGACCGGATCTGCCTTCCGGCGACCCCGATTCCCCCGCGCCAACGTGGAGCGGACGGCACCACCGGCGCGATCCCCTAGTCTTAGGGGCATGCCGGAGTACATCTACACGTTGCAGCGCGTGCGCAAGGCGCACGGCGACAAGGTGGTCCTTGACGACGTCACGCTGTCGTTCCTGCCGGGAGCCAAGATCGGTGTTCTGGGCCCGAACGGCACGGGCAAGTCCACGCTCCTGAAGATGATGGCGGGCCTGGAGCAGCCGTCCAACGGCGATGCCCGGCTGATGCCCGGTTTCACGGTGGGCATGTTGCAGCAGGAGCCGCCGCTCAACGAGGCGAAGACCGTGCTGGGCAACGTCGAGGAAGGCGTCGCCGAGACGAAGGCGATGCTCGACAGGTTCAACGAGATCGCCGAGCAGATGGCCACCGACTACAGCGACGAGCTCCTCGACGAGATGGGCAAGCTGCAGGACGCGCTGGACCACCGGAACGCGTGGGATCTGGAGAGCCAGCTCGAGCAGGCGATGGACGCGCTGCGCTGCCCGCCGCCGGACGCCGACGTCACCCAGCTCTCCGGTGGCGAGCGCCGCCGGGTCGCCCTGTGCAAGTTACTGCTCGAGCAGCCCGACCTGCTGCTGCTCGACGAGCCCACCAACCATCTCGACGCCGAGAGCGTCCAGTGGCTCGAGCAGCACCTGGAGAAGTATCCCGGGACCGTCCTGGCCGTCACCCACGACCGCTACTTCCTGGACAACGTCGCGAACTGGATCCTGGAGCTCGACCGCGGACGGTGTTTCCCCTACGAGGGCAACTACTCCACCTACCTCGAGGCCAAGGCCGCCCGGCTGAGGATCGAGGGTCAAAAGGACGCCAAGCGCAAGAAGCGCCTGGAGGAGGAGCTGGAGTGGGTCCGCTCCAACGCCCGGGCCCGCCAGACGAAGAGCCGCGCCCGTCTCCAGCGCTACGAGGAGATGGCGGCCGAGGCGGACAAGTACCGCAAGCTCGACTTCGAAGAGATCCAGATCCCGCCGGGCCCGCGTCTGGGCACGACCGTCATCCGGGCCGAGAAGCTCACCAAGGGCTTCGACGACCGGCTGCTCATGGACGGGCTCTCCTTCGACCTGCCCCGCAACGGCATCGTGGGTGTGATCGGACCGAACGGCGTCGGTAAGACCACGCTGTTCCGCATGATCATGGGTGCGGAGACGCCGGACGCCGGAGGGATCACGGTGGGCGAGACCGTGAAGATCTCCTACGCCGACCAGAGCCGCGAGGGCATGGACGCGAAGAAGAACGTCTGGGAGGTCGTCTCCGACGGGCTCGACCACATCAAGGTCGGCAACGTGGAGATGCCGTCGCGGGCCTACGTGGCCGCATTCGGCTTCAAGGGCCCCGACCAGCAGAAGCCCTCGGGGGTCCTGTCCGGAGGCGAGCGCAACCGGCTCAGCCTCGCGCTGACCCTCAAGCAGGGCGGCAACGTCCTGCTGCTCGACGAGCCCACCAACGACCTCGACACCGAGACGCTCTCCAGCCTGGAGAACGCGCTGCTCGAGTTCCCGGGCTGCGCGGTGATCACTTCGCACGACCGGTGGTTCCTCGACCGCATCGCCACCCACATCCTGGCGTGGGAAGAGGGCTCGAACTGGTTCTGGTTCGAGGGCAACTTCGCCGACTACGAGAAGAACAAGATCGAGCGGCTGGGCGCCGACGCCGCGCGTCCGCACCGGGTGACCTACCGCAAGCTGACCCGCGACTAGGGCAGCGAGCCACCCGCGGATGAACCCGTGGGTCCACGGCCGGGACGTCAATCGTCCCGGCCGTGACCATCATCGGTCCTGGAGCGGCACCGGTCGTCGACCGTCGGCGGTCATCCCGCGGTGAGGAGCCAGGCCGCCGTGTCCGGCGGGAGGTCCTGCCCGTCGATGAGGCCACTGGAGATCAGTACCTGTTCGTGCGGCGGGAGCCGTACGGGATCGGTCCCGCAGTTGATCGCACAGACCAGCCGGCCACGGGAGAAGAACAGGGCGTCGCCCGGCGCTTCCAGCCAGGCCATCGCATCCGGCAGGGTCCCCCGGAGGGTACGGCGGGCGGCCAGGGCCCTCCGGTAGAACGCCAGCGTCGAGGACGGGTCGGCGGACTGCCGCTCGGCGGTGAGCCCGGCCCACTCCGCCGGTTGGGGGAGCCAGGAACCTCCGGTCCCGAATCCGTACGGCGGGGCCGTACCCGCCCACGGAATCGGGACGCGGCAGCCGTCCCGGCCGAGAACCTCGCCCTTGGAGCGGAAGAAGATGGGGTCCTGGCGGGCTTCCGGGGGAAGGTTCTTCACCTCGGGTAAGCCCAATTCCTCCCCCTGGTAGAGATATGCCGACCCGGGGAGGGCGAGCATCGCCAGCAGAGCGGCGTGACCACGGGCGAGGCCGATGGACGGGTCGGGCGCGCCCTCGCCGTACCGAGTGGTGTGCCGGACGACGTCATGGTTGGACAACACCCAGGTGGGCGCGGGAACGGCATGCAGGGTCTCGTCGATGACCTTGCGGAACGCCGTCGCCGACCACGGCGCCTCGAGCCAGGCGAAGTTGAAGCTCTGGTGGAGCTCGTCCGGCCGCACGTAGAGGGCGAGGTCCTCGGCCGAGTCGGTCCAGACCTCGCCGACGGCCGCTCGCACGCCGGGATAGGAATCGAGCACCCGCCGCCAGTCGCGGTAGATGTCGTGGACCTCCGGCCGGCTCCAGATCGGGGACTTCGCGCCGAACCCGGGGTCGGTGTCGGGCAGGCCGGGCGCTTTGATGAGGCCCATCGCCACGTCGATCCGGAATCCGTCGATCCCGCGATCCAGCCAGAAGCGCAGGACGTCGAGGAACTCCTGGCGGACCTCGGGATTGCGCCAGTTGAAGTCGGGCTGCTCCGGTGCGAACAAGTGGAGATACCACTGCCCGTCGGCCACCTGCGTCCAGGCGGGCCCCCCGAACACCGAGACCCAATTGTTGGGCTCCTGGCGGGCGCCGTCCTCGGTCGACGGCGTCACGTCGCGGAACATGTAGCGGTCGCGCTCCTCGGAGCCCCGGGGAGCCGCCAGGGCCTTCTGGAACCACGGGTGCGCGGAGGAACTGTGGTTGGGGACGATGTCCACCATCAGCCGCAGGCCGTGGGCATGGGCGTCCGCCACGAGGGCGTCGAAGTCGGCGAGCGACCCGAAGAGCGGGTCGACGTCGCGGTAGTCGGCGACGTCGTAGCCGCCGTCGGCCATGGGGGAGGGGTAGAAGGGCGTCAGCCAGATCGCGTCGACACCCAGTGCCGCCAGGTACGGCAGGCGGCTCCGGATTCCGGCCAGATCACCCACGCCGTCACCGGAGGCGTCGGCGAAACTGCGGACATAGATCTCGTAGACGACGGCGTCGCGCCACCAGGGGGAGTCTTCCATGGGTGAATCGCTGCCCGTCGTTTCCCTGAGTTATGCGTTGATCATGCTGTGGGCGGCGTAGACGAGGTAGTCCCACAACCGCTTCTCCTGCTCCGGCGGCAGGTCCAGCGTCTGCACGGCGTCGCCCATGTGCTTGAGCCACGCGTCCCGCTGGGGCTCGCCGATCACGAACGGCGCGTGCCGCATGCGCAGCCGGGGATGGCCGCGCTGCTGGCTGTAGTCGTTGGGGCCGCCCCAGTACTGGACGAGGAACATGCGCAGGCGCTCCTCGGCTCCGTCGAGGTCGTCCTCGGGATAGAGGGGCCGCAGCAAGGGATCTTCGACCACGCCCTCATAGAACCTGTGGACCAGTCGCTGGAAGGTCTCCTCGCCACCGACGGCCTCGAAGAAGGAGTCGGTCTGCTCGCTTGTCACGGTTCAAGCCTAGGTCAGGTGGAGGCCCGGTCAGTTCACGCGGCGGGGCTGGCGAACGCCAGGCCCCTCTCGTCGAAGGCCCGCTTGATGCGCAGGCGGAGCTCGCGTGCGACCTCGAGACGCGTGGCGGGCACGGTCTTGACGCTGAGCCGGAAGATGATGGTCGTCCCTGAGATCTGCTCGAGCCCGTAGACCTGCGGCTCTTCGACGATCATGGTGTCGCGGATGTCGGGGTCGGCCCAGACCTCCGCGGCGATGCCCTTGAGTAACTCGCGGACCGCCGAGACGTCCGCCTCGTAAGGAACCGGAATGTCGATGAGGGCCCGCGACCAGCCCTGGGACTCGTTGCCCACCCGCGTGATCGTGCCGTTGCGGATGTACCAGACCGTGCCGTCCGCGTCCCGGAGGCGGGTGATCCGCAGCGTCACCGCCTCGACCGTGCCGGTGGCCACCCCGGTGTCGATCACGTCGCCCACACCGTATTGATCCTCCAGCAGCATGAACATGCCGGCGATGAAGTCCTTGACCAGTTCCTGGGCGCCGAAGCCGACGGCGACGCCGATGATGCCGACGCTGGTCAGCAGTGGAGCGAGCTCCACTCCGAGCCGCGCCATGATCATCAGGGCGGCGGTGCCGAGGATGACCACCGAGGCGAGGCTCCGCAACACCGAGCCCATCGTCTCGGCCCGCTGCCTGCGCCGCTCGGTGAGGATCGCCGACGTGGCGTCGGCGGCGATGAGGGTCTTGTTCCTGAGCCGCTCCGGCAGCACGCCCTCGCTCGCCCGGAGGGTGACCCGGGTGATCAGCCGGTGCGACACGCTCCGCACGATGAGCGCGATGACGAGGATCAGCCCCAGCGCGAGGATGACGTCCGCGGCACCGGCCGCAAGGGGCACCCACGGGGGATAGCCCTTCGCCGGGACGATCGCGTTGAGGAGCGAGCAGAGGACTCCGTTGCTCTGCTCACAGTTCTTCATCAACGTCGCCGTCATGTTGCTGGGGTCCGAGACGGACAGCCGGAGGCTGGGCGTGATGGACGTCAGCGGGAACAATAGGTGGATCCCCCTCGGATCGGTTCGGTGACAGCAGCAGGCAGGGAAAACCTAACCCATGCCGCCGACCGAACCGGCCACCGTCACATCGCCGGGGAAGACGGAAGCGTCCATCGATCCGGGGCCGCGGAGGGCGGACCGGGAACGCTCCAGTGACGTGAGGCAGGGCTGGGACACGCACCCGGAAGCATGTCCCTGGCCGTTCTCCGAGAGGGGGATCCCCCCGATAGCCCTCCAGTTCGACCTCGTCGGTCGTGCCGGACGGCAGTCCGATGTGTACGGCCGGTCATGCGCGCCGCCCTTCGGGTCGGGGCGGCGCCTGCCGTACATGTGCCTGAGCGGGTGACGCGGAACCGGCGGGGTGCCACAACGCTCCGTTGGGAACGTTCCGCACCGGGCACCCCGCCGGCCCCACGTAGCCGCGGTGGGGGGCGGCGGCCGGCGTGGCTGAGCGTCATCCGGTCCACCGCCTTCGCCTACTCGCTCACCGCGGCGAGCACGCGGGCGACCTTGGTGGCCGCACCGGCGGGATCGTCGGCCTGATGCATCCGCTCCCCCCAAGACCACCAGTAGTCGGCGGCCTGGCAGACCACGTTCTCGGTGAGGCTGGTCGCGTTCGGGTTGATGACACGCACGTAGGCGCGTCCCGAGGGTGCGCGCACGACACGTGCGCTCAGCCCCCGGGCACCGAGCTCAGAGACCAGTCGCTCCAGTCGTCGCACATCGTCCTCGGCCACCTCGCGTCCTCCTCCTTGATTTCGGCTTCGACCCGAATTGCGCGGTTTGCAATCCTGCATCTTCGGCCTGGTGCGCCCACCATGACTCACCGAACTGAATGGGTCAACGAGTGCAAGAGGGCCCTGTGGTGGAGGAAACCCCAAGTGGGTTGAAAGAAACCCCCTACCGGAGGACGATCCTTAGTCAGCACGTTCAGTCCTGGGGCTTGGCCAGATAACGCTTGGGCCATCATTATTAGGTAGGCGGAGCGCGACATCCGTGTCACACTCCGTTAACAGATGAGGACCGGTCGGGACACGTGAGCGGCGAGCGCGGCCGGTCACGAGAGAGGGGCCGGAATGTCCGGCAGGCAGCACAGGGAGACGGAGATCGCCCGTCAGGTCCGGGCTCGTGGCCTGGCGGCCGGGCGTGGCCTGGCTCTGATCGCCGACGAGATCCACGAGGTGTGCGGACCGCAGTTCGGCACCACGAAGATCAAGTCGCATCGTCTCTCGAACGGCATCGCCCTCGCCGATGTGATCGAACAGGTGCGAGCCCTGTTCGAGAGGGACGGCAAGCCCGTGCCCGGCATCGGTGAGACTCTTCTGTCCGCGTACGAGTCGGGCATGAAGAGGCCTGGCCCCGAGTATCTTCACTACCTGTGTTCGGTCTACCGGGTCGAGCCGGCCGCCTTGGGATTCGAAGGTCCCTGCATCTGCGGTCATGCCCACCTGGCGCCCGGCGGTCCCGGTGGTGGGGAGTCGAAAGAAGACCGACCCGACACTTCCCCCGGGCTGCGTCAACTGCTGGTCTCTCCGGACGGCGGCTGCCCTCCCACCGACGGGGGCGAGGAGGACGAAAACGTGCTACGCAGGACGCTGTTGAAGCTTCTCGCCGGCAGTGCTGGTGTCACTGCCGGCGTCGGCATGGACAGCCAGTTGCTCGGCGCGGTGGACAACGTCCGGCGGAAGATGGACGACACCATGGTGTCGGCCACCGTTTCCCCGGCGATGCTCGACCAGTGGGAGCAGTCCACCACCGGCTTCGGCCGGCAATATATGAACACTCCGCCCCTACGGCTCCTCTGCGACGTCCTGCTGGAGTTCTCCACGGTCCGCAAGGCCATGGAGCGCCGCCAGCCCGTCGACGTGCAGGAACGGCTGTGCCGGATGGCCGCCCAGCTCTCCGGGCTGTGCGGCATGATCATGATCGACCTCGGCGACCACCGCCTGGCCCGCTCGTTCTTCCGCACCGGGCGCACCGCCGCCGACGAGACCGGTGACCGCGCGCTCCGCGCCTGGGTCACCGCTCGTGAGGCACTGGTGCCGCTCTACTACGGCGACCCGCGCGAGGCGCTGTCGCTGGCGAAGAAGAGCCGCGACATGGCGGGGCACACTCCCTGTGCGGCCAGGACGATGGCACCCGTCGTCGAGGCCAGGGCCCTGGCGATGCTGGCGGGTGCCAACGGGTCCCGGCAGGACGTGGTGGAGCAGGCGAAGCGGGCGCTGCACCGGGCCAGACAGGCTTTCTCCCAGATGAGCACGGACGATCAGGAGGACGCGGCCTTCGGATACACCGAGCGCCAGCTCTACTTCTACCAGGGCGACGTCCTGGTGAAGCTGGGCCAGACGCTGGAGGCCGACGTGGTCCTGGAACAGGCGCTCGGCAAGTATTCGGGCGAGGATCTCCTCGACCAGTCGCTCATCCGGTTCGACCGCGCGATGTGCCGCTTCATCGAGGGTGACGTCGACGAGGCGCTGCACATGGCCAGGCAGGCCGTCGAGGCCTTCGCTCCCGACGACATCCCCCAACTGGCCATGCGACCGGCCGCCGAGCTGATCAAGGTCATCCAGGCCAAGTACGGCGACCTGCCACAACTGCGGGCCTTCCGTGAGAGTCTCATGCCCGGGGAGTCCAACTCGCCGGCACCCGGCGTCGACGTCCTGTGACGGGACTTGTGAAGGGCACGACATGGTGGCGGTCCTGAAGATCCGGCAGTACCGCTGGTCCGATCTCGATGCGGTCTGGACGCTGCATCAGATCGGCCTGGCCCAGGTGGGTCTCCTGCCGGGCGACGGCGTCTACTACGACGACGACTTCCCGAGGATCAGTGAGGTCTACCTGGCGGATCGCGGCGACTTCCTCATCGGCGAGGTGGCCGGTTCGGGAATCGTCGCGATGGGGGGCCTGCGCCGGGTCGACGACCAGACGGCGGAGATGTGCAGGCTCCGGGTGCATCCGGAGTACCAGCGCCGGGGCTACGGCGCCCAGATCATGGAGGCGCTGGAGCAGCGGGCCGGCCGGCTCGGCTACACACTGCTGCGCGGTGACACCACTCTGCAACAGGTCGCAGCTCTGGAGCTCTACCGCAAGTCGGGTTGGCGTGAGCTCCGCAGGGAGGTCCGAGGCGACACCGTGGTGCTTTATGGCGAAAAGCGACTGAATGCCGAGGTTTCGCGACTTTTCAGCCGATAGAGAATGCCTTTGAGGCCTTGGCGGATCGCTGATTTGTACCAATACTTGTGCCTTATCCGTTAAACGGGGAAAGAGGCATAATGAAGAAGATCATTGTCCGCAAGCCCGGCACGATGAAGCTCACAGGAACATCGAGCGTCATCCACAAGGGGTGAAGGAGAACCTTCGCCACATCTGGGTTCGGGGGAACCTCTCCCGCGATCGCGTGTCGGCGCTCCGCTCCCTGGAGTTGCCCGCCCTCCTGACGCCTGTGATCAACGGGCATCGACGGCTGCGCGGTCCGTACTCGATCGGCAGCGTCATTTTGCGCGAGCTTGTGCCGGTCGCATTGGAGCGTTCCCCTGACCTGGTGGCACGACACGACATCGAGATCCGCGCCGCCGCGCCGGATCTGCGGCACCTGGTGCCCCCACGGCGGGAGCCCATCGAGGCCCGCCTGCCGGAGAACGAGCGGATCCTCGTGCCGGCCCCGCGCCGGACGTTGCGCATCGCCAACGGGCTCGCCGAGTTCATCCGCGACTGCCTGCCCGGCCCGCGCGCACTGGTCGTGGACAACCTCCATCAGGCGGATCCCACCGACCGCGAACTGCTGACCGTGCTGGCGCGTCGGGTGGGGCGGCTCACCCTCGTGGTGGGCTCCCCGGAGCGGCCGTTCAGCGGGTCGGGCGAACCGGTCGTCGTCGACGCCGCCGCCCAGGAGGGCGACGCCGGCGGCTCACCCGAGGACTACGTGATCTCGGACGGCACCTCCGACGACTCCCCGGCCTATCAGGCGTATCTCGCCCTCTCCCCGGACGAACGGGCGAACCTGCATGATCGGCGGGCCGCCGAGCTGACCGGCGAGTTCGCGCTGGGGGCCGTGCCGTACCACCTGGAGCACGGCAGCGACCCCGAGGCCGCGGTGCGGGCCTTGTGGAAGGCCGTGGACCACTGCATCACCGAGGGGTTCCTGGACGCCGTGGCCGAACTGGGCCCGCGTGGCCTGCGCCTCGCCGAGAGCGGCTCCGATCTCTGGTGGCGGTTCACGCAGCGCACGGCGACCGCGCTGGGCGGACTGGGCCGCCGTGAGCGGGCCCTGGACCTCTACGAGCAGGCGCGGCGCGAGAGCATGGACCCGGTCGTCCACGCGGCCTCCGCGTACGGCACGGCCATGCTGGACGCCCGCCATCCCGACCCGGAGAAGCGGGATCTGGGCCGGGCCACCGGCTGGATCAACGAGGCTGTGGCGATCTCCACACTGCTGCCCGACCGGCGTGAACGGGCCTTCAAGCTCGGGTTCGACCAGAACGG
This sequence comes from Planotetraspora silvatica, assembly GCF_016863315.1. GTDB lineage: Bacteria > Actinomycetota > Actinomycetes > Streptosporangiales > Streptosporangiaceae > Planotetraspora > Planotetraspora silvatica. The sequence goes on from NZ_BOOQ01000041.1 coordinate 95,999, forward strand.
CCGTGCGCTGATCGAGCTCCGGCAGGGCCGGGTCGCGTCCGCTCTCCATCTCGTGGAGTCGGCGATCGACCTCGCGGAGCGCGACCTGCCCGAGGGCGCGCACCCGGTACATCGCATGGTCCTGTTCGCCAATCGCGCGCAGTTGCTCGCGCGGACCGGCCGGGCCAAGGACGCGCTGCGCGATCTCGACCGGGCCATCGCCATCGATCCCTGCTTCCCCGACCACTACCTCGACCGGGGCAACCTGCTACTGGAGCTCGGCCGCCCGGACGACGCGCTGGCCGACTACGAGACCGCGATGCGGGTGAGCCCGCCGCTGCCCGAGGCGTACTACAACCGGGCCGAGCTGCGCCTGGCGGCCGGCGACCTGGAAGCGGCAAGGGCCGACCTCGATCACGTGCTGGAGCTGGACCCGGGCTACCTCAACGCGTACGTGAACCGCGCCGGGATCCTGGAGATGCTGGGCGAGCACGACGCGGCTCGCGGGGACGTGGCGGCGGGACTGGCCCTCGACCCCGGGAATGCCCACCTGCACGGCGTCCTCGGCCAGCTGGAGACGGCGGCCGGCCGGTTCGCGGATGCCAGGAAGGCGTTCGACGTGGCGGTGGAGGCCGATCCCGGCCTGGCGTCGGCCTGGGCCAACCGGGCCATCCTGCGTTACGAGAGCGGGGACGCGGCCGGCGCCGTCGACGATCTCACCCGGGCGATCGAGCTGGGGGACGATTCCGCGCTCTACTTCAACCGGGCCACCGCCCTGGACGCCCTGGGACGTGCGCAGGAGGCCGGGCTCGACCTGCGCCGGGCCCGTGATCTCGCGCCGGACGACCCCGACATCCGGGAGGCGCTCGAACGGCACGCGGCCGGCTGATCGGGTGTCGGACCAAGGTCGCCCCCGGCCGTCGCAGGCGGTACCCCTAGGCTGGGTCGAGTCGTAACGCACCCCTCGCCGAGGACCAATGTATGAGTGCTGAGTATGTGCTGACCCTGTCCTGCCCGGACCGTCCCGGAGTGGTCGCCGCCGTCTCCGGGATCCTGGCGGGGCATGACTGCAATATCACCGAGAGCCAGCAGTTCGGCGACCCGATCGCGCACCGCTTCTTCATGCGCGTGCAGTTCGTCAGCGGGCTGGGGCTCGACGAGCTCCGTACGGCTTTCGCCGTGCTCATTCCGGAGTTCGGTATGGAGCTTCAGCTGTTCGACCGAGCCGTGAAGACGCGGGCGCTCGTGCTGGTCAGCAAGTTCGACCACTGCCTCAACGATCTTCTTTACCGGGTGCGCTCCGGCCTGCTGGCCGTCGACATCGTCGGTGTGGCCTCCAACCACCCCGACCTGCGGCCGCTGACCCAGTCGTACGGAGTCGACTACCACCACCTCCCGGTCACGCCCGACACCCGGGCGAAGCAGGAGGCCGAGATCCTCACCCTGGTCGACCACTACCAGGCCGACGTGGTCGTGCTCGCCCGCTACATGCAGGTGCTGTCCGACGACGTGTGCGCGAAGCTCGCCGGGCGGATGATCAACATCCACCACTCGTTCCTGCCGTCGTTCAAGGGCGCCAAGCCGTACCACCAGGCGCACTCGCGCGGGGTCAAGCTGATCGGCGCGACCGCGCACTACGTGACCACGGACCTCGACGAGGGGCCGATCATCGAGCAGGAGGTCGCCCGGGTGAACCACACGCATTCCCCGGACGACCTGGTCGCGCTGGGCCGTGACGTCGAGAGCCGGGCCCTGGCCCGGGCCGTCGGCTGGCACGCGGAGCACCGCGTGCTGCTCGACGGCCACAAGACGGTCATCTTCCCGCGCTGACCTCCAGGCCCGTGTGACGGGCCAGGAAGGCGAGCTGGTCGGCCGCGAGCTCCACGGACTTGCTCACGGCACGGGCGCCGTGGCCGACCTCGGTCTCGTTGCGCAGGAGGATCGGGCGGTCCCCGGCCTGGGCGTGCTGGAGGGCCGCCGCCGTCTTCCAGGCGTGCAGCGGGTGCACCCGCGTGTCCGAGCCGAAGACGGTGAACAACGTGGCCGGGTAGGACACGCCCTCGCGGATGCGGTGGTAGGGCGAGTAGCCCCACAACCAGCCGAACTCCTCGGGGACGTCGGCCGAGCCGTACTCGACGTTCCAGGTCGCGCCGAGGCCGAACTTCTCGTAGCGGATCATGTCGAGCAGCGGGGCGGAGCACACCACCGCCGCGTACAGGTCGGGCCGCTGGGTCAGGGCCGCGCCCACGAGGAGGCCCCCGTTGGAGCCGCCGGAGATCGCGAGCCGGTCGGAGCTGGTCACGCCCGTCTCGATCAGATGCTCGGCCGCCGCGTGGAGATCGTCGAAGACGTTCTGCTTGTTGCCGAGCATGCCCGCGCGATGCCAGCGCTCGCCCTCCTCGCCGCCGCCGCGAAGCTGCGCGATGGCGTAGACGCCGCCGGCCTCGACCCAGGCCAGCGTCGACGCGGAGAACCCGGGGGTCATCGAGATGCCGAAGCCGCCGTAGCCGTACAGGATGGTGGGCCGGGGCCCCGAGCCCTCACGGGAGACGACGAGCATGTGGACCTCGGTGCCGTCCTTGGAGCGGTAGACGACCTGCTCCGTGCGCACCTGCGGCACCTCGACGGCGCCGGGCGGAGCCTCCCAGAGGGTGGTCTCGCCGGTCAGCACGTCGAACCGGTGGACGGCCGTGGGGGTGACGTTGTCCGTGTAGCTGAACCAGGCCTCGTGGCCGCCTTCGGGGCGCTCGACGATTCCGCCGATGGAGCCCAGCCCGGGCACCGGGACCTGTCCGACCCGGTCGCCGCTCTCCAGGGCGTGGATGGAGATCTCGGAGATCGCGTGCCTGGTCCAGCCGACGAGCATGACGGGCTCGGCCGCCTCGTCGAGGATGGCGAAGTCGGACAGCACGGCCTCGTCGTCCTCGGGGACCAGATCCCGCCAGTGCTCGCGGGTGGGCGTCTCCGGTGAGGTGACGCAGATCCTGCCGCGCGGGGCGTCGAGGTCGGTGAAGACGTAGAGCCTGCCGTCCCTGCCGAACAGCAGCCCGGTCTGGGCGTCCACATCCTGCTGGACGGTGACCAGTTCCGGGGCCTCGGCCGGCGACGCCTCCAGGTCGGCCACCCACAGGTCGTTGCGCGGAGCCGTGCCGCGTGACGCGGAGATCGACAGCCACCGGCCGTCACGGGAGACCGAGGCACCGTAGTAGTTGGTCTTCTCCAGGCCGTCACCGAAGATCATCACGTCGTCGTCGGGCGACTGCCCGACCTTGTGGAGGTAGACGCGGCGGTGGAACTGCTCCTCGCCTTCGGGAACGGCGGAGGGGGCCAGCCTGCGGACGTAGTAGAACGCCTCGCCTCCGGGAAGCCAGGCGATGGGGGAGTAGCGGCACCGGTCGATCGGGCCCTCGATGACCGTCCCGTCGGCGACGTCGATCACATAGAGCATCGACTCCTCGTCGCCGCCCACCGAGATCTGGTAGGCCAGCCGGTCGCCCTCCTTGTCCGGCTGGTAGGCGTCCAGCGTGGTGAGGCCGGCCGGGTCGAGGACGGTGGGGTCGAGCAGCACCCGCTCGCCCCGGGCGTCGCCGACGTAGAGGACCGGATGTTCCTGATCGGGAGTCCGGCGGGTGAAGAAGCGGCGATCACCGCGCCACACGGGCGTCCCGATCGAACCCGACTTCAGCAACGCGGCGACGCGGTCGCGCAGATGGTCGCGGCCGGGAAGGTCGGTGCTCCTGAACAGCGCGTCCTGCGCGTCCAGCCATTCCTTGGTCGCCGGGTCGTCCGGGTCCTCCAGCCACCGGTACGGATCCGGGACCGGAGTCCCGTGCAGGTCGTCGACGATCTCGTCACGGTGCGCGAGCGGATGGGGCTGTCGGGTCATGCTCGCACTTTAAAGCAGTTGGCGGCTGGGAGCGTACACACGTCCTCACTCGGCCAAGACGGGAGTAAAGGGACGTCAGTCTGGGCATAACGGGCATCAGGCGTCCCAATCGTCGACTCCCGGCCAGGTTATGGGGTGGCGGAGTGGCCGCTCTTAAGGCCACACTTTGGTGAAGGGCGGGCCGTGGTGACCATCCGCTGGACCGTCCGGCGGAGGTCCTTGTGACGGATGCATCCGGGTCCCAACCGACGGGCCCACAACCAGGGCGCACAGCCGTGCCGGTGACTGGAGTCCCCGGCTATCCGGTGCCGACGTGTGTGACGGTCACTCCAGGCTGTTCCACGCCGACTTCTGAGATAGCTGTGGAGGCCGGCTGATGCGCCAAGTCCTACTTCTCAATGCCACCTACGAGCCGCTCACCACGCTCGCCCTGCACCGGGCAGTCATCCTGGTGCTGAGGGAGAAAGCGGAGGTCGTGCATCGTGACGGGCGAGGCGCGGTGCTTCGCTCGGCCACCCGCACGCTCGACGTGCCCTCGGTGATCCGGCTACGCCGATATGTTCGAATCCCCTACCGGTCCAGGATCCCGCTCACGCGCGCCGCGCTGATGCGCCGTGACGATTTCCGCTGCGCCTACTGCGGGCAGCGGGCCGAGACCATCGACCATGTCATTCCTCGATCCAAGGGAGGCCCCCACACCTGGGAGAACTGCGTCGCTTCCTGCATGCCGTGCAATCACAGCAAGGCCGACAGACTGCTGGAGGACCTGGGGTGGACGCTTCGCGTCGCCCCGGTGGTGCCACACGGCGTCCACTGGCGGCTCATCGGCGCGCAGTTCGATGGAGACCCCCAGTGGGCGCCCTACCTGACGGAGTCCGCGGCATGACGATGGCCGGATGAACTGGACGTTCACCGCCGACGCAGAGGAGTACGCGGCGGCGGCGGAGCCATGGCTGCTCCGTGACCCGGTGCGCAACACGGTCCCGCTGACCGTCCTGCGCGGGTTGCGGAGCGGCCAGTTCGCGGAGGACCCGCTGATGGGCTGGCTGTCCGACGACGATTCCGTCGCCGGAGCGGTGAGCCACACCCCGCCCTACCCCCTGCTCCTCGGTGGCGTCCCGCTTGGAAGCCTGCCGTCGCTGGCTGCTGGTCTCATCGAGCTCGACCGGGCGATTCCCGGGGTCAGCGGACCGCTCGTCCTGGTGGAGGCCTTCGCCCGGGAGTGGTGGCGGCCCGAGGCGGGACGCCGTTCCGAGCGTCTCTACCGGCTCGGCTCCCTCGCGCCCTGCACCGTCCCGGGCAAGCCCCGTACGGCTGTCGCGTCCGACCTCCCGGAGGCCACGCGGTGGTTCGTCGCCTTCCAGAACGAGGCCGAGGTGGATGTCGAGGCCGACCCCACGCCGGTGGTCTCGGCCCGGATCAACCGTGAGGAGCTGATCTGGTGGGAGGACGGAGACCGGCCGGTCGCGCTCGCCGCGGTGTCCTCACCCATCGCGGGGATGTCCCGGGTCGGGCCCGTCTACACACCGCCTGAGCTGCGACGACGGGGGTACGGCTCGGCGGTGACGCATGCGGTCACGCACAAGGCCCTCGATGACGGCGCCGCCGAGGTCCTGCTGTTCACCGACCTGGACAACCCCACCTCGAACTCGATCTACCAGAGCCTCGGCTACCGGCCGGTCGAGGACTACGCCTCGATCCGTTTCGGCTAGAAGCGGGCGAGCCGTACCCTGAGGGCATGCCGCGTTACGACTACCGCTGCCGCGCCTGCGGATCGACGTTCGAGCTCAACCGGCCCATGGCCGAGTCCAACGCCCCGGCGGCCTGCCCGTCGGGACACGACGACACCGTGAAGCTGCTGTCCACGGTCGCGGTCACGGGCAAGGCCGCCGCCGCGCCTCGCCCCGCGTCCGGCGGAGGTTGTTGCGGCGGCGGTTGCTGCGGCTAGCCCCGCGTCCGGCGGCGGTTGCTGCGGCCGGCCCTGCGCGGGCTCAGGCCGCGGCGCGGCGCTGGAAGGGCAGGTAGCGCTCGGCCAGATGCGGCCGGGCCGGCACGTCCGTCGGTTCGACCGAGACGATCCGGTCGAACCGGAAGGCCCGGATTCCCCGGCGCATCCGGCACCAGCCCACCAGATACCAGTAATCGCGGTGGACCAGGCAGGTCACCGGCTCGACGTCGCGGACGGTGAGCCGGCCGCCGGCATCGAGGTACTGCAGGCGGATCACCAGCCGTGCGCTGATGGCGTTCGCCACGGCCCTGGCGCGCCGGGCGACGTCGGGGGGCAGCGGCGTGGTGAGGGTCGACAGGGTGGTGGCGATGACGTCGTCGTCCAGGTCGAGGTGCTCGAACGCGTGACGGAGCCCGCGACGGGCGGTCACGGACTGTGGCCCTGCCCCCAGATGAGCGAGGGACAGGGCCAGAGCGGCGAGTTCAGCGGTCGTCAGCGGTGCCGGGTGCCTTGTGACGTTGGCCATACCTTGACGATAACCTGCACCACCGACATTTTTCCGAACGAATTATCGTAATCCGGCTACCGGGACAGCTGCGTGAGGTCGCGGGACGCCCCGGTGGAGGCCGAGGTCGTCATGGCCGCGTACGCCTGCAGGGCCACGGAGACCGGACGGTGCCGGTCGCGCGGGCGGAAGCCGCCGAGGTCGGCGAGCAGCCGCTCCCGCCGGCCGGCGAGCTCGTCGTCGGCCACCTTCAGCTCGATGGAACGGCCCGGGATGTCGATCTCGACGGTGTCGCCGTCCTCCACCAGGGCGATCAGGCCGCCTTCGGCCGCCTCGGGTGAGGCGTGGCCGATGGACAGGCCGGACGTCCCGCCGGAGAACCGGCCGTCGGTGACCAGGGCACATGCCTTGCCCAGGCCCTTGCCCTTGAGGAAGCTCGTCGGGTAGAGCATCTCCTGCATGCCGGGGCCGCCCTTGGGGCCCTCGTAGCGGATGACGACCACGTCACCGGCCTTGACCTTGCCGCCGAGGATGCCGTCGACCGCGTCCTCCTGGGACTCGAACACGACCGCGGGGCCGGAGAACCGCCAGACCGACTCGTCGACCCCGGCCGTCTTCACGATGCAGCCGTCGGGGGCGATGTTGCCGTACAGCACGGCCAGGCCGCCGTCACGGGTGTAGGCGTGCTCCGAGTCGCGGATGCAGCCGTCGGCCCGGTCGAGGTCGAGCGAGTCCCACCGGGCGCTCTGCGAGTAGGCCTTCACGGTCCGGACGTTCCCCGGAGCCGCGTGCCACAACTCCATCGCCTCGTCGGTGACCGTCGGGGACTTGGGGTCCCACTGCGAGAGGTGGTCGCCGAGAGAGGCGGAGTGGATGCTGTGGACGCCGCGCTGCAGGAGCCCCGCCCGGTCGAGCTCGCCCAGGATCGCGGGGATGCCGCCCGCGCGGTGCACGTCCTCGACGTGGTACTTCGCGGTGGCCGGCGCGACCTTGCACAGGCACGGCACGCGCAGCGAGACCTCGTTGATCTCCTTGAGCCCGAAGTCGACCCCCGCCTCCCTGGCGGCCGCGAGCAGGTGGAGGATCGTGTTGGTCGAGCCGCCCATCGCGACGTCGAGGGCCATGGCGTTCTCGAAGGCGTCGCGGGTGGCGATGTTCTTCGGCAGGACCGACTCGTCGTCCTGCTCGTAGTAGCGCTTGGTGATCTCGACCACCGTGCGGCCGGCCTCTTCGAAGAGCGCCTTTCGGGCGGTGTGGGTGGCCAGGACGGTCCCGTTTCCCGGCAGGGCCAGTCCGATCGCCTCGGTGAGGCAGTTCATCGAGTTGGCGGTGAACATCCCGCTGCAGGACCCGCAGGTCGGGCAGGCGTTCTCCTCCATCTCCAGGAGGTCGGCGTCGGAGACGCTGTCGTCTGCCGCGGCGATCATCGGGTCGATCAGGTCGAGCTTGCGGCCGGGCGTCTTGCCGGCCTCCATGGGGCCGCCGGAGACGAAGACCGTCGGGATGTTCAGCCGGAAGGCGGCCAGCAGCATGCCGGGCGTGATCTTGTCGCAGTTGGAGATGCAGATCAGCGCGTCCGCGCAGTGCGCGTTGACCATGTACTCGACCGCGTCCGCGATCAGCTCGCGGGACGGCAGCGAGTAGAGCATGCCGCCGTGGCCCATCGCGATGCCGTCGTCGACCGCGATCGTGTTGAACTCGCGGGGGATCGCGCCGGCCTCGCGGACCGCCGCGGCCACCACGTCGCCCACCTCGCGCAGGTGCACGTGGCCGGGGACGAACTGGGTGAAGCTGTTGGCCACCGCGATGATCGGTTTGCCGAAGTCGGCGCCCGCTACACCCGTCGCCCGGAGCAGCGCCCGGGCACCGGCCATGTTCCTGCCGTGTGTGACCGTACGAGACCTGAGGGCGGGCATGGCCTGACTCCCATCAGAAGACTATGAGTCTTCAAATGGTACGGCGCTCGCCCGACTGCTGAGACCCCGGTCCACTACTCGGGATATCGCGGAGGAAGGACCCGGTCGGCCGCCCGGTAGATCGACTCGACCTCCGCGGTCGTGAGCGACCTCTCCCGCTTGGTGATCCACTTGCGGACCATGCTGCCGGAGAAGACGTCCACCTCGCGGATGTTGAGGATCCGCCACGGGATCGCCGGGCCGTAGATCGCGAGCGAGGGGACGACCGTGACCTCGCGGCCGAGGGCCTTGCTGATCAGGTCGCTGGCCTGCGAGGCCTCCCACCGGGCCTCGTCGAGCCTGGGCTTGCGGTTGAACGGCCCGTGGAAGAGCTTGCGATGCGACTGCACCCGGACCGGAAGCCTCCGGTCCCACTTCTCGGAGTCCACCGCGTACACGCCGGTGGGGCCGACGACCAGGTGGTCGATCTGGGCCTCGCTCCCGGGGATCGCGCGCGCGTGCAGGGTCCGGTAGCCGCTCCGCTCCAGCTTCTTGAGCTGGCCCTCCGTGCGCCGCTCCGCTGCGGAGGCACGTCGCCACGCGGGGATCGAGGAGACCGTCCGCGCCCGGTAGACCGTGTCGGCCACCGCCGCGAGGATCGCGAAGGTGACGCCGATCCGCCAGCTCGCCAGCAGAACGCCCGTGACGACGCCGACGCCCAGCGCGATCAGCACACGTAGACGCAGATGGCGGTAACGGGGATGCTGGAGCAGGCTCTTGACGGACGCACGCTCGACAGGCGCATAGGTAGACGCTGGAGCGTCAGGTGCTGTCGGTGCTCGCTCCGACGTGTGGTCACTGACCCAGATGGGTGACGTATCGTGACCGTCTTCTGGCGCTAGACCGGTATCCACATCACTCACGGTAGTTGAGGTGTCGGCAGGTGCCTAGTGTTGGATGGTTCATACTTTTGTGGCCTGCTTGAGCTGATTCGCCGTCGTCCAAGCCGGGTATCTTCTCTAGATATCTTGGCCTCTTCGGCCTACCGTTCAGTAGCGTGGCGCACATTCATGATCTTACCGCCCTCGAGCAGGCGGCAGCCGTACGAACGCGGGAACTGTCCCCGGTGGAGATCACCGAGCACTACCTGGAACGTGCCGGACGGCTCGACCGCGCCGTAGGCGCATTCGTCACCCTCACCGCCGATCGGGCACTCGAGCAGGCGCGTGAACAGGAGGCACGGATCGTGGGCGAGGAGGCCGGCGACCTGCCGCCCCTGCTCGGGGTCCCGGTGCCCATCAAGGACCTCAACTTCGTGAAGGACGTGCCGATCCACTTCGGCTCGGCGACCTACGAGGGGTTCGTCGCGCCGGTGGACGACAGCGTGGTCGAGCGTCTCAGGGACGCGGGCACGATCATGCTGGGCAAGACCAGCACGCCGGAGTTCGGGTTGCCGTGCTACACCGAGACCTACGTGAGCGAGCCGGCGCGCACGCCCTGGGACCTGTCCAGATCCGCGGGCGGGTCGAGCGGGGGAGCGGCGGCCGCCGTCGCGGCCGGACTCGCCCCCGCGGCTCAGGGCAGCGACGGCGCCGGCTCGATCCGGATCCCCGCGTCACTCTGCGGCCTGTACGGCATCAAGCCGACGAGGGGCCGGATCTCGTACGCGCCGATCGTCCCCGACCTCGCGGGGCTGTCGACCAACGGGCCGATCACCAGGAACGTCGCCGACGCCGCGGCCCTGCTCGACGTGATGGCGCACAACAACCCCGGGGACCTCTACTGGGCGCCGCCGCCGGCGCTGGGATCGTTCTCCGCCTACGTGGGCAGGGAACCCGGCCGGCTGCGGATCGCGCGCTACGCCACTCCCGCGGTTCCCGGCGCGCAGGTCGACCCCGACGTGCTCGCGGCCTACGAGAGCGCGTCGGCCGTCCTCGAGTCGCTCGGCCACGACGTCGAGGAGATCGCGCCGCCGTTCGGGGAGGACATGGTCCCGGAGTTCGAGAAGTTGTGGTTCAGCTTCGCCTGCATGCACCCCGTCTCCAAGGAGATGGAACCGAAGCTGCGCCCGCTCACCGCGTGGCTGCGCGAGCGCGGTCAGGCCGTCCCCGCGCCCGCCTTCCTCCAGGCGCAGTCGGCGCTGCAACTGGCCACCAGGTTCGCGTCGCTGGTCACCGATCAGTACGACGCCGTGCTGACTCCCACGGTCACCCGGCTGCCCGTGCCGGTGGGCTGGTTCGAGGACGTCGACTCCCCGGAGGAGACCTTCGAGCGGATGAAGGGCTTCGCCCCCTTCGCCGCGATGTACAACGTCAGCGGCCAGCCGGCCGTCAACCTCCCGCTCTACTGGACGCCGGACGGACTGCCCGTCGGCGTCATGCTCGGGGGGCGTTTCGGCGACGAGGGCACGCTCATCTCGCTGTCCGCCCAGGTCGAGGCGTCCGTGGGCGGCTTCTGGGGTGACCGGCGGCCGCCGGTCTGGTGACGAGAGGCCGCCGTCACCCGAGCAGGCTCACGAGGTGGGACGACACGTCGGCCAGCAGGCTGCCCGGGACCACGGGGGAGGCGGCGACGGCCGACATGAGGCTGGGCAGCCCGGGCAGCGGGAAGCCGTCGTCGCTCGTCGCCTGATGCCCGACGGGATTCTTGTCCAGGGCCGTACGGCTGCGCCCCCACGCGTCGAGGACCTCCTCGGCCGAGGGGACGCCGAACCCGTGACCGACGGGCGCGGCGTGGCGCAGCCGTACGAGCGGGCTCTGCGCGAAGGCGAGCGCCACCCGGCAGCGGAGGGTCAGGTCGTCGAGGTCGGGGACCCAGGACAGCGCGGTGCACGGGTTCCTGCACCGGGCCGCGCAGGTGGCGAGGGCGCCGGCGACCTGGCTGTGCTGCCGGTCGAGATACGCCCGCCAGCCGGTTCCCGGCTCGGCCGCGACGCGTAGCGTCCGCTCGGCCGCCGACTGCTCGGCCCTGGTGTGCTGGCACATCCGGTCGCCGATCGTCCCGAACCGGCTCCCCGGTCCGGTCAACGCCTCCGGCCATCGGGCCGGGTCGCCCGCGTGACCGAGCGCGGGCTCGATGGCCAGCAGCGGCAGGTACTCGCTGGCGATGTGGACGGCCGCGATCATGGAGCTGAGCTCGCGGCGGGCCCAGCGGATCCCGATCACCTCGAGGAGCAGCGCGTACGCCGGGCGCATCGACTCCAGCGCCCCGCGCGGCTGCTCCCTCGGCGTCTGCGGCAGGTGACAGTCGCTCGCGCGCCGGCGCAGATCGGCCGGGACGGCCTGCGCGTCGACGTCGGCGGCGAAGTCCTCGGCGTCGAGGGTCAGCAGCAGCCGGCCGAACTCGCAGACCGAGCTCACCATGGCCGCCGTTTCGCGGTCCTTCAGCACCGCCGGGGCGAGGGCCCCGACGTCGCCGAAGGAGTACCGCCGTGCCAGGGCGATCAGCAGGTCCCGCGCCGAGTCCACCGGCGGCCTATCAGGACGGGCCGAGCCGGGTGACCGCCGCGCGGGCCAGGGCGATCAGCGGATCGGGCGGCGGCGGCCCGTCGGGCGTCGACACGTTGATGGCGAAGGTGCCCTGGTCCGTCGTGGCCGACACGACGCCGGGGTAGAGCATCGCCTGCCTGCCCACCCCCTGGACCGGCTTGCCCTCGACGCGGGTCAGCATATGCCCGAGGACCATCAGGTAGCGGGAGCGCTTGCCGGCCGCGGCGTGCACGTCGACCGTCCAACCCGAGCCCGTCGTGTACCGGCACGAGTTGACGTGGAACCAGGCGGGGGCGAGCGGCGTGCCGCTGTACGGCCCGGCTGAGCCGACGTCGATGCCCAGCGCGTTCTTGAGATCGGCGGGCGTCACGAGATCGGCCGGGCGCACGTCGCCTTCGCGGGCGGGCGCGTCGGGCCGGGCCGGCCGTTCGAAGATCTTGACCTCGCCGAGGTGCTCGGGCGCGTTGACCTTGTGCTCTCCGGTGTCGTTGTAGGCGGTGTCGCGGGGCCGGGCGGGTTCGAGGACCTCGACCTTCCTGATCCAGCCCAGCTTCTTGCCGGCGACGACTCTCACGAGGTCACCCTCGTTGAGAGGCCCGTACAGCTCCGAGGGGAGACCGTAGGCGAGCACCTCCCGCGCGTGGCCCTCGTCGATGGCGCAGAAGTACTGGGGGTTCGAGGGGCTGTCGCCGCTCGACTCCCCGAACTTCCGCAGCCGGACGATCTGCCCCTGGATGACGGTGTTCCCGGAGTAGTCGATGATCGCGTAGATGATCGGGATCGCGGCGATGGTCCCGGCGACCAGCATCGGCGTGGGCGCGAGGAGCGCGTCCGGCCAGAACCCGTAAGCCGTGGCGACGCCCAGCAGGATGAACACCCAGACCCCGATCATCATCCCCGCGAGCAGGCCGTAACCGATGATCGCCAGCGGTTTGCGGCCCCAGAACCTGCGTGAGCGGTAGCGCACGTGGACGGGGTGCCACATGCCGCCGTAGTCGGACCAGGCCCGGCTGTCGTCGGCGGGAGTGGTGATAGGCAGGCTCGTCACGGCGCGGGGCGCGAGGCCGAGAGCCGCGGCGTAGGCTAGGTGCCGGCCCCAGATCGTCACGGACGCGGCGGGCTGCTCGCCGAAGCGCCCGGTGGCGGAGAGGTGATCCCGCACGCCGAGCCACCGGCCCGCGATCTCGGCGCCGCGCTTGGTGCCGCGCTCGCCGTTGAGCTTGCTCATCAGGCCGGCGAGCAGGAGGAAGCAGAAGAACCCCGCTGCGACGCCGGGACTGCCCTCCTCGTCGGAGGCGTTCGCCGCGGCGTGGGAGACCTCCGCCGTGATCCCGACCAGCACGGCGACGGCGACCGCCGTCGTGGTGAGGAACGCGGCCTGCGCCCTGCTCCAGCGGGGACGGGACAGGCCCTGCGCGCGGGCTTCGACGATCACCTTCTTGCGGAAGCTCTTCCACCAGCGGGAGATGTCGCGTGAGCCCTCGGCGAGGGCGCCGGTCGCGACGACGCCGTCCACGGCGAGCGAGCGGACGTGTTCGTAGACGAGCCTCTCGTAGGCGTTGAGGTCGCCGGGGTCGCGGCGGAGCCGTACGAGCGAGAGCTCCGGGCCGATCTCCTCGATGGCGAGCGCGCCCTTCGCGGCGAGGTCGAGCACGGTGGCCGAAGCGGCCTCACTGGTCAGCCGCCAGTCTCCGGTGACCAGGTCGACGATGGCGGGGGACTCCTCGCTCAGCGCTCCGGTGGCCGGCCCGGCCTTGACCTCAGGGGTCCGCGTCGCCATGGCGAGGGCGAGCAGAACCAGCAGCCACAGGCCGACGGCCAGGGCTGCGGCGATCCACATGATCATGGCTAGAACCGCACCTGGACCGAGCCGAGCTCCTCGCCGGGGACCTGGAAGTAGACCCTCTCGGAGAAGCCCGTCATGCCCGCGACGATGTTGGCGGGAACGGTCTGGATCGCGTTGTTGTAGGTCAGGACGGCGTCGTTGTAGTACTGGCGCGAGTAGGCGATCCGGTTCTCCGTGGTCGCCAGCTCATCCTGGAGCTCCGCGAAGTTGTGGCTGGCCTTGAGGTCGGGGTAGGCCTCCGCGACGGCGAAAAGGCTCTTGAGGGCCCCGGAGAGCGCGTTCTCGGCCACGGCCCGATCGGTGGGGCCCTGCGCGTTGATGGCCGCCGACCGGGCGGCGGTCACGGCCTCGATGGTCTGCCGCTCATGGGCGGCGTAGCCCTTCACGGTCTCGACCAGGTTGGGGATCAGGTCGTAGCGGCGCTTGAGCTGCACATCGATCTGCGCCCAGGCGTTGTCCACGGCGTTACGGGTGCGTACGAGGCGGTTGTAATGGGAGACGATCATCACGGCCAGCACGGCCACGATGGCGATGACGACGATCAAGGGGATCATGGGAGGCCTCCTGGAGGGACGGTAGACCGGGAAGTTCTGTGCTGTAAACGATCGCTATGTCATCGTGTGGAGCTTGCATCCGGCTTGCGCGAGGCTTTCACGCCGAAGGCCACGGTGCGAAACCGTGGCCTTCGGGGACTTCCTGGGTGAGTGGAGTGCGCTATTCGGCGGCGTCCCTCTCCCTGGCCCGCAGAGCCCGGCCGACGCCGTCGGCGCCCTCCAGCAGCAGCCGGCGCAACGCGTTCGGAGGCTGCGCGCCGGCGATGTGGTCCTGGGTCTTCGCCACCGTGTCGGCGCTGATCAGCAGGGCCGGGTAGCACCCGACGACGAAGTTCTGCGCGGAGTCGAAGGTCCACTCGGCCCAGATCCGCTCGACCTCGTCCAGGTACTTGTCGCCGTACGGCTCGAGCAGCTCGACGTGGTGGGGGTCCATGAAGCCGAGGATCGTCGAGCGGAGCACCGCGCCGCTCAGCCGGCCCCCGGTGATGGCGGCCCATGTCTCGGCCTTGGCCTCGGGGGTGGGGATGGCGGCCTTGCTGAGCGCGGCGGAGCGCTCGCCGGTGGCCGTGGCGTCCCGCGCCAGTTCGGCGTCGATGTCGGCCGTGCCGAGCACTCCGCCGGAGGTCAGCGCGTGGGTCAGCGTCCAGCGCAGGTCGGTGTCGACGGCCAGCCCCTCGGGCACGCCGGTGCCGTCGAGGATGCCGCGCACGAAGGCCAGGTCGTCCGCCGACGTCGCGACCCCGGTGAAGGCGTTGACGTAGGCGAGCTGGTGGTCCGACCCCGGCTCCGCCGCGCCGATCAGGTTCCGCAGCGCGGTGGCGAGCTGGGCGAGGCCGGTGGCCCGCCATGCCGGGTCGCCGTACTGCTGGATCGCGAGGCGCGCCTGCCGGAGCACGGCCTGCACGACGGTGATGTCACGCACGGAGTCGATGCCCGAGACCACGAGCGCGACGTAGTCACGGGTGGCCATCTCGGCGTCGCGAGTCATGTCCCAGGCCGCCGACCAGCACAGCGCGCGGGGCAGGGACTCCTGGAACGCGGCGATGCCGCCGTTCACCAGGGTCGACAGCGACCGCGGGTCGAGCCGGACCTTGGCGTAGGTGAGGTCGTCGTCGTTGACGAGCACGAGGTCGGGCTGTGCCTCGCCGACCAGCTCGGTGACGGCCGTGCGGGCGCCGACGATGTCGAGCTCGACCCGGCGGGTGCGGGTCAGGACGCCGCCGTCCAGCGAGTAGAGGCCGATCGCGACCCGGTGCGAGCGGAGCGTCGGGTGCTCCTGCGGCGCCTCCTGGAGCACGTCGAAGGTCAGGAAGCGGCCCTCGTCGTCGGTGGTGAAAGACGGGCGCAGCGTGTTGACCCAGGAGGTCTCCAGCCATTCCTTCGACCAGGACGACAGGTCGCGGCCCGACGTGCGCTCCAGAGCGGAGAGCAGGTCCTGCAGGGTGGTGTTGCCCCAGGCGTGCTCGTTGAAGTAGTCGCGGACGCCGGCGAGGAAGTTCTCCAGGCCCACGTAGGCGACGAGCTGCTTGAGGACGGAGGCGCCCTTGGCGTACGTGATGCCGTCGAAGTTGACCTCGACGGCCTGCATGTCGGGTATGTCCGCCGCGATCGGGTGGGTGGAGGGCAGCTGGTCCTGCCGGTACGCCCACGACTTCTCGACGTTGGCGAACGTGGTCCACGCGCCCTGGCCCCAGCGCGTGGCCTCGGCCTGGCAGAGCACCGACATGTAGGTGGCGAACGACTCGTTCAGCCACAGGTCGTCCCACCAGCGCATGGTGACCAGGTCACCGAACCACATGTGCGCCATCTCGTGCAGGATCGTCTCCGCGCGGCGCTCCACGACGGCGTCGGTCACCCGCGAGCGGAAGACGTAGTCCTCGAGGAACGTCACGGCGCCGGCGTTCTCCATCGCGCCGGCGTTGAACTCCGGCACGAAGAGCTGGTCGTACTTCCCGAACGGGTAGCGCAGCCCGAAGACCCGGTGGAAGAAGTCGAAACCCTGCTTGGTGATCTCGAAGATGTTGTCCGCGTCGAGGTGCTGGGCGAGGGAGCGCCGCACGTAGACGCCGAGCGGGATGCCGTCGTGCTCGTCGCGCACCACGGCGTACGGCCCCGCGATCAGGGCGGTGATGTAGGTCGACATCACCGGCGTGGGCGGGAAGTGCCACCGCCGCGCGGCCTGGAGGGTGCCGTGCCGGCCGTGGTGCTCGTCGAGCCCCGACACCGAGTCGGGGGCGGCGTTGGAGACGACCTCCCAGGCGGCCGGCGCGAGGACGGTCAGCTCGAAGGTGGCCTTGAGGTCCGGCTGGTCGAAGCAGGCGTACATCCGGTGGGCGTCGGCCGTCTCGAACTGGCTGTGCAGGTAGACCTGCTGGTCGACCGGGTCGACGAAACGGTGGAGACCCTCACCGGTGCGCATGTAGGACGCGTCGGCGTCGATGCGCAGCTCGTTGTGCTCGGCGAGGCCGGGCAGCGGGATCCGTCCCTTGTCCGCGTCGTAGGTCGCCGGGTCGAGGTCCGCGCCGTTCAGCACGACCTTGCGGACGTGCGCCCCGTGCAGGTCGATGAAGGTGTCGGCTCCCGGCCGGCTGGAGGTGAAGTGGACGGTCGTGATGCTCTCGAACCGGTCCTCCCCCTCGGTGAGGTCGAGCTCGACCTCATACGACTGGACCGTCAGCAACCGGGCTCGCTCCCGAGCCTCTTCACGCGTCAGATTGCCTGCCACACCTGCTCCTTGTGAACCACATCGCCCCGATCCCCTACGCCCCGTCGCGAGAGGGTTGCCTGAATCCTGCCATGCCTCGCTGACAACCCGGGATTCAAGATGTCCCCTACCTGGAATATCAGGAAGCCGAAGCCCGGTTGACGATAATGGAAGGACATTCTGGTGGAGAGGGTGGCACAATGTCCGATCGAACGCGCGCCGATTTCTGGTTCGACCCCTCGTGCCCCTGGGCGTGGATCACTTCACGGTGGATCCTCGAGGTGGAGAAGGTCCGCCCCGTCGAGGTGCACTGGCACATCATGAGCCTGGCCGTCCTCAACGAGGACGAGGACAAGGACGTCTCCGCGGAATACCGCGAGCGCTCCAAGAAGACCCTCGGCCCGGTCCGCGTGATCGCGGCGGCCGCGCGGAAACACGGTGACCAGGTCCTCGGCGATCTCTACACCGAACTCGGCACCCGCTTCCACGACGAGGGCAGGACACGCGACCGCGAGACGATCGAGGAGGCGCTCGCCGCCGCCGGGCTCGAACGCGACCTCGCCGGCGCCCTGGACAGCGACGAGTACGACGAGGCGATCCGCGCCTCCCACGCGGAGGGCATCGGGCTGGTCGGCCAGGAGGTCGGCACTCCGGTGATCGCCGTGGAGGGAGCCGCGTTCTTCGGCCCCGTGGTCTCGCCCATCCCGCGCGGCGAGGCGGCCGCCCGGCTGTGGGACGGCGTCCTCCTCGTCTCCGGCACCGACGGCTTCTTCGAGCTGAAGCGTTCCCGGACAAGAAAGCCCGTCTTCTCCTGACTGGCGGAAGTGGACCTTGTGGAGTAACACTTGGCTCGAGGGGTCCGCGCCTCCGGTGAACGTCTTTTCCGGCATGCGTGGCCCGAACCGTCGCGATATGACAGCCGCCGCGCAAGGATGAGGTTCATGCGTCACCTTTACGTGAATGGAGCCTGGATTCCTTCGGCCTCCGGCGAGGGCGTCGACGTCGTCAATCCGGCGACGGAAGAGGTCATCGAGACGGTCCCCGCCGGATGGCCGGGAGACGTCGACACGGCGGTGACCGCGGCCCGCGCGGCCTTCCCCTCCTGGTCCGGTACGGCTCCCGCCGAGCGCGCCAAGTTCCTGGCCGCCGCCGCGGGCCTGCTCGAGGAACGGGCCAAGGACGTCGCCGCGACGATCGCCGCGGACATGGGCTCGCCGCTCGGCTTCGCGTTGAAGGTGCAGACGCTGATGCCCGCCGGAGTGCTCGCCTCCTACGGCGACCTCGCCGAGAGCTACGACTTCGACGCGGGCCGGGTGGGAAACTCCCAGGTCGTCAGGGAACCCGTGGGCGTGGTCGGTGCGATCACGCCATGGAACTACCCGCTCCACCAGGTGATCTGCAAGGTCGCCCCGGCGCTCGCCGCCGGCTGCACGGTGGTGCTCAAGCCGAGTGAGGTGGCCCCCCTCGCCGCCTACGCGCTGGCCGACATCTTCCACGAGGTCGGCCTGCCGCCGGGCGTCTTCAACATGGTGAGCGGGTACGGGCCGGTGGTCGGCGAGGCGATCGCCTCCCATCCCGGCATCGACATGGTCTCGTTCACCGGTTCGACCCGCGCGGGCAGGCGCGTGGCCGCGCTCGCGGCCCAGACGGTCAAACGGGTCGCCCTCGAACTCGGCGGGAAGTCGGCGAACGTGATCCTGCCCGACGCCGACATGGAGACCGCCGTCAAGGCGGGCGTCGCCAACGCCTTCATCAACTCCGGGCAGACGTGTTCCGCGTGGAGTCGCATGCTCGTCCACTGGGACCAGTACGACGACGCGGTCCGGCTCGCCGTGGACATCGCCCGCGGGTACACGACGGGTGATCCCCTCGCCGAGGGCACGCGTCTCGGGCCGGTCGTGTCCGCCGCCCAGCGCGACCGGGTGATCCGCTACATCAACCTGGGCCAGGAGGAGGGCGCCCGTCTCGTGCTCGGCGGCACGGACAACCCTCTCGACCGGGGCTACTTCGTCGAGCCGACGATCTTCGCCGGCGTCTCGCCCGGCATGTCGATCGAGCAGGAGGAGATCTTCGGGCCGGTCCTGGCCGTCGTGCCGTTCGCCACGGAGGACGAGGCCGTCACGATCGCCAACGGCACGCCGTACGGCCTGGCGGGCGCGGTGTGGGCGGGCACCGAGGACAAGGCCATGTCGGTGGCGCGGCGGCTGCGGACGGGCCAGGTGCACGTCAACGGCGGCCGCTTCAACCCGCTGGCGCCCTTCGGCGGCTACAAGCAGTCAGGCGTCGGCAGGGAACTCGGGCAGTTCGGCCTGGAGGAGTACCTGGAGGTCAAGGCCCTCCACCTGTGACCGCCGGGGCCTAGGGGGCCTGCAGGAGGATCTTCCTGCGCTCGTCCTTGGCCAGCCTGTCGACGTAGAGGGTGCCCTCGAGGTGGTCGAACTCGTGCTGGAAACAGCGCGCCAGCATCCCGCGGGCCTTGACCTCGACCGGGCGGCCGAGTCTGTCGAGGCCGCGGATCGTCGCCCCCGCGGCCCGGCCGGTCGGCGCGTAGAGCGGCTTACCGGTCTGCTTGCCGGGGACCGACAGGCAGCCCTCCTCCTCGACGACCTCTTCGGGGTCGTCGATGGTCAGCTCCGGGTTGATCACGTGGCCCTTGCGGTTGCTGATGTCGTAGACGAACAGCCGCCTGGCGACGCCGACCTGGGGGCCGGCCAGGCCCACGCCGTCGGCCGCGTACATCACCGAGAACATCTCGTCGATCAGGCGCCGCAGTTCGCGGTCGAAATCCGTCACCGGTTCCGCGGGCGTGCGCAGGACCGGGTCGCCGACGTAACGGATCTCGTGCATGACGCTCCTGCCTGCTCCGCGGCCCCGTCCTCGTCCGCGCGGGTACATGTAAGGACCCAGATAGGGTCACGTCTCTTACTGTAATGCAGCCCCCGGTCGTGTCGCCCGGACGAACCTGCGAAACTTGGCCTGTGCGTGTCTACATCGGCTCCGATCATGCCGGCTTCGAACTCAAGAACCACCTGGTCGCCTGGCTCAAGGAGCGGGGCCACGAGGTGGAGGACTGCGGGCCCTCCGTCTACGACGCGGAGGACGACTACCCGCCCTTCATCCTGCGCACCGCGCGCGGGGTCGCCGACGAGCCCGGCAGCCTGGGCATCGTGATCGGCGGTTCGGGCAACGGCGAGCAGATCGCCGCCAACAAGGTGCCCGGCATCCGGTCGGCCCTCGTCTGGAGCGACGACACCGCGCGGCTCAGCCGGGAGCACAACGACGCCAACGTGATCAGCGTGGGCGCGCGGATGCACCCGCTCGAGGACGCCGTGCGGTTCGTGGAGCTGTTCCTCGCGACGCCGTTCTCGGGACAGGAGCGGCACTCCCGCCGGATCGAGGAACTCGCCCGGTTCGAGGCGACAGGCGTGCTGCCGCCTCTGCCCTAGGGAGTGTCCCGCCGGTTCGGGCCGTTCCCCGGCCCGGGAACGGTCGCGCCGTTCGTCTCCCTGCCCCGGCGAGTCTCCCGCCGGGGCGTCTCGTCGCGGAGGGGCTGCCGGTCGGCGGCGTCCTGCTGCTCCTCCGTCGGGCGTGACACGTCCCGTGCCCGCATCGCCGTCATCGCCGTGATCTGCAAGCTTTGCAGTGCCATGCTCCGAGCCTAGAAGACGAGACCCGTCCACGGCTTCGGGTCCCAGGACATCGCGGTGGACAGCTCACGCAGCGCGCCTTCGCGGTGTTCCCGGACGATCCCCGCTCCCGCGAGTGCGGTGAGCGGCCGTCCGCCGAGGTAGGCCGCGCCGAGCACGGTCACGGGCAGGGTCAGGTCGGCGGGGTCGTCGGTCCGCTCGCACGACGCCTTGGCGGTGGTGAGCCGCCACCGGCCGGCGTTCCAGGGGCAGACGTCGTCCTCGACCTCGATGACCAGGTCGGCGGGCGCCGCGTAGGACCGGGAGGCGAGGGCGCGGTCGACGTCCACGATGCGGACCCACAGCTCGTCCAGCCAGCCCGCGTTGAGATTGCGGGGCTCGGCGAGCAGATGGATGATCGGGTCGTCCACGGGCCGGCTCCAGGCGAAGACCCTGGAGCACAGGTCCCGATCCAGGACGCTGCGCCAGAGCATGGCGTACGCCGCGGGGTCCGAGGCGAACAATTCCTTCAGCCGGACTTCGCCGTCAGGCACGTCGTGGTCGGTGTGGCCGGACTTCACCCGGAAGAGGGCGTAACCCCGGGGCCCGTCGTCGTCCTCCGCGATCACGCAGCGGAGCGGGCCGGCGCCGCCGCGGTCGTGATCCTCGTCGGGCAGGACCTCGACGCGCCACCGCGCGTCCGACCTCGCGTACATGCCGGGACGTTGAGTCCACACGGACTCGAAGACCTTCCGGAGCTGGGGAAGCTCGTCCGCGGGCTTGGCCACGCGGAGGCGCAGCGCCGGGTCGGCGGGGGCGCTCTTGACGAACTCCGACCCGCGCTTCGGGATGCGCACGAAGATGGCGTCCGCCGCCCTGCCGTACCCGAACCGGCCGTAGATCGCGGCCTCCGACGCGTAGAGCGCGGCGACGGCCTCGCCGTTGTCGTGCAGGTCGTGAAGCTGACGGGTCATCAGGGCGGAGAGCACGCCGCGGCGGCGATGGGAGGCCAGCACTCCGACGGCGGTGACTCCGGCCACCGGGATCGGCCCTCCGGGGACCGTCATCGTGAAGGTGATCGCGGCGGCGCAGCCGACCATGAGATCGCCGTCGAAGGCGGCCAGCGATCGGTCGATCTCGGCCACTTCCCGCCAGCGGTCGGCCGCCGCCGGCGGATACGAGGAGTTGAACGCTTCGTAGTCGATGGCGGCGAACGCCGGCCATTCGGACTCGGTAATGGGGCGAACCTGGACAGTCACCCATTCACACTAGGAGCGCCCTGTGATCGACAGCCACCCAATATACGTGCTTGATGATCAAGGTCTTGGTCAAGTGGGTGCCTTCATGCGGGTTGGGCGGATACAGTCGAGCTCATCATGAGTTCCCGTCCGGCGCCGCTGATTCCTCCACGGCTGCGCGCGTTCCTGGGACGCGTACCGCTGTTGGTGCCGCTTGTCCGTTCTGTGCGGAAACTCTCGTCCAACGACCGCAGCCTGCTGATCGCGCTGGTCGTCGTCTCCCTGCTCATCGGGATCCTCGACGCGGAGGTCTCCGCCTACTGGTTCTCGCCCTCGCTGCTCATCCTGGTCACCCTCATGGGCGGCCTCCAGCTGCGGTTGCGCAGCCTGGCCGTATTGCTGTGCGCCGTCGCGCTCTCCCTGTCGTACACGGGTGCGATCAGGGGGATCGAGAGCGTCGGTGCGGGCCTGCTGATAACGATGGGCTTCACGGCCGTGCTCGCGTGGCTGATGGCCCGCACCCGCGGCAAGCTCGGTGTGCAGGGCCTCCGCGGCGACGCGATGCTCCTGGAGTTGCGCGACCGGCTGAAGCGGCAGAGCGAACTGCCGCCGCTCCCCAAGGAATGGGGCAGCAAGGTGGTCCTCAAGCAGGCGGGCGGCTCGTCCTTCGGCGGCGACTTCGTGGTGTCCATGCGCGAGGGGGACCACGTCGAGATCGCGGTCGTGGACGTCTCCGGCAAGGGCGTGGACGCGGGGACGCGGGCGCTCATGTTGTCCGGGACGTTCGGCGGCCTGCTCGGGTCGGTCCGGGACTTCCTGGCCGCCTGCAACACCTATCTCCACCGGCAACTCGGTGACGAGGGGTTCGTCACCGCGGTTCACCTGACCCTCGACCTGTCGACCGGCGAGTACAAGATCACCTCTGCCGGTCATCCGCCCGTGGTGAAGTTCGACGCGGGCACCGGCACGTGGCGGGTCTCGACGGCCAAGGGCGTCGTCCTCGGAGTGGTTCCCGATCTGCACTGCGAGCCCGACAGTGGGGTGCTCCGCAAGGGCGACGCGCTCATGCTCTTCACCGACGGGCTCATCGAGCAGCCGGGGCGCGACATCGACGCCGGGCTCGACCGGCTGCTGGGGGAGGCCGAGCGGCTCCTGCCCTCGGGGTTCCGTGACCGCGCCCGCCAGCTCGTCCAGTCGATGACGTCCGGGCACAACGACGACTGCGCCCTGGTCCTCATCTGGCGTCCCTGAGCGCCGGGCCGGAGAGGCCGCGACAGGGCGACAATCATCACTCCATGTAATCTCCCATGCGCGTATCGTGTGCCAGGTCATCGGCCGCGCTCGCGGCCCTGTGTCTCGGTACGGCCGGCGCCGAACGGCCTGAAATGGGGCGGATCGTGGAGAAGCACTACGAGCTTTACTGTCTCGCCGATCCGACCTTCTACGACTCGCCGCTCGCCGGTCCCGACGACCCCGGCTTCGAGCTGGCCCATCGCACGGTGCCGGGTGGATGGGCGCGGACGCGCAAACCCGGTGCGGTGGCCTACCGGCCCCTGACCGCGACGCCGCCCGGCCAGGGCTGGAAGATCCTCATTTCGGCACGCATCGAGGAGGCGCCCGAGGTCCTGGCGAAGGTGGGGGAGCACTGCCTCGAACGGGAGCTCGCCTTCGGCTTCGTCCGGACACGGCCGATCCTGCATCTGAACAACGCCGAGCACGCCGACCGCGGATCGAGCGGGACGTTCATCACCGTCCATCCGGCCGGTGAGGCGGAGCTGGAGACGGCGCTGGCCGAGCTCGACGGCATTCTCGGCGGTCATCGTGGTCCCGCCGTCCCCGGCGGGCTGAGGTACGGCAAGGGCCCCGTCTACGTGCGATACGACGGGGAGGAGGGTGGCGCGGGCCTCTCGCCGCAGGACGGGGCAGGGGCCGCGGACCGCTCTGAGCCGAGCTTCACCTTGCCGTCCCACGTGACGCCGCCCGCGTTCCTTCTTCCGTACATGGCCGGTCATGACGATCCGGCCGCCGACGTGCCGTACCGCGTGGAAAGCGTGCTGCGCCGGACCAACGGCGGCGCGGTCTACCTCGCGACCGACGCTCGCACGGGCGAGCGGGTGGTGCTCAAGGAGGCGCACCCCGACGCGGGTCTGGACGAGGCCGGCACCGACGCCGTCGCCCGTCTGTCCCACGAGCGGCAGGTGCTCGAACGGCTCGCCGGCCTCGGCGTGGCCCCCGAGCTCAGGGCGTACTTCACGCAGGGATCACGTCACTATCTGGCGACGAACCGGGTCACCGGGGAGCCGTTGAGCGAGGTGTTCGCCTCCCGTCACCCGCTCGGCGGCGCGGGGGAGGCCGACCTCGAGGGCTACGTGGAGTGGGCCACGGAGATCTGCGCCACGGTCGAGGACGCCGTCATGAAGCTCCACATGAACGGGCTCGTCCTGCGCGACCTCGACATGTCGTCGTTCATCGTCCGGCCGGACGGCGGCGTCACGGTGGTCGGCCTCGAGGCGGCCCAGCCGGTGCTCGAGGCGACCGGAACCGGTTTCGCGGGCTCCGGTTTCGGGGCCCCGCTGGGAACCGTCGGCTTTGACGTCGACCGGTTCGCCCTGGCCTGTCTGCGCTTCGCCCTCTTCCTCCCGCTCACCGAGCTGTTCCTCCTCGACCGGGGGAAGGCCGCCGAGCTGGCCGAGGCGATCCGCCGGAGTTTCCCCCTCAAGGAGGGGTTCCTGCGGCCCGCGGTCCGCATCGTGAGCGGCGGCGAGACAAGGCTCGCTCCGTCGCTGGACGGCTGGCGCCAGATGCGGTCGTCGATGGCGCGGGCGATCCTGGCGTCCGCCACGCCGGAGCGCACCGATCGGCTCTTCCCCGGCGACATCGCCCAGTTCGAGTCCGGCGGCCTCGGATTCGCCCACGGCGCGGCGGGCGTGCTGTACGCCCTGCACGTGACGGGCGCCGGCCGCTATCCCGATCACGAGGAGTGGCTGCTGAGCCGGGCGCTGAACGGCGCGCGCGGCGGCAGGCCCGGCTTCTACGACGGCATGCACGGGGTGGCGCACACCCTGGCGAACCTCGGCCATCACCAGGCCGCGCTGGAGGTCCTCGAGGCCGCCGGGCGCGACCGCCCGCCGGTGCAGGCGACCGACCTGTACGGCGGGCTCGCCGGCATCGGACTCAACCAGATCTACCTCGGCGAGCTGGACAAGGCGCTCGGCACGGCGAGCACGCTGGCCGAGCGTCTCCCCGGGCAGGCCCCCGGCGGCACCGGCCTGATGTACGGGGCATCAGGGCCGGCGTTGCTGTTCCTCCGGCTGTATGAGAAGACGGGCGACGTGCAGTGGCTCGACCAGGCCGAGGCCGCGCTCCGGCTCGACCTGGGCCGCTGCGCCGTCCAGGCCGACGGGTCGCTACGGGTGACCGAGGGCAGGCGGGTCCTGGCCGGCCTCGACCGGGGCAGCGTGGGCATCTCCTGGGTGCTGGGCGAGCTCCTGCGCTACCGAGCCGACCCCGGGCTCTCGGCCGCGCGGCAGCGGCTCGACCGCGCGGCGCGGTCGCTCTTCCACCGCCAGCCGGGGCTGTTCACCGGGCGGGCCGGAGCCCTCGCCTACCTGTGCAGGGAACGCGCGGGCGGCTGGGGGCTCGAGGACCCCGAGGCCGGCCGCCAGCTCGCCGCGCTGTCATGGCACTCGATGACGTACCAGGGGCACCTGGCCTTCCCCGGTGAACGACTGCTGCGCCTGTCCATGGACCTGGCCACAGGAACGGCGGGGGTGTTGCTCGCGGTCGGCGGCGCGCTCCACGGTGAACCCGTCGGCCTGCCCTTCCTGAGCGGCGCGATGCCGGCGAGCAGGCAGGACGCCGCCGCGGTGGAGACGTCGCGAGCCGATCGCGGGTGAACCCCGGCTACAACCAGCCCGCGTCGGCGGCGATCCGGACGGCGTCGACGCGGTTGCGGGCCCCGGTCTTGCAGATGATCCGCGACAGGTGGTTGCGGACCGTGCCGACCGACAGGCCGAGCTGGTCGGCCATCTCCTTCGACCGGGCACCGCCCGCGGCAAGACGCAGGACGTGGAGCTCGCGAGGGGTCAGCGGATTGTCCGCCGCCTCGATCGCGGCGACCGCGAGGTCGGGATCGACCACGCGGTGTCCCGAGTTGATCCGGCGGATCCCGTGGGCGAGCTGTTCCGGCGCCACCTGAATGCTCATGTAACCGAGGACGCCCGCCGCGAAGGCCCGTTTCACGTGTCCGGGATTGGGCTGGCCCGACAGGATCATGACCCGGCAGCGGGGCACCTTCTCACCCAGCCGGGCGGCCGCGCTGAGCCCGTCGACCCCGGGCAGGTCGACATCGATGACCGCGGCGTCGGGCTGGAGGTCGAGGGCCGTCGGGACGATGTCCTCGGCCGAGCCGACGTCCGCCACCACCTCGAGATCACTTTCGCCGTCGAGCGATGCCACCAGGCCTCGCCGTACCAATGGAAGGTGTTCGGCAACCAGGATCCGGATCAAGACGCTCCCCTCTGCGCGGTCTCTCACAGGGTGATCGAGTGGATGCATACTGTCAACGAAGTGTCCCGTTCCGGTCAGCCTCCCGCAACCCGAACCGTCGCGGGCTCGGCTCGGGAGGCGATGTCGTGGGCTACCCTCGAATGGTGCGATGTCTGGCAGGGCACTATCTCCGACTTGAGGGGACGCGCTGATGATCCTGCTCTCGTTGGCCGGGTTCGTGATCGTCTTCGTCGGTTTGCTGCTCTCGATCGGGCTGCATGAGATCGGTCATCTCGTGCCCGCCAAGATCTTCAAGGTGCGGGTCACCCAGTACATGGTCGGTTTCGGGCCGACGATGTGGTCGCGCAGGCGCGGGGAGACCGAGTACGGCGTGAAGTGGCTTCCCATCGGGGGCTACATCCGGATGGTCGGCATGTTGCCGCCGCGCCCGAACGACGATCCGACCAAGCTGCGCAGCATCTCGACCGGTCCGTGGCAGGGCCTCATCGAGAACGCGCGGGCCGTGGCGTCGGAGGAGATCCGCCCCGGTGACGAGGACCGGGTCTTCTACCGCAAGCCGTGGTGGCAGAAGACGATCATCATGTTCGGCGGCCCGGCGATGAACTTCGTTCTCGCCTTCCTGCTGTTCGCGGTCGTGTTCATCGGTTTCGGCGTGCAGATGCCCCAGCCCGTCGTGGCGACGGTGTCGAGGTGCGTGATGCCGACGACGGAAGTGGACAAGCGGGACTGCCGGCCGGGCGATCCGGCCACCCCCGCGGCCCAGGCGGGGCTGCGCCCCGGTGACCGCATCGTGTCGGTCGGGGGAGTCGCGGTGAAGTCCTGGGACGAGACCACGCGCCGGATCCGCGACCTCGGCGCCGGGGCGACCACGCTGGGCATCGACCGGGCCGGCAAGACGCTGACGGTCGGCGTGAACCTCATCGCGCAGGACATGCCGGTGCCCGACGAGCCCTCGAAGATCCAGAAGAATGTGGGCTTCCTCGGTGTGGCGCCCGTCAGCGTCCTCGAGAGGCCCGGTCCCGGCTATGTGCTCGGCCGGATGTGGGACTTCACCGAGACCACGGCGGCGGCGATGGTCAACATCCCGAAGAAGATGGTGGGCGTCTGGCAGGCGGCCTTCTCCGGTGAGAAGCGCGACCCCAACGGGCCGATCGGCATCGTGGGGGCCGGCCGCATCGGCGGGGAGATCGCCACATCGGACCTGTCCGCGGAAAACAAGATCATTATCTTCGTCAACCTGCTCGCGGGGCTCAACCTCGCCGTCGGGATGTTCAACCTCATCCCGCTGCTGCCGCTCGACGGAGGGCACATCCTCGGCGGGTTGTGGGAGGGCCTCAAGCGGGGGATCGCCCGGGTACGGCGGCGGCCCATCCCCGGATACGTCGACGTGGCCAAGGCCCTGCCGCTGACCTACGCGATGGCGGCGGTGCTGCTCGTCATGGGCGGCCTGCTCATCTACGCCGACCTGGTCAACCCGATTCGCATCTCGGGCTGACCCACGCGTCAGCCCGTCGCGTCGCCGCTGGGCGGGGTCACTCTCCGGTGACCCCGTCGATCTGCTCACGGATGAGGTCCGCGTGGCCGTTGTGCCGTGCGTACTCCTCGATCATGTGGACGAGGATCCAGCGATGGGAGACGGTGACACCGCGCGCCTGACGCCTGGCGAGCGTGTCGAGGTCGGGGTGGGCGGCGGTGACCGCCCGTGCGGCGTCCACCTCGGCCCTCCAGGCGGCGAACGCCTCGTCGGCGGACGCGGTGTCGACGTTGTCGAATTCCCCGTCGGGGTCCTCGAGGCTGAAGTGGATGGGCTCGACGTCCTCGCCGTTCAGCCGCCTGCGGAACCAGGTGCGCTCGACGTCGGCCATGTGGCGGACCAGGCCGAGCAGCGACAACGTCGACGGGGGCACCGGGCGCAGGCGCAACTGTTCCTCGGTCAGGCCGTCGCACTTCACCGCGAGGGTCTCGCGGTGCCAGTTGAGCCAGGAGATCAGCATCTCCCGCTCGTTCGCGACCGGGGGTGGATCGATTCGCTTTTCCGTCATGCCTGGATCCTGCCGGGACGGCGCGGCGGTGTCATGTCGTTTTCCCGCCGGTGAGCGGGCGGGCAGCCGTCACACGACGCCGGTGAGCTGCGAGGTCTTCAGCACCACCAGGACGACCAGCAGGGCGAGCACGGCGCCGACGCCGGCGAGATGCCGGTTGCGCGGCAGGTGGGCCAGGCAGAGCGCGACCGCGCCGCCCGCGAGCAGGCCGCCCAGATGCCCCTCCCAGGAGGAGAATCCCGCGGAGATGACCATCCAGATGAGGAACGTCACGATGAGCCGGGTCGCACCGGCCGGATCATGGTTGAGCCGCCTGCTGAAGACGAAGTAGGCGACGGCGAGCCCGAAGACCGCACCGGAGGCGCCGACCGCGGCCTGGTCCGGCGAGATCAGGTACGCGAGCGCCGACCCGCCCAGCCCGGACACCAGGTAGAGGGCGATGAATCGCAGCCTGCCGAGCACCTCCTCGACCACCCGGCCCAGGGTCCAGAGCCAGTACATGTTGAAGACGACATGCAGGATCGCGAGCGGTCCCTGGGTCGGCTGCAGGTGCAGGAAGGTCGAGGTGATGAGGCGGTACCACTCCCCGAAGGCGACGCCGACGGGCTGGAGACCGGAGCCGTCCCCGTACAGGCGGGCGAACTCCTGCTGGTAGAGGTATTGCCGGCCGTCCGGGCCCAGAAGGCCGATGCCCAGGTTGCCGAACCGGTCGACGATCCCGGGGAAAGCCAGCTCCGCGATGTAGGCCAGCACGTTGACCGTGATCAGGGCGTAGGTCACGGCGGGCACCGCGGACACCTTGCCGCCGAACACCGTGCGTGCCTGCCGTACGGACTTGTTGCCCTCGCGGACGCACTCGACGCACTGGTGGCCCACCGCCGCGTCCCGCATGCAGTCGGGGCAGATGTAGCGGTCACACCTGGTGCACCGGAGGTAGGTCTCCTTCTTGGGATGCCGGTAACAGGTGGGGGCCTCGGCCTGCGCGGGCGCCGAAACCTGATCTTCCATGTGCGTTCTCACCTCATGCGGGGCCGGGGGGCGTGGCGGGCGCAGCGAGGGTATCGGGCCGGAGCCGGGGAAAGGGGCTACGGAAGATCACAAGACGTGAACAAGGGGGTGATCACGCGGGTGTGCGGGCCGCGGGGGCTTGGCTCGCACACCCGCGTGATCGTGGGGGTGGGACAGATGGTCTGTGGTCGCATCGAGCTCACTGAATCAAGCTCAGTGCATCGAGATGTGAACGTGGTCGTAGTGGTTGGCGGTGATCCCGCCGCGGTCGGCCATGCTCCGCCAGCCGGGGCTGCCGAGGTTGTAGATGCGCTGCTGCCAGATCACGTACATGACGCCCAGCTTGGGGCCGTTCTTGATGGCCCACGCGGCGAGGTCGTCGCCGAGGGCCTTCATGTCGGCGCTCGGCATCGAGCCGCCCGAGCTCATCATGAAGTCGCACGCGCGGCCGAGCGGGTGCTCGCCGCTGCTCTCGTTGCGGTAGCAGCCGACGGTGTAGCGCAGGTCGAAGTTCTTTTCGACCTCGCTCTTCATCAACCGCATCCGGGGAGTGATGTTGTCGGCGCCGCTGGGCAGTTCCGGAGCCCAGGAGCCGTTGGCGAGCCTGCCGGGGGCGAGGGGGATCAGCTCGTCGAGCTTGTCCTTGATCTGGCCGATGAGTTTCTGGGCGTCCTTGCGCTGTTCGGTCACCTTGGCGGACTGCGCGGTGAGCCGCTCCGTCAACGCCTCGGCGGCGTCGGAGGCCTGCCGGCGGTCCGCCTCGATCTGCGAGAACCGGTTGATCACGGCGACCTGCTCCGCCTGCAGCTGAGCCAGTACCGCGGAGCCTGAGGGGTCGGGAACCATGATCGCACCGCTGGTCTGGTAGCGGACCCCGGCGAGCTGCCCGACCTCTCTTTGCGCGGCCTGGAAGTCGCCCTGAGTGCCCGCGAGCCGGTCACGTGCGCTCTTCTCGGCCTTCTTGGCCTCGGCCAGCTCGACCCGGGTGGCGTTGTAGTCGGCGATCAGGTCGTTGACCTGCTTCTCCAGTGTGGACAGCTGCTTCTTGAGCTGACCCTCACTGGGTTTGGGTGCGGCCTGGCTCGCGGTCGACGTGGCGAACACGAGCACGCCGGATACGAGGACCCCGGAGACCAGGGGAAATACGCGGGGCAGCGCCCACTCCTCTCCATCTGCCGACCGGGTTAGCTGACGGGTTCGGGCTGGAGCTGCCCGGGCACGCGAGTGCCTTCACCCCAGTTGCGAGTTGGGTCCCCGGTTCCCGGGCGAGGCGCCCGGGATTAGGCGCACCGGCTGGTTCAGCCGGTGCGATGGATAGTAGTGGTAAAGAAAGCGTCTTTGCTAGCTAAAGTTGGAACAAATCAGAGATCAACTTGTTATCTGCACATTGCGCAGCATCCGAGCCGCTTCCTCCGGGAGGATGTCGTTGACGAAGCCGCCCATCGCCGACTCCGAGCCCGCGAGGAACTTCAGCTTGTTCGGGGCCCGCCGGATGCTGAACAGCTGAAGATGCAGGTAGGCCAGGTCGCGCCCGAAGGAGACCGGCGCCTGGTGCCAGGCCGAGATGTACGGCATGGCCACGCCGAACAGGCCGTCCAGGCGGCGCAGCACGCTGGTGTAGAGCGGTGCGAACGCCGAGCGCTCCTCGGAGGTCAGCGCGGGGATGTCCGGAACCTGCCGGTGCGGATAGACGTGGACCTCGAAGGGGTACCGCGCGGCGGCGGGAACGAAGGCCGTCCAGTGCTCGTTGGCCGCGACCACCCGGGGACCGGTCCGCTCGGCGCTCAGCACGTCGGCGAACAGGTTCCCTCCCGTGTGCCGGGCGGCGGCGCCGAGCATCTGCTTCGTCCGGGGCGTCACGTACGGGTAGGCGTAGATCTGGCCGTGAGGATGCGGGAGCGTGATGCCGATCTCGGGACCCCGGTTCTCGAAGCAGAAGACCTGCTCGACCCCCGGAAGCGAGGACAGCTCGGCCGTGCGGTCCGCCCACGCCTCCATGACCAGCTCGACCTGCTCGTCGCTCAGCGAGCCGAAGGACGCGTTGTGGTCGGAGGTGAAGCACACCACCTCGCAGCGTCCGACGCCTGGCCGTACCTGGCTGAGCCCGCCCACCTGCTCGTATTCGCCGAGGTCGAAGCTGAACGAGGGGAAGCGGTTCTCGAAGACCGCCACGTCGTAGGGGGAGGGGATCTCCGACCACGGCTTGGCCGGGCACAACGGGCACTCGTCGGCCGAGGGCAGGTGGGTCCGGGTCTGCCGGTGCCGCGCGATCG
Source organism: Planotetraspora silvatica (assembly GCF_016863315.1). GTDB lineage: Bacteria > Actinomycetota > Actinomycetes > Streptosporangiales > Streptosporangiaceae > Planotetraspora > Planotetraspora silvatica. Next base: position 127,500 of record NZ_BOOQ01000041.1, read on the forward strand.
CGACCCACTCGTCCATCAGCGGGTCGTAGCGCAGCTCGGACGCGAAGGGCCGAGGGGGAAGATCACGCGGGTCGATCGCGCTGCGGTCGGCGTCGTCCCGCCGATCGAAGTAGATCAGCTCCCGGCCGTCCGCGAGATGGCTGATGGTGCGCTTCACAGAACTGCTCCCAAATCGTCGTGGGCCGCCGCGTCCACCAGGACCAGCTCGCCGGCGTGTTCCGACAGCTGCTCCATGGCGTCCTCCGGCAGACCGGTGTCGCTGATCACCACATGGGCGCGGGAGAGCTCGGCGATCGTGCTGATGCCGACGGTGCCCCACTTGGTGTGGTCGGCCAGCACGATGAGCTGGTGCGCGGCGTCGACCAGCGCCCGGTCGGTCTCCGCTTCGAGCAGGTTGGGGGTGGTGAACCCCGCCCTGGCGCCCATCCCATGGACGCCGAGCATGAGTGTGTCGACGTTCAGGGACCGGATGGCCGCGACGGCCACCGGGCCGACCAGAGCGTCGGAGGGAGTGCGGACGCCGCCGGTCAGCACTATGGTCTGGTCGCCTCGGGCCGCCCGGTGGAAGACGTCGGCGATCTGGACGGAATTGGTGATGACGGTCAGATCGGGCACGTCGACCAGGTGGTGGGCGAGGGTCCAGGTGGTGGTCCCGGCGGAGAGCGCCACCGCGCTGCCGGGCCGGACGAACTGCGCCGCCCGCCGGGCGATGGCCTCCTTCTCGGAGCGCTGCCGTACGGACTTGGCCGCGAAACCGGGCTCCTCGGTGGATCCCGTGCCGGTCGCCGTGGCCCCGCCGTGGACCTTCTCGATGAGCCCGCGATCCGCGAGCACCTCGAGGTCGCGCCGGATCGTCATGTCGGAGACGCCGAGATCCTGCACCAGCTCCGCGACGCGCACGCCGCCCGTCCTGCGGATCCTCTCCAGGATGGTCTGTTGCCGCTGCTGGGCCAGCATCACCTCTCCAATCAACAGATTCCAACAAATTGTGCCATATATCCACGGCACGCATGTTGAGTCATGGGGAGACGAGGGGAATCACGTGCTTGTCCGGCACGCGTGCACGGAGGATGGTGGAGGGCGGAAGCCGTCCCGACAGGAAGGCGACGCGTCATGGGAAAGCGGCAGCGCAAGTCCAAGGCACGCAAGAAGAAGAAGGCCAACCACGGTAAGCGCCCCACGGGGCGTTGAGCACCTGGTCGTGCCGGTTCAGCCTGTTCTGCCCCACGCGGCCAGCAGTCTGGTCTGCGGATCCGCTTCTTCCGGCACGTCCCGGTGGTCCCCGATGACTCCCGTCTGGCGGTAACCCTCCTTCGCCTGGGCGAACCATTCGGAGCAGGTGGCGACCAGTTCGGGATCGAGCCGCTCCTGCGCGCCGATGGCACGGGACAGATCCCAGGTGTGGATCAACGCGTCCGCGAACAGTTCGGTGATGTACTCCTCACCGGGCACGTCACCAAAGGACAGATGGGTCACCGCGGTCAGGGCGCCCTCGACGTACACCGCTTGGACGGCGCCCTGCGCCGACACCTCGAACGCCTTGATCGCGTCGTCGCCGAGGACGTCACGTTCGTAGGTGTCGCTCACTTCGGGGATCGTACGGCCGGCGAGGAGGTCGGGCGCCCAGAGATTCTCGTTGACCATGTGGTTGACCAGCGCCCGGACATCCCAGTCCACGCAGGGGGTCGACAGCTCCCACTGGTCGTCCTCGACGAGTTGGAGCCGGTTCCCGAAGCCGTCCAACGCCCGGCGGTACGCGTCCCGGATGTCGATCATGATGTCCCCTCCTCGCCCAGGAGCTCTCCTTCGACCGTAACTCTTCTGGACGATCAGGTCGTACACGGTCTTATATGGACGAAGCATCAGATCAGTGGATGCGCTGCTCCACCCAGACGATCTTTCCGTACTGCGTGGGGCGTGTGCCCCAGCGGTAGGCGAACCGCTTGACGAGCTGAAGCCCCCGGCCCGTGTCGTCATCGGGGGTGGACGCACGCGGGGCGGGGCTCGTCGGGGAGCCGTCGGCGACCTCGCACACCAGCGTCCTGCCGCGCAGCAGACGCAGCTCGATCGGCGGCCAGCCGTGTTTGAGCGCGTTGGTGACCAGTTCGCTGACGATGAGCTCGCTGCTGTCGATCAGACCGCTCAGATGCCAGGACGACAACGTGGCCCGGACGAATCGGCGGGCGTGCGCCACGAACCGGGGGTCGGCCGGCAGCGGGCAGGTCGCCACCTCGTCGGGGTCGAGCTCGCGCACCCGGGCCAGCAGCAGGGCGATGTCGTCGCGCTCGTGGCCGGGACGCTGGCTGCTGATCGTCAGGTCGCACATGTCCTCGAGATCCTCGACCGGTCCCGCCAGGAGGCGGCGCAGGGCCATGATCCCGGCGTCGATGTCACGATCCCTGCTCTCCACCAGGCCGTCGGTGTAGAGGGCGAGGACGCTGCCGGCGGGCAGGACGAGCTCGCGCATCTCCAGGGGATCGCTCCCGATGCCGAGAGGGAGCCCAGAGGGCAGCTCGATGATCTCGGTCGACCTGTCGGGGTGGATGAGCACGGGCGGGACGTGGCCGGCCCGGGAGAAGGCGCAGTTCCGCGTGACCGGGTCGTAGACGGCGTAGACGCAGGTGGCGATCTGCGTGGGGTCGAGGTCCTGGCTCATCAGGTTGAGCCGGAAGAGCACCTCGTCCGGCGGAAGGTCGAGGCTCGCCAGCGTCCGGGCGGCCGTGCGGAGCTGGCCCATGGTGGCCGCCGCCCGGGTGCCGTGCCCCATGACGTCGCCCACGACCAGCGCGGAACGGCAGCCCGGCAGCGGGATCACGTCGTACCAGTCGCCGCCCACTCCCATCAGGTCGCTGGCCGGCAGGTAGCGCGAGGCGATCTCCATGCCGAGCGGCTGGGGGAGGTCGGCGGGCAGCAGGCTGCTCTGCAGGGTCAGCGCCGTACGCCGCTCCCGGGTGTACAGCCGCGCGTTGTCGACGCACACGGCCGTCCGCGCCGCGAGCTCCTCCGCCACTGAGACGTCCTGCTCCTCGAAGGGGCGGCTGCCCGGCCTGCGGCTGAACACCACGCACCCGAGCACCCTGCCGCGGGCCTTCAGCGGGACGGCGAGGAACGAGGATTCGGTGAGAAGGCCGGCGACCGACTCCTCTCGTTCGATGCCGGCGCCGATCAGCCGGGCGCTGTCCTTGTCGAGGACGGGATACATCAGGGGCTGCCCGGTCGCCATGCACTGGGCGTGGGGGAGCGCCGGGGGATACGACGTGATCTCGTCGATCGGGAAGGCGCGCAGCCACGCCTCCGGGTTGTCGCTGGCCACCCCGAGCGCGATCCGGCGGAAGAGCGTGGTCCCGTCGATCGGCCGGGAGGGCAGTTCGCCGTCGATCATGAGCCGTTCCTGCACCATGATGGCCGCCGTGTCGGCGAAGCGCGGGACGGCCACGTCCATGAGCTCGCGGCTCGTCTCCGCGAGATCGAGCGTGCTGCCGATCCGGCGGCTGGCCTCGTTGAGGAAGGCGAGCCGTTCGTGCGCGGACGCGGCGCTGCTGCGGCGCCACTCGGCCCGGGTGTCCTGGGCGGGGGCCTTGATGACGCAGTTCCGGTTCAATCGCTACTCCGGCGGGAAACGGTGGGTGTCCCAAATCGTATGGAGGTGATACATCACATTTCAGCAATCTCCGAAGTCGGCAGGAGATTGACTCGGATATGCGGCGATTTCCTAGATTCATGACTAATGGGCAATATGCCCGATATTGCGGTGGGGGATCGCCGCCACATGCCTGCCGCAGGCCTCAGACGGTGCCGCCGCTGCGCCAGTAGACGTTGTTCTCGCGGCTGAGGAACGCCTCGTCGACCAGGTAGCGCCGCAGGGCGGCGTAATCGTCGTGGAACGCGCGGAGCGCGACGTCGACCTCTTTCTCCGAGTAGCGGATACCAGGCTCGAAGACGCGCGCCACGTAGTCCAGCACGATCAGTCTCTTCGCGCGCTTCGTCGGGAGCGAGGTCAGCCGTCCATCGACGAGGAACGTGTCGAGCAGGCTCGCGGGTTCCTTGGGCGTCGCACGGAGCAGGTTCCGGAACACCTCCGGGTCGGCTCGCCAGCCGTCTTCATCCTGTACGGCGAGGCCGCCGCGGGCCAGCCGTGTCAGCGCCCGCTCGGCCACCTCGGGAGCGAGCCCGGTCACCTTGCCGGGCGGATCCTCGGGTCGTAACACGAGACCGGCGAAGACCCGCAATGTGTCGTCCTGCCCGAGGAGACCGAGCACGCGCGAGATGTCTCTTTCGATCACGGGTCCACCGTACTTTCTCCCGCGCGACCGCGCTGCCCGGAGTCGGCGAGGCCCTTTGTACAGTCGGATGAAAGGCCAGTTCGGACCACAGGAGGTCCCCGTGCCAGCGCAACTCGACCACACGATCGTCCACAGCAGAGACCGTTTCGCCTCCGCGCGGTTCCTGACGGAACTGATCGGCGCCACGGAACCCAGGGCGTTCGGGCCGTTCGCCGCGGTCCCGCTCGCCAACGGGGTGACGGTGGACTACGCCGACTCGCTCGTCGCCGGAGACCGGATCATCATGCAGCACCTCGCCCTTCTCGTCTCGGAGGACGAGTTCGACGAGATCTTCGGCCGGATCGTCGAGCGGGGCCTGCCCCACTGGGCCGAACCCGCGCACCACGGCCCAGGCCAGATCAACCACCGGGACCAGGGGAGAGGCGTGTACGTCGACGACCCCGACGGGCACGCCATCGAGTTCCTCACCCGCACCCACGTCCTGGACGGCTGACTCTCGTCAGCGGTCTGGAGACGTCGAGTCGCCTGCCGTGCCGTCTCCGTCGTCCCGGGAGCTCCGACAGGCCCTGTGATGATGCGGGTGGGAGTGCTTTTCCAGCCGACCGGGCCGGTCGGCTGGAAAAGCGCAATCATTTGATAGGTGTATCCCACCCTGGCTCCTGACAAGATTCTCTGTAGCTTGTCAATATGTTCGACGGGAATCTTCTCGGCGAGTTCCTCCGGGCTCGGCGTTCGGTCACGACCCCTGACCAGGTCGGGCTGCCTCGAGTCGGCCGCCGCCGTACGCCGGGGTTACGCCGCGACGAGGTGGCGATACTGGCCGGAGTCAGCGTCGACTACTACACCCGACTGGAACAGGGCAGGGAACACAAGCCATCCGATCAAGTACTCCAAGCGCTGGCACGGGCCCTCCGACTCGACGCCGACGCCACCGAGCATCTGTACGAGCTCGCGCGTGGCCGACCGCACAAGCGGAGGCCCACCGGCCGGGTCGACGCCGTCAACCCGAGCGTGCTGCGGTTCGTGGAGGGCTGCGACCACGTCTCGGCGCTCGTGGTGAACGGCCGGCTCGACGTGCTGGCCAGGAATCCGCTGGCGAACGCCATCTACGAGGGGTTGGAACACGCCGGCAATCTGGTCCGCCTGGCCTTCCTCAACCCTGCTGCACGCGCGTTCTACCTGGATTGGGAACAGCAGTCCTGGGTCAAGGTGGCGCATCTGCGCGCCGCGGCGGGATCAGACCTCCAGGACCCGGCCATGGTCGAGCTGATCGAGGAGCTCTCGCTCGCAAGTGACGATTTTCGCCGGATGTGGGCTCGTCACGACGTACGGGCCGTGACCGCCACGTCGGTCCGCTTTCGCCACCGCGACGTCGGCGACCTCGCCTTCAATACCCATATGTTCACCATCGAGAGTGCCCCTACGCAGCAGATCCTCATATTCGAGGCCGAGCCCGGCACCCCGTCCGAGCGCGCTCTGGCCGAGCTGCGCCGTACCCATCCCTAGCGTTTTTAGCGTCCCCAGCGGCAGACGGGACCGGCGCATCCTCCGGAACTCCACGACTCTCGACTGGTTCGGCCGAACCAGTCGGCCGGCCCACCGCGATCTGCCGGCGCTCGTGCTGGGTGAGCCTGCCTTCGGTCACAGGCGCAGGCTCGAACCAGAGGGCCGAGCTGCTGGTGCTCTCGCGCTTGGCAGTCAGGATTGAACTTCGTCGAAGAGGGCGAGGGCTTCGGTGGGGTCCGGGCTCACGAGGCGTGCCAGACCGGCCGTCGTGATCTCCGCCCACCTGCCGGCCCGTGCCCACATCTGTTCCTCGAAGGCACGGACGGCCTCGTCCAGATCGCCGGGGCCGGGGGCGGCGGCGACGGATTCGGCGAGTTCGGCGCCTTCCAGCATCGCGAGGTTCGCGCCCACCCCCAATGGGGGCATCAGGTGGGCGGCGTCGCCCAGGAGCGTCACCCCGGGGACGTGGGCCCAGGTGTGGGAGACGGGCAGGACGTAGAGGGGGCGGTGGACGAAAGCGGTGCCGTGGCGGAGGAGGTCGAGGACGGGAGCGGCCCAGCCGTCGAACAGAGCCAGCAGGCTTGATCGCACGGCTTCGACGTCGGCCAGGTCCAGGGCCGCGTCCATGCCTGTGTCCAGGCCCATATGCCGGTCCGGATTCGTGTGCCAGTCCAGCGGTGCGCGGAACTGGGCGTACACCTTGACGTGGCCGCCGCTGTTGCGCTGGGCGACGAGGGCGCGGTTCACGCCGTACACAGCCATGGAACCGTCGCCGATCAACCGGGCGAGGTCGGGGTGGCGGGTGTCGACGTCGTCCAGGGAGGTCTCGACCCCGGTGACGCCGGTGTAGTGCGGCGTCGCGGACGAGATCGCCGGGCGGACTCTGGACCAGGCGCCGTCCGCGCCGATCACGAGGTCGAACGTCTCCCGTCGCCCGTCCGCGAAACGGACCAGCACGCCTGCATGGGTCTGCGGCAATACCTCCGTCACGCGCCGCCCCCATTGGACGTCGAGGGGGCCGAGCAGCAGGTCGCGGAGTTGCCCGCGGTCGATCTCGGGATTGGCCCGTTCACCCGGACGGGGTTTCCAGTCGCGAAGGACGGTCCCGTTCGTGTCCAGGATGCGCATGGCCTGCCCCTCGGGACGGGACAGCCCTTGGAACTCCGCCAGTAGCCCCGCCTTCTCCAGTGCGAGCTGGCCCATCCCTTCGTGCAGGTCCAGCGTGCCGCCCGGGGGACGGGCGTCGGGGGCGGGATCGCGTTCGAGGACGGTGACGGGGTGACCATGGCGGTGCAGGACGCGGGCGAAGGTCAGGCCGGCGGGGCCGCCCCCGACAACCGCGATACGGTGGCTCATGGCGATACACTGTATTTAATCATTACAACGTATTGCAACAGTACGATGTAACCATGACTGTGTGGGACCGGCCGGAGCCGCCGACTCGCCCCGTGCCGCTCGACCGGGAGCGAATCGTCGCCGCCGCCATCGCGCTGGCCGACGAGGGCGGACTGGAGGCGGTGTCCTTGCGCAAGGTCGCCGCCCGGCTGGACGCCGGCCCGATGCGGCTGTACGGATACATCTCCACCAAGGAGGAGCTGTTCGACCTCATGGTGGACGAGGTCCACGCCGAGATCCTCCCCGAGGAGCAGCTCGGCGACTGGCGGGAGGTGCTGCGCATCCTCGCCCAGCGCACCAGGCAGGCAGCTCTCCGTCACGAATGGCTGGCCGACCTGCTCGGTGGCCGCCCGACCCTGGGCCCGAACGGCCTCGCCGTGACCGAGGCCAAGCTGGCCGCCCTCGACGGCCTCGCCGACCTCGACACCGTCATGCGTGCCGTGGAGACTGTCAGCGCCTATTTCACTGGCGCGATCAGGCGCGAGATCGCGAACCTGCGGGCCGAGCGCGCCACGGGCCTGTCCAAGCGCGACTGGCAGCGCGCCTCCGGCCCGCATGTGAGGAGGATGCTGGCCACGGGCCGCTTCCCGGCGCTGGCCAAGGCAGTGCACGACGGCACGGAGGTGGACGCCGAGGCGTCCTTCGCGACCGGCCTGGACTGGGTCCTCGACGCCGTGGCCGCCAAACTCGCCCGGCCGCCGGCGTGACGCTCAGGATTTCCAGGTGACATCTGTGGCACCATGACGCCGCCAGACCGCGCACCTACCTGCTCGACTGGTTCAGAGCCTCCGTTGTGATGTCACCCGTGCTGGGTCACGTTGATGACCGTGCCGTTCGGGTCTCGGACGAAGAATCGCCGAAGGCCCCAGTCCTCGTCCGTGAGCGGGTAGACGATCTCTGCCCCGGCCTCGACAGCTCGGCCGAAAACCGCGTTGACGTCGTCGACCTCGATGGAGACGTCGGGGTGGACTCCGGCCTTGATGTCCAGGCTCATGACACTGAGCTGCACCTCACGACGGTCTGTCCCGAAGAACAAGATCCAGTCGAGGCCGCCATGCTCCTCCAGCCCGACCACGTCCCTGTAGAAAACCCGACTCTCGTCAAAGCGGTCGGATTGGATGTTCGGCTTGATCCGCTTGACACCCATGGCAGGAGTTTATGGCCTCGATGCGCCGCGTGGCCCCGAGTTGTCACCCGTTTCGAACATCCTCATCTCGGCAGAGTCGGATGTCCTCCACGTGGGGAACGACACCCGCTCGGCGCCATGGGAGCACGTTTGCGGCAGTGTCATATGCCTGACTAAAGTCAGGCATATGAACTCGGACCTCATCGCCGCAGCGCGGCGGTTCAACCGGACGGTCACTCAGCGGATCGGGGCGCTCGACGACGAGTACATGGCCCGCGGAAGACCCCTCGCGCAGGCACGTCTGCTGTGGGAAATCGGCCCCGGCGGCGCCGAGGTCGCCGCGCTACGGGCCCGGCTCGGGCTGGACTCGGGGTACCTGAGCCGGCTCCTGCGCACCCTCGAAAGTGACGGGCTCGTCACCGTCGGGCCGGCCGACCAGGTCGGTGGCGACGCGCGAGTACGGGCCGCCGTGCTCACCGACGCGGGCCGGGCCGAGTGGACCGAACTCGACAAGCGTTCCGACGAGCTCGCCTGGTCGATCCTCGAGCCGCTCTCCGAGCAACGCCGCGAACGGCTCGTCGCGGCGATGGCCGAGGTCGAGCGGCTGCTCATCGCGTCGATGGTGGTCATCGAGCCGTGCCCCCCGGGCGACCCGCGGGCCCGGGCGTGCGTGCGGGCCTACGCCCGGGACATCGCGCGACGCTTCGACGACGGGTTCGACCCGGCACTGAGCAACCCGGTCCACGACGAGGAACTCGTCCCACCCGCCGGCGTGTTCCTGCTCGCCACTCTCAACGCCGAGCCCGTCGGCTGCGGCGCGGTAAAGCTCCACCGCGACGCACCCGCCGAGATCAAGCGCGTCTGGGTGGCGGACTCCGTCCGCGGGCTCGGGATCGGGCGGCGGATGCTGAACGAGTTGGAACGATATGCCGCCGAGCGTGGCTGGGCCGCCATCCGGCTGGACACCAATGGCAACCTCACCGAGGCGATCGCGATGTACCGCTCGGCCGGCTACCGCGAGATCGAGCCGTACAACACCGAGCACTACGCCCACCACTGGTTCGAGAAGCACCTCGCACCGTGACGGCGCGCCTGGCGGGGTGGCCGGAAGCGGATCCGGCCGGTCCTGCAAGGGGAGTGATGGTCATGGACCGCATCTTCAGGGGAAGACCCGGAACCATAGTCACGCAGAAGGCCACCCCCGATCTTGGGGATGGCCTTCCTACTGATCAGAGAGTCGGGGCGACAGGATTTGAACCTGCGACTTCTTGCTCCCAAAGCAAGCGCGCTACCAAGCTGCGCCACGCCCCGTCTCGTCGGTTACGCGTGCGCTCGGATACTCCGGTACGCTTACGCCCTGACGACCGGATGAAGTCTAAACCAGATGAAGACCGGCGCGCGCGGACGTAGCTCAATGGTAGAGCCCCAGTCTTCCAAACTGGCTACGCGGGTTCGATTCCCGTCGTCCGCTCTCAGTGCAAAAGGCCAGGTCATCCCGTACGGGAAGCCTGGCCTTTGTGATCTTCGCAGATTCTTTTAAATCTTCCGTGCCCGTTGCGTGCCCGGTGCCTCGTCTTTGTGCCCGTCCCGCGCAACCTTGAAGGCTTTCCCGAGCGCCTGAGCGATGGCCCTATCTCGGTCCTGGGCCTCGTGCTGATAGATCAGCGCCGCCCGTGTGGAGGCATGTCCCATCCGGGTCATCAGCTCCTTGAGGCTTGCTGCGTTTGCTGCCGCGAGGGTGTTGCCCACATGCCGGAGATCATGAAGGTGGAGCGAGGGAAGCCCCACGTCCTCACGGACCTTGTTCCAGATCCGTCGGAAGCCCGAGCGCCGCAGGAGAGCGCCCTTCGGACCGATGAACACGTAGACCAAGGTTGCGGTGAACGGCTGCGCCGAGCGAGGCACGACCTCGGCCGGCGTCTGGTTCGGCCGGAGACCAGGCGCGCGATCCCGCGACCACCAGCAACCGCCTTTCAGCGGTCGCCGTCGCTCGATGGGCGCAGCGCGGTCAGGAGGTTTTCGAGCTGGCCCCATGCCCGCGCGCTGGCAATGTGATCGATGTAATCGCGAGACTCGACGATGAGCCCGTCGCGAATACGGAGAACGAAGACACAGGGCACGGTGAACGCCTCTCCTGTCTCGTCCACGTGCCCCTGGTAAGCGAACTCGGCGACGATCACCTCCGGATCAGCGGTGTCGTGGATGACGATGTTGACCGGCTTACGGTTCAGCGTCCGGGCAAACGGCGGCGGTGCGGTGAAGTGCTCGTGCAGTTCGCTACGGCTCAGCAGCGGCGGCGGGTTGAGCGGGTGAAACGGGTGGGTGACATGGGTCTGTTCGGCATAGAGGTCGGCCAAATTTTCGTACGGCCCTTCGCAGACCCCATTCACCAGGCGGAGAAACACGTCACGCGGGCTACTGTGACCATCGCCGCCGTCCGGATCGGCTCGGGAATCCATGGACCTCACCTTATCGATTTCCACTTCGACAGCTACCCGCCCCGGCGCTTATTGCCCGTGCCCGTCGCGTGCCCGTCAGCACGGTGACTCACGGCAAGCCATGGAAAGCCACGGAAAGCCATGAGCGAAACGATTGGGCGCGTGACCGGCGTCGCAGCGGGCTGGACGATCGCGTACCGAAATCTTCCAAACTGGCTACGCGGGTTCGATTCCCGTCGTCCGCTCCACTTGTAAAAGGCCAGGTCAGTCCGTACGGGGCGCCTGGCCTTCGTCATCTCCAGTGGTTCTTGAAGGTCTTTCGTGTCGAGCACGTGCGCCGGCGAAACCAACGGCCACGCCGGGGCTGGTCACCCCGGTACTGCGGCTTCTACGGTACGAGCCATGACCGATCTTCCCCGGGGGCAGGAAGCCCTGATGATCAACATCCGTGAGGCGCTTGTCCTGGCAGGCCTGTCCCCCCACCCCGACCGTGACCAGATGGACCGCGGTCCCGCACGTGATCTCGGCGGATTCGGCCTGCACCCGGAGGGCGAAACGTCCGTGCGCGTGACCTGGAGGTACCACGGCGATCTTTTCGACGCGATCCACTCCGCCTCCGTCGCGGATCGCGATCCGCAAGATCGCCCATCCTCCGCCTGGGCCGACCGGACCGAAGAGATCATGAAACGCGCGATGACCGAGATCCTCTGGGTCGCCGGGTTCACTGTGACGCTTCGCCCATCCTCAGCCCCCGGCGACGACTTCCCCGTCGCATCCTCGCTGCTGGTCGGCCCCGACCCGCGTCCCAGAGACGACCCGGCCCTGCCCCAGGAATGATGCGATCCACGATCGAGCAGTCGGGCCAGGGTCCGGCCGCCGAACCGCTCTAGCGGGCCGTCGGGTCCGCATCGCCGCGATCGACGTCCCGATGGCCGCCACCGAGTTTCTGGAGAATCGAGAACAACCTCTCGATCAGCGATATGGACTTCTTCGAGTTCGCCGACTCGGTGGACGGCGACGATGTCCTCCGCGGCTTTTGACTGGTCGGTTCGTCGGCCGTGGCCCACGTAGCCGTTCAGTCCCACGAGATGCTGATATTTCAAAGGCCTCTATCGAAGCCGGGGGCTATTCATAGAGACATACGCTGATGTTGTGGACCCCCTTCACCGATACGACCGCGTTGATTTGTCGCGTCCACCGGTGCCGCGAACCGCCCGGCCGCATCCTGTCGCCGAGGCCATCGAGGCTGTCATCTCGTGGCCGTTTACGGTTGGCATGGGGTTGTTGATGGCGGCGCGGAAGATCTGGCAGACGCGACTCCCGCGCTTCGTCAGGATCGTGGCTCTGGTCGTCCTGGTCCCGCCGGGTGTTCTGTTCGTCTTCATAGCGTTCGCCGAGTAATTCGCATGGGCAAAGCGCGTATTCACATGGGCTCCGCCCCGGCATCCCTCGTCGCATAACTGGATCGCCATGTCCCGCCCCGAAGTGCCACTCGGGCGCCCTGCCGCGAAGATGATCAGGATCGTCAGATGAGGTGCCCGTCCACCGGCAGGACCGGCGCTTCCACCTGGACCGTCCCCGGATACTTCAGGCCGGCGCCCGTGTTCAGCACGACGACCTGTTCGTCCGCTTCGATCCAGCCCGACGCGCGCAACTTGCGGGCCGCCGCGAATGCCGCCGCCCCCTCGGGACAGACGAAGGCCCCCTCCAACGCCGCGACCTGGCGTAGTTCGGCCAGCAACTCGCCGTCGGTGACTGTCACCGCGGTCCCCGACGTCTCCTCGAGCGCTTCCAGAATGAGGAAGTCGCCGAGGGGCTTGGGCACGTTGATGCCGAACGCCACGGTGTGGGCTCCATCCCAGTACCGGCTCTCCCGCTCCCCGCGCTCGAACGCGCGGACGATCGGCGCGCACCCCTCTGCCTGTACGGCGACCAGCCGTGGCGGCGGACCAGAGATCCAGCCCAGCTCCCGCAGCTCGTTCAGGGCCTTGTGGATGCCGATCAGACCCACGCCGCCGCCGGTCGGGTAGAGGATCACGTCGGGCATCCGCCAGCCGAGCTGCTCGACGATCTCGATGCCCATGGTCTTCTTGCCCTCGATGCGGTACGGCTCCTTGAGCGTCGAGGAGTCGAAGACCCGGCCGTCTGAGGCGGCGACCAACTCGCCGACGATCCGCCCGGCATCGCTGATCAGTCCGTCGACCAGATGCAGGTCCGCCCCCGAGGCCGTGCACTCTCGCCGGGTGATCTCCGGGGCGTCCACGGGCATGACGATCGTGGTCGCCAGCCCGGCCCGGGCGCCGTAGAGCGCCCAGGCGGCGCCGGCGTTGCCGTTGGTCGGCATGGCCAGGCGCTCGATCCCCAACTCGGCCGCGCGGGACACTCCGACAGCCGCGCCGCGTGCTTTGAACGACCCGGTGGGGATCAGCCCCTCGTCCTTCATCAGCAGCCGCGGCAGGCCGATCCGCTCGCCGTACCGACTCATCGGCAGCAACGGCGTCATCCCTTCGCCGAGGGTGGTCACCGCCCGCCTGTTCCTGACCGGCAGCAGCTCGTGGTAGCGCCAGAGGTCGGGGGAACGCCCCGCGAGCTCCCCGGGGTCCACCGCCGCACGAACCGCCGCCAGGTCGTAGCGGGCGAGCAACGGCGACCCGCATGTGGTGCACAGGTTCTGCGGACGCTCACTGTCGTGATGGGCTCCGCACCGGCCACACTCCAGATGGGACAGCTGGCTGAAACTCACATGCGCTCCCTACTGCACTTCTGGGTGCCGACGTTCGCACGACTGGCTGGCACATTCGACTGCATATTCGTCGATACTGTGACATAACCGTCGATATTTGGGCCGCCCGGACCGTGCGTCGTCACATGCGGGGCGAGGATGAGCCGGCTGCACGTCCAGCGGATCGCCGCGTGGCCGGGAATGGGGGCGGGTTCAGTCAGCGGCGCGGAAGAGCGCCCAGACGGCCTTGCCGCCGTGGTCGAGAGCGTCCCAGCCCCATGCCTGGCTGTAGGTCTCGACGATGTAGAGGCCGCGGCCGTTCTCCGAGATGTAGTCGGGCTCTTTGGGGCAGGGGACCTCGTCGCTCGGGTCCGACACGGCCAGCAGCACGTGTGGGGAGATGCGCACCAGCATCAGGGTTATCGGATGATCGCCCGACCGGCCCGCCGGATACAGAGAGTAACGAACGGCGTTGGTCACGAGCTCGGAGACGACCAGAGCGGCGTCGTCGCTCAATTCCGCGAAACCCCATTGCCTGAGGGTCGACCGCGTGACATCGCGAGCGGTCTTGACGGAGTCGGCCTGGGGCCGGAGAAGACAGGTGGTGGTCTCGGAGTCCTCTGCGGACTGTACGAACCGACCGAAGCCCACTTCGCGGGTTAACTGGCCGGCAGATTCGGGCGTTTCCGACATGCTGCCCGTACCTCCCGCTGGTCAGTTCCGAGGATGGTGCATGTTTGGCCCAATATGCACCAAGTCATCATGGATCACCGGCAAGCCTCGCTGCAAGACCCAAATGCACGTGCAGCTGGCGCGTGCACGTGCGCGCGGAGGTACTGGCGAGTAAATAGGACACGGAGATCAGACCTTGTCATCGTGGCCAGAAGTGGTGACACTGTGTGGGCTGGGGGTGTCGTGCGGGATTCCCTTTGGGCACAGAGGGCCGAGTCGAGAGGGAGGCGCCGTGATACAGATCCAGCCTGGATCAGGGCCGACGGCGCTCCGCATCCTCTTGGGGTCACAACTTCGCCGGCTCCGGGAGAACAAGGGCATCACGCGTGACGAGGCGGGTCAGACGATCCGCTGCTCCGAGTCCAAGATCAGCCGGATGGAACTCGGCAGGGTCGGTTTCAAGGGTCGTGATGTGTCGGACCTCCTCAGCCTCTACGGAGTGGAGGACGAGGAGACGCGGACGGTCGTCATGGACCTCGTGGAGAAGGCCAACGAGCCCGGCTGGTGGCACCGCTTCAGCGACCTGCTGCCCTCCTGGTTCCAGGCCTACGTCGGCCTGGAGGAGGCGGCCCAGCGCATCCGCACGTATGAGGTCCAGTTCGTCCCAGGCCTGCTCCAGACCAAGGAATACGCGCGGGCGGTCATCACGGCCGGCGCCGTGGGCGCGGCGCCGGAGGAGATCTCACGGCGGGTCGACCTGCGGCTGGAGCGCCAGCGCGTCCTCGACGGGGACAGCAGCCCCCGGTTCTGGGCGGTGATCGACGAGGCGGCCCTTCGCCGGCCGATCGGTGGCGTCGAGGTCATGCGCGGTCAGATCCAGCACCTCATCGACCTGATGAACCAGCCCAACATCACGATCCAGGTCATGCCGTTCAGCTACGGAGGCCACGCCGCCGAGGGCGGCGCCTTCAGCATTCTGAGGTTCGGCGACCCGGAGCTCCCCGACATCGTCTATGTGGAGCAACTCGCGAGCGCGCTCTATCTCGACAAACGCGATGAGGTAGACCGCTACAGCGAGGTCATGGAGCGCTTGTGCGCGGTCAGCACGACGCCCATGGAGACGGTGGACCTGCTCCGGCAGATCATGACGGATCTCTGATCAGTCGCTGCCGGGCACCTGTCTGTTCTAGACTGCCCTTGGCGCTGGACAGCCGCCACACTGCAGCATGCCCAAGGCGTGCGCGATGGCGACGGTGCTTCCTGTGCCGCTCACGTGGGCGCGGCGCGCGTTAAGTGCCGCGGTTGCCGTGCACGACGCGCCCGCGATCACCAGATGCTGGATCAAGGAGACCACCCCGTGAAGACCGCTGTCGAGGAGCTCAGCCCTACCCGGGTCAGGCTCACCGTCGAGGTGCCGTTCAAGGAGCTCGAGCCGAGCCTGCAGGCCGCCTACAAGAAGGTCGCGCAGCAGGTCCGCGTGCCCGGATTCCGCCCCGGCAAGGTGCCGGCCCGGATCATCGAGCAGCGCTTCGGCCGCGCGGTGGTTCTCGAGGAGACCCTGAACGACGCCCTGCCCAAGCTGTACGGCCAAGCCGTCGATGAAAGCGACGTCTTCCCGGTGAGCCAGCCCGAGATCGAGGTCACCAAGATCGAGGACGGCGAGCAGGTCGAATTCACGGCCGAAGTCGACGTCCGCCCGACCTTCGACGTACCCGACTACGACGGCCTCGAGGTCGTGGTCGACGCCGTCGAGGTGACCGACGAGGACATCGACACCCAGATCGACGCGCTGCGCCAGCGTTTCGCCACGCTGACCGGCGTGGAGCGGGCGGCGACCAGCGGCGACTACGTCGTGATGGATCTGCGCGCCGAGATCGACGGCAACAACCTCGAGGAGCAGCAGGCCGCTGACGTCTCCTACGAGGTCGGCGCCGGCTCTGTGCTCCAGGGCCTCGACGACGCCCTCGACGGCATGTCCGCCGACGAGGAGAAGACCTTCCGCACCACCCTGGTCGGCGGTGAGAACGCCGGCGAGGAGGCCGACGTGATCATCAACGTCAAGTCGGTCAAGGAGAAGGTCCTGCCCGAGCTCGACGACGAGTTCGCCCAGCTGGCCAGCGAGTTCGACACGCTGGACGAGCTGAAGGACAGCATCCGCGAGCAGGCCCGCCGCAACAAGCTCATCGAGCAGGTCGTGCAGACCCGGGACAAGGCCCTGGAGGCGTTGCTCGGACAGATCGACATTCCGCTGCCCGACAGCGCGCTCAAGGCGGAGATCGACGCTCGCAAGCACAACCTCGAGCACCAGATCTCCGACAGCGGTCTCAGCCGCGAGGCGTACTTCCGGCTCTACCAGACCACCGAGGACGACCAGTTCGCGGAGTTCGAGGAGACGTCCGCGAAGGCGCTGAAGACCGGCTTCGTCCTTGACAAGATCGTCAAGGCCGAGGACATCAACGTCAACGAGCAGGAGCTCACCGACTTCGTCGTGCGCCGCGCCATGCAGCTCGGCGTCGCGCCGAACACGCTGGCCCAGCACCTGGCCGACAACGACCAGCTCACGCTGGCCATGATGGAGATCGTCAGGGACAAGGCCAAGACCGTGGTCGGGGACGCCGCCAAGGTGACCGACGGCGAGGGCAACGCGGTCGACCTCAAGGCCATCTACGCCGAGCTGGACGCGGAGCAGGCCGCCGACCAGGCCACCGAGCAGGAGGAGCCGGCGGAAGCCTGATCGTCAGGCCTTCCACGGCGTCCCGTCCGAGAACGGGCACGACCCCCGGCGCACTTCGGTGTGCCGGGGGTTTTCCCTTGCCGGGGGAAAATCCGCGCAAATTCCTCGAGGGTGCGGGCGTCGCCGACGCCGCCGCACGAGCGACGGGAGGGGCGTCACCGATGCCCCGGTTCCGCCCGATCCCGGGGCCGTCGCGGACGGAGCGGTGACATGGTGATCCGCGCCGTGAGCATGCGCCGTCAGCGAACAGTCGGGCGAGGAGGCATGAGCTGTCTGCGGCGCGCGTTAAGGTCACAAGCAAAGCCAATCGATTACGACGCATCGGAAGGTGACGCTGTGACCAGCCCGCCGACCTTCTTCCCGCACGCCACCTCCGGCTTCGAGGCGCGTGGCCGTGAGGACGGCTCGTTCCGCCTTGAGGACCAGCTCTACCAGCGGTTGCTGCGAGAGCGCATCGTGGTCCTCGGTACCCAGGTCTCCGATGAGGTGGCCAACCGCCTCTGTGCCGAGTTGCTCCTTCTGGCCGCCGATGACCCCAACCGGGACATCTGGCTCTACATCAACTCCCCGGGCGGCTCCGTGACGTCCGGCATGGCGATTTACGACATGATGGAGTACGTACCGAACGACGTGTGCACGGTCGCGATGGGCCTGGCCGCGTCGATGGGGCAGTTCCTGCTCTGCGCCGGTGCTCCGGGCAAGCGCTACGCGCTGCCGAACGCGCGGATCATGATGCACCAGCCGTCGGGCGGTATCGGTGGTACCGCGGCGGACATCGCGATCCAGGCCGAGCAGATGCTTTACGTGAAGAAGACCCTTGCGGAGCGCATCGCGTTCCACACGGGCCAGCCGCTCGACCAGATCGAGCGCGACTCCGATCGTGACCGCTGGTTCACGGCCGAGGAGGCCAAGGACTACGGCTTCATCGATCAGGTCGTGCGCAGCGCCCGGCAGGTGCCCTCTGAGGGCGCCGTCTCATGAGTGGAGCTTCCCAAGTGAGTGAGCTGATCCGGCCGGGAGACATCAACGGCCGCTACGTCCTCCCTTCCTTCGTCGAGCGCACCTCGTACGGCGTGAAGGAGATGAATCCGTACAACAAGCTGTTCGAGGATCGCATCATCTTCCTCGGCGTGCAGATCGACGACGCCTCCGCCAACGACGTCATGGCGCAGTTGCTGACGCTGGAGTCGCTCGACCCCGATCGCGACATCAACATCTACATCAACTCGCCCGGCGGGTCGTTCACCGCGATGACGGCGATCTACGACACGATGCAGTTCGTCCGTCCGGAGATCCAGACGGTCTGCCTCGGCCAGGCGGCCTCCGCCGCCGCGGTCCTGCTGGCCGGCGGAACCCCGGGCAAGCGGTTCGCGCTGCCGAACGCACGCGTCCTGATCCACCAGCCCTCGACCGAGGGCGGCGGCCAGGGAAGCGACATCGAGATCCAGGCACGTGAGATCCTGCGTATGCGATCCCTGCTCGAGGAGATCGTGGCCAAGCACTCGGGCAAGGCGCCCGAGGAGGTCCGCAGGGACATCGAGCGAGACAAGATTCTCAGCGCCGACGAGGCGAAGGCGTACGGGCTGGTGGACGACATCATCCCGTCGCGTAAGAAGCGCGCAGCGGCGATCGCTTCCTGAGAAGGTTGCCGCACCGGATGGTGCCCAATTCGGCACCTTCCGGTGCGACTCACCGCTAGGGGGCTCACTGAGGGCTCAGAAGACGGTAACGTCGAAACCTGAGCGGCATGACGTTTTCGCGCCGGAGCACGAATC
Organism: Planotetraspora silvatica; assembly: GCF_016863315.1. GTDB lineage: Bacteria > Actinomycetota > Actinomycetes > Streptosporangiales > Streptosporangiaceae > Planotetraspora > Planotetraspora silvatica. The sequence continues at coordinate 146,151 of NZ_BOOQ01000041.1, forward strand.
GAGGCGCGGACGGAAGCGACCGCGGCGGCAGGGCGGTCCCACGCAAAGGAGTATCTGGGGTGGCACGCATCGGCGACGGGGGAGACCTGCTGAAGTGCTCGTTCTGTGGCAAGAGCCAGAAGCAGGTCAAGAAGCTCATCGCCGGACCAGGCGTCTATATCTGCGATGAGTGCATCGATCTCTGCAACGAGATCATCGAGGAGGAGCTCTCCGAGTCCTCCGAGCTCAAGTGGGACAACCTTCCCAAGCCCCGTGAGATCTACGAGTTCCTCGACGCCTACGTCATCGGTCAGGACCAGGCGAAGAAGGCGCTCTCGGTGGCGGTGTACAACCACTACAAGCGCGTGCAGTCCGGTGAGCGCGGCCGCGACGACGGTCTGGAGTTGGCGAAGTCCAACATCCTCCTCCTCGGCCCCACCGGCTCCGGCAAGACCCTCCTGGCGCAGACCTTGGCGAAGATGCTGAACGTGCCGTTCGCCATCGCCGACGCCACGGCTCTCACCGAGGCGGGATACGTCGGCGAGGACGTCGAGAACATCCTGCTCAAGCTGATCCAGGCCGCCGACTACGACGTCAAGAAGGCCGAGACCGGGATCATCTACATCGACGAGGTCGACAAGATCGCTCGCAAGAGCGAGAACCCGTCGATCACCCGGGACGTCTCCGGTGAGGGTGTCCAGCAGGCCCTGCTGAAGATCCTCGAGGGGACGACGGCGAGTGTGCCCCCGCAGGGCGGCCGCAAGCACCCGCACCAGGAGTTCATCCAGATCGACACCACCAACGTGCTGTTCATCTGCGGTGGTGCGTTCGCGGGCCTCGAGAAGATCATCGAGTCGCGGATCGGCAAGAAGGGGATCGGCTTCAACGCCATCATCCACTCCAAGGAAGAGGCCGACACCTCGGACATCTTCTCGGACGTCATGCCCGAGGACCTGCTGAAGTTCGGCATGATCCCGGAGTTCGTCGGCCGGCTTCCCGTGATCACGTCGGTGCACAACCTCGACAGGGAAGCGCTGATCCAGATCCTGACCGAGCCGCGCAACGCGCTCGTGAAGCAGTACCGGCGGCTGTTCGAGCTGGACAACGTCGAGCTGGAGTTCACCGACGACGCGCTGGAGGCGATCGCCGACCAGGCCATCCTCCGCGGCACCGGTGCGCGCGGCCTTCGCGCCATCCTGGAGGAGGTCCTCCTCTCGGTGATGTACGAGGTACCTTCGCGGCAAGACGTGGCCCGAGTCGTGATCACCCGGGAGGCCGTGCTCGAGCACGTCAACCCGACTCTGGTACCGCGAGACCAACTCCAGGTCAAGCAGCAGCGCACACCGCGCGAGAAGTCGGCCTGACACCAGGCGGCCTCTGGCGCTTCACCCGATCGGTCGGCACATGAGGCGTGCCGACGTCCCTAGAATTGGCCATCATGACGACGCCTGAGCTGCCTACCCAGTACGCGCCCGCCGATGTCGAGACCCGCAATTACGAGCGCTGGGTATCGGAGGGCTACTTCACCCCTGACCCGGGCAGCGGGCGTGAGCCGTACAGCATCGTGCTGCCTCCGCCGAACGTGACGGGGTCCTTGCACGTCGGGCACGCACTCGACCACTCCATCCAGGACGCGCTGACCCGCAGGGCCCGCATGCGGGGCCTGGAGACGTTGTGGCTCCCCGGCATGGACCACGCCGGCATCGCGACGCAGAACGTCGTGGAGCGGGAGATCGCCAAGGAAGGCCTGTCCCGCCACGACTTCGGGCGAGAGGCGTTCGTCGAGCGCGTCTGGCAGTGGAAGGAAGAGTCGGGCGGGCGGATCCTCGGCCAGATGACGAAGCTCGGCGACGGTGTGGACTGGTCGCGTGAGCGGTTCACGATGGACGAGGGGCTCTCCCGGGCCGTTCAAACGATCTTCAAGCGCCTCTTCGACGACGGCTTGATCTATCGTGCCGAGCGGATCATCAACTGGTGCCCGCGATGCCTGACCGCGCTGTCCGACATCGAGGTGGAGCACAGCGAGGACGACGGCGAGCTCGTCTCGATCCGGTACGGCGAGGGCGACGTGGAGATCGTCGTGGCCACCACCCGGGCGGAGACCATGCTCGGCGACACGGCCGTGGCGGTCCACCCCGCCGACGAGCGGTACGCCCACCTGGTCGGCCAGTTCGTGGAGGTCCCGCTCACCGGGCGGCGGATCCCGATCGTGGCCGACGAGCACGTCGACCCGTCCTTCGGCACCGGCGCGGTGAAGGTGACGCCCGCTCACGACCCGAACGACTTCGAGATCGGGCGCCGGCATTCGCTGCAGTCCCTCGCGGTCATGGACGAGCGTGGCGTGATCACGGCGCACGGCCCGTTCCTGGGCCTCGACCGGTTCGAGGCGCGGCCCGCCGTCGTGGCGGCGCTGCGGCAGCAGGGCCGGATCGTCGCCGAGAAGCGGCCCTACACGCACTCCGTCGGCCACTGCTCCCGGTGCAAGACCGTGGTGGAGCCGAGGCTGTCGCTGCAGTGGTTCGTCAACGTCTCACCGCTCGCCAAGGCGGCCGGCGACGCCGTCCGTGACGGACGTACCCGCATCCACCCGCCGGAGCTGGCCAAGCGCTACTTCGACTGGGTCGACGACATGCACGACTGGTGCATCTCGCGGCAGCTGTGGTGGGGCCACCGGATCCCGGTCTGGTACGGCCCGGACGGCGAGATCGTGTGCGTCGGCCCCGACGAGGAGCCACCCGTGGGCTGGGAGCAGGACCCGGATGTCCTGGACACCTGGTTCTCCTCCGGCCTGTGGCCCTTCTCGACGCTCGGCTGGCCGGAGGCGACTCCGGAACTGGCGCGCTTCTACCCGACGAGCGTCCTGGTCACGGGGTACGACATCCTCTTCTTCTGGGTCGCCCGGATGATGATGTTCGGTCTGTACGCGATGGACGGGGAACCGCCGTTCCGTACGGTGGCGCTGCACGGCATGGTCCGCGACCAGTTCGGCAAGAAGATGTCCAAGTCGTTCGGCAACGTCGTCGACCCGCTGGACTGGATCGCCCGGTACGGCGCCGACGCGACACGGTTCACGCTGCTCCGCGGCGCCAACCCCGGTTCCGACGTGGCGATCAGCGAGGACTGGGCGGGCGGCTCGCGCAACTTCTGCAACAAGATCTGGAACGCCACGCGCTTCGCGCTCATGAACGGCGCAGTCTCCGAGGGGCTGCCCTCAGAGCTGACGGCCGCCGACCGGTGGATCCTGTCCCGGCTGCAGTCGGTCGTCATGTCCGTGGACGCCGCTTACGAGGACTTCGAGTTCGCGAAGATCTCCGACTCGCTCTACCACTTCGCGTGGGACGAGGTCTGCGACTGGTACGTCGAGCTCGCCAAGGTTCAGATCGCCCAGGGCGGTGAGGTCGCCGAGAACACCAAACGGGTTCTCGGGCACGTCTTCGATTCCGTGCTGCGCCTGTTGCATCCGCTCGTGCCATTCGTGACCGAGGAGCTGTGGCGTGCTCTCACGGGGGGAGAGTCTCTCGCGGTGGCCCCATGGCCGGTCGTGTCGCCGGACCTGATCGACCCGGGTGCCGAGCGGGAGCTGGCCTCCCTGCAGGACTTGGTGACAGAGGTCCGCCGGTTCCGGTCCGATCAGGGCCTCAAGCCGGGCCAGCGGGTCGCCGCACGATTGTCCCTCGCGGGTACGGCTCTCGCCGGGCACGAAGGGGCGATCAGGACGCTGCTGAAGCTCGATGCCGCCTCGGAGACCTTCGCCCCGACGGCTCGCCTCACGGTGGGCGCCGTGGCCGTGGAGATCGACACGGCGGGAGCCATCGACGTCGCGGCCGAGCGGAAGAGGCTGGAGAAGGACCTGGCCGCGGCTCGCAAGGAGCATGCGCAGGTCACCGGGAAACTGGGCAACGAGCAGTTCATGGCGAAGGCGCCCGACGACGTCGTCGCCAAGGTCCGAGGCCGTGCCGCGCAGGCGGAAGAGGACATCGCGCGTCTTGAGGCCCACCTGGCTGCGTTGCCGGCCTAGGCGATCCCCGCCCGAACGCCTGAGGTTTGGGCGACACAGGGCGGGGAAGGTTCCGTAAGTTGCGGAAGTTGTCATCAGCACCCCTGCGGGGGTGCTAATCTTCATGTACGCGGAAAACACGGCGCGCCTCACCTCTTCTCAGAGAATCGCACGCTAGGCTTCCCGCTAACTCCTCTCATTCAACCCGGTTTCGGGATGTCGTCGAGCGTTCGATGGCAATTCGGATATCGGGTAGGCTGGAGGGGTTGCCCCGGAGACGGGGTGGTCGGAATTCCTGTTGGATTACGGGGTTCGGGTCAAGTGGTTCCGAAAGGGACAATTTGACACGGATTAAGTAGTCCGGGAGAATTACTGACATAACGGAGCCGCGAATAACGGCGCCGGACACAAAAAGCAAGCGGCGGGTCGTTGGATTC
>NZ_BOOQ01000042.1 GCF_016863315.1 Planotetraspora silvatica
GCTGACCGCCTCGGGTGATTCAGGCCGTCGCGGCGATGAGGGATTCCGCGATGGTCGTGCGGGCGTAGAGGACCGAGCGGCCCGCACGGTGGGCGCTGACCATGCCGGCGTCACGGAGGGCGGTCAGGTGCTGGGAGACCCCGGCCGCGGAGATGCCGGTGCGGCGGGCGAGTTCGGTCGTGGAGGCCGGGGCCTCCAACTCGGCCAGAATGACGGACCGGGAGCGGCCGAGGACCCGGGCGATCGCGTCGATGCGTGGTACCGGGCGGTGCTCCCACAACGTGCCGGTGCCGCGGGCGGGGTAGGCGAGCTGGGGCGGCTTCGGCGGGCGCGCCCAGGTGAGCATGCCCCCGGCGAAGGCGGAGGGGACCAGCAGCAACCCTGACCCGGTCGTCTCCCGGGAGATGCCGCAATGCCGGCGAACCATCCGGAGGGCGTTGTCGTCCCAGCTCACCGTGGCGTGCAGGTCGTTGAAGAAGTGGCCCGCGCCGCGCTCGGCCACCTGCCGGGCACGGTGGAAGACGTCTGCGTCCAGCACCACCCGGATCTTCGCCCAATAGGGGTCGAGCGCCAGCTCCCAGTAGAGCTCGATCTCCTCCGTGATGCGGGCCAGCTTGGCTTCCGGGTCGGCACGCAGAGCCTGGCAGTGGGGACCGGTACAGCCGAGGACGTCGAGGTCGGCCAGAACCTGATCGACCGGAGTGGCGCGGATGGCGGCGAGTTCGGTGTCGAGGGTGGGGGTCGGTTCGTCGGGCGGCGGGGTGAGGAAGTCGGGGAGATAGTCGGTGGTCGGGAGCAGCTCTGCCAGGAAGCCCGAGTCCAGCCTGGCCGCGGCCACCCGCGGTCGTACCTGATCGATCCAGGGACGGTGCACGGGATGTGCGGAGCCCGCCGCCAGCAGCCGGAAGCTGGTGACGACCTCCCACATCGGTGAGACCGCGAACCGGGTCAGGGCCAGATCGTCGGCCGAGAAGGTCAGCTCGGAGAACATGACCGCTCCACAGATTCGGTCTGAGCTTAATCAATGGTCACGAGTGTACGGCGGACGCAGGATCTCCGTCATGCTCTCCACTTTCAGCGGACTTCCCCGCACCGCCTGGGTCGTCTTCGCCGGCACCGTGGTGAACCGACTCGGTTTCGTGGTCACGCCCTTCCTCGTGTTCTACCTCGGGTCGCGCGGCATCTCCACCACGCAGACCCCGTACGTCCTCGGTGCGCTGGGCGCGGGCAACCTGATCGGCCCGGTGGTCGGCGGCCTGCTCGCCGACCGGGTGGGCCGCCGTCCCACGATGCTGACGGGACTGATCGGAACGGCTCTCGCACAGGGCCTGCTGTTCGCCGCGCCGAACGTGGTCACGCTGGCACTCGCGGCCGCCCTCCTCAGCGCGGCGGGTTCAATGGTCACCCCGGCCTCGGGCGCGCTGCTGGCGGACACGGTGCCGGCGGAGCGGCAGCGTGCCGCCTTCTCATTGCTTCATTGGGCGATCAACATCGGCACCGCCGTGGCCGGAATACTCGGCGGATTCCTGGCGACGCACGGCTACTGGCTTCTGTTCACGCTGGACGCGGCGACCTCGCTGGCGTTCGCACTCATCGTCGTCGCGTTGCTGCCCGGTGGAAAGCCCGACACCGCGCGGACCACCGATTCCGGCAATGGGATCGGCTACGGAGTCGTGTTCCGGGATCCGCTGATGCGGTTGTTGCTCCCGCTGCTCGGCGTCGGACTGGCGATCTATTCGTTCACCGAGGTCTGCCTGCCGCTGGCGATCCGTGACCACGGCCTGCCCACCACCACACTCGGCCTGATGGCCACGCTCAACGCCGCCCTGGTGGTGGTGCTGCAACCGATCGCCACGAACGTCTTGGCCCGGTTCCCGCAGATCCCGGTCTATGTGGGCGCCAGTGCGCTCGCCTCGACCGGCATCGCTCTGACCGGAGTGGCGCACGACACCTGGTCGTACGGCGGGACCGTCGTCCTCTGGTCGATCGGCGAGGCGATGGTCGGCGGCATCCCCGGCGCGATCGTCGCGAGCCTCGCCCCGGCCGACGCCCGCGGCCGTTACCAGGGCAGCTACCAGTGGACCTGGGGCATCGCGCGATTCATCACCCTGGCTGTGGGCACCACCGTCTACGCCACCGCCGGCCCCGCCGTGATCTGGTGGTTCAGCGCCGTCGGAGGCATCGGCTCCGCTCTCGGAATCGGAGCCCTGGCCCCGATGATCGCCCGCCGGACGGCCACTCCCGCGCCCGTCCCCGTTCCCGCCGGATCCACTGACGCAGGATGTCAGTGAACCCGGCCTAGCGTTCACGGCATGACGGAGAACACGCACACAGACGGCCGCCATGACTTCGACTTCTTCCACGGTCACTGGAGAACGCGCAACCGCAAGTTGGCCGACGTGCTCGATCGCGACTGCACGACCTGGGTCGAGTTCGACTCGACCCTGCGCTGCGAGCCCGTTCTCGGCGGGCTGGGCAACGTCGAACCCTTCTCGGCGCCGGCCATGCCGCCCTCCGGCGATCCGCTCGAGGCCATGACGCTGCGGCTGTTCGACCCGCGAACCGGGAACTGGCGGATCTGGTGGATCTCCGCCCGGCAACCGGGGCTGCTCGACGACAACCCCATGGAAGGACGGTTCAACGGAAAGCACGGCGAGTTCTTCGCCGTCGAGATCATCAACGGCGAAGAGGTGCGGGTGAAATGGGACTGGGACGACCTCGGCCCCCAAGGCGCCCTATGGGAGCAGCGTTTCTCCTACGACGACGGTGTGACCTGGCACCTGAACTGGAGCTCGGCTCACACCCGATCGGACTGACCGTACGGCAGGAGCCCCCGTTCGCCCCTGCCGTACGGCATCCTGACCGGCCTGCGGTCAGGGCGCGGAGTGTGGCGCACCGTGAGGTGCACCGTCTCCGCGCCCGCTTGCCGCGATCAGGGGCGCGCGTCGAGGCCGTTCGTCCAGCCCATCGTCTTGTAGGCCTCCGTCAGGAGCGGCTTCGACCCATCACCGATCGCCTGGTAGGCCAGCAGCCGGCCGGTGCCCGGATCCATGATCAGCTGGAACGTGGCGGCTGAGTCCGAGGGCACACTGGCGTTCTTTCCGCTCATCTCGATCGCGATGCCGGGACGGCCGAACGGATCCGTCACCTTTCCGGCCACGGTGAGGCCGGGCTGGTCGGCCAGGACGCGGTACAGAGCCGCCCGGGTGCCCGGCGTGACCGGCCCCGCCAGCAGGTCTTGCGCCGCCCCCCAGACGTACTGCAGGTAGCTGCCCTCGTAGGGGTACTTCGGGTCGTTCACGTCGGCCCGGTACCTGCGCTTCAGCTCCTTGTCCAGCCCGGCCTCCGTGGTGGGCAGCTTCGCGAGGTCGGCCATGGTCACCTGCTGCTGGCCGATGATGAACCGCATCGGCTCGTCGTAGTTGTTGATCTGGGGCTTGGTCGAGCCGCCGGTGTGGAGGGTGAGCGGAGGCGCGCCCATCGCCCTCCACTTGGCCTCGTCGGCCGGCGAGTCGAAGGCCGTCTTGAAATCGATGCCGGTTATCGTCCGGGTGCGATCCTCGGGACTCCGCGCCGTCCAGGACTCCTGGGAAGTGGAGACGGAGGCGGTGAACGGCAGCTCCTGTACCTTCGGCTCCCTTCCCTTTCCCGGCTTGGTCACGATTCGGCCGACCCGTGAGGTCACCCGCTCGAGGGTGTACCAGTAACGGCCGGTCGTGGCCGGCTCGCGTGCCGCGGTATCCGCCGCCGCCAGCAGGACCGAATGGGCGTCCAACCGGGTCGTCTGAGGCCCCGGGGCCGAGGCGGAGGGCGCCGTGGAACGGCCGTTTCCGGAGCCGGCGTCCCCCGAGACCAGGCCAGGGACGATGATCGCGGCGGCGGCGAGTCCGGCGACGGCGGTGCCGGCGATCAGGAAGAGGGGGCGGCGCTGTGACAAGGTGATCCTTCGGGTCTGCAGGGGGGGTCGGGGGGTCTCGAACGCGTTGGCCAGATCCATGGACCGGCGCCGCCGATAGGCGTCGTCGGCCAGATCGTCCAGCTGCACCGGCCTGAGCCGGGTGACCATGTGATCGGTCATGTCGTGCTCCCGGGGGTCTCCAGGCGGGTTCGGCATCAGATCTCCTCCAGGGACGGGCGGGCGGCGGCCCGGTACGGCGGCGCGACTCGCATCTCCGCCCGCATCGCCTTGGACAGGCGCGTGCGGGCGCGGTGGAGGCGCACGTTGTAGGTGCGGGCCGAGCAGCCCATGACGGCGGCGGCCTGGTCGGGCGTGAGGCCGTGCCAGGTGGCGAGCGTGATCGCCTCGAGATCGTTCTTGCGGAGCGAGGCCAGCGCGGCGAGCGCGCTCTGCCGGTCCAGCACGTGCTCCGCTACGTCCCAGCTCGTCTGGTCGGCGGCCGTGGTGAGTACCGCGATCCGGTCGATCAGGGCCTGGCCGCGGTGCCGTACGTCACGCTGCTTGGCGAGCAGGTTGCGGGCCACCCCGAGCAGCCACGGCAGCGGCGGGTCGGGAAGCTCCTCCAGGCGGCGCCAGGCGACCAGGAACGTCTCGCTCGACACGTCCTCCGCCGTCTCGCGCCCGGCGCGCAGCAGCGCGTAGCCGAGCACGCTGCGGTAGTGCCGGTCGTAGAGGTCGGTGAAGCGTTCTTGGGGATCGTTCACACCCAGTACTCCCTCCCGGCGGGCCCCGATTACCGTGCCCGACAAGGAATATGCGACCGGTATGACCCCCGAATCCGGCGGGGTGGAGCGATCATGGGTGTGACCTGCGCGTCAAGGCTCGATGAGCCGTGTTCAATTCCTGAACAATGTGTTGCGGCACACTTCCGCGAGGACGCAGGATCTCCAAGTACCGGGGCGACACCCCCCGGCCCGGCGAGATCGGCCGGCGTCCACGACGCCGCCCGGGACCCTCGGCGGGCGACTGCCTGGTGGCCGACGGAGGAGGATCCAGCATGACGACGCAGTTTGGCGACCTCGCCGCTCGGGCGCCGGTCAACTGCGATCAGCATGGCGACGAACGCACGCAATGGATACTCGCCCAGCAGCTCCAGTTCGCCGCGGACGTCTCACACGAGTTGCGTACGCCTCTGGCCGCACTGAGAGTCCAGCTGGAGGAGGCGCTGCTGCACCAGGACGAGACCGAGCTCCCCGATCTCCTCGCCGCCCTGTTGCACGATGTCGACCGGCTCGAGGCGATCACGACCGACCTGCTCCTGCTCACGCGGGTGGCGGCGGGCGCGACGCCGGCCGAGCGAGAGAAGATCGACCTGGCCGAGACGGTCCGGGCCGAGGTCTCCCGGCGGGCGAGCGGCCACGAGGTGCGGCTCCGGCTCGAGCGCGGAGTGGTGGTCCAGGCCGTCCCGAGCCAGCTCGACCGGTTGCTCGCCAACCTGCTCGACAACGCCCACCGGCACGCGAGGACCATGGTCGAGATCCGGGTCCGCCGCGACGGCGACTGCGCCGAGCTCCACGTCATCGATGACGGACCCGGGATCGCCGCGCCGGACCGAGAAAGAATCTTCAGGCGCTTCAGCCGGCTCGACGCCGCCCGCAGCCGCGACTGCGGGGGCACCGGCCTCGGCCTGGCGATCGCCCGCGATATCGCACATGCTCACAAAGGCACCCTCCGCGTGGCGGATGCCGCCGGTGGCGGCGCGTCCTTTGTGTTGCGGCTTCCTCTAGCCGACCCTCCCGACCGACCCGTCAGGTTGTGGGAGCGTCTGAGGCAGAAGCCGGTGACCAGTCCCTGGGGTCCACAGGATTCCCTCGTCATCGTGACCGCCTGTTGTCCACCAGGTCCGGTCGCGTCCGCGAGCACACGATCCTTCCAGGTGACCAGGTCAGCGGAGGCTGTCTAGGTTCACCGGTACGGCCACGGCGGCGAACGCCGGCATGGCCGTACCGGTGGACATCCTCTCTCGCGTACGGCGAGCGGCCGGTAGACCTACGTCAGCCGGTAGCGCCGGAGCTTCTGATAGAGCGTGCCTCTGGAGATGCCCAGCTTGGTGGCGGCGACGGACTTGTTGCCCGCGCACTCGGTGAGGACGTTCGAGATGATCTCGGCCTCGGCACGCTCGATCGGGGTGAGCCCCACCGGCTGCGGGTCGGCGGACAGGCCGGGAGGGACGCCGTCGGCACGCCGGCCGATGGGAGAGACTCCGGCCAGGAGGAGCACCACCCCGTCGGCCAGGGTTCCCGGCGTCAGGGGGAACATGCGAGCGGTCACCGTCCCGCTGAGGCGGATCGTCGTCGCCGTCGGCCCGGCCTCCCTGACCGCCGCCCACAGGCGGCTCTGGTCCAGGTTGAGCGTCGTCGCCGTCTCATCGGCGATCATGATGTGATCGTAAAGCGTGATGACCGGACTGGCCGTCGTCGCACGGTAGTTGAGGAAGACGTCGAGCAGGCGGCGCTGCTTGGCGGTGGAGGCCGCGTACAGTGCCGATTTGACCTCCTCTGCCAGGAGTTGCACCGCCATCCGCAGAAGATGGTTCGCATCGGCCGCCCTGCAGGTCACGTCGACGGCGCCGACGACCCGGCCGGTTATCGGATGGACGATCGGGGTCGCGGCGCACGCCCAGTTGTGCAGCGGTTGTTTGTAGTGCTCCCCACCGACGATCATCGCGGTACGACCGCTTTCGAGGGAGACCCCGATCGCGTTGGTCCCGACGTGCTCCTCGCCGAAGCGCGCTCCCTCTTCGAACTGGTACCGGTCGAGCGCACGGCTCAGTGATCGCTCGGAGACCCAGCGCCAGCTCAGGTTGCCGCTCGTATCGGCCAGTGCCAGGCAGGTCGAACTCCCCGCGAGGACGTCGCCGAGCTTCGACAACACGGGGGCGGCGGTCCGCACGAACGCGGAACCCGAGTCGACCTCGCCGTGCCCGACATCAAGCCGTTCGGGGTTCACCCCGCTGTACTGGGATCGTCGCCAGGACTTGACGATCTCCCCGTGGATACCGGTGGGTTCCCCCCCGGATTGGAAGATCTCCCACGCGTTGTGAGCACGCGCCATGATCCCCCCGATCCGACGACGCTCTTGTTGACCCGCCTTATCCCCTCTGTCTACCTTCTGACGAACTTTCACAGGTAGCAGGCGTGCCCAAGAATTGGCGAACCCCTGACCGACCCTTGAACCGGCGGCCGGACCGCTGAAGCGCCGGCCGAGTCAGCCGTTGTACGGCGGAGCGACGCCCCAGCCCCAGTGCGGGACGGGCGCCTGCTGCACGGGATGGGCTCCCGGCTGGGAGTTGCTGAACGCGAGCCGGGTGCCCCACTCGATGTAGCCGGCGAAAGCGGCGCGGAACTCGGGGTCGTCAGGGATCTCGACCTGGTCGGCGGCGTCCATCAGCAGACTCACCCAGCGGCGTCGCATCGGCTCGGTGATGGCCTTGCCCAGGTGCATCGTCAGCATGTGGCGGTAACCGCCGCGCTCGGTCGTGTACCTGGCCGGACCGCCGAAAACCTCGGCCAGCCACATCGCGACGTAGCGCGGATGGCCGGGGTCCATCCCCTTGAACAGGGGTCCGATCAGGTCATCGGACGCGACGAGGTCGTAGAACCTCTCCATGAGCCGTTCCAGCGCCTCCGTGCCGCCCACCCAGTCGTACATCGACGGGATCGAACCTCCGTCGCCGCGCACGGCGGTCCGCTGGTAGAGGCTCGTTTCCTCGACGTCGTCCGCGAACGGGGCGGTCGCGGCGGAGAACTCCTGGTAGAGGTCGCGGTTCCGGAAGCCCTCGAGCTGGTCCTTCGCCGATGTCCACGTGATGCGCAGGATGTAGGAGCTCGGCTCCGCCGTGCTGCGGGCGAGCTCGTAGTCCACACATTGCGGGGCACGCGAGAGGCAGGCGGCCGCCCGCTGGTAGGCCTCCACGAAATCGTCGCTCAGCTCGGATGGAACGCGATAGCGGACGTACTGGACGATCACGAGCTGTCACCTCGTCGAAGAGCGATGCGCCTTGTCAGCCCGAAGGCCTGTGTATAAGTGTAATCAAGTAAGCATCCACACAGGCATTCGAGTATGTGCCGTTCGGCACCGTAGCGACAGCCGCGTAGTCCCTCCATAAAGACCGATGGGACGGACCCGGAGGACCGGGGCCGGGACGGACGCCGCGTCCGTCCCGCCCCGGAGATCAGGTCAGGGGCCGGTCTCGGTCGGGAAATCCGCCGAGGAGGACAAGACCCGGATCTTCACGTCGCTCAGGACACCCTGATAGACCCATACGTCGTCGATCGGCCCAGCGAAGTACTCCCCTGCGACACCCTCCGACCAGTTGCGGCCGAACTGCAGGCCGCCCGTGCCCGCGAAGGGTTTGACGCCGTCCACAGTCGAGACCGCGTCCGGGCTGTTCTGCAGTTGACCGTCCACGTACAACCGCAGCTGGTCGCGGGCGGCGTCATACACCACCGCCAAATGTGTCCACGGCCCGAAACCTCCGAATCCGAATGAATGGGTGGCGACGGCGCGGACGGCTCCGGGAGCGTCCCTGTCCGGCATCTCGACCTGCCAGACACCCCACGGAGCGTTCTCCGCGTCACCACGACCCATCACATGCCAGCGCAGGGTGAACACGCTGTTATACGGATGCTCGCCGTTCCCCTGCAGGCTCAGCACCGTCATGTCGCAATCGGCGAGAGCCTTGCCCTCCGGGCAGTCCGGCATACCGGTGGGCATGCCCACCCAACCGGCGACGGTGAAGCTCTGCGTGGTGTCCAGCGGAGAAGCCGCCGTCGCCGCATACCCGTCGACGCCGTCCAGCACCAGACCCCCGTCAGGTTCTTCCTGTCCGTCGGCGTTGATCCCGTTGAAATCGCCGACCACCCATTGATCCCCGTCGATGCGGGCACCACCGGACAACGTCGCGCCGAGCTTCGCCGGTGAGGCGTCGGGGGTCACGCCGTCCGGCGCCGAGTTGAGCATCCATCGTCCGGCGACCGACGGCGGCTTCGGTGCGGCCAGCTTCTGGGCCTCGGGCGCCGTCACCACCCGGTCGAAGAGCCTGACGTCGTCCAGGGCTCCCTTCCAGTAATCCCGGTAACCACCCTGATGGAGGGTCCGGCCCAACTGCAGTCCACCCGTCGCCTGCCACGCCGAAGACGCCGCCACCGGCGGGCCGGCCTGCCCGTTGACGTAGAGCGTGATCTGCCCGGCCGTCGCGTCGTACACGCCCAGCAGGTGGTTCCACTCTCCGGCGTCGACAGGGACCGTCGAGTAGACGGCCTGCGCGTCCGCTCCGTCCGCGTCCTGCGCCGGGAGCCGGAACACCCAGGCCTTCCGTTCGTGGTCGTATCCGAGGGTGTACGCGCCGTCGGTGTGACCGCTCTGGCTCAGCGCCGCGTGGTCACCGGACGTGTCCGCCAGCTTCACCCACGCCCCGACCGAGAAGCTCCGGGCGGTGTTCACCACTTCGCGCGACGTGTCCCCGTAGCCGGCGGCTCCGTCGAAGACCGCCGCCTTGCCGGTGTATCCCGGCTGCCCGGTCTCCACGCCGCCGTGGAAGGTCACACTTTGAGTCTCCGGGCGCCCGGTCGCGTCGTCCAGCGACCACACCACCTTCGCGGGCAGGCGCGTCGTGACGGAACCGGTGGTGTGAAGTCGTGTGACCTGGGCGGCGGAGACCGCCCGATCCCACACGCGCACGTCGTCGATCGCACCGGACCACGGCTCCGCCCAGGCGCCTCCGTTCCACTGCCTGCCGATCTCCAGGTTCCCCCGGGCGTTGAACGCCGTCACCGATGCGGCCGGGGCGGCCGTCCCGTCCACGTACAGCGTCGCGGTCTTGTCCCCCGCGTCGTACATCCCCACGAGATGGGTCCACCGGCCCGGCACCACCGGCGCGTCCGAGGCCGAGGCCACGACCGACGCGCCGGAGTCGTCCGTGGTGGGCAGGCGCAGCGCCCACTTCCCGCTGGACGCGTCGTATCCCAGGACGACGCCGCTGTTGTACGTCCCCGCCTGCGACAACACGGTCCTGGAGTGACTCAGGTCGTCCACCTTCGCCCACGCGGAGACGGTGAAGCCCTCCTGGAGGTCCAGCGCAGCACCCTGGGACTCGGCGTAGGAGTCCTCATTCGTCAGGGACAGCGCGGTCCCCGAGTGCCCGGCCGCACCCAGCGCCGCGTGTCCTCCGAGGTTGAGCGGGTACGAGCCGCCCGAGCCCGCCGCCTCGGCGACGCCGCTGCCCTCGTCCAGAGCCCACGACGCCCGTTCCGGCTGCCCCTGGAGGACGTTGAAGCGGTACGTCACCGGCCGGCTGCCGTTGCCGTAGGCGTCGAACGCCCTGACCGACAGGAAGTGGCCGCCCTCCGTCGTGGGCAGCACCCGAATCGTCCGGGGTTCGCCCTTCCTCGTGGCCACCTCATGGATGCCTGCGCTCGTGTCGAATCCCCACCGGTAGGTGACGACATCGCTGGAGTCCGAGCCGACGGTGATCGCGCCGTAGCGGCCCACCCCGATCGTCCAGGGCTGCGAGCCGAAGAGGTCGGTGGACCCCGGGTAGTCGGCGCTCGTCACCTTCGGATCGGCCAGTGTGGCCGTCTTCCAGGCGAAACGGCACCTGGTGGAGGTGCCGGCCGAACTCCACGGACCCCACGCGACGCCGTCCCAGGCCCGCACCTCCCAGCCCGCGGTCGTGCCCTGCGGAATCGGGGCCGGTGGCGGCGGCTCGGTGAACACGGATCCCGACCCCTCGAACCACCCGCTGGGCGGCGGAGCGTCCTCAGCGCCGGTGGACCACCACTGCCGCACCAGCTTGCCCGTCGCGTCAGGCCACGAGACCGCGAACTGGGCGCCGATCCGCCCACCGTCCGGGTCGGACAGCGTCGCGGAGAGCTGGGGCAGCCTGTTGATCCGCACCGGTTCCGTCTGGCACACGGAACCGGGCGACATCGTCAGGTCCGCGAGCGCGGGCTGCGCGGGCGGCGTGTTGACCACCACCGCCGTGAGCGCTCCCGAGGATGCCGCCTCACCGGCGGCCGCGGATGCCTGCGGCATACCGATCCCGGCTTCCAGCGCCAGGACGGCCACCGCCGCGCCCAGCACGCGGACCGCATGACGCGTCCGTGCTCTCCGTGGACTTCGTTCCCGATCGGGCGACCATCTTCCCGTCAGACGCACATCAACCCCCGCAAGGTCCAGTTGCCGACAAAGCGCCCTGATCGTAAGAAAGGTGATCAACATGAGTAAATACCAACAGTCAGTGATCTGGTCGGCACACCTGTAACGTCGCACGCCGCTCGCGCGATAGGAACGCTCAATCGCTCGGTTAGCGCCCGGTTAACCGCCTGGCCAGGTCACCCTGCTGGGTGCATAACGAAGATCGCCATGGTGGAACGATCCCCAAGTGATCCCTTAAGACGGGAAAGTGACATTGATCACACCGGAATCTTGGAGCCCACGTGCCGCCTGACGCGTTCAGAGGACTCCGGCAGCGATCCCGTAATCAGGTCTCTTCGGGGTCGCGGCCGGAAGCGGAGCGGCCGCCGTCGACGGGCACGATCGCGCCGTTGACGAAGCTCGCGTCACCCGACAGCAGGTAGGCCACCGTCGCCGCCACCTCGTCGGCCCGCCCGACCCGGCCCAGCGGATGCAGCCGCCCCATCTCGCCTTCGATCCGCGCGGCGGCCGCCGGATCCCGACTCCCCAGGAAGTCCTCGTACCTCTCCGTGCTGATCGAACCGAGCGCGACGGCGTTGGTCCTGATGCCCGACGGGCCGTAGTCGACCGCCAGCGCTCGTGTCAGCCCCTCCGTCGCGGCCTTGGCCGTCGCGTACGGCAGAGCGCCTCGCACGGCCCGCTGCGCCTGGTGTGAGGAGACGTTGACGATCGAACCGCCCCGGCCGCCCGCCAGGAACCGGCGGACGGCGGTGCCACAGCCGGTCACCACCGGGGCGAGATTCAGCGTGATGAGGTCGAGGACGTCCCGCGCCGCCGACGAATGCAGTGCGGCGTCGCGGAACACCGCGGCGTTGTTCACCCACCCCGCGAGCGTTCCGCGGGACTCCGCCAGGTCGGCCGCCCGTTCGGTCACGGCCTCGTCCGCGGCGTCCCCCGTCACGGCCGTCAGGCGGGACCCGGCGGGGTGGTCGTCGGTCCACGCTGGCGCCACCGGGTCGAACTCGATGACCACGACTGCGTCCCGATCGCCGAGCAGTCGTTCGGCGATGGCACGCCCGATGCCCTGGCCGCCCCCGGTGACAACGTAGGAATTGCTCATGATCCCTCCTCGGTCGGGCTCGCCCCTACCCGGGGAAGGCCGTCGCAGCGCACCCTCCCCGTCGCAGCGCCCTCCCCGTGGACGCGCGGCGCCGGATGAGATCGCGCTCGACCCTCCACTGGAATGTCGCCCGAAGGCCACAAACCACATCGCTGATTTCCCCGTCTCTTCTCTCTGTTCGGACGTAACCGGGGACGGCACGAGCCTCCGCGGTCGGCCCGGTGGAAGGACGGTCAATGAGAGCAAGGTTGCTGTACGGCCTCGCCGCCGCCACGATGATCGTCGGTCTGACCACGGCGGTCGGGCCGGCCCAGGCCGCGCCGGCGCCCCAGGCCGCGGTGGCGTCATCCGGGGCACCACCCCAGTGGAAGATCTTCTACGCGGGGAGACTCACCGAGGGATACCTGCACTCGGTCGCCGCGCCGAGCCCGTCGAGCGCGTGGGCGGTCGGCCAGTACCAGGACGAGGACGGCCACGGCCATGCGGCCGTCCTACGCTGGAACGGCCGCGACTGGAGCCTGGTGCCTCCCCCTTCGCTGCCCGACATGAAGTACTGGTACTCCGTCAGCGCGTCCTCGGCTCACGACGTGTGGATCTACGGGTGGAACGAGGAGAGGGCGGGCGTCGCCCACTTCGACGGGACGAAATGGCGCGAGGTCGCCTTCCCCGACTTTCCTGAAGGCGCTCCCGTCTCCTACGCCGAGATCGCCTCCGTACGCGGGGGCACGTGGCTGGCCGGGGAGACCTGGGTGTCGCGGCGCGTCCACGGAGGCTGGGAGACGACGACGCTGCCCGAGGGCGTGCGCATCAGTTCGATCGACGCCCGTTCGGCCACCGACGCGTGGATCGCCGGAACCGTCTACTCGGCGGAGGAGGGCCTCCAGCCCTACACCGCGCGCTGGAACGGCCACGCCTGGAAGCCGGTGGAGATGCCGGCCGACGATCTGGGTGTGAACGACGTCTGGGTCCAGTCCGGCAAGAGCGTCTGGGTGACCGGTCTGATCCCCGTCGGCGAGGGATGGACCCCGACGGTCCTCCACTGGAACGGCAAGAGCTGGAAGAACGTCCGCATGCCCGACGAGGGGCAGTGGCCGCTGGCCATCAGCGGCAACCGCGGCGAGGTGTGGGTCACCGGCGATCCGGCGGGCTTCGCCGGCCCGCCGCTCTACTGGCGCTTCGACGGCGTCACCTGGAAGACGGTCGCGGGGAGGCTGCCCACCGGCGGACGGGCCGAAACGGTCACCGGGCTGGCCCCGATCAAGGGGACGAGCCGGTTGTGGGCGGTCGGCAGCTACATCGTCGACGACGGCGAAGTCGCCCACAGCTTCGGGCTCGTCCAGCGCGACCGCTGAAACCGCGACGTGCCACCGGGGGCATGACGGAAGGCCCACCGGCCCCCGGTGGCATTCAGCCGGCGATCAGCCGGCCTTCTTCGTGATCTCCTTGCCCTTCGGGGTGATCGCGTGCCAGGTGCCCTCGGACAACTGGCCCTTGACGTCGCCCGCCGCCTTGTCCCCGGCGAACAGGTACACCGGGTGGTCGTCGATGGTGAGCTGCTTGGAGCCGTCCTTGCGGGCGACCGAGCCGACCAGGCCGGAGTCGATGCCCGCGACATCGGTGGTGGCGGGCACGGGCGGCCAGTCGACGGCGCACTGGTCGTAGCAGTCGGACGTCGCGGGATGGGTCTTGTCCTTGTCGTACGCGTAGACCGTCCGCCCTGTTCCGTCGACGACGATCAACCCGAGCGGCGACGTCGACGTGCCGACCGGCCCGCCTACGACGGGTTCGCCGGCCGCCGGGGTGTCGGAGCCGGAGACGGCCGGAGAGGCGGTCGGTGCGGGGACCTTGGCGGCCGGCGCGGAGGCGGCGCCCGTCGTGCCGTCGCCCGACGAGCAGGCGGTCGCGAGACCCACGACGGCGATCACGGCGGCCACGAGGTGGCCCGCACGGACACGAGTGTTCATCAGCGAGGTCCTTAGACGAGACGTACGGATCAAAGGTTCGACCGTACGCCATCGCGGTGGACGTTCCGTCGGCGCTCCTAGACGACGCCCAGGCGGCGCGCGACGGCGGCGGCCTCTCCCCGCCCGGCCACCTGAAGCTTGGTGAGGATGTTCGAGACGTGGACGCTGGCGGTCTTGGCCGAGATGAACAGGGCTCCGGCGATCTCACGGTTGCTCCGCCCATCGGCGATGAGGCGGAGCACCTCCCGCTCCCGCGGCGTCAGCCCGAGCGAGTCGTCGCCGATGCGCGTGCCGATCGCGACACGTGTCCGTCGGGCGCAGGTCTCGATCTCCTCCAGCAGCGGCCGGGCGCCGAGTCCGTGAGCCAACTCGGCCGCGCGGCGGAGACGTGTCCCGCCGGTCTCCCTCCCCGCTGACTCCCTCCCGGCAGCGTCCGCCGCGCGCAACAACGCATAGGCCTCCGGGTACGGCTCGCCCAGCGTCTTCCAGACGGCGGCCGCCGCGTCCCACGCCGCCTTCCGGGATCGGCCCTCGGCCCGGTCGGCCTCCGCGTCGAAGACGAGCGCGTGCGCCTGCTCCGGGCGTCCGCCGGCAGGGGCCCTGCCGGCCTGGGTGCGCACCTCGGCCAGCATCTTGGCGGCACGCTCGCCGGGCATCTCGGCGCAGGCCCGTGCGCAGCTCGCCAGCAGCGGCCAGCCGTACCGGGAACTGACCGACGGATCGAGTCGGGTCAGCACGTGCTCGACGGCGTCGAGGGCGCCGGAGCGGTCGCCGTGGGCCAGCCGGAGATCGATCCGCAGCCGCTCGGCGGGGAACAGCTCCTGGACCAGGGAATGGGCGGGGGTTATCACCGCGTCGAGGGCGGACATGGCGTCGTCGGCGGACTCGAGATCGCCGCGCGCCACCGCGATGACGCCGAGCAGCCAGTGCAGCGAGGCGCGGGTCATCCGCGGCGGGGACAGCTCCAGCGCGTGCTCGACCACCTCCAGCACCTCGTCCCAGCGGCCCAGCGACATCAGCGGTTCCGCCAGGTTCATCGTGAGGAAGGCCCCGGAGGTGCGGGCCTGACCGTGCCGCCCGGCGAGCGCGATGCCGCGCCGGGCCGCCTCGACGGCGCGTTCGTGCTCGCCCATGCCCTCGAGGAGATGCGCCTCGTTCGTGGCGGCGCGGAGCATGGCCGAGTCGTCGGCCCCTCGCTCGTAGACCTCTCTCACCCCGGCCAGGGCCACCAGGTGTTCCTCGGCGTCCTCGAGGAAGTCGCAGCCGGCGAGCGTGATGAGCGCGTGCGCCTCGACGGTCGCGTTGCCGAACTCGCGAGCCATGGCCAGCGCCTCGACCCCCAGCGTCCGGGCCTCCTCCCGGCCCGTCGGCATCAGGTAGAGGTGCTGGGCCAGCGTGGACAGCACCCGGGCGCGAGCGAGACTGGGCGGCTCCGCGGGCACGAGCCGGGCGGCCTCGCGCAGATCGTCCAGGGCGGTGTGGTCGCCCAGGCGGATCTTCAACCTGCCCCGCTGTTCGAGCACGCCGGCCGAACGGACCGGATCGTCGATCTCCTTCAGCGCCGCCCTGGCGAACGCCATTCCGCGCTCGGTCTCGCCGGCGAGGTCGGCGGCCCTGATCGCCTTGACCAGCACCGAGCAGTGGTCGGCCCGCAGGCGCTCCGCGGCGTCCGGCACCTTGTCCCACAGCTCGAGAACACGGTCGAGCATGTGCAGGGACTCGGTGTAGGCCGCCGCCTCCATCGCGACGGAGGCGGCCTTCCACGCGCTGACCAGGGCCTCGGCGGTGTCCCTTACCGCATACCAGTGGAAGGCCAGCTCCGCGGCGGCCCGGCCGGGCGGCACGCGAGAGGGATCGGCCTCCAGCGTCTCGGCGAATCTGCGGTGCGCCCGGGTGTGCTCACCGGGCAGCAGGTCGCCGTGGACGGCCTCGCGGACCAGAGTGTGCCGGAAGGCGTACGCCTCGCCGTCGACGACCATCACGTTGCCCGCGACCGCGGGCCGCATCACCCGGGACAGCCCGGCGTCGTCCAGCCCGCTGACCGCGGCGAGCAGCGCGTGCTCCACCCGGTCGCCTCCGGCGCTGGCGAGCCGGAGGATCTCCTGGGTCTCCTCGGGCAACTTCTGCACGCTCCCGAGCATCAGGTCGCGCACCGACTCCGGCAGCTCGCCGTCGATCCGGCCGTCGCTCAGCAGAGCCTCGACGAACAGCGGGTTGCCCTCGCTGCGCTCATACACCTTGCCGAGGAGGCGGGGGTCGAGATCGTGACCGAGGATGCTCCTCGCCTGCTCGGCCACGGCGCGGCGGGACAGCGGGTCCAGTTCGAGCCGGCGCACCCAGGGGACGCGGCTGAGCTCGGCGAGCGACGGCCGAAGCGGATGGCTTCGGTGCAGCTCGTCGGACCGATAGGTGACGATCATCAGCATGCCCGGCGGGAGATTGCTGATCAGGTAGCTGAGCAGGTCACGGGTCGAGCGTTCCGCCCATTGCGCGTCCTCGATCACCAGGACGACGGGCATCTCCACCGCCAGCCGCTCGAACAGCAGCAGCACATGGTCGAACAATCGCGTGCGCGCCTCCGTCGTGCCGGACGCGGTGTCCGGCACGCCGAACTCGGGCAGCAGCCGGGCCAGGCCCCGCGGTGTGCCGTCCGGCAGCAGCGCCGTCACGCCTTCCACGCCGATCTGCCGGACGAGCTGGCGGAGGACGGCGCTGAACGGCGCGAAGGGGAGTCCTTCCGCACTGATCTGGAGACACCCGCCGACCAGGACGCGGATGTCCTGCTCGCCGCGCCGGCGCTGGAGGAACTCCCGGATCAGCCGGCTCTTCCCGACCCCCGCCTCCCCGCCCAGGAGAAGCGCCGTCGGAAGTTCCTCGAGTGCCGCCTCCATGAAGGCGACTTCACGGGCACGTCCCGCCAAAATGGTGCTAATCCCCCGATGAGCCATCACGAGGCAAGGATGCCATCACAGGCCGACATTTCACTAAAAACGGCTGGTCAGTGGCCCGGTTCGGCGGCCCGTTCGATCGCCTTCTCCACGTCGCCCACCCGGTCGGCGAGCAGCCCGATGGCGCCGACGGCACGGGCCATCGGGTCGTCCCCGTCCCCGCCGAGGGCCTTCGACCGCAGGTAGCCGGACTTCACCTCGGCCCAGCGCTCGGCCTGGCCGGGGGTCATCGTGCCCCGCAACTCCGCCAGCTTGAGCAGATTGGCCTCGGCCCCCGAGGTGAGCGTCTGGGCCTCTCCCAGGTAGTGGTCGTCGATCACGGCCTGGAGCTCGGCCTCATTCATGATCGGGATGATCCGCTCGGCCAGCTTGTTCATGTTCCGGTACGACCCCTGGAGCTGGAAGGGCGGCTCGGTCCTGGAGGAGTCGGCCTGGGCGGCCGAGGCGATGTACGCCTGGTTGACCGACAACACGATCTCCTGGACCCGGAGGAGCTTGGCCAGCACCGCGACGATCTGGTCGAGCTCGACCTTCGAATACGGGTGACTCAGCTGGTCGGCGCGCACGCCGGAGTCGCCTCGGGCCAGCCGTACGAGCGACTCGACGTCGCCGCGGTCGCGCGTGGACAGCGGCGCGAGGACGGGGTTGGAGGTCAGCGCGTTCTCGACGTAGCTGAGCGCGAACAGGTCCTCCTTGCCCGACAGCACGTCGCCGAGGTTCCACACGTCGGCCCGGTTCGCGAGCATGTCGGGAATGCGGAACCGCCTGCCCGCCTCGGTGTACGGGTTGCCCGCCATGCAGACGGCGAAGCGCTTGCCGCGCAGGTCGTACGTGCGGGTCCGGCCGTTCCAGACGCCCTCCATCCGGCGCTGGGCGTCGCACATGGAGATGAACTTCTGCAGCAACTCGGGAGAGGTGTGCTGGATGTCGTCGAGGTAGAGCAGCACGTTGTTCGAGCACTCCAGCGCGAACGAGACCTTCTCGATCTCCTGCCGCGCGGTCGCGTCCGGCGCCTGCGCCGGGTCGAGCGAGGTGACCGCGTTTCCGAGCGCCGGGCCGTTGACCTTCACGAAAACCAGGCCGAGCCGGCTCGCGACGTACTCCATCAGCGTCGTCTTGCCATACCCCGGCGGGGAGATCAGCAACAGCAGGCCCATCTGGTCGGTGCGCTTGGCGTCCCCCGCGGCGCCCAGTTGCTTGGCCAGGTTGTCGCCGATGAGCGGAAGGTAGACGTCGTCGAGCAGCCGGTTGCGCACGAACGCGCTCATCACGGTGGGCCGGTACTCCTCGAGCCGCAGCCGCGCCCGTTCACGTTCGACCAGCTCGGCGCGCCGCCGCTGGTAGGCGCGGTAGGCGGGCACCCGCTCGGTCCTGAACCGCCGGGTCCGGGCGAGCACCTCGTCGAGGCGCAGGCCGAGGCTCCGCCCGGTCAGCCGGGGATGTGTGCCGAGCAGGTTCTCGACCGTGGCCGTCAGGGCCGCCGACGAGTCGTGGCGCGGCAGGTCGCACAGCTGCACGGCCACGGCCTCGGCCAGATCCCCCGCCTGTACGGCCCGCCGCTCGCCGGAAGCCCCCAGGTAGGCCCCGAGCCAGGCCTCGACGAGCTGATGCCGGGCCTTCAGATCGTCGCCCAGTGCGCGCAGATCGGCCTCGAGTTCCTTCACGGCACCGCCGAGCGACCTGCGGAAACCGTCGAGGACGCCTCGGGCGGCGGCGCTCGTCACGAAACCGGGGGGCGTGCTCGACAGCTCCTCGAACAGGTACTCCCCCGCCAGGCCGGTCTCGCCGCCCGGCAGGCCCGTGTCCCGCAGGAAGGCGTCCACGGCCGAGGCCAGCTCCGCTCGGATCTCGCCGACCGCCGGACCCTGGCGGAACATGGCCCGGGCTCTGGCCAGCGAACGGGCCCGCGTCGTCCAGGTCGAACGGGCGGCCTCGCCTGCGCCGAACGCCCAGAAGAACTGCGCGGCGGCGCGCGCCTCCGGCGGGAAACGCAACAGGCCGGCGCCGGCGTGGAGGCGCAGCAGGGCGTCGAGGACGGCCGCGGCGTCGTGGTCGTGCACGCCGCGCTCGTAGCCCTCGTCGTAGCGGGTCTCCACCACGCGGCGGACCACATCGAGGAGGCCGCCGTCGACGAGCGCGGCCGCCTGGAGGGCGTCGAACGTGACGGTCCCGGTCTCGCTCGATCCCCCGACGCCCGCGGCCTCGCGGCCCTGAGCCGGTCCGCCCGTCTCGGCGTCGGCGAGGATCGCGGCGGCGAGGTGCTCCGCGCGGTAGACGTCGGCGGACTCGGAGACGAGCAACTGGTCCCAGAACGGCCGGGTCGCGTCGAACGACTCGTCGCCGACCGGCGCCCGGTAGTCGGTCCCGGTGACGGCGAACGCCATCCGCCCGTCCAACGGGACCAGCGTGAGGTCGAGCGGCTGCGTGTTGACGGCGAACCGGTGCCGGCCGAGCCGGATGGTCTCGCCGCCGTCGGCGTAGAGGTCGATCCGGTCGCGCAAAGCTCGGCCCGCGTCGAGCCGGGCGGCCTTGATCCGGCCCTCGAGCTCCTCGGCCCTGACCTGGTCGCCGAGCTCACGCAGCTCGCCGGACACCGCGCGCAGCTTGGCCACCATCGGATCGGAGGCGAAGTAGGTGTTGACCTCCTCCAGTGATCCGAGGCTCGCGACCCGGCGTCCCAGGCTGCTCAGGATCCGGTCGGCGGAGGCGGCGAGGCGGTCGGCCCGGCGCGCGCGCTCGTCGAGCAGCGCCTGCTTGCGCGAGGAGAACGCCTCGTAGACGTCCTCCCGCTTGTCCTCCAGCCGGGCCACGAGGTCGTCGAACTCGCCGAATCGCGACTCCAGCCCCTCCAACTGGAGCATCAGCCGGCCGAGTTGCTCGTCGCACCGTTCGGGGGTGTCGGCCACGTCGAGCGCACCGGTGATCGTCTGGCCGAGCACGGCGAACTCGGCGGCGAAGCCGGCCCGTCCCTCGCTCGCGAGCAGTTCCTCGCGCCGCGCGGTGAGCGTGGCCCTGGCCCGGTTGATCCCGCCGAGGACCTCGCCGATCCGTTCCAGGATCGCGGTGCGCACCGTCGCGTCGTCGATGTCCAGCGTGCCGACGACCTCGGTCAGGATGGACAGGCCCTCGCCCTGCTCGACGAGCCGCTCGGCGATCGGCGCGGACTCCGCGACGGTGCCGATGGCCCGCGCCTGCTCGGTGAGCCGTTCCACATCGGCGTGGTAGCCGGTGAACGCGTCGTCGCCCTGGAGGAACGCGACGGCCCGCCGCGCGGCCGAGCCGATCTCGGTGTCGAGGTCGGACGTCAGCGCGTCGACCCGCTGGATGTCGGCGTACCGCATCTCCCGCAACGTCGCGAGACGGCCCTGTGCCCGGCGCAACTCGGCGAGCTGCCGCACCCAGGCGTCGGCCGTCATGGGCGACTCGCCGCGGGCCTGCCGTACGAGCGAGGAGATCCGCCCCGCGGCCTCCTCCAGCGCCGACGCGGCCTGCTCGGTGAGCGACTGGACCTTCTCGAACTCGTCCAGGACCTGCTCGGCCGTCGCGCGGACGTCGCTGAGCGGAGTGCGCAGGCCGTGGTCGTTCAGCCAGTGGTAGTTGTCGAAGGCCCGGACGCACGCGGCGATCAGCGCCTCGAACACCGGCACGGACGGCGCCATCTCCCCGACCATCCGGACGACGGACAGGCAGTCGGAGATCCCGCGCACCAGTTCGGCGTTGCCGATGCGTTCCAGCGGGCCGGCGCCCACCGGCTGGGCCGCGGCGAAGGTGTCCGAGACGAACGGCGTCTGCCACACCTGCATGGGATGCACGCGGGTCGGCTCGGCGGAGGTCTCCCGGAACACGATGAGGGTGCCGTCGTCGAACAGTGAGTAGCCGTGGCAGGTGATCGGGTTGGCGACCTCCTTGCGGATGACGTTGTACGGCAGGAGCAGCGTCCGGCCCTCCGCCCGCGCGTGGAAGACGTACAGCACGTCCTCGCCGTTGGGCGAGCGGATGACTCGGTCGAACTCCAGACTCGCCACGTCGGTGTCGAAGGTCTTCGCCGTACCGGTGGCGAGGTAGTAGCCGCCGGGGAAGACGACGCCCTGGTCCTCGGGGAGCCTCAGGCAGGACTGGCCGATGCCGTCCAGCCGGACCACGGCCTTGGTCCTGGTGTTGAAGACCAGATGACGCCAGTCGGCCTCGTTGTAGGGCCGGATGCGCAGCAGGATCAGCGGGCCGACCCTCGCGTAGTGCACGTCGGCGTCGGCCAGGCTCTGCAGCGGTTCGGCGACCGGCTCGCGGTAGACGCCCTCCCCGCTCTCCGTGTTGTTCTCGATCTTGATGGTGAGGTCGCCGCCGACGGTCTCGACGAAGACCTCGTCACCGATCGAGATGTGCGGATGGCGTCCGAGGACGTGATCGTCCCTGGTGGTCCGCGTCCACTCGAAGTCGTGCGACGGCGGGAAGACATGGTCGCGCTCGCCGCGGTTGTCCAGGTAGGCGATGGAGCCGTCGGGCGCGACCGTCCACCGTAACACCCGGATGTCCTGCGGGCCCGTCTGGAAGACGGCGAGCAGCCTGCCCTCCAGCCGGCGCAACTGCAGGAGCCGGGTCTCCTTGTAGTACCGGTACAGCTCGCCGAAGTCCCGCTCGAACTGCGCGTCGCCGCCGAACGGCAGGGGCGCGTCGTCGAACCGGAACGCGTCTCCGTCGCGGGTGAACCGATGCGCCGAGAACACGTCGGAGACCGTCGTCTCGGACTTCAGCCCGATGAACACGTTGTAGCCGAACAACATGACCCCGTCCGCCGACACGATGTCGCGGGGCACGCAGTTGTTCTCCGTACGGACGCGATCGGTGCCCACGAGCCGGAGGTCTGTGCCGCCGAAGACCTCGAGCCGGTCGGCGTTGAGCGCCTCGGCGCGGCGGGCGAGCTCCTTGGCCTGCTCGGCCAGCCGGGCTCTGAGCACCTCGTAGGTGCCCGCGTCGAGCCCGGCCCGCGTCCCGGCGGTCCGGCTGGTCTGGGCGGTCCCTGTACCGGTTGTCCCTGTACCGGTTGTGCCTGTACCGGTGGTCCCTGCGGTGTCTGTCCCGGCGGCCTCTGTCACGGAAACCTCTGTCACGGGTTCGTCGATGCCTCTTCGTCGGTGTCGCTGCTTCAGTGCTTCACCGCGTCCAGTGCCGCCACCGGCTGCTCGGCGACGCCGAGCCGTTGCGCGGCGCTCAGCAGCGCCTGCAGCTTGTCCGTGTCGGGGCCGCCCGACTTGATGAGCTTCACCAGGAGCGCGGAGAGCGTGAGGTTCCGCACGTCCGCCGTGTCCAGCGACCCGAGCATCCGACTGAGGTCCTGGGTGAGACTGGCGGTCCCGTCCAGGTACGGCCGGGTGACCGCGCTCGCGACGGTGGAGTTCTCGATGAAGCCGTCGACGCTCTTGCCCATCGAGATCGAGCTCATCAGCCGATCGAAGAAGACGGTGTCGCCGCCGACGATGTCGATGTCGGCCTTCTCCAGCCCCGCCGCCAGCACGACCGCCTGCGACTCGGCGATCTCCCGCTGGACCTCGATGCTCCTGAGCCGGACCTCCTTGTCCGCCTCCAGTCGCAGGCGGTACTCCTCATGTCCCCGGCTCGCATCGTCGAGCGCGGCCATCGCCGCCGCCTTCTCGGTGAGACCCTCGGCCTCGGCCTTCAGTTTCTCGCCCACCGCGGCCGCGGCCGCGAGCGCCTTCGCCTGCTCGCCTTCGGCCTCCGCCTTGAGCTTCTCGCCGATGGCCAAGGCAGCGGCGAGCCCCTTCTCCCTGTCGACGGCGGCCTCCGCGCGGCCCACCTTCTCGATGGCCTCCGCGTCGCGCTCGCGCACCTGGACCTCGGCGAGCCCGGCCGCCGCGGCCTCCGCCTGGAGCCCCTCCGCGAGGCGGATCTTCGCTCGGCTGTCCAGCTCGGCCGCCTGCTGACGGGCCTCGGCGAGGACGACCTCTTCACGGGCCTTGTGCTTGGCGGCCTGCTCGGCGGCCTCGGCCGCCTTGATGTCCTTGACCAGGTTCTCCTGCGCCTCGGCCTCGGCCTGGATCACCAGCGCCTGGCGCGTGCGCTCGGCCTCCTCGACCACCCGCAGGCGCTTGATGGTCTCCTCCTGCTCGGCGACCGTCTTGTCCACCGCGATCCGCTCGCGCATCACCTCGGCGATGGCCCGCTTCTCGACCTCGAGCTCCTTGTCCTTGGCGATGCGCGACAGCTCGGTCTCGCGCTCCCGGGCGATCACCTCGAGCATGCGGTCCTTCTCGATCCGCTCGGTCTCGATCGCGATGACGCGCTCGCGGTTCTTCTCCGCGACGGCGACCTCCCTGGCCCGGTTCTCGTTCTGGACGCCCAACTGCTCGTCGGTGCGGATGCTGGCCGTCTGCGCCTTGAGTCGCTCCTCGGCCCGCACCTTGGAGGTCTCCGCCTCCTCACGCGCCCGCATGGTCTCGATCTCACGCTTCTGCTTCGTCTCCGCGTCGGCCTGCCGCCGCTCCAGCTCGAGGATGGCCTCCCGCGCGTCGACGTTCTGGCGGGTGATCTCCTTCTCCTCGTTGCGCTGGTACTCGTTGGTCCTGACGTGCTCGATCGCGGTCAGCTCGGTGATCTTGCGGATGCCCTGGGCGTCGAGGATGTTGGCCGGGTCGAGCTGGGCCATGGGCGTCTGCTCGAGGTAGTCGATGGCGGCGTCCTCGAGGCTGTAGCCGTTCAGGTCGGTGCCGATCACACGGACGATCTGGTCCCGGAACTCGTCGCGCTTGGTGTAGAGATCGACGAAGTCGAGTTGCTTGCCGACCGTCTTGAGCGCCTCGGAGAACTTGGCGTTGAACAGCACCTGCAGCGTCTGCTCGTCACTGGCCCTGGCGGTGCCGATCGCCTGGGCGACCTTGATGACGTCCTCGACGGTCTTGTTGACTCGGACGAAGAACGTGATGCGGATGTCGGCCCGGATGTTGTCGCGGCAGATGAGCCCTTCCTGCCCGGTCCGGGTGATCTCGATGGTCTTCACCGAGATGTCCATCGTCTCCGACTTGTGCAGCACGGGCAGGACGATCGCCCCCGTGAACGTGACGTCGACTTTCCGCACCTTGGAGACGATCAGGGCCTTGCCCTGGTCGACCTTTCGGAACAGGCGGCTGATGACGAACACCATGCAGATGACGACGAGAAGGATGACGCCTAAGAGCACGCCCATTCCAGTGGTGATGACATCCATTCGCAAGGTCCCCTGTCAGTGCATTTCATAGGGCATGACCCAGAAGAACTCGCCCTCCGGGTCATAGTCGAAGATGAGGGCGGAACTGCCGGCGCGAAGGTCGTCCTCGCCGGTCTGCCGCACCTGGATGACCGCCGAGGAGCCGTCCTCGGCGGTCACCTCGGCCTGGCCGAAGTCACGCCCGACCCGTCCGGTGCGGATGACGCACATCCGGCCGACGAAGTCGTTCCGCGAGGGCGCGGCGATCGGCGGCAGGAACCGCCGGAACGGCAGCGCCAAAAGGCGGGTGAACAGCCACGCGGTGAGCAGCGCGACCAGCAGGACGCCGGTCCGGGCGAGCGTCCCGTCGACCAGCGTCACGCCGACGAGGCTGACGAACCAGGCGATCGCCACCATGAGCGAGAGCACGACGCCCGCGGGGAGCCCACGCAGGCCGATGCCGGACAGGAAGTCGTCGGGAAGGTCCAGCCCGAGCCCGCCGAGCAGAACGAGCACCCAATAAGCAATGACGACGACCAACATGAAGCTGAACAGGACGGCCGGAAACCCGAGCGCCGTGCCGACGAAATCCCCCATCGACTCCCACCGTTTACCTACGTCCCCCCTGGGACGTATGCATTATTGCCTGATAACCCGGCATTTGTAACTAAGAAATTCAATGCGAATATCGGGCACTTTGCGCCGCGTCGGCCCGTTGTTGTCACAACGGCACTCGACGCGCCCAAGGCATCGTCGGCGTACGGCGGAATGCCGTTCAAGGAATTACGGGGGGCGGCCGAGCCGAGGGCGGGCCGAGCGCGGGCCGAGCGCGGGCCGAGCGCGGGCCGAGGAGCGACTCAAGGCCCAGACAGCCGGCATCCGCACCGACCGACGAGCAGTGTCGGGGCGGCGGATGGGGGTGCTCGCCGGAGGCGGACAGCCAGGTGCCCTAGCGATCTCGCCGACTCCTCTCAGGAGGCCGAAGTCCGCGGATGGGGGTAAGGCGCCGCCTTTTTCGTTTCTCATGGAATCTCGGACGGCTTCCGTGAGAAACGCGAGAGGCGCGGCTTGTCCAACGACGGCTGCGGGAACGATCGGCCATGGCCGCTGACCGGGTCCGCCTCTGATGGAGTACCGCGAACACCCAACCGGCGACGCGAGCCGCCTCTCGAAGACGCAAGCCGCCTCTCGAAGACGCGAGCCACCTCTCAACGAGGCGAGCCCCCTCTCGAAGGCGTCAGTTCCGGCGAGGTTCCAGTTCGCACCAGTGGCTGTAGCAGTTGCCGAGCAGGCCGTCGCCCTCGCCGTTCTTCATCGCCCGCGCGGCACCGACGAGAGCGTCCCCGCGCAGATCGAGTTCGAGCCCGAGGTAGGGGCTGTTGACCAGCGCGTCCGCGGTGGGGAGCTGGAGCGGCACTCCGACGCGCAGGTCCCAGTAGTCGGAGGCGGTGACGATCTGCGCCTCGATCATCTCACCGCCATCCACCCCGGCCTCGGCGCGCCCGTCCGCGTGGAGCCGCAGCGCGATGGAGACGTCGGCGGCGCCGGCGACCCGCACCCGCCCTTCCCAGGACCCGGCCGGCACGGCCACGGGCCGCTCGCGCTCGTCGCCGGGCGGAAGAAGGTCCGGCGTGAAGCCGTCGACGAGCTCGGTCAGCACGTGCTCGGCCACCGACGTCCGCGCCTGCCCACCGCTCTGGTTGGTGAGCACGCACACCGACAACCGCAGATCCGGGACGACGGCCAGCAACGCGGCCACCCCGCCCATGCTCCCGCTGTGGCTGAGCACCGTGTGACGCCCGCCGCGCGACACGAACCAGCCGAGGCCGTACCCGAGCCGGTCGTCGATCGGCGCCGCCGCGCGCATCTCGGCGGCGGTTCCCGGACGGAGAACCCCTCGGCCGCCCGCCTGCGACAGGCCGAAAACGGCCAGGTCGGCCGCCGTCCCCCAGGCGAGGGACGCGCCCCGGTGGGTGCTGTCGTAGACGGGGTAGACCCGCCCGTCGGCGGTGTAGCGCAGCGCCTCCTGCGCCGGCCCGTGATAGGCGGGCCCGATGTGGCAGCTCGTCAACCCGAGCGGGCCGAAGACCTGCTCCCTGACGTAGTCGGCAGGATCTTGCCCGGTGACCGACTCCAGGACCATGTCGAGGATTCCGTAGCCGAGGTTGGAGTATTCGAAGCGGGAGCCCGGCTCCCGGTACAGCGTCCCGTACCGCTCCACGGTCCGCCGGGCCGCGGCCCTGGCCACGGGCGAGTCCGCGTAGAAGAAGTCGTGGTGGATCCCCAGCCCGCCGCGATGCTGGAGGAGCTCGCGCACGGTCGGCGTGCGGTGCATGCGGAAACGGGGCAGCCGACAGCCGGGCAGGTAGTCCTCGACGGGCGCGTCCAGATCCAGCGACCCCGCGTCGGCCGCCACGCACACCGCGGTCGCGGTGACGGGCTTGGT
This sequence comes from Planotetraspora silvatica, assembly GCF_016863315.1. GTDB lineage: Bacteria > Actinomycetota > Actinomycetes > Streptosporangiales > Streptosporangiaceae > Planotetraspora > Planotetraspora silvatica. Next base: position 26,772 of record NZ_BOOQ01000042.1, read on the forward strand.
CACCGACGCGACCAGGTAGGCGGTGTCCGTGGTGGCCCGGCGTCCCATGGCGACGTCGGCCAGGCCGAACGCCTCGGCGTGCACCACGGAGTCGCCCTGGGCGACGGCGACGGAGACCGAGGCGCACCCGCCCGCCGCCACGACCTCGGCACCGTGTTCGGCAAGCCCCTCGAGCATGGTCGGCTCCTCTTCCACCGGGAGGGTCCGACTCTAATCCTCCCGAAAACGACCGGCCAATCTCCCGGAACGACTGCCCGCTCCATCTCCGGAAACACTCCGGCCGGCCCCACGGACGCGGGGCCGGCCGGGCCGTACTCAGATGGACTTCTGGTAGCTCCGGAAGGACAACGTCGACAGCCAGATCATCAACGCCGCCAGGCCCAGCAGCCAGCCGCCGTGGACGGCGACGGCCTGCCAGTCCGGGTCGGCGGCCAGCGCCCCGCGCGCGGTGTCCAGCGACCAGTTGAGCGGGTTGAACGCCGCCACGTTCTGGATCCAGGACGGCATGAGGCTCTTGGCCATGAACGCCGAGGACAGGAACGTGAGCGGCAGCAGGAGGAAGACGCTCAACCCGATGATGGTCTCCCTCTGGCGCACCAGCAGGCCCATCGTGCTCGACAGGGCGCTGAAGATCGCCCCGAGCAGGATCGACGCCACGGCCAGCACCACCACGCCGAGGACGCCTCCGGGATACGACGCGCCCGCGAGCCGTCCCAGGAGGATGATGATCAGCGACTGGATCGCGGTGCTCACCGCCTGCTCGATGACCCCGGCGTTGAGGATGGCGCTGCGGCTCACCGGCGAGACGAGGAAACGGTTCAGCGTGCCGCGCTCGATCTCGTCGATGACACCCATGCCGGACCACATGTTCGACGACACCGCGCTCATCACGACGACGCCGGGCACCAGATAGTCGACGTAGGACGCGGCGCCGAAGCCCGGCAGCTCCGCGACCTTCCTGAACAGGCCCCCGAACAGGAAGAGCCAGATCGCGGGCTGCACCAGCGTCATGACCACGAGGCCGGGGTTGCGCAGCAACGCCTTGAGACGGCGGTGGGACATCCACCAGGTGTGCACGAAGAGTCCGCTCATCGGGCGCCTCCCGCTCCGGCCGTGACGGGTTCGTCGGTCTGGGCGAAACGGCGGCCCGCGTGACGCAGGTAGACGTCGTCCAGCGACGGCCTGGCCACCGTGACCGCCGCGACCGGCACTCCGGCCTGGTCGAGCGCCGCGAGGGCGATCGGCACGGCCGCCGCGCCGTCGTCGGCCCGGGCGCTGAGCCTCCGCCCGTCGAACACGATCTCCCGTATGCCGGAAAGTGCCGCGATGAGGGACCGCACCCGCTGTTCGTCCGGCGCCTCGCGCAACTCGAGATGTACGGCGTCGCCGCGCAACTCGGCCTTGAGCCCCTCGGGGGTGCCCTCCGCGACGACCCTGCCGCCGTCGACGATGGCCAGCCGCCCGGCGAGACGGTCGGCCTCGTCCAGGTAGTGCGTGGTGAGCAGGATCGCCAGCGAGTCGTCACCGGCCAGGCGGGCGATCTCCTCCCACATGGCGGCCCGCGCCTCGGGGTCGAGCCCGGTGGTGGGCTCGTCGAGGAACAGGACGCGGGGCCGGTGGACCAGCCCGAGCGCCACGTCCAGCCTGCGCTGCATGCCGCCCGAGTACGTCCTGACCTGGCGGCCGGCGGCGTCGCCGAGGTCGAACCTGTCGAGCAGTTCCGCGACGCGGCGCTCCAGCTCGGCTCCGCGCATGCCGTACAGGTGTGCCTGTAACACCAGGTTGTCGCGCCCGCTCGCCATCGGGTCGGCGCCGGAGCGCTGCGACACGACGCCGATGACCCGGCGCACCCGGTCGGGGTGGCTCAGGACTGCGTGCCCCGCGATGGTCGCGGTGCCGGAATCGGGCCGGACCAGAGTCGTAAGGATCTTGATGGTGGTCGACTTGCCGGCGCCGTTCGGGCCGAGCAGCCCGAACACCTCCCCCGGCCTGACCGTGATCGACAACCCGTCGAGCGCCTTCACGCCGCCGGGATAGGTCTTCACGAGGCTGTCGGCCTCGACGGCGTTCATCGCCGTGGTCTGCATGGATTCCTCCGGTTTCGGATCTTGATCGTCCGAACCGGCCCGTGGAATGAAGCCCAGCTATCCTTGCGGTTGCCACCTCGGGCTGGTTCCCTTCCGCGGGTTCGGTTCGAGGCTGAGGACGCCGGCGGGGGTGTTGCAGCACCCTCGCCGGGGTCCTTCTCAGGTCTGGTCCTTCGTACGGCTCCTTTCCGCGATGTCGAGCACCTCGGGGGGGATCACACCGGTCTCGTGGAACCGCCGCCAGAGGTCGAGGTCCGGCAGCGAACCCGACGTCAGCTCGTCGAGCAGTGAGCGGACCCAGGCCGCCTCCGCCTCGCGCATGGCCAGGTCGAACTCCTCCTCGATGAGGAACAGCCGGGACATCTCGCGGCCGTACCTCGCCAGCGCCTCCCGCTCTTCGGCGATCTCCGCCTCCAGCAGGCCGAGCCGTCGCCCGAGCAGGCTCGTCGCCTCGTCGGGCGACAGGACGGCCAGCACCGAGAGGCCGGCTTCGAACCGGAAGAACTCGCGCTCGGGCGTGGAGATCAGCTCACGCGCCCAGTCGACGAGTTCCTCGCGGCCGGCGTCGGTGATCCCGTAGACCGTCCGCTCGGGGCGGCCACCCTCCCGGACGCTCTCCGTCGCCTCCAGAAAGCCGTGCTTCTCCATGTTCCGCACGACGGTGTAGAGGGAGCCCCACTTGATGTTCATGTCGCGGTCCTTGCCCCGCTCGCGGAGCACCGTGGCCATCTCGTAGGGGTGCATCGGCCGTTCCACGACCGCGGAGAGCACGGCGAGCGCCAGCAGGTTGCCGACCTTTCGTCGCTTGGCCATGACCCTCCGATGCTCGCCACCGATTACTCGTATGCGAGTATACGTCTGCGAGTATCCGTCGGCAATACTCCGGAACACGGATCCGTACGGCGCGCGTAGCCTTCGGGTATGGCCGCGGACCGCGAAAGGCTTCGCCGTACGTTCACTGAGGACGCTGAGCTCTATGACAGGGTCCGGCCCGGCTATCCCGCCGAGCTCTTCGATGAGGTCCCGCGAGGAAGCCGGGTGCTGGAGATCGGCTGCGGCACCGGGCAGGCGACCGTGCCGCTCGCCGAGCGCGGGTGCCGGATCGTCGCGATAGAGCTCGGCGAACAGATGGCCCGCCTCGCCCGCCGCAAGCTCGCCGGCTTCCCCGGCGTCGAGGTCGTCAACGCCGCCTTCGAGGACTGGCCGCTGCCGCCCGAGCCGTTCGACGTCGTCCTGGCGGCCACCAGCTTCCACTGGATCGACCCGGCCGTGCGCGTCGCCAAGGCCGCGGACGCGCTGCGCCCCGGAGGCACCCTCGCCGTCATCTCCACGCACCACATCAAGGGCGGGACGGTCCCCTTCTTCGCGGACTCCCAGCGGTGCTACGAGAGGTTCGACCCGGACACGCCGCCAGGCGAGACGTTGCCGCCGGCCGTCGCGTTGCCGTCCGACAGCGCCGAGATCGACGGTTCAGGCCGGTTCGGCGTCTCGCGGTTCCGCCGGTTCGAATGGGAACAGGGCTACACCACGGCCGAGTACCTCGACGTGCTGTCCACCTACTCCGGCCACCGGGCGCTGCCCGCCGACGCCAGAGCCGGGTTGCTCGACTGCATCGCCGCCCTCATCGACGGCCGGTACGGCGGGCGGATCGTCAAGCGCTACCTCACCCTGCTGCGCCTGTCCGACACCCACCTCTCGAACGGACGCTGACGCGCGGCAGGCCGCAGCCCACCGCGCGTCAGCGCGTGTTCCTGGTCGTCAGGCCGCAGCCCACCGCGCGTGTTCCCTGGTCGTCAGGCCTGGGACCGTCGCCCGGGTGGCAGGTCGAACTCGTCGTCGCGCATGCGCAGGAGGGCGACGCCTGCTCCGGCCATGCCCACAGCGCCGACCGCCAGGCCCGCGGCGCTGCCGATCTGACCGGGGATGAAGGGATGGGTGGGTCCGGCGATCATGAGCGCGATGCCCATCCAGGCGGGCGCGACGCGGCTGCGCCACAGCGCGGCGCCCAAGAGCGCCAGGCCGATGGTGAGCCCCAGGATCCACAGGCCTGAGGCGGCGGACACGACCGGGTTCGCCCACAGGGCCTGGTCGAGCGCGGTCGCCGCGCCTCGGTCGAGCCCCTCTTCCAGAGTGACCAGTGCGATGAGGTGGTCGTTGGGCATCAGCGCCGACGCGAGGAACCCCAGAAGCGACAGCAGGGCTCCGGCCGTCGCGAGCCGGGGAGCGCCGCGCCGGGCGACCCACGCCACCGTGCACGTGGCCGGGATGAGCGTGATGGTGAACACGGCTCCCACCCACTGGAGCGCGCCCACCGTCCCCTGACCGCCGGCGACCATGTCCAGCGTGGCGGCGAAGTCGCCGTCGGCGGGACCCGGCATCAGCAGGTGGTAGAGGGCCTGGGCGAGCAGCGGCAACGGAGTGATCACCGCGAGCAGGATCCGCCAGAACGTGCGGACGTCACGCAGTGGCCTGCCGGTCGCCGGCGCCGCCGCGCGGCTCGCCGTCTCGGTACGGGACTCGTGTTCCATGGATCCTCCGATGACTGTGATCGTGTTCTCTCGTCGAGAGTGGGCCGCCGGAGGTCCCGTCTTCGTGGGCGCGGCCCCCCATCCGTTCCCCGGCGCGCTCCGCGGGGATGGGAGTCCGCTCCTATGGCCCTGGGAGTCGCAGGACCCGATGATGGGTCCCATGTCAGCCAGCCGGGCAGCGCCGATCACCACGTTCACGATCACGGTCACGGTGATCGCGGCCGCGTGGGCGTCGTGGTTCGTCGGCGGTTACGACCTGCGCGACGCGGCCGACACGTACCTGCTGACGAACTCCGCGGTCGCCGTGACGTTCACCGCGTTCGGAGCCCTCGTGCTGGCCCACCGGCCGCGGCATCGCATCGGGCGGCTGTTCGTCGCGTTCGGCGCGTTCTACGCGGCGAGCGTGGTCTGCCTGGGCCTGCAGTCGGGTCTGTTCCCCCTGACCCCGGGGTGGGAGCGCCTGATCGACGTGGTCGGCATCACCGTGTGGATCCCGGGCCCGGTGGTCTGCCTGCCGTTGATCCTGCAGCTGTTCCCCGACGGAACGGCGTTGTCGCCGCGGTGGCGGCCGCTGGCCGCCGCCACCCTGGCCCTGCTCGTGCTCACCCCCGCTCTGACGTTGCAGCCTGGAGCGATCGACAAAGAGCCCATCGCCGACCGCAGCCCCCTGCTGCCGGAAGCGGCCGGACGCGTCGTGGGGGCGATCGTCCCCGTGGCCGTCGTTCTCGTGGGACTCGTCTTGCTGGCCAGCGTCGTCGCGTTGTGGTTGCGGGTCCGGCGTTCGAGCGGAGAGCAACGGCTCCAGCTGATGTGGCCCCTCTGGGCGGTGGCCGTCTTCCTCGTCCTCAACGTCCAGCGCGTCGTGACCACGGACGGGCCGATCCTGTTCCTGCTGACCCTGCCGCTGATCCCGGCCGCCGCGACGATCGCGATCGTCCGTCACCGGCTCTACGACATCCGGCTGGTCGTCAACCGGTCCATCGTCTACGGCGTGCTCACCGTGGGCGTGATCGGCGCCTACCTGGGCATCGTCGCCGCTCTCGGCGCGCTGGCCCGTGAACGTCTGGACAGCCCATTGGTGGCGACAGGCGTCGTGGCGCTGGCGTTCGCTCCCGCCCGCGCCGCCGTGCAGTCCGCCGTGGACCGGCTCATGTACGGCAGGCGGCACGATCCGGCCGCGGCGGCCGCCAGCGTGGGCCTGCGGCTCGGCGCCGGCCTGGACGGTGTGCTCCGGGCGGTCTGTGAGGCGTTGCGCCTGCCGTACGCCGCGGTCAGCGCCGACGGCCGGCTCATCGCCACATTCGGTGCGGCACCGGACGTGCGGCACACCGTGCGACTGGAGGTGGCGGACGGCACGCCCGCCGACCTGCTGGTGGGGCTGCGCTCGGGCGAGTCCCGGCTGTCGGCTGCCGACAGGCGTGCGCTCGAACTGCTCGCCGCGCCCGTCGGAGTGGCGCTCCAGGCGGTCCTCCTGTCGGAGCAACTGCGCGAGTCGCGTGCCCGCATCGTCGCCGCCAGGGAGGAGGAACGCCGGCGGCTGCGCCGTGACCTGCACGACGGTCTCGGCAGCGCGCTGACCGCCGTCACCCTCAAGGCGGACGCGGCGCACAACCTCCAGGCAGTCGATCCGGCCCGCTCCGGGAAGCTGCTGCTCGACCTGCGCGCCGACCTGACCGGCGCCATCGCCGACATCCGCCGTCTCGTCTACGACCTGCGGCCGCCCGACCTGGACGAGCTCGGGCTGCTCGGGGCCCTGCGCCAGCACGCGGAGCAGTCCTGGCGCAGGGACGACGGCCGCTTCGTCGTCACCGTCGACTCCCCCGCCGACCTTCCCTCGCTGCCCGCGGCCGTGGAGGTCGCGGCCTACCGCATCGCCATGGAGGCGGTCACCAACGCCCTGCGCCATGGCAGCGCCGGCTCGTGCGTCATCTCGCTGCGGGCCGACCACTCCCTGCATCTGGAGGTGCGCGACGACGGCGGCAACGGCGTCGCCGCGTGGCAGCATGGAGTCGGCCTCCGGTCCATGCACGAACGCGCCGCCGAACTCGGAGGCGTCCTCAGCGCGGGACCCACCGACCGTGGTGGCCGCGTCCACGCCCTTCTGCCGCTGGAGCCGAATTGAGCACCGAGGCCGCCATCCGCGTGGTCGTCGTCGACGACCATCCGATGATGCGCGAGGGCATGCGCGCCCTCGTCGCCTCCCTGACCGACATCGAGATCGTCGGCGAGGCGGGAGACGGCGAGGCCGCCTGCCGTGAGGCGCAGCTCACCCACCCCGACGTCGTCGTGATGGACCTGCACATGCCCGGGGTCAACGGCGTGGAGGCGACCCGGTCGATCCTGCGCGTCGCGCCCGCCACCCGTGTGCTCGTCCTGACCATGTTCGAAGACGACGAGTCGGTCTTCGCCGCGATGCGCGCGGGCGCCTCCGGCTATCTCGTCAAGGGGGCCCAGCAGGACGAGATCGTCGCGGCCGTTCGCTCCGTCGCCGCCGGTCAGGCCGTCTTCGGGCCGACGGTGGCCCGCCGGATCATCGACTTCTTCGCCGGCGGCGGCGGCCGGAACGCGTCGCCCGCGGAGCCGTTCCCCGAGCTGACCGGCAGGGAACGCGAGGTCCTCGACCTCATCGCCGCCGGACACGCCAACGCGGTGATCGCCCGGCGCCTCGTCATCAGCCCCAAGACCGTCAGCAACCACATCTCCGCGATCTTCGCCAAACTCCAGGTCGCCGACCGCGCCGAGGCGATCGTGCGCGCCCGCCAGGCCGGGCTCGGCCACAAGTCCTGACCGGCCGGGTGGATCCCGCGGACGACGGCCGGCTCGTCCATCGCCGACCCCGGCGCCCGGCCACTACGATGGCCGAAACGGGACGAAAGGGTACGGCGTGAATCTGGTCGAGCGCGGCACGGAGTTCGCCGGGTTCTGGCGGGAGCGGCACCTGTGCACGCTCACCACTGTCCGGCCCGACGGCACGCCCCACGTGGTGCCGGTCGGCGTGACCCTCGACCTCGACTCGGCGACGGCCCGGGTGATCACGTCGGGCGCCTCGCACAAGGCCCGCCGCGTCGCCGCCGCGGGCCCCGAGGGCACACCGGTCGCGGTCTGTCAGGTCGACGGGCGCCGCTGGTCGACGCTCGAAGGCACGGCGGTCCTGCGGACCGAGCCCGAGCAGATCGCCGACGCCGAGCGCCGGTACTCCGAACGGTACAAGCAGCCGCGTCCCAACCCGGCCCGCGTGGTGCTGGAGATCCGGGTGACCCGTGTGCTGGGAAACGTGTGATCACCGTTGTCGGGATCGGCGCCGACGGATGGGCCGGTCTCTCCCCCTCCTCCCGTGCGGCCGTCGAAGCCGCCGAGGTGCTGATCGGCGCGGCCAGACAGCTCGAACTGATCCCCGGCTTCACTGGTGAGCGGATCGCCTGGCCGTCCCCCCTCCTGCCAGCGCTGCCCGGTCTGATCGAGGCGCACGCGGCCAGGGCCGTCTGCGTCCTCGCCAGCGGCGACCCCATGTTCTTCGGCGTCGGCTCGACACTGGTGCGCCTGCTCGGCCCCGAGAAGCTGCGCGTGCTTCCCCACCTGTCGTCGCTCTCGCTGGCCTGCGCGAGGCTCGGCTGGCCCGTCGAGCAGGTCGAGGTGGTGAGCCTCGTCGGCCGCCCGCTCGCGACCGTGAACGCCGCCGTCTCACCGGGGCGGCGCCTCATCGTGCTCAGCGCAGACGGCGGGGGCCCCGACCAGGTCGCCTCCCTGCTGACCGCGCGCGGCTACGGCGCGAGCGGCATGACGGTCCTGTCCGATCTGGGTTCGGACGCCGAGTCGCGGCGGGACGGTGTCGCCGCGCGCTGGCCGCACTCCGCTTCCCCCGCGCTCAACGTGATCGGCGTCGAATGCGCGGCGGACCCCGGCACCCGGCCGCTCGCCCTCGTCCCGGGTCTGCCCGACGAGGCGTTCGAGCACGACGGGCAGCTCACCAAGCGCGAGGTGCGGGCCGTCAGCCTCTCCCGGCTCGCCCCCCTCCCCGGCGAACTGCTGTGGGACGTCGGCGCGGGAGCGGGGAGCATCGCGATCGAGTGGATGCGGATGCACCCGTCCTGTACGGCTGTCGCGGTGGAGGGCAGGGCCGACCGCGGCGAGCGGATCCGCCGCAACGCGGAGACGCTGGGCGTGCCGGGGTTGCGCGTGGTGGACGGGACCGCCCCGGCGGCGCTGGCCGGTCTGCCTGCGCCCGACGCGGTGTTCGTCGGCGGTGGCGTCACCGTGCCCGGGGTGGTCGAGGCATGCTGGACGGCGCTGCGCCCCGGGGGAAGGCTCGTGGCGAACGCGGTCACCCTGGAGTCCGAGGCGGTCGTCGCACGGTGGTACGGCAGGCTCGGCGGCGACCTGGTGCGCCTCTCGGTGCAGCGGGCCTCCCCGGTCGGCGGCTTCACCGGATGGCGGGCCATGATGCCGGTGACCGTCTGGTCCGTGGTCAAAGAATCCGGGATCGCGGGCATGGCGGTCGAAGAACTCGGGACCGCCGGCACGGCGGTCGAAGAACTCGGGACCGCCGGCACGGCGGTCGAAGAACTCGGGACCGCCGACATGGCGGTCGAAGAGCCGGCGGGCGAAGGATCCGAGGCTGCCGGGCCGGCGGCCGGCGGACCTGTCGTCAGAGCGCCGGCGGGCGATGGAGATCTCTCATGACGGTGCACTTCGTCGGCGCGGGCCCGGGGGCGGCCGACCTCATCACGTTACGCGGGCTGCGGGTGCTGGAGTCGTCGCCCGTCTGCCTTTATGCCGGGTCGCTGGTCCCCCGTGAGCTGCTCGGCTCCTGCCCTGACGGTGCCCGGATGGTCGACACCGCCGATCTGACGCTCGACGAGATCATCGACGAGATGTCCGCCGCGCACGACGCGGGGCAGGACGTGGCACGGCTGCACTCGGGCGACCCCTCGGTGTTCAGCGCCGTGGCCGAGCAGATGCGCCGGCTGGACACGCTCGACATCCCCTACGACGTGGTGCCGGGAGTCCCCGCCTTCGCCGCGGCGGCCGCCTCGCTGGGCCGGGAGCTCACCGTCCCCGGCGTCGGCCAGACGGTCATCCTCACGCGCACGTCCGCGCGGGCGACGCCGATGCCGGAGGGCGAGGACCTCGGGACGCTGTCGGCGAGCACGGCGACCATGGTGCTGCACCTGGCCGTCCAGCGGATCGAGGAGGTCGTCGCGGAACTCCTGCCCTCGTACGGCGCGGGCTGCCCCGTCGCGGTCGTGGCACGGGCGAGCCGTGACGACGAGGTGATCCTCCGCGGCACGCTCGCGGACATCGCCGACCAGGTACGGCAGGCCGGAGTCAAACGCACGGCGGTCATCGTGGTGGGGCGGGTGCTCGCGGCGTCGCAGTTCCCCGACAGCCACCTCTACTCGGCCGGCCGCCGGCGGTCGTGACCGTCGTCGATACCGTGTCCGCCAGCCTCATCACCAGGAACGACCCGAGCCACGCCGGCATGCCCTCAGATGCGACCGTCGCCGACACCGTGGCCCCCCGCCCGTCCCACGATCACGCCGGCCCGGTCGATCACCACGATGTCGACCTCGACAGGGGCCTCCCGCAGCACCTCGACCGCCGTGGCTCGGGCGCCCTCCGCCACCAGGTCACCGAGGGGCAGGCCCGCCTCCTGGCACAGGCGCAGCGCGTGCAGCGCGGTGTTGGCCTCACGGACCCTCTCGGCGAGGTCGGCGGCGCCTCCCCCGTCGAGCACGAGCCTCGCGAGCAGGTCGGGATTGACCTGCGAGCGGCCGGAGTGCAGGTCGAGGTGCCCGTCGGCCAGCTTGGAGAGCTTGCCGACGCCCCCCGCGACCGTGAGCCGCGGCACGGGGTGGCGGCGCAGGTACTTCAGCAGCGCCCCCGCGAAGTCGCCCATGTCGAGCAGCGCGTCGTCGGGCAGGCCGTACAACTCGGCGGCGACGCGCTCCGACGTGCTTCCCGTGCATCCGGCAACGTGCACGTGCCCGGCGGCCCTGGCGACGTCGACTCCGCGCCTGATGGAGTCGATCCAGGCCGAGCACGAGTAGGGCACGACCACTCCTGTCGTCCCGAGGATCGACAGCCCGCCGAGAATGCCCAGCCTCGGGTTCCACGTGTGGCGGGCCAACTCCTCGCCGTTCTCCACCGAGATCTCCACCACGATGTCGCCGGTGCCGCCGTGTGCCGCCGCCACCTCGGCGACGTGCTCCCGCATCATCCGGCGCGGCACCGGGTTGATGGCCGGTTCACCCACGTCGAGCGGAAGTCCCGGCTTGGTGACCGTGCCGACGCCCTGTCCGGCGGTGAAGGTCACGCCGCTTCCCGGAGGGCCTGGCCGTACCGACGAGGAGATCAGCGCTCCGTGCGTCACGTCGGGGTCGTCGCCCGCGTCCTTCACGATCGACGCCGCGGCGAAGCCGTCACCGAGCGACTCACGCGCCAGCGCGAAGGCGGGCGTGCGGCCCTTGGGCAGCGTGATCGTCACGGGATCGGGGAACTCGCCGGTGAGCAGTGCCGTATAGGCCGCGGTGGTGGCGGCGGTCGCGCACGCGCCGGTGGTCCAGCCGTGACGCAGCGGGGCGCTCATGGGACGACCCGGCAGACGAACGCACCACGAACCACCAGGCCACAGACGGACGCACCACGAACCACCAGGCCACGGACGAACGCACCACGAACCACCAGGCCGCGGACGAACGTGCCACGGACGAACAGCGGCGCGGGACGGACGACCGGCGGCGCGGGGCGGGGCGGCAGGACATGACGCGAGGCGGAAGGGAGCACGACATGCGGGTGCTGATCCTGGGCGGGACCGCCGAGGCGAGGGCGCTGGCAGCCGCGCTCGCCCCTGAGCCGGGCATCCACGTGGTGTCGTCGCTGGCCGGGCGGGTGAGCAATCCGCGCCTGCCTGCCGGCGAGGTGCACGAGGGCGGCTTCGGCGGGCCGGAGGGCCTCGCGGCCTGGATCCACGACAACGCGATCGACTCCGTCATCGACGCGACCCACCCGTTCGCCGCGCGGATGAGCGCGTCGGCCGCCGAGGTGGCGCGGCGCACAGGCGTCCCCCTGTTGGTGTTGCGACGTCCCGGCTGGACGGAGGGTCCCGGCGACTCCTGGCATCGCGTCGCGTCGCTCGACGCGGCGGCGGGCCTGCTGCCCTCTCTCGGCCGGAAGGTGTTCCTCACGACAGGACGCAGAAGCCTGCCGGTCTTCACGGCGATCGACGGCCTGTGGTTCCTCGCCCGTTCGGTGGACCCGCCCGAACCTCCGATCCCGGCCAACGTACGGATCCTGCTCGCCCGGGGCCCGTACACCGTGGAGGGCGAACGCGAACTCATCGCGGAGCACCGCCTCGACGTGCTGGTGACCAAGGACAGCGGGGGTGCGATGACCACCGCGAAGCTGGTCGCCGCCCGCGAACTCGGCCTGCCCGTCGTCATGGTGGACCGGCCGCCGCTGCCCGACGGCGTACGACTCGTGAGCACGGTCGACGCCGCCGTCGGCTGGCTCGGCGGCAGGTGACAGGCCCGGCCCGGGTGCGATGAGCCCGCCGCGGGCCGGCTCGGCGGCTCCTGACGGCGGGAGGCCGAGCGCGGTGACCCTGTCGTGGCCCGGCGTCACGACGGGTAGCGGCGCGGCGTGTAGACCACGGGACCGTCCTCGCGCTCGACCACGCGCGTGGTCGAGGAGCCGACGAGCAGCAGGCATCGCATGTCGATCGTCGAAGGGTCGAGCGCACCCAGCGTCGTGATCGTGATGCTCTCCTCCGGTCCGCCGACGTCACGCCCGACGACCACGGGCGTCCCCGGCTCGCGGTGTTCCAGCAGCAGGTCGCGGGCCGCGCCCACCTGCCAGGCACGGCTGCGCGAGGCCGGGTTGTAGACGGCCAGCACCATGTCGGCCTTCGCCGCGGCCGAGATGCGGTCCGCGACGACCTCCCACGGCTTGAGCAGGTCCGAGAGCGAGATCACGCAGTAGTCGTGGCCGAGCGGCGCACCAGCCCTGCTGGCCACCGCCTGCGCCGCGGTGAGCCCCGGCACGATCCGGACGGGCACCCCGGCGTACCGCTCCTCGCCGGCCGCCTCCAGCACCGCGCTGGCCATGGCGAAGACCCCCGGATCGCCCGAGGACACCACCGCCACCCGCGCGCCGTCGAGCGCCATCTCCAGGGCGTGCCTGGCCCGCTCGGCCTCCACCCGGTTGTCGGTGCGATGGCGGCGCTGGCGGGGGTTCGGCGGCACCCGGTCGACGTAGGGTCCGTATCCGACCAGGTCGGTCGCGTCGGCGAGGGCCTCCTGAGCCTCCGGGGTGAGCCACGGACGCCCTGCCGGGCCGAGCCCGATGACGGTGACCTGGCCCCCGCGTTCCCCGCCGGTCCGCCGGAATGACGTGGCCTGGTCTGACTGCTGTGTCTGCTCAGACTGCTGTGTCTGCTCTTGCTGGTCAGACTGCTCTGTGCGGTCCGTCTGGCCCGTCTGGCCCGTCTGCTCGGGCTGCTCTGCCTGCCCGTCCTGTTCGATCTGCCCGGGGTGCCCGGGGTGCTCGGGGACGAAGGTCCGCTCGGCGGGGCTCGGGATGAGCGCGAGCGAGAAGTACGGAACCTCGGACGGGTCCACGTCCTTCAGCAGGGCGACCCGTTGGCCCTTCGTCGTGGCGCGCTCGACGTACCACGCCTCGTCGAGACGTCCGGCCTCCGCGAGCGCGTCACGGACCTTCTCGAACGTACGGCCCAGCTTGAGCACCGCGGCAGAGTCCGTGTTCCGGAGCTTGTCGGCCAGCACGTCGGCGGGAAGCGTCCCCGGCAGGACGGTCAGCGTCTCGTCCCGCTCCACCAGCGGGCGGCCGAGCACCGCCGACGCACCGCTGACCGAGGTGACGCCGGGAACCACCTCGGTCGGATAGCGGTGGGCGAGCCGCTTGTGCATGTGCATGTACGACCCGTAGAAGAGCGGGTCTCCCTCGCACAGCACGACCACGACCCTGCCCGCGTCGAGGTGGGCGGCGAGCCGCTCCGCGCAGACGGCGTAGAAGTCGTCGAGCGCGCCCTGGTAACCACCGGGATGATCGGTGGTCTCGGTGGTCAGCGGATACTGCAGGAGCTCCTCGACCTGGCCTTCACGCATGTACGGCAGAGCGATCGATCGGGCGATGCTCCGGCCGTGCCTGGCGCTGTGGTAGGCGATCACATCCGCCTCACCGATCAGGCGGGCCGCCTTCACCGTCACCAACTCGGGATCTCCCGGGCCGAGCCCGACACCGTAGAGCCGACCTGTCATCGCGTTCACTCCTGCTCACTCGCGATGGCGTTGACCGCCGCCGCCACCATCGCGCTGCCGCCCCTGCGGCCGTGGACCACCAGAAACTCCAGATCGCTGTCCGCCAGCGCCTGCTTGGACTCCGCTGCTCCGATGAAGCCCACCGGGATGCCGAGCACGGCGGCGGGACGCGGCGCCCCCTCGGCGATCAACTCCAGTAGGCGGAAAAGGGCCGTCGGCGCGTTGCCGATCGCGACGACCGCGCCGCCGAGCCGGTCCCCCCACAACTGCAGCGCCGCGGCGCTGCGGGTGGTGCCCAGCCGCTCGGCCAGATCGGGGACGCGGGGGTCGCCGAGAGTGCACAGCACCTCGTTGTCCGCCGGAAGCCGCCGTCGCGTCACGCCGGAGGCCACCATCGCCGCGTCGCACAGGACCGGGGCGCCACCGCGCAGGGCCGCTCGCGCGGACGACACGACGGCGGGAGACCAGCCGAGGTCGTCGACCAGGTCCGTCATGCCGCAGGCGTGCACCATGCGCACCGCCACCTGGGCCACATCCGGCGGCATCCGGGTGAGGTCGGTCTCGGCGCGGATCGTGGCGAACGACCGGCGGTAGATCTCGGCGCCGTCGCGTACGTAGTCGGTCACTTTTCCCCTCGGAACGTGGGCCCGCTCGACGCGGCCGCACTGGATGCAGGCGAACCCGGTACGGGCGCCGCGCTGGTCTCTGGCGTGCTGGTTCCGGGCGCGCTGGTCTTGGCTGCGCTGAACACCGCAACGGCGGCGGCCACCTCGTCCATGTCGGAGCAGGTACGGCTGTCGCCGTCCAACTCGACCCGGTATCCCCGGCCCGTCGCCACCACCTCGACGACCCGTCCGCGTGGCCGTCCGCAGCGGCGCTCGCACCCGGCCCAGTGCACGGGCAGCAGCCCTCGTTCGTGGACCGCCTCGGCCGCTCCGAGCGCCGCGTCGGCCCGGACGTCGGCGAGCGACTTGGCACAGCCGGGCCTGCCGGTGCAGGCGCTCACGCCGACCCATGGCGACGACGGGTCTGCGACCAGGCCGGCCTGGGTGAGGATCGGCGTCCAGATGGCGGCCTGGGCCCGTGTCAGGTCCGGCACGACGACCGTCCGCCACGGCGTCAGCCGTACCGAAGGCGGCTCGTCTCCGCCGCCGACGCCGTCGACCGCCACAACGGCCCGCCCGGCGACCTGACCGGCGACCTGACCGGCAACGTGTCCGACAACGTGTCCGACCTGACCGGTGGCCGCTGCAGCGTCGGCGAGGAGAAGCGCCTGGGCGGCGGACAGCCTGCCGAGCGGGACCACGACCTCCAGGGCGACTCTCCCGTCCCGCTGCTCCACGAGCCCCGGTTCCCGCACCGCCGCGGTCGTCCGTACGGGATCTGATGTGGGGCTGCTCACAACCGCCGAGTCGAGGTGCAGGCGGGCGGCGACGCGCGCGGGACCGTCTTCGAGTTCGGACAGACGCCACGCGGCACCGCCCTGGGCGGCCCGCTCGTCGAGGAACGCGTCCGCGACCGCCACCAGGACGCCGACCGGATCGCCCGTCACCCCGGCGGAATCGTCCGCCACCTGGATGGTCCCGGCTTCCACGCCGGCGAGCAGGACGGCCCATGCCGTACGCGATCTCGCGACGAGCGTGACGTCGGCGCCGAGCCCGGTCACGTCGCCGGTGCCGTCGTCCAGAGCGAACAGGAAGCGCCCGGACAGCTCCGCCATCCGCGGCCTGGCGCACAGGGCCAGGTCCAGCGCCGCGACCAGGGGGCGCACGTCCAGCAGGGTCGAGCCGGAGCGGCCGGAGAGTGGGGACGCGATGATGTTGCGCACCCGTTCGTGCGTGTCGGACGGCAGGAGCCCGGCGGCGGCCATGCGCTCGGCGAAGGCCGGGGCGGAGCCGAGCCCGCGCACCTGGACGTTCGCCCGTGAAGTCAGCTCGATGACACCCGAGCCCAGTTCGTCCGCGCAGGCGGCCAGTTCGCGCAGTTGGGCCACCGAGACGGCGCCTCCGGGTACGCGGACGCGGGCAAGGCCGCCGTCGGCGGCAGTGTGCACCTGCAGCGCCCCCGGACATGCGTCGAGGTGCGCACGTCCGGAAAAGTCGCCAATCGCCACGAACAGGATGTTAACGCCAGTTATTGCATTCCATCCGGCTGCCGTAGTCTCATCGGAGACGACGGCACAGGGAGGAAGCCGGTGTGAAGCCGGCGCGGTCCCGCCACTGTGACCAGGGAGCGACCCCCATCACGGGCCACGGTCCGGCTACGGACGGGAAGGCCGGGGTGAGCGTCGATCTGGGAGCCAGGAGACTCCTGCCGTCGCGACACCCACGACCGGGGCGAGGACCCCGAGGGAGGAACCTCCGTGCGCCCTGAGCCGACCAGCCCCACCCCGTCCAGCCCCACGCAACCCGGCCCCACGCAACCTGGCCCCACGCAACCCGGCCCCGCAACCGACACTGGACCCCGCCCCGCAACGCCAGGCCCCGCGACCGGCGATACACCCGGCCCCGCGACCGGCGATGCCGCAACCGGGCCGGTGTCACCCGGCTCAGTGTCACCCAGCCCGGTGTCACCCGGCTCGGTGTCACCCAGCCCGGTGTCGCCCAGCATCCTGCTGCTGTCGACGTCCGACACCGATCTGTTGAGCGCCCGGGCCAGTGGCGCGTCCTACCGTCTCGGCAACCCCGCCAGGCTGGCCGCCGAGGACCTGCCCGCGCTGGTCGAAGGCACCGATCTCATCGTGGTCCGGCTGCTCGGCGGCAGGAGGGCCTGGGAGGAGGGCCTCGACGCCCTGCTGGCCGGCCCGCGTCCCGTGGTGGTCCTCGGCGGCGAGCAGGCGCCCGACGCCGAGTTGATGGAGCTGTCCACGGTCAGCGGCGGCACCTGCGCCGAGGCCCACGCCTACCTGGCCCACGGCGGCTCCGCCAACCTGACCGAACTGCACGCGTTCCTGTCGGACACGGTCCTGCTCACCGGCCGCGGCTTCGCGCCGCCCGCCGCCACTCCGACCTGGGGTCCACTGGAACGCACGCCGGGCCGTACGGAGGGGCCCGTCATCGGCGTGCTCTACTACCGCGCCCATCACATGGCCGGCAACACCGGGTTCGTCGAGACGCTCTGCCAGGCGATCGAGAACGCGGGCGGCCAGGCACTGCCCGTCTTCTGTTCTTCGCTCCGTACGGCCGAGCCCGACCTGTTCGAGACCCTTCGCAGGGCGGACGCGTTGGTGGTCACCGTGCTCGCGGCCGGCGGGTCGCGGCCGGCCACCGCCTCGGCGGGCGGCGACGACGAGGCCTGGGACGTGGGCGCCCTCGCCGACCTGGACGTGCCGATCCTCCAGGGGCTCTGCCTGACCACCAGCAGGCAGACATGGGAGGAGAACGACGACGGCCTCTCCCCTCTCGACGCGGCCTCCCAGGTGGCCATCCCCGAGTTCGACGGCCGGATCATCACGGTGCCGTTCTCCTTCAAGGAGATCGACGCCGACGGGCTCACCGTCTACGTCGCCGACCCCGAGCGCGCCGCACGCGTCGGAGGCATCGCCGTACGGCACGGCCTGCTCAGGCACGTCCCGCCCGCGGAGCGCCGCCTGGTGGTCATGCTCTCGGCCTACCCGACCAAGCACTCACGCGTCGGCAACGCGGTGGGCCTGGACACCCCCGCCAGCACCGTCAGACTGCTGGCCAGGCTCAGCGAGGCGGGCTACGACCTGGGCGAGGGCCTGCCCGGTGTGGCCGACCAGGACGGCGACGCCCTGATCCACGCCCTGATCGCCGCGGGCGGCCAGGACCAGGACTGGCTGACCGAGGAGCAACTCGCGGGCAACCCCGTGCGCATCTCGGCGGCGTCCTATCGCGAGTGGTACGGCACGCTGCCCGAGGATCTCCGGTCAGGGATGGAGCGCCACTGGGGGCCGCCGCCGGGCGAGCTGTTCGTCGACAGGTCACGCGACCCCGACGGAGAGATCGTGCTGGCCGCTCTGCGGGCGGGCAACCTGGTCGTGATGGTCCAGCCGCCGCGCGGCTTCGGGGAGAACCCGATCGCCATCTACCACGACCCCGACCTGCCGCCGAGCCACCACTACCTGGCTGCCTACCGCTGGCTGGCCGCCGACTTCGGCGCCCACGCGATGGTGCACGTCGGCAAGCACGGCAACCTGGAATGGTTGCCCGGCAAGTCGGCCGGCATGTCGGCGGCGTGCGGTCCCGACGCGGCGCTCGGCGACCTGCCGCTGGTCTACCCGTTCCTGGTCAACGACCCGGGAGAGGGCACGCAGGCCAAGCGGCGCACGCACGCGGTGCTGGTGGACCACATGGTGCCGCCGATGGCCCGCGCGGAGACCTACGGCGACATCGCACGGCTCGAACAGCTCCTGGACGAGCACGCCTCGATCGCCGCGATGGACCCGGCCAAGCTGCCCGCGATCAGAGCGCAGATCTGGACGCTGATCCAGGCGGCGCGGCTCGACCACGATCTCGGGCTGGACGACCGGCCGCACGACACCGAGTTCGACGACTTCCTGCTGCACGTGGACGGCTGGCTCTGCGAGGTCAAGGACGCGCAGATCCGCGACGGCCTGCATGTGCTGGGTGAGGCACCGGTCGGGAAGGTCCGCGTCGACCTGGTGCTGGCGATGTTGCGTGCCAGGCAGATGTGGGCGGGCAGGCAGACCCTGCCCGGCCTGCGGGAGGCGCTCGGCCTGGCCGAGGACGGCAGCGCCGGGCTGGCGAGCGTCGACAGAGCCGAGTCCCTGGCCCGCGCCCTGATCGAGGCGATGGAGGAACGCGGCTGGGAGCCGGCCGCGGTCCGCGACGTCACCCAGGCGGTCCTCGGCGACACGACCCCTACCGGCATTCTTGACGGCACAACGCTCGACGACACGTCCCCTGCCGGCATTCTTGACGACACAGCCCTCGACGACACGTCCCCTGCCGGCACCACCCTTGGTGACCCGCCCCCTGCCGACATCGCCCTTGATGACGCGGCGGGGAGGTCCCGTCAGGAGCTCGTCGAGCAGGTTCTGACGTTCGCAGCCACCGAGGTGGTGCCCCGGCTGGCGCGCACGACCGACGAGCTCGACCACCTCCTCCACGCCCTCAACGGCGGCTACGTCCCGGCGGGACCGAGCGGCTCCCCGCTGCGCGGCCTGATCAACGTGCTGCCGACCGGCCGGAACTTCTACTCGGTCGACCCCCGGGCGGTGCCCAGCAGACTGGCCTGGGAGACCGGCCAGGCGATGGCCGAGTCGCTGCTCGAGCGTTACCGCACGGACACGGGCGACTGGCCGCGCTCGGTCGGCCTGTCCGTCTGGGGGACCAGCGCGATGCGCACGGCGGGCGACGACGTCGCCGAGGTGCTCGCGCTGCTCGGGGTCCGTCCCGTATGGGATGAGGCCTCGCGCAGGGTGACCCGCCTGGAGCCGATCCCGCTCGAGGAGCTCGGCCGTCCCCGCATCGACGTCACCGTCCGGATCAGCGGCTTCTTCCGCGACGCGTTCCCGCACGTGGTCGCGATGCTCGACGACGCCGTACGGATGGTCGCCGCGCTCGAGGAGGCCGACGAGGACAACTACGTCCGCGCCCACGTGACCGCCGACCAGGAGACGCACGGCGACTCCCGCAGGGCCACGATGCGGATCTTCGGCTCCCGTCCCGGCGCGTACGGAGCCGGACTGCTGCCCCTCATCGACAGCGGGAACTGGCGCGACGACGCCGACCTCGCCGAGGTCTACGCCGTCTGGGGCGGCTTCGCCTACGGCCGCGACCTCGACGGGGT
Source organism: Planotetraspora silvatica (assembly GCF_016863315.1). Classification (GTDB taxonomy): domain Bacteria; phylum Actinomycetota; class Actinomycetes; order Streptosporangiales; family Streptosporangiaceae; genus Planotetraspora; species Planotetraspora silvatica. Next base: position 46,437 of record NZ_BOOQ01000042.1, read on the forward strand.
CCCCGCACGGACCGACATGGAGAGCGCCTACCGGCGCATCGCCGTGGCCGCCAAGAACGTCGACACCCGCGAACACGACATCGCCGACTCCGACGACTACTTCCAGTACCACGGCGGCATGGTCGCGACGGTCCGCGCGCTCACCGGTACGGCTCCCGCCGCCTACGTCGGCGACAGCACCCGCCCGGACGCGGTGCGCACGCGCACCCTGTCCGAGGAGACCTCACGTGTCTTTCGCGCCAGGGTCGTCAACCCCAACTGGCTGACCGCGATGCGGCGGCACGGCTACAAGGGCGCGTTCGAGCTTGCCGCGACCGTCGACTACCTGTTCGGCTACGACGCCACGACAGGCGTGGTCGCCGACTGGATGTACGACAAGCTGACCGAGGCGTACGTGCTCGACCCGGAAAACCAGGCGTTCATGGCGAAGTCGAACCCCTGGGCGCTGCACGGGATCGCCGAGCGTCTGCTCGAGGCGGCCGAACGCGGAATGTGGGAGCACCCGGACCCGGAGATCCTGCGCGGCCTCCAGGAGGTCTACCTCAAGACGGAAGGCGACCTGGAGGACGACTCAGCCTGACCGACTCAGCCCGACCGACTCAGCCTGACCGGCGGACGCGCCGCCGGTCGGCCGAGCTACCACTGGTCAGCTGATCTACCACTCGATGCCCTTCTGGCCCTTCTGACCGGCGTCCATCGGGTGGCGGACCTTGCCCATCTCGGTCACCAGGTCCGCCGCCTCGATGAGGCCCTTCGGAGCGTCCCTGCCGGTGATGACGACGTGCTGGCTGCCCGGCCTGGCGGCGAGCGTGTCCAGCACGTCGTCCAGGTCCAGCCAGCCCCACTTGAGGGGATAGGTGAACTCGTCGAGCACGTAGAACCGGTAGGTCTCGGCCGCGAGGTCGCGCTTGATCTGCTCCCAGCCCTCGCGGGCGTCGGCGGCGTGATCCTCCTCGGTGCCGGGACGCTGGATCCAGGACCAGCCCTCGCCCATCTTGTGCCAGGTCACCGTGCCGCCCTCGCCGGTCTCGCCCAGCACGGTGAGCGCCCGCTCCTCGCCGATGCGCCATTTGGCCGACTTCACGAACTGGAACACGCCGATCGGCCATCCCTGGTTCCAGGCGCGGAGTGCCATGCCGAAGGCGGCCGTCGACTTGCCCTTGCCAGGACCGGTGTGAACCATCAGCAGCGGCCGGGTGCGCCGCTGGCGCGTGGTGAGACCGTCGTCGGGGACACTGTCCGGCTTTCCCTGCGGCATGTCAGACCGCCTTCCTGTAGTCGCGCCCGGTTTCGCTTCTGTTGTCGACTCTCATGTCGCGCCTGGTTGCGCCCCGGTCTGCGCCACTCGCGTCGACTCTGTTCACGCCCTGGTCCGCGCCACTGCCGTCGACTCTGTTCACGCCCCGGTCTGCGCCCCTGCTGTCGCCTCTGTAGTCGCGCACCAGGGCGCCGAGGTCCGCCATCGAGTCGAGCGGGACGGCCTGAGCCCGCATCCGGAACGCGAGCCGCCGCGCCAGGCCGAGCCGTACGGGACCGGTCTCGCAGTCGACGACCACACTCGCCACTCCCTTGAGCAGCCCGGCAGCCCTGTCGACGTCGCCGCCGGAGGTGGCACGCCCATCGGTCACCACGATCAGCAGCGGCCGCCGCGAGGGATCGCGCAGCCGCTCGACCCGCAGGACCTCGGCCGCGCGCGTCAGCCCCTCCGCCAGTGGAGTACGACCACCGGTCGGCAGCGAGCGGAGCCGCGCCGCGCCCGCCTCGACCGACGAGGTGGGCGGCAGAGCCAGATGGGCGGCGGAGCCGCGGAAGGTGACGAGCCCGACCTTGTCACGCCGCTGATAGGCGTCGAGCAGCAGGCTCAGCACGGCCGTCTTTACCGCCGTCATCCTCTTGCGCGCCGCCATGGAACCACTGGCGTCGACCACGAACAGTACGAGGTTGCCCTCCCTGCCCTCGCGTACGGCCTCACGCAAGTCGCCGTCGCGGATCACGAGCCCCGCCCCGGTCCTGCCGCGTTCCCGCTGGTACGGCGCGGCGGCGAGGAGCGTGCCCATCAGGTGGACGGAGGTCAGCCGGCCTTCGGGCACACGGGATCCCGTGGTGCGGCCGTGCGGTGTGCGCGCCCGCGACCGCCTCCCCGACGCCCCCTCTCCAAGGCCGGGCACCTTCATGATCGGCACCCTGTACGGCCGGCCCGCCACGGCGATCTGCTCCGCACCGCTGTCCGATCCGTCCTGATCAGAGGAGGCGGGGTCACGGGACGTGCTGTCGTCGCGCGTCTTGTCATCTCGCGCCCTGTCGCGCGCTTCCTCTCGCGCCCTGTCATCGGCAGCCCCGTCACGCGCGTCGCCGTCAGGCCTCTTGTCGCCCGCTTCGTCGCGCGCCCCGTCACCGGACGCATTGGGATCCTGGGTCTTGTCCATCCCGTCCGCCGGGTCGGAGGTGGCCGATCGATCGTCAGGTCCGGCATCTCCGCCGTCTGGAGCACCATCAGGGCCGTCTTGGTCGCCGCGAGAACCCCCACCGTCGTCGGGGTCGTCAGGATCGTCGTCTGCCGCCCGGGCCAGCAGTTCTTCCAGGAGCGACTCATCCAGCCCCGGCGCGTCGAAGGGATCGCGGCGACGGCGGTGCGGCAACGACAGACGGGCGGCGGCGCGGACGTCCTCAGTCGTCACCGCGTCGCGGCCCTGCCAGGCGGCGTGCGCGATGGCGGCATTGGCCGTGACCAGGTCGGCCCGGAGTCCGTCGACCTCGAACCCCGCGCACACGGTGGCGATCTGCCGCAGCCGGGCGTCGGGCAGTCGCACCTTCCCCAGCCGTGCCCTCGCCTCGGCGATCCTGTCCGCCAACGCCGCCTCCTCGGCGGTCCAGCGGGCGGCGAATCCCTCCGGGTCGGCGTCATAGGCGAGGCGGCGCCGTACCACCTCGGCCCGATTCCCCGGGTCGCGCGAGGCCTTCACCTCGACGGTCAGCCCGAACCGGTCGAGAAGCTGGGGACGCAACTCCCCCTCCTCCGGATTCATGGTGCCGACGAGCAGGAACCTGGCCGCATGCCGTACCGAAACGGACTCACGCTCGACATAGCAGGTCCCCAGTGCGGCCGCGTCGAGCAGCAGGTCGACCAGATGATCGTGCAGGAGGTTGACCTCGTCCACGTAGAGGACGCCCCGGTGGGCGGCGGCGAGCAGGCCGGGCTCGAAGGCCTTCACTCCCTCGGTCAGCGCCCTTTCCAGGTCGAGCGAGCCGACGAGCCGATCCTCTGAAGCGCCGACCGGAAGCTCCACCAGCGCCGCGGGACGATACGTCGACCCGCCCTCCTGCCCACGCGGTTCGTGCGACCCGCCCGAACCATGCGGCTCGTGCGGGCCGCGGGATTCGTGTCGGCCGCGTGGTTCGCGCCGCCCGTGCAGTTCATGCAGGTCATGCGGCCCGGCCGACTCGTGCAGGTCATGCGGCCCGTCCGGGCACTCCGGGTCCGGCGCGGCGGGGTCGCAGGAGAAGCGGCATCCGCGGACGACCGCGACCTGAGGCAACTGCGCGGCCAGCGCACGGACGATGGTCGACTTGGCGGTGCCCTTCTCTCCGCGGACGAGCACACCGCCCACCCGAGGGGATACGGCGTTGAGCACCAGCGCCAGTTTCAGGTCGTCGAGGCCGACGACCGCGCTGAACGGGTAGGTGATGATCAAGGAGTTGCCCTCCGATTGACATGGTGATCCGTGGGGAAACGGACCTCGTCAGCTCGGGAGAACGGCACGGTGACTCACGGCGGATCCTCCTCAGGGATGACGCGTCCCACGACATGAGGCCGCGGCAGCCAAGCGACCTGGCTCCCGGGATCAACGTCCCGGATACAGTGGCGCGTCCGCACCGGCATCTCACCGGATTTCCCTTGGACAACCGCAAAACCTACCGGAACGTACCGTTTCCTCCCGATCGCGTCAACCAAGTGAGCATCTCCTCACATTGGCGCCCGACCATCGCATCCGGGCCACGACAACGGAGAGGTCTACTCCGGGAGCCCGTCTCCCGGGAAACCGCGCGCGGGATGCACCTCGTACGTGAAGACACCCGCACGGACACCCGGATCTTCGTCCATGAGCGCCCGTACATCCTCGACCGAGCCGTTGAAGATTCCGACGCCGCACAGCTCAGAGTCATCCATGACCGGCAGCACGACCGACAGGAGCCCATCCGCCCGCAGGGCGAAGTTGCGCCGCGCGTGCTCCCAGACGATGGCGTTGCTGCCCTCCTTGCCATATCCGTCGGCCGCTTTGAGTAGTACCACGGCGTACTCCCGCGAGCGGGTCATGTGCTCCCGCATGTACGCGTCGCTGATCTCCGTCATCCCGAACCTCCGTCAGTCCGAACATCCGTCATCCCGGTACGCCCGGTTTGGGCCAGGCGGCCATCGCGTTGACGCTCATGGTGACACGCGAACCTGTCGCCGCCCTGGCAAGCGGGCAACCAGGTGGAGCAACCGGACAGGGCGGACAGGGCGGAAGCCGCACGATCAGAACGGCGGCACGTCCAGCAATAGGGATATCGTTCCACCTCCTATCGAGCTTGCGCCCTCGTCACGGCCGGCGCTCCGCCTTCCAAAGCCCAGATCGTCCGGATCCGCACCCGAAGGGGGATCGGGTTCCGGCCGAGGTTCGGTGGTCATGATCGGGACGTCGTCATCGGCAAGTGGCGCGCTCGGGACATCGGGCCAGTTGCGAGGCTCGGGCCTGGGCATCGGAGTCATGATCGGCGGTAGCCGGGAGGGATAGTCATGACCGAGCGGGCTGGTCCAGATGATGAGTCCGGGCTCGGCCAGGGTGACAAGCCAGCCACCCTGGTGTTTGGCACGATGATCGTGTCGACAGGCCAGATGCAGGTTGCCCTCGTCGCTGGGCCCCCTATCCACCCAGTCGACGATGTGATCCTGGTCGGTCTTGGTCGCGGGCACGCGGCAGCCCGGCCGAGAGCACACCCGGCCGCGGATCTGGATGTGTCGCCGTAACGCCGCACCCGCCTGCCGGCGGTCTCTGCCCGACGCCTGGCCGTCCCGTCCACCCCCGCTTGATCGGGTGTCACCGTCTCTCACGGCTGGAGCGGCGGCCTGCCTGGCGAGATCGGCGAGTACGCCGGCCCACTCATCGAATTCCGCAGGCTCGCCGGCAAGGTGGTCCAGGCACCGTTGGGTGATCCGCAATTCCACGATGCCGCCCCGCCGAGCGTCACGTAGCGGGCGAGCGTGAGGGGCGACTGGGCGGTAGCGGGTTATCCCGGTGTGCAGCAACCGGCCGTCGTCGCCACAGATCGCGAACCGCCACTCGCCCGCTGACATGTCGCCCACCATGCGGCGTGCCAGGCCGGCATGGACCATCCCCCAACCAGGCACCTCCGCCGGATGCTCATCCAGACCGAGGAGAGTGGTCAGTTCGACACGCACCTCACCGACCGCCCACCCCTTCGCCGCCGTCTCTCGGCCGGGCACGCCGTCATCATCTGGGTCGGCGCTGCGACTGACGTCGGGAGATGGACCTGCTCGCCCGTGAGGGTTCGGCCGTTCGCCGTGCTCGACCTGTTCCGGGGATCCGGCAGCCGATGTCGAATCAGGCCCATTGCCCGGTGAGCTGCTCGACGCGATGGCGCCACCGCAGGGCTCGTCGTCACCGTGGTCGCCCCCGGATCGGGGACTGATCTCATCAAGACCGCCCTTATCGACAGGGTCAGATCCGGTACTGGCGACAATGTCGCCCTCAGTGGCCGGCTCGGCTCGGCTGTCCTGCCGACTATCACCGTGGCTGTCGGGCTGGTCCTCAGGCCCGCTCTCAGCATGATTCTGGGGTCGACTCCCGGACACGCTCTCAGCATGGTTCGGGGCCGAGTTCTCAGTCGCATTTCCAGCCGAGTTCTGGTCCGAGCCCGGAGCTGGACTGGAATCGGAATCGGAATCGGGATCGGGATCGGGATCGGCAGGAGATTCCGAGTCGACGAACGGATGTGCCAGCACATGTGCCACCACCTGCTCGTCGGTGAGCCCCTCGAATGACCCGTCCAACGACCCCAGGAACAGATCAACACGAATGTGATCAATGGACCGACCATCGCCCGCACGCTTACAACCACGCGCCAACTCATCGATCCGCTCGCACCCTGCCGCCGCCCGATCCATCGGCAGGTCCAACCCTGACACCGTCGCAGTGCCGTCCTCCTGACGAACCCCGATCACCCGGCGGCGCCGTACCGCCTCCCGATACCGCTTCTCCGCCCACTGCGGATCGATCGCCAACACCAGCCGCTGAATCTGCTCGACCAGCTCTCCGACCGTCCATCTCGGCGCCTGCGGCAGCAGGAGCTCACACACTCGGGCGGCCTGGTCACTGGTCAGCCCGGCCGTCCAGCGGATGAACGCCACCGCCCGTGGCTCATCCAGCCGTCCCGCCAGCATCTCCTCCCCCAACATCGGCAACCGCCGATGCACATCCCACGCCCGCTCGAACGCGGCATCCGACCGGCGCCGCGACCAGACCAACGCCGCCCGCACCTCATCGGGGCCGAATTCGTCCGGGACCTCCAACCGGCGCACCGAACCACTCGAGAACGGCTCTCTGAGGCCCACCTCCAACACCACCTGGAGGAATCGCGCCCGCTCACGGCACAACTGCCGATAGGCCGCCTTCAACACCTCGACGGCGTCGAACCCCGACACCTGAGCAACGTCGCATCTCTCCAACATCCCGCTCAGCTCGGCCCCGGCCGGCATTGCGGTCAGGCCGGCCGGAAGTGGGCGGGGGAGCTCGCGATCGCCGCCGTTCAGCCCAGGGCACCCTGACGACAACCAGCCGGACCCACCGGAAGCAGCATCGTGATTGTCTGACGCCGAGGCCGGAACATGAGGCACGGCCGAGCTTGACGGTGAGGATACGGCCGAAGGAGTGGCAGAGGACGGCGCGGGAGGTTGCCCACACCCCTGCGACAAGCCGTACACGGCGAGCCCTCCTTGCCGGAGACGAAAGCGACGGACTGCGATTCCCGGCCGCCCGGACCGAGACGCTCTCTGCAGGCATCGACGACTTCATCACGCGGCGTACGGCCAAGAACGGCCCGCCAAACCAAGCTCACCTGTAACGGCTAGCCCAACCATATATCGAACACATGCTCGATGCAAGGCCACTGAGCTGCGCACTCAACTCTCGGCGGCCGCTTCCCCGCGCCGAGCCACCCCGGACTGAGCCACCCCGGACCGCGCATGCCTCCGAGCGGAGGCCTCATGACGTCCAAGCCCTCCGTTCCGATTCCATAGGGCATCCCGCGCAAATCGATCAGAACGAGAATCCCCGATGGGGACCTCGCATGGGATCCCAGGAGCGCCAGACCTAGGCTGCTGTTTCAGAGGGACACCTGTTCAGAGGGACACCACCTGAGGGACACCAACTTCGCGACGCGACGGAGGTGAGCCGAATGAATGACTTCCGCGTCTCGACCGAGATTCACCCGCCTTTCACCGTCATCAACGTGTACGGCGAGCTCGACATCGCCACAGAACCGGAGCTACGCAGGCGGGTCGAAGGGATCCTCGACCATCCGACGGCGCGGCTGCTCTTCGACCTCAGCGACGTGGAGTTCCTCGACAGCACGGGGCTTCAGATCATTTTTGACACCTATGTCCGCCTGGGCCGGGGGCACCGCGTGGCCGTCTGCGGCCTCTCCCCTCGGGTCAAGAAGGTCTTCGACGCCCTTGGCCTTTCAGATGAAATCGACATATATGCCGACTGTGCCGATGCGTTCTCACATCCGGACGGCGGCCTCACGTAGGCATATCGGGCCATGGCAGGGCGGTGAGCACGGCGACCCCCCGCACAACCGCGCCCGCCCCGCCGCCCGTGTCCGCCGCCCGTGTCCGCCGCCCGTGTCCGGCGCCCGGGTGTCCGGCGCCCGGTGTCCGGCGCCCGTGTCCCGAGGAACGGACAAGAACGGACAAGAACGGCCGGCGATCAGGCCATGAGGCCCGAATCACCGGCCGTTCTCACCGTCCGGCCAAGATTCCGCCGGCGTCCACCGCCCAACCGTCGCTCAGCGCCATGCCGGCGTCCAACGGCACGCCGCCGAGCATCGTTCAGTTGGTGATGAGATCGAAGGACTCCCAGGGGCCGATCGCGTCGCGGTTGGCGATCAACGGCTGGGCGCCGCCACCGTCCGCGCAGACATATCGGTTGTTGACCGTCGCCTTGAGGCTGATCGTGCCGTCAGGGTTGTTGATCTGCTGGAAGGTCTCCCACGAGCCCGCCGTCGGCCGGTTGGCGATCAGCGCCGCGGCCCCGGCGTTCTCGGCGGAGACGAACTGGTTGTTGCCCTTGGCCCGCAGGGCGATGTTGCCGTTGCCCAGATTGACCTTCTCGAACTGCTCGCTCGTCCCGATGGCCGTCTTGTTCGCGATCAGCGGCGAGCCGGTGGGTGCGGTGACGTACAGGTTGTTGGCCCGGGAGCGCAGGCTGATCGTCCCCGCACCCGAGGAGCCGCTGGTGACGCGCACGGCGTCGACCATGCCGACCGAGGTCGCCTTGTTGACGATCCTCAGGGTGTGCTGTCCGTTGGACAGCCCGGTCTTGCTGTACACGACCTGCTGGACCTGGCGTCCGCCGCCGACGTTGAGGTTGACGTTGGTCTGGAAGACGTTGTCGATGTAGACGTCGACGTTGCCCATGTCGCTGTTGCGCTCGGACAGGTAGTCGATCCCGGTTCCGGTGAAGGTGTATGTGGCGGTGGCGCCGACGGTGTTGGTGTGGTGGGTGTCGTCGTTGTAGTCGCCGTAACCCCGGGACGTGGTCTGGTACCAGTTGGCGTCGTAGGTCAGCTCGGTGTCGTTGATCAGCGAGTTCGAGGTCTGCCCCGCGGTGCCCAGAGCCGACGCGGTGCCGCTCAGGGTCTTGACGCCCTGGTTGGCCGTTCCGGTCAGCGTGGTCGAGGTGTAGTTGCTGAGCGGCTTGGCCGTGCGCTCCACGACGTAGACCGTGTTGGCCGCCGTCGGGAAGGTGACCTCACCACTGGAACTGGTCGTGATGACGGCGTTGTCGGACGTCCTGCGGACCCGGACCTGCTGGGTGCCCCAGGGGTTGACGACCGTGGCCTGCTTGCCGTACTGGCTCTTGAGCCCGACGTACTTGATCTCGCCGGCCTCGCGCTCGGAGCTGACGAGGAAGCCGTCCTTGGCCAGCAGGGTGAACTTCCCGACGAAGGAGGAGTCCGTGGGCGCGGCCGGGAACACGCGGATCTTGTCGTTGTAGCTCTGCAGGAGCGACTCGTTCATGGCCGTCAGGTGCACGCCGAGGTACTCGAACACGCCGTTGGTGTTGTTGGTCATGCCGTTCGGGTAGTTCTGGTACTTCTGCAGCATCGTCTTCATGCCGTTGTACGCCTGGTCGCCGAGGCCCAGCCGGGCGGCCTGGACGGCGTCGTTGGACCACACGTTGCCGTAGGGGAACGGCCGCTGGTTCCAGGTGTTCACCGCGGTCTGGTAATCGGGGTAGCCGATGCCGGTGATGTCGTACGGCCAGATCAGCTCAGCCGAGACGTTCTCGTTGTTGCGGGTCTGCGAGATCGGCGGCTGGTGCGGCTGGTAGGCGCCGTTCGACACGACGTACGGCGTGAGGTGGTCGAGCACGTTCTGCCAGGTCGACCGCAGGCTCGCGTCGACGCCGAGCTGCTGGCTGACCTGGATGGTCAGCGGGAAGATGCTGCGCACGGCGGCCAGGTCGGTGATCGCGTTCTTGACGTTCCAGTACGTCTCGTGCGAGTTGGAGTTGGCCATGTAGTACGTGTTGGTCGCGCTGTCGTAGGACAGCATCGCGGAGTAGAACTTCGCGGTCTCACGCATGAACGGATAGGCCACGTTCTGCAGGTAGTTCGCGTCGTTGGTGTACCGGTAGCGCATGTACATGCTGTAGGCGGCCTCGTAGCCCGTCGACAGGATGTTCTTGGTGTAGTCGCTGCCGGTCGTGCCGCGCGCGTTGCCGTCCCAGCCCATGGTCTCCGGCACCCACAGGCCGTCCACCCCGTACCGCGTCTGCGTGTACGCCTTCAGCGCGTTGTAGTTGCGGCTGTAGAGGTTGTTGTGGCGGTCCATCAGGTCGGAGTGGTTGGACGACAGGAAGGACAGATAGACGTCGCGCTGGTTCCAGTACCAATACGCGTTGCTCCACTTGCTCTGGTCCTGGGTGGCACGGAAGACGCCGTTGATGAAGTGCGCCGGGTAGTTGCCGAACCCCGCCGCCGCGATCATGTACGTGCTCAGGTAGTAGACGTTCTCCATGTAGTCGGCGTCCTTGGAGCCGTTGGAGTACTGGACGAACGACTTGTTCCAGAACGAGTGCCAGAAGTTCTTGTAGTTGTTGAACGTCGTGGCGTAGCCGGTGGCCTTGACCGAGGCGAGTTGGTTGCGCGCCTGCGTCACCGAGTCGCGGTTGGGAGCGTTGATCCTGCTCGCCGCGGTGAGCCAGATCGTGTAGCTGGAGGTGGGCGTGATGTTCAGCCGCACCTTCCGGCCGTCCACGACCTGGGTGGTGAAGTTCGCGCCCTCCACGGTGGCCGCCATCGAGTAGCCGAAGCCGTTGGCGTCGGTCTGGCCGCGGCTGAAGCCGGCGACGTTGGCGTCGGAGAACGTGGAGATGGTCTTCCAGGTGTTCAGGTCCGGCACGTCGGCCATGTTCGTGACGGTCGCCGGGTCCCACATGCTCAGGTCGAACGCCACGCTGGAGACGCCACCGCGGCTGTCGTCCACGTGGATGCCCATGACCTCGGAGTTGGGCGATCCCATGATGGTGACCGTGCGGTTGGTGTCGTACTTGGTGGTCAGGGTTCCGTCGTAGAGCGAAAGCCGCTGCTGGTAGTTCGTGTATCCGGTGTCCATGCCCGGGTTCGTGTACAGGTTCGCCGTTCCCGCGGCGTACGCCGACTGTTCGGACAGGTCGACGCCCGACACCTGCATCGTCAGCCCGTTCTGGTTCCACACCATGGCGCCCGTACGGCCGTTGCCGACGGTCAGCCCGTACAACGGGTTGGTGTTGGGACGGTTGTAGACGATGTCGTGCTTGGACATGTAGTTGGCGTAGTCGACCTTGAGCGTTCCCGCCGTCTGGTCGAAGGCCGAGTCAGTGGTCGAGGCCTGCGCCGGTGCGGCCAGGCCACCCGCCGCCAGTGAACCGGCGAGAAGTAATAAGGAAAGGGAACGCAGCAACCTCATCTACATGATCTCCCTTACTCGCTGCTGCTGTGACGTCACCTGGCAGCGGCCTCGCCTGGCCGTACCTCGATCGATCGCATGATTCACCCACACCAAGATCATCAAGGGTGCGGGGATGCGAAACCTGGCAGGGGGACGGCTCCACCGCCGCCACCGGTGATCGGCGACCGGCGACGGCGGTTTCACCGCCCCCCTGCGCAGCGAAGACCGGTGCGAACCGGCACGGATTCGGCACCCGAGCCAGTCGCACCCATCACAGCTGCAGACTGTTACGCGTAGTTAACATTGGATGTCTAGAGGCGTCAAGAGACGGCGAGCCGCCCAATCCGCAGGCCCAAATCGGGCATTTGTTGGGCAACGGCCAGCTATCTGGGCGGATTTCGTCCAGCAGCAGCAAACAGTTACGGACGCCGGTCAGAAAATACATCCGATGTATCAAGATCAGCTGTGAGTGAGACGGCCTTGCACCGGTCCACCCGGATACCCGGCCGGCGCGCCCCCGCGCGACTGCGGATTCCGGCGCGCCTCACCGCGTCTCGCCCACGTCCAGCGGCGCATCTCGGCGCCTCGCCGGGTCTCACCGGGTAGGCCCGGCATCTCACCGCGTCTGTCCGCGGTGGCCGCCCGTCTCACCGGATGACGCTGTGCTTGTTCTTCGGCAACGCCTCGATCATCGACCGCGGCACGTTGAGTGTGTCGGCGCTGACTTGCGGCGGAGTGTTGGCCATCCACTGCATGGCTGAAATGTCCTCGAAACGCGGATTACGGAACATCTCGAGGAACACCAGCGGCTCCTTCCCGAGATTCTCGATGTAGTGCCCGTAGGCGAACGGGACATAGCCGACGTCGCCCGGCTGGAAGTTGAAGGTGCGCGACAGACCCGAACTGGCGAACACGCCCATCCGCCCGAACCCGGAGATCCAGTACTGCCACTCGTCGTCGGTCGGATGCCAGTGCAGTTCGCGCAGGCCACCCGGCTCGATCTCCACCAGAGCGGCCGAGATGGTGGTGGCCGCCGTGAAGGTCCTCGAGTCGACGATCCGCACCGTGCCGCCGTCGAACCGGATCGGCTCCTGCGAGAGCATCCGGTGCTTGAAGGTCCGGGGCACGTCACCGGTGGGGCTGACCACCCGGTCGGACTCCAGTGGAGGCGGCACCTCGCCCCGGAAGATGTACTTCTCCTTCTCCGGCATGTTCGCCATCTGCTGCATCGTCCAGCCGAAGTTCTTGGCCAGCACGCTCTTGGGCGTGTGCGCGAAGAAGTCGCTGATCATGAAGGTGGAGTTCTCGGAGAAGGAGCCGTCGTCGAAGACCAGCAGGAATTCCACCCCCTCGTCCAGCGCCTGGATGTAGTGCGGGACGCCCTTGGGGAAGAACCACAGGTCCCCCCTCTGCACGTCGTCGACGAAGTTGCAGCCCTCCTGGTCGACCGCGCCGATCCGGCAGCTGCCCTCCAGGACGTAGGCCCACTCGGCCTCCTTGTGCCAGTGCAGCTCCCGGTAGGCACCCGGGTTGAGGTGCATGTCGACGCCGGCCAGCGTGGTGGCGATCGGCAACTCGCGCGCGGTCACCTCCCGGGTCCAGCCGCCCTCCTCGATCCGGGTGTGCGCCATGGAGAAGGAGAACTTCATGTTCGGCAGGGTGCCGTGGTCGGTCTCGGGCGGCGTGAGCAGATCCGGGTTCTGGCGGTCCAGCTCGATGTTTCGAGGGCCCGTGTCGATGCCGCCCTGCCCGTTGCGTTGCGGCTGCGGAATGTTCTGAAAAGTACGGTCGGACATGCGAGCTCATCCTTTTCTGGCGTGCGGGAAACGAGCGGGACAGTGCGCGGGAAAACGAGCGGGACGTGCCTGGGAAAGCGTGCGGAACAGTGCCCGGGATCACGGGCGGGACAATGCGCGGGATCACAAGCAAGATGGTCGGCGAAAAGGCGCAGACCTCAGACCTCAGGTCTCAGACCTCAGGTCTCACGTCTCACGTCTCACGTCTCAGAAAAAGAGCGTGAACGGCAGGCAGACACCGAGAGCGGCGACCAGCGCGCCCGTCGCCCCCGCGATCCGGGTGGTCAGTGGTGCGTTGACGAGTGGGCCCATCAGCGAGCGGTCCCGGCAGAACCAGACGAGCAGGAACAAGGCGACCGGCACGCCCAGCGAGATCACCACCTGACTGGCGACCAGCAGCCCTGTCAGCGGAACGCCGAGGGTGAGCGCGAGGACGGCCGGGGCCATCGTCACGATCCGCCGTACGTGCGCGGGCACCCGCCACCCGAGGAACCCGTGCATCACCACGTCGCCCGCCAGCGTCCCGACGCCGGAGGAGGAGATCCCCGAGGAGAGCAGCGCCACGGCGAACGCCAGCGCGGCGAGGCCGCCGATCCTGCCGGCCAGTTCCCCGTGCGCGGCGACCAGGTCGCCGGTCCAGGACCCGCCCGTGGCCGCGCCGAGACCGGCGCCCAGAGCGATCATCGACACGTTGACCACCGTGGCGATCCCGAGGGCGAGCACGCAGTCCAGCCGCAGGGCGCGGCGCACCAGCCCGGGGTCTCTCCTGGCCGCCTCCGCCGACAGGCCTCGCCCCTGGACCAGGGCGGAGTGCAGGTAGACGGCGTGCGGCATGACGGTCGCCCCGACGATGCCCATGGCCAGCACCAGTGAGTCCGCGCCGTGGAAGCCCGGCAGGAGCCCTCCGGCGAGCCCTGCGGCCGACTGGTTCCCGACCACGAGGATGTCGTAGCCGATGCCCGCTCCCACCAGCAGCAGCGCGGCGGCGCTCATCAGCTCGAATCGGCGGGTACGGCCCTGCCGCCGCAGTTCCAGCAGCAGCAGCGACACCACGGCGGTCACTGCCGCCGACATCGCGACCGGCATCCCGAACAGCAGGCGCATCCCGATGGCGGCGCCGACGAACTCGGCGAGATCGGTGGCCAGCACGACCACTTCGGCCTGCACCCAGAGCAACCGGGTCCCCCACCGGGGGAGCCGTTCACGGCACAACTGGGGCAGGCTCTTGCCTGTGGCCGTGCCGAGCTTCGCCGCCTGGAACTGGACGAGGATCGCCACCAGGCTGGCCACCACGACCACCCAGACGAGCAGATAGCCGTACGTCGCTCCCGCTGTCAGGTTGGTGGCCACGTTTCCCGGGTCGACATAGGCGATCGCCGCCACGAAGGCGGGGCCCAGTATCGGCGCCATCCGCGAAGCCGTTCTCGGCGCCGCCGGGTGGTCGCCCGTGAACGATCCGGGTGCCGCGGTGCTGCTGCGAACGATCACGTACCTTTCCCCATTCAGGTAGATGTCCGATAAATCAGCGTTTCCAGTTGAATTGACAGAGAAGGGATTTGAGTCACGAATACCCGGCCGAAGAGGCGGCAACACGGTGCGAGGCATCAGAAGAAAGTAAATAGGCGGCAGGATAATGAGAAACAGCGAGTTCTACACTAAATCGGAATTTTCGTAAATCACACCGACTGGCCAGTCGGACAAATAACTACTCTTCCCCTAATACGCGAATAAGAGCTACCGGGTCACCCGGCACGAACCACCCGACAGAAGCCTCGCCAGACTGGAAGGAGGGACACCACCGAGGGGAAGGGCAGACGACATGACCACCGAATCCACGGAGAAGGTCTCGTGGTCGGGCAGGTACTTCGAGGATTTCGCGGTCGGCGACGTCTACCGGCATCCGCTCGGACGGACGGTCACCGCCACGGACAACGTCTGGACGACTCTCCTGACCCAGAACACGATGCCGGTCCACTTCGACGCCCACTACGCCTCGCAGACCGAGTTCGGCCGGCGACTGGTGGACTCGACGTTCACCCTGGCACTGGTCACCGGCCAGAGCGTGACGGACGTGTCTCAGCACGTCATGGCCAACCTCGGCTGGGACAAGGTACGGCTGCCGCATCCGGTGTTCGAGGGCGACACGATCTACTCGCAGTCGGAGGTGCTCGCGCTCAGGGAGTCGCGGTCGCGTCCCGGCGTGGGGATCGTGACCGTTCGCACCATCGGCTTCAACGAGCGCGGCGAGATCGTCATCGTCTTCGAGCGGACCATGATGGTCTACCGGCGCGGCCACGGGCCCGACGTGACGGCCGTACGGCCGGTCTGGGACGAGCAGGCGCTCCGGGCGGTGGGCCGATCATGAGAACGCGCTCCTGGCTGTTCACGCCCGGCGATCGCCCGGACCGGTTCGCGAAGGCGGCGGCCAGCGGGGCCGACGTCGGAATCCTCGACCTCGAGGACGCGGTCGCCCCGCAGAGCAAGGACGCGGCGCGGGCCTCCGTCGCGGACGCGCTGGGCTGGCACGGGGCATACGTGCGGGTCAACGGCGTGGACACCGCATGGCATGACGACGACATGGCCGCGATCGCCGACCGTCCCGGTCTGCTCGGCGTCTTCCTTCCCAAGGTGGAGGGGCCGGCGGACCTCGAGGGGCTCGGCGTCCCGGTGATCGCGCTCGTGGAGACGGCCGCCGGCCTCGAGAACGCCGCGCTCATCGCGGCGCATCCGGCGACGGTACGGCTGGCCTTCGGCAATGTCGACTTCAGCCTCGACATCGGCGCCACGGACGAGGATCTCCTGTATGCGCGGTCCCGTCTGGTGGTGGTCTCCCGGGCTTACGGGATCGCCGCGCCGATCGACGGGGTGACCACCGACCTGTCCGATCCGGCGCGGACGGCCGCCGACGCGCGGCGCGCCCGCCGGCTCGGCTTCGCCGGCAAGTTCTGCCTGCACCCGCGTCAGGTCGAGCCGGTCAACCGGGCGTTCTCCGTGACCGACGCCGAACTCGACTGGGCGCGCCGGGTCGTCGAGGCGGCCACGGGCGGCGGGGCCGTACGCGTCGACGGCCAGATGATCGACAAGCCGCGGCTCGAACTGGCCCACCGCCTGCTCGCCCAGGAAGAGTCGTGAACCAGCCCGCCGATGTGCTCGGCCACATCCCACCGGGCACGACCCGCGAGAGATCGAGCAGAGATAGCTTGGGCGGGTCCCGAACGATCAAGATCCGCAGGAGACCCCCCATGGAAACACCGGAAGAGGTCACCGACAGCCCGACGGGCTGGGTGGCCAAGCACATCCGCCGTTATGTCGAGACCGGCGGTCAGGACGGCCACAGCTACTACGGCAACGAGACGCTGCTGCTGACCACCCGGGGCAGGAAGTCGGGCAAGCTGCGCCGCACCGCGCTGATCTACGCTCCCGACGGCGACCGCTACGTGCTGGTGGCCTCGAACGGCGGCGCGGCGAACCATCCGTCCTGGTATCTGAACCTCCTGGACTGCGCGGACGTGACCGTCCAGGTGGGCGCGGACACGTTCGCCGCCAGGGCCGACGTCGCCGGTGCCGACGACAGGTCACGGCTCTGGGAACTGATGGTCTCGGTCTTCGCCCGGTACGCCGCCTACCAGAGGCAGACCGACAGGGTCATCCCCGTCGTCGTCCTCACCCGCACGCAGGAACCGCCTGTCACAGGGACTTGACAGGCCTATTGACAAAGAAACTTTACAGTAATACGTTTCCCGGCGGCGGCCTGGCCACAAGCCGGGCGCCGCCGTACCCGCCCGCCCGGACGGCGCACCCGGGCGGTGATTCGCCTGCCTTTCAGAGGGCTTCACCGACTCAGAAGGCTTCACCGACCGCACCCGTCCGCGGGCGTCTCCTGCCGCCTGCCGGATGGGCGAAGCACGACGTCCGCCATGTGCGCACCGGACTGCGGGGCGTACCGCGGCAAGAGGAGATCTCGTGACTCTGGGACGCGACGACACCGGCCTCATCCATTCCCCTCCCCGCCGCCGGCACCGGCTCTTCATCCCGGTCCTGGCGACGCTGGCCGCCTCCGCGCTGACACTCGCGGTGGCCCCGAGCGCCGGCGCCATGACCGGGACCGCCACTGAGACCACTGCCCGCACCACCGCCGGCGCCATGACCGGCACCGCCGCTGAGACCACTGCCCGCACCACCACCGGCGCCATGACCGGCACCACCGCTGGAACCGCCGTCGCGAAGGCGGCCGCCGTACCCACCGGCTTCACCACTGTGGTGAACCTCGGCAGCGGCAAGTGCGTGGACGCACGGGCCGCCGCCACCGCCAACGGCACGGCCGTGCAGCAGTACGCCTGCAACGGGACCGGCGCCCAGCTGTGGCAGTTCCAGGCGACGAGCGGCGGCTACTACCGCGTCAACGTGAGCACCAACACCGCCCAGGCCTGGGACGTCACCAACGTCTCCGCCGCCGACAACGCCCCCATCCAGCTGTGGAGCTACAGCAGGGGCAACAACCAGCAGTGGCAGCCCGTGGAGGAGCCGGGCGGCTCCTACCACTTCGTCAACCGCTACAGCGGCAAGTGCCTGGACGTGCCCGCCGCGTCCACCGCCGACAGCGTCCAGCTCGGGCAGTACACCTGCAACGGAACGGCGGCGCAGTCTTTCACCATGGGAACCCCCTCGACTCCCCCGCCGCCCCCCGGCACCCCAGACCTCGGGCCGAACGTCTTCGTCTTCGATCCGTCGATGCCCGCCTCGACCATCCAGAGCAGGCTGAACTCCGTGTTCGGCCAGCAGCAGAGCAACCAGTTCGGCACCAACCGGTACGCGCTGCTGTTCCGGCCCGGCTCCTACAACGTCGACGTCAACGTGGGCTTCTACACGCAGGTCCTCGGTCTCGGCATGTCCCCCGACAACGTCACCGTCAACGGGGGCGTGCACGTCGAGGCCGACTGGTTCCAGGGCAACGCGACCCAGAACTTCTGGCGGGGGGCGGAGAACCTCTCGGTCAACCCCCCGTCCGGCACCGACCGGTGGGCCGTCTCGCAGGCGGCGCCGTACCGCAGGATGCACGTGCGGGGCAACCTCCGGCTCGACGACGGCGGATGGTCCAGCGGCGGCTGGATGTCCGACTCGAAGATCGACGGACAGGTCAACTCCGGCAGCCAGCAGCAGTGGCTGACCCGTAACTCCCAGATCGGCAGCTGGGCCGGCGAGAACTGGAACATCGTGTTCGCCGGAGTGACCGGCGCGCCCGCGACCACCTTCCCCAACCCGTCGTACACCACGGTCGGCACGACACCGGTGGTGCGCGAGAAGCCGTTCCTGTACGTCGACCAGGCGGGCGCCTACCAGGTCTTCGTGCCCGCGCTACGGACCAACGCCCAAGGCGCGACCTGGACCGCGGGCACGTCGGCGGGCTCCTCGATCCCGATCGACCAGTTCTTCATCGCCAAGCCGGGCAACTCCGCCGCCGACATCAACGCCGCGCTCGCCCAGGGCAAGAACCTGCTGTTCACACCCGGCGTCTACCACCTCACCGACACGATCAGGGTGAGCCGGGCCAACACGGTGGTCCTCGGACTCGGGCTCGCCACGCTCCAGGCCGACAACGGCGTCATGGCCATGTCCGTGGCGGACGTCGACGGGGTGAAGGTCGCCGGCCTTCTCATCGAGGCGGGCACGACCAACTCGCCGCTGCTGATGCAGGTCGGTCCTTCCGGTTCGACGCAGAGCCACGCGGCCAACCCGACGTCGCTGCACGACGTGTTCTTCCGCATCGGCGGCCCCATCGCGGGCAAGGCCACCCAGAGTCTCGTGATCAACAGCTCCGACGTGATCGGCGACCACATGTGGTTGTGGCGGGCCGACCACTCGGACAGCTCCCACCCCGGCACCGTCGGCTGGACGGTCAACCCCGCCGACACCGGGCTGATCGTGAACGGCGACAACGTCACGATGTACGGCCTGTTCGTCGAGCACTATCAGAAGTACCAGGTGATCTGGAACGGCAACGGCGGCCGGACGTACTTCTTCCAGAACGAACTCCCCTACGACCCGCCCAACCAGTCGGCCTGGATGAACGGCTCCACCCAGGGCTGGGCGGCCTACAAGGTGGGCAATTCGGTCACCAGCCACGAGGCATGGGGGCTCGGCAGCTACGCGTACTTCAACGTGAACCCGAGCGTGGTCGAGGCGCGCTCCTTCGAGGTGCCGAACACGGCGAACGTGAAGTTCCACAGCTTGATCACCGTCTCGCTCGGCGGTACGGGAACGATCAGCCGCGTCATCAACAACAGCGGCGACCCGGCCAACTCCTCACACCTCGAGTCCCCATTGATCAACTACCCGTAGAAGCACACAGGTCCAGAGGTTCGAGTGGAGCCCGCGTCGCCCCGGCGGCGCGGGTTTCCGCCGTCAGCGGCGGAAGGCCGCACCAGGAGGGCGGCGCAGGTCTCCGACAGAGGCTTCGCGGGCGACCGCGCTCTCGGTGCGCCGGCACCGGGGGCATGCGCGTCCGGCACGGTAGGCGTTACGGACCGCCGCCCCGCACCTGTGCCCCCACCGGCTGCGGGCTCCACGTCCCAGCAGATCCTCGAACGTGTGATCGAGGCGGCCGGGTCCACACTCGGGAAGAGCGCTGATCCGCTCCTCCAGCCGAGCTTCGAGCCGGGATTCCTCGCGGTTCGTGGAAAGCCGCTCCGCCTCCGCCGGGAGGGCGGCGGGGAGCCGGACGACGAATCGGGCACCGCCCGCGGCCGCGTCGTCCACGTCCAAGGTCCCCCCATGAGTTCTGACAATCTCCAGGGCGATCGCCAGGCCGAGTCCCGCCCCACCGTTACGACGGTCGCGGGCGGCGTCGAGCCGGGCGAAAGGCTGGAAGATCCGCTCCCGATCCGCGGCGGCGACTCCTCTGCCGTCATCGGTGACGGACAGCTCGGCCGCGTCACCGTCCCACCGCGCCTGAACGCGGATCGAGCTCCGGGCATGCCGGTACGCGTTGTCCAGCAGGATCGCCAGCACGCGGCGGAGCTGGAAGCGGTCGACGTCGACGACGACCCCGGCGTCGCCGTCCACCACAGGGACCACTGACGTCTCATACCGATCCACGTGCCTCGAAACCTCGAGGCGGATCAGCTCAGCCAGATCGACCCGCTGCCGGTCGATGGGTGCGGCGGACTGGGCTCGTGCGAGCGTCAGCAGGTCGGTCACGATCGTCTGCAACCGGTCGACGTTCCCCAGCGCGCGATCGAGGAGGTCCAACAGATCGGTCTCATCCGGGTGAAGCCGGGCCTCCTCCAGTTCGACCCGGAGCGCCGCGACCGGTGTGCAGAGTTCGTGGGCGGCGTCGGCGGCGAACCGGCACCCCTGCTCGGCCGCCGCCGGGTCCGGATGTGCGCCGATGACGGTCTCACGGTCTGTCGGTGGGATCGAGCCGTTCATCGGTGGCTCCTTCCTCGGTCGGGCCCTGTCAGCGATCTGTCACCATCCAGACAACCATCACCGAGCGGCCCATTGGGTCTCTGAACAGGCCCCCTCTAGACACGGACCACCAGGGCCACCCTCGGGCCCCACGCATGGAAAAGTGACGTGCGGCACATACGCCGCGCAGAGGTCTCCGTCGGCCGACGCCCTGACGTTGATCGCGAAGTGGGCGAAGACACGGAGCCACCCTCGCCACAGCCAAAAATGAAGCAAGGAACATACTGGACGTATGGACCGCCTCGTGAGGCTGGGGGATTTCCTCCGCTCACGCCGAGCCCGCCTCAATCCGGAGGACGTCGGGATGGAGGTCCAGGGACATCGACGTGTCCCCGGGCTGCGGCGCGAGGAGCTCGCCAAGATCGCCGGTGTCAGCGTGGACTACTACTCCCGGCTGGAACAGGGCCGCAGCAAGAACGCCTCCCCCGCGGTGCTCGACGCGATCGCCCGCGCGCTCCAGCTCAACGAGACCGAGCGCGAGCACCTGTTCGACCTGGCCGGACCTGTTCTCGACCACACGTACACCCCTGTTGTGCAGGCGGTTCATCCCTCGACCCACGAGCTGCTCGACGCGCTCGACCGTGGCGACACCCCGGCGTGCGTGCTCGGCCGCTACACGAACTTCCTGGCCACCAACCGGTTGTATCGGGCCTTGCTGATGTGGGACGACGGGCCGCCGCGGAATCGGAACCTGGCGCAGCTCACCTTCCTGGATGAGCGTTGCCGTCTGCTGCTCCGGAACTGGGACGTCGTGTCGGGCGACGTCACCGCCATGCTGCGGTTCGGCGTCGGCCGGCATCCTCAGGACCCCGCACTGCGCGAGCTGATCCAGGAACTCCTGACAGCAAGTGACCCCTTCCGCCGGCTGTGGGCCGTTCACCACGTTCACGACCGTCCCTCTGGAATCAAGTACTACCGCCACCCGATCGCCGGGGACTTCTCCGTCAACTACCAGGGCCTGACGCTGGCGGAGCCCGACCAGTACATGTGCGTCCACACCGCGGAGCCCGAGTCGGCGTCCGCCGCCGCTCTGGCCTTGCTCGCGAAGTGGGCCAGGACGCGGAGCGACCCTCATCACGATAAAAAGTGACATAAGGCACATACTGGACATATGGACCACCCCGTGAAGCTGGGGGACTTCCTCCGCTCACGCCGAGCCCGCCTCAATCCCGGGGACGTCGGGATGGAGGTTCAGCGACATCGACGTGTCCCCGGGCTGCGGCGTGAGGAACTCGCACAACTCGCCGGCGTCAGCGTCGACTACTACACCCGGCTGGAGCAGGGCCGCAGCAAGAACGCCTCCCCCGTGGTGCTCGACGCCATCGCCCGCGCGCTCCAGCTCAACGAGACCGAACGCGAGCACCTGTTCGACCTGGCCAACCCCATCTGCAACCCCGCCCGCTGCGGAAAGGTCCTCCAGCAAGACGTCCTTCCGGAGACCCGTGTCCTGCTCGACACCCTGGAGCGTGCCGACGTCCCGGCCGCCGTGATCGGCCTTCGCACGGACTTCCTGGCCGCCAACCTGATGTTCCGGGCATTGATGATCGGCTTCGACACCATGTCGCCCCACGAACGCAACCTGGCCAGATACGTCTTCCTGGACCCCCGGTCCCGGGAGCTGCATCGCGACTGGGCCATCGTGGCGGCCGACGCCACCGCCCTGCTGCGCTTCGCCATCGGCAGGCATCCGAGAGACCCCCGGCTCCACGAGCTGACCAAGGAGCTCTGCCTGCACAGCGAGGACTTCCGGCGGATATGGGACGAACATCACGTGCTCGAACGCATCTCCGGGGTCAAGCGCTACCGGCACCCGGCCGCCGGCGAGTTCACCCTCGGCTACCAGGCGCTCACCCTCCCCGGGGACGCGGACCAGATGTTGCTGATCTACACCGTGGACCCCGCCTCGCCGTCCGAGACCGCCCTCCGGCTCCTCGCCAAGTGGGCCAGGGCCAACGATTCCCAGTCACAGGACAATGGGAGTTCCTAACCACGCAATCTTGACATTCGACCTCAATGTCCGGTTAAGAACTCTGTGACGTGGCGGTGATATCGCCTCGTTATCGTCACAGAAATGTCCATCAAGATCGGCAAGGCCCTGGCCGCCGGCGCCACCGTCGTCGCGGCGTTCGGCCTCCTGGCCCCCAGTGCTCCCGCTACCGCATCTTCCGGCCACTCATCCTCCGGCCACTCGGTGAAGGTCACCGTGATGGCCAGCTCCGACATCCACGGCAACGCCGTCAACTGGGATTACTTCAAGAACGCCGAGTATGACGACAGCGCCCACAACGACGTCGGCCTGGCGAAGGTCTCGACCCTCGTCAAGCAGATCCGCGCCGACCGCGGGGCGGATCACACGCTGCTGTTCGACTCGGGTGACACCATCCAGGGCACCCCGCTCGACTACTACTACGCGAAGATGGAGCCGGTCACCACGACCGGGAAGATCCATCCCATGGCCAAGGCCATGAACGCCATCGGATACGACGCGGTCACGCTCGGCAACCACGAGTTCAACTACGGCCTGCCCCTGCTGGCCAAGTGGATCGACCAGATGAAGGCCCCGGTGCTGGGGGCGAACGCGGTGTCCGCGCGGACCGGCCTTCCGGCGTATCAGCCCTTCCTGATCAAGACGATGAAGGTCAAGGGCGAAAAGCCGATCAAGGTCGGCGTGCTGGGTCTCACCAACCCGGGCATCGCGATCTGGGACAAGGCCAACGTCGAGGGCAAGCTCAAGTTCCTCGACCTGGTCGCGACCGCGAAGAAGTGGGTGCCGGTCCTGCGCGGCCTCGGCGCCGACGTAGTGCTCGTCACCGCGCACGCGGGCGACAACGGCATGTCGTCCTACGGCTCCGACCTCCCGGTGGAGAACGCCTCGGCCCTCGTCGCCGAGCAGGTCCCGGGAATCGACGCCGTCCTGTTCGGCCACGCCCACAACGACGTGCCGCAGCGGTTCGTGACCAACAAGGTCACCGGGCAGCAGGTGCTGCTCACCGAGCCCGGCAGGTGGGGCCAGCGGCTGTCGGTGGTCGACTTCACCCTCACCAAGCAGCGCGGCAGGTGGAGCGTCTCCGGCAAGTCGTCCACCACGCTGAACACCAACACGGTCCCCGAGGACCCGAAGATCGTCGCTCTCATGAAGGAGCAGCACGACAAGACGGTGGCCTACGTCAACCAGGTGGTCGCCCAGTCGAAGGAGCAGTTGTCCGCCGCGGAGTCTCCGTACAAGGACACCCCGATCCTCGACTACATCCAGCGGGTCCAGACCGATCTGGTGAGCAAGGCCATCGCGGGCACGGCCGACGCCTCCCTGCCGGTGTTGTCGATCGCCGCGCCGTTCAGCCGCAGCGCGGTCTTCCCCGCGGGCCCGGTGAGCGTCCGTGACATGGCCGGCCTGTACGTCTACGACAACACGCTGCTCGGCGTGAAGCTGACCGGCGCCCAGGTCAAGGATTACCTGGAGTACTCCGCCAGGTACTTCGCCCAGGTCGCTCCCGGCGCCCCGATCGATCTCGGAAGCCTCACCAACGCCGGCGGCACCCCGGACTACAACTACGACCAGTTGTCCGGCGTGACGTACGACATCGACATCTCCAAGCCGGTGGGGCAGCGGATCATCGGGCTGTCCTACCAGGGGCAGCCGGTCGCCGCCGACCAGCAGTTCGTCGTGGCGATCAACAACTACCGGCAGTCCGGCGGCGGCGGCTTCCCCGGCGTGACCACGGCCCCCGTGGTCTACAACGCCCAGGTGGAGATCCGTCAGGCGCTGATCGAGTACGCCTCCGCGTCCGGCACCATCGATCCCGCCACCTTCGCCGACCCCAACTGGAAGCTCGTGCGCGAGGGCGTTCCTGTCTTCTAGCACCGCACCCGGGGACTCGGCGTGGATCTCCACACCGGGTCCCCGACCCTTTACGGCATTTCGCTAATGTGATCCCGGGGAGGTATCAATGGGATTCGTTTCGCGCGGCTTTCGCGGCAGGCCCAGAGATGAGGGCGTGAAGCTGCCGCCAGGCCAGTATCTCGTTCACGATTTCCCGGTGTTGTCGGCCGGGCCGACTCCGCGGGTCCCGCTGGACCGCTGGGAGTTCGCCATCGACACCGAGGACGGGCGGACACATCGCTGGTCCTGGCAGGAACTGATGGCCCTGCCCAGCGAGACCCCGACCGTCGACCTGCACTGCGTCACCAAATGGTCGAAGCTCGGCACCGACTGGAAGGGGGTGTCCCTCGACACCCTGTTCGCCGACGTCGAGTCGAGCGCCGAGTACGCCCTCGTCTACTCCTACGGCGGCTACACGACGAACCTCCCGGTCGAGGATCTCCTCGACGGCAAGGCGTGGATCGTCTACCAGTTCGACGGAGAGGAACTCGCGGCCGCGCACGGCGGTCCGGCCCGGCTCCTGGTCCCCCACCTCTACCTGTGGAAATCCGCGAAATGGGTCCAGGGCATCCGGCTCATGAACGAGGACTGGCCCGGATTCTGGGAGACGGCCGGCTACCACAATTACGGCGACCCGTGGCGCGAGCAGCGCTACCAGGGAGATTGAACGGCCGCAGGCTGGTCTGGCGCATCGCCAGGCTGGTCGAGATCCGTGACGAGACCCCGAGTGCGCGCACCCTGGTCCTCCAGATCCCCGGCTGGCCCGGCCACCTGGCGGGCCAGCACGTGGACGTACGGCTGACCGCCGAGGACGGCTACAGCACTCAGCGCAGCTACTCCATCGCCGCTCCCGCCGACGGCGAACGGGTCGAACTGACCGTCCAGCAGGTGCCCGACGGCGAGGTCTCGCCGTACCTGACCGAGGAACTCACTGTCGGCGACGAGGTGGAGATCCGCGGCCCGGTGGGCGGCTGGTTCGTGTGGCGGCCCACCGGCACCGCGCCCGTGCTGCTGGTCGCGGGCGGTTCGGGGATCGTGCCGCTGATGGCCATGATCCGCGCCCGCAGGCAGGCGGGCAGTCGCACGCCGTTCCGCCTCATCTACTCGCTCCGCGAGCCGGGCGAGCGCTACTACGCGGAGGAGTTACGCCTGCCGCACCCCGGCCTGGACGTGACCTACCTCTACACCCGTGTCGTCCCCGACGGGTGGGCCCGCCAGGCCGGACGGCTCACCATCGCCGACATGAACACCGGCGGCTGGCCGGCGGAGTTCGGGCCCGAGTGCTTCGTCTGCGGGCCGACCGGCTTCGTCGAGACGGCCTCCGACATCCTGCTCGCCATGGGCCACGACGCACGTGCGATCAAGACCGAACGATTCGGCCCCACCGGAGGGTGACATGACCGAACCCGCTCAGGACTCCTATCAGGACGGCAACGCCCTGGCCGGCCCGCTGCGAGAGATCTTCGCCGTCGACGTCACCGCGGCCGTCGGCCGGTGCGTCCACTGCGGCCTCAGCGGGCCCGTCGCCTCGCTCCGGGTGTACGGCCCGGCCCTCGGCATGGTGGCACGCTGCCCCGCCTGCGACGAGGTGGTGCTCCGCCTCGTCCGCGGTCCCGACAGCGCGTGGCTCGACCTGCGTGGAACCGTTTCCCTGCGCATCCCCCTGCCCGGCCCGGGTGTGCCGGACGAGACCGGGGAGGGCACTGCCTAGTACGGCAGGAGCCGCCCCTTGGGGGTCCGCAGATCCAGCGCGAGCCTGCCGGCTGGTCGCCGCGGTCTGCGGACTCTGATCTGCCATCGCATGAGGACTCCAGGGACGAAGTGTGCTTACCCGGGCCACGATGCCAGGCGCGAGCCCGGCCGTCTTCGGTGCCAGCCAGCATTTGTGACACAGGCCAGCGGAGCCTGCGGCATTACCGTTAGCTGCAATGCCCCGGCCATCCCCCTACGAGATCCTGGATCCATGGGCCTGCGCTGCCTGATCGTCGATGACAACGACCACTTCCTCGAGGTCGCGTGCGACGTGCTGGGCCGAGAGGGGATCGAGATCGTCGGCGTGGCGTCCACCCGGGCCGACGCCATCAGTCAGGCGGCGACGCTCCGCCCGGACGTCTTGCTGGTCGACATCACCCTCGGCGACGAGTCCGGCCTGGACCTCGCCAGGGACCTCGCCTCGGGCGAACACGCGGAGCCGTCGAGAGTCATCCTGATCTCCACCTACGCCGAAGGGGACCTGGCGGACATCATCACGGCGAGTCCCGCCATCGCCTTCCTGCCGAAGGCGAGGTTGTCGGGCAGGGCGATCAGCGAGATCGTCCGGGCCGCCGAGCATCCCCCGGACCTGGCCTCCCCCGACCGTGCCTCTCCCAACGGGCACTCTTCCTGGCGGGCCCGCGGCAAGCGTCACCCCGGCCCGTACTAGCGGGAGTCGAGGAAGGTGATCACCGCGAGCACCCGGCGGTGGTCGTCCGCCGTCTCCGGCAGCCGCATCCTCGCCATGATGCTGCGCACATGCTTCTCGACGGTGCCCTCCGTGATCCACAACCTGTGGGCGATCCCGGCGTTCGACCGCCCTTCCGCCATCAGGGCGAGGACCTCGCGCTCACGCTCGGTGAGGAGTTCCAGCGGGTCGTTCCTGCGCCGGGCCGCGAAGAGCTCACGGACCAGAAGGGGGTCGACGACCGAGCCGCCCGCGACGATCCGGTTGATCGTCTCGATGAAGTCCGTGATCGCCGTCACCCGGCTCTTGAGGAGGTAGCCGATCCGGTGACCGGCGGCGAGCAACTCCATCGCCTGATCCACCTCGACGTGCGCCGACAGCAGGAGGATGCCCGTCCGCGGGAAGTCCTCCCTGATCACCTTGGCCGCCTCGAGCCCCTCGGTGGAGTGGCCCGGCGGCATCCGGATGTCGACGATGACCAGGTCGGGCTCGTGCTTGCTGACGATGTCGATCAGTTCGGGACCGTCTCCCGCCTGGCCGACGACCTCGAACCCCGATCGTTGCAGGAGGCTCACCAGCCCCTCGCGGAGCAGTACGTCATCGTCCGCGAGCGCTATCCGAGTCCGGGTGGGTTCCACCACTTCGTCGTCTCGCACCGGTCTACGCCACCCCTCATCGGGCGGTGCCACGAGGGCGATCGCGTCCGGCACCCGAGAAGGTGGCCGCCCGATCTCCTCGGGCGGAGCCCGAGTATATTCAGTGACTGTGCGCGCACGACTGTTGTCGTCGTTGCTACGCCCAACGCGCCCACCCCTCATGACGGGGATACTGATAGGCGTTTTGTTGGTCGCGGTGGAGACCCTTGTCGCAAATCCGCTGACGAAGGTCGCGCCACCGAGTTCCCTGTGCATAGTTTACTTGCCCGGTGTTCTGGTGGTCTCGCTCCTATGGGGGTGGAGGCTCGGGACCCTGACCGCGCTGGCCAGCGCGTTCGCTTTCGGCTACTTCCTCGTCCTGAAGATCGCCACAGGCCCGGAGTGGGTGGCCCTCGCCGTCTTCCTCGTCGTCGCGGTGTTGACCGGGTCCTTCGCGGCCCTGGCCCGCTCCGCGGCCGTCGACGCCGAGGAGCGCCGCAGGGAGGCCTCCCTGGCCGCCGAGCTGGCCGGCCTCCTGCTGAACGCGGAGGATCTCTGCGTGCCCCTCCGCACCGCCTCCGATCTGCTCGCCGTCGAGCTGGGAGCCCCCGGCCTGACGATTCAGCTGGAGCCGATCACGGACGATCGGCTGCGCACCGCCGTACAACTCAGGAACGGCGACAGGACGATCGGCAGAGTGGCCGTCCCGAAGGACCTTCCCGAGCCGGCTCTCCAGCGCGTTCACGACCTTCTCCCCTGCTCGCTCAGCGCTTTGCTGCAGGCGGCGCTCGACCGCGAGTCGATCACAAGGGCCCTGAAGACGAGCCACGACGAGCTCCAGCGGGTCGCGGACGAGCAGGCCGCGCTGCGGCGCGTCGCGACGCTGGTCGCACACCGGGTGGCTCCGGAAGAGCTCTTCGGAGCCGTCGCCGATGAGATGGGCCGGGTCCTCAAGGTCGACCACACGGCGATAACCCGGTTCGACCCCGACGGAACGTTCATCGTGGTGGGCTCGTGGAGCGTTCGTGGTCCCGACTTCGTGGTCCCTGAGGGGACACGCTGGTCCGCCGACGAACCGAGTGTGGCCGGCATGGTCCGTCAGACCCGGCGACCGGCCCGAATGACGGACTACGCCACCACTGCCGGCGCCGTCTTCGAGCGGTCCAGGAAGCACGGGGTCAATTCGGCGGTGGGCATCCCGATCGTCGTCGAGGGACGGCTGTGGGGCGCGACGGTCGCCCTGTCGTCGGAGCCCGATCCCCCGGCCTGTGTGGAGGCGCACATGCTGGAGTTCACCGAACTCGTCGCCACCGCCATCGCGAACGCCCAGGTGCGCCAGCAACTCGCCGCGTCACGCGCCCGTGTGGTCGCGGCCGCCGACGAGACCCGCCGCAGGATCGAACGTGATCTGCACGACGGGACACAGCAGCGGCTCATTTCCCTCGGACTACGGCTGCGTTCGGTCGAGGCCGCCGCCTCGCCGGAGATGACGGACCTCAGGAAGCAGCTGTCCTGCGCGTCCGAGGACCTCGCGGGCGTCGTCGAGGATCTTCAGGAGCTGTCGCGCGGCCTGCATCCCGTGATCGTGTCCAGGGGAGGCCTCGCCTCGGCTCTGCGCACCCTCGCGCGTCGCTCAGCCGTACCCGTCGAGCTGAGCGTGATCGCCCCCAGACGCCTGGCCGAGAACATCGAGGTGACCACGTACTACATCGTGTCGGAGGCGCTGACGAACGTGGCCAAGCACGCCAGGGCCACGATCGTCCACGTCGATCTCGCGATCGAGGATTCCCGCCTCTGCCTGTCCGTCCGCGACGACGGGATCGGCGGCGCCGACCCCGTGCGGGGCTCGGGCCTCATCGGCCTGCGCGACCGCGTCGAAGTGCTCGGCGGGACCATGGAGATCTCGAGCCCGCCCGGCGGCGGGACGTCCATGCTCGTGGCCATTCCGACCCCGGCGGACGACCCTGGCAAGGGCTAGTCGTCGCAGACGGGAATCCTGAAGACGAACCGGGCGCCGCCCCCCGGCGACTCGGCCGCCACCAGCGTGCCGCCGTGAGCGTGGGCGATGTCGCGCGCGATGGCCAGCCCGAGGCCGGTGCCGCCGTGGTTCCGGCTGCGCGCGGTGTCCAGCCGGGTGAACCGCTCGAAAATCCGCTCACGGTCACCCGCCAGGATTCCCGGCCCGTCGTCGGTCACGGACAGCTCGACGTAGCCGACGCCACGCCGCAGATAGACCTCCACGGCATGCCGCGCGTGCCGCTGGGCGTTGTCGATCAGGTTCATGAGCACGCGGACGATCTGAGGCACGGCCGCGTGCACAGTCACCCCCGGCTCGACGTGCAGACGCACGGGCAGCCGGTCGAGCCGCCGGACGACCTCGCGCTCGACGAGTTCCGACAGGTCCACCCGGGTCCGCGCGGCGTCCCCTTCCGCCCCGACCCGGACCAGCAGGAGCAGATCGGTGGTGATCGATTCCAGCCTGTCCACGTCGTACAGCGTGTGGTCGAGCAGATCAGGCAGATCGGTCTCCGCGGGGTGGAGCCGGGCCTCCTCCAGCTCGGCGCGAAGCCCCGCAAGGGGGGTCCGCAACTCGTGCGACGCGTCGGAGACAAACTGACGCTGCCGGCCGAGCGCCTGGTCGGTGACCCGTTTGGCGTCCTCGATCCGGCCCAGCGTGCCGTTCACGGTCCGCGCCAGCTGGGCGATCTCGTCCTGACCGGGCCACTCGGGCACCCTGGTGCTCATGTCGTTGCCGTTGATGGCGGCGAGGTCGGCGCTGATGGCCTTCACCGGCTTGAGCGTGCGCCCCGTGATCACCCAGGTCGCCCAGGCGGCCAGGATGATCAGCAGACCGTCCTGGAGGCCGAAGAACCGGCCGAAGATCTCGGTCGAGTTCAGGCTCGCCGCCGGGCGGCCCGCGTAGACCACCGGCGAGTTCGCCTCAGGCTCGACGCGGAGAGCGGCGATCCGGATACAGCCCAGGTGAGCCGTCGACGTACAGGTCTCCACGTCCCGCTCGGGATCGAGTGGGGTCGGCCACACCCGGCTCAGGACCGGCAGGCCACGAGCGCGCCGGGACGCGTCGACGACCTGATGGCCGGAATTCACGACCTGGACGAAGCCGACGCCCCCGACCTCCGGCCGCACAGGCTGGGACAGCCGCCCGAGGCGTACGGCCGCGGCGGTGAGGTCGGCCTGGCGCCGGGCCGACAGCCAGATCCCGTCCGTGACGGCCTGCCGTCCCACCGCGCCCTCGGCGAGCGCGGTCGGGATCAGCAGGAGGAGGGCGAGAAGCGTGACCAGGGCGGTGATGCGGCCGCGGATGGACCGTGGCCGCATACGGGCCACACGGCCTCGTAAGCCCACCACTGATCCGGACCTTCCGCGCACCGCGCTCCTCCTCGGCATTCTCGTATACTGTATACGATCTTCGTACATCCAGCCTAACAGGGAGGGATGTGTGATGTGGACGGCCGCGTGAGCCGTCGATGTTCGTGGCCTCGCCGCACCCGCGGCCGGAGTTCGCCGGCGTAGCCGCCAGGCGGTGCGTCACCTGCTCAAATCCCGGACACAAGTCAAACGGGTACACACCAATAATAACAATTAACTGGATTCATTCAAGTAAAAGAACTATTCCAATGAGAAGTGCGGACCGGGACACTCCGTCGTCCCCCTCACACGTTGATCGGCTGTGATCTGGATGTGGTAGCTACTACGTACGGCGCACCGCCTGACTTCCTGCCTGTTTGCGGAGATGGATATGAGCGACTTCCGCGTGACCGTTGAGACGCACCCGCCATTCACGGTCGTCTCCGTCAGCGGGGAGATCGACATCATCACCGAACCCGCGTTCCGCGCCCAGGTGGACGAACTCCTCGACCGGCCGGCGGTGCGACTGCTGTTCGATCTCACCGATCTCCGCTTCCTCGACAGCGCGGGACTCCGCGTCATCCTCGACGCGTACGGCCGGCTCGGGCGAGGCGACCGGGTGGCCGTCTGCGGCCTGCTGCCCAACATCCGGCGCCTGTTCCACATACTCGGCCTCACCGGCCGCCTCCCCATCTACCCCACCCTCCACGAAGCCCTGACCTCAGCCTCAACCTCACACCCCCCCGCGTGATCATGCACAGGTTCGGCCGCGCACGCCCCGACCTCCCCACACCTCCGGCGTGATCATGCACAGGTTCGGTCACGTACGGCCCGACCTGCGCGAACACCATTCGTGATCATGCACACGTTCGGCCGCGTATGGCACCACCTGGACGAACATCGGCCGTGATCATGCACGACCTGCGACCCCGACCGCGGTTTCAACCGCACAGCGAATGTCGTTCGCATCCGGCAGCCAACGCCCCAAGTGCATGACCACGGATGATGTTCGCGCAGGTCACACGGCACATTCCAGAACTTGCGCATGATCACGGGAAACGTTTCCGCTGCTCAGGCAACGCGCCGGCGAACTTGTGCATGATCACGCTCGGGGTTGTGGCCGGTCAGGGGGCGTGATCACGAACCTGTGCATGATCACGGCCAGGTGGGACTACTGGGGGGGTAGTAGCCGAGGGGGAGGGCGTACTCCTTGGGCCGTAGGCGATGTGTCGCCGGGCGGCGGACGACGGGGCGACCCATGCCGGGACACCATCGCCACTGTTGGTCCACATTGAAGGGAGCACGCCTTGCGCAGGGTCTATCTCGGCCTGGCCGGCCTGATGCTGGCCGCCGTCATGGTGCAGTGGTATCTCGCGGCCGTCGGCGCGTTCGACAAGCCGCAGGAGGACGACTCGTTCGCACTGCACAGCATGAACGGCATGATGATCATTCCGATCCTCTCGCTGCTGGCCACCGTGGCCGCGGCACTCTCCAAGGCGCCCGGCCGCACGATCGGGCTCACCATCCTCCCGCTCGGGCTGATCATCGTGCAGGTCCTGATCATCGCGCTCGGGAACGCCCTGAACGACAGCTCGGGCAACACCACTCCTGCCTCGCTCGCGGTCCTCGGGCTGCACGCGATCAACGGAATGGCGATCGCGGCGGTCTCGGTCATGGTGTTCCGCCAGGCACGACGACTCGCCATGGGCACGGCCGCGGGCGACACGCAAAACACGGCGGCGCGCGCCTCATGACCACCGCTCTGCTCATGACGCTCGACCTGCTCGCCGCGGTTCTGGCCGCGGCGACGTGGCTGGGAGCCGGCGTGGCGGCCGCGTCCCGTCGCCCGAGGACGGCGCTCGCCCTCCTCGCGTCGGCGGTGCTCGCCTCGCTGGCCCGTGCGGGCGTCGTGGCCGGGCTCGCCGGCTCCGGCTGGTGGTTCGTCCAGGAGAAGGTCACGGTCGCCCTGCCGCTGCTCCTGGTCACCGGGGTGGCCGCGACCGTACTGGCCGCTCCCCGGCTGGTCAGGGCGGTCCGTTCCCAGGCGGATGCCGACCTGGCCGGATCGCCCGCCGTCGTCGTGGCTCTGCTGGGCGCGGGATACGCGGCGGCAGGCGGTCTGGCCGGCACGTTGCTGATGGGCTACCCCGCGACCTTGAGCACCGCTCTCATCACCGTGGCCGTCGTCGCCGTCGCGATGCTGGTCACCTGGCGGATCGTCGCGGGTCCCGGCCGGTCGCCGCGGATCGTCATCGCGATCACGCTCGTGACCGGCCTGGCCGGTACGGGGCTCGCCTTCTTCCCCTCCCCCACGATGGACGACGGCCTCGACCACACCCTGAGCCACAGCGGCATGGGTCATCTCGCGATGGCCGCCGGCTCCCCGGCGAAACCGCAGGGCCGGCCGGTGACCTCGTTACGAGGGCCGGCCGCACCCGCGGCGGGCGGAGTCGTCCGCCGCTACACGCTCTCCGCGGAGACCGCCGCCATCACTCTGTCGTCCGGGCGGAAGGTCGACGCGTGGACCTTCAACGGTCAGGTCCCCGGCCCGCCGATCACGGCGAACGTGGGCGATCTCGTCGAGGTACGGCTGCGCAACGCGAACATCCGGTCGGGGGTGACGTTGCACTGGCACGGCTACGACGTACCGGCCGGTGAGGACGGCGTGCCGGGGCTCACCCAGGAAGCGGTCCTCCCCGGGCAGGAGTTCGTCTACCGATTCCTCGCCGACCGGCAGGGGACCTTCTGGTACCACACCCACGAGGTCTCCGACCTCGGCGTCAGGATGGGCCTGTACGGCACCATGGTCGTCGGCCCGCCGTCGGCGGGCGTCGATCTGACCCTTCCCGTCCACACGTTCGCGGGCAGGACGGTCGTCGGCGGCCGCGACCAGCCCCTCGACCAGCGCGTCTCTCCAGGAACGCAGGTACGGCTGCGCCTCATCAACACCGACAACACCCCGCACCGGTTCACCCTCGCCGGCACGCCGTACCGGCTCGTCGCCGTCGACGGCACCGACCTGAACGGCCCGGGCGAACTCGACCGGACGGGTCTGCGCCTGCCCGCGGGCGGCCGGTACGACCTGACCTTCACCATGCCCGCCGACCATGACGTCGTGCTGAACACCGACGACCGCACCCCGTCCGTACGGCTCACGCGGCAGGCCTCGGCCCCGACGACGACAGCCGGCACCACAGCCGACACCACAGCCAGTGCCGCGGCCGGCGTCACAGCCAGTGCGACGGAGGACACGAAAAGCTGGCCCGACCTGGACCTCACCACGTACGGCACGCCCGCCACCACGCCGTTCACCGCGGCGGACACGTTCGACCGCCGATTCACCCTCGTGCTCGACCGCGGCCTCTCCCTGGCCGGTGGGCGGCCGATGTACGCGTACACGGTCAACGGGCACGCGTTCCCCTCGATCCCGACCGAGATCGTGTCGACCGGCGATCTCGTCCGCCTCACCGTGGTCAACCGGAGCCGCGACATCCACCCGTGGCACCTGCACGGGCACCGTGTCCTGGTGCTCTCCCGCGACGGGCGGGCACCGACCGGCAGCCCGTTGTGGCTGGACACCTTCGACCTGCAGCCCGGCGAGGTATGGGAGGTCGCGTTCCGCGCCACCAACCCCGGTCTGTGGATGAACCACTGCCACAACCTCGTCCACGCCGACCAGGGCATGGCCCTCCACCTGGCGTACGAAGGGGTCACGACGCCGTTCCACGGGGCGCACGGCGGCTAGCGGCACAGCCGTGGATCCTCCCAAAGGGTCGTCTAGTGGAACGTCTTGACCAGCGCGCTGCGCTCGCGGGAGTCGAGATCTCCGACATGGCTCCTGCCGTCGACGCCGATGGCCGCCAGCAGGGCGCCGACCTTGGCCGAGCCGTGGCCGGGCAGGTGCCGCAGGATCCACAGGACGCCGACCCGGCCCGCCACGCCGGAATCGTCCCGGAGCACGTCGGCGAGGCTCATCCGGCCTGAGGCCACGGCGGTCCCGAGGTCGGCGCGGGTCATCGGGGACGGCGTGCTCTCCGGCGTGCTCTCCGGCGTGCTCTCCGGCGTGGCCGTCGGCGTGCTCGAGGCGCTCGCCACCGGCTGTTCGTCCTGCTCACGGTGGGCGCGCACGCCGTGAGCGGCCACGAGGACGACGCCGCCGGTCACGATGACCGCGGCCGCCACGTCCAGGTGGCGTTTGGACAGGAAGCCCCGCTCGTGCCTGCTGGCGGCGTGCTTCATGCCGGCGATGGCCGTACGCAGCGCGACTCCCGTCACCATGCCCAGCAGGATCGGCACCACCTGGCCGGGAAGCGGGCTCAGGGTCGCGGCGAGGACGCCGACGGCCGGGCTCACACAGGCGACGACCAGCCAGGGGGTCAGGCGCTGGCCTCCCACGTCGAGCAGCGCGGCCAGGGCCAGCCCCTCGCTGGCCGAGTGGACCATCAGCGCGATGACCACGACCAGGGAGGCGTTCAACGCCAAAGTGGCCCCCTCGATCGCCCGGTGCAGGGTGAGCGCGGCCGCGGTCTCCATTCCGCCGAAGACGGCGGCGCCGACCGCGTCCCGCATACGACGGTGCCGCCCGGGCGCGTGCTCGGCGACGCGCTGCCGTGTGGTCTCCAGATCGCAGGCGCAGGACTTGTGGCTGTAGTGCGTGATCACGAGGAAGCCGAAGGCCGCCGCCAGTCCCACGGCCCACAGGGGGACGCCGCAGGCGACCGCGTCGCTCCAGGCGTCGGGCAGGAGGTCGACGAGAGCCGTGACCAGCATCAACGCCGACGTGATCGCCAGCCATGCCGTCAGCCGCCGGGAATTGCGCCGCGCGAGCCAGGCTCCGGCGACGGTGGAGACGCAGACCAGGAGCACGGCCGTCCAGGTGCGCTCCGACACCGGATGCAGCATCGTCGCCACGGACCAGGTCCAGTCGGCTGAGGGCATGTCGCAACCACTCCTCGAAGATGCGGCGACCATTCCTGGGAGATCTTCTTGACCGTCCCTTGGGCGACCGCCCGCTGTCTGGATCCCCCCGGAGGCCGTCCCGGGAAACACCGTGGTCCGCAAAGAAAAGGGCGGTCGAGAATGGCGACTTTCGTGGACATCTCGCCTCCCGCTCGTCATTTGACGGTAAAGAAATCCCGCGCGGACGGATCGGCGTGTAAACAGAGCGTAACTGGTCAACAACCCAGAGTGATAACACGTCCGAAGGGAGCCACCGTGGCAATCGTCAAGCGGATCATCCCCGCCCTGACCCTGTGCGCCACCGCGGGGTTGCTCATGATCGCCGCCGCGCCCGCCCGAGCCGCCGCCAAACCCCGTGACGAACCGGCCGCCGCGCCCGCCGTCAAACCCATCGACGAACCGGCCGCCGTCGCGCCCGTCGCCAAGCCCGTGCTCGAACCGTACCGGCCGCCCCTGTCGTGCACCTACCAGGTGGTCAAGGTCCGCCCGTCGAGCTTCCTCAACGTCAGGCAGGGGCCGGGCCTCCGCTACCGGCCCGTCGGCGAGCTCACGGTGGCCGACGGGCGCTTCGCCGGAGCGTGCAGCGGATCTCACGGGTGGGTGGCGCTGAAGTCCTCCTCCGGCCGGATCGGATGGGCCTCCGCCGGCTACCTGTACCGGATCCCCACACCCCATCCCTCGGTCGTACGGCGTCCCGCGCTCTCCTGCACCTACCGGGTCGCCAACCTGCGCAGGGGCAGCCACCTCCAGGTGAGGCAGGGCCCGGGCCTCGCCTACAAGCCGGTCGGGACGCTCGACCAGGCCGACGGCCGCTTCGCCGGAGCGTGCAGCGCCTGGCGCGGCTGGGTCGCGGTCACGTCATCCAGCGGCCGGCCGGGCTGGGCCTCGTCCCGCTACCTCCAGAAATAGGCCGGAACACCCTTCCCGGCCCGCACCTCGAACCATCCACCCCGCGTTTCCCGCCCCCGGCCTCCCACCAGCCGGGGGCGGGAAACCTCACCTCCGGCTCCCGATGACGCCGCAGGCGATCCGGTCGCCGGAGTCGCCCGCCTTCAGCGTCTCGGCGTCCGGGCCCGTCTTTCCGTCGTGGCTGTACCGGTTGGGGACGTTGGCCATGTTGTCCGGCTTCGAGTGGATGACGATGGAGGTGCCCTGCCGGGTGATCAACTGCCTGACGACGAAACGGTCCGTCACGTAGCTGGCACCGGCGATCCCGTCCTGTCCCACCAGGAGATTCGGCAGGTCACCCGTGTGGTTCGGGTGTTCGCCCGCCCCCAGATGAGGGCCCGCGTTGAAGAACGGGCTGCCCGTGGCGGGATCCTTCGAGGCGGGGTCGCAGACGCCCCTGCTGTGGATGTGCAATCCATGGAATCCCGGAGACAGGCCGGCGACCGCCACGGTCACCAGGGACTTGCCGTTCCCG
This sequence comes from Planotetraspora silvatica, assembly GCF_016863315.1. Taxonomy (GTDB): domain Bacteria; phylum Actinomycetota; class Actinomycetes; order Streptosporangiales; family Streptosporangiaceae; genus Planotetraspora; species Planotetraspora silvatica. The sequence continues at coordinate 83,621 of NZ_BOOQ01000042.1, forward strand.
CTGTCCTCGATCTGGAGCGTCCCGACGGTCTGCCCGCGCACGTCCTTGATCACGGCGCTCACCTTCGAGTCCGACGGCGACGGCGGCGCCTTCGGGGCGGGCGCGGCGACCCCCGTCCCCAGTACGGCGAGCAGGGCCACAGATGTCATCCCGACCATGGAGGCCTCCCCGTGACAAGATCCCGTTGCCTCTATGGCCAGGGTAAACACGGCGGCGGACGCCGTGGGGCCAAGGCGGCGTCAAGGTCTTGGGGTCAGCCCTTCATCGCCCCCGCCGTGAGACCTCCGATCAGATGCCGCTCGGCCACGGCGTAGAAGCCGAGGGCGGGGATCATGGCGAGCACGATGTAGGCCAGGATGCGCGCCGTCTCCGACGCGTGCTGCCCCTGGAACCGCTGCACTCCCAGCGGGATGGTCCACCAGTTCGGATCGTTGAACACGACGAGCGGCAACATGAAGTTGTTCCAGCTGGCCACGACCGCCAGCACGGAGACCGTCGCGATCGCGGGCCTGGCCATCGGCAGCAGGATCCGCCAGAAGAAGCCGAACGCGCCGCACCCGTCCAGCGTCGCGGCCTCCTCGAGCTCGCCGGGGATCGCCCGGAAGAAGCCGCGCAGGATGACGATCGTCATCGGCAGCCCGAACGCCGCCTGCGGAAGGATCACACCGAACGGGTTGTCCAGCAGGCCGAAGGTCCGCAACAGCACGAACAGCGGCAGGATCGCCACCGCGAACGGGAACATCAGCCCGGCCGCGAACAGCGTGAACAGGAACTCCCTGCCCCGGAAGGCGAACCGGGCGAACACGAAGGCCGCCATCGCGGACACGCCGACCACGATGACCGTCGTCACGATCGCGATGAACGTGCTGTTCCCCAGCTGGCGCCAGAACGACGCCGACATGATGACGTCCGTGTAGTTCTCCGGGACCCATGGCGAGGGCAGCCCGAAGGGGTTCGTCGAGAGCTGGCCGGTGTCCTTGAACCCGCCGAGCACGCCGTACAGCAGGGGCACGACGACGAACGCCGCGATCACCAGCACGACGAGGTGCAGGGACAGGCCGCGCAGCCTTCCGGGGATCACCGGGTTCGCCGGCCCGCGCCGGCCGTTCATCGCTGGTCTCGCATGACGGTGGTCGCTCCCTCGAGGTCACGGCGCAGGACGAATCGCTGGTACGCGAGCGCGAAGACCAGGCTGATGAGGAACATCACCACGCTGATCGCGCTGGCGTAGCCGACCTGGAACCGGTTGAAGCCGAACTCGAACATCGTGACGGCCATGGTCTCCGACGAGTGCGTGGGACCGCCCTCGGTGATGATCCACACCAGGTCGAAGAGCTGGATAGCCCCGATGACGGACAGGAAGACGCTGATTCGGATCGTCGGGCCGAGCAGCGGCAGGGTGACGAACCTGAACACCTTCCAGCCGGAGGCGCCGTCGATCTGGGCGGCCTCCGTCAGCTCCTTCGGGATGCCCTGCCGGCCCGCCAAATAGATGATCACGTGGAAGCCGAAGTACTTCCACGTCATCACCAGGAACAGGGCGATCAGCACCGTCGACTGGTCGGCGAACCACTCCAGGCCGTCCAGGCCGAAGAAGCCGAGGATCTGGTTCGCCAGCCCCTGATCCGGAGAAAGGATCATCGTGAAGAGGACCGCGGTGATCGCCTCCGACAGGATGTACGGAGCGAAGAACACCAGCCGGTAGAAGGCCCGGCCGCGCAGCCGCTGGTTGAGCAGCAGCGCGATGCCGAGCGCGAGCGGAAGCTGCACCACCACCGACAGGGCGATCAGGACGGCGCCGTGCCAGAGGTCGCCGAGGAACACCTCGTTGGCGAAGAGCCTGGTGAAGTTGTCGAGTCCCACGAATTCCGTGGGCGGTCCGCCCAGGCCGCTCCATTTGAACGTGCTGGTGTAGAACGCCACCAGGATCGGTGCCACCACCAGCAGGCAGAACAGCACCAGCCCGGGTAGCAGGAACAGGGCGATCGTCACGAGGCCGCGTAATCGACCGCCTCGCGCGCCGGCGCGGACCGGGCGCGCCTTCCTCCCCGCCTCAGCGGCGGGGAGGCGGGACGCGCCCGGCTCTGTCGTCGTCGTCTCCACGCGGCGTTACTCCGACTTCGCCGTCTCCGTGATGGCCTGGGTGATCTGTTCGGGGGTCTTGGTCCCGGCGATGAGCTCGGCCACGCTGTCGTTGACCTGCTGCCCGACGGCCGGCGGGTACGCCTGGTCGAGGTAGAGCTGGAATCCGGTTGCGCCCGAAAGGTTTTTGGATACAACCGAAAGATTCGGGTCCTTGACCGCGTCATCCTCGCCCTTGAGGACCGGGAGGACGCCGCCCGACTCGACCGCCTTGCGGTGTTCGGTGCTGTCAGTGAGGAACTTGAGGAACTCCACGGCCTCGGCCGGCGCGGTCGCGCCGACGGCGAACCCGCCGCCGCCGCCGAACGCCTCGGTCACCGCGCCCTTGCCGCCGTCCACAGTGGGGAAGGGGAAGAAGCCGAGGTCGTCGCCGATGCCCTTGCCCGCCGACGACTGCACGGACGGCGCCCACTGGCCCATCAGCTCCATGGCGGCCTTGCCGTTGCCCATGGTCGCCGCCTGGCCGTCAGGCGTGTCGTACGCCGCGCCGAGGAAGCCCTTCTGGAACGGCTGGAGGTCGGCCAGCTGCTTGAGGCTCTGTCCCGCCTGCACGAATGCGGGGGCCGTGAAGTCCTTGCCGTCGCCGGCCTGCTTGAGCGCGTCCAGCCCGCCGATCCGCATGGCGAGGTAGGCCCAGTAGTAGTGGCCCGGCCACTTGGCCTTGCCCGCGAGCGAGATCGGGGTGACGCCCGCGCCCTTGAGCTTCGTCACGTCGTCGAGGAACTGGGCCCAGGTGCCGGGAGGCTCGGTGATGCCGGCCTTGGCGAACAGCGCCTTGTTGTACCAGAAGCCCACCATGCCGATGTCGTGCGGGATCGCGTACGTCTTGCCGTCGAGTTGGTAGGCGGCGAGCGCGGCGTCGGTGAAGTTGCCGATCCAGGCCGTGTCGGCGGTCAGATCCTTGACCAGACCCGCGTCGGCCTGCTGCTTGAGCACGCCGCCGCCCCAGGTCTGGAAGACGTCCGGCGCCTTGCCCGACTGGGTGGTCGTCGTCAGCTTGGGCTTGAACGCGTCGTTCTCGATGGGGACGTTCTTGATGGTGATGTTGGGGTGCTTGGCCTCGAAGTCCTTGATGGCCGTGGCGAAGACCGTCTTGAGCGGTTCGTTGGTCGCGATGTTCCAGAACTCGACCGTCACCTTCGCTCCGGCCGAACTCTTGCCCGCGCCGTCATCGCTCCCCGTGCTCCCGCAACCTCCGAGGATCAGTACCGCCGCCGCCCAGAGCGCCGCACTTCGCCGAAACGATTTCACGGTGGTTCCCTCCTGGGTCTGAAACTTTCGGGCATCATCCGATAGTTTCCGTCCGATGTCGCCGACGGTACAGCGGCGTTAAGGCGGGATCAACGGCCGTTGTCGAGCTGTTACGCGGAGTGGTCAACCGACGTGCACGTGTGGTCGGCAGGCGACGTCGGGCTCAGCCTTGCGCAGCACCTCACGGGTCAGCGCGGGCACGTCTCCGCCGCCGAACAGCACGTAACGGATCATGGCGACGACCGGGTTGCCCTCGGCCCAGTGGAAGTAGATGTCCGGCACCTGTCCCGTGCGATCGCGCAGGTAGAGCAGGAGCGCGGCAAGTGCGCTGGGCACCGTCGGGCTCTCCAGGCGCAGCACGCGATGGCCCCACCGGTCCTCGCCGCAGACCCGCACCTCGGCCTCGAACTCCGAGGCGTCCGGCACGGTCACCTCGACGAACATGATCGGCTCCTCGCTGCGCAGCCGGTGGGTCAGCCACTGCTCACGCAGTTTGTCGTTGTACTCGGCCTGGTCGCGGGCGCCGGGCTCGTTGGCGATGAGGTGGATCCCCCCGGCCGCCTCGTTGACGAAGTCCTCGGCGACCGGATCGAGCCTCACGTGGGTGACCCGAAGCTCGATCGACCGAGTCACCCGCGAGATGAGCGAGGTCACGATGATCGCGACGATGAAGAAGGACGCGATCTTCACGCCGTCCGGGCGTTCGATCACGTTGGCCACCAGCGTGTAGGCGAGGACGACGTCGACCACGACGAACAGGCCCGCGAGCCTGCGATGACCCTGCCTGCGGGCCGAGAGGGTGACCGCGACGGCCGCGGAGAGGATCAGCACGAGCACGCCTGTGGCGTACGCGCCGCCCTGGGCGTCGACGTCGGCGTGGAAGATGATCGTGATGGCGAAGGCGATCGCGGTGAACACCAGCACCAGGGGCCGGACGGCGCGCGTCCAGTCGGGGGCCATGCCGTACCGGGGCAGGTAACGCGGGACGAGATTGATCAGTCCCGCCATCGCCGACGCCCCGGCGAACCACAGGATCGCGATCGTGCTGACGTCATAGAGCGTCCCGAAGTAGTCGCCCAGATACTCATGGGCGAGGTACGCGAGGGCCCGCCCGTTGGCGCTCCCGCCCCTGCGGAACTCCTCCTCCGGGATCAGCACGCTCGTCGCGAAGCTGCTGAGGATCAGGAAGACGCTCATGATCAGGGCGGCGGTCGTCAGGAGCCGCTTCGTCCCCCTGATCCGGCGGGTCAGATCTCCCTTGACCAGCGGCATCACGGCCACACCCGTCTCGAAGCCGGACAACCCCAGGGCGAGCTTCGGCATCACCAGCAACGAGACCCCGATCATCGCGAGCGGGCTGTTGTGTTCGGTCAGCAACAGCCGATGCCAGCCGGCGACGACGATCGGATTCTCGGCGATGTGGAGCAGGGCGACCGTGACGACCACCGCGTTGAGCGCGAGGTAGACGCCGACCAGCACCACCGCGATACCGATGGCCTCGCTGAACCCCACCAGGAACACCACGCCCAGCAGTGCCAGCAGGCCCAGTGTGACCGCGACCCGCTGCCCCTGCAGGGCCTGTGACGCGAAGGGATTCTCCAGGATGTGCGCCGTGGCGTCCGCCGCCGACAGGGTCATCGTGATCACGAAGTCCGTGGCCGCGAACCCCAGCAGGACCAGCACGAACACCTTGCCCCACCATTTGGGGGCCAGCCGCTCCAGCATCGCGATCGAACCCTGGCCGTACGGGCTCTCCACCGCCACCCGCCGGTAGACCGGCAAGGCCCCCAGCAGCGTCAGGAGCACCAGGAACAACGTGGCGATCGGGGACAGCGCCCCCGCGGCGAGCGCGGCGATGCCCGGCTGGTAGCCGAGTGTCGAGAAGTAGTCGACACCGGTCAGGCACATCACCTGCCACCACCGGTGCCGTGCATGCGGCGCCTCGGGACCATGCGGCCCCACGGCCTTCAGGTCCGCGTGCTGGAGTCCCTCCAAGAGCCACGAGCGCAACCGGTCCATGGCCGCCACATCACGAAACCCTACTGAGAGCTGTGCATACGGCCCGAGTCCCAAGGCGTCAAAAACCGGTATTGATCTGGCGGTTGACACACGATGGCTAAAGAGATTAGCTTTTCAGCTATGAGCATTAGCAAGAGTGAGGCGCGGTTCCTCGACCTGCCCGGCGGGCGGCTCGCCTACAGCGTCGAAGGTCCCCAGGACGGACTCCTCGTGGTGTGCGCGCACGGCATGGGCGACACCCGCGCCGCCTACCGGCACCTGACGCCGCTCCTGACCGAGGCGGGCTACCGCGTGGCCGTGGTCGACGTGCGCGGACACGGCGAGTCGAGCACGGGCTGGCCGTCCTACGCTCCCGAGCACGTCGCGGGCGACCTGCTCGCCCTCGTGCGCCACCTCGGCGGCCCTGCCGTACTGGTCGGCAGTTCTTCCAGCACGGCGGCCGCGACGTGGGCCGCGGCCGACTCCCCCGGCGACGTCACCGGACTCGTGCTGATCAGCCCGTTCGTCGACGACCCGAAGCTCAGCCTGTTCCTGCGGGCGGCGCAGGGACTGGTCACGCACAGCCCGCTGCTGTGGGGGGTGTACTACAAGTCGCTGTTCCCGAACGTGAAGCCCGCTGATCTCGACGACCACCTGCGCCACCTCAGGGCGACCCTCCGCCAGTCGGGCAGGATGGCCGCGACCCGCGGAGTCGTCGCGCCCACCGAGACCCGCTGGACCGAGCGCACGGGAGACGTGCGATGCCCGGTTCTGGTCGTCATGGGCACCAGGGACCCCGACTTCCCCGACCCGGAGAAGGAGGCCCGGCTGGCGGTCGACCTGATGGCCCCGCTCGCCCGCCTCTCGATGATCGAGGGCTCGGGACACTACCCTTACCAGGACATGCCCGGGCCGACCGCCGAGGCGATCCGCGAGTTCCTCCTGGAGACCGTCAGTGCCTAGAGCGGGCCTGTCCCCCACCGGCGTCGTCGACGCGGCGCTCGCCCTCATCGACGAACAGGGGCTGGAGGCTCTGACGCTGTCCGCGGTGGCAGGCCGCACGGGCGTGGCCACGCCGTCCCTCTACAAACACGTACGGAACATCGGCGAACTGCGGACGCTCATCGCCCAGCGGGTGATGGAGGAGATGACCGACCTGGTGGGCACCGCCGTGATGGGCCGCGGCGGGCCCGAGGCCGTCATCGCGCTGATGCGGGTGTGGCGCCGTTACGCCGTCGAGCACCCGTTCCGCTACGCCGCCATGCCCCCGGCGCCGCTGACCGACCCCGCACTCGCCGAGGCGGGCGGCAGGCTGCTGGAGGTCGTGCTCGCCGTGCTGCGCGGGTGCGGGCTGGACGGCGGAGCAGCGGTCCACACCGCCCGCTGCCTGCGGGCGGCCGTGCACGGCTTCGCCGTACTGGAAGTGGCCGGAGGTTTCGGACTGTCGGAGGATCTGGACACGTCCTACCGGCTGCTGGAGAAGACCATCGTCGACGGTCTCCTGCCGGCGGAGAACGACTAGGCCACGTCGAGCGGATCATGCTCCGCCGCGGCGTGGCCGGGCATTCTCGGAAACGGCTAGGCGGGCCGCGTGATCAGGATCGCCAGTCCGACAAGGACGACGACAGGGATCAGCCAGACGACGACCTCGCCGAGGAACTCCTTGTACATGGACCCGTCCTCCGGATGACGCGCGCGAAAGTGAACCGCACGCAGCATATTCGGTCGTGGGACCTGCCGGAACCCCGGCCCGGCGGCACGTGCCAGGATCGAGCGGTGCGGTACATCATCATCGGCGCCGGCGCCATCGGCGGGACCATCGGCGGGCGGCTCTTCCAGAGCGGCCACGACGTCCTCCTCGTCGCCCGCGGCGCACACTACGAGGCCTTACGCGACGGCGGCCTGCGCCTGATCACCCCGGAAGGCGACGCCCACCTGCCGATCCCGGTCACGGACCGGCCCGTACGGCTCGGCGGCGATGACGTGCTCGTCCTCGCGACCAAGACCCAGGACACGGCCGGCGCGCTCGACGCGTGGGCGGACCGGCCGGTCGACGGGGGCGGCACGGCCGCGGAACGGCTGCCACTCGTCTGCGCGCAGAACGCCGTGGAGAACGAGCGGGTCGCCCTGCGCCGCTTCGCCCGGGTCTACGGGATGTGCGTGTGGCTGCCCGCTCTGCATCTGGAGCCCGGGATCGTCGCGACGTACGGCAGGCCGCTGTCCGGCATGCTCCCCATCGGCCGTTATCCCCAGGGTGTGGACGAGACGGCCGAGCGGATCGCGGCCGACCTCACCGCGAGCAACTTCGCCGGTTTCCCCGTGGCCGACGTCATGCGGTGGAAGTACGCCAAGCTGCTGACCAATCTCGGGAACGCCGTCGACGCCCTGTGCGGCCACGCGGACGGCCGGCAGAAGTTCGTCCGGCGCGCCTACGAGGAGGGCCGCGCCGTGCTCGACGCCGCCGGCATCCCGTACGCCTCCCGGGAGGAGGAGCGGGCGACGCGGCGGGACTCGGTCGAGGTCGGCCCGCTGGAGGGCGTCACGCGCGGCGGAGGGTCGTCGTGGCAGAGCCTGGCCAGGGGCACCGGCTCGATCGAGACCGGCTACCTCAACGGGGAGATCGTGTTGCTCGGCCGCCTCCATGGCGTGCCCACCCCGGTCAACCTGGTGCTCCAGCGGGAGTCCAACCGGTTCGCCCGCGAGCGTCTGACGCCCGGCACCCTGGGCGTCGAGGAGTTGGAACGCCTCATGGAGTAAAGCCCTACGGCTGGAAGCGGTAGCCCATCCCCGGCTCGGTCAGCAGGTGCTCGGGCCGGCCGGGGTTGGGCTCCAGCTTGCGGCGCAACTGCGCCATGTACTGCCGCAGGTAGTTGGTCTCCTTCAGGTACGCGGGCCCCCACACCTGGGTCAGCAGATGGCGCTGGCTGATGAGCTTGCCGGGATTGCGCAGGAGGATCTCCAGCAGGTGCCATTCGGTCGGCGTCAGCCGTACGCCACTGGAGATCGTCTTGTTGGCCAGGTCGACCTCCAGGTCTCCCAGGAGCACCTTGGCCTCCGAGGCCTCCTTGGGGCTGGTGCGCCGGGTCACCGCCCGGATCCGGGCCAGCAGTTCGTCGACCCCGAACGGCTTGGTGACGTAGTCGTCGGCGCCGGCGTCGAGGGCGTCGACCTTGTCCGAGCCTCCCGGCCGCCCGGACAGCACGATGATCGGGACGCTGGTCCAGCCGCGCAGGCCGTGTATGACGTCCACACCGTCCATGTCCGGCAGGCCGAGGTCGAGGACGACGAGGTCGGGATGCCAGTCCGCAGCCAACCTCAGGGCGGCACCGCCGTCGGGCGCCACCTCGACCTCGTAATGGCGCGCCGCGAGGTTGATCCGCAGCGCGCGGAGGATCTGCGGCTCGTCGTCGACGACGAGGATGCGGGGCATGATCCCGCTCAGCGAAGGTTGACCCACAAGTTCCAGGCTACGACCTGAGGAGAAGGCACTTGATCGGCTAGGGTGCTGAGCGCCAATCCCCCAGGAGGACCACATGAGCGACTACACCACGACATTTGCCTTCATCGACGGCGACAACGACGGCCTGATCTCGGCCACCGAACTGGTCCGGCTCATGGACGTGCTCGGCCAGCCGATCACCGCCGACGGCGCCCAGGACGCGATCGCCAAGGTGGACGCCGACAGCGACGGCCTCATCAACCTCAAGGAGTTCGGCGTGTGGCTGGAAGGCCGCTCGTCCTGAGGCCCCGGGCGGACATCCGCTCGTGCAGGCCGAACCTCTGATCGGGCTCGGCCCGGCCTTCCACCACATCGGCGACGTACTCGGCCAGGACGGGGGCGTGCTTGAAGCCGTGCCCGGAGTCGCCGCCGAGCAGCCAGACCCCGTCGGCCGCCTCGGCGATGATCCATTCGGCGTCGGCGGTCAGCGCGTACTGGCAGACCTGGCTGAACAGCACCGGCGCGCCGGCGAGCGCGGGGAACCGCCGGCCGATGTAGTCCCGGGCGAGTTCCTCGTTGGCCGCGAGCACCTGCCTGCTCCCGGTCTCCGGATCGTACGGCTCGCCCTCGGCGTCGCTGGTGATCTTCATACCGGCCCCGCCGATGTCGCCGTGCCCGTAGGCCGACAGGTCGTAGTCGCAAAAGGCCGGCAGCGGCGGCGAGGCCCACGCGCGGGGCACGGCGAAGTGGAACGTGTCCTGCCTGGTGACCTTCATCGGCACGTCGAACAGGCCGGGCAGCCACGCCCCGCAGGCCCACACGACCCGGTCCGCCGTCAGCACCTCGCCGTCGGCCACCACGCCGGTCCGCTCGCCGTACGGCAGGGCCCTGGCGCGGACGAACGTGACACCGGCCGCCCGGGCGAGCCTGGCGACCGCCAGCGTGGCATCGCGGGCCCTGAGGACCCCCGCCTCCGGCTCCCAGAGCACGAACGCCAGGTCATCGCCCCGGAAGGCGGGGAACCTCCGGCCGGCTTCCTCCGGTTCGAGCAGCTCATGGGGGATTTCCAGATTTTTCAGGACCTGGGCGCTTCTGCTCTCCCAGCCGTCCTCCCGATAGGCGAACCACATCAGCCCCGACTGGACGAGAAGCTCCTCGCCGGCCCGCTCACCGAGCCTCCGCCAGCCGTCCACGGCCCGCCGCGCCATCCGCGCGTACCACTCGTCCGACCCGTGCGAGCTGCGCAGCAGCCGCGTGTGTCCCGCGCTGGCCTGGCGGACGTGACCCGGCGCGTACTGCTCGACCAGCGTGACCCGCCAGCCGGTCTCGGCCAGCCGTAACGACAGCGACAGTCCCCAGATCCCCGCACCGACCACGATCACCGACTTCACCTGTTCATTGTCGCGATAATCGTGAACATGATGACGGCCGAGTCGGCACAGACGCTGGAACGAGGGTTACGGCTGCTCCGGCTGCTCGCGGACGGCCACGGCGGCCACACGCCCACCGAGCTCGCCCACGAGCTCGGCCTGAGCCGCCCGGCCGTCTACCGGCTGATCACGACCCTGCAGGAAGAGGGCTTCGCCCGCCGGGACGCGGAGGGGCGGGTGCACCTCGGGTTCGGCGTGCTGGCGCTCGCCCAGGCCGTGCAGCCGCTGCTGCGGGCCGCCGCCGTCCCCGTGCTGCGGACGCTCGCGGAACGGGCCGGCGCGACGGCCCACCTGACCGTGGCGGAGGGCGACGACGGCCTGGCCGTGGCGGTGGTGGAGCCGTCCTGGACGGACTTCCATGTGGCCTACCGCGAGGGGTCGCGGCACCCGCTGACGCGCGGCGCCGCCGGGCTGGCCCTGCTCGCGCTCCGGTCGGGACAGGACGAGCCGCCGCTCCACCTCACGAGGGACCAGCTCCAGGAGGGGGCCCGGGGCCTCGCCGCCCCCGTGCGGGGGCTCACGGGCCTGGAGGCGTCGGTGGGCGTGGTGACCTTCAGCGACCTCGATGTGGAGGCGGTCGGCCCTCTGGTGCTCTCCGCGGCCGCGGAGGTCGCCGCCGCGCTTGCCCATCCGAAACGAGATGATTTTCCCCCATAGGCAATGGTTTGACATCTGGTGCGCATTGGCGGATCGTCGTACGTATAGAGGACGCGCGCGTCCGATATTCGGACATGGAGGGTCGCCATGCCGTACTACCGCGTCGTCGGCGAGGTACCGGAGAAGCGTCATGTGCAGTTCCGCAGGCCTGACGGAGGGCTCTACCAGGAGGAGTTGATGGGCGAGGAGGGCTTCTCCTCCGACTCCTCGCTCCTCTACCACCGGTACGCGCCCACGGCGATCGTCAAGGCCGAGGCCGTCGATCAGGGCGGCTCCGGGCTGAGCCCGAACCTGCCGCTCTCCCCGCGCCACTTCCGCACCCAGGACCTGCGGCCGGACGGCGACCTCGTCTCCGGCCGGATGTTACTGGCGGGCAATTCCGACGTCCGCATCTCCTATGCCGCGACCAGCGCGCCCAGCGAGCTGTACCGCGACTCCATGGGAGACGAGTGCGTCTACATCGCGAGCGGGCGGGCGCGCTTCGAGTCGGCCTACGGGGCCATGGAGGTGGGCGAGGGCGACTACGTCGTCGTCCCGACGGGGGCGATCCACCGCTGGGTGCCGGACGGTCCGGTGACCGCGCTGGTCATCGAGGCGTCCGGCCACATCCGCCCGCCGAAGCGCTACCTCTCCCAGCACGGCCAGTTCCTGGAGCACGCCCCCTACTCCGAGCGTGACCTGCGCGCCCCGGCCGAGCCGTTCCTCGTGGACGGCGAGGAGGTCGCCGTGCTGGTCCGCACGCGGGGCGGGCTGACCAGGCTGACCTACGCCCACCACCCCTTCGACGTGGTGGGCTGGGACGGCTGCCTCTATCCGTACGCCTTCAACATCCGCGACTTCGAGCCCATCGTGAAGCGCACCCACGCGCCGCCGCCGGTCCACCAGACGTTCGAGGGCCCGGGCTTCGTGATCTGCTCGTTCTGCCCGCGGCCGCTCGACTTCCACCCGGACGCCGTGCCGATCCCCTACAACCACCACAATGTCGACTCCGACGAGTTCATGTTCTACGCGGGCGGCGACTACACCGCGCGCAAGGGCTCCGGCATCGACGTCGGCTCGGTCTCGCTGCATCCGGCGGGCTTCACCCACGGCCCCCAGCCCGGCGCGGTCGAGGCCGTCGTCGAGGCCGTACGGCAGGGCCTGTCCACGACCAGCGAGATGGCGGTCATGCTCGACACCTTCCGGCCCCTCGACCTCGGCCCGGCGGCCCTCGCCTGCGAGGATCCCGGTTACGCCTGGACCTGGGCGGTGCGAGCGTGAGCTTCGGCGTGGAGAACCTGCCCTACGGCGTGTTCTCCCGCCCCGGCGAGGCGCCCCGTGTGGGCGTGCGGGTCGAGGACCAGGTCCTCGACCTCGCCCCCGCCCTGGGCGACCCGGTCTTCGCCTCGCCGTCCCTCAACGCCTTCATGGCGCTGGGCCGTACGGCGTGGGCACGGGCGCGGGCCCGCATCAGGCGGGTGGCGGCCTCCGGGGACCCCCGGCACCTGATCCCGCTCGGCGACGTGACCCTTCATCTGCCGATAGAGGTGGCCGACTACGTCGACTTCTACGCCTCGCTTGAGCACGCCTCGAATCTCGGCCGGATGTTCCGGCCGGGCGAGGAGCCCCTGAAGCCGAATTGGCGGCACCTCCCCGTGGGCTACCACGGGCGGGCGGGCACGGTGGTGGTCTCCGGCACGCCGATCAGGCGGCCCTGGGGGCAGCGCCCGTCGTTCGGCCCGACGGAGAAGCTGGACATCGAGGCCGAACTCGGGTTCGTCGTCGGCGTGCCCACCGCGCTCGGCGGCCGGGCCGGCGCCTTCGAGGACCACGTCTTCGGAGTGACGCTGGTCAATGACTGGAGCGCAAGGGACATCCAGGCCTGGGAGTACGTCCCGCTCGGCCCCTTCCTGGGCAAGTCGTTCGCGACCTCGGTCTCGCCGTGGATCACGCCGTTGGAGGCACTGGAGGACGCCAGGGTCGAGGGACCGGCCCAGGATCCCGAACCGGTCGCCTACCTGCGCAGGGCCGCCCCATGGGGTCTCGACCTCACCCTGCGCGTCGAGCTCAACGGCGAGCCGGTCTCGGCCCCGCCGTACCGGGACATGTACTGGACGCCGGATCAGATGCTCGCCCACATGACCGTGAACGGCGCGTCCCTGCGCACGGGCGACCTGTTCGCCAGCGGCACGGTGTCGGGGGCCGGGAGGCCCGGGTCCCTCATCGAGCTCACCTGGAACGGCGCCCAGCCGATCGAGCTCGGGAGCGGAGAGAAGAGGATCTTCCTCGAGGACGGCGACGTCGTCACGATCTCCGCCGCGACGCCGGGCGGCCTCAGCCTCGGCGAGGTGTCGGGGACCATCCTGCCCACCACCTAACGTGTTCCTGTCGTCACTCCTCGCTACTCTGGGGCGATGCGTCTCGCGGTAACGATCATGATCCTGCTCTTACTGGCGGCCTGCGCGCGGGTCGTCCCTCCAGCCCCCCGGATCACGATGTCCCCTGCGGCCGACACCGCCTCGGCCGCGACGGAACGCGGCCTCACCGTCACGGCGGACGGCGGACGGCTGACCAGCGTGCTGGCCTACGCCGGGCGGGATCTCGTCCCCGGGTCCTTCGACGCCTCCCATACGAGGTGGCACTCGTCCTGGACGCTCAGGCCCGGCACCCAATACGTGGTGAACGCCGTCGCCGCCGGCGGGGACGGCGTCGCCGCCCAGATCGCCGGCAGATTCCGGACCCTCAGCCCGCAGCACACGCTCGCCATCGGCTCCGTCACTCCGGCCGACGGCGAGACCGTCGGCGTGGGCATGCCGATCATCGTGACGTTCACGGGCCCCGTCGCGGACCGGGCGGCCGTCGAGAGGGCCCTGGAGGTGCGGAGCGGCGTCGAGGGGGCCTGGCACTGGTTCGGCGACCGGCAGGTCGTCTACCGGACACGGTCGATGTGGCCCGCCAGGCGCGAGGTCGTTCTCGACGCCCACCTCGCGGGTGTCCGGGCAGGACCCGGCACGTACGGCACGGCCGACCGGACCGTCTCCTTCGAGGTCGGCCGCGCGATGGTCAGCACGGTCGACACCAGGACCCATCAGATGGTGGTGAAGCAGGACGGGGAGGTGGCCCAGCGGATGGCCGTCAGCGCGGGCATGGGCACCACCGAGGAGTACACCACGACCAGCGGCGTCCACCTGACCATGGACAAGGCCGACCCGGTCCGCATGATCTCGCCCGGCCGCGAGAAGGGCGAACCGGGCTATTACGACGAGGTGATCGACTACGCCGTGCGGATTTCCAACAGCGGCGAATACGTCCACGCCATGGACAACGAATGGGCCCAGGGCCGCGCCAACGTGAGCCACGGATGCATCAACGCCCGGCCCGACCAGGCCGAATGGTTCTACGAGCACGCCCTGCGTGGCGATCCGGTCATCATCACAGGAACCACCAGAAAACTGACACCGGACAACGGGTGGGGATTTTGGCAATTCACGTGGGCCGACTGGCTCAGTGGCAGCGAACTTCCCATACAGAGTTAATGTAAAAGGGAGGAACCCTGCCCGATCGGAATCCGTTCATTGCTATGGAGGCGAGGCAATGGACTCGTGGATCATCTGGCTCATCCTGGCCGCGGCGCTCGGCGTCGCCGAGATCTTCACGCTGACCGCCGCGCTCGGAATCCTGTCGATCGCCGCCCTCCTGACGGCGGGAGTGGGCCTGATCGGGCTGCCGCCCTCTCTCCAACTCGTCGTCTTCATCGTGGCCTCGACCGCCGGGCTCATCGGCGTCCGGCCGATCGCCCAGCGCCACATCAGGCAACCTCCGTCGCAGCGCTTCGGGGTGTCGGCGCTCGTCGGCAAGGCCGCGTACGTGACCAGAGAGGTCACCGGCCGGGACGGCCGGGTCCGCATCGGGGGCGAGGAGTGGTCGGCGCGGGCCTACGACGAGACACTGGTCATCCCCCCGGGGGCCACGGTAGACGTCATCGAGATCGAGGGCGCCACAGCCCTCGTCTATCCACGGGAGTGAAGCATGGACGCAGCCCTGATAGCCGGACTCGTCATCGCCCTTGTCGCGGTGTTCACGGTTCTGCGGGCGGTCCGCATCGTGCCGCAGGCCAGGGCCGGGAACGTCGAGCGCCTCGGCCGCTACTACCGGACGCTCGCGCCAGGGCTGAACTTCGTGATCCCCTACGTCGACCGGGTCCGTCCCATGATCGACCTGCGCGAGCAGGTCGTGTCGTTCAAGCCGCAGCCCGTGATCACTGAGGACAACCTCGTCGTCGACATCGACACGGTCCTGTACTTCCAGGTCACCGATCCCCGCGCGGCCGAGTACGAGATCGCCAACTTCATTCAGGGCGTCGAGCAGCTCACCGTGACCACACTCCGCAACGTCGTCGGCGGTATGGACCTGGAGAAGACGCTGACCTCGCGCGACACCATCAACAGCCAGCTCCGCGGCGTGCTCGACGAGGCCACCGGCAAGTGGGGCATCCGGGTCAACCGAGTCGAGATCAAGGCGATCGACCCGCCGAAGTCCATCAAGGAGGCCATGGAGAAGCAGATGCGCGCCGAGCGGGACAAGCGCGCCGCGATCCTCACGGCCGAGGGCCAGCGCCAGTCGAACATCCTCACCGCCGAGGGCGAGAAGCAGAGCGCGATCCTGCGGGCCGAGGGTGAGCGGACCTCGCAGATCCTCAAGGCCGAGGGCCAGTCCCAGGCGATCGACGAGGTGTTCCAGGCCGTGCACCGCAACGACCCGGACCCGAAGCTGCTCGCCTACCAGTACCTCCAGGTGCTCCCTCAGCTCGCCCAGGGCCAGGGCAACACGTTCTGGGTGATCCCGAGCGAGGTCACGGGAGCGCTGCAGGGCATCTC
Organism: Planotetraspora silvatica; assembly: GCF_016863315.1. Classification (GTDB taxonomy): domain Bacteria; phylum Actinomycetota; class Actinomycetes; order Streptosporangiales; family Streptosporangiaceae; genus Planotetraspora; species Planotetraspora silvatica. Next base: position 99,394 of record NZ_BOOQ01000042.1, read on the forward strand.
CAGGGCGTTCACCGAGGCGCTTCCCGCGTCGCCGGCCACCCGGGAGCGTGAGCCGAGCCGGGCCGGCAGCGAGGCCGTCGCGGCGGCCGAGCAGGCCGCCGCCGAGGCCAAGGCCGCCGCCGAGGACAGCGAGACGATCGGTCACCGCCAGATCGGGCCCGGCTCCGCCGACATCGGCGCGCTTCCCGAGGCCGCGCTCCCGGAGTCCGCACTTCCCGAGGCCGCGCTTCCCGAGGCTCAGCCCGCCGACGCCACCCGGTCGACGAAGCGCACGTAACGGCCCTGTTCCGCACAGGCGGGGACGATCACCAGCTCCTCGCCCACCCGGTCGATGGCGGCCCGCAGGGTCTTGGCGACCTTGCGGGCCCTTCGCCGTCCGCCGATCCAGGCGACGACCCGGGAGAGCAGGGCGATGACCACCCCGGCCACGGCTCCGCCGACCAGTAGCACGGTGGGCCAGGGCGCCTGTCCCACCGTCGGCGTGGGCGGCTTCGGGAGCAGCAGATAGCCGAGGGCGAACAGGACGAGCAACCACAGGGCCCCGGCCGCCATCGTCCCCGTCACCATCCACTGCAGCGTCCCGATCGCCCGCCACCAGCGCGGCTTCTTCGAGGCGTCGAGCGAGGCCGTGGCCACCGCCCGGTCGAGGGCGTCGCCCAGCTCGTCCGACCGTGACCGCGCCGCGTGCCGCACGGCCGACGCCCAGGGCTCGGGCAGACCCTCCGACACCGCGGCGCCCACGTCGCGCACGGCCGTGTCGACCATCGTGAGCTGCACGGCCGTCGGCGCGGGCAACGACGTGCGTCCCTTCCGCGACAGGTGCAGGCGGCGGAGCGGATCGGGGCGCAGTCCGCGCACCCACCGGGTCACCGGCCATCCCGTCGCCGCGACCGCACGGTGCCGGTGCGCCTTGGCGACCGCCCGCACCACCAGCGGCACCGCCGCCGCCTCGGACAGGGCCCTCGACAGCGGGCGGACCAGCGCGGTCTGCGGCACGGGCGTGAAGGCCGTCCCACCGCCCGCCGTCTCCGACAGGGCGTCGGCCGCCGTGCCGACGTCGGCGGCCAGCCTCGCCGCCCACGCGGTGCGGCGCGACACCTTGCGGTCGAGCGCGGTCCGCAGGTCGGGCAGTCCCTGACCGGTCCGGGCCGACACGCCGAGGACCGGGACGCCTTCGAGGCCGTCGACGGCCAGCAGCCCGCGCAGGTCGTCGAGACAGCGCCTGATCGCCCGCTCGGGCAGCCGGTCGATCTGGTTGAGCACCACGAGCATGTTGTCCCGATGCCGGCCGAGCGCCTTGAGGTAACGCTCGTGCACGGCCGCGTCGGCGTACTTCTGCGGGTCGAGCACCCACACGAGCAGGTCGACCACGCCGACCAGGCGGTCGACCTCCAGCCGATGGGAGAGCACGATCGAGTCGTGGTCGGGCAGGTCGAGCAGGATCAGCCCGGAACCCTCCCCCACCACGTGCCGCACGGGCACTTCGAGCCAGTCGAGCAGCGGTCCCGATCCTTCGAGGCCCCACAAGGCGGCCTGGGCCTTCGAGGTCGTGGGGCGGGTGGCGCCCACCTCGGCCAGCTCCCGGCCGGCCAGGGCGTTGAAGATCGAGGACTTCCCGCTGCCCGTCGCCCCCGCCAGGGCGACCGCGGTGTGGTCCACCGAGAGGCTGCGCCGTACGCCCGCCCGGGCGACCACGTCGCGGGCACGGTCGACCACCGCCTGGTCCAGCCGTCCATCGGCCAGGTCCGCCGCCTCGGCGAGCGCCGCCAGCCGGTCGTCCAGGGACGCCTCCGCCTTGCCGCGCAGGAGCTTCACAGGGCGCCTCTCTCCTGTACGGCTTTCGCCGCCTCCCTGAGGTGGGCGGCCGTGTCGTCGGCGGGCCCGAGGCCGTCGATCAACGAGGTGAACCGGGCCTGCTCGAGATCGAAGATCTCACGCACCCGGCGGCGGAGGTCCTCACGGGCGTTCTGGGTCAGGGTCCGCACGGCCTGGTCGCCGAAGATGGCCTCGAGCAGCTTCTGGCTCAGGACGGTGGTGCCGCCCGCGATGCCGATCTCGATGCCGGTGATCCCGCCGGTGGACGTGAACACCGCCAGCATGAGCAGCAGTCCCAGGCTGTTGACGCCGAACGACGCGGCCCGCGCGGTCGTCCGCCGATCGGCGCCCTCCGACCTGACGAGGTCGAGGACGTAGCCCTGCCAGGCCCGTACGGCCGCGCCCGCCCGTGGTTGCAGGTCGGGGGAGGCGCGCCCGAGCCGCCCGCTGATCCGGACGCCCGAATGCTCCAGCAGGTCACGGCCCGCGGTCATGGCCAGCCACGACTCGACGGCCCGTTCGGCGGATCCGTCGGCGCTCGCGCGGATGAGTGACTCGATCCCGCTCTCCAGGGCGGATCTCAGCTCCTTCGCGGGCGCGGGCCGCCCGGTGAACACCGCGGTGAGTCGGTCGCGCAGCCACCCGATGCGCGACTCCAGAGACCGCATGAGGTCGCCGGTCCCGACGAAGTCCTGCCAGCGGGCCAGCACCTCGCCGCGGAGCAGCATGCCGTCACGCATGCCCTCGTCGAAGGCGGACATGCCCGACTCGTAGGCCTTCTCCGCCACCGCCCGCAGCTCGGCTATCCCCATCCGCTGGCGGTCGACCCTGTCGGCGAGGGCGGGCACCCGGGTGCCCAGGCTGTCGAGCGCGCCCGTCAGCGTCCGCCGAACCACGGCCGCCCGGGACCGCGCGTCGGCCGACAGCTGGGCGAGCCACGTCGCGACCGGCTGCACGGCCTGCGCGGGCAGCCGTGCGCGCTCCGACGGCAGCTCCAGCTCCGGCACGACGAACAGCGGCGTGCCGCTCAGGCCGTTCTCCCGGAGGAGCCGGGTGAGGTCGGCGGTCACGGGTGCGCGCGCCTCCGACGGCACCCGCTGGAGGATGACGGCGAGTGCCGTGCTGCGGTCCCTCGCCGTCCGCAGGAAACTCCATGGGACCTCGTCGGCGTACCGGGCGGCCGTGGTGACGAACAACCACAGGTCGGCCGCGGCGAGCAACTGGGCGGCCAGCTCGCGGTTGGCGGTGACCACCGAGTCGATGTCGGGGGCGTCGAGCAACGCCAGCCCGGCGGGCAGCAGGTCGGCCGTCGCGATCCTGAGGGTGCCCGGCTCGCCGCGACCGTCCCCGGTGACCCGGGGCAGGCCGGGGAGGATGCTCGTCGAGATGAACCAGGCCGAGTCGGCCGGATTGGCGACCAGGGTGGGCGCGAGCGTGGTCGGCCGCAGCACTCCCGGCTCCGTGACGCTCTCGCCGACGAGCGAGTTGACCAGCGTGGACTTCCCCGCCCCGGTCGAGCCGCCGACCACCGCGAGCAGCGGCGCGTCGATGGCGGCGAGCCGGGGCAGCAGGTAGTCGTCGAGCTGCCCGCGCAGCTCCCTCAGAGCACGCCGGTCGGCCGCGACGTCCCCGATCGCCAGGGGGAACAGATCCGGGTCGAGGTGGTGACGCAGGCTCTGGAGGGCCGCGAGTAGCCCTTCGTTTCCCTGCATACCCCCGGCTTTCCCGTGCCCGGGCCCCCCAAGCCGCGATCAGTGACAAATTTCGGCGAAGGGGGACACGGGGAGGGGGCTCAGGCGCTCGGCGAGGGGGCGGCCGTCGGCAGCAACGGCTGGCACGTCTTCAGCGCCTTGGCGATCTTCGGGTCGTTCCTGTCGATGTTGCGGAAGCCCGCGCCCTGGGGAAGCTCGGCCCCGTGGTCCTTCATGCACGTGCGGAAGGCCTGCAGCGCGCTCGCATTGGCTCCGTTCCCACCCCCACCGCCGCCGCCGCGGCCGAACCCGCCGCCCTGGGGCATGAGGGACGCGCAGGCCTGGAAGGCCTTCTGCATCTCCGGCGACATCGACCGGAATCCACCGAATCCGCCGCTCGGCCGTCCGCTGGGGCGCCCACTCGGCCTCGCCGTCGGGCGTCCACTGGGCCGTCCGCTCGGCCGTCCGCTGGGCAGGGTGACGCCGTTCTTCTGGAGGCACGCGGTGAAAGCGGCTCTCTGGTCGCCGCTCGGAGCGGCCGCCGCCGTCGAGCCCGCCGACGTGCTTCCGCCGCCGCCGCATCCGGCGACCGCGACCGCCAGCGCCGCGGCCATCGCGACATGTACGTAGCGCATGGGATCTACCTAGCCTTTCTTAACGGGCGAACAGGAGGGAAGGCGAACGCGGAAGGTCGTGCCGTGGCCCGGCTCGCTCTCCGCGGTGATGGTGCCGCCGTGGGCCTGGACGAGGGCCGCGGCGATGGACAGGCCCAGTCCGGTGCCGCCCGAGTCGGACCGGCTGCGCGCGGGATCTGCCCGGTAGAACCGTTCGAAGACGCGTTCGGCGTCCTCGCGTGACAGGCCGGGCCCCTCGTCGGTCACTTCGAGCACCGCGGCCTGCTCGGTCTCGGGCGTGACTCCCACTCCGACCCGGAAGGCCGTCCCGGCAGGAGTGTGCTTCAGGGCGTTCCGCATGAGGTTGCCGATGACCTGCCGCAGCCGCGTCTCGTCGCCGAGCACGTACACCGGCTGGTCGGAGCCGTCCAGGCGGACCAGGTCGATCTCCCGGTCCGGGGCGAGGGTCTGTGCGTCCAGTACGGCGCCCGCCGCGAGGCTCAGCAGGTCGACGGGCCGCCGTTCCAGGGGTCTCTCCTGGTCGAGGCGGGCGAGCAGGAGCAGGTCGTCCACCAGCAGGCCCATTCTGGCCGCCTCGTCCTCGATCCTGCGCACGAGGCGGAGCGGGTCCTGCGACCGCTGCTGCCGGGCGAGCTCGGCGAAGCCGCGGATCGAGGTGAGCGGGGTGCGCAGCTCGTGCGAGGCGTCCGCCATGAAGCGGCGCATGCGCTCCTGCGAGGCCTCCCTGTCGCGGAAGGCCGCCTCGATCTGGGACAACATGCCGTTGATCGATCGGCCGAGCCGGCCCATCTCGGTCCGCGGATGCCGGAGCGGCACCCGCCGTGACAGGTCGCCCGAGGCGATCGCCTCCGCGGTCCGCTCGATCTCACCCAGCGGCCGCAGGCTTCGCCGTACGAGCCAGTAGCAGGCGACTCCCAGGGCGACCAGCACGGCGAAGCCGACGCCCGACACGATGACCATCAGCCGGGAGACCGTGCCGTCGATCTCGTTCAGGTTCATGGCGACGGCGCGGAACCCGCCCTCGCCGTCGTCTGCCACGATCGCCCGCCATTTCGACCCCGACGGCGACTCGATCGTGAACAGGCCGCGCCCGCCGTCGGACGGCCGGGGCAACAGGGGCAGGTCGGCGTTCGGCGGCTCCTGGATGGTCCGCATGACGGCGCCGGTCCCGTCGAGCTGGACGATGTAGAACGAGCCGAACAACCGGAGCGGGACTCCGGGGAGCCCGGACGGCCGAGGCACGGCGTCGATCGCGAGGTCCGGCGGGCGCCTGCCCATCGTCAGAAGCTGGGTGTCGACCCGTTGCACCAGGTAGCCGCGCAGCAACTGGACGGCGAAGCCGCCCGTCAGCGCGATCGCCAGCGTGACGAGCAGCAGCGTCCCTCCGACGAGGCGCAGCCAGAGTGGGGTGCGGGCTACCCGCCGTCTCAGCTCACTGGCGCGGGGCACGGAGAACATAGCCCACGCCGCGAAGCGTGTGGATGAGCTTGAGATCGGCCGTGTCGATCTTCCGCCGCAGATAGGACACGTACGACTCCACGACGTTGCGGTCGCCGCCGAAGTCGTAGTGCCACACGTGATCGAGGATCTGCGCCTTCGACAACACCCGGCCCTGGTTGATCATGAAGTAGTGCAGGAGTTTGAACTCGGTCGGCGAGAGCCGTACGGGCCTGCCTCCACGCCACACCTGGTGACCGTCCTGGTCCAGTTCCAGGTCGGCGATCCGCAGGCGCGGCGGCGGCGCGGCGGCCTCGCCGCGGGTGCGGCGGAGCACCGCCCGGATCCTCGCCAGGACCTCGTCGAGGCTGAACGGCTTGGTGACGTAGTCGTCCCCGAGCGCCAGCCCGGCGAGCTTGTCGTCGGCCGCGTCCCTGGCCGTCAGGAACACCGCCGGGATGCGCCGTCCGGTGGCCCTGAGCCTGCCGGCGACGGCGAAGCCGTCCATGTCCGGAAGCATCACGTCGAGCACGATCAGATCGGGCCTCGTGCGCTCCGCGATCTGGACGGCTTCCTTGCCGTCCGAGGCCGTCATCACCTCGAACCCCGCGTAACGCAGGCTCACCGACAGCAGTTCCCGGATGTTCGGCTCGTCGTCGACGACGAGCAGCCGCGCCTCGGCGCTCATGAGCCCGCCCCTCTGCCGCCGAGAGCCGAGCTCTGGGTGACCGACGTGGCGTCGACCGTCCCCTGCGCGTCCTTGTCGCCCGCGACGATCACCACGCTCCCCGTCTTGAGGTCCTTGGCCTTCCCCGCCTTGGACACCTGGATCTTGGTGGTCGTGCTGGTCTTCACCGTGACGACGTCCCCGTTCGCGGTCTGGACGTAGATCTTGTCGCCGTCGACGAGCTTGACCGTCCCGAAGGTCGCGCCCGCCCCGGCGCCGCCGAAGCCGCCACCTCCGAGTCCAGCGCCACCGCCGCCGCCACCTCCGCCGCCCCCGGCGGCCCGGCCGAAGCCGCCCTGCCCCCGCTGCCCGCCGGCGTTGCCCTGGCCGGCCAGGAGCGAGCCGAACGGGACGCCCCCGGAGGGGGTGGCGGCGTGCTTCTGCGCCTGGACCCCCACGAGGAACCCGGCCACGAGCACCACGCCCGCGCCGAGCGCCATGGTCAACTTCGACGGCCCGCGCCGAGCGGGCTGGGCCGCCAGCTCGGCCTGGAGATCGTCGTCGAAGGGCGAGATCTCCAGCAGGTCCGCAGCCTTGTGCCTGCTCACATTCATCTCCTGGCTGTCACTCGAAGCGCAGGGCTTCGATCGGCCGCAGCTTGGCGGCGCGGTTGGCGGGATAGCTGCCGAAGAACAGGCCGATCGCGACCGAGACCGCGAGCGCCAGCACGATCGAAAGCGGCACGAGCACGGGTTTGACGCCCGCGATCGTGAATTGGGCGCCGATCACCGCGATCAGCACCCCCAACAGGCCGCCGACGAGGCTGAGCACGGTCGCCTCGACGAGGAACTGGCCGAGGATGGCTCCCCGGGGGGCGCCGATCGCCTTGCGGATACCGATCTCCCTGGTCCGCTCCGTGACGGTGACCAGCATGATGTTCGTGATGCCGATGCCGCCCACCAGCAGGCTGATCGCGGCCACGGCGCCGAGCAGCACCGTGAAGGTGCCGGTCGCGGCGCTGACCGTCTCCTGCAGCGTCGCCTGGTTGAGAATGCGGAAGTCGGCGGTCGCCGTCCCGGTGATGCCGTGGCGCTGGTTGAGGATGTCGGTCACCTCGGCCTGGGCCGAGTCCACCGCCTCGGCGCTCTTGGCCTGAACCAGGATCTGGCCGAGCGCCCCGAACCCGGTCAGGCTCTGCTGCACCGCCGGCAGCGGCGCGATCGCCACGTCGTCGGCGTCCTGGAACCCCGACGACCCGGCCTCCTTCAGCACCCCCACGACCGTGAACGGCACCCCGGACACCACGATCTGCTTGCCCACCGGGTCGACCGTCCCGAACAGGTCCTCGGCGACGGTGTTCCCGATGACCACGACCTTCCGGGCGGCGATCACGTCGTCGTTGTAGAAGTAGGTGCCCTTGACCACGGGCTTGTTCGACGTCTCGAAGTAGCTCGGGTAGGTGCCGACGAGCTGGGGGATCGTGTGACTGGCGCCCTCGTAGGTGGCCGTCTGCGACTGCGCCGTCACCACCGGGGACACGCTCTTGACCGAGGGCGCCCCCGACGGGTCGGCCAGCGCACGGGCGTCCTCCACCGTCAGGGCCTTGGCCTGGGTGCGCGGGCCCGAGCCCTGCTGCCGTCCGCCTCCTCCGCCGCCGAACGCCCGGGCGAAACCGCCACCACCGCCTCCCCCGCCGCCACCCGACGTCGACGGGGAGATGGTCAGTGAGTTGGCACCCAGGCGCTGGATGTTCTGCTGGATCTGCTGCGAGGAGCCCTGGCCGACGGCGACCAGAAGGATCACCGCCGCGACGCCGATCAGGATGCCGAGCGTGGTGAGCGTGCTGCGAAGCTTGTTGGCCGCCAGGCCGCGGAGCGCGAAACGCAGGACCTCGAACGGGTTCACGTGGTCACCTCTGCCAGCCGTGGGGGCAGACCGCCGACCGGCGACCTGCGGACGTCCTCGACCACCTGGCCGTCCATCAGCCGGATCACCCGCTTGGCGTGCGCGGCCACGTCGTCTTCATGGGTGATCAGCACGATGGTCCGGCCGTCCGCGCTGAGCCCGTCGAAGATCCGCATCACGTCGTCGCTGGACTTGCTGTCCAGGGCTCCGGTCGGCTCGTCGGCGAGTAGCAACGTCGGAGCCGTGACCAGCGCACGAGCCAGCGCCACCCGCTGCTGCTGACCGCCGGACAGCTCGTTGGGCTGGTGGCCGACCCGCTGCGCGAGACCCACCTGGTCCAGCGCCGCCAGCGCCCTCTTGCGCCGCTCCGCCGCCTTCACCCCGCCGTACGCCAACGGCAGCTCGACATTGGCCAGTGCGCTCATCCGCGGGATGAGGTTGAAGGACTGGAACACGAAGCCGATCTTGCGGTTGCGGACGATCGCCAGCCGCACCTCATCGAGCACGCCCACATTCGTGCCGTCGAGGAGATAGCTCCCCGACGACGGGACGTCCAGGCAGCCGATGATGTTCATCAGCGTCGACTTGCCCGATCCGGAGGCCCCCATGATCGCCACGTAGTCGCCCTGCTCGACCCTCAGGGACACGCCCCGAAGCGCGTGGACCGCGGTCTCGCCCTCGCCGTACACCTTGGCCACGGCCCGGATGTCCAGGACCGGCGCCTGCCCGGTCATCCTCTGCCTCCCCGTCCGCCGCCGCCGCCGAAGCCGCCACCGCCGAACCCTCCGCCGCCGCCACCGGGGAACTGGAAGCCCCCGCCGGTGCCGGTTGTGGTGGACAGGGTCCTGACGACCTGGTCGCCCTCATTGAGCCCTGACTTGATCTCGGTGAGGGTGTCGCCCTTGACGCCGATCTCGACCGGCTTCACGACCTGCTTGCCGTTCTCGAGGACCTTGACGGAGCTCCGGCCGCCCGCAGTGGTGACCGCGGCGTTGGCCACGGCCAGCGCGTCGTCGACCTTGGCGACGGTGACCTGGACGCTGGCCGTCTGGCCGAGCCGTACGGTCTTCGGGACGCCGCTCAGCGAGATCGTCACCGCGTACTGGACGACGTTGTTGCTGGTCTGGGGTTGCGGGTCGATGACGGTCACCTTGCCGTTCGCGGTCACTCCGGTCAGCGCGTCGAAGGTGACGGTGGCCGGCTGGCCCACCTTGAGCTTGGTCACGTCGGCCTCGGTGAACTGGCCGACGATCTGCAGCCGCGCCGGGTCGGCGATCTCGATGAATCCGGTGCCCGTGCTCGACGTGGCGGTGGCGGCACTCGACGCCCCTCCGCCTGAGCCCCCGCCCGAACCGGACCCGGAACCGCCCGACGATCCACCGGAGGAGGCGCCGCCCCCCGAGCCGCCCGACGACCCGCCCTCGGAGCCGTTGACCGCGACGATGGTCCCGGCGAACGGCGCCTTGATCTCCGTTCCCGCGACGGCCCGCTTGGCCGCCCGGTAGGAGTTCCTCGCGCTGATGTACTGCGAGTAGCCGGACGGGGTCGTGGTGTCGCCCGCGTTCGCGGCGTCCAAGGCGGCCTGTGCGGCGTCGAGGCTCTCCTGCGCGGCGGTATCGTCGAGGCGCGCGAGTACGCGGCCCTTCTTCACCTTGTCGCCTGACTCGACCGCGATCGACTCGACCGTGCCGCTCGTACCGAAATCGAGGGATCTCGTCCGGGAGCTTGCGACGGAGCCGGAGGCCGACACCGAGGACAACACCGTTGCGCGCGTCACCCGCGTGGTCAGCGGCGCCGCCTCGTTCGATGAGTCGCTCCCGAGGGAGCCGTAGGCCACGCCGACTCCACCGATCAGCAACACTCCCAGGACGCCGTTGATGATCAGCGCTCTGCGCTTCGTCGACAGCTTCACGATGCTGAACCCTGGCGGATCCCGCTTCGGGCAACCTCGGCCGATGCTGACAGTTTCCTGGAAGCCGTATTTTCAGATAACTCTCAGGTGGTGCCAAGCGGGCGATGACGTGGCGTCACAAGGATGGCCGCCATGACACCGAGCATTCCGATCCGCGTCGGGGGACTGGCCCTCGCCGGGGTCGCCATCGCGAGCTTCGCCGTGATCTATGTGAACAGCGGCGAATCCTCGGCGGCCGGGCAGATCTCGCTCGCCGCGGCCAAGCGCGGCACCGTGTCGGCGTACGTCTCCGCCGCGGGCAACACCGTCAACGACGGCGTGAGCGACCTGGCGTTCGGAGCGGCGGGCACGGTGCAGAAGCTCAACGTCAAGGCCGGGGACAAGGTGAAGAAGGGCCGCGTGCTGGCCCGCATCGACGACACGATCGCCCGCGAGGACTACGACGCCGCCAAGGCGGCGCTGGCGGCCGCGCAGGACACCCTCGACCAGGTCGAGGCCGGCACCTCGGTGACCGCGACGTCGGCGTCCGGGGGGACCACGGTCATCCCGGCCATGGCCCGCACGTCCTCCGGCCAGGGCGCCTCGTCGGGACACGGCTCCTCAGGCTCATCCTCCGGGGGTTCCCAGGGCGCCGGGAGTTCCCAGGGATCCGGGGGCTCCGCCGGTTCGGGAGGCTCCGCCGGTTCGGGGGGCTCCGGGAGTTCCGGAGGGTCCTCGCCGTCCTGCATCACCACCACTCCGGCCTCCGCCTCCACCACCACTCCGGCTTTCGCTTCGACCTCCTCGTCCGCCTCCACGGACGTGGCGTCCAGCCAGAGCTGGCTCGCCCTCAACGTGTCCCTGGTGTCGTTCGAGTCCGGCGATCACGGCCGGAAGCGCACGCCACTCGTCTTGTCCGCCCCCACACCGACTCCCACGCCCACACCGACCCCCGCCGGCCGTACGAGCGGCGCCGGGACGGGCCACACGGCGACGCGCGGGTCCGGCGGAAGCGCGGGGAACACCGGTGCGGTGAAGACCGGCGGCGCGGCGGGCACCGGCACGGCCGACAGCGCGACGAAGAACGCCGGCGCATCCGCGCGCGGCTTGAGTGCAACCACGGCCGACCAAGCTCGGCAGACCTGGACCAAGCACCCCAGTCCTTCGCCGACGCCCACCGCGACCACCACCCCGACGCCCACACCCACTCCCAGCCCGTCTCCCACGCACGTGACGCCGTCACCCTCTCCGACGCGACCCGCATCTCCGTCCGCGACGCCCTCGCCGAGCTGTTCCCCCGGTGGCGGAACGCCCGGACAGGGTGGAGGCGGCCAGGGCGGGGCGGGCCAGGGCGGGGGACCCGGTGGCGGTCAGGGTGGAGGATCCGGCCGGGGCGGCGGTGGCCAGGCTGGAGGCGGTTTCGGCGGCTCGGGAGGCCGCGGCGGTACGCCCATGACCGAGGCGGAGGCCGAGGCCGCCGTCAGCAAGGCCACCTCCGACCTCGCCGACGCCAAGCAGGCGCTCGCGGGTGTGAAGATCACGGCTCCCGACGACGGGACGATCCTGTCGGTCGCGGGAACCGTGGGAACGCAGTACACGGCCGGCACCTTCATCACGCTCGGCGACCTCGGCGACCTCCAGTTGCAGGCGATGTTCACCCAGTCGGACATCCAGTCCCTGAAAGTGGGTCAGAAGGCCACGATCACGCTGGCCACCCATCCGGGTGAGGAGTACGACGGCACCGTCGCCCACATCGACCCCACGGCGACGACGAGCGGTCAACTCGTCCGCTACGGCGTGACGATCTCCTTCGAGGACCAGCCGGCCAACCTGCTGCTCGGGCAGAGCGCGACGGCACAGGTGACCACCGGCACGGCCGACGACGCCCTGTACGTGCCGGCGCAGGCCGTACGGACGCTCCCCGACGGGACGGCTACGGTGACGGTCGAGCAGGGCGGCGGCCAGGTGCGGCGGACCGTGAAGACCGGCATCCGCGGCGACCAGTATGTGGAGATCGTCAACGGGCTCACCGACGGGGATCAGGTCGTCCTTCCGACCGGCTCCGCGGGCGGCGGCTTCCCCGACGAGGGCTTCCCCGGGGCCAACTGAGGGCATCCGCCAGGGTCGACCTCAGGGCTTCGCACGCCGGGCGGGCCCTCGAGGTCATCGGCCGCCTGTCCTTCATGCCGTCGGGCGGGCCAGTGGGCTCTTAGAGATCCCAGGCCCTGAGTGGACTCACCGGCTCCAGCCTCCCGGGCTTACGAGCTCCCGGACCTGTGGGCTAACGGGGGCTGCGGACTTACGGGCTCCGGCCTCCCGGGGCCGTGGGCTAACGGGCTTGCTGCATCCCGGGCCTGCGGGTTAACGAGGGCTATAGGCTAACGAACCTGCGGGCTAACTTCGGGAACGGCGGGCACCGCTTCCGGCTCGAGCCGGAGCGTCTCCACCTCGCCGGAGACGGCAGTGGCGACATCGCCGGTGACGGCTTCCCCGGGGACCGCCGCCGCGGAGAATGCCTCGGCGAGGTCGGCGTCGTCTGCGCCGTCCTCGTCTGAGCCGTCGTCGGCGGCCAGAGCCTCCGGCGCGAGCGGAACGACGATGCGGAAGGCCGCGCCCTCGCCCGGTGCCGTGCGGACGCTGACCGCTCCCCCATGCGCCCGGATGAGCGAGTCGACGATGGCCAGCCCGAGCCCGCTGCCCCCGGACGGCCTGGTCCTCGACGGATCGGCGCGGTAGAAGCGCTCGAAGACCCGCTCGGCCTCCTCCTTCGTGAGCCCGGGTCCCTGGTCGGCGACCTCGACGAACGCCTGCGCGCCCGTCGCCCCGAGTCGCATCGTGATGGGGGTCCCTCCGGGGGTGTGGATGGTCGCGTTGCTCATCAGGTTTCCGACGACCTGCCGCAGCCGTACCTCGTCCCCCATGACGATGAGGGCCACGTCGCCCTGGACGTCGAGGGACACCTCCCGGTCCGGGCACAGGATCCTGGTGTCGTGGACGGCGTCCGCGGCGACCGCGAGCAGGTCGACGGGCTCCGACTGGAGCGGACGCTGCTGGTCGAGGCGGGCGAGCAGCAGGAGGTCCTCGACGAGCAGGCCCATGCGGGCGGCCTCGCTCTCGATCCGCCCCATCAGCCGGGTCGCGTCGGCGTCCGGAACCTGGCGGTGGAACTCGGCGAACCCCCTGATGGACGTGAGAGGCGTCCGCAACTCGTGGGAGGCGTCCGCGACGAAGCGCCGCATCCTGGCCTCCGACTCGCGGGCGGACGCCTCCGACGCCGCGCGAGCCTCGAAGGCCGTCTCGATCTGGGCCAGCATGCCGTTCAGTGAGCGGGCCAGCCGGCCGACCTCGGTGCGGGGGTCGCGATCCGGGATCCGGCTGCTGAGGTCACCCTGGGCGATGTCCTCCGCCGTCCGCTCGATCTCCGTCAGCGGGCGCAGGCTCCGCCGTACGATCACGACGCCGACGACGGCGAGCACGACCATCACGACGCCGCCGACCAGCAGTTCGATGAGCGCGAGCCGGCCCGTGATCTGACGCACGGAGGCGAAGTCGACGGCGACGACCACGCTGCCGAGGCCGCTGACGGGAACCACCCGCGCGCGCCACAATCCGTCACCCGACACCGCCGGGACGGTACTGGGGGTCTGCGAGCTGACGGCGGCCGGGCCGGGGAGGCTCTCAACGGCCATCCCCGCCTGCGCGGCGATCATCTTGCCCGTCGCGTCGCGGACCTCGACGCGGCCCTCCGGCGGGACCCTGAGCCTGGCCAGGAGTACGGGCCCGCGTTCCAGCCGTACGGCCACGTCGGCGCTGACCATCTCGAGCTGCAGGTCCACGCGGGACACGAGGTAGTGACGGAGGGCGGAGACGCTGCCCACTCCGATGACGGCCATGGCCACGGCGACCAACGCCAGCATGGCCGCGCTCAGCCGGATCCGCAGCGGCGTGCGCCCTGACACGACGCTCAGGCGGCGGACGGCGGTGTCCGCATGACGTATCCGACCCCGCGGAGGGTGTGGATGAGCCGCGGATGGGCGTTGTCGAGCTTGCGGCGCAACACCGAGACGTAGGACTCGACGATTCCGGCGTCACCACGGAAGTCGTAATCCCACACGTGGTCCAGAATCTGCGCCTTGGACAGGACTCTTCCTGCGTTGGCCATGAAGTACCGCAACAGCTTGAACTCGGTCGGTGACAGCGGAACGGCGGACCCCGCGCGCCACACCTCGTGCGACTCCTCGTCGAGCTCGATGTCGGCGAAGGTCAGCCGAGGGGCGATCGCCATCGGGTCGCCGCTCGTCCGGCGGAGCACGGCTCTGATCCTCGCGACGACCTCTTCGAGGCTGAAGGGCTTGGTCACGTAGTCGTCCCCGCCGAGCGTGAGCCCGCGGACCTTGTCCTCCGTCGCGTCTCTCGCGGTGAGGAAGACCACCGGGGTGTGCGTGCCCCCACCGCGGAGCCTGCGCACGATGTCGAAACCGTCCATGTCGGGCAGCATGACGTCGAGAACGATCAGGTCGGGCCGGTGACGCTGGGCGGCCGCGACCGCCTCGCCTCCGTTGGAGGCGGTGTTGACGTCGAATCCCGCGAACCGGAGGCTGGCAGCCAGGAGTTCCAGGATGTTGGGCTCGTCCTCTACGACGAGCAGCCGAGCTTCGGGAGATGCAGTGACCATGGCATGCAGCACTTTAGAAGTTGGAAGTTAAGGCAGCCGTTAAGGCGATATGCCGGGCGATGGCCAGGCTGGACGTCGCGGCAGGTGAAGGGGCGTTCCTGACCAGGACGATCCGTCCGTGCACGTCGATGGCGAAGTCGTCGAGCAGCGCCCCGTCCCGCGCCACGGCCTGGGCCCGGACTCCCCCTCGCGTCCTGACGATGTCGCCGGAGGTCAGCGCGGGAACGTAACGCCGCGCGGCGGACAGGAACGACCCCTTCGCGAGCGAGCCGTACACCTCCCGCACCCCGGTGCGCCAGTGCGTCGCCGCCATCCGCCGGGTGCCCGGCCAGGTCACGATCCGCCGCAGGTCCTTGAGGGAGACGTCACCCCACGAGTAGCCCTCGAGGGCCAGCGCCAGCACCGCGTTGGGCCCGACGAGCACCTCGCCGTCGATCCTGCGGGTCAGGTGGACGCCCAGGAACGGATAACGGGGGTCGGGCACGGGATAGATCAGCCCGCGCACCATGGTCTTCGCCGTGTCCGTCAGCTTGTAGTACTCACCCCGGAAGGGGATGATCCGCAGGTCACCCGGCGCCGCGGCCATGGCCGCCACTCTGTCGGTGCCGAGCCCCGCGCAGGAGATCACCCGGTCGAAGGTGAACCGCGACGTGCCCGCCACGACCTCGACCCCCCGGGACGTCTCCCTGATGCCCCGGACGGGATGCGAGAGCCGTACGGTGCCGCCCGTGTCCGTCACGTCGGCGGCGAGGCGGCGCGCGATGGCCGGGAAGTCGGTGATCGCGGTGTGCGGCGAGTGGACCGCGCCGACGCCGACCGCGTCCGGCTCGATCTCCCGCAGGCCGAGGGCGTCGACCTCCGCGATGCCCGGCACCTGGTTCTCCCTGGCGCGATCGGCTATCCGGCGCAGTCCCGCCATCTCGGAGCGGGTGGACGCGACGACGAGCTTGCCGACCTCGTCGTAGGGCAACCCGTGCTCGGCGCAGTATTCCCTGAGCATCGCCATGCCGTCCCGGCAGAGGGTCGCCTTGAGGGAACCCGGGGTGTAGTAGATCCCCGCGTGGACGACCCCGCTGTTGTGCCCGGTCTGGTGGGCCGCGACCTCGGCTTCCTTGTCCAGCACGGTCACCTCGGCGCCCGACCGCGCCATCTCCCTGGCGACGGCCAGACCGAGGATTCCCGCACCGATGATTCCAAGCTTCATGTCGCTCCGGCGGACAAAAGGCTGAATAAGGGCACCACGCCCGCCATTGTCCCCCAGCCCTCACGGACTCGTCTGCCACTCACCCGAGATCGAACTGACGTTCGGTAGACTGGCGGCCATGTACGTGCCGCCGGGATGGCCGCAGGAGGTCCGCCCGCCCGACAGCCCCGACTGGGAGTCGTCCGCCATGGCGTGGCTGCTCGACGCGGTGCCGCCGGACTACCGCGCCTATGGAGTGCTGCGCCGGCACCCGATCGCGCTGGCGCGGATGGCCGGCCACCACGTGCGCGCGTCGATCCAGGCCGCCAGGGAGGGCTATCGGGGCGCCGCCGTCGACCTGAAGGATCATCTGCCTCCGCACGCCGTCGAGGCGGTGCTGGAGGCTTACCGCAGCGAGGGTCCCCGGCTCGTACGGCTCGCGCAGGCCGTCGATCTCGTCGAGCGGGCCCTCCGGGGTGAGCGGTTCACCGAGAAGCTCCGACGCTGACAGTCACTCGCCGCACCGCCGGCCTCAGCGGGCGGTCCGCCAGGCGATCACGAGGATCACGCCGATCGCTCCGGCGGCGACCGCCACCCATAAGACGATCATCGAGGCGGGGACGCCGGTGTCGCCGGCCTTCTCCGCCGCCGCGGCCGAGTTCCGCGCACCTGGGGTGGCCGCCGGAGAGCGGGTGGCCGCCGCGGGCCGCGCACGGGCCTCCGACGGGAGCGGCACCTCGTAGACCGGGCTCCGCTCACCCTCGGAGCCCGTCAGCAGGGCGGTGCCGTCCGGCGTGTAGGTGACGGACTCGGATTGGTTCAGGGGCGGCATCGTCACGTGCGCGATCAGGTGGTCGGGCGAGCGGAAGACCGAGGCGGAGAAGTACGTCCTGATCACGAAGCTCGAACCGTCGGGGGCGAAGGCCGCGTCGGTGGCCATGATGGGGGCGGACCCGACCCGGCGGAGCACGTTCACCCTGTCGGTCCGCAGCTTGGCGGGCGCCTGGTAGATCGACCCGTCGATTTCCTTGCTCACGACGTAGAGCCGGCCGGAGCGGGGGTCGACCATCAGGCCCTCGGCGTTGCGGGCGCCGTCCTTGTAGCGGAAGCGGTAACGGGTCGCCTGGAGCGTCGCGTCGGCCAGCGTGCGAGGCTCGACGACCTTGTACACGGAGATGTCCGACCAGGCGCCGTCCAGGTTGTCGCCGATGTCGCCGATCCACAACACGCCCCGGCCCGTCTTGGCGTCGACGGAGGTCGCCATCGCCTCCCAGTCCCTGGCGACCGCGCCGGCGAGGGTGAAGGCCGCCCGCGTCCGGCCGTCGAGGCCCACGGCGTAGACCGTCGGCGAGCCGCCGCTGTCGTTGTGCGTGTAGACGACGCCCTTGTGCGTCGGCGAGAACGCCAGCCCGCTGGACTCGGTGACGCGCTTGTCCTTGATCGCGAAGAGGGGCTTGTCGTCGTCGGCGTGGGCGCTCTCCGGCGGAGGCAGGACGGCGACGGAGACGGCGAGGAGACACGCGGCCGGCCAGAACGCCCTCTTGACCCGATCCACCGGCGAGATCCCCATGCGGCAATCATTCCCGATGCGCCGCCCCTCCGCGCCCCAGCCCGAACGCTGGGAGCGCTGTTCTGCCGCCACAGCCTTACGGGGTCAGCTGCACTCACCGGCCGCCTTCTTCTCGGCCACCAGCTTGTCGACTCCCTTCGCGTGATCGGCAGGGCTCTCGGCAGTCGAACTCCTGCTGCGCCGCGTCCTCGTCTTCGGCTTGGGGCCAGCCTGGCGCAGCCGAGTTTGCCGTAGTTTTGCCGCGATGCAGGGTTAGCCCCTGGCCGACCTGCCGTTTCGCCTGTCAGAGACGGGCTGACATCACCCACCAACCGTCAAGAAGTGGTAAGTCGGGTCGGTACGAGACCTGGGTTGGTTGAAACCTAAACCGGAATATGTATACCGTATACAGGACTCCCAAGAGCGGGTCATCCCACCAATTCACGCCCTGGGAGGTGTTCATGGTGGACAACGTAAGACGCAAGCACGTGTCCGAAGAGGCCCGGAGGGACCTTCAGGAGACGCTTCTCCACCTCGTGAGGCTGGCCGGCTCACCCAACGTTCGCCGAATCCTGCTCGGCGAACGACTGTCGTGTGGCGACATCAGGGCGTTCACGGACACGCTGAACGTGGCCTCCTGGCTCGTGACCGAACTGTGGGACTGGCTCCTCGCCTACAAGCCCTCGCTCGTAGGCGAGGTCGTGATCGAGCCACTGCACTGCTGGCGATGCGAGGTCCAGGTATTCCCGCCTCCCGTATCGGGCATGTAGGAAACCAGCAGAAAGCCCCCGCCGAAAGGGGCGGGGGCTCTTCTTGATGTTCCTCAGATGACCCGTACCAATCGGTGGCTCTTCACGTACCAATCGGGCAGCGCGTCAAAGAAGTCAGTGACGTCTTCCCCGGCCTCTTGGAGCAGGACCCCGTACTGCTCCCACTGGCGGATGGCCTCACAGGCGCAAGCCTCTCGGCAGGCATCACACTTCACAGCGCCTCCCCTACGGGAAGCTCGTCGAAGCCACCCGCACGCACGGCCTGCTTCCAAGCCTCGTAATTGGCCAGAGTGGTCATCACGTTCTGGTGGTCGCCCAGGTTGACCGCGAGCACGTCGTACAAATGCGGCAGCGCGTAGCTCCCGCCTCCGACCAGCTTGATGCGCGCCAGTGCCACGTCCCACACGGGTCGGGAGACCCTGGCGACGTTGTTGGGGAACTCGGCTTCCCAGAACAGAACGAAGTTGTGGTTGGTCGAATCGATCGCAGCGCGGAGGCCGCCGGTGCCCGTGCTGCTCACGTCCGTCGACTCCTTCCATTCGGTCATCTGACTTCGTCTCTCATTCCGTGAACGAAATGTTGTAGTTAGTCCGGCCCTCGTAGTACTTGCCGAGCGTCGTGGGGCCATCGAGACCCCTGGAGAGAGCCCAAAGGCCATAGACAGTGGTTGGCGATCGTCATGCTGGCGGCCTTCATCGCGGGGGCTTGGAAGTGTAGGTCAATGAGGTATGCCATGGCATACTACGGATACCATGTCCTACAGTAAACGCCATCGCTGCCATAGCGTGCCTCGGATGCGTAGCGCCAGGTAGTACACCTACCGTTGCCTTCGTGTCATTCGAGTGGAAGCACGATCGCCCCAGGTGGCGACAGGTTTACGAGATGATCAGGGGAGAGATCCTCTCCGGGAACCGCAAGCCCGGCGAACGTATCCCTTCCGTGCTTCAGCTCAATGAGCAATTCGGAATCGCGAATGTCACGGCCCAGAAGGTCATGACTGCCCTGAGGGCCGACGGCCTCATCTACACCGAGCCCGGCATGGGCTCGTTCGTGAGAGATCAGTCGGAGGAGGGCGAGCGCGCGTAAGCGAGCGCCCGCTGGAAGGTCAGCTTGTCGCTCATGGTCGCGTTGGACCAGATCTCGCAGGAGACCGGGGACCGGCTCGCCGCCGCTGCCGTTGCGCGCGTAGACGATGTCCTTGAGGGTCGGCGAGTTCCCGATGCGCCGCCCCTCCGCGTCGCTGCATAGTCTGGCGCGGTGGAATATCAACAACTTGGACGAACCGGCCTACAGGTCAGCAGGCTCTGCCTCGGCACGATGAACTTCGGCCCGCAGACCACCGAAGACGACTCGCACGCGATCATGGATCGCGCCCACGAACTCGGGATCAACTTCTTCGACACCGCCAACGCCTACGGTCAGAAGAAGGGCGAAGGTGTCACCGAGCAGATCATCGGCCGGTGGTTCGCGAAGGGGGGCGGCCGCCGGGAGCGCACCGTCATCGCGACCAAGGTCTACAGCATCATGGGCGACTGGCCGAACGAGCGCCGGCTGTCGGCACTGAGCATCCGACGGGCCGCTGACGCCTCACTGAAGCGTCTGCAGACCGACTACATCGACCTCTACCAGGCCCACCACATCGACAGGAACACGCCGTTCGACGAGTTCTGGGAGGCCATGGAGGTCCTGCGGCAGCAGGGCAAGATCCTGTACGTCGGTTCGTCGAACTTCGCCGGATGGCACCTCGCCAAGGCCCAGGAGGCCGCCCGGCGCCGGAACTTCCTCGGCCTGGTCAGCGAGCAGACGCACTACAACCTGCTCAACCGCCTGCCCGAACTCGAGCTCCTACCGGCCGCGGAGGACTACGGCATGGGCGTGATCCCGTGGAGCCCTCTCGCGGGCGGCCTGCTCTCCGGTGTGCTGAAGAAGCTCGAGAAGGGGCGGTCCGGCACCGACACCATGCTCGCCGAGGTGGACAAGCACCGGAGCAAGATCGAGGAGTACGAGGCGTTCTGCGCGGAGATCGGCGCGGATCCCACCGTCGTGGCGCTCTCCTGGCTGCTCTGCCAGCCCGCGGTCGCCGCTCCGATCATCGGGCCGCGCACGATGGGGCAACTCGAGGGCGCGAACCAGGTCATGCACACGGGAATCGACGAGGACGCGCTCGCCCGTCTCGACGAGATCTTCCCCGGTCCCGGCCACGCCGCCCCCGAGGCGTACGCCTGGTAGGGGTCGGCCCGCCCGCGTCATCCCACCAGTGTCCCGACCACCACGATGAGCACGAGCAGCGCGAGCACCGTGGGCAACAACCAGCGACGAGGACGATCCACGGCAAGGAGCCTAGTCGCGACGGCCGAGTGAATACGCCTCGACGGGCTCGTAACGAACGTGCGGCCCGAGATGGCTTCGCATCAGATGTACGGCTTTCGCCTCCCAGGGGCGCCCACTGAACGTGCTCGTGGCGCGGACCAGGGGCCAAAGGTCGGCCCCGTCCCTTGAGCGGGCCAGGGTGAGGTGGGGATGGAACCGCATGCGGTCCTTCTCCATCGCCCCGGCCCGCCGCGCCCCCGCCGCGAGCGAGTCCGCCAGCCCCTTCAGGGACGGGCCGTCGCCGAGGCCGGCCCAGAAGACCCTCCCGTGAGCCGGAGAGGGAAAGGCTCCGGACCCCGCGAACGACAACGTCGCCGCCGGATGGCGGGAGGCGGCTCTTGCCAGCCGTACGTGCAGGTCGGGCAGCACCCGGTCGGGGACCTCGCCGAGGAAGGCGAGGGTCACGTGCCACAGGGCCGGGTCGATCCAGCGCAGGCCCGGCCATTCGGCCCGCGCGGGGGCGATCGCCGCGGCGACCTCCTCCAGCGCGTCAGACGGCGGCAACAGCGCCAGGAACAACCTGCTCACTGACCGATTGTTCCCCAGCGGCCGCGCGGGCGGCGACGACCTTGGTCAGCAGTGCGGCGAGGCCGACGCCCACGACACTCAGCGCGCCGGCGATCACGACCGCGACCCGGGGGCCCGCCGACTCGGCCAGCCATCCCACGAGCGGCGACCCGACGGGCGCTCCCGCCGTGAAGACGAGCACGTAGATCCCCATGACCCGGCCGCGCATCTCCGGCGACGAACCGAGTTGCACCATGGTGTTCGCGGTGGTGTTGACCGTGATCATGGCCATCCCCGCCGGGATCAACAGGAGCAGGAAGGCCGCGTAGTCGGGGGCGATGCCGGCGGCGATCTGGAAGACGCCGAAGCACGCGGATCCGGCGAGCAGGAAGCGGCGGCTCTGCTTGACCCGCCGTGCCGCCAGCAACGCGCCCCCGAGGGCCCCCACGGCGAACGCGCTGGACGCGATGCCGAACGACGACGCGCCCGCGCCGTACACCTCCCTGGCCATGAGGGCGATGCTGGTCGTGAAGCTCTGCGCGAAGATCGCCATGAAGCCGACGATGAGCAGCGGCAGCAGAAGATCCGGCCGCTCGAAGACGTAGCGCAGCCCCTCCCTGAGCTGGCCTCTGGCCCGCGGAACCGGCTCGGGGCTGCGCAGCTCCGACCCCCGCATCAGGATCAGCCCGGTGATCACGGCGGCGAACGACACCGCGTTCAGCAGGAAGATCGGGCCGGTTCCCATCCAGTAGATGAGCACGCCCGCGACGGCGGGGCCGACGACCCTGGCCAGGTTGAACGTCGAACTGTTGAGCGCGATCGCGTTCGGCAGGTCCTTGCGGCCCACCATCTCCACGACGAACGACTGCCGCGTCGGGACCTCGACACAGGAGACCAGGCCGAGGGTGAAGGCCATCACGTAGACGTGCCACACCTGCACGGAGCCGGTCAGGACGAGCACGCCCATGCTGAGCGCGAGCAGGCCCATCAGCGTCTGGGCCACGACCAGCACGCGCCGCTTGGGGTAGCGGTCCGCGAGCATCCCGCCCCACAGGCCGAACAACATCACCGGCAGGAACTGCAGCGCGACGGTCACGCCGAGCGCGGAGCCGCTGCCGCCCGTGAGATCGAGGACCAGCCAGTCCTGCGCCGTCCGCTGCATCCATGTGCCGACGTTGGACACCACACCACCGGCCGCGAACAGCCGGTAGTTGTAGTTGCGCAGCGAACGGAACATCCCCCCTACATCTGGGAGAGCCTCGCCAGAATCGGGGCGGCCACGCGCAGCGCCGCCCTCTCCTCCGGCGTCAGCTCCTTGAGCTGCCGCGCCAGCCAGGCTTCCTTCATCCGGCGCTCCTCCTTGAGCAGCGCCGTCCCCGCCTCCGTCAGGCGGACGGTGACCTGCCGCCGGTCCGTCGGGTGGGGTTTGCGTGCCAGCAGACCCCGCTCCTCCAGCTTGGCGATCACCCGTGTCATCGAGGGCGGCTGCACCTTCTCGTGCTCCGCCAGCTCTCCGGGGGTCATCTCGGTGTGGCTCTCTACAGCCGCCAGCGTCGCGAGTTGAGTGGGGGTCAGCGAGTGGTGCGCGCCCTGCTTGCGCAGCCGACGGTTCAGCCGCGCGAGCGAAACGCGCAACGCGGACGCGAGGCCGGCGTCGCTGCGTAGGTTCTCTGTCTTTGTTAGCATGTCTCATTACCTTTGCTAACTTTATGTCGCGCCGCGATATTCCGCAATTCGCGAGCTCAGAGCCTCGCGGGCGCGAGGCGGTCCCCCAGTGTGACGCAGCCACGGGGACCAGGTCGCCCCCTCGCCGCCGCAGGAAAGTCCCGGCTTCCCGAACAGGCCGTTTGCGCGCACCATTCTAACGATGTTAGATTCAACCTAACTGCGTTAGAAAGGAGCCGTCCATGAGCCCGGCGGCACGTCTGGACATCGAGTCGATCCTCCGTGAGGTGTTCGACCTCCTCGATCAGGAGGGCTTCGCCGCGCTCTCGATGCGCACACTGGCCGCGCGACTCGACGTGAAGGCGGCGTCGCTCTACTACCACGTGCCGAACAAGGCCGCGCTGCTCCAACTGGTCGCGGACCGCGTCGCCGCAGAGGTGATCGCGACGCTCACCCCCGGCCTGGGATGGCGTGAACTGCTGCACGGAACGGCACACGCCCTGCGGGCCACCCTGCGCACCCATCCGGGCGCCGCCGCGGTCGTCGCCGTACGGAACGTGTCGCCCGACGTGTTCGAGAAGGCGATCCCCCTGGTACTGGCCTCGATGCACGCGGGCCTGAGCGTCACCGACGAGGAGGCGCTGTTCCTGGTGCAGTCGCTCTACATCCTCGTGAACGGCCACGCCCTCGCCGAGTTCGGCGAGGCCCCTGAACCGCCTGTCGCACCCCAGACGTACTACGACGCCTGGTTCGACATCGCCGTCTCCACGTTCCTCGCCGGAGTCCAGGCGCGTCACGGCGCCTGAGCCCACTCCCGAACGAAAGGGCTCCCCCATGTTCACCGTCGCGCTCGTCCTGCTGATCGTGGCCGACGCCTACTTCGTCCTCACCACGCTCGTGGACCTCTTCCCGTTCAATAACGTGCGGGAGGCGAAGAGGTCGGAACAGATCACCGAGGTGTCCGTCAACGGGCCCGTCATGCTTGTCCCCGCCGTGCTCCTCGGGGTGGCGGGCCTCACCGGACTGCCGGTCCTCGCCTACGCCGGAGGGGGCCTCGAACTGCTCGTCGTCCTCGGCGGCCTGGCCCTGTGGTGGCTGCCCTATCTCGTCGGAGTGACGGTGCCCTGGGCGACCGCGGGCACCG
The DNA here is from genome assembly GCF_016863315.1 of Planotetraspora silvatica. Taxonomy (GTDB): domain Bacteria; phylum Actinomycetota; class Actinomycetes; order Streptosporangiales; family Streptosporangiaceae; genus Planotetraspora; species Planotetraspora silvatica. Next base: position 123,298 of record NZ_BOOQ01000042.1, read on the forward strand.
GAGAGAGCTGGGCCGGACTGCACGCACGGACCTACGCGAAGACCATCATCGTGCTCCCCGCCCGGAAGGACCGGCCGCGCCCCAACCTCGAGCACATGATCCTGCACATCCTCATCCTCGCCGCCGCGATCTGCACGTTCGCCGCCGCCGGCGCGGTGTGACGCCCTCCCGTCACGGGGCTGGCCTCCGTGCGGGACGGCCGGCCCGGACTGCACGACCAGGCCGTCATGGTGGTCGATCCGACACCATGACGGCCTGCGACATCAGCCGATCCCGAGAAGGCTCTTGATCGGCTCCAGCGCGAAGTAGACGACGAAGAGGATCCCCACGAGCCACAGCAGCGGGTGGACCTCCTTCGCCTTGCCGCGCAGGGCCTTGATCACGATGTAGCTGACGAAGCCCGCGCCGATTCCCACGGTGATCGAGTAGGTGAACGGCATCAGCACGATCGTCAGGAACGCCGGGATCGCGATCTCGAAGTCGCTGAAATCGATCTCCTTGATCTGGGTCATCATCAGGAAGCCCACGATCACGAGCGCGGGCGTCGCCGCCTCGAACGGCACGATCTCGGTCAACGGCGCGAAGAACATCGCGAGCAGGAAGAGCACTCCGGTGACCACACTCGCCAGTCCCGTACGGGCGCCCTCCCCCACACCCGAGGCCGACTCGATGTAGGTGGTGTTCGACGAGACGCTGGCCGCGCCGCCCGCCGCCGCGGCGAGGGAGTCGACCAGCAGGATCTCGCGGGTCCGCTCCATCGTGCCGTCCTCCCGGACGAGCCCGGCCTGGCGGCCGACGCCGACGATCGTGCCCATGGTGTCGAAGAAGTCGGCCAGCATCAGCGTGAAGACCAGCAGGACCGCCGCGAGACCGCCGATCTGGGCGAAGGCGCCGAACAGGCTGAACTGGCCGAGCAGCGAGAGGTCGGGAACCTCAATGATCTTGGACGGCAGGGCGGGCACGTTGAGGCTCCACCCGTTCGGCTTCGCGGGCTGGGACCCGAGCTTGCCGATCAGTTCCACCACCACCGCGAAGATCGTCGTCCCGACGATGCCGATGAGGATGGCGCCCTTCACCTTGCGCGCGACCAGGAACGCCGTCGCGATCAGGCCGACGACGAAGACCAGCGTCGGCCAGCCGGTCAGCGAGCCGTTGCCGAGCGAGCCGAACTGGACGGGGACGGTGGTGTTCGCCGCGTCGGGGATGCGCCGTACGAATCCCGCGTCGACGAACCCGATGAGCGCGACGAACAATCCGATCCCGACGCTGATCGCGGTCTTGAGCTGGGCGGGGATGGCGTTGAACACCGCGACCCTGAAGCCGGTCACCACCAGAATGGCGATGACGACGCCCTCCAGCACCACCAGGCCCATGGCGTCTTCCCAGGACATCTGGCTGGCGATGCCGAAGGCGAGGAAGGCGTTCAGGCCGAGACCGGTGGCCAGGGCGAACGGCACCCGGCCGAACACGCCCATCGCGATCGTGACGATTCCGGCCACGAACGCCGTCGCGGCCGCGACCAGCGGGGTGTTGGAGGCGCTGCCGTCGCCGAGATACTGCCCGGTCTTGTCCGCGACGGTTCCGATGATGAGGGGGTTGAGGACGACGATGTAGGCCATCGTGAAAAAGGTGGCGACGCCGCCGCGGATCTCCTGGCCCATGGTGGAGCCACGCGCTGAGATCGAAAAATAGCGATCAAGTGCAGTGGAACTGCTGGTCTGCTTCACGCGCGCAGAGTGACAGGGTGACACCTTTGACGAAAAGACGCAGTTGTCCTTTTGTGACTAATTCGTCATCCGGGGTCATCCCGATTCCCGCGACCTCTTAAGCTTGCGGAGTGACCCAGCCGCGCCGACCGGATCCCCAACCGCTCAAGACGAACGACACCACGACCTTCGTGGTGGGAACAGCCCTATGGGCGATCGCCCTGGTGGTGCTGCTGATCATCCGACCGGTGCACACGTGGTCGATCTGGACCTGCGTGGCAGGGATCGGCCTGGGCCTGTTCGGCGTCTACTACGTCCACCGCCGCGACTCCCGCCGCCGCTGACGCGGCGGCGGCACACCGCCGGAGCCGGGCCCTGTCAGCCGAGCGCGGTCACCGGATCGAGATCCGCCTCGGCCAGCAGCAGCGGAACCCTGCCGGGATCCCGCAGGAGCGCGGCCACCGCGAGCCGGTCGCCCCACTGCCCGGACGCCCACGCGAGGCCTCTGGCCAGGCCCTCCACGCCCGAGGCGTGAACCTTGCCCTCGAAGAAGCGCCAGGGCACCGGCCTGCCGTCCACCAGCAGATCGTCGTGCTCGACATAGCTCAGCGGCGTCGAAGGCAGCAGCGAGCGCACCTCCGGCGGCACCGGCCGCTCCACCCCTGACGACGTCACCGCCCCCGTGACGACCTCTCCCACCAGGGGCAGGTCGAGCACCTCCGACAACGCCTCCGCGAGGTCGAACGGCGCCAGCACGAGCGGCCGGTCCTCGACCAGGGGCAGCAGGTCGGGCGCCTCCACGACGACGGGGCCCTCCTCGGCCTCCGCCACCACGATCGCCCCCTTCAGCACGGCCCGGACCGCGTCCGGCGGGCTCACCCGGGAGGGGTCCACCCCCGCCAGCGCCGTCCACAGGGAGCGCAGTTGCGCCCGGTCGACCTCGGCCGAGGAGTCGGCGAGCTGGTCGAGCAGTTCCTCAGGCCCGCCGTGCGAGGCCAGCAACTCCTCGAGCGACGACCTGACGCCGATCATCTTCAGCGCGCTCTCGTCGATCCCCACCGGGGCGTCGCCGTACAGGCCGAACAGCAGAGGGTCGCCGGAGGCGAGCCTGAGTGTCGTGGGCAGGCGGCCGTCGAGCACCGGATGGCGCGACAACCACCAGGACGTGTACGACGGAACCTCGACCGTCTCGCCGGCCACGAGCACGCGGAGCGGCCGCAGCGCGGCACGCAGCGGCGGCCGGGAGAGCAGGCCCAGCGCGGAGGTCCAGTCGGCGACATACTCCAGGTCGCGGACGGCGGTGAACTCCCTGGCCACCGGCGGCACGTCGAACTCGGGCAGCAGATCGAGGACGGCCTCGATCCACTCGTCCTCGAGATCGAGGTCGTGATCGCACTCGGACAGGTCGAGCAGGACGTCGGAGTCGTTGACCACGGCGAACCCGTCGAGCACTCCCGCCGCCGCCAGAACGTGCGAGCCGTACTTCTCCACCAGGTCGGCCGCGGCGACGCCGAAGGGCACGTCCTGGTCGATCAGCCCGGCCAGCGAACCGCCCTCGAGGAGCAGGTCGCCCGCCGCGTAGAGCTCGCCGTCGGCGCCTCGCAACGCCAGCTCCGACAACCATGGGGCCTCGCCGGCCGTGAGCCCCGCCGCGTCGACCAGAGCCAGCACGGCCTGGGACACCGGCTCGGGATCGGCGCTGTCGAGCGACTCGGTCACGGCGGCGTGGGTGAGCGGGTCCTCGAGGACCGTCCTCGGCGTCGCCTCGGCCGCGCCCAGCCGGAGCAGCAGCGGATGCACGGCGTCGGGGTGCACGATCCGCAGGCCCAGGGGGCCGAGCAGGGCCGGGTCGAGGGGCGGCCGGGCATCCGAGCCCGGTCCGGAGCCCTCAGCCCCGTCGAGAGCCTCTGAGAGCGTCCCAGACAGCACCAGCGTGCCGCGGGGCCCGCGGACCAGCCGTCCGTCGGCGAGCGGCACCGGGACCGCCCCGATGGCCTCGAGGTCGTCGGCGGGCAGCACCGCGTAGAACGACCGCCACCACGACGGGTCCTTGTCCTGTACGGCGTCGCCGGACAACATGTCCACGACGTCGGCGAGCTCCACCCTCCTGACGCCCAGGGTGGTGAGGGCGGGATTGCGTGACGCCCAGCCCGCGGGCAGCAGCCCGGGCACCATGTCCGCGATCTTGTCGAGGAACTCCTGCGACCCCGCGACCGCCCGCGCCTGGTTGCCCGGAAGGACTCCGGAGATCGACGGGAGCAGCGGCGTGCCGGGCAGCAGCCTGACGATCTCCCTGCGGATGGCGGCGTCGAGCTCTCCCTTGCCCATCATCCCGGGCACGAGGTCGAGCAGGGCCGGAGTGGCGGGCAGGTCCTGGAGCAGCCGGACGTACGCCTGCGCGGCCCGGCCGACGAGGAAGTCGGTGAGCGGTCCGGGAGCGACGTGCCTCCGGTCGGTGGTCAGCGGGAACGTGGCGATCAGCAGGGCCGGCAGATCGAGGGGCTCGTCGCTCGGCGTCGGCGCGTGCACCACTCTCGGGGTGCGCGCCTCGGGGTGGACGGCCCACCGGACCTCCCAGTACGGCCGGGCCCGCTCCTCGGTGGGCCGTCCGGCGAAGAGCTCGGCGACCTGTTCGGGCGTGAACGCCCCCGACTCCGTCGCGATCCGCCAGCCGTCAGTGGAGATCGTGCGGGCGTGCCCGTCGATCTCGATCTCGACGGTCTCGAGTGCGGGCATCGCCAGGGGCAGCGCCGGTCCGGCCTCCTCCAGCATCCGCCGTACGGCCTGCTCGGCCGCGTCATCGCGGAGCGGGAGCCGTACCAGCGTGTCGAAGCCCTCGGGGACCGCCACGGCCTCCGTGGTCTCGGAGGGCCGGGCGGCCGTCTCAGTGGTCGTCTCGGCGGTCTCGCCGGTCTCCACGGGGAACGGCAGGCGCAGCAGCGGCACGTGGCCATCACGGCCGGCCAGCTCGCCGGCGAGTTCGGGACGGGCGCCCACGAGGGCGTTCGTCTCCGCGCGCGACCAGCGGACGCCTCCGGTCTCCCGCGAGACGATCGAGGGCTCGTCGCAGACCGACACCACGGCGGCGAAGCCGACGCCGAAGCGACCGGCGGCGCCCGCCTCGTCCCTCTTCCCGGAGACGCGCAGCGTGGAAAGGCCCTCGACCCCCGCCTCGTCCAGCGGGGCGCCGGTGTTGGCCGCCAGGAGCACGCCGTGCCGCAGCGACAGCCTCAGGCGGCCCGGCACTCCGGCGCGCAGAGCGGCGTCCGCCGCGTTCTGGGCCAACTCGACGACCAGCCGGTCGCGATAGCCGCCGAGCGCGAAGTCCTCCTCCGCGTTGGCGTCCTCACGGAAGCGGGCGGGCGAGGCCGTCCAGGCGGCGAGGACCGTCTCGCGCAATCTCCGGGTGTCGAACATGTCAGGAGTGACCGAGCGGCTCGGAGCCGGTCGCGTCGACCGAACCTGATTCCATGAGGTCGTCGTAACCCAGGTCGTCGAGGATCGGCGGCTGGGCCTCCACGACCATCGAGGGGACCGTGGTCGCCTCGGAGTGGGCGCCGCATCCGTGGTCGGCGGCGACCACGCGGCCGTCGTCGGGGGCGTACTCGTTCGCGCAGACGCCGAAGCCGAGCCGCAGGGTGCCCGACAGAGGCCAGTAGAACCCGCAGGTCGAGCATTGGGCGGGAGCCGCGTGCGCGAGCGGGGTGTGCGGGCCCGCCTCTCCGGAATGCCAGCGCTCCACGGCCAGGTCCCGGCCGACCGGCGAAAGCACACGGGCCCGGCCCAGGCCGTACTCGAAGATCATCTGCTCGTCGAGATCGTCGCCGGTGGCGGTGTAGCCGGGAGTGAGGCGGTCGTCGTCGGCCTCGGCCGGCAGCAGGTCGCCGACACCGAGATCGCCGGGGAGCAGGCGCTCGTTCCACGGCACCCACGCCGGAGCGAGCAGCGCGCCCGTCCCGGGCAGCAGCACGGTCTCGCTCACGGTGACGTTGCGCGCGCGGGAGGCCCGGGTGACCGTGATCGCCCATCGCCAGCCCGAGTAGGCCCGCTCCAGGCATTCGAAGTAGTGGGTGACCAGCCGATCGCCATCGCCCTCGAAGCCCAGATGCGCCCCCACTTCACCCGGGCGGGCCATCTCCTCGGCAACTGCTCGGGCCAAGTCGACGGCATCGGCACACGCCTGGTCGACTGGAGTGCTTCGGATTCGGGTACGACTCACACTCCATTTTCACCCACGCCGAGAGCGGACCGCACCGGCTCTATGGGGTAACACTGAAAGGGATGTCGGTGCCTATGGTGAATTTTTGGCCGAAAGTTGTGCGTGCTGTGGGAGCGCCGGGTCGGGCTACACGGCGGCTCACACATGCGAATGGCGCTGACCGAACCGGCCTCGGACGACTGATCGAACTGACCGCCGCCCACTCGGCGGGCGACGCGCTGATCACGGTGTCGCTGGCCGGCGCGCTGCTCTTCCGGCTGCCCGTCGGACAGGCGCGCGGCCAGGTCGCGCTCTACCTGCTGATCACGATGGTCCCGTTCGCCGTCGTGGCGCCCTTCGTCGGGCCCGTGCTCGACCGTTTCCGTTCCGGGCGCCGCTACATCATGGCCGGGACGCTTTTCGCGCGCGGACTGCTGTGCTGGGGCATGGCCGGCGCCGTCCACTCCTCCGACGCGCTCACGCTCTTCCCGTCCGCCCTGGCGGTGCTCGTGTTGTCCAAGGCCTACAACGTGTCCCGGGCGGCGATCATGCCGAGCGTGCTGCCCGCCGACATCCCGCTGGTGACGGCGAACGCCAGGGTCTCCCTTTTCGCCCTGGTCTCCGCGGGGGTGGGGGCGGCGGCGTCGACCGGGGTGGCCGCCCTGGTGGGACCCGAATGGGTGTTGCGCGCCACGATGCCGCTCTTTCTCGCCGCCGGCGTCGTCGCCGTACGGCTCCCGCGGCACGTCGACTCGCCCGACGTGGAGGTGGAGGCCGACGAGCCCGTGAGGCCGCCGAGATGGCGGACCACCCTCAGCGTGGGCCAGGTGGTCGGCGAGGCGATGACCGCGAACGCCGCCATCCGCGTCCAGGCCGGCTTCCTGGTGTTCTTCCTGCTCTTCCTGGTGCAGGACCACCATCTCCACGGACTCGCCCCCGAGGCCGCCCTGACCCTGCTCGCGCTCGCGGCGGGGGGAGGCGGCCTGGCCGGCGCGGCGGTCGCCTCGTGGTCCCGCTCCCGCTCTCCGCTCCTGACGGTGTTGGTCACGCTCGCCGTCACGACCGTCACCACTGTCGCGGCGGCGTTCTTCTTCTCGCTGTGGACGGCCCTCGTCGTCGCCCTGGTGGGCGCCTTCGGCCAGAGCCTCGGCAAGCTCGCGCTCGACGCCATCGTCCAGCGGGAGATCGGCGAGGAGGTCCGGTCGTCCACCTTCGGCGTCGTGGAGACGCTGCTGCAGATCGCCTGGGTGTTCGGCGGCCTGCTCGGCCTCGTGATGTCGTTGTTCACGCCCGGCCCCGCGGGACTCGCGGTGGTCTCCGTGGGGCTCGCGTTCTCCTTCGTCTGGCTTCTCGCCGTACGACGCAGGCGGCTGGCGACCGTCACCCCCGAGCCGGCCGGATAGCCGCGCCGCCTGCCGCGTTATCCGTCGATGTCGTCGGCCACCGCCCGCAGCACCGTCGCCACCTTCTTGGCGTGGGCCACGTCGGGATGCTTACCCCTCTGGTAGGAGTTCGAGATGTCGTCGAGGAGCTTGATCAGATCCTCGACGATGACCACCATCTCGTCCGGACCCTTCCGCTTGCCCTTGGGTTTGGCGGCCTTCGCCAGCGTGGGCGGCTGCTCCAGGACCCGGACCGACAAGGCCTGCTGGCCGCGACGTCCCTCGGCCACACCGAACTCGACCCGCTGCCCCGGCTTCAGCGCCTCCGTGCCCCTGGGAAGCGCCGAAGAATGTACGAATACCTCACCGCCGTCATCGCGCGTGAGAAAGCCGAAACCCTTGTCGGCGTCATACCACTTGACCTTGCCACTCGGCACAGGGGTGACCTCGTTCAGACTGTCGTGAAGGTGATTGGAAGTAGGTTATGCCCTGAGAGGGCCCCTGCGGACCCCCACTCTGGGAAGTAAGCCTGCACATCACGAGATCGACGCGCGAGTGGTTTATCGGCGATTGTTTCCGCTTTCTCAGGGGGGCGGATCGAGCAGTCGAAAGGCCAGCCAGGACACCGCGGCGGCGGTTCCGAGAATGAACAGCACACCGCTCACGTTGTGAAACGACACCATGAACGCCTGGACGCCTCCGCCCTCCGAACGTGCCGCTCCGAGCAGGACCCCGCCGACCGCGTACGCCACGACCGGGGCGGCCAAGCCGATCAGCCGGTCGGAGAACGACCAGCCTTGGCAGGAGAGCAGGGTCAGGGCGGCCGCCGCCCACACGATCCCGGGCACGGGGAAGATCGCCACGGTCGCCAGGCGGAACGGGACGAGCAGGCCGGCCACCACGAGCAGGACGAGCGCCAGCGTCTCGCGGCGGTTGTTCAGGAAGATCGTCCGGGCGTCCCTCCCCCCGGTGGCCATCGGGTTTCCCCCCGCCATCGCCGCCCGGCGCAACCGCGTCAGCGGGGCCGGCCGATCGGCCTGGCGGGAGATCCGCTCCCTCGCGATCCGGCGGCCGTGGCTCACGCCGGGAGGCGGCCGCCTGTAGTCGGCCACCTCGGGAGGAACCCCTCGCCTCGGTTCCCCGTCGTCGACGACGACCGGGAACACCGCCGTGTCGTCCTCCCCGACCGGTTGGGCGGCCTGGTGCGCGGTCGGCTGGACGGCATGCTCGGCGGCCGCGAGCCTGCGGATCTCCCGGTCGATCAGATCGTCCGGCGTTCCGAACCCGGCGATGACCTTCGCGACGTGCCTGGCGTCCTCGCTGCCTCCGCGCGCCCGCTCGACGCTGGCCCGGAGCCGCTGGACGTAGTCGAGCCGCTGTTCGGGGCGCAGCCTGCCATGAGCGGCGTCTGCCACCTTGCTGACGAACTCGAGAACGAGCTGGTCCGCACGCTCGATCATGCTCGTCATACTGCCTCAGCGCTCGCGCCTGGTCGAGTGATGCTCGAAAAATGCGGCCCTACGATGGAACGGATGATGAGCACCGAGTTCCCCGAGTGGCTGCGTGGCCGGACGGACGAGCAACTGCGCGCCCTCGTGACAGCGCGGCCCGAGCTCATCACGCCCGTGCCCGCCCACGTCGACGGGCTCGCCGCCCGCGCCGGCAGCCCTTCCGCCCTCGGCCGGGCGCTCGACCGTCTCGACCGGTTCACCCTCGCCGTGGTGGAGACGCTGACTCTCCAGCCGGGCCCGATCACCCGCAAGGCGCTCAGGTCGTCACTGGACAAGGCCGCGGCCGGTACGGCGGGCAAGAAGGAGCTGGACGCGGCGCTCGACGAGGCGCTCGACCGGCTCAGGACCAGAGGCCTCGCCTTCGGGCCCGACGACGCGCTGCTTCCCGCCCCGGGTGTCGTCGAGGCGCTCGACCCCCCTGCCGGGCTCGGGCCGCCCGCGGCGGAGGTGTTCCGGCATCATTCGCCGGAGGCCCTCGAAGTCCTGCTGGACGACATCGGGGCGCCCCGGCGTGACGGGTCTCCCCGCGACAGGCTGGCCGAGCTCCTCGCCGATCCCACGACGGTGGGCCGCCTGGTCGCCGAGGTCTCGCCGCAGGCGCGGGCCGCCCTCGACGAGTTGTCCTGGGGCCCGGCGAGCGGACGGCTGCCCAACGCCCGCAGGGACATCCGGACGGCCACCGCCCAGTCGCCGATCGAGCAGCTTCTCGCGCGCGGTCTGCTGGGCGCGACCGGCGACGAGAGTGTGGCCCTTCCCCGCGAGGTGGCGCTCTTCCTCCGTGACGGGCGGGTCCATCGCGACCTGTCCCCCCGCCCACCGGACCTCGAGGGCGCCCGGCGGGACCAGGTCCTCGCCGACAGGACCGCGGCTGGCCAGGCGTTCACCCTGGTCCGGACGGTGGAGGAGCTGTGCGAGCACTGGAGCGTCGAACCTCCGGGGGTCCTGCGAACGGGCGGTCTCGCCATCCGGGACCTGAAGAGGACGGCGCAGTCGCTCGATCTGCCGGAATGGGCTGCCGGGCTGGTCGTGGAGATCGCCTACGCCGCCGGGCTCGTCGCGTCCGGCGGATCGGTCGACGGCGAGTGGCTGCCCACGCCGGCCTACGACGGCTGGCGGGTGAAGAGCACCGAGGACCGGTGGGCCCTGCTGGCCTCCGCCTGGGCCGGCATGGATCGGGTCCCCGGACTCATCGGCGAGCGGGACGACCGCGACCGGCCGCTGAACGCGCTCCATCCCGATCTCCGCAGGCCCGCCGCCGCTCAGGTGCGCGCCCAGACGCTGGCCGTTCTCGCGTCCGCGGGTCCCGGCCTCGCGCCCGCCGCCGCGTCCGTCCTCGCCAGGCTTTCCTGGGAGCAGCCCAGGCGCAGGGGCGCCCAGCGCGACCGGCTCGCCGAGCTCACCCTGCGGGAGGCCGAGCAGGTGGGCGTCACCGGGCTGGGAGTCCTCTCGGCGCACGGCCACGGGATCGTGCGCGGGGACGGCACGGCCGCCGGGCTGCTCGCGCCGCTGCTCCCCGAGCCCGTGGATCATGTGCTGCTGCAGGCGGACCTGACCGCGGTCGCCCCCGGGCCTCTGACCAGCGATCTCGGACGCTGGCTCGCCCTGACCGCCGATGTGGAGTCGAAGGGGGGCGCGACCGTCTACCGCTTCAGCGAACGCTCGATCCGGCGGGCGCTCGACGCCGGGCAGTCGGCCGACGACGTCGCCGGCATGCTGGAGCGCCACTCCGCCACCGCCGTCCCCCAGCCGTTGCGCTACCTGATCTCCGACGTGGCCCGCCGCCACGGACGCATCCGCGTCGGGACGGCGTCCGCCTACGTCCGGTGCGACGACCCCTCCGTGCTCGACGAGGTGCTGGCGGACAAGCGGGCCGGGCTGCTGCGGCTGCGGCGGCTCGCGCCCACCGTGCTGGCGTCGAAGACGTCCAGGGCCACGCTGATCGACTCGCTCCGCGCGATGGGATACGCGCCGGTCGCCGAGTCCCTGGAAGGCGACGTGCTGGTCTCCAGGGCCGACAGCCGGCGGACCGACGGCCCGCCGGTCGCCCGCGGCGCAGGCCCCACCGGGCCGGAACCCGACGTCGCGGCGGCCGCCATCCGCGCCATGCGCGCTGGTGACGAGGCCCACCGCACCCGCCGCCGCCCGTCGCACGGTCCCGACGGGCAGGTGCCGCGGTCGCCCGCGACGGCGACGATCCAGGCCCTCCAGGACGCCATCCGCCAGGGTTCGCGGGTCTGGATCGGCTACCTTGACGCACAGGGACACGCCACCAGCCGCATCCTCGAACCCGCCCGGATGGAGGGTGGCTACCTCACCGCCTACGACGAGACCCGGGCGGCCGTCCACCGGTTCGCCCTGCACCGGATAACCGGCATCGCGGACGTGAGCTGATTTCGGCTCGGTAGTTTGTTATGCGGTTATCCGGACAAGGGAGCGACCTTTGAATGACGGGCCACTGATCGTTCAGTCGGACAAGACACTGCTGCTCGAAGTCGATCACGAACGAGCCGACGAATGCCGCAAGGCGATCGCGCCGTTCGCCGAACTCGAGCGTGCTCCCGAGCACGTGCACACCTATCGGGTCACCCCCCTGGCGTTGTGGAACGCGCGGGCCGCCGGCCACGACGCCGAGCAGGTCGTCGACGCGCTGATCGGATTCAGCCGCTATCCGGTGCCGCACGCGCTGCTCGTGGACGTCGCGGAGACCATGTCCCGCTACGGCAGGCTGCGCCTGGACAAGCACCCCACCCATGGGCTCGTCCTCACCAGCACGGACCGGGCCGTCCTTGAGGAGGTCCTGCGGTCCAAGAAGATCCAGCCGCTGCTCGGCGACCGGATCGGATCCGACGCCGTCGCCGTGCATCCGTCGGAGCGCGGCAACATCAAGCAACTGCTGCTCAAGATCGGCTGGCCCGCCGAGGACCTCGCCGGATACGTCGACGGCGAGCACCACGCGATCGCGCTGGCCGAGGACGGCTGGACGCTGCGGCCGTACCAGAAGGAGGCGGCGGACGCGTTCTGGCACGGCGGATCCGGCGTGGTCGTGCTCCCCTGCGGCGCGGGCAAGACCATCGTGGGGGCGGCCGCCATGGCGCACGCCGAGGCGACGACGCTGATCATGGTGACCAACACCGTCTCCGCTCACCAGTGGAAGCAGGAGCTGATCAAGCGCACCTCCCTCACGGAGGACGAGATCGGCGAATACACCGGGACCAAGAAGGAGATCCGCCCGGTCACGATCGCGACCTACCAGGTCATGACGACCAGGCGGCAGGGCGTGTACCGCCACCTGGAGCTGTTCGACGCCCGCGACTGGGGGCTCGTGATCTACGACGAGGTACACCTGCTGCCCGCGCCGATCTTCCGGATGACGGCCGACCTGCAGGCCCGCCGCCGGATGGGCCTGACCGCGACGCTGATCCGCGAGGACGGTCGCGAGGGCGACGTGTTCTCCCTCATCGGACCGAAGCGCTACGACGCGCCGTGGAAGGAGATGGAGACGCAGGGCTGGATCGCGCCCGCCGACTGCGTCGAGGTCCGGGTGACCCTCAGCGACGAGGAGAGACTGGCCTACGCGATGGCCGAGTCCGACGAGCGGTACCGGTTCTGCTCCACCACGCCGTCGAAGACCCGGGTGACCGAGGCCCTGGTGCGCCGCCACGGCGGCGAGCAGGTGCTGGTGATCGGCCAGTACATCGACCAGCTCGACGAGCTGGGGGAGCATCTCAACGCCCCGGTGATCAAGGGTGAGACGCGCGTGCGCGAGCGGGAGCGCCTGTTCCAGGCCTTCCGGGACAAGGAGATCCAGGTCCTGGTGGTGTCGAAGGTCGCGAACTTCTCGATCGACCTGCCTGAGGCGTCCATCGCGATCCAGGTGTCGGGCACCTTCGGCTCACGGCAGGAGGAGGCGCAGCGGCTCGGTCGCGTATTGCGGCCCAAGGCCGACGGCGGGGGCGCGCGTTTCTACTCCATCGTGAGCCGCGACACGGTCGACCAGGAGTTCGCCGCGCACAGGCAGCGGTTCCTCGCCGAGCAGGGATACGCCTATCGCATCGTGGACGCCGACGACGTGGGCGAGGAGAACCCGGCGAGGTGATCTCGCCGGGTGCGGGTGCCAGGTCAGGTCCAGGAAATCCCCTTGGCCCCAGACAACCGCATCACCCCCCCACACCAGAACAGCAGGAACGCCCATACCCCATCTTTGTGGCAAATCACGCAATTCGCCCTACCCAAGCCATGCCAATTTGGTAGAAATCGCAGCGTATTGGGGTGATTACTGGGCGATCACTCCCCCGACGAAGAGCGCTCCGACCGCCGCCACCCACGCGATCACCGCGACACCGAGCAGACCCTGCCTCCGGGTGAACCAGGCGGCCGCCGTCGAGACCGCGGCGAAAAGCGCGATCGCTCCGGAGACCACGACGACGGAGGCGATCCGGTCGGCACACGTCCCGGGCGAGTCGGCGGCCGGGCAGAAGGCCTCCACCCCCCAGCCTCCGAAGACCGACAACACCCAGAGGAGAGCGAGCAGCAGGCTCGCCATGGTGGGAATGGCCGGAGGCACCCAGGTCCGCGTCACCTCGATACAGGTACCCGGACAGAAGGTGCAACACGCACAAGAAAACCATTTGGGTTCGCCGGAAGGCCGTCTGTAAGCTCTTGTCTTTCCCGCGTCCTGAAGGAGTTCGGCATGCCGGAAAACGTCCTAGAAGCCGAGCGCGCCCATCTCGCGGTATCACGGGCCGCTCTCACATCGATGCGCGAGCACGCCCAGTCGTTGTCCGCCGACGCCGCCGGCGACTGGGTCTCCCAGCAGATCCTCCAGGGATTGCTCGACCAGCGGGTCGCCGCGCTGGCCGACCACAGGGACACGCCGCTCTTCTTCGGCCGGCTCGAACTGTCGGCGGGGGGCGACCTGCCCGGCACGATCTACGTCGGCCGCCGGCACGTCCACGACGACGACAGGCGCGCCCTCGTGATCGACTGGCGTGCCCCGGTGTCCCGCGCCTTCTACCAGGCCAGCCCGTCCGACCCGATGGGCGTCACGCTCCGCCGCAGGTTCGGGTACCAGGGCGGCGAGCTGACGGCCTACGAGGACGAGCCCATGGACGGCAGGGAGCTCGCGCAGAGCAGGCTGCTGGCCGAGGAGATCGAACGGCCCCGCAACGGCCCCATGCGCGACATCGTCGCGACCATCCAGCCCGACCAGGACGAGATCGTCAGAGCCGATCTCGGCGTGACCGTCTGCGTCCAGGGCGCGCCGGGCACCGGGAAGACGGCCGTCGGCCTGCACCGGGCCGCCTACCTGCTCTTCACCCATCGCGAGCGGCTCGCCAGGAACGGCGTGATGATCGTGGGCCCCAACCGGGCCTTCCTGTCGTACATCTCCTCGGTCCTCCCGGCACTCGGCGAGGTGAAGGTCGACCAGACCACCGTCGCGGGGATCCTCGGCGACCACTCCTTCCCCGAGGACCCGGTCACGGCCGCGATCAAGGGGGACGCCCGGATGGCCGCCGTCCTCGAACGCGCCCTCTGGCTGCACGTGACCAAGCCCGAGGAGGGCGTTCTCTACACCAAGGGGATCAACCGCTACCGCCTCGCCGATCACGCGGTACGCGAGATCGTCGCCTCGCTCCGCGGCACGATCCGGTACGCCCCCGGCCGGGCGACGCTCGCCCAGCGACTCGCCCACGCCGTGCTCGTCCAGATGGAGCGGCGCGGCGAGTCTCCGGACGACCGGGTGCAGGACGCCGTCGCCCGCTCCAAGCCGGTCAAGCAGATCCTCGACACGGTCTGGCCGAAGCTCACCCCCGAGCAGGTGCTCTTCCGGCTGCTCTCGGACGCGGACTTCCTGGCCCGGGCCGCCAGGACCGACCTGTCGCCGGAGGAGCAGGAGGCCGTCCTGTGGCGCAAGCCGGCCAAGTCGCACAGGTCGGCGAAGTGGTCGGCCGCCGACGCCGCGCTGCTCGACGAACTGGCCGACCTGATCGAGCGGACCGCCTCCCACGGCCACGTCGTCGTCGACGAGGCGCAGGATCTGTCCGCCATGCAACTCCGGGCGCTCGGACGGCGCTGCCGTACCGGATCCGCGACGGTCCTGGGCGACATCGCGCAGGGCACGACGCCGTGGTCGGCCCAGTCGTGGAAGACCGTGCTCGAGCACCTCGGCCAGCCGTCCGGCGAGGTGACCGAACTGACCCTCGGCTTCCGCGTGCCGCGCGAGGTCCTCGACTACGCCGCCCGGCTGCTCCCCTCGGTCGCGCCCGACCTCGCCGCCCCCCGTTCGCTCCGTCCGGGCGCGGGCTCACTTTCCGTACGACGGTCGCCCGACGCGGCCGCGGCCGTTCCCGACGCGGTACGGCAGGCACTCCAGCGTGAGGGCTCGATCGGGGTCATCGTGGCGGACGACTCGGTTCCGGCCGTCTCCGCGGCTCTGGGGGACATCCCGCACGGCGTCCTCGGCGCCGACTCCACCGGCGAGGAGCGTGTGCTCGTCGTGCCCGCCGGCCTCGCCAAGGGCCTGGAGTACGACCACGTCGTCGTGGTGGAGCCCGCCGACATCGTGGCGGCGGAGAAGCGCGGCCTGGCCCGGCTCTATGTCGTGCTGACCCGAGCCGTCACATCTCTGAGCGTGCTCCACACCGCCGAACTTCCGGCCGAGTTGCTTTGACCGCCCACAAAGCGATTACCTATTTGTCGCAATAAATCATGACACGGCACTATTAGGTGCCGTGAGTGAACCTTATTCCGGGGGAAATGAGCCGGCGGCGCCACCGCCCGGCTCGTACGAGTCCCCCTACCCCCCGCCGCCCGGCTCGTACGGGTCCCCGTATCCTCCGCCGAACCCTCCCCAGCCCGGTCCGTACGGGTCCCCCTATCCCCCGCCGTACGGATATCCGCCGCCTTCCCCGCGAACCAACGGTTTCGCGATCACAGCCCTCGTCTTCGGGATCATCGGCGGCGTCCTGTTCTCGATCATCTTCGGCATCGTGGCGCTGGTGCAGATCGGGAGGCGCGGCGACAAGGGCAAGGGCCTCGCGATCGCGGGCCTGATCCTTTCCGGCCTGTGGATCGTCCTGGTCGCCCTGCTCTTCATCGGCGCCGCCCTCGGCGCCGCGCACCGCGACGACACGGGCACGGTGACCCGCGGCGGCTCGGTGTCGAGCACCAGCCTGCACGAGGGCGACTGCGTGGACGGCGTGGTCGACGGCAAGGTGGTCACCCGGCTGGCGGCCCTGCCGTGCGCCCAACCTCACGACGCCGAGGTCATCATCAAGATCACCCTGCCGGCGCACGACTGGCCGGGGGTGCAGGCGGCCGGCGAGCAGGCGTCCTCCGCGTGCGAGGAGCGGCTCTCCCAGGTGCTGGCGGACAGTCCGATGATCGAGCGGCTCAGGGCCTTCGCCCTGTATCCGCCGAACGAGCTCAGCTGGAACCGGGGCCGTGCGGTCACCTGCCTGGTGGTCGACGGTCAGGCCGGCAAGCTGACCGGCTCGGCGCGCCCCTGATCTCAGGAAGCCGGGGCGTGGAGGACTGAGACACGAAGAAGGGGCGGCTCCCGTCGGGAACCGCCCCTTCTCAGGTACAGCGAAGACTTAGAAGT
>NZ_BOOQ01000043.1 GCF_016863315.1 Planotetraspora silvatica
GCTAGCGTTGCCCAGTCAGAACGGACAAAGCTGACAAAATAGTGCGAGAAATGATGATTTAGCTTGGTGACGGGCCGGATCCCCTTGTTACCGTCATGCCGTGCTCACCCCCGAAACCACCGAGTTCATCGCCGGGCTGCCCAAGGCCGAGCTGCACGTCCACCACGTCGGCGCCGCCTCCCCCCGGATCGTCGCCGAGCTGGCCGCGCGCCACGAAGGGTCGACGTCCGTTCCCGCCGACCCCGCGCTACTCGAGACGTTCTACGACTTCCGCGACTTCGCGCACTTCATCGAGATCTATCTGGCCGTCGTGGACCTCATCAGGGAGCCGGACGACCTCTGGGCCCTGATCCATGGGGTCGGCCGCGACCTGGCCGGTCAGCGGGTGCGCTACGCCGAGCTGACCGTCACGCCCTACACGCACCTGCTGCGCGGCTTCGCGGACGCCGAGTTCTGCGAGATCATCGAGGACGCGCGCCACCGCGTCGAGGCCGACTTCGGCACGACCCTGCGCTGGTGCTTCGACATCCCCAGCGAGTACGGCGTGGCCGGCGCCGACCGGACGTTGTCGGTCGCCCTCGACCAGCGGCCCGAGGGCCTGGTCTCCTTCGGCCTCGGCGGACCGGAGATCGGCGTGCCGCGCGGCATGTTCACCTCTCACTTCGCCGCCGCCAGGGCGGCCGGCCTGCACTCCGTGCCGCACGCCGGAGAGAGCACCGGCGCGGAGACGGTCTGGGACGCCATCCGCGAGTTGGGCGCCGAGCGGATCGGCCACGGTGTGCACAGCGTCGAGGACCCCGCCCTGCTGGAGCACCTGGCGACCCACGGCATCACGCTGGAGGTCTGCCCGACCTCCAACATCCGCACCCGCGTCGTCCCCAGCATGGCCGACCACCCCCTGCCCGAGCTGGTCAAGGCGGGCGTGCCCGTCACGATCAACTCCGATGATCCGCCGATGTTCGGCACGACCCTCAACCAGGAGTACGCGGTCGCCGCAGAGTTGCTCGATCTCGACCGGGACGGGATCGCCGACCTGGCACGGTCGGCCGTCCGGGCCTCCTTCCTCGCGCCCGAGGGGAAGTCCGCCCTCATCGCCGAGATCGACGCGTACGCGGGGTAATCAGAACTCGTCGGCGCCGGTCACCTGGACGATGGGGAAGACGTGGCGGGACGCGGCGCAGATGGTCTCCAGGACATGGATCGGCACGTCGTCGGCGGAGTAGCCGGCACGCACGATCTGCACGACCCACTCTCCGCGCTCGAGATCCAGGACGGCGGCCTCCACCTCCGTGGGAGGCCGCGCGGTCAACTGCTCCTCGGCCCGGCCGAAGCGGTGGCCCAGCGCCTCGATCCCCGCCTGCAGGCTCGGCCGTACGAAGCCCGGCTCGCAGAGCGGGGTCCCGCCGAAGACGTCGAGCCGGAAGTAGCTCGTCGCGACCCGGACCGGCACGTCGTCGGCCAGCATCATCTTGCGCCGGGCCAGGATCTCGGCTCCGGGCTCGACGCGCAGGGCCAGGGCGATGTGCTCGGAGGCCGGCTCCGGTCCCACGTACAACATGCGCCGGTCGGCCCGGATCCCCTGCCACCCGGCCTCGGTCATGAACAGGGACGCCGAGCCGCGCACCGCCGGTTCGGTGGGCAGGGCACGCCGGACGACGACACGCGGGCGGTCCTTTCCGCTGGTGACGGGAGTCGTCCCGCCTCGTACCCGCTCGTCCACAGCCGCTTGGTCTCCTTCCACCCGTTCACCACCACAGCGACTCTAACCAGCGACCGGGGCGGCCTGACGCGAGGCCATGAGACCCCTCAGAAACGATCAAAGGGCGGCCGGTCCGGCGATGTCGCCGAACCGACCGCCCTCAAGCGATCCGTACGTCAGGAAAGACGTACACGTGGAGGTGGCGGGAATCGAACCCGCGTCCTTCAACACCAAGACAAGGCTTCTCCGGGCGCAGCCTGTTGCGATTTTCTCAGCCCCGGCAATCTCACAGGCGAGTCGCCGACGGGCTCAGTCACTGTTTGTTTTCCCGCTCGACCCCGTGACCGGGTCGGTCGGTTGAGCCTCCTAGCGATGTCAGCTCCGGGCCGGAGGCCCTCCCGGGCTGACAGAGGTCACTCGCTGCTTAGGCGGCGAGAGCCAGGGAACCCTGGCTAGCCTCAGTGCGCATGTTATTGGCACTTATTGGTTTGCGGTCACAGTGTTAACGAGGTTATGTCCGCAGTCCTCGGCCCGCTTCCCTTGACTTGCAATGCCGAAGTCGAAACCGGTCACCCCCTGTTGAGTTGTCAATCCCCAGCTCAAGGAGCCAGGAATGGAACCCTACATTCTCAACGTTCGCGGCGCGAACCGAATTCCAGCCGGTACGGCGAAGCCCCCGGGGACGCGGCATAGCACGCGCCCCCGGGGGCCGACCGGCAGGGTCGAGCCGGTCCGGACGGAAGGGCTCCCCCCGAGATGGAGCCCTGATCTCATCACGGTGACCGGGACCGCAACCCCCCAAGCGGTGCCCAGTCACCTAGGAAGACGCAGTGAGCGCCCCCGATGGTTGCCTCTGGTGCGGAAGTTTTTTCAGGTCTGTGAATCGACCGGCGCGTTGGTCTGCGGGTCGCTCTGTTTCTGCAGGTAGCGGAAGAAGTCCCCGGCGATGACGGCGGACGTCGTCGCGTCTGCGCTGTGGGAGAGCACGGCCACGGCCACGTCGCCCTGATAGCCGACGAACCACGACAGGTTGGTGCGCTTCTTCTTCACCACCTGCGTCACCTCAGACGCCACACCATGCACAGGCTCACCTCGGGCCGCGGCACCGCGGGCCGTGCCATGCGTGACGCCCAGCCGCATCAGGGTCCGCAGCGTCTCGACCCTGGCGGGGTCGAGCACCTGCGGCGCCGGCGGGACCGTCGGGGGCGCCTCGGCCGAGGCGTCCGGCGTGGAGGGTGAGGTGACGAGCACGGGGGGCCGCCAGGTGCCGGAATCGACCGCCGCCGCGACCAGCGCCATCGACAGGGGGCTCACCTGGACGCTCCGGCCGGCGATCATCTTGGCCACGGCGGCATCGGTCGCCGCCTCCGGAATGGACCCGGTGAAGGTCTTGAGCGGGAGGCCCCAGTCTCCGCCGATGCCGAACTTCGACGCGCTCTCGGCGATGGCGGCCCCGTCGACCCGCCGGGCCAGGGAGGCCAGCGCGGTCACGCATCCCTGGGCGAAGTCTCCCGAGAACGTGGGTGTCACGGCCCCCAGCAGTCCGGGCTGGGTGAATCGCGCGCCGCCGACCGTTCGGTCGGCGCTGCAGGGCAGCCTCTGCGACGGTTTGAGGCCGCCCTTGAGGAGCGCGTCGGAGGCGACGATGGAGAACGCCGTTCCTGGCGGGTACTTCCCGGCGAGGGCGTCCTTCTCCTGGTTGAGCTGGTTCGTGGAGACCGCGAGGACCTCACCCGTGGTCGCGTTGACGGCGACGAGCGCGGCCGGTCGGGAACCGGCCACCGCACCGTCACCGGCGTGCTGGACGCGGCTGTCGATCGTGGTCCTGACGGACTCGTTCTTGCGCCCGGGCCAGGCCTTGAGCTCCTTGACCTGATCAGACGTGGCGGTGTCCAGGATGACGACGCGGGTCTCCGTCGAGCCGGTCAGCTGGTCCTGGTAGGCCTTCTGGAGCCCGTCTCTGCCCACGGTGTCGCCCGCCCGCTGCGGCCCGCCGAGCTGCTGCTCGGCCTCCGGCGTGATCGCCGCGACGCGGCCCACTATCTGGACGGGCGACTTCGGGGCGACCGGCGGGGTGTCCGGCTGGATCTCAAGGTCCTTGATCGCCGCCAGCTTGGCCTGGATGCTGGCGTACTTGGTGCCGCCGAAGGTGGCGAGCGGGACGAATTCCCGCGGCGGCGAGGAGAGGATCCGGCTCAGCAGGCGGTCCTGGGCGAAGCCGGTGACCTTCGAGAGCTGGTCGCACAGCCGGCCCGGGTCCTTGACCTTCGCGGGGTAGACCCCGGCCACGTAGAGCTTCGTCTCCTCCTGGAGCGGGTTGCCCTGGTTGTCGAGGACGGGCTTGCGGCCTTCGGGCACCGTCGCCACAGCGAGGCGCTGCCCCGCGTGGAGATCCGGGTGGATGATGCTCGGCGACCAGCGGACCTTCCATACGCCGTCCACCAGGTGCATCGGCAGGGCGCCGTCGTACTCCCACAGAGGGTTGTTCTCCCCCAGGTCGACCTGGGCGTGGAACTCGGCCTTGGCGTCGTCGCCGGTGCGCTGGATGCCGGTCAGCGAGAACCGGATCGAGGCGGCGTCGAGTTGTACCTCGAAGTTCTGCAGAGCGCTCCGCACGGTCGCCGGATCGCCGTCGACCCGCTGAGCGGCGTCGGCGTAGTCGCCGGTCTGCCAGCCGACCAGGAAACCTCGGACGGCCTCGTGCGGTGACGGCTCCTCGAAGCATCCGGTGAGCATCGGCGCCACCAGGCCGATCGCCAGCGCGGCGCGCAGGACTCTCGCGTGCACGGACACGGCCTAGCGGCCCCCTCGGCGACGGACCGCGGTGGACATGGCGCGAGCCATGTCCCGGTTCGCCTGCTTCTCCATCAGGGTCTGCCGTTTGTCGTAGTCCTTCTTACCCCGGGCGACGCCGATTTCGATCTTGGCCTTCCCGTCCTTGAAGTACATCGCGAGCGGGATCAGGGTCAGGCCGCGCTCCTTGAGGGTGGCGCTGATCTTGCTGATCTCCTTGCCGTGAAGCAGCAGCTTGCGCGTGCGTCGTGAGGCATGGTTGGTCCACGTGCCCTGGCTGTACTCCGGGATGTACACGTTGATCAGCCACGCCTCGCCGTTCTCCACCGAGGCGTAACCGTCGGTGAGGTTGGCCTTGCCCGCGCGGAGGGATTTCACCTCGGTGCCGGTCAGGACCAGCCCGGCCTCGTAGGTGTCCTCGATGAAGTACTCGTGCCGGGCACGCTTGTTCTGGGCGATCAGTTTTCGCCCGATCTCACGTGGCATACAGGGAGCCTACCGTTGACGCGGGGGGCGGAAACGACGTGCGCGTACGCTCGGGAGACCGCCCACCGGTCACACGCGCAGGTAACGACGGAGCGTGACGAACGAGGCGAGCACACAGATCACCACGCCGACGGCCATGGTGAACGTGATCACACCCGCGACCGTGTTCCATCCGAGGGGGATGGCCATGTAGGTCTGGATTCCCTCGAACAACAAGATCTTGGTGACGATCAGCAGGACCGCGGCGAACACGCCGCCGATGAGGCCCGCGATCACACCCTCCATCACGAACGGCAACTGGATGTAGATGTTCGAGGCGCCGACCAGCCGCATGATGCCGGTCTCCCGGCGCCGGTTGTACGCCGACAATCGGACCGTGTTGCCGATCAGCAGTGTCGCCGCGAACACCATCAGGATGGCCACACCCAGGGCCATGTTCCTCAGCTTGCCCAGGAACCCGAAGTAGGTGTCGAGGATCTCGCGCTGGTTGACGATGTTGGACACGCCCGCCTGTCCCGTGATGCTCTCGGTCACGGCGGTGGCGTTGTTGGGGTCCTTGAGCTTGACGCGGAAGGACTCCGGCAGGTCGTCGGGCTGAACGACCGACAGCAGCAGGCTGTTGCCCTGCTGCGCCTGGAAGTTCTTGTACGCCTGCGCCTGGTCCTCGAAGTCGACCCGCTCGACCTCGGGCATGCCCCCGATCGTCTGCTTCAGGGCCGCCTTCTGCTCGTCGGTGAGCGGGGGCTTGTTCTTGCAGGACGGGAAGACGTCGTCCTTCTTGCACAAGAAGACCGACAGCTCGACCTTGTCGGTCCAGTAGCTGGTCATGGACGAGACCTGAGAGTTGATCATCAGTCCGATGCCGAGCAGTGCCATGCCGACCGCGACGGTCACGATGACGGCGATCGTCATCGTGAGGTTACGGCGAAGGCCGATCCAGACCTCGGAGAAGATGAAGTTGGCCCGCATGCTCCCAGTTACTCCTAATACGCCTGACCGTAGACGCCACGCGACTGGTCACGGACGATCTTTCCGTCCTCCAGCTCGACCACGCGCTTGCGCATGGAGTCGACGATGGCGGCATCGTGTGTGGCCATGAGGACGGTGGTGCCGGTCCTGTTGATGCGGTCGAGCACCTTCATGATGCCGATGCTCGTCGCGGGGTCGATGTTTCCAGTGGGCTCGTCCGCCAGAAGGATCATGGGCCGGTTGACGAAGGCGCGCGCCATGGCGACACGCTGCTGCTCGCCACCGGAGAGCTCGTCAGGCATGCGATGCGCCTTGCCCTCCAGCCCGACCAGCTCGATGACCTCCGGCACCACCTTGCGGATGAACCGCCGCGGCTTGCCGATGACCTCCAGCGCGAACGCCACGTTCTCATAGACGTTCTTGTTGGGCAGCAACCGGAAGTCCTGGAAGACGCATCCGATGCGGCGCCGCAGGTGGGGAACCTTGAAGTTGGACAGCCGGGAGAGGTCCTTGCCGGCGACATGGATCGCCCCGGAGTTGGGCCGCTCCTCCTTGAGGACCAGGCGAAGGAAGGTGGACTTCCCTGATCCGGAGGGACCGACCAGGAACACGAACTCGCCTTTGTCGACGTCCACGCTCACGTGGTCGAGGGCAGGCCGGTTTTGGTTCGTGTAGACCTTGGTGACATTATCGAAATGGATCACAGGCGCATCACGGCAAGCCAGTCTAGGGGGCGGGGACATCCAGCGCGGAGGGCGACCGTAAGTTCCGATCGACGTTCCGGTTGGCCGTACCTCAGTGTAGGGGTAACACTGGCATGGAACGTCCATAACGGAAACAAAACGATTAGGCCTTGGGTCATGGGACGGTAAGGGTGTTATGAGCTGCGAACATTTGATCTGCGCGGCCTGCGCGGGCCCTGTGGTAGAGGGCCGGTGCCCCGTCTGCCGCGAAGGACGCGCCAAACTTCACCATCACGGGTTCATGGGTCTTCCGCCCGTGCTCATCGCACTGGCCATCCTGCTCGCCGTCGCTCTGCTGGCCCTGTCACACATCAGCGGGTACTAGACCGCTCACTGCGCCTCCTGGCGGCGCATCCACCGGATCTCGCCCTCGATGAACTCGTCGAGGTCGCCGTCCAGGACGGCGGTCGGGTTCCCCGCCTCGACGCCGGAGCGCAGGTCCTTGACGATCTGGTAGGGGTGCAGCACGTAGTTGCGGATCTGGGTGCCCCAGGAGGTGGTGGACTCGCCGCGCAGCTCGTTCATCGCGGCCGCCTCCTCCTGGCGCTTGCGCTCCAGCAGTTTGGCGGACAGGACGGTCATCGCGGAGGCCCTGTTCTGCAACTGGGACCGCTCGTTCTGGCAGGACACCACGATGCCGGTCGGCAGGTGGGTGATCCGGACGGCGGAGTCGGTGGTGTTCACGCCCTGGCCGCCGGGCCCGGACGACCGGTAGACGTCGATGCGCAGATCGTCTTCGTTGATGTCGATGTGGTCGGTCTGTTCCACGACCGGGACCACGTCCACGCCGGCGAAGGAGGTCTGGCGGCGGCCCTGGTTGTCGAACGGGCTGATCCGGACCAGACGGTGGGTCCCGTGCTCACCCCGGAGCGTGCCGTACGCGTAGGGCGTCTTGATCACGAATGTGGCCGACTTGATGCCGGCCTCCTCGGCGTAGGAGGTGTCGTAGACCTCGGTCGAGTATCCGTGGCGCTCGGCCCACCGCAGGTACATGCGCAGGAGCATCTGCGCCCAGTCGGCCGCGTCGACGCCGCCCGCCTGGGAGTTGATCGTGACGAGCGCCTCCCGCGAGTCGAACTCGCCCGCCAGCAGGGTGCGCACCTCGAGCGCGCCGACGTCGGACTTGAGCGAGCCCAGCTCCTTCTCCGCCTCCGCGAGCGCGTCCTCGTCGCCCTCTTCGGCCGCCAGTTCGAACAGGACCGGCAGGTCCTCCAGGCGGCGGGCCAGGCCCTCGACGCGATTGATCTCGCTCTGCAGATGGGACAGCTTGCTGGTCACCTTCTGCGCCTGCTCGGGGTCGTTCCACAGATCAGGCGCGGCAGCCTGCGCCTCCAGGTCGGCGACCTGCTTGCGCAGGGAATCGAGGTCGAGCACGTCCTGGATGCCCCGGAGGGTGCCGGTAAGCTCGCTGATCTCTTCGGCTGGATCGATGACTGCCACGTCTCCAAAGGGTACGCGAACGCGAGACCCTGTCGGGTCTCGCACCTCGGCTAGCATGTGGATCCTTGTATTAGGAGGCTGGCGTGAACGGGGTCGTCCGGAGTGCGCTCGTCGTGGCGCTCCTCGCCGGTACGGCTGCCGCCTGCACCGGCCCGGCGCCGGCCGCGCCGTCGGCGAGCCCTGCCGCCGCCACGTCGAGCGCTCCCGTGCCGAGTCCCAGCCACAGCCCCGAACCGCAGGCCGTGACGGTCCCGGAGGCCGAGAAGGCCTTCAGCGGGTTCCTCGCCACCGACGACGTCCTCAGGGCGGCGGGCGCGGACAGATGGACGCTCTCACTCGCCCGTGACGGCCAGCGCCCCATCACCGCGGCCCAGATCCACTCGTACGGCGCCAAGCCGCCCCACTACACCTGGGCGCATCCCGCCGTCTTCGTGCCCCGGCAGAGCGCCGGAGCCGGCCTCCAGTGGTTCGCCGCGACGGCCGAGCGCCGGAACTCGACGGGTGACGTCCGCACGGCCGTGTTCGCCTTCACACGGCCCAGCGCGGCCTCCCGCTGGCAGAACAGCTTCGAGTCCCTGGTCTACCCCGGCGACGAGCCGCCGAAGATCTCCGTGGACGCTGAGGGCTATGCGACGTCGCTCGCCACCCGTGACCAGAGCGTCGCGATCAGTCCCAACCTGATGGGCCCCCTGCACGCCACGGTCGCCGAGGAGGGACAGGACGGCTACGCCTCGGGCCTCATCGCGCCGGGCCCGCAGACGACCGGCTTCTCCGCCGTGATCAAGGCCGACAAGCAGAAGGCGCTGAAGAACGGCCTGAACTACAACTCCCTCTTCGCGATAGCGGCGACCTACCCGAGCTTCGCCCTGCGGACGGGCGACGGAGGCGCGCTGATGTTCTACACGCTGATCCGCACGTCCACGTGGACGCCGGAGCTCGAGTTCGCCAAGGGGCGCCCGGTGCCCATCCCCCCGGCGGCTCGCTGGACGCTGCAGAACCCGGTCATCTGGGACGAGAGGCGGATCGAGGAGACGCAGCAGTACGTGAGCGCGGTGCCGCCCAAGACGTCCACCGCGCCCGCTCGTGTCATCGCCTACGACAACTTCGTCACCAGGGCCTCCGCCACCTGATCCCGGGTCTCACGACTCGGCGTGCGGCAGGTTGCTCGTCGCGACCAGGGTCCGAATGGCCCGCAGCGCCACGGAGAGCGTCGCGAGGTCGAACGTGTCGCTCTCCCAGATCTCCGACAACGTCTGCCTGGCCCGCTCGACGGCCGCGTTGTTCGCCTCCGACCAGCTGGCCAGCCGTTCCTCCGGGGACAGGCCGGGCTTGCTGTGGATCAGCACGTCACGGGTGAGCGTGGCGTGGGCCGCGTACAGGTCGTCCCGCAGCGCGGACCGGGCCATCGAGTTCCACCTGCTGTCCCGCGGCAGGTGGATGACCCGCTCCCTGAGCCGTGCGAGCTGGAGCCGGTCGGCCAGGTCGAAGTAGACCTCGGCGACCTCGTTCACCGGCCTCCCGGTGAACGAGGAGATCTCCACCAGGTCGAACGTGGAGTAGGCGGGCACCATCGAGGCCACGCGCTCGGCCAGGTCGTCCGGCACGCCGCGGGCCACGAAGGAGTCCCTCCTCTCCTCGTACGCCACCAGGTCGGGCCCGGTGAGGAGCTTCGGCAGGTGGGGAAGCAGGCCGTTGGAGCCCTCGATGAACGCCTTGGCCGTGGACGCGAGGTCGAGAGGCGGCCGGCGGTTGCCGAGCAGCCACCGGGTCCCGCGCTCGGACAGCTTCCGGCTCTCGAAGAGCATCGCGAGCTGGGTGGCGGTGTCGACCTTGTTGTCCAGCGCCTCCACCTGGCGTCGGAACGCGGCCAGGTCGAACACCTCGCGGGTCACCAGGTACGCCCGGACGACGTCGGCCGTCGAGGCGCCGGTCTCCTCCCCGAAGCGGAACACGAAGCTGGTTCCGCCCGCGTTGACCACGTCGTTCACGACGCGGGTCGTGATGATCTCCCGGCGCAGCGGGTGGGAGTCCATGTAGGTGCGCAGGCGTTGCCGCAGGGCCGAGGGGAAGTAGGACACGAGCCACGACGCGAGGTACGGATCGTCGGGGATACCCGAGGCGAGCAACTCGGCGTCCACCACGTGCTTGGTGTAGGCGAGCAGCACCGCGAACTCCGGCGCGGTGAGCCCCAGCCCGGACTGGCGGCGCTCGGCCAGCATCTTGTCCGACGGGAGGAACTCCAGCTGCCGGTCGACCAGTCCCGCCCTCTCCAGGCGCCGCAGGTAGCGGGCGTGGATGTGCAACATCGAGGACGCCTGGGCGCGCGAGGCGGCCAGCACCACGTTCTGCGCGTAGTTGTCGTCGAGCACCAGCTCGCCCACCTCGTCGGTCATCTCGAGGAAGAGCTGGTTGCGCTGCTTGTCGGTCATCTCGCCGTCGCGGACGACCTGGTTCAGCAGGATCTTGATGTTGACCTCGTGGTCGGAGGTGTCCACCCCGGCCGAGTTGTCGATGAAGTCGGTGTTGACCAGGCCGCCGCCCAGTGCGAACTCGATCCTCGCCAGCTGGGTGAGACCGAGGTTCCCGCCCTCTCCCACGACCTTGCAGCGCAGGTCCGCGCCGTTGATCCGGAGACCGTCGTTGGCCTTGTCCCCCACGTCGGCGTGGGTCTCGGACGTGGCCTTGACGTAGGTGCCGATGCCGCCGTTCCAGAGCAGGTCCACAGGGGCCTTGAGGATGGCGCTGATGAGGTCGTTGGGGGCCAGCGCGGTGACGCCGCCCGGGATGCCGAGCGCGGCGCGCATCTGCGCCGACACGGGGATGGACTTGGCGGTCCGCGGCCACACGCCGCCGCCGCCGGAGATGAGCGCGCGGTCGTAGTCGGCCCAGGAGCTGCGCGGCAACGCGAAGAGCCGGCTGCGCTCGGCGAAGCCGCGGGCGGCGTCGGGCGAGGGGTCGACGAACACGTGCCGGTGGTCGAACGCCGCGACCAGCCTGATGTGCTCCGACAACAACATGCCGTTGCCGAAGACGTCACCCGACATGTCGCCGATGCCGACGACCGTGAAGTCGGTCGCCTGGACGTCGACGCCGATCGTGCGGAAGTGGTACCGCACCGACTCCCAG
Organism: Planotetraspora silvatica; assembly: GCF_016863315.1. GTDB lineage: Bacteria > Actinomycetota > Actinomycetes > Streptosporangiales > Streptosporangiaceae > Planotetraspora > Planotetraspora silvatica. Next base: position 11,257 of record NZ_BOOQ01000043.1, read on the forward strand.
GCACCCTTGGCGGTGATGCCCATGGCCTTGTGGTCGTAGCCGACCGAGCCGCCGGAGGCGAACGCGTCCCCGAGCCAGAAGGCGTACTCCTTGGACACCTCGTTGGCGATGTCGGAGAACGTCGCCGTGCCCTTGTCGGCGGCGACCACCAGGTAGGTGTCGTCGCCGTCGTGCCGTACGACGTCGGGCGGGGGCACGACCTCACCGGCGACCAGGTTGTCGGTCAGGTCGAGAAGGCCGGAGATGAACTGGCGGTAGCAGGCGATGCCCTCGGCGAGCTGCTCGTCACGCCCGCCCGCCGGTGGGCGCTTCACCACGAACCCGCCCTTGGAGCCGGTGGGCACGATGACGGTGTTCTTCACGGTCTGGGCCTTGACCAGGCCGAGGACCTCCGTGCGGAAGTCCTCCATCCGGTCGGACCAGCGCAGACCGCCGCGGGCGACCTTGCCGAAGCGCAGGTGCACGCCCTCGACCCTGGGCGAGTAGACGAAGATCTCGTACTTCGGGCGCGGCAGCGGCAGCACGCTGATCGCCTGCGGGTCGAACTTCAGCGCGATGTACGGCTTGCGCCGGCCGGAGACGAAGTGGCTGCCCCCGGCTCCGGCGTCCCTGCCCTCGCTGCCGGCGGCCTGGAAGATGTTGGTCCGCAGCGTGGCGGTGATCATCTCCAGGTAGGCCCGGAGGATGCGGTCTTCGTCGAGTGAGGCCACCTCGTCGAGCGAGGCGAGGATCTCCTCGGTGAGCGCGTCGCACACCTCGGATCTGCCGTCGTCGGGCCGTCTCGGGTCGAGCCGCGCCTCGAAGAGCCTGACCAGCAGCCGTGCCAGCCGTACGTTGCCGAGCAGCACGCGTTCTATGTAGCTCTGGCTGAACATGGTGCCGGCCTGCCGGAGGTACTTGGCGTACGCGCGCAGGATCTCGGCCTGTTCCCAGGTGAGGCCGCCGGCCAGCACGAGCGCGTTGAAGCCGTCGTTCTCCACGTCGCCGCGCCACAACGCGCCGAACGCGTCCTGGAACAGCTGCTTGAAGTCGTCGCGTTCCACGTCGTCCGCCGGCGTGTACCGCAGGCCGAAGTCGTAGATCCAGGCGTCCTGGGAGCCCTTGTCGTGGTCCCTGTCCACCTCGTACGGGCGCTCGTCGACCACCTCGACGCCCATCCGCTGGAGCAGCGGCAACACGTGGGACAACGAGATGGGCGCGCCCATCCGGTAGAGCTTGAACCGCCGCTCGCCCTCTGCCGCGCCGTACGGCTCGTAGAGGTTCATGCCGATCTCGGACGGGTCCTCGGCGAGCTGCTCCAGCCGCCGGAGGTCGGCCACGGCCGTACGCGGCGGGAAGTCGGCCTTGTACCCCTCGGGGAAGGCCGTGCTGTAGCGGCGGATCAGCGCGGGCGCCTCCTCCTCCGCGCACAGCTCGTTGATGGCGACAGCCAGGTCGTCCTCCCAGGAGCGGGTGACGGCCGCGAGGCGCGTCTCCAGGTCCTCGACGTCGACCGGGAGATCGCCGAGCGGCTTGCCGCGCTCGCCCCGGATGACCACGTGCAGCCGGGCCAGCGCCGACTCGCCGATCATGGCGCTGTAGTCGAGCGTGGTGCCGCCGAGCGCCTTGAGCAGGAGCTGCTGCATGGCCAGGCGGACCTTGGTCGTGTAGCGGTCGCGCGGCAGGAAGATCAGGCAGGAGATGTACCGGCCGTAGTCGTCACGGCGCAGGAAGAGCTTGACCTGCTTGCGCTCGCGCAGCCGGAGCACGCCGAGCGCGATGGGCAGCAGCTCGTCCACGGAGATCTGGAAGAGCTCCGCACGCGGGTAGGTCTCCAGGATCTCGATCAGGTCCTTGCCGTCGTGGCTGTCCGGCGGGAGCCCCGCCCGGTCGAGGACCTCGCCGAGCTTGCGCCGGAGCACGGGGACCCTGGAGATCGACTCGTTGTACGCCACGTGGGTGAACAGCCCGAGGAACCGGCGCTCGCCGGTCACCTCGCCGTCCGGGGAGAAGAACTTGACGCCGATGTAGTCGAGGTACTGCGGGCGGTAGACGGTCGCGCGGCTGTTGGCCTTCGTGACGATCAGGACCTGCTTCTCCCTCGCCTTCGCCCGCATCGCGGGCGGCATGGCGGCGAAGCTGTCCGATCCGGCCTTGTCGGCCCGCAGGATGCCGAGCCCGGTGCCGGGGATGGCCCGCAGGCTCTCCCCTCCCTCGGTCTCGACCAGGCGGTACTCCCGGGTGCCGAGGAACGTGAAGTGGCCGTCGGCCAGCCAGCGGAGCAGCTCCTGGCTGTCCTCCACCCCGGCGGGGTCGAGCGGGGGCGGATCGGCCGACAGCTCGTCCGCCGTGTGCACGGCCAGCGCCCGCATCTTGGCGAAGTCCTCTACGGCGCAGCGCACGTCGAGCAGGATCCGCTGCAGATCGCCTTCCAGCTGCTTGAGCCCGGCGGGGTCGGTCTGGCGATCGATCTCGATGTGCATCCACGACTCGCGGAGCAGCTGGCCGGTGACCTCCTTGTGACCGGCGACGTCCTCCTGGCCGGCTCCGGCCACCAGCGCGCCGGTCATGTCACGGCGCACCTGCATCTGCGGGTGGACGATCAGATGGGTGCCGAGCTCGTGCCTGTCGATCTCGCTCGTCACCGAGTCGAGGAGGAACGGCATGTCGTCGGTGACGATCTGCACCACGGAGCGGCCGGGGTCCCAGCCGTTCTCCTCCAGCGTGGGCGTGTAGACCCGGACCACCGCCCGTCCCTGCGGCCGGTGCTCGGCCAGGTGGCGGTGGGCCACGGCCGGCCCGAACACGTCCACGGGATCACGGTCGGCCAGGTCCTCGACGGCGACGTGGAGGTAGTACCGCCGGAGGAAGGCGAGCACCTCCTTGCCGTCGCCCGGCGCGCCAGGCGCGTGGGCGCACCTCTCGGCTGCGGTGCGGAGGAGCTCGTCCAGCGCTTCCTGAGAATTTTGCGCCATATCGAGCGGCATGTCGCTACTCACCCCTTTGTGAGCTTTTAGGTTTAAAGCCAGGCCCTTAATTCCCACAAGAGGGGAAAGAACTGCATTCGTGTGCGTCCGCGGAGGTACGGCGCTCCGGACGAGCCGCCCGTACCGGATTTGGTGCCGATCTGGCGCTCGACCATCTGAACGTGGCGCATCCGCCAATGAGCGGTGGTCTCGTCGTGCGTCAGCAGATCTTCGGCGAGTTCCCACAGATCGTCGTACGATCCGCGATCCCTCGCCACGGCCAGCAGGGAGTCCATGATCTCCTCATCGGAGACAGCGAGGCCACGCTGGGAAAGTGCGGTGAGGTAAGCATCCCACAGGGTGGGTTCGGCCAGCCGCCGCCTGAGTCTGGCGAGTTCCGCGTCGTCGGCGTCCCGGAGCCGGCTGAGATAGGCCTCGTCCTTCGCTCCGGAGAGGAACTCGAGCTCACGGAACTGGACCGACTGGAACCCGCTGGCCGGCGCGAGAACCGACCGGAACTCCAGGAAGTCCTGCGGCGTCATGGTCTCCAGCACCTGGACCTGCTCGACGAGGACCCGCTCCACCGCGTGGACCCGGCGGAACAGGTGCCTGGCGCGCCACAGCGCACCCTCGATCATCGCGTCCCTGATGCGCTCCAACTCGTGCAGGAGCAGCTTGAACCACAGTTCGTAGACCTGGTGGACCGTGATGAAGAGCAGTTCGTCGCTCGCGCCCGACTGGGGCGCCTGCTGGGCGAGGAGATCTCTCAGGCGGAGGTAGTCGCCATAGGACAGGCGAGCGCCTTCCTCGCCGAAACTACGCGGAGGAGGCGAAGCGTTCGCGGCCCGGGCCTGCCTATCCGGCAACGCAGCCATGCACCACTCCTCTGGTGGCACAGCATCTCCCTGTCCCCATTGACAGGAAGCGTGGCACCACCGCACCCGATATCACCCGAAAAGGCCCCATACGTCAACTTAACGTACAGGCGACTCAGGGGCGGGTCCGCTCGGGGGACACGGAGTCAGCCTTGACCGCGTCGAGCATACCGGGAACGTCGTGGCTCTCCAGCAACTCCGACTGGCACTGCGCGCAGCCGTCGAGGTGGCGCTCGAATGCCTCCACGTCGTCGTCATCGAGCACTCCAAGGGCATAGGCGGCCACATCGAAGTGTTCCGACGACGCGGACATCAGCTCGCCACCCCCCTTTCCTTCAGTGCCGAACGCAGAGCGCGCAGGGCATAGAAGAGCCTCGATTTCACGGTACCCGGCGGAATCCCCAGAATCTCCGCCGCTTCGCTTACCGTACGGTCCCGTAAGTATGTCTCTTCGATAACTTCCCGGTGCTGGACCGACAGTCCGCGTAAAGCGTCGGCGACCACGATGGCCGCCAGTGTGCGATCGGAACCGTCCGGGACGGCGATGGTGTCCTCTTCCGGAGCCTCCACCTCTCTGGGGCGGACGCCCCTGCGCCGGCGCCCGTCGATCACGATGCGGCGGGCCACGGTCAAAAGCCAGGCCCACAGGAGGCCGGGTTCCCAGGTCAGCTTCGCGGAGTTACGCCAGGCGCGAACAAGCGTCTCCTGGACCACGTCCTCGGCCCATTGCAGATCGTTGCCGGTCGTCTTCCGCACTTGACGCAGCAGCGGACCACCGAACTCCTGGTACAGCTCCCTGATCAGATGATCGTCCCGATCAGGGTCGCCGTAGGAGTCCTGACGCGCGAACCGGCTGTCGAGTTGTCGACGCACGGGCACATGTTTGCATCAGTTTTCCTCGCCTGTACTCGACTCCGCTAACTCCAGTCATTTCTGACTATTTCCTGAACCGCCTGCCACACCTCCGCGTACCTCCCACCGAAGGTCACGAAAGGAGGCACGATGCGGTTCCGGTTTGGGGAACTCCTGGTGTTCGGCGTCTTCCTCTTCGCCGCGGCCATCGCCGTGGTCGTGGTCGTCCCCCGAGGTGAGGCGGCCCAGGCTGGATGGACTCAGACGCAGTGGGGGCCCCTCAGCCCGGCCGACCGCGACCTGCTCGTGCGGGTCCGGTGGGCAGGACTCTGGGAGATCCCCGCCGGCCGATGGGCTCAGGATCGCTCGAACAGCGACAAGGTCAAGGACGTCGGCATGCACCTGGTGACCGACCACACCAAGCTCGACGCCGAGGTGCGCGCCCTGGCCGACAAGCTCGGGGTCCTGTTGCCCAACGAGCCCAACCCCGACCAGCAGGGGTGGCTCGACGAGATGTCGGGAGCCAGAGGGCCCGAGTTCGACCGGATCTTCGTCGACCGGCTGAGAAACGCCCACGGCAAGGTCTTCGCGGTCGTCGCCGCCGTACGCGCGGGCACCCGCAACGACCTGATCCGCGAGTTCGCCACGACGGCGAACAACGTCGTCATGAAGCACATGTCCCTACTGGAGAGCACAGGCCTCGTGGATTACTCCACGCTTCCCGCCCCCACGGTCTAGTCAGGTTCAGGAGCTATCAAACATGCGAAAACGGCTGATGCTTGCGAGTGCCGGCCTCCTGCTGAGCAGCGCGCTCGTCGGGCTCGACGTGCCGGCGGCCTCCGCTCACTGCGATCCCACCGTGCAGGGACACGACGAGTGTGAGGACGTCGGCCCCTTCCTGGAGGACTTCGTCGACATCCGGAAGGTCCCCCGCGCGAACACCGGCGTCGTCGCCGGTCGCGGGTCGTTCATCTCCCGCTGCGGCCGCAACGAGAACGGGCACCACAACTCGGACAACCACATCGTCGCCCCCGGCGTGTCGAACGGCGCACACCACATCCACGACTACGTCGGCAACCTGACCACCAACGGGTTCTCCACAGACGAGAGCCTCGCCGCAGGCGGCACCACCTGCCGCCTGGGCGACAAGTCCACCTACTTCTGGCCGGTTCTGCGGAGCAGGACCGGAGCGACGCCGATCAAGAGCCGTGCGGAAGCGGACGCCGACGCGAACGCCGACGCCGATTCCGAGGCGCCGGCCTCCGAGCCTCCCGCGTCCGAACCCGCAGCGTCCGAGGCGCCGGCTTCCGACGCCCCGGCTACCGACGCCCCGGTTGACCCCGCGGTCGCCGAGACTCCGGCTTCGGAGACTCCGACTTCCGAGACGGCGACTTCCGAGACTCCGACGGACGCGGCGACGTCGCCGGGCGCAGAGGCGGATCCCGCCGCGCCCGCCCCGGCGGACACGGCTCCGGCCCCCAGCGCGTCGGCTCCCGCTCCTGCGGACCCGGGACACGGCGCGGAGGGGAACGTCGGGACGATCCTCCTGCCGAAGGTCGTGACGCTGCAGTTCCGCGGCAACCGGTTCAACCGGGTCGTGGCCATGCCCCGATTCCTCCGGCTGATCACCGGTGACGCCAAGTCCGCCACCAACGGCCCCGCGAACGCGCGCGCCCAGTGGACCTGTTCGGGATTCACCAACCGCACCACCACCAAGTACCCCATCTGCCCCAGAGGCAGCATGGTGTTGCGGATCCTGGACTTCCCGAGCTGCTGGGACGGCGCGAACATCGACAGCGCCAACCACCGTACGCACGTCACCTTCCCCGCCGCCAACGGCCGGTGCGCGGCCGGGACCAAGCCGATCCCGCAGCTGCGCATGACGCTCGGCTACTCGGTGCCGCGTGGCGCGTCCTTCGCCGTCGACAGCTTCCCCGAACAGCTGCACAACCCGATAACCGACCACGCCGACTTCGAGAACGTGATGCCGGCACGCCTGATGAACACGGTCGTCAACTGCATCAACCGCGGCCGCCGCTGCTGATCGCGCCGTCCCGGAAACCCAGGACGTGCCGTTCCCCGTCCGAACTCCCGCGGTCCACCCCGCGTGAGGACGGGGAGCGGCACCCTTCCGCGTCCTGAGCCTCGCACTCCCCGCGGCGATCTCCTCGCTCGTGCCGAGATCGCCGGAACACCGATCACGGTTTCATCCGACGGAGGAATCCTTGCCCCACCGACGGGCTCCACGGCACACCCGGCCAGACGAAGGTCTGGATCTCAACAAACCGGGCGTGCGCATCGGCCTAGGCGCCGCGGTCACCGTGGTGATGACCGGTGCGCTCTTCGCCGCCTACAACGGGATCGGCACGCCGCTGCTGGACGCGGCGCAGACCTTTCTCACCTATTACGCGGGCGTCATCTCCCTGGTCGCCCTCACCACGACCGTCGCGCTCGGGCTCGCCGCCAGCGAGCGCGTGGTGTTGCCGATCCCCCAGCGCGTCCGCGCCCAGCTCGTGCACCGGGCCGCCGCCCTGGTCGGCGTCGGCTTCCTGGTCACCCACATCGGCATGAAGATCGCCGCTGGGCTCGTTCCCGCGTACGGCTCGATCGTGCCCACCACCTCGCTGTACGTGGGGATGGGCGCGCTGGCGTCCGACCTAATGATCGTCGTCGTCGCGACGGGCGTGATGCGCGGCCGGTTCGCCCAGGCCGAGCGTCCCTGGACGTGGCGCGTCCTGCACGACCTCGCCTACCTGGCGTGGCCGCTGTCCATCCTCCACGGGCTCATGGCCGGCCGGACCCCCGCCGCATGGGTGAGCTGGAGCTACGTGCTCTGTCTCGTGGCCGTCGGATCGGCTCTGCTGATCCGGGTCATGGCCACCTTCCGGCCCGCCCTCGAGGCCGGCGTGGTCAACGCCGTCGACATGACGCAGACGCAGCCGATGCCGCGAGCCGTACCCAAGTCGTCCCCGGAGAAGGCCCCCCGGACGATGCCGGAACCGGTTCCCCTGCTCGGCCGCACCGGCACGGACGCGACGCCCATCGGACGGGCCTCGCGGAGATCACAGGACACCAAACTTCGGAGGATCGTGTGATTCCCTATCGCGTGTCCCAGATCCGGCGGCTCGGTCCCGCACGGCTCACGGCCGGGCTGGACCAGCACCGCAGGCTCGACCTCGACGCCCACCGCGCCATCCACGGCGAGCTCGGCACCGAGTCCGTCGACACGCTCATCTCGATGGCGGAGGACGTCGATCTGCGGGGGCGCGGCGGCGCGGCCTTCCCGTTCGCGCGCAAGCTGCGCGCGGTCGCCGCGCGGGCCGGCGACTCCGAGACCGTGGTCCTGGTCAACGGCGCCGAGGGCGAGCCCGCCAGCGTGAAGGACAAGATGCTGCTCACCCGGGCCCCTCACCTCGTCCTGGAGGGCGCCCTGCTGGCGGCCGGCGCGCTCAACGCACGGCAGGTCGTGGTCGCGGTGCCCTCCGGCGACGTGGCGGAGGCCTCCATGACGGCCGCCGTCGCCGAGCGGGGCGCCGAGGACTCCGTCCGCGTCGCCGCCATCCCGGAACGGTTCATCTCGGGCGAGGGCGGCGCTCTGGTCAAGGCCGTGAACGGCCAGGCGGGCATCCCGCCAGGGCGCAAGGCCCGCTCCTCCGACAGCGGCGTGGACGGCCTGCCGACGCTGCTGTCCAACACCGAGACCTTCGCCCAGCTCGCCGTCCTCGGGGAACTGGGCGCGGAGGTGTACGGCTCGGTGGGAACCGTACAGGAGCCGGGGACGACCCTCCTGACCGTCGGCGGCTCGGCCGTCTTCCCGGCCGTCGTCGAGGTCACGCCGGGGGTGCCGCTGGCCTCTGTGCTCGACCTGTGCGAGGCGGCCGTCGGTGACGGCGTTCTGGTCGGCGGGTACCACGGGGCGTGGTTGTCCGCCGCCGAGGCGTATGGGGCGATCGTGTCCCGCCGCGGCATCTCGCAGGCCGGTGGATCTCTGGGCGCGGGCATCGTGGTGCCGCTCGGCGGCGAGACCTGCCCCCTCGGCGAGACGCTGCGCGTCGCGAACTACCTGGCCGCCCAGTCGTCGGGCCAGTGCGGCCCCTGCCGGCTCGGCCTGCCCGATCTCGCCCGCGCCGTGGCCGAACTGTCGGGCGGTTCGTCGCACGGCATCGAGCTCGTACGGCGGGCCGCGTCAGCCGTACGAGGTCGGGGGGCGTGTTTCCACCCCGACGGCTCGTCCCGGTTCGTCATGTCGGCGCTCGAAGCGTTCGCCGACGACGTGGAGGAGCACCGGATCCACGGGACCTGCGGGCGGCCGGTGCTCGAGATGCTGCCCCTCCCGGCCTCCGAATCGCCCGAGGCCAAGCTGGTGGTCGACTGGACCCGCTGCCAGGCCCATGGGCTCTGCGCGCACGTCGCCCCCGAACTGGTCAAGCTCGACCAGCACGGCTTCCCTGTCGTCGAGGAGGGCGGCGTACCCCCGTGGTTGCGTGCCGAAGCCCGCCGAGCCGTGGAGATGTGCCCCGCCCTAGCCCTCCGCTTCCCCCCCACCCCAGCGTGATCACACCCAGCGTGATCACACCCGGCGTGATCATGCACACATTCGTGCGATGCCCCACCGACCTGCGCCTCTTTCAACCGTGATCATGCACAGATTCGGAGAATGCCCCTACCACCTGCGACTCTTCTGTTCGTGATCATGCACAGGTTCGGCGCGACCACCGGCGACCTGTGCTTTTCTGCTGCGTGATCATGCACACCCAGGCCTACTGCATGATCACGGAAGGCGTTCCCCCAGCTCGTACGGCACGCAAGCGAACCTGTGCATGATCACGAAAACAGTCTGCGCAGCTCAAGGACTCCAACCCCGAATCTGTGCATGATCACGACAAGGAGTCACGCAGCTCAAGGGGCCTGATCACGAACCTGTGCATGATCACGCGGAGGGTGCGGGGGGCACGGGGGGTGGAAATGGCGGAGGACCTCTGGGTTGGCCATGGCGTCGGGGTTGGCGGCCTGCTCGACGGGTGTCCCGAGAAGGATCTTCCGTACCGGGATCTCCAGCTTCTTACCGGACAACGTCCGGGGGATGCCGGGGACCTCGTGGATCTCGTCGGGCACGTGCCGCGGGGACAGCTCGCTTCGCAGCGCCCCCTTGAGCCGGCTCACGAGATCGTCGGAGAACGCGCCGCCCTCAGCCAGCGTGACGTACAGCAGGAGACGGCCCTCCTGTCCGAGCCGTCCGGTGTCGATCACCAGGCTGTCGGCGATCTCCTCGAACCGCTCGACGACCCGGTAGAACTCGCTGGTGCCCATCCGGACGCCACCCCGGTTGAGGGTCGAGTCGGACCGCCCGTAGATCACGCAACTCCCGTCGGGGTTGAGCTTGATCCAGTCGCCGTGCCGCCAGACGCCGGGGTAGTCGGCGAAATAGGACTCGCGGTAGCGGTCACCGGACGGGTCGTTCCAGAACATGACCGGCATCGAGGGCATGGGTTGCGTCACCACGAGTTCGCCCACCTCGCCGATCACGGACGCCCCGGACGGGTCGAACGACTCCACCATCGCCCCGAGACACCGGCACGGGATGACACCTGCCCTGACCGGCAGCGACGGCACCCCGCCCACGAAACCCGTGCAGACGTCCGTGCCCCCGGAGAACGACCCGAGCTGCACATCGGCCTTGACGTCGGAGTAGACCCACGCGAACCCCTCCGGCGGCAGCGGCGATCCGGTCGAGCCGATCCCCTTCAGCCGTGAAAGGCCCGTCGGCTTCAGCCCCGCCTTCATCGAGGCGACGATGTACGGCGCGCCCGTGCCGAAGTAGGTGACCCCCTCCTCGTCCGCCAGCCTCCACAGGGCGTCGGGCCCGGGATGGGCCGCGCTGCCGTCGTAGAGGACGACGGTGGCGCCCACGAGAAGGCCGCCGATGAGGTAGTTCCACATCATCCAGCCGGTCGTGGTGTACCAGAAGAACACATCCCCGTCGCCGAGGTCCTGGTGGAAGGAGAGCGACTTGAGGTGTTCGAGCACGATTCCGCCGTGCCCGTGCACGATGGGCTTGGGCAGGCCGGTCGTGCCCGAGGAGTACAGCACCCACAGCGGGTGCCCGAACGGGACCGGCTCGAACACGAGCTCGCCGGTCTCACCGCTGAGGTCCTCCCAGGTCAGTCCCCCCTCCCCAGTACGGCTCTCGCCGACGACTGAGGCGACGGATCCCAGATGGGGGATCCACACGGTCGCCGCGAGGGTGGGCAGCTTGGCCGCGATCTCGCGGACGACGCCCGAGCGGTCGAAGGCCTTGCCGCCGTACCGGTACCCGTCGACCGCGATGAGCACCTTGGGCTCGATCTGGGTGAACCGGTCGATGACGCTCGGCGCGCCGAAGTCCGGCGAGCACGAGGACCAGATGGCCCCGAGCGAGGCGGTGGCCAGGAAGGCGATCAGCGCCTCGGGGATGTTGGGGACGTACGCCGCCACCCGGTCGCCACGCCCCACCCCGAGTCTGACCAGCCCCGCGCGCACCCGGCCGACCTCTTCGCGCAGGTGCCCGAGCGTGTACGTCCGCCGATTCCCCGCTTCATCGCGAAAAATCACAGCAAGGTGGTCGGAGTCGCCGCGCAACGCATTGGCGGCGTAATTGATCGTGGCTCCGGTGAACCATCGGACGTCCGGCATCGTCCCACTGATGACGGGCCCGTCACCACGCTCCCCCACCACGCCGAAGTAGTCCCACACCGACGTCCAGAAGTCGGCCGGATGGTCGACCGACCACTGCCAGATGTCGTCGTACGTCCCGGACCGCCCGAGCCGGTCCGCGTAGCGCGTCACCCGAGCGTCGCGGACGATCTCCGGCGTCGGTTCCCAGAGCAGAGCGCCTTCCTCAACCATGTGTCCATCCTTACGAGGCGGACGGCGTATGTCACCGTCACCGCCCACATAGAAACCAGCTGTCATATGTGTGCGCTCAGGTGGTCGATCGCGATCCGCGCGGCGGACCCGATCGCGGCGTCCGCCCGGGGCTGGTTCTGGGCCGTCCCGGACGAGCGGGTGAAGGTCGCGACGGCGTACCGGCCTCCGTCGGGGTGCTCGACGACACCGATCTCGCTGCGGAGTGTGGGCGGCGTCCGGTCTCGAAACCGACCGCACGTCGTCGAACGGAAACTCCGAAGCACACCCGGAGCGGCCGCGCTTCCTCGACGCGCTCTGACGCGCTCAGCCGGCCTTGCGGTCGGCGGGGCTGGTGAGCCGCGCGACGGCGGCCACGACTTCCGAGGCGTTCGTCAGGTCGGGGAGCACTATGTCGGCGCCGGCCTCGTGCAACTCGGCCGCCATGGAACGGCCCGAGGCGACGGCGATCACCGCGGCCCCGCCGATCCTGGCCGCCTGCACGTCGCGGGTCGAGTCGCCGATCAGCACGGTGTTCTGCGCCGTGAAGGGCGCACCGTACTTGGTCTTGGCCCTTCCCTGCGCCACCTGGAGGAGGGTCGCCTTGGGGTAGACCTCCTCGCCGTAGCCGCCCACCTCGAAGTCGACCCACTTGTTCAGGCCGAAGGCCGTCAGCTTGTGGACGGCGTTGCCCTTGATGGTCCCGGTCAGCACGGACTGGACGGCCCCGTCGAGCCGGGACACGGCAGTGAGCGCCTCCTTGGCGCCGGGCATCATCCGGCCCTCCTTCGCCAGTCGCTTGTGCTTGGCGGCGAAGCTGACGGCGAGCGCGTCGAGGAACTTGGGCAGGTGCTGATCCTCGACCACGATGCCGTTGATGGCCAGCGTCTCGAAAATGATCTCGGAGTCCGGGCGGCCCATCGCCGGAGCGAGCTTGACCAGCGGTCGGCCGGTCACCATCCGGAACGCGTCCGCGTAGGCCTCGCGGGTGACGATGGTCGCGTCGACGAGAGTGAGATCGACGTTCCAGAGGACGAGACGGTTGATAATGGCCTCCGTGGGGGATTCGGCATGGCTCGTGCCCAAGGGTACGGCTATCACCCGGTCATGAGGACCTGTCATACCGAGGTTGTAGCCGCCCGGCCCGTTCTCACACCCCTGGTCACGCACGGGGTCACCCTGCGGGTCAGCGGTGGGTCACAGAGAACGGGCGAGAGCCGTCCACGGACCGCTTCCTCGGTCAGACGACCCTGCCGAGGGCGTCGGCGAGCGAGTCGACGACCGGGAAGCCCAGGGCCTCCAGCTCCGACCGTCTGGTCATGCCGCCGGTGTACAGGATCGCCTGCGCGCCGACGTGCTGGGCCGCGTGCCCGTCGTCGACGCTGTCGCCGATGACCACCACGGTCTCCGGGTCGAGGCCGAGGGCTCGCAGGTGGGCGACCATGTGCTCGGCCTTGGTGCCGCCCGAGGCGGAGCGCAGTCCGTCGACCCGGGCGAAGTGCCCGCCGATGCCGAACTCGCCGACCTTGGGGACCAGCCGGTCATGGGCCCACATGGACAGCAGCGACTGCGTCCGGCCGGAGCCCTCCCACTCCCGGAGGCAGGACTGCGCGTCCTTCGCCAGCTCACAGGCCAGCATGAGCTGGTGGTAGTGCTCGTGGAACGCGACGTCGAGCCGCTCCCACTCGCCCTCGTCGAGCGGACGGCCGAGCATGCGCTCGTAGGCCACCCAGATCGGCCGGGTGTAGACCTCGCGGAAGGAGTCCGCGTCGAAAGGGGCCAGCCCGTAGGGGAGGAAGACCTCGTTGGTGGCCCCGACCACCGCGTCTATGTCGTGGAACAGCGTGCCGTTCCAGTCCCAAACTATGTGTCTCATATCGCTCTAGAGCTTAAGGGCGACCTGTGACAAGTCCGTGAACGTTCCAGGTCAACTCAGCAAGTCGGGGATTTCCTGCGTGGCGTACCACATCAGTTCGTGGTCCTCCGCGCCGTCGACGGCGAACTGTGCGTCGTCGTCCCCGTGGTCGGCTGCGGGCAACGCGGCCACGGCCGCCTCGACGTCGGCGGCGGCGGACAGGTCGTCGACGTGGATGGACGCGAGCTCGGCGATCGGGACCGACTTCAGCAGGCGCACCCGCGCGCGTTCCTCCAGGTCGGTGCCCATCGTCACGATGCTGTCCGGAATCTCGGCCGCGACGACGACCCGCCGCGCGGCGACCTCGACGCCGTCCGCGCGGTCGGCGGCGAGCATCCGGAGGGAGGCGCGGGCGGCCTCGGTCAGCGCGACGTACTCGAGTTCCTCCGTGTCACCCGAGGCGTACCACTCGACGAGTGCCGGGGTCACGGCGTAGCCGGTCAGCGGGGCCGGTCCCAGCTCTCCCGCGGCGACCACCCGGGCCAGTGCGGGGAGCGTGCACGGCAGGTACACGCGCATGTGTCTTCTCTACTTCCTCCCGGCTCACGCCCGGAACGGCAGGCTGAAAAGCTTCTCCATCTCGCTGATCGTCGTGACGGCCTCGCGGTGATGGACGCCGACGATGCCCAGAGCACGGGCGGCCTCGATGTTGGCCTCGATGTCGTCGATGAACACGCACTGCTGCGGCTCCAGGGCGACCAGCCCGAGCGCGTGGTGGAAGATGCGCGGCTCCGGCTTGCGCATGCCGACCTCACCCGAGATGACCACGGCGTCGAAGAGCTCGTCCCAGGCGTCGCGGGGATAGTCGTTGGCCCACGAGTTCGACAACAGGCAGGTGGTGAGCCCGGCCGCGCGGGCCCGCCGCACCATCTCGTTCATCTCCTCGACCGGCTGGAACCCGGCGAACATGCGGGTGAGCAGCCCGTCGGCCTCCGGTGGCACGCCGTCCAGCGTCCGCAGCCGGGCGGCCAGGTCCCGTTCGAACTCGGCGGCCGGGACCTCCCCGCGCTCCAGCGCGTGGATCGGGTTCTCCGCGCCGCCGTCCGCACCCGTCTCGTACGCGTGCATGACGAGGTCGCGCATGACGTCGCGGTAGTGCACCGAGTCGATCCGGTCGGCCTCGAGCCAGTGGACGATGGAGTCGCCCAGGCTCGTGGTGAGGACACCACCCCAGTCGATCAGAACGCCCTTGAGCACGGTACCTCCCGTTGACACGCGTTACAGGATATGCGGGTCGCCGCCGGGAGCGAACCGTTCAGGCCGCGGACCGCGCGGCCGCCTTGAGCCGCTTGGCGACCTTGAGATGCTCGCTCGACTTCAGCGCACCGGGATCGGTCTCGATCGGGCCGAACACGCCGCGCGCCTTCTTCAGCCGCAGGATGCGCAGGACCGACTCGTCGAGCCGCTGCTCGGTGATGCGTCCGGTCTCGACGGCCTTGAGCAGCGCCTTGTACGCCGTGGGGTAGTCGGGCGGCATCAGCAGCACGTCGGCGCCGGCGAGGATCGAGCGCACGGCCACCTCGGCGTCGCCGTACTTCTTCCTGACGCCCGCCATGTCGAGCGCGTCGGTGGTGACCACTCCGTCGAAGCCCAGTTTGTCGCGCAGGAGACCGGTGAGGATCTTGTGCGAGAGGGTCGCGGGGTCCCCGGAGGGGTCGAGCTTCGGCATCACGACGTGCGCGGTCATGATCGCGTCGACGCCCCGCTTGATCGCCTCACGGAACGGCGGCGCGTCCAGCTTCTCCCACTGGGCCATCGAGTGCTTGATCACGGGAAGCCCGGTGTGGCTGTCGACCGCGGTGTCTCCATGGCCGGGGAAGTGCTTGGCGACGGTGGCGACGCCCGCGTCGTGGAACCCGTCCACGGCCGCCCCGACCATCGCGGCCACCTTCTGCGGGTCGGACCCGTAGGCCCGCGGTCCGATCACCGGATTGCGCGGGTTGATGTTGACGTCGGCGACCGGCGCGAAGTCGACGGAGATGCCGAGCGCCTTGAGTTCCTCACCGGTCACCCGTGCGGAGTCGCGCGCGTTGCCGGGATCGCCGGTCGAGCCGATGGCCAGGGCTCCCGGCAGTTCGGTGATCAGCGGGGACAGCCGGGACACGATGCCGTTCTCCTGGTCGACGCCGATCATGAGCGGCGTGTCCGAGGCCTTGCGCAGCCCGGTGGTGAGCGCGGCGACCTGTTTCGCGTCGGAGACGTTGTCCGCCCAGTTGAACAAGATCACGCCACCCGGCCGGTACTTCTCGACGACCTCCGCCGGGGTGTCCACGCCGTACCTGGCCTGGTTCTCCTTGCGGGCGGAGTCGGCGCGCCCGCCGTACACGACGGCCACCAGCAACTGCCCGATCTTGTCCTCGTCCGTCATCGCGGCCACCGTCGCCTCGAGGTCCCCCGGCGACGGAGACGGCGTGGCGCTCACGACCGGGGACGGCGGGAGTGTGGGCGAGGGCGCGGACGGAGACGCGACCGGCGTGGCGGGCGATGACGACGACGCGGTGGCCCCGAACCCGGCCGAGCATCCGGTCATCAGGAGAGCCGCCAGACCAACCGCACCAGACCGCAGTTTTAGCATGTCTTTACGTTATCGGCGCTCTCCCGCCAACCGTGCGCGAACGCGCATCGGGGACCCCACACACGGTCCCGGTCGCGACGCTCAAAGCGCCAGCGACCCGAGTTCCGGAAGCTCCGCCCGTGCGGCCGCCCTCGCACCGGCGGGCGACGTGGCCGACCGGGCGCCCACGGCGGCCGAACGGCACTGCTCGCGCGTGTGCCGTGCCAGCGCGGCCCGCACCAACGGAAGCGCGGGCGCGGACATGGACAGCGAGGTCACCCCCATGCCCACGAGCACGCAGGCGAGGATCGGGTCGGCCGCGGCCTCTCCGCAGACCCCGCATCCCTTGCCCGCGGCCGTGGCCGCGAACGCGGCCATGCCGATGAGGTCGAGGACGGCGGGATGCCACGGATCCTGGAGCGCGGCGACCTCGCTGACCTGCCGGTCAGCGGCGAGCGCGTACTGCGTGAGATCGTTCGTCCCGATCGAGAAGAAGTCGACCTCCTCGATCAGGTCGGTGGCCCTGATCGCCGCCGACGGCACCTCGATCATGATCCCCGCGTTCTCCAGCCCCGCCGTACGGCAGGCCTCGGCGAACCACGCGGCCTCCTCGACGGTCGCCACCATCGGAGCCATGATCTCGGCCTTGGCCGCGGTGCCCGCCGCCGCGCGCGCGAGAGCGCCGAGCTGAACGGCCATGATGTCCGGATACCGCCGGAACATGCGGATGCCGCGCTCGCCGAGTGCCGGGTTCGGCTCCTCGCCGGGAGACGGCAGGAAGGCCAGCGGCTTGTCGGCACCGGCGTCGAGGGTCCTGACCACGACGCGCCCTCCGGGGAACGCGTCGAAGACGGCCCGGTAGGCCGCCTCCTGCTCCTCGGGCGTGGGCGCGGTCTCCCGGTCCAGGAAGAGGAACTCCGTGCGGTAGAGGCCCACTCCCTCGGCCCCCGCCGCCAGGGCGGCGTCGAGGTCGCGCGGGCCGCCGATGTTGGCGAGCAGGGGGACGGCATGGCCGTCCGCGGTCGTGCCGGGCCCGGTGACCGCCGACAGGACGGCACGCCTGGCCTCGTCGGCGTTGCGTGCCGCGGTGACCTCGTCCTCGTCCGGCGAGAGCCGTACACGCCCGGACGAACCGTCGACGAGCACGGCCGCGCCCTGCGCGATGGTGGTCGCACCGGCGCACCCGACGACCGCCGGGACTCCCATCGAACGGGCGAGGATCGCGGTGTGGCTCGTCGGGCCACCCTGCTCGGTCACGAACGCGGCGACGACGTCCTTGGAGAGCAGAGCCGTGTCCGCCGGAGCCAGATCCTTGGCGACCAGCACGAACGGGACGGCGGCGCTGGTGGGGACACCGGACATCGGCAGCCCGGCGAGCAGGGCGATCGCCCGGTCGCGGATGTCGTCGAGGTCGGCGACCCGCTCGCCGAGGTATCCGCCCGCCGCCGACAGCAGATCCCGATATTTCCCGAAAGCTTCGAAGACGGCCCTGGGTGCGGCGACACCCTGGTCGATCAGCTGGCCCACCTCCACGGCGAGCCCCGGGTCGCGGGCCATCATGGCCTGCGCGCCGAGCACCTCCTCGGCCTCGCCGCCCGCCCGGGCGCCTCTCGACTCCAGGTCGGCGGCGACATCGTCCAGGGCCTGTTCGGCCCGGCCCCGCTCAGCCGGCGCGTCACCGTCGTGCCGCGATCCCGCGGCGGGCTCGGGGATGTCTCCCACCACGAGAAAGGCCGGGCCGTACCCGGAGCCCGGGCTGACGCCCGTTCCCGTGAGCAGCCGGGGAGCCTGCTCCTGGGACTCCGGGGTGGTGCTCCCGGTCTCGCGCCGGTCCATGGGGATCAGGAGGCCGCGGCGATCTCGGCGAGCCGGTCGAGCACCTCGTCGGCGCCCTCCCCCTCAGCCGAGATGACGATGGACTCGCCCTGCCTGACGTCCAGCGCCAGGACGGACAGGATGCTCTTCGCGCTCACCGGCTGACCTCCCGCCTTCGCGACGGTGACGTCGAACGGCGCCTTCGCCGCGGTCTGCACGAACGTCGCCGCCGGACGGGCGTGCAGACCCACCTCGGACTCGACACTGACCTTGCGCTCGGCCACGATTTCCTCCTTCAAGCGAACCTAATAACGCGGTCTAGACCACCTTATTCCTGTCAAGGGCCAATCAATACCCGACAGATCGCTGATTACCAGATCCGCGTGCGACAGTTCATCGGGACGGTGTGTGGTGGCCACTCCCACACATGCCATACCTGCCGCCTGCGCGGCGGCGATTCCCGCCAGCGAGTCCTCGAACGCCACACAGTCTCCGGGCTCGACTCCGAGCCGGGCCGCGCCCTCCAGGAACCCGGCCGGGTCGGGCTTGCCCACCGCGACGTCCTCGGCGGACACGATGGTCTGGACCAGATCGATGACACCCACCTGGGCCAGCCGTTCCCGCGCCCACGCGAGGTTCGCCGAGGTGACCAGGCCGACGGGCGAGCCGTGGCCGGCCACCCGGCGCACCAGGTCGGCCGCTCCGGGGACGGGCACGATGTCCGGCAGGCCCGGACGGTCGTAGTAGGAGCGCAACTCGGCGAGCAGAGCGCCGACGTCGGCGTCCGGGAAGAACTCCGGGAGCACGTCGGCGCCGCGGCGGCCCATGAAACGCCGCAGCACCACGGTGTCGTGCTCCACACCGTGGTTGTCCAGCAACATGGCCCACAGGGCGATGCTGCGGCGCTCGGTGTCGATCAGCGTGCCGTCCAGGTCGAACAGGGCCGCCCGCATCACGACCACTGGAAGAGTTCGTCGCCGACGACGATCCGCCCGGAGGCCACGTCGCTGATCGACTCGGCCGGGGCGTCCAGCGCCACGACGGGGCAGACGGGAGAGCGACCGCCCGCCTCGATCTCGGCCGGGTTCCAGCCCACGACGGGCTGTCCCGCCTCGACGTGGTCGCCCTCGGCGGCGAGCAGGCGGAAGCCCTCGCCCCTGAGCTGCACCGTGTCGATGCCGAGATGGACCAGGACCCCTCTGCCGTCGGCCCCGACCACCACATACGCGTGCGGGTGCAGCTTGACGATCGTCCCGGTGATCGGAGCCACCGCCTGACCCGGTGCCCGCTCGGGATCGATCGCCGTCCCCGGGCCCACCATGGCCTGGGAGAACACAGGGTCGGGGACGGCCGCCAGTCCAACGGCCGAGCCCGACATCGGCGCGAGAACAGTCGTCAAGGTGAAGCGCCCTTCCTCCGGCGCGCGACGGCCGGCCCGCCAAGAGCCCGATCGCCGCGACGCGGGCCCGCTCGTGCACGCGAGCTGCGCGACCAGCGCCCGAGCTCGCGTCCACTGCGCGGGCTCAGCCGATGATGTCCTCGATGTCGCTGGCGATGGTGTCCGCCTCGGGGCCCACCACGACCTGGACGACGTTGCCCGCGGCCATCACGCCGTGGGCGCCGGCCGCCTTGAGGGCCGCCTGGTCGACCTTCGAGGCGTCGTGCACCTCGGTGCGCAGCCGCGTGATGCACGGCTCGATCTCGATGATGTTGTCGGCGCCACCGAGTCCGGCGACGATCGCCTCGGCGTCTGCGGCCATGGGGGTTCTCCGTTCAGTCGGTCTGGGTGACCTTGTTCAGACCACGGGGTGCGTCCGGGTCGATACCGAGCCTGCGCGCGAGCGCCTCGGTCAGCAACTGTCCCGGAACGATGAGTCCCAGCGGGGCCACCCACTCCGGCAGATCGGGGCCGTTCAGCGCGGCGGTGGACGCGGCGGCCAGTTCGGTGCCGCCACCGACGCCGAAGGCCGAGGCGCCCGCGCCGGTGACGCGCTGGGCGAGGGCGATCGTGCCCGCGAGCGTCGGGCCCTCACCCGCCGCCACCAGGATCGCCGGGGTGTCCTCGTCGACGACCGCGATCGGGCCGTGCAGCAGGTCGGCGTAGGACAGCCCCATGGCGTGCAGGTAG
This sequence comes from Planotetraspora silvatica, assembly GCF_016863315.1. GTDB lineage: Bacteria > Actinomycetota > Actinomycetes > Streptosporangiales > Streptosporangiaceae > Planotetraspora > Planotetraspora silvatica. The sequence continues at coordinate 31,223 of NZ_BOOQ01000043.1, forward strand.
CACGCCTCCTTGAGCTTGAGCGCGAGCTCCAGCGCCGTCGAGAAGGCCAGGCCGCGGCCCGAGACGACCACCCCCGGCTTGTCGGCGAGCCCGTCGACGACGGCCTGCAGGTCACCGGGGTCGGAGATCAGCTTCTCCACCGCATCGGGAACCCGCCGCAGGTCGTCCGGGTCGACGTCGGCGCCGAGGCCCAGGGCCAGCACGGCCAGGGCGGCGAGCTGGGTGGTGTAGGTCTTGGTGGCGGGAACCGCCTTCTCCTCACCGGCCAGCGTGCACAGCGCGAGGTCGGCGACCTGGGCCAGCGGCGAGTCCTCGCCGCCGTTGGTGATGGCGACGGTCTTGGCCCCGCAGGCCTTCGCCCACTCGATGGTCTCGACGATCTCCTCGGTGCGGCCGGACTGGGACAGCCCCACGGCCAGCACGCCCTCGAGATCGAGCTTGCGCCGGTAGGTCGTGGCGATGGAGGGGGCTCCGAGCGCCGACAACCGGCCCGCCCGGGCCTCGATCAGGTACCGGCCGTAGACCGCGGCGTTGTCCGAGGTGCCGCGCGCGACGAACAACGTCTGACGGGTGTCCCGCGCCAGCGCCTGGACCTCCGCGGTGCGGGGCAGCAGGGCGTCGATCGTCGCCCGCAACGCCGCCGGCTGCTCGGCGATCTCGCTGCGCATCTTCGTCGTCATCCGGTGCTCATCCTCGTTGGCGAATGGGGGCCGTTATCGATCCGACGCCGGCCCGTTCATTGACACATATTTCCGGCCTATGGTCTAGTCCGGACTAGACCAGTAAGAACCTTAACTTATTTCACATGATCAGAACGAGAGGGGAGGGATCAGTGGCGCAGATCGATCCGGACAGCCCGGTGCCGAAGTACTTCCAGCTGAGAGAGATCGTGCTCGACCTCATCGAAAGCAACGAGCTGCCGATCGGCGCGGCGATCCCCTCAGAACGAGAGCTCTGCCAGCGTTTCGGCCTGTCCCGCATGACGGTACGGCAGGCCGTGGACCACCTGGTGTCGGAGGGCCGCCTGCACCGGGTCCCCGGCAAGGGCACGTTCGTCGCACGCCCGAAGATCGAACTCGCACTCCAGCTCACCTCCTTCAGTGACGACATGCGGGCACGCGGCATGGAGCCGGGGTCCCGCGACCTGGACCGGCGTGTAGTCCGGGCCAGCGCGCATCTGGCACGGGAACTCGGCATACAGCCGGGAGACTCCGTGCACTTCATCGAGCGGTTGCGCACGGCGGACGGGGAACCGCTGAGCATCGAGCGCGCCCACATCCCGGTCGTGCTCGCACCCGACCTCGATGACTACGACCTGTCCGGCCGATCCCTGTACGCCCTGCTCGAGTCCCGCTACGGACTCGTGCTGGACGCCGGGGAGCTCACCATCGACGGCGGTATCGCCGATCCGAGTGACGCCGACCTGCTCAAACTGCCCCGCGGAGGGGCCGTGCTGCTTCTGCAGCGCCGGTCCTACGCCGGCGGGGTATGCGCCGAACTCGGGGTCTCCACCTACCGTGCCGACCGCTACCAGCTACGGACTCTCCTCGAGATCCCCACCCGACGCTCTTAGCGGTCTCCTCCCGCACCCCCACTCCTGGAGGACACCATGACATCCTCGTCCGCAGACGCGGGTCTGCCCGCCGCTCCAGCGCGCCAATCCGCCGTGATGGCCGTGCTGTCCCGCATCGGCCGCTCGCTCATGCTCCCGATCGCGGCCCTGCCCGCCGCCGCCATCCTGCTCCGCATCGGGCAGGACGACCTGCTCGGCCGTACGGACAACGCGACGCTCGACAAGATCGCCCAGATGGTGGGCGGCGCCGGCGGCGCGCTCTTCGACGCCCTGCCGCTGCTGTTCGCCGTCGGTGTGGCCGTCGGCTTCGCCCGGCGTTCCGACGGCTCCACGGCGCTGGCCGCCGTGGTCGGCTACCTCGTCTGGGACCGGGTCACGCACCTGATGTTCTTCGACGCCTCGGCCGACTCCGCGGTCCACACGAAGGTGGTCCAGAGCGTCGTCGGAGCGGACGGCAAGCCCACCGACGCGCTCAACCTCGCCTCGGCCAACCCCACCGGAGTGTTGGGCGGCATCCTCATCGGCCTCGTGGCGGCCATCCTGTGGCAGCGGTACTACCGCATCAAGCTGCCGGCCTGGCTCGCCTTCTTCGGCGGCCGTCGATTCGTGCCGATCATCACCGCTCTCGCCGCGCTCATCCTCGCCGTCGTCTTCGGCCTGATCTGGCAGCCCATCGGGCAGGGACTCAGCAGCTTCGGCGAGTGGCTGGCCGACAACTCCACTCTCGGCGCCGGCATCTACGGCGTGGTCAACCGGGCGCTGATCCCCTTCGGCCTGCACCACTTCGTCAACTCGATCGTCTGGTTCACCGTGCCCGATTGCACCGTGGGCGCCACCCACGCCGCGGGCGACCTGAACTGCTACTTCGCCGGCCAGGACGGCGCGGGCGCGTTCATGGCGGGCTTCTTCCCGGTCATGATGTTCGGCCTGCCTGCTGCGGCCCTCGCCATGTGGCGCACCGCCCTCCCCCACCGCCGCGCGGCGGTCGGCGGCATCATGATCTCGGCGGCGCTGATCTCCTTCGTCACCGGCATCACCGAGCCGATCGAGTTCGCGTTCATCTTCGTCGCACCCGTGCTGTTCGTGGTCCATGCCCTGCTCACCGGCGTCTCGATGGCGGTGGTCGCGGCGCTCGACGGCCGACTGGGCTTCGGCTTCTCGGCGGGCGCCATCGACGCCGGATTGAACGCGTCGAAGGACAACACCCACAACTTCCTGCTGATCATGGTGATCGGCGTCATCTACTTCTTCGTCTACTACGGGGTGTTCACCTTCTTGATCAAGAAGCTGAACCTCAAGACCCCCGGCCGCGAGCCGGAGCCCGACGTGGACGCCGGAGAGACCGCCGAGACCGCTTCCAGCCGCACCTGACCCACCCTCGCAGTACCCCGCACCTCCCTCTCGGGGCACGTATCGGGGAAAGGGGCGCCCGGCGATCCTGGGCGCCCCTTCTGCGTTTCACCGCGGTCCCGGTGGGTCTCGCCGTGGTCCCGGTGGGTCTCGCCGCGGTGCCGGTGGGTCTCGCCGCGGTGCCGGTGCGTTGCACCGTGGTTCCGCCTGGTCCCGGTCGGTTGCATCGTGGTTCCGGTCGCCGGAAATGCTCGGTTCCGGGATCCGTAACAGCCGGGCATCGTCCGCCTCCTCACCCCAACCCATGGGAATTTTCCCGCACAAATGACCTCATAAAGGCCTCTTGATCGGCAAAGTTGGCGGCCGCTGTATCAGCGCGCAGGACCGGAATCTCTATTAGTCGTCAGGTCAGACGACGACAAGGGAGTCCCCCGATGCCCAAGCCGATCCCCCTGCCGAGGCTCGCCTCCGTCCCCCCGGCGGACCCTCCGTACGACGACGAGCGCGGTCCCTACGCGGGCCCTCCAGCCACGTACGGCTCGCTCGCCCTGGCCCGCGAGCCCCATGTGCACGGGGGGCACGAGGAGAACGGGGAGAACGGCACGGCCGGTGCGCGTGGCGGACTCATCGTCGCCCCGAGGGGATCGGCGCCGGACGAGCGGCGCCTGCGCGGCCTGGGGCAGGCGATGGCCGAGATCCTCTCCGGGCGCCGGCCGCCGGAGGCGGTCCAGAACCGGCTGTCGGAGCGGGCCTACCGCGGGCTGGTCAGAGCGGGGAAGATGATCGACACTCAGCGGCCGCCGATGGTCGGACTGCCCCACGTGCAGCAGTCCGTCGAGGGGGTCGTCGAGATGTGCGTGCTCGTCCATTGCGGGGAACGCAGCCGTGTCCTGGCCCTCCGCCTCGAGCGCTTCGGCGTGCAGTGGCTGGTCACCGACTTCGAGACCGCCTGAAGTCTTCCGAGACTCGTGGAGATCGTCCGGGAACGACGAACCCCCGCCGGGGCCTGCCCGGCGGGGGTTCGTCACACTGCGTCAGGCCTGGGCGTTCCGGGGATCGCCGTGGCAGCGCTTGAACTTCTTGCCCGAGCCGCAGGGGCAGGGCGCGTTGCGCTCGACGTTGCCGTACGCCGCGCGCTGCTCCGGCGTGGAGCGGACGCGGCTGACCTCGACCTCGCCGCTCTCACCCGGTGCGGAGTAGACCATCTCCGCGGGGCGGGCGGGTCCGCGCAGGGCCTGGGCGATGATCGCCCCGGCCTCGGTGACCGCCATGTCCTCCTCGGCGTTCTCCTCCACGATCGGGTTCGACCGCACCTGCACTTCGAGGTTGAACAGGAAGCCGACCGACTCCTCCTTGATGCCGTCGAGCATCGCGGAGAACATCTCGAAGCCCTCACGCTGGTACTCGATCAGCGGGTCCTTCTGGGCATAGGCGCGCATGCCGATGCCCTCCTGGAGGTAGTCCATCTCGTAGAGGTGCTCACGCCACTTCCGGTCCAGGACGTGGAGGATGACCTGCCGCTCGAGGTCGCGAAGAGGCTCGGAGCCGATCTCCTCCTCACGCCGGCCGTAGGCCGCCAGCGCGTCCTCCCGGATCTTCTCGCCGAGGAAGTCGGCGGTCAGATCCTCACGCTCGCCGCCCGCCTCCTGAACGAGCCGGTCGACGGTCACCGAGATCGGATAGAGCTTCCCGAAGGCGTCCCAGAGCTTGTCGAGGTCCCACTCCTCCGCGAACCCCTCGCCGGTCGCCGCCTTGACGTAGTCGTCGGTCACGTCGGTGACGAACGTGCGCATCTGGTCGTGGAGGTCTGCGCCCTCCAGCACCCGGACGCGCTCGCCGTAGATCACCTTGCGCTGGCGGTTCATCACCTCGTCGTACTTGAGGAGGTTCTTGCGGATCTCGAAGTTCTGCTGCTCGACCTGGTGCTGGGCGGAGGCGATGGCCTTCGACACGATGCCGGACTCGATCGGGACGTCGTCCGGGATGTTGAGCCGCGTCATGATCATCTCGACCCGGGCCGAGTTGAACAGGCGCATCAGGTCGTCTTCGAGCGACAGGTAGAACCGGGACTCGCCCGGGTCGCCCTGCCGGCCGGAACGACCGCGCAACTGGTTGTCGATACGGCGCGACTCGTGCCGCTCGGTGCCCAGGACGTAGAGACCGCCGGCGGCGACGACCTCCTCATGCTCGGCCTTGACGTCGTCCTTGGCCTTCTCCAGAGCCTCGGGCCAGGCCTTCTCGTACTCCTCCGGAGTCTCGGAGGGCGACAGGCCGCGCTGCTGCAACTCGAGGTCGGCGCGGAACTCGGGGTTGCCGCCGAGCATGATGTCGGTGCCGCGGCCCGCCATGTTGGTGGCCACCGTCACGGCGTGCTTGCGGCCCGCCTCGGCGATGATCGCGGCCTCACGCGCGTGGTTCTTCGCGTTGAGCACCTCGTGCGGCACGCCCTGACGCTTGAGCATCCGGGAGAGCTTCTCCGACTTCTCCACGCTCGTCGTGCCGACCAGGACCGGCTGGCCGTTCTCGTACCGCTCCTTGATGTCGTCGACACAGGCCTGGAACTTGGCGTCCTCGCTCTTGTAGACCACGTCCGCCTGGTCCTTGCGGATCATCGGCCGGTTGGTCGGGATCGGGACGACGCCCAGCTTGTACGTCTGGTGGAACTCGTTGGCCTCCGTCGCCGCCGTACCGGTCATGCCGGAGAGCTTGGAGTAGAGGCGGAAGTAGTTCTGCAGCGTGATCGTGGCGAGAGTCTGGTTCTCGTCCTTGATGTGCACGCCTTCCTTGGCCTCGATGGCCTGGTGCATGCCCTCGTTGTACCGCCGGCCGTGCAGCACGCGGCCGGTGAACTCGTCGACGATGAGCACTTCGCCGTCGACGACGATGTAGTCCTTGTCCTTCTTGAACAGCTCCTTCGCCTTGATGGCGTTGTTGAGGAACTGCACGAGATGGGTGTGCTCGGGCTTGTACAGGTTGTCGATGCCGAGGACGTCCTCGACGCGGTCGACACCGGACTCCAGGACGCCGACCGTGCGCTTCTTCTCGTCGACGACGTAGTCCCCGGAGCCCTCCTCGCCGTCCTTGCCCTCGACGCCGCGCCGCAGCCTCGGGACGATCTTGGCGAACTCCGTGTACCACTTGCCCGACTGCTCGCCGGGACCCGAGATGATCAGCGGCGTGCGCGCCTCGTCGATGAGGATCGAGTCGACCTCGTCCACCACCGCGAAGTTGTGCCCGCGCTGGACGCACTCCTCCTGCTGCTGGGCCATGTTGTCGCGGAGGTAGTCGAAGCCGAACTCGTTGTTCGTGCCATAGGTGATGTCCGCGTTGTACTGCCTGCGCCGCTCGTCGGGTGCCATGTTGGCGAGGATCACGCCGACCTCGAGGCCCAGGAAGCGGTGGACGCGGCCCATGGTCTCCGCGTCACGCTTGGCCAGGTAGTCGTTGACCGTGATGACGTGGACGCCCTTTCCGGACAGGGCGTTGAGGTAGGCGGGCAACGTACAGGTCAGGGTCTTGCCCTCACCGGTGCGCATCTCGGCGATGTTGCCGAGATGCAGGTTGGCGCCACCCATGATCTGCACGTCGAAATGCCGCTGGCCGAGAACCCGGCGGGCGGCCTCGCGCACCGTGGCGAAGGCCTCCGGCATCAGGTCGTCCAGCGACTCCCCGTCCGCGTGACGCTGCTTGTACTCCGCCGTGAGCGCCCGCAGCTCCGCGTCCGACATACTCGTGAAGTCGTCTTCAATGGAGTTGACCTGCTCGGCGACGCGCTTGAGCTTACGCAGCGTCTTGCCTTCGCCCGCGCGAAGGATCTTGTCAAGAATTGCAGGCACTTTCGTGAGCTCCTCGCAGGTCTACCTCGGGGATCGGCCGGGGTGTGAGGACGAGATACTTCCCCGTTGCCATCGTAGGCCGTTCCATCACCAGACACAGCCACCGGCAACCGGACGGAGCGGCGCGTCATCGGTCGCTTGCTTTCAACGGAAAAACGGCATCTCAGGTTCCCCCAATGTGCGGACCGAGACGTTCATCAGGTAGAAATCGGGTATGGCAGAGAGCGCGCATCAAGGCAGCCACGGCGGAAGCGCCAAGTCCTGGCTGGCGGTCACCGTGATCCTGATCGGCTTCACGGTCGGCGGGGTGGCCCTCACCATCGGTCCCGACTGGTTCCTCTTCTGGGTCGGCGCGGGAGTCGTCGCGATCGGCGGGCTGCTCGCCCTCGCCTTCGACATCTTCTCCGACGTGATCGTCGACGCGCCCCGCGACATGCCGGCGCTGGAGCACCACTCGCCCTTCGAGCAACGGCACTGATCACCCGTCTCAAGCGGCCGAAACCGCTGTAGGGGTTTTGTCGGTCACACCATCTAGCATCTCCAGGTGTGACCGACCTGACCGCCGACGAGGCCCGCCGCATCATCCTGCGAGCCCAGGGCTTCCTCGGCGCCGGCTCGCGGACAGGCGGGGTGCCCGCCATGCTCCGGCGGGTGGGCGCCGTCCAGCTTGACACCATCTCCGTGCTCGCCCGCTCGCACGAGCTGATCGCCTACGCGAGGCTCGGCGCCGTCGGGCGGTCCGCGATCGAGCGGGCCTACTGGCACAACCCCGCGCGGGCCTTCGAATACTGGTGCCACGCCGCCTGCATCCTCCCGCTGGAGGACTGGCCCCTGTACGGCTTCCGCCGCCGGGCCTACCGTGATCGCCGGTTCCGCTGGCACGAGGTGCCGCCCATCGTCGACAAGGTCCTCGAGCAGGTCCGCGCCGACGGCCCCCTCACCACCGGCGACATCGGCGGCGCCCGAGTCGACCTGCGCGCCTCCGGCACGGCAGAGGCGGCCGGGTGGTGGGACTGGTCCGACACCAAGATCGCCATTGAGTTCCTGCTGGACATCGGCGAGGTCGTCTGCACCCGGCGGGTCGGCTGGCGGCGGGTGTACGACCTGGCCGAACGGGTGATCCCCGAGGAGCTTCTCGCCGGCGACCTGCCCGACGCCGAGGGCGTGACGGGCCTCACCCGGATCGCCGGGCGTGCCCTCGGCGTGGCGACCCGGGCCGACCTCGTCGACTTCACCCGAGTCAAGGGCAAGTACGCCGCGCTGCTGGACGACGCCCTGCTGAGCGGGGCCGCCGGCCTCGTGCCCGTGCACGTCGCGGGGTGGCCCTTACCGCGGGCCGGGCGCGGCGCGCCCGCCTCCTCCGCCGTCCCGAACGCCTGGGCCGACCCCGCCGCGCTGGAGTCCGAGCCGCGGGGCCGCCACCGCACGACGCTGCTGTCCCCGTTCGACTCGCTCATCTGGGAACGTGCGCGCGCCGAGCGGATCTTCGGGCTGAGCCACCGCCTGGAGGCCTACGTGCCGAAGGACAAGCGGATCCACGGCTACTTCGCGATGCCGGTGCTCGCCGGCGGCCGGATCATCGGCCGGGTCGACCCGGCGCGGGAGGGGACCACCCTGATCGCCCGCCAGGTGGGATTCGAGCCGGGCGGCAGCCCCGCCAAGGCGGTCGCCGCGATGAGCGACGCCCTCTGGGAGGCGGCGAGTTGGGTGGGCTGCACGGACGTCCGAGTCGAGCGGGTGAGCTCACCCGCTCTCGAGGCGCCCCTGCGCGCCGAGCTGGCTAGGTGATCTCCAGGAGACGCTCGCGCACGGCGTAGACGACCGCCTCCATGCGGGAGTGGAGCTGGAGCTTCTCGAGGATGTTGCGGACGTGGTTCTTCACCGTGTTCTCGGAGATGAACAGGTCCTTGGCGATCTCCCGGTTGTTCATGCCCTTGGCGACCAGCCGGAGGACCTCCATCTCCCGGTCGGTCAGCCGGGGCACCGGCAGTTGCGGCGGCCGCTCCGCCTCCTTGCGGCTCATGTTCGCGAACTCGCTGATCAGCTTGGCCGCCATCGCCGGGTTGATGAGCGACTGCCCCTCGTGCACGCCGCGCACCGCGTCGGGCACCTCGTCGATCTGGACATCCTTGAGCAGGTAACCGGTGGCGCCCGCCTTGATCGCCTCGAAGAGGTCCTCCTCCTCGTCGCTGACCGTGAGCATGATGATCCGCGTGCTCGGCACGGACTCCTTGATGCTCCGGGTCGCCCCGATCCCGTCCTGCCGTGGCATCCGGACGTCCATCAGGACGACGTCGGGCAGGAGGCGGTCGGCCATGCCGACCGCCTCCTGCCCGTCGCTCGCCTCGCCGACCACCTCGATGTCCGGCTCCGCGGCCAGGGCCAGCTCCAGGCTGCGCCGAATCAGCGCATGATCGTCAACGATCATCACGCGGATCGGCTCACGACCGGATGCTCGGGCCGCCTCGTCGGGTCGGGTCACGGAACCTCCTTGCGGGGGCCAAGGACGCTGGATCGCCATCATTACACGGGTTTCGCGCTCAGTGCTGATCTTCGTCATGCCGGATGCGCAGATCCGTGGATTCCGCACGGGTGGTCTACGGGCGACGACTAGCTCTCGATGAGCCTCAGCACGCCGTAGTCGTAGCCTCGCCGCCGGTAGACGACGCTGGGCTGGCCGCCTTCCTTGTCGCGGAACAGGTAGAAGTCATGGCCGACGAGCTCCATCTCCAGGAGCGCCTGCTCGATCGTCATGGGATCGGCCTCGTGGAACTTCTCACGAACGACGAGCGGCCCGTCGCCGTCCATCTCGATGGGAACGACCGCCTCGGCGGGGCTGCGCCGCTCCTGCGCGTACTCGACCCGGGCCGGCGGCTCCGTCCGACTGAGTGCCTCGGCCGCTTCCAGTCCCCCTTCGCCCATGAAGGCCGTGATCTCGGCCAGCGACGGCGGGCAGTTCTTGCCATGGTGGATCTTGCGCCGGTCACCGAGCCTGCGGAGGCGCTCGACCAGCTTGCCGAGCGCGATGTCCAGTGCGGCGAATCGGTCATCCGCATCCGCTTCCGCGCGGATCGCCGGACCACGCGAGTGGATGGTCAGCTCCACGCGTTCTCTTTGTCCGCTGACGCGGTTGCCGGCCTCCTTGGAGACCTCGACATCCACGCGTATGAGCTTGTTGTTCAGTCGCTCGATCCTGGCCAGCTTGGTAGTTGCATGATCGCGGAATCGGTCACTCACTTGCGTGTGCCGTCCCTTGACGATGATGTCCACACAAAGCCCCCCTTCGCATATCGACTGTGACTCTGCGGCACCCGTCCGTCCGACCTGGTCTTCGTCCCCACATCCGCCTGCTGAGGGGTTCGCAGCTCAGTTGCCACTACTGCCCTTCTCCTCTTGCGGGGGACATCTGGACCCCCGGGAAGGCAGGACTTACCTCTAAGCCGCACCGTGATCGGTCGACCAAGAGTCGCCTTACGTGGACCGTTTCGCCTGCGGCTGGCATCGGCTAGCCAGACCGATCCCCTGACGGGGAGAGGCCCGGTGCAACCACGGACCCGGACGGGTGCCATGTCTGCACGCTAGTCCCTAGCGGCCCGAATGTCAGCCAGGAGATCCGCGAAACGATCACTGCCCGTGATGTCGTCACGGGCGGATGCGCCGCCGGTGATGATCACCGGATCGTTGGATCCCCGCGCGCGGCGCGCTCCTTCATCCCGGTGAGCTGGCTGGACCTCCTGGACGGGTCACACAGGTATGTCCTGGCGGTCAGCATGAGAATTGGCCAACCTTTACTCTCCGTTACAAAGAGAGACTTGACGGTCCCGGCGTGTCGCGGTTCGCTCCGGCCGTAAGCCGCCGGGCGGCACGGGGTGAGCGCACGGCCGTCCGGCGGACGGATCAGCGCCGGGGCGCCGCCGTACGACCGTTTCCTGACGGCCGCGTGGAGATCGCCGACCGCCGTGAGGTCGCGGCGACGGTGATCGCCAGAGCGGCGGGAGCGCCGGCGGCGCTGAGCGCCCGCGCGGCCTCGGCCAGCGTCGCGCCCGTCGTGACGATGTCGTCGACCAGCACGACGCGGGCGCCCCCGAGCGGGCCGAGGCCGCCGCCCATGACGCCGAAGGCTCCCGACAGGTTCTCGGCACGCTGGGCGGACCCGAGCCCGGCCTGGTCGGCCACCCGCCTCTCCTGCCTCAGCACCGGTGTCACGGTCGCCCGGAGGCCACGTTCACGCAGCCGGGCCGCGGCCGCGGAGGCGAGCGCCCGTACAGGGTCGTGCCCGCGCCTACGTGAGGCCGCTCGCGCGCTCGGGACCGGAACCAGTGCCAGTGGGCCCCTCCCCCCGACGGCGGCCGCCAGGGCCGCTACGGCCACGACGGCGAGGCTCGTCCCCAGCACCGGCGCGAGAGCCGTACGGCCGCGCTCCTTGTAGGCGAGCACCATGCGCCGGGCCGCGCCGTCGTAGCCCGTCGCCGACCAGCACGGCGGCAGACCGGGCGGCGCCGGCTCGGGAGAACGGGCGGCGGGGGCCCGGACCAGCTCCGCGGTACACGAACGGCACGCCATGGACCCCGCTTCGCCGCAACCGGCGCAGCGGGCGGGAAGGATCAGGTCGACGAGCGCCGCGAGCACGGTGTCACCCTGCCACCCGCCACCGACAGACTCGACATCGTCCGGAGGCCCCGGCGACGGCCCGGACCACCCTCAGCCGAGGGGATAGACCGGATCGGTGGCGCCGTCCTTCGCGATGACGCCCCAGGCCTTCTTGTCGACGTTGTAGGTGCGGACCTCGCCGTCGGAGCCTGCCAGCACGTGGTCGGGCGGCGCGCCGACGATGGATCCGATCTCTGCCTGCGCGTCTAGCTTGATCGCGGCATCGGGGACCTCCATGCCCTCCATGACCGACCACGTGGACAACTCCTGGCCGCCCTTTCCCTTGGAGAGCACGAGCAGACTCGCCGCGTCCTGCCAGGCGATGTCCGCGATGTCCTGGTCGGTGCGGGCATCGAGCCTCTGGACGTTGGTGATCGTGGCCTCGTCTCCGGTCCTGACGATCGTCCCGATCTCGACTGCTTCGCCGGTGGCGTCCTGAGTGATCGCCGCGACGCGGGCGCCGTCGCGGGACACGCGAAGCGCCAGGACGCGACTTTCCGCCAGTTCCTTGCCGATGACGGTGACGCGCCTGGCCTGGCCCGCGACCGCCCGCCAGATCCGCGTCTCGTGGTCGCCGACCCGCTCCGCCGTCCAGACGGCGCCGTATCGGTCCCATGACGGCGGAGTCAGGTCGTTGGTCTTGCCCTCGATCCATCGTTGCCACTGACCGCCGACCGCGGTGCTGGTCACCCAGATCCCCTCGTCGCCGACGAGCGCGGCGACCTGGGGCGGGTAGTCCACGGACACCGCCGGCTTGTCGAAGCTCACGCCCTGCGTGCCAGCCGCCCCGCCCACCGGCTCGCCGCCCTTCTCCTTCGCCCGGAACAGCTTCCCGTCCTGCATGTAGTACTGCTGCGGCTGGGACGGCAGCACGTTGGGATCGAACCTCGAGTAGTCCCGGGGGTTGAAGCGCAGACCCGTACCGCGGAAGGGCTCCCCGTCGACCCGGATCTCGACGGTCCTGCCCGTGACCAGGTCGCCCAGCGTCCACGTGAGCTGCGCCTTCATCGCGTCGATGCGGTCATCGGGGACCGACTCCACCGCGGACGTGAAGTCGACCACGACCGTGTCCCCCTCGACGGTGATCTGGTTGAGATCGGTCCCGTCGGGGAAGGCGCTGGTGACGGAGTCCCTTATCGAGGCCGTCGGACCGGCGAGCAGCCTGCGGACCAGCGTCTCCGGCACACCGGTGCCGGGGTTGATCGGCACCCACACACGGTCGACGACGAGCCCCACCGCCTGGGTGGCCGGAGGGTAGTAGAGGTCGATCTGCCGGTAGTCGCGCTTGAGGTCGTCGGTCGAGAGCAGGCGGGCGTCGGGCGGCGCCTCGATCCGCCACTGCGCACCGGTCCCCCTGGCCAGGGTGAACTGCTGGGCGACCACCCCCGAGGCGGGGGTGTACCGCCCCTCGGAGTCGATGGTGGCGACCGCCGTGCCCTTGAGGGTGACCGTCGTGTCCTTGGCGTCTTTGAGATCCTGGCCCGACAGGCCCTCCGGCACGAGCTTGGTCTCGAAGACCGTCGTCTGCCGCCAGGGGTTCCACTTCTGGGCGGCCGTTTCCGTGAGGTACTGCCGCGCGACGGCGAGCGACGGGTCGTCGAAACTGGCCATCGCCGCCTGGAACCCCTTGACGATGTCCTCAGGAGAGGCGTCCTTGCGGGGCGGCGTCGCGATCATGCGGACGTACGGCTGGTTGAGCGTGTCCCTGCTGTTGTCCTCTTCCGCGGCACGTGGGCTGCCGGTCGTGGGCACGACGGCGCACGCGTTGGCCGCCGCGACCACGACGAGGGCCATCGCCGCGAAGGCCGCGCCCCGGCCGCGCCGCCCTCGGAATCGGGTGCCGTCAGTCCACATCGAAACCGCCCGCGTCGGCGTTCTCGAGCGACCGCGCGCCGACCTCCGCGACTGCCGGGGACATGACCGGGGTGACATGACCGCGCCACGCGCGCCGGATCTCGACCTCGGGCGGCACCAGCGGGAGCGGGGAGCCGCGCAGGTCGGAGCCCGCCAGCCGCGGCAGCGACAACCGGAACTGCGTCCCCTCCCCCGGCGACCCCCAGGCCTGGAGCCATCCGCCGTGCAACATCGCGTCCTCACGGGAGATCGCCAGACCGAGTCCGGTGCCGCCGATCGTGCGCGCGCGTGACGGGTCGCCCCGCCAGAAGCGGTCGAAGACCAGGTTCTCCTCCCCCGGTTTCAGCCCGACGCCGTGATCGCGTACGGCCACGGCCACCGCGTCGCGGTCGGCTCCGAGAGTGACCACGATGTCCCTGCCCTCGCCGTGTTCGATGGCGTTGAACAGCAGGTTGCGCAGGATGCGCTCGACCCTGCGGCTGTCGACCTCGGCCATGCAGTGCTCGCTGGGAAGCCTGAGCTCGAACCTGGTGGCCTGCCGCTCGGCGAGCGCCTCGGAGTCGCCGACCGCGCGCAGGACGACGTCGCGCATGTCGACGGACTCGACGTCGAGAGTCGCCGCGCCCGCGTCGTACCTGCTGATCTCGAGCAGGTCGGCGAGCATCGACTCGAAACGCTCAAGTTGGTTCTGCATGAGCTCGGCCGACCGGGCGGCCGCCGGATCGAAGTCCTCCCTGCTCTCGTAGAGCAGGTCGGCGGCCATCCGCACGGTGGTCAGCGGGGTGCGCAGTTCGTGGGACACGTCGGAGACGAACTGCCGCTGGACCTGCGACAACTCCTCAAGCTGATGGATCTTCACGGCCAGGTTGGACGCCATCTCGTTGAAGGACGTGGCCAGCCGTGCGAGGTCGTCTTCTCCCCGGACCTTGAGCCGCTCCTCCAGCCGTCCGGCCGCGAGGCGCTCCGCCGCCTGGCGGGCGAGCCGTACCGGGGTGACCACCTGGCGGGTGACCAGGTAGGCGATCGCGGCGAGGAGCAGGACGAGCGCGACACCCACGCCGATCAGCACCCGCTGCACCGCGAGCAGCGTCGTCTCCTCCGCGTCGAGCGGGAACAGGTGGTAGATCTCGTAGGTGCCGTTGACCCTGCCCCCGATGGCGAGGCCGCTCTCGGGCGACTTCGTCCCCAGATAGCGCAAGGTCACCGACTGGGTGAAGAGGACGCCCTCCTCGCTGCCCTGGACCTTGAGCCGCAACCTCGCGGGGATGCTCGTGTAATCGATCTTCCCTGAGGCCCGTCCGTCGCCGATGCCGCCCTCGTTGAAGACGACCACGTCGTAGCGGCCGCCGGATCTCTCCGTGAGGGCCGAGACGGCGGCGTCGACCGGATTGGCGGCCTGGCCGCCCGACCCGCCCTCCGGAGACGCGTCGGCCACCTCGGCGGACTGGGGAGCCAGGTATCCGCTCGCCGTGGCGATGTTGGCCCGCGACTCCTCGACCGCCGCCAGTTCGCGGCTCTTGAGGACAGACGTCGCGATCGACTGCATGAGGAACACGCCGAGCACCGCCACCACGGCCATCGAGATGACCAGCGTGCTCGTGACCACCCTCAACTGGAGCGAGCGCCGCCAGACGCGCCGCACCCTCCCGGCGGCACGCCGGGCGCGCCTGCGGACCCCCCGCGCTATCTGGCGCAGGGTCCTGCGGCGAGGCTTCTTCTTCGCCGGGGCCGGGGCGGGCATCGTCGGAGCCCGGACGTCAGGCCGGTCCGGCCTTGTAGCCCACGCCGCGGACCGTCACCACGATCTCGGGGTGCTCGGGGTCCTTCTCGATCTTGGCGCGGAGCCGCTGGACATGCACGTTGACCAGCCGGGTGTCGGCGGCGTGCCGGTAGCCCCAGACCTGCTCGAGGAGCACCTCGCGGGTGAACACCTGGCGCGGCTTGCGGGCCAGCGCGACCAGGAGGTCGAACTCGAGCGGCGTGAGGTTGATCGTCTCGTCGGCCCGCTTCACCGAGTGGCCGGCGACGTCGATGGTGATGTCGCCGATCTGGAGGATCTCGGGCGTCGGCTCGTCCGTACGGCGAAGCCGCGCGCGGACACGGGCGACGAGTTCCTTGGGCTTGAACGGCTTGACGATGTAGTCGTCGGCGCCCGACTCCAGACCGAGCACCACGTCGATGGTGTCGCTCTTCGCGGTCAGCATGACGATCGGCACACCGGACTCGGCGCGGATCCTGCGGCACACGTCGATGCCGTCGGCGCCGGGCAGCATGAGGTCGAGGAGCACCAGGTCGGGCCTGGTGTCACGGAACGCGTCAAGCGCCTTGTCGCCGTCCGCGACGAACGACGGCTCGAACCCCTCCCCGCGCAAGACGATGCCGAGCATCTCGGCGAGAGCGGCGTCGTCGTCGACGACCAGCACACGACCTTTCATGGCCCCTCATTCGTTCTGCACTACCGGGAGATTTGGGCGTTTGTCACGGGTTCATCCGAAGGTTACCGGTGGCTGCCACTTACGTGTTACACGACCATGACAAAGGATGCAGTTTAAGGGGCCGGGGAAGAACGCGCGATGATCTGACCAGATGCGGCCACAACCGCGGGGAACGCTTCAAGGATGACACGTTCCAAGTTTGCGCAGGAATAGGCCGATTCTGCTATCCCCCGTGACCTGCTGATCGCAGTCTGACCATGGACTTCCGCTCGACTGGGAGCGCTCACGCGATCACCGCGCCATTAGTCCGTACATCGTGCCAGGATTGGGACATGACAGACGGCCCTGGCCCCACCCCCGATGTGCCATCAGGCTGGGCTGCCGAGCAGCCGCCACCGTACGGACGGTCCGAGGGGGCCTGGACCGCTCCGGGAGCCTCCGGCGCACCCGATTCCCAGGGGCAGCCCGCTCCGCCTCCCCCCGGCCAGCAGTACGGCGAACAGCAATACGGCCAGCAATACGGGGGTCAGCAGTACGGCGGGCAACCGTATGGCGGCCAGCAGTACGGCGGCCAGCAGGGTTACGGGCCGTACCCGACGGGGCCATACGGCGCCTACCCGCCTTCCCCGTACGGCTATCGCCCGCAGGCGCCGCGGCCGGGCATCATCCCGCTGCGCCCGCTCGGCCTCGGAGACATCCTCGACGGCACGATCAAGCTGATCCGGTCGAACCCCCGGGCCACGCTCGGCCTGTCGGCCATCATCGCGGCGATCAGCGCGATCCCGCTCGCGATCGGGCAGGCGATCTCCTACTCCTACGGCGACCTGAGCGGGATCCTGAGCGACCCGGAGTCCTTCGACGGCACCTTCCCGCTCGGCGGCATCGTGGCACAGTACAGCGGTGCCATCCTGTCGACGATCATGGGCTTCGTCGCCACGACCATCCTCACCGGCATCCTGATGCGGGTGCTCGGACGGGCCGTCTTCGGCGGCCGCATCACCGCCGGGGAGGCCTGGCGGTCGGTGAAGTCCCGGTTCTGGGCCCTGTGCGGCCTGGTGCTGCTGCAGGGCCTGATCCTCGCGGCGCCACTGGTGATATTCGTGGCGCTGCTCACTGTGCTGATCGTCAGCCTCGCCTCCGGCAACGTGGACGTGACCCCAGGCACCGGTGTAGGGATCGCCGTAGTCACCATCCTGTTACTGATCGGGTATGCCGTCTACTACGCCTTCTTCAACACGAAGTTCGCATTGTCGGCTCCATCCCTCGTGCTCGAGCGACGTGGTGTCACTGACAGCATGCGGCGCTCGTGGCGGCTGGTGAAGGGCGATTTCTGGCGGGTGTTCGGCATCCTGATCGTCACGTCGATCCTCACCGCGCTGGTCAGCGGCATCCTGTCCGTGCCCTTCTCGCTGGGCTCGTCCCTGCTCGGGACGTTCGGCGACGGCACCGCGGGCTCGCTGGTCCTGTCCGGCGTCTTGTTCTTCCTCGGAAACGTGCTGGCCTCGATGATCGTGTACCCGATCACGGCGGGCGTGCACGGACTCCTCTACGCCGACAGGCGGATGCGCGCCGAGGCGTTCGACCTCGTGTTGCAGACGGCCGCCGGGCGGAACCAGGAGCAGGGCTGGATCCACGAGAGCGTCGACGACTACTGGCACCCCTCCTACGCGGCGGAGTCCGGCGCCCAGTACGGCGCTCAATACGAACAGCAATACGCGCAGCAGTACGCGCAGCAGTACGGCGGCGCGCCGTACGGCACGCCGGCCGCACATCCCTACGCCGCCCCGGGCACGGCGCCGTACGAGACCCCGGCCGCTCCTTCCTCCGGGGCTCCCGAGGCACCGCAACAAGGGGCTGCGCAGACCCCTCCACACGAGCCGCAGCCGTGACCCTCTTCCTGTCGCCGTCCCTCGCACCGCTTGGGGCCCCCGTCGACATCGGGCGTGACCAGGCGCAGCAGGAGGCGGCGCGGGAACTGCTCAAGTCGGGCTACCAGCACGAGTCCCTGTTCGATCGGATAGGCCGTGTCATCCAGCAGTTCCTCGACGATCTCCTGGGCATAGGTGGAAACGCGAGCGGCAGCGCGATCTCGCTCATCCTCATCGTGGTCATCCTCGTGATCCTCGGCGCTCTGCTGGTGTGGGCCCTGCGCCGCACATCGCGCGGCAGCCGTACAGGCGTCGTCGTCTTCGGCGGGCAGGCGCGGACGGCCGCGGAGCACCGGGCGGAGGCCGAACGGCGGGCGTCGGCGGGCGACTGGACCGGAGCCGTCCAGGAACGTCTCCGGGCGATCGCCCGAGGGCTCGAAGAACGTGCCATCGTCAGCCCGCTGCCTGGCCGTACCGCCCTCGAACTGGCCCAGACCGCGGGACAGGCGCTGCCTTCGCACGCCTCCGACCTGCGGTCGGCCGCCCGGCTCTTCGACGACGTGACCTACGGCGAGGTGGCGGGGACGCCCGAGGCCTACGCCGTTCTCAAGGACCTCGACGAGCGCCTGATGGCCGCCCGCGTCGCGCTGGAGGCCTCCGCATGACGCTCCAGACGACCGAACGGTCGTACTCCGTCTCGCCCACGGCCGCAAGCATCTGGAAGCGGGGGCGCGCGATCGTCCTGGTCGCCGTCATCGTCGTGGTGGCGGCGGTCGTCCCGGTGTTGCTGCCGTCCGGGTCGACCGGCGGCGGCAGCGCGCTCGACCCCGGCGACTCCTCCCTCGCCGGCAGCAAGGCCCTCGCCCAGGTGCTGGGCGCGCATGGAGTCTCCGTCCAGCGCGTGGACGACGTCTCGACGGCGCTGGCCGCGCTCGGCACGGACGGCCAGCTTCTCATCACGGAGGCGACGGACCTGACGTCGAGCGAGGCCGGCCGGATCGCCGCCGCGCCAGCCGACAGGCTGATCGTCGGGCAGGTGCCGTACCTCGACGTGCTGGCGCCCGGCGTCATCAGCGAGGTCGGCGGCACCTCCTCACGGTCGCGGCCGCCGTCGTGCGGGCTGCGCGAGGCGAACGTGGCGGGCAGCGCCTACATGGGCGGCTCCGCGTTCACCGGCCCACCCGGATCGACGGGGTGCTACCCGTCGGACGGCAAGCCGACTCTCGTCCGCTACACGGTCGACGGCCGTACGGTGACCGTCGTGGGCGACGGCCAGTTCATGACGAACCTCAGGCTGGCCGAGGACGGGAACGCCGCCCTCGCCATGAACCTCGCGGGCACGAAGCCGCGGCTCGTCTGGCTGGTGCCGCCGGCCGAACCCGACCAACCGTCCGGCCCGGACGGGTCCGGTGGGTCCGACGGGTCCGGTGGGTCCGACGGGGCCGGTTCCGAGCCGAAGAGCCTCGGCGAGCTGATCCCTTCGGGGGTGGGCTGGGCGATCGTCGAGCTCGTCGTCGCGCTGGGCGTGGTCGCCCTGTGGCGTGGACGACGGCTCGGGCCTGTCGTCGCCGAGCGCCTTCCGGTGGTCGTGCGAGCGGCCGAGACCGTGGAAGGCCGGGGACGCCTCTACCGGGCACGCCGCGCACGGGACCGGGCGGCCCTCGCGCTCCGCGCCGCCACGATCGACCGCATCACCCCGCGCCTCGGACTTCCCCGCACGGCGACACCCGATGAGATCGTCACAGGGGTGTCCGCGCGAACCGGAGAGGATCCGGAGCAGGTACGGCCGGCTCTGTTCGGCGGCGCTCCCGCCGACGACGCCGGGCTCGTCGCCCTGGCCGGATACCTCGACACACTCGAAAGGCAGGTACAAGACTCGTGACGACACCTGGATCCGGAGCCTTCGGAGCCGGAGCCCCGCAGGCCTCCACACCGGGGGCCGACGCGGCGCGGGAGGCGCTCGCCACGCTGCGGGCCGAGGTCGGCAAGGCCGTGGTGGGGCAGGACGCCATCGTCACCGGCCTCGTGATCGCCCTGTTGTGCCGTGGGCACGTGCTGCTCGAAGGCGTCCCCGGCGTGGCCAAGACGCTCATGGTCCGCGCCCTGTCCGCCACGCTGTCGCTCGACTTCAAGCGGGTGCAGTTCACCCCCGACCTGATGCCGGGCGACGTGACCGGCTCGCTGGTCTACGACGCCAAGTCGTCGGAGTTCGAGTTCCGCGAGGGGCCGGTCTTCACGAACCTGCTGCTCGCCGACGAGATCAACCGAACGCCGCCCAAGACCCAGGCCGCTCTGCTCGAGGCCATGGAGGAGCGCCAGATCAGCGTCGAGGGCTCGGCCCGCATGCTCCCCGACCCGTTCATCGTGGCGGCGACCCAGAACCCCATCGAGTACGAGGGCACCTACCAGCTCCCCGAAGCCCAGCTGGACCGGTTCCTGCTCAAGCTGACCGTGCCGCTGCCTCCCCGGGAGCAGGAGATCGCGGTGCTCGAACGGCATGCCCTCGGCTTCGACCCGCGCGACCTGACGCACCTCAAGCCGGTCGCGTCGGCGGCCGATCTGGAGGCCGGCCGGGAGGCCGTCAAGCAGGTGCACGTGGCTCCGGAGGTGCTCGGGTACATCGTCGACCTGGCCAGGGCGACGCGTCAGTCGCCGTCGTTGCAGCTCGGGGTGTCACCTCGAGGCGCGACGGCCCTGCTTGCGGCCGCTCGGGCGTGGGGTTGGCTGTCCGGCCGTTCGTACGTCACCCCTGACGACGTGAAGGCCCTGGCCCGGCCGGCTCTGCGGCACCGCGTCCAGTTGCGGCCGGAGGCGGAGCTCGAGGGCGCCACCCCCGACGGCGTCCTGGACGGCATCCTGGCCTCAGTCCCCGTCCCCCGCTGACCCGCCCCCTCTGGCGTGATCATGCACAGGTTCGTGGACAGGCCGCCTGACCTGGCATTACTCCGGGCGTGATCATGCACAAGTTCGCGATCAAGTGGGCTGACCTGGGAAAATGGAGTTCGTGATCATGCACTGTCGGGCGGGAGCCGTACGAGCGGGAGCCGTACAAGAAGGAAGGGCGGCACCATGGCGCTGACAGGACGTGCGGGGCTGCTCGCGGCCCTCGGCGCCCTCGTGGTGCTCTTCGCCCCGCGGCCGGGGCTCGCGGTGCTGGGCATCGTGCTGCTCCTCGCCTTCCTGATCGTGGTCGACCTGATCTTCGCGGGCGGAGTGCGCCCCCTGCGCTTCAGCCGCGAGGGCGAGCGGCTCGTACGGCTCGGCCAGTCGGTCACCGTCGGCCTGATCGTGGAGAACCCCGGCACACGCCGGGTCCGCGGGGTGTTGCGCGACGCCTGGCCGCCCTCGGCGGGAGCCGCGCCGCGGCGACTCGCCATCGACGTGCCGAGAGGCGAGCGCCGGCGCCTCACCGTCACACTCACGCCGACCAGGAGGGGCGATCGTGAGGCGGTCACGGTGACGGTCCGCTCACTGGGGCCGCTCGGCCTGGCCGGGCGGCAGGGGCGGCATCGGGTTCCGTGGTCGGTACGGGTGTTGCCCCCGTTCCTGAGCCGCAGGCATCTGCCCGCCAAGCTGGCCCGCCTGAGGGAGCTGGACGGTCAGCACCCCGCGCTCGTGCGGGGCCAGGGCACCGAGTTCGACTCGCTGCGGGAATACGTGGTCGGCGACGACGTGCGGTCCATCGACTGGCGGGCCAGCGCGCGGCGCAACGACGTCGTCGTGCGCACCTGGCGCCCGGAACGTGACCGCCGGGTCCTCATCGTGCTCGACACCGGCCGCACCTCGGCGGGCCGGGTGGGCACGGCTCCGGTCCCGACAGCGGCCGGACAGGCCGAAGCCGACCGAACGGACCAGGGGGACGGCAGGCGGCGGCCGCCTCCCGGATGGCCCCGGCTGGACTGGTCGATGGACGCCGCGTTGCTGCTGGCCGCCCTCGCCGCCCGTGCCGGCGACCGCGTCGACTTCCTCGCCTACGACCGCGCGGTCCGTGCCTGGCTGTCGGGGGCGGCGCGTACGGAACTGCTGTCGTCCCTGGTCAACGTCATGGCGCCGATCGAGGCCGAGCTCGTCGAGGCGGACTCGCCCGGCATGGTGGCGGCCGTCCTCGCCCGGGCGAAGCGGCGTTGCCTGGTGGTGCTGCTGACCGACCTCAACGCCACCGCCATGGAAGAGGGCCTCCTGCCCCTGCTCCCGCAGTTGTCCTCGCGGCACCTGGTGCTCGTGGCCGCCGTCGCCGATCCGCGCGTCGCGGCCATGGCCTCGGGCCGGGATACGTCGGAGCAGGTCTACGACGCGGCGGCGGCCGAGCAACTGCGGGGCGAGAGGCGGCGGATCACGTCCTTGCTGCGCCGTCACGGCGTCGAGGTCGTGGACGCCCTCCCCGAGGACGTCGCCCCCGCGCTGGCGGACGCCTACATCGCGCTGAAGGCGGCGGGCCGTCTCTGACGCGTGCGTCAGCTGGTGGGGGCCAGGTCCGGGGCGAGCTCGATGTCGCCCGTCTCGTCCTGCCGTACGGCCCGGCGCCCGAAGACGATCACGTAGGCGAGGAAGAGGGTCTCGGCGAGCGCGCCGATGCCGATGCGGGCCCATGTGGGCAGGCCGGACGGGGTGACGCCGGCCTCGATGAGGCCGGAGACGAAGAGCACGGCGACCAGGCCCAGCGCGACGCTCATCACGGCCCGCCCCTGCTCGGCCAGCGCCTCCCCGCGCCGCCGCGGCCCGGGGTCGATGACCGTCCAGCCGAGGCGCATCCCGACCCCGGCGGCGAGGAAGACGGCGGTGAGCTCCAGCAGGCCATGCGGAAGGATCAGCCCCCAGAAGATGTCGGCCTTGCCATGCGCCGCCATCAGACCGCCGAGGAGGCCGCCGTTCGCCGCGTTCTGGAACAGGATGTAGGGAATCGGTAGGCCCAGCAGGACCGCGGAGGCGATGACCTGCATGCTCACGTACGCGTTGTTGATCCACACCTGTCCGGCGAACGACGCGGCCGGATTCTCCGAGTAGTAGTCGGCGAAGTCGTGGTCGACCAGTTGCCTGATGTCCTCGGGGGTGCCGATCGCGGCCTGGACGTCGGGATTCTTGGCTATCCAGACGCCGATGACCCACGCGACCACCAGCGAGGCGAGCGTCGCCCCCAGCCACCACCGGCGCGCCCGGTAGGCGACCACGGGGAATGACACGGTGAAGAACCGGGCGACCTCACGCCAGGCCGGGCTGTGCGCCCCCGTGACGGCCGAGCGGGCCCGGGCGACCAGCGTGGACAGGCGGCCGACCAGGATGGCGTCCCTGGAACCGGACCGGACGATGGACAGGTGCGTCGCGGCCCGCTGGTACAACTCGACCAGTTCGTCGACCTCCGCGCCGTTCAGCGAGCGACGCCGCCGGACCAGGTCCTCAAGCCGGTCCCAGGTCGGCTTGCTGGCCGCGACAAACGCATCGATGTCCACAGATCAAACCCTATCGACCGCCGCACAGTAGGGTGCGAGTGTGTCAGAAGTCGTGACGGGTGAGGCCGTCGTCGTCGAGGTGCGGATCGCCCAGCTGCCCAGCCGCGCAGCGGCCTTCATCATCGACTGGCTCGTGCAGGTGGCCGCCCTCATCGTGATCTCCCTGCTGCTCGCCAACGCGACCATCATCACCGACGGCGCGCTCGCCGCCGGCCTGGGCATCCTGTTCTCCGCGCTGGTCCTGGTCGGCTACCCGGTGATCTTCGAGACGGTCAGCAGAGGACGGAGCCTGGGCAAGCTCGCGCTCGGGCTCAGAGTCGTCAGCGAGGACGGCGGACCCGAGCGCTTCCGCCAGGCCCTCTTCCGCGGACTGGCCGGCCTGGTGGAGTTCTGGACGCTGTCCGGCGCTCCCGCGCTCATCACCTCGCTGATCAACCAAAAAGGCAAGCGACTCGGCGACATATTCGCGGGCACCATCGTCATCGGCGAGCGCTCGCCGCGACAGGCGCCGCCGCCCCCGATGCCGCCGCAACTCGCCGGATGGGCCTCCTCGCTGCAGCTCTCCCAACTCCAGGACGAGCTGGCCAACACCGCCCGGCAGTACCTCTCCCGCTGGCACCAGTTGTCCCCGAACGCCCAACACGACATGGGGATGCGAATCGCGGGCCAGGTGAGCGCCTGCGTCGCGCCGCCGCCCCCGCCCGGCGTCCCGCCGTACGCTTACCTCGCCGCCGTGCTCGCCGAGCGCCGCCGCCGGGAGGAACTGCGGCTCGCGCAGACCCGGGGTCCCGCCTCGCCGTACGGCCGGGCTTCGCAGTGGAATCAAGGGGCCTCTCAGTCGGTCGCCCCGCCGTACAACGGAGCGCCCGGATCACCCGCGTTCCCGTACGGCACGGCGTCGGCGCACCCGTCCGGCGTGACACCGGCGCACCCGTCGGGCATGGCACCTCGGAACCCCGGCCAGGAGACTCCCGGTTCCGTCCCGAACCCGCCCGCGGAGCCGGCCGGTCCGACACCGGGAGGATTCGTCCCCCCGACATGAGGTGTAGACCCAGACCATAGGGGCATTGGTCTGGAATGCAGGTCATGGGGCCATGCCTGCTAATGGGGTTGAGGTGAGGCACGACCAGGTGCGGAGGAGAGGCCGCACGGGTCGTGCCCACCTTTCTTTTCAGCTCGTTTGTGAGCTCAGGAGCCGACCCGCCAGGAGTGGAGATAGTCCTCCTGCTCGGAGGTGAGCGCGTCGATCGTGATCCCCGCCGCTCCCAGTTTCAGTCTCGCCACCTGGAAGTCGACCTCCGCCGGAACGTCGTAGACGCCGGGCGTCAGCCGTACGGCCTCTTGGGCGAGCCATGCGACGGCGAGGGCCTGGGCGGAGAAGGACATGTCCATCACGGCGGCCGGGTGCCCCTCGGCGGCGCTCAGGTTGACCAGGCGGCCTTCGGCGAGGAGGAGCAGTCGCCTGCCGTTCTCCAGGACGTATTCATCCGTGTTCGGGCGGATCCCGAAATGCACGGTCTGCGCCATCTCTTCCAGGGCGCGGACGTCGATCTCGACGTCGAAATGACCGGCGTTGGCGAGGATCGCGCCGTCCTTCATGGCGGCCAGGTGCTCGGCGCGGATCACGTCGCGGTTGCCGGTGACGGTTACGAACACGTCGCCGATCTCCGCGGCCCGCCACATCGGCTGCACGTCGTATCCCTGAAGCGCCGCGTCCAGGGCCTTCACCGGGTCGATCTCGGTGACGACGACCCGTGCGCCCAGGCCCTTGGCCCGCTCCGCGACACCCCGGCCGCAGAAGCCGAAGCCCGCGACGACGACCGTACGCCCCGCCAGCAGGATGTTCGTGGCCCGCATGATGCCGTCGAGGGTGGACTGGCCTGTGCCGTACCTGTTGTCGAACATCCGCTTGGTGCGGGTGTCGTTGACCGCGACCATGGGGAACCTGAGGGCGCCCTCGGCCGCCATCTGGCGGAGCCGGATGATGCCCGTCGTGGTCTCCTCGCAGCCGCCGATGACCTCGTCGAGCAGTTCGACTCGTTCGGTGTGCAGGATGTTGACCAGGTCGCAGCCGTCGTCGAGCACGATGTTCGGCGCGATGTCGAGCGCCCGATGGATGTGCCGGTAGTAGGTGTCCCTGTCCACCCCGGCCCGGGCATGTACGGCGATGCCGTACGTGGACAGCGCCGCGGCCACGTCGTCCTGGGTGGACAACGGGTTGGAGGCGGCCAGCGCGATCTCGGCGCCACCCGCCTTGAGCGCGCCCATGACCACCGCGGTCTCCGCGGTCACGTGCAGGCAGGCGGCGATGCGCAGTCCGTCCAGCGGCCTGTCCTGGGCGAACCCCGCCCCGATGGCCTCGAGCACGGGCATGGACCTGGCGGCCCAGCCGATCCGCCGCTCCCCCGCCTCCGCCATCCCGCCGTGATCATGCACAGATTCCTCGATTCCCGCCGCCACCTGCGCCAACCACCCGCGTGATCATGCACAGGTTCGCCGTTACCCGCATTGACCTGGCCCTTCACTGAGCGTGATCATGCACAGATTCGGAAACGACCATCCTGACCTGCGAAAATACAGTTTGTGATCATGCACCGTACGGCCACGCTTTGCGCGTGACCGTACGGCACCGCATGATCACGAACCTCGCAGCCCCGGCTCATGCACCACTTTCACGAAGGTGTGCATGATCACGATCGGCGACGTGGCCGCTCAGCGGCCATTCGACCGAATGTGTGCATGATCACGCACAGGAGCGTCGCAGCTCAGAGGGCATGCGCACGACCCTGTGCATGATCACGCCCTACAGGCCTGGGATCACGCCCTACAGGCCTGGGATCACGCCCCACAAGCCTGGGATCACGCCCCACAAGACCGGGGTCACGCCGTACAACGGGGCTCAGTAGCGGTAGTGGTCGGGCTTGTAGGGGCCCTCGACGTGCACGCCGATGTACTCGGCCTGCTTCTTCGTCAGCTTGGTCAGCTTGACCCCGAGCGCGTCGAGGTGGAGGCGGGCGACCTTCTCGTCCAGGTGCTTCGGCAGCACGTAGACGCCCACCGGGTACTCCTCGGTCTTCGTGAAGAGCTCGATCTGGGCGATCACCTGGTTGGTGAACGAGTTCGACATCACGAACGACGGGTGGCCGGTGGCGCAGCCGAGGTTCATCAGACGGCCCTCGGCCAGCACGAGGATGGAGTGCCCGTCAGGGAAGACCCACTCGTCGACCTGCGGCTTGATGTTGTTCTTCACGATGCCGGGGATGCGGCCCAGCCCGGCCATGTCGATCTCGTTGTCGAAGTGCCCGATGTTGGACACGATCGCCTGGTGCTTCATCTGCGACATGTGCTCGGCCGTGATGATGCCGAAGTTGCCGGTCGTCGTGACGAAGATGTCCGCGATGCCGACGACGTCCTCCAGGGTGGTGACCTGGAAACCGTCCATGGCCGCCTGCAGCGCGCAGATGGGGTCGATCTCGGTCACGATCACGCGGGCGCCCTGGCCGCGCAGCGCGTCGGCGCAGCCCTTGCCCACGTCGCCGTAGCCGCAGATCACCGCGACCTTGCCGCCGATCAGCACGTCGGTGGCGCGGTTGAGACCGTCGATCACCGAGTGGCGGCAGCCGTACTTGTTGTCGAACTTGGACTTCGTCACCGAGTCGTTGACGTTGATCGCCGGGAAGAGCAGCTGGCCCGACTTGTGCATCTCATAGAGCCGGTGCACGCCGGTGGTGGTCTCCTCGGTGACGCCCTTGATCTCCTGGGCGATGGCGCTCCAGCGCTTCTCGTCCGTGACCGTACGGCGGAGCGTGTCGAGGATGATCGCCCACTCCTCCGGGTCGTCCTCGCCGGCGACCGGTACGGCCCCCGCCTGCTCGAACTCGGCGCCCTTGTGGACGAGGAGCGTGGCGTCGCCGCCGTCGTCGAGGATCATGTTCGGGCCGGAGCCGTCGGGCCACGCGAGCGC
The DNA here is from genome assembly GCF_016863315.1 of Planotetraspora silvatica. Taxonomy (GTDB): domain Bacteria; phylum Actinomycetota; class Actinomycetes; order Streptosporangiales; family Streptosporangiaceae; genus Planotetraspora; species Planotetraspora silvatica. The sequence goes on from NZ_BOOQ01000043.1 coordinate 58,200, forward strand.
CTGCTCGGTGCACCACCAGTACTCCTCCAGCGTCTCGCCCTTCCACGCGAAGACCGGCACACCGGAGGGGTTGTCGGCGGTGCCCTCGGGCCCGACGACGACCGCGGCCGCGGCGTGGTCCTGCGTGGAGAAGATGTTGCAGCTCACCCAGCGGACGTCCGCTCCGAGCGCGACCAGCGTCTCGATCAGCACGGCCGTCTGGATCGTCATGTGCAGCGAGCCCATGATCTTCGCGCCCCTGAGCGGCTGCGAGGCGGCGTACTCCCTACGGGTCGCCATCAGGCCCGGCATCTCGTGCTCGGCGAGGCGGATCTCCTTGCGGCCGAAGTCCGCAAGGGCAAGGTCGGCGACCTTGAAGTCCATTTTCGTGTCCCTCCATTGTCCGTCGCAGCGAGTCTAGGCCGCGGATACGGCACGGCGCACGCCAGGATGGCCGAACCTGACACGAGAATGTGAGAATCAGCCGCAAGGGGCTGCCAAAGGGCCTCCGGACTGTCTAGCGTGAGCGCAGACGGGGTGCGAAAGGGGCAGGGATGCGGATAACGGAAGCCGCGCGACGGCTGGGAGTGTCGCCGCGGATGTTGCGCTATCGCGAGTCCCTCGGTCTCCTGCCGCCGGTTCGTGACCGCGGATCGCACCGCAGGTTCGGCCCGGACGAGCTGGCCGCCGTCAGCCAGGCCATGGACCTGGAACGCCGTTTCGACATCTCCCCCGCCGAGCTGGCGTTCGCCCTCCGGGCGATGTCCGAGCCGGCGGTGGCCCAGGCCGTACGCGACCTCGGCGTCAGGATCGGCCGCATCCAGGCGCCGCGCCGGGCCCTCGACTTCGAGAAGGAGAAGGCCCTGCGGCTTCTGCGGCCCAGATGACCCCGGTGGCCCCGCAACCCCGGTGGCCCCGCAACCCCAGTGACCCCGCAACCCCAGT
>NZ_BOOQ01000044.1 GCF_016863315.1 Planotetraspora silvatica
GACCCCACGACCCCAGTGACCCCACGACCCCAGTGACCCCACGGCCCCGGCGACTCGGGTGACCCCGCGACTCGAGTGACCCCGAGGTCGCTCTCTGGAGTGACGACACCTCAGGGAGATCGGCGGACAATTCCAGGCGTGAACCTGACGACAGGAATCGACCAGGTCGAACGGAACATCGCCTCGTTCGATCTCCGCAAGGCGCTGAGTTCCCCCATGGATCTCCTGATCGGCGTCACCCTGGCCGTTCTTCGGGCTCCTGGGCGCAAGGTACGCAAATGGGGCCATAGAGATGGCGGGCATCGTCCTGGCGACTGGACCGCAGGTCATGCGCCGCGCCTACCCGTGGCTGACCGTCGTCCTCACGTTCCTCGGCGCCGTCCTCATCGCGATGTTCCCGCAGATGCCCGCCGCCTGGGTGCTCCCCGTGCTCATATCGGCGGCGCTGTCCTTCTACACGATCCAGCGCGAACTGAACCGGCGGGCGGCCTGGCTCTTCGCGGGGGTCATCGGGGTGCCCCTGTTCCTCGTCGCCGCCGGTGGCGCCTACGTGTACCGGTACCCCTTTTTCCTGATCGCGGCCGTCGGCGGAGCGGTCCTGCTCGCAGGGGTGACCATGCTGGCCGACGTACGGCGGAGCCGGACAGAGGTCAGGGAGGTGCGCGCGGACAATCTGGAGACGCTGCGGGAGCAGGCGGCCATGGCCGAGCGGGCGCGGATCGCCAGGGAGATGCACGACGTCGTCGCCCATTCCATCTCCATGGTCGCGGTCCAGGCCGAGACCGCGCCGTACACCATCACGAACCTGAGCGACGAGGCCAAGCAGGAGTTCGCGGAGATCGCCACGGCGGCCCGCGGGACGCTGACCGAGATGCGGCGGCTGCTCGGGGTGCTCCGCGCGGACGTTCCTCCGGAGATGGCACCGCAGCCGGGGCTGGCCCAACTGCCCGAACTGCTCGAACATCACGGCGGTGACGTGGATCTCGACATCGTCGGGGAGGATAAGGAACTCCCGCAGGCCGTGGACGTGTCGGCCTACCGGATCATCCAGGAGTCCCTGACCAACGCCAGAACACACGCTCCGGGGGCCCGGGTCTCCATCGAGATCACCTATCGGCCCACGCTGCTCGCCCTCAGGATCGCCGACGACGGCCCCGGCCCCTCGGCGCAGGAAGACACCGCGGACAGACCGCGCGAGACTCCGGGGCACGGGCTGATCGGCATGCGGGAACGGGCCGTGGCCCTGGGCGGCTGGTTCGTCGCCGGACCGGCCCCGGCCGGAGGCTTCCTCATCCAGGCAGGGCTTCCGCTCGAATGATCAAGGTTCTCGTGGCCGACGACCAGCCGGTGGTGCTCAGGGGGTTCACCGCCGTGCTCGCCGCACAACCGGACATCGCCGTCGTCGGCGCCGCCGCCGACGGCGGAGAGGCCGTACGGCTCGCGCGCGCCGAACGTCCCGACGTCGCCCTGCTCGACATCCGCATGCCGGTCATGAACGGCATCGAGGTCGCCCGGGCCGTCACCGGGCTGGGCGCCAAAGCACTCATGATCACGACCTTCGACCTGGACGAGTACGTCTACGAGGCGCTCCTCGCGGGGGCGAGCGGCTTCCTTCTGAAGGACATCCGGGCCGACGATCTGGCGGACTCGGTGCGCGTCGTCGCGCGTGGGGACGCGCTGCTCGCACCACAGGTGACCAGGCGCCTGATCGCCGAGTTCACCGCGCGACGGCGGGCCGCGGCGGCGACGTCGCTCACGCCACGGGAATCGGAGGTCCTCCAGTTGATCGCCCGCGGGTTGTCCAACTCCGAGATCGCGGCGGAGCTGGTCGTGACCGAGCACACGGTGAAGACCCATGTGGCACGGCTGTTGGCCAAACTCGGCCTCCGCGACCGCACCCAGGCCGTGATCCACGCGTACGAGACCGGGCTCGTCCGGGCCGGGGACCGTGACCCCGGCTGACCCCGGCGGGTCAGGGCGCGACGACCAGCCGCAGGCCCTCGGCCTGGAGGGAGTCCGCCGTGACGTACGGCTGCTCGCTCACGATGTCGGTCATGGTCAGCGGAAGGTCCAGCCTCGGCACCAACTTCAGTGCCCTGACCAGCACATTGGGGTGCTCGGCCGTGAACTCCTGGTGCAGGCCGAGGAGCGTGCCGGTCATCTTGGTCGTGTAGATGTCGACGTTTCCAGCGAAGGTGAAGGTGCTCCCCGTCAGGGTGGTGCGTCCCATCGTCTGCCGCGGCCCGGACAACACTGCCCGGTCCATGGTGAACCACAACATCTTGACCGTGCCGTTCTGGGTGGGCAGTTCCACGACGCCGTGGAACTTCATCCCCGTCATGGTCAGCGACGGCGCGCTCACCGACGCCGCCTCTGTGGCCACCACCGGCGCCGCGGGACCGCTGATCGCCCCGGTCGCGTGCAGCGCGGTTCCGGACATCAGGACCAGCGGCAGTGCGGCGATCGCCAGCACCCTGCCGCCAGGGCCCGCCTTCCCGCCCGGTCCGGCACCCGAACCGCCGCCACTAGGACCGTGACCCAGACCGTGACCCGGGCCCGCCGTACCGTCATCCGGACGGCCGGCGCTGTGGGCACCGCCGCCACTGCCGCCACTGCCGCCGCTACCGCCACCACCGGTCGAACCACCGTCGCCGGGCAAGGGCTCCCGGCCCGGCGCCGCGGACCCCTCGGCTCTAGCCGAATCACCGCCCGAATCACCGGCTGAGACACCGGCCGACGCGTCCTTGACCCGCCCGATCCACACGCTCGAGGCGCCACCGGAGGGCTCGTCAGGAGAGGCGGGAAGCGCGTTCGCGAGTTCGTCGCCGCTGACGACGCGCCGCCGCGTGAAGGTCAGCCCCGTCGCCGCCGGCGGGGCCTGCGAGTCAGCCGGCTCGTCCGCGGCGGGCTCGGGGGTCCAAGCCGCCGCGAGCGCCCCTCCGACGAGGCCCAGCAACATGCCGACGAGGAATCCGCCCAGATTGGCGTAGACGAAGGACGCGAGCGACACGAGCACGGCCACGACGCCCAGAAAGATCCGCTGGCCGGGCTGCCACCACAGCAGCAGGCCGACGGCGATCAGCACCAGCGCGATCAGATAGCTGGCCCCGACCGTGCCCGACTGGATCACCAGGGGCAACGCCTGCGAGGCGAACGGGATGCTCAGCAGTTCCACCCCGCCGAGGATGGTCAGCAGGCCGCCCCAGAAGGGCCGGGTCCTGCGCCACGGCGTCGCATCGCTCACGAACGCCTGCCGAAACGGCCGGACGACGTGTCCCCGGGCAGAGACACCCGAAGCGGCACCCGGAGCAGAGGCACCCGGAAGACGGGCCCCGACGGCGAGGACATCAGAAGCACTCGTGCTTACCGGGCTCGACCGTCAGCTTGAGGCCGGGCAACTTGAAGGTCGCCGCATTGACGGCCCACGAGACCTGCTTGAAGCCGGTGATCGTGACGGCACTGGCCTGCTGCCCGAACATCCCCGAGGCACCCGCTCCGCCGGAGACCGCGTCGAGGGTCCCGGCGTCCCTGCCCACCTGGATGCGCGTGAAGACGGCGTTGCCCTGCAACTGGGACGCATCGACGATCATGTTCTCCGCGACCACGGGGCTCTTGCCCGTCCCCGCGGTCAGCTTGATGGTCACCGCGCCCACCGGCGAGTCGACCAGCACGGTCTGGCACATGTTCGTGAGCGTGGCGTGCCGGATGCCCGACACCGCGACGGGGATCTTCTGGCCCTTCTTGTTCTGGACCAGGCTGCCGTACTGGACGAACCCCTGCCCCCGGAGCTTGTCGGCGGAGACCTTGAAGGTGTCGCCCGAGACCACGAACGACGCTCCGATCGCGCCTTCCGCGGTGGCTCCGACGAGCACCGAGGCGATCGCGATCGCGGGCACGAAGACCAGCGCGAAGCGCTTCCATCGCACACGTCCCTGCTCGACCATGGGCACCTCCCGCGAGGCAAAATGGGTAAAGCCCAAGTTACCCACGGGTACGGAGAGGTAAAGGAAACACGCATCACATTTTCGTCACGCTGCGCTCCAGGTCGCAGTGCGATCGGCGGGTACCACTGTCGCCCTCAACCTCGAAAGATTCCGAGATATCCCGATAAATCGCGACGAGTTATGTCCCCGGCGCACCATCACGGCGCAGCGGAGAGGCGCAGCGGACGCGAGAGCGGCCGGTGACCCGACGGGGCGTCGAGGGTCGTCCCGTCACCGCACCTGCGATGAGGGCGCCTGCTCGGCGCGATCGAGGTCGGGCTCCAGGTAGATGACCCGGGCGATCGGGACGGCGGCGCGGACGCGCTGCTCGGCCTCGTCGATCCCCCTGGCGATCTCGGTCGCCGTGTCGTCGTGGTCGACCGCGATCTTCGCCGCCACGAGGAGCTCCTCGGGGCCCAGGTGGAGCGTGCGGAGGTGGATGACCTTGGTGACCTCGGGGGCGTTCTCCAGGGCCGCGCAGATCTGCTCCTCGACCTCGGGCGCGGCGCTCTCCCCGATCAGCAGGGACTTGGTCTCCATCGCGAGGACGAAGGCGATGACGGCGAGCAGCACGCCGATCATGATCGTCCCGATGCCGTCCCAGACGGCGTCGCCGGTGACCACGGCCATGGTCACGCCGAATAGCGCGAAGATGAGGCCCAGCAGCGCGCCGAGGTCCTCCAGCAGGACGACGGGCAACTCGGGGGCCTTGGCCCTGCGGATGAACCTCACCCACGACGCGTCGCCCTTGTGGGGCAACGACTCCTTGATGGCGGTCCTGAACGAGAAGCCCTCGGCGATGATGGCGAAGATCAGCACACCGAAGGCCCAGATGGGCGACTCCACGGGGTGCGGGTCAGCGATCTTGTGCCAGCCCTCGTAGATGGAGAACAGCGCGCCGATGCTGAACAACACGAGGGCCACGACGAAGGCGTAGAAGTACCGCTCACGGCCGAACCCGAACGGGTGGGTGCGGGTCCGCGCCCGCTCCGCCCGTTTGCCGCCCAGCAGCAGCAGAGCCTGGTTCCCGGAGTCGGCCACCGAGTGGACGGACTCCGCGAGCATCGATGACGACCCCGTGAAGATGAACGCCACGAATTTCGCCACCGCGATCGCCAGGTTGGCGCTCAGCGCCGCGATGATCGCCTTGGATCCGCCACTCGCACTCACAAGAACTCCTCAGGAATCGGCCAAAAAGATCCTAGAGCGAAATTCAGGCCCTGAGTTCCGTGACGTCCGAAAACGACTCCGGGTCGATGCCGTATCCCAGCGCGGCATAGACGGCCGCGTAGTCGCCCAGACCGATCAGCGACGCGAGCCGCTCCAGCGGCTGGACGCCGTCGGCCACGACCTCGGAGACGGGAACGCCCCTGTCCTCGGCCAGCCCGACGGCCGCCGTACGGTTCCTGACGACCTGCTCCTGCTCCTCGGCGTCACGCAGCAGGACGAGGCGCAGCTTGGCGCCCTCGCCACCCGGCTCGTCGGCGAAGGGGTCGGCGAAGACGTCCCGCCCCGCGAGGGGCCCGCTGAACGCGGCGAGCTGATGCCGGCTCTCCGGGATCTCTCCCCAGATGGCCGGATATTTGGCGATCTCGTTGAGCCGGAACGCCAGCCAACGGGCCGCGGCCCCGGCCAGGGGTGAACTGCCCCAGATCATCGGGACGCTCCCCGCCAGCTCGGTCGCGAGCGTCTTCCCGGGGTTGATGAACGACTCGCTGGACGGCCGGCATCGGTGGGCGATGTCCTCCAGCCGCACGGCCGCCGCCTCGAACACGTCCTCGCCGGCCTCCACCAGCCCGAGCGCCGAGGCCGCGACGACCAGCGGGACGGCGAGTTCCCACAACGTCCCGCCCGGCCGCGCGGCCTCGCCCTCCAGCGGCACGTACGGCCCGCCGGCCCGCGTCACCACATGCTCGAGCGGGGACCGCGCCGGTCCGACACCCATGATCGAGGCGCCGCGCCGGGCGGCTTCCGCCGCCGGGGCGAAGGTCTCCTCGCCGTCGCCGGGACGCGAGACCGCCATGACGATGTCGGCGGCGCCGACCCAGCCCGGCAGCCGGTGGCCGCGGACGGTGACGACCGGCAACGGCGCGCCGTACCCGATGACGGCGTCGAGCACGTCGCCCGTCACGGCGGAGCCGCCCGTGCCCACCACCACGATCGCCCGGGGACGGCCGAACCGCGCGAGGGAGGCCACCTGCGCCTCGACGGCGGCCCGGTAGGCGGTGCGCACCCGAGCCGCCGAGGACGCGACGGCCCGCAGCACGCCCGAGGGATCGCCCTCGGCCAGATATGCCTGGTCGTCGAGGCGATCCGGCTCGAACACCGTGCCGGGCGCCGCTCCGGCGTCGGTCATGCCTTGCGAGCCTCGTCGACCAGGAGAACCGGGATGTCGTCGCGGACCGGATAGACCAGCCCGCACTCCGAGGACGTGCAGGCGAGCTCGTCGGTGTCGCTCTCCACACGCAGGGGGGACTTGCACGCCGGACAGGCCAGAATGTCCAGCAGCCAGTCGTCGATCTTCAACTCGGTCAGCTCCTTACCACAGCGAGCACTTCGTCGCGCACGGTGGCCATCATGTTCTCGTCGGTCGCCTCGGCGTTGAGCCGCAGCAGCGGCTCGGTGTTGGACGGGCGCAGGTTGAACCACCAGCCGGAGCCGGTCACGGTGAGACCGTCCAGCTCGTCGAACCTAACACCCTCTCGTCCCGAGAATGTCGCGCGAACCCTGTCGAGCGCCGCGCCCTGGTCGGAGACCGTGCTGTTCAGCTCGCCCGACGCCGCATACCGCGCGTAGGGCGACAGCGTCTCCGACAGCGGCCTGTCCTGTTCGCCGAGCGCCGCCAGCACGTGCAGCGCGGCCAGCATCCCGGAGTCGGCGAACCAGAAGTCACGGAAGTAGTAGTGGGCCGAGTGCTCGCCCCCGAAGACGGCGCCGGTCCTGGCCATCTCGGCCTTGATGAACGAGTGCCCCACACGCGTGCGCACCGGGACGCCGCCGTGCTCGGCGACGATCTCCGGGACGCCCTGGGACGTGATCAGGTTGTGGATGACCGTGGCCCCCGGATGCCGGGCCAGCTCCCGGACGGCGACCAGCGAGGTGATCGTGGACGGGGAGACCGACTCGCCGTTCTCATCGATCACCCAGCAGCGGTCGGCGTCGCCGTCGAACGCCAGGCCGATGTCGGCTCCCCGGTCGACGACCGCCTGCTGCAGGTCGCGCAGGTTCGCCGGCTCGAGCGGGTTCGCCTCGTGGTTGGGGAAGGTCCCGTCGAGCTCGAAGTAGAGCGCGGTCAGCTCGATCGGCAGCCCCTGGAAGACGGGGGGAACCGTGTATCCGCCCATGCCGTTGCCGGCGTCGACCACGACCTTGAGCGGCCGGATGCCCGACAGGTCGACCAGCGATTTGAGGTGCCCGGCGTAGTCCGTCAGCAGGTCCCGCCGCGTCACCTCGCCCTTGCCCGGGACGCCGCCCAGACCGGCGGCCAGCAGCTCGGCGGCACGGTCGCGGATCTCGGTGAGGCCCGTGTCCGCGCCCACAGGCACCGCGCCGGCCCGGCACATCTTCATGCCGTTGTACCGCGCGGGGTTGTGGCTGGCGGTGAACATGACCCCGGGGAGCCCGAGGGCGCCGCTGGCGTAGTAGAGGAGGTCCGTCGAGCCGAGGCCGGCGTTCACGACGTCGGCGCCGCGCGAGGTCGCCCCGCGCGCGAAGGCCGCGGCCAGCGGGACCGAGGAGGGCCGCATGTCATAGGCCATCACCATGGCCGCGGCATCGGTCACCTCGACGAACGCCGCTCCGACGGCCTCGGCGGCCTCCTCGTCGAGCTCGTCCGGCACGACGCCGCGCACGTCGTACGCCTTGAAAATCCTGCTGAGATCGGCCACGACAGTCCCCGGACTCCTTGATGTCTCGCACATGAGCCTATAGCGCCTGATCGTTCCGTACGGCGGGTGAAATCGCGGTGCCGTTACGAGGAGGTCACCGCTCCCGGTTGGGCTGGGCCGACTTCAGGACCCGGAGGTGCCCTCGCCTGCCGACCTCGACCGCCTGGCCGATGGGCTCCCCCGCGGCGGGGGCGGGGCGGGCGGCCTCGCGGACCGCGTTGGCGAGCGCCTCGAGATCGTCTCCGCTGGGCGAGCCGGCCTCCGACGGGAGGCGGACGACCTCCCAGCCGCGTGGCGCAGTGAGCCGTTCCGCGTGCTCCGCACACAGGTCGTAACAGTGCGGCTCGACGTACGTCGCCAGGGGCCCGAGGACGGCGGTCGAGTCGGCGTAGACATACGTGAGTGTGAAGACGGCAGGCTGCCTGCAGGCGGTACGGGAACAGCTGCGGACGGGGCTCACGGAGGGACCGTATCCGGTCCGCGTGCACATTGCCACCACCCCGAAGCTCTTATCGAGCGTGTCGCCACAATTCGGACAGCGGCGATACGGCTCGCCGCGCGTCACGGGCGGCGCTTTAAGCTGACTCCGTGACAGAGCCGAGCGAGCGTGGCGACATGCCGCAGCCGAAGCGACGCGTGCGCCGACGTGATCGGCACGGCCGCGGGATGCGCGGCCCGCTGGCCCCATCTCACGTGCCCATCTCGAAGTCCCGCGGCGAACGGTTCGACGACCTGGTGCTCGAGGCGGTCGACCGGCTCAAACCGCGCTGGGGCGCCCAGCTCGCCTCCGTCGAGTTCGCCGTCGAAGAGGTCCCCCCGGTGAACGAGCTGATCGACGGGCCCGCGAGATTGTCGTCCGACCCCATCCCCTTCGGCAGGGCCGATCCGGCGAGCGGTGGGGATCCCGCCGCGGTGGTCGTCTATCGCCGCCCCCTCGAGGCGCGCGCACGAGACCGGGACCAGCTCGGCACGCTCGTCTTCGACGTCGTCGTGGAGCAGGTCGCCAGCCTTCTCGGTCAGACCCCCGAGACGATCGACCCCGGATACGACGACCGCCACTAGAGCGGCCCTCTTCACGGCAGGACGGCGCTCGGCGAGTCGGCGGTGGGCGGGACGAGCGCCCAGATGGTCGCGGGAGCGAGCGGCTGGACCGTGATCAGCTGACCGCTGGGGGTGTCCTCGATGAGCACCCGTCCGCCGTACACGGGTCCCGACCCGGGCTGCGGCTGGATGACGACGCTGAACCCCGACTCGCCACCCGGCGGTGCGGCCAGCTTGATCTCCTTGGTCCGGGCGGCGGGCACCTTGACCTCGACGGGCTCCGGCACGGCGCCCCTCTTCGGCACCAACTGGACCTTGAGCGTGGCCTCCGCGGACGGGGCCGACAGGACCAGACGTGACTCCTGCTTGCGGGTGACCCGGTTGTCCGCCACGACGCTGCCCAGATCGATGGGCGACGCCCCCGCGGTGAAGGCGACGTCCTGGCTCAGGCCCGTCCCGGTGATCTTCATGCCCGCGATGATCGGGACGTCCGAGGTCAGGACGATGGCGGCGGGCTGGCCGCCGATTCCCGTGGACAGGTCGAAGGTGCTCGTCGAACCCGCCAGGACATCGACGGTCTCCTTGTTCTTGAGCGCGTAGGAACCGTCCTTGAGCACGGCCTTCACCTGGACGACGGTGTCCTGCTCGCCCGGAGCCGTCACATAGAGCTCCCGGAGCCCGGCCATACCCGGGATCCCGGGGACCACGACCTGGGTGGACGGAGGCGCGGCCACGGGCAGCCAGTCGACGCCCTTGTCCTTTCCGAGCACCGCCTTGATCGCGGCCGCCACGCGTCCGCCGCTCGTGCTGACCTCCACGGCCATCACCAGCGGAGAGGGGGCGAGGTCGCTCAGCTTGACCGTCCGGTGCTCGCCCGGCTGGAGGACCATGCCGCTCCCCCGGTCGCTGAGCACCGGTCCCTCACCGGCGTAGATCATGACCTCTACGTTGGCGGGGGCGGAGTCGGCGTTGGTGAGGTACAGCGTCATGGCGGCCGCGGCGGGCCCGGGCCCGACGAACCAGGCGTCCGCCCCCGGCTCGACGCACCGCGTGGACGCCAGGCCCCGCTGGCTTCCCGCGTCCAACCGCGCCGTCTGCGCGGCCTCGAGTCCGGCCGCCATCGATCCGGTGCCCGCGACGGCGAGCGGGGCGGTGCCGGCCTTCATGTCCTGCTGCCACAGGACGCCGGGCTGCTCGAGCGCCGTCGGCGGCTTCTCCGCCTTGTCTGCGGCGCCCTTCTTGGCGCCCTTCTGAGGAACGCCCTTCTGAGGAGCGCCCTTCTGCGGGGCGTCCTTGCCTGGGGGGTCCTGGGGCGGGGCGCCCTCACCGGGGGCCGGGGCCTCCTTGATCTCGCCCACGGTGGCACTCCCCTGGCCTTGGGCGCCGGGCGGCGTCACCACGCTCACCCTGCTGCCGCCAGGAGACGGGCAGACGGTCGTCAGGGACTCCATGAGGGCCCGGACGGGCTTGGGCGGCGTGTGGACCACCGGGGCGGGCCGGCTCGCGTAGGCGACGCCGTAGAGGGCGCCGAGCGCCACGAGCACCAGCGCGAGCAGGCCGAAGCGGTTCTCGATCAGACTCTTCACACCGGCACCCGATCCTCACCAGCCCGGCGGCGTCCCCGGGGTTCCTCCTGTGGCACGTCGGCGTACTGCTCCTCGGCCTCGGCCGTACGGGCGCCCGGCGAGGCCAGGATCAATATGACGAGCAGGATGGTCGCCTGAGCCCACAACCAGATCCTGTGCATGGAGTCGCCTCCCGACGGAGGAGGCGGCGCCGGAGCGGGCTGGGCCAGCCGCCACAACCCCCCGGCCGCCGACAGGCTCATCCGCACCAGAGCCGGTTCGGAGTCCAGCGTGCGGTGCAGGGACGCCTCGACCGGCCCCGGCACGCTGACGAACTGCACGCCGTACTGGGCGAGCGTCTGGGCGTAGGTGCCGCCGCGGCCGGAGGCGAGGCCGGCGACGGCCGTGCCGAACCGCTGGGAGGCGTCCTCCGGAGACTCGAGATCGGACTCCCCGATCAGGGGGGCGCCGCCGCGCAGGACGCTGTAGGTGACGACGCCGTCCCTCGGGCGCAGCACCAGCGTGCCCTGCCCCTTCGCCGATCCGACGGCGGCGAGCAGGGGCATGGGGTCGCGCACCCCCCGCTGGAGCGGTTCTTCCGCGCCGGACCTGACCCACACCGCCGCCGCCGCGAGAGGCGTCGCGAACGCCACGACGACGATCAGCCCGGCCGCGACGCGGCGGAGCCTGCCCGTGGCGGCGAACTCCCCGATCCAGCGGGCCGGGCGGGCGGCCGCCACGAGCAGCCCGGTGGCGGCGAAGGCCAGGGGGACTCCCGGCCAGACGGGGACGCCGTGGACCGTCAGGCGGCCGACGACGATCGCCACCAGGACGCCGAAGAGCATGACTCCCCAGCCGATCGCCACGACCATCTGGTGACGGCGTACGAGCAGGGCGGCGAGCGCGACGGCCACCAGGCCCGCGGTGACCCAGATCGGCGGCGTGCCGGGGCCGCCGGGGCTCAGCATCAGCAGGTTCTCCGCCCCCAGCCGGGGGTCGGTCAGCGCGATGTCGTGCAGACCCGACTCGAGCAGGATCCGGCCGGGGTCCTGGACGAGCCGGCCGAGCCACGGGAAGAGCAGGACGATCGGGGTGCCGAGGCCGATCGCGAGCGCCACGCCCACGCCTTTGCGCACGCCGGCGAAGGACACCGCCGCGAGCGCGCCCAGGATGGCCACCAGCACGTAGAGGAGCGGGACGAAGGCCGTGCCGACCGCGAGGAGGAGGCCGAACCCCCAGGCCGCGCGGCGTGAGCCCGCGACGATCCTGGTCGCGAGCGCCGCGTAGACGGGAAGCAGCACGAAGACGATCGCGGTGCCCAGGCGCCCGCTCGCGATCACCCCTGTCGCGACCGGCAACAGGGCGTAGGTGGCGGCCAGCCACACCCTCGCGGGCGTGTACGAGATCATCTTCTTGGTCGCCGCGTATGCGGAGAAGCCGGCCAGCGGCACACAGCCCAGGAGCAGGACGGAGACCGCCAGCCACGTCTTGCCCAGGAAGATCGTGGAGACCAGGGCCAGCAGCGCGACGTACGGAGGGGCCCAGGTGTCCGAGCCGAGGCCCGTCACGTGGTGGCTCTCGGTGTAGAGGCGCCAGAGGTCGGAGGCCCCGCCGGTGATCGGCACCAGTGAGCCGCCGCCGAGGAGGCCGCCGTAGAGAAGCGACCTCTCGGCCGCCAGAGTGACGGCCAGGAGCACGAGGCAGAGCAGGACGCCGGGGCTCGTGAACATCCGCTGCATCAGGCCGGAGTCGCTGAGCAACTCCTCGCCGTCCTCCTCGTCCGTCTCCGCCGCGGCGTGGTGCCGGCCGGCCGAGTCGACGGGCCCGGCGCCCGCGATGAAGCTCTGCACCATGTCGGCCAGCCGCCTGAACGCCGCACCCGAAGGGGTGAGCAGTCGCGCGACCGACGGGTATCCCTGCTTACGCCACTGTCTGCGCCGTCTGCGCGCTCGCATCAGCCGTCCGGGACGGCCGATGACGGAGGCCAGCGCGGCCATCTCGTCGAGGGCGTTCGCGGGTTGCTTGGCCACGAGGAACAGGACGGTCCTGAACACCGATCCGAAGATGTTCCGGAAGATCGACCGCATCAGCGCCCAGAGCGGCAGGTTCGCCATGATGACCAGCAGCGCGTTGCGCCGGTCGAGCCTGCGCGGATGCTCGTTGCTCACCGAGAGCCGTCTGCGGCGTCGGGTCGCGGCCTCGGCGTGCCAGGCCACGGCCTCCGTCACGTTGACCACCCGGTGCCCCGCGGCCCGGGCCCGCCAGCACAGGTCGAGGTCGTCGCGGAACAGCGGGAGCTCCGGGTCGAGGCCGGACAGCTGGTCCCAGACGTCGCGCCGGATCAGCATGCCCGCCGTCGAGACCGACAGCACGTCGCGGAGGCCCTCGCCGTCGTGCTGGCCCTGGTCGTACTCCCTCGGTTCCAGGCCGGTGTCCCGCATCCCCGATCGGCTGACGGTGACGCCGATCTCCAGCAGCGAGCGCCTGTCGAGCCAGTCGAGGAGTTTGGGCCCGAGGATCGCGGCGCCCGGATCCTGGTCGGCGGCCCACAGCAGGGCCTGCAGCGCCTGGGGGTCGGGGGCGCAGTCGTCGTGGAGCAGCCAGACCCACTCGTCGACGTGCGGTTCGTGTCCCTGGGCGCGCGGAAGCCTGTCCAGGACTTCGTGGACGGCCTCGCCGAAGCCGGTGGACCTCGGCATGGTCAGCACGTTGCCGGCGCCGAAGGCCTCGGTCAGCATCTGCCCGCCGCCGTCGCGGCTGCCGTTGTCGACGCCGACGACGCGGTCAAGCGGCCGGGTCTGGCGCCGGACCGCCGCCAGTGTCTCCTTGAGCCAGCGTGCGCCGTCGTGAGCGACGACGATCGCGGTGACCGATTGCACGTCAGGTCCTTGGGGGTCGTCGTACGGCTGAGCGCCGCCCACGATACGGCAACCTGGGACAGCCGATCACATGTGCGCCGAACCGTTAGATCCGATAGATCCGAAGAGGCCCGGCTCGAACCGGCTGATCACCCGTATGAAGCACTGAGCGGGGGTCACGCGTTCCGATCCGGAACGTGTGACCCCCGCCCAGTGTTCACAACGTGGTTCTCAAGATGGTTCAAACAGCCTGACGCTTGATCCTGCGACGTTCCCGCTCAGAGAGCCCACCCCAGATGCCGAAGCGCTCATCGTGCTCGAGCGCGTATTCCAGGCACTCCGCTCGCACTTCGCACGAACGGCACACCTTCTTGGCTTCTCTGGTGGAGCCACCCTTCTCGGGAAAGAACGCCTCGGGGTCGGTCTGAGCGCACAAAGCGCGCTCCTGCCACCCAAGATCCTCACCATCGAGCGCCTGTGCCATGACCGGATCGGCCATTGCACACCTCCCTGTCGCTCGCCCGCCCACAATGGAGCCCCCCAAAACGCCTCCCCCGTACCCACCCTCGGGGAGGCGTAACAACACGTCTGTAATTACACGCGCGTGCCGCGTGTGGCGTCAAGCGGCATAACGATACCCGGGGAAAGACGCGCTTGCCCCGGTTCGTACGCCCAGTTGTTCGGTCCTATCAGCGTTCGGAACCATACCAATGGGGGCTGGTGTCGGCTCCGTGCCCGGCCTGATCAGTGCCGGAACCTTCCTCATACTTTGCCTGGGACCGTTCGGGGGCGTAGATGGCCGTCGGGTCGAGGGGCTCTTCCCTCCTGCTGGGGCCGCTGAGCGCGTCTCCCTGGTAGGCGGGAGGGTCCAGGCGGGTGGTCTGCTGGTCCGAAGGCGCGCCACCGGGTGTCGTGTAGGGCGCCGGCTGCTGGGGGTGGCCCAGAGGGTTGCCGTAGTAGTCCGCCGCCGGAGGCGCGGCGGGGGTGGGGGGATAGTCCGTCGGCGTTCCGAGCTGCTGGTAGCTCTGTGCCTGCTGATAGGCCTGGGCGAGCTGCTGCTCCCGGGGGTCGGCGGGGGCGGGCTGATCGTAGGCGGGCTGGGGGGCGCCGTCGAAGCCGCCCTGGGCAGGCGCGTCACCGGCGGGCGGGAACGGGGCGCCCGAGTAGCCGGAGAAGGACGAGCCGCCCTGCTGGCCGTACTGCTGGGCGGGGTCGGCCTGCTGGCCGTACTGCTGGGAGGGGTCGGCCTGCTCGTACGGCCTGGCGTCGCCGGCGGCGTGGGATCCCGAGGGCCCGGCCGGGGCGGGAGCGGCGTGGGAGCCGGACTGTCCGAAGGAGGAATCCTGGTAGGGGCTCTGGGCGAACCCGCGCCCCTCGGTTCCCTGAGACTGCTGGAAGCCGCCGCTCTCCTGCTGACCCCCGAAGGGCTGCTGGGCGTAACCGCCGGCCTGCGGCTGCTGAGACTGGGGCTGCTGCTGTGACGCGTATCCGTACTGGTCGTACGCCGGGGACTGGGGGTAGCCCTCGTACGTCTGGCCGGGAGCGGTGGAGTCGGGCTGCTGTCCGTAGGACGCGGCGGCGGGCGCGTCCGCGCCATATCCCTGGTTCGAGCCGTAGGCCTGCCCGCCGGGGCCCTGCTGGTAGCCGGCCGAGCCGTACTGGTCCGAGTAGTGCGCGCCCGTCTGGAAGTCCGGCTGCGGCTGCGCGTCCGGGGCCGAGGCGGCCGACTGGGGGTAGGGCGTCTGGGCCGCGTACCCGGCCCCCTGGGCGGCGGCGGGAGCGCCATAGCCCTCCTGCGACCTGTCCGGCGCGTACAGCGACGCGTAGGGGTCCTGCGCGTACTGCTGGTCGACGGGGGCGGGCAGCTGGGCGTACGGCGACGCGACGTCAGCGGCCGGCTGGCCCTGCGGCGTCTGCGCGTACCCCTGGCCGTATCCCTGGGCGGCATACGGATCCTGGGGGTAGCCGTTGCCCTCACGCTGGGCGTCGTAGAGGCCCTCACCGCCGGTCTTGGCCGGCCGGACGGCCGCCGGGAATCCCGCGGCCGAATTGGCCGCGAAGGCCAGGCCGAGGAATACCAGTCCGGCTGACGGGAGGCCGACGATCAGGCTCTCGAACTTGTCGCGGAAGGTCAGGACGTCGCCGAACAGCACACCCAGCACGGTGACGAGGCTGAACAGGAGGCACACGGCCAAGGTGCCCGCGGCGATGCGACCGACCAGTTGGGCCCGCGGCGTCCGCTCACCGAACTTGATCACGAGCAGGACCGCGATCACGACGAGGGCGATGGAGGTGGGCGCGGTGAAGGTCTTCAGTGCGGTGGCGGAGCGCAGGCCGAAGGAGTTCGCCGACGCACCGGACCCGACGGGAATCAGCAGCCGCATCAGGCCGGTGAGGACGTTCGTGATCGCGACCGCGAGCATGACCAGCGCGGCCGGCTCACGGAGCCGTCCGGTTTCGACCTTGAGCACAACTACCCCCATCGGTCCAAAAGGCACCAGGGCAGTTTCCCACATGCCAGACATTGGTGTCGGCTGACCCAAGAACCTCATTCGGCGCAGATGTACATATAGCCCCGTTTGCCGCACATGTCGGGGGGTGGGTGTTCGCAGTCCGCTGAACGGCCGGTGGAAGACTGTCGGCATGCGCATCGTGTCCCTGGCCGGAGGAATCGGCGGCGCCCGGTTCCTTCGCGGCCTCAAGGCGGCGGCCCCCGGCTCCGACATCACCGTCATCGGAAACACGGGTGACGACATCACCCTCTTCGGCCTCCGGGTCTGCCCCGACCTGGACACCGTCATGTACACCCTCGGCGGCGGGATCGACGAGGAGCAGGGCTGGGGCAGGTCCGGCGAGAGCCACGTCGTCAAGGAGGAACTGGCCGCCTACGGCGTGGAACCCCAGTGGTTCGGCCTCGGCGACCGCGACTTCGCGACCCACATCGTGCGAAGCCAGATGCTCGCGGCGGGCTACCCGCTCTCCCAGGTGACCGAGGCGTTGTGCGACCGCTGGCAGCCGGGAGTGCGGCTCCTGCCGATGTCCGACGACCGCACCGAGACCCATGTGGTCATCTCGGACGAGAACGGCAGGCGGGCCGTCCACTTCCAGGAGTGGTGGGTCAGACTGCGGGCCTCCCTGCCGGCCGAGCAGATCGGTCTGGTGGGCGCGGAAGACGCCACGCCGGCTCCCGGCGTCCTCGAGGCGATCGGCGAGGCGGACCTGGTGATCCTTCCCCCGTCGAACCCGGTCGTCAGCATCGGGACCATCCTCCAGATCCCCGGCATCCGGGCGGCGCTGGAGGACAAGACGGTCGTCGGCGTCTCCCCGATCATCGGCGGCGCGCCGGTGCGGGGCATGGCCGACGCCTGCCTGACCGCGATCGGCGTCGAGACCAGCGCGCAGGCGGTGCTCGAGTTGTACGGCTCCCGCCTCATCGACGGGTGGCTGGTGGCCGAGGAGGACAAGGGCGTCGCCCTGGACGGCGTGACCGTCGAGGCCAGGCCCCTTCTCATGGACTCCCCCGAGGCCACCAGGGACATCGCCGCCGCGGCCCTCTCCCTCGCCCACACCCTCCACGCGTGATCATGCACAGGTTCGGAGATCACCCTCCCCACCTGCGAACACCCCGGTCGTGATCATGCGCACCTTCGGCGGCGGCCCCGCCCACCAGCGAAAACGCGTTTCGTGATCATGCAGAGAAGACCCGCTACCGAGAACACGCTCCGAGAGGAACCCGTGGCCATCACCATCACCGGCATTCCCGGACTGCCCGAGGTCCAGGCCGGGGACGACATCGCCCGTCTCGTGGCGGAAGCCGTCCCCGCCCTTGAGGACGGCGACGTCCTCGTCGTCACCTCGAAGATCGTGAGCAAGGCCGAGGGCCGCGTCCGCGAGGGCGACAGCCGTACGGCGGCGATCGAGGAGGAGACCGTCCGCGTCGTGGCGCGACGCGGAGACACCGTCATCGCGCAGACCAGGCACGGTTTCGTCATGGCCGCGGCGGGCGTCGACGCCTCGAACACCTCGCCGGGCACGATCCTGCTGCTGCCCGAGGACCCCGACGGCTCCGCCCGGCGGATCAGGGACGGACTGCGCGAGGCGCTGGGCGTCGAGGTCGGCGTGATCGTCTCCGACACCTTCGGACGTCCCTGGCGGCACGGCCTGACCGACGTGGCGATCGGCGCCGCCGGAGTGCGCCCCCTCGACGATCTCCGCGGCCGGACCGACTCCTACGGCAATCCGCTCAACGCGACCGTCACCGCACTCGCCGACGAGATCGCCGCGGCGGGCGAACTGGTGAAGGGCAAACTCGGCGGCGTCCCCATCGCGATCGTGCGCGGCCTCGCCGACCTGGTCACCGCCGACGACGGCCCGGGCGCCCGCGTTCTCATCCGGCCCGCCGACGAGGACATGTTCCGGTACGGCTCGGCCGACGTCGTCTTCGCCCGCCGGACGATCCGCGAGTTCTCGCGGGAAGAGGTCGACCCGGCGGCCGTACGGCGGGCGGTGGCGGCCGCCGTCGCCGCGCCCGCCCCCCATCACACGACGCCGTGGCGTTTCGTGCTGCTGGAGACCCCGCGGGCCCGTACGGAGCTGCTCGACGCGATGAGGGCCGCCTGGATCGACGACCTGCGCTCCGACGGCTTCAGCGAGGAGTCGATCGCCCGGCGGGTCAAACGGGGGGATGTGCTGAGGAACGCCCCCTACCTGGTGGTCCCCTGCCTGGTCATGGAGGGTTCGCACACCTACAGGGACGACCGGAGGAACGCCTCGGAGCGGGAGATGTTCGTGGTGGCGACGGGCGCGGGCGTGGAGAACCTGCTCGTTCAGCTCGCGGTGGAAGGCCTCGGCTCCGCATGGGTGTCGTCCACGATGTTCTGCCGGGATGTCGTGCGCAAGGTGCTCGATCTGCCGCAGGACTGGGATCCGATGGGGGCGGTGGCCGTCGGCCACGCGGCGGGTCCGGCGCGCGAGCGGCCACATAGAGATGCGGGCGACTTCATTGTCACCCGCTGAACCATGCTAAACCATGACAAACGGCACTAAGCACGCATCAACCCTGCGGTGACCCGCAGGTCGGATGACACAACCGCCGGGCCAGCGCGGAGAGGAACACGTCGATGATCTGGCCCGGCTCCTGTGCGACGTAGAGCTGGCCGTTCGTCACGGAGACGATCTCGTTCAGCGCACCCTGGTCGGCGCCCTCGCCGAACGCGACCACGATGACCTGGACGGGCTTGTCCGGATCCCACTCGTCCCGCAACTCCTCGACGAGCTTCTCGCGGGAGACGCCCTTCCCGTCGTCGCGACCGGCGGTCAGCAGGAGCAGCGAGTTGTTCATCAGCGGGTCGTAACCTTCGGACACCGAGCGGAAGCCCCGGAGGATCGCGTCGTAGAGCGAACTCGACCGGCCGGGCGCGGCCTTGATCGCCTGGACCGTCCGCAGCAGCCGGGTCCGCCGGATCTCCTGGCCGCCCGCCGGCTCCGCGATCGGGCCGAGGCTCACGAGTTCGCGCTCGTCCCGCCCGGCGCCGAGATCCCTGGCGAACTCCCACAGCCCGAGATCGGTCCCGTCCGGGAACAGTTGCAGGCCGAGCGTGGCGGCCTCGACGGCGACGTCGTGCCGTGTCCTGCCGCCCTCCCTGATGGGCTCCGCGGTCTCCTTGGACGCGTCGGCCAGGACGAGGATCCGGCTCGGCGGGGCGAGACGGCTCCAGGCGTCCAGCGCCTCGTCGATGACCTCGGGGGTGATCGACGGCCGGGGTTTCGGCTGCTCCACCGGGATGTCCGTGCCCGGCCAGTACGGAGGCTCCTTCCCGTCCGCCGTCCGGAAGCCGTCGTGCCGCATCTCCTCCTGGACGGCGGGCGTGCGCAACCACCGCGCGAAGAGCCGGGAACCCTCCGCCCTCCCCCTGTCCGATGCCGTCACGACGTACGGATAGTCGAGGTCGATCGTCCCCTCGGTGGGCTGGAGTGCGGCAACGGGTTCGACCGACACGTCGCGGTTGTGCGACCAGACCGTCTGCTCGGGCACGATCGCCACGGGACGGGTCCACAGGCCCGTGTCGCCCACGGCGGCCAGAGTGCTCCTGTAGTCGGGGGCCGATCCGGCCTGGGCCATCCGGACGAAGGCGGTGAGGTCCTTGTCCGCCTTCTCCCCCGTCCCAACGAGGTCCCGCGCGGCGGCGACGGTCGCGATGCCCGCTCCGGACGTCGACGGGTCGGGGATCCGCACGATGTCCGGCTCGTCCTCGGTCGGCTGCAACCGCCCGTGGACGGTGGCGGGGAAGACCATGTTCCAGCTCATCGCCGTACGGCCGGCCGCGAACTTCCTGGCGAGCGCCCGCGTGGTGGCGAACACCAGCGGAGACGTGGCGACGACGGCCTCTCCGGGTGCGAGGTCCTTCGCTCCCTGCTTGCGGGCGAGCCGCACCCAGGCGGTGGAGTCGGCCACCCAGCCGTCCGGCCGCCCGGGAAGGACGCCGGCGCGGTCGCCGATGAGCGTCCGCAGAACCGGCGCGGGCGGCTGTTCGGCCACCTGGACCCGCACGCAGCGGCCGTCCACCCCCGCGTTCGAGGCGTTGAACCCGTCAGCCGCCTCCATCACGGGCGCCGCGACGTCGACCGCGGACGCCACGCTGACGATGATCGGATCCCGGGCGGAGCACGCTCCTCCGGCCCTGTTCACGATGGCGAAGACCGCTCCCGCGAGGACGGCCACGACGGCGAGGCTCGACACGGCGCCCCGCCACATGGCCTGCCGGCGGCGCCGTTCGGCGGTGAAGCCGGTGCGGTGTCGACCGGATCGCACGGTGACCATCCTTCACAACGTCGGTCAAGTTTCCTTACTCGAAGCCATGATTGTGTCAAGCACCCCCACATCCGGCGCAAGTGTCGTCAGCCGGAAACGTAGAACTTGTTATAACCCACCCGGCCCCGACACCATGCCCGGACTGAAAAAGCGGGACTAGGCGACTGGCCGCCCCGAGCCCGCCGGACGAAGCGAGACCAGAGGCACCGTACGCCGGACGCTCCCGCACACTCCGTCGCTCCGCCGGGCCGCCTCCATCCGCTCGGCGCTCGGCGTGCCGTACGACGTGGTGCGCTGCCGGAGCGTCCGCCCGGTCGGCGCGACCATGTCGGCCATCTGACTGATCGTGCGGTAGGACCCGTTCTCCGATCCCGCCATCCGGCTGATCGTCTCCTCCATCAGCGTTCCGCCGAGGTCGTTGACGCCGCCGTCCAGCACGGACCGGCACAGGTCGTCCTGCAGCTTGACCCACGAGCACTGGATGTTCGCGATCGCGCCGTGCAGCATGATCCGCGCCAGCGCGTGGACGGCCCGGTTCTCGCGGGCGGTCGGCCCCGGCCGTGCGATCCCGGCGAGGTAGATCGGGGCGCTGGTGTGGACGAACGGCAACAGGACGAATTCGCTGAAGCCCCCGGTGTCCTCCTGGATCGACCGGATCAGCCTGATGTGCCGCACCCAGTGCTCATGGGTGTCCACGTGGCCGTACATCATGGTCGACGTCGTCGGGATGCCCACCTTGTGCGCGGTCGTGACGACGTCCACCCACTCCCGGGTCGGGAGCTTGCCCTTGGTGAGCACCCAGCGCACGTCGTCGTCGAGGATCTCGGCCGCGGTGCCGGGCAGGGAGTCGACTCCGGCCTCCTTCGCGGCGTGCAGCCACTCGGCGATGGACAGGTTCGTACGGCTCGCGCCGTTGATGACCTCCATCGGCGAGAACGCGTGGACGTGCATGTCGGGCGTGCGTTCCTTGACCGCCCGGGCGATGTCGAAGTAGGCGGTGCCCGGCATGTCGGGATGAATGCCGCCCTGCATGCACACCTCGGTCGCGCCGGCGTCCCAGCCCTCCTGCGCCCGGTCGGCCACCTCGCTCAGCGACAGCGTGTAGGCGTCCGCGTCGGTGCGGCGCTGCGCGAACGCGCAGAACCGGCAGCCGGTGTAACAGACGTTGGTGAAGTTGATGTTGCGGTTGACGACGTAGGTCACGTCGTCTCCCACGGCCTCCCGCCGCAGGCCGTCCGCGATCCGGCACAACTCGTCCAGGCCCGCGTCGTCGGCGCCGGCTCCCGACGGATCGCCCGCCAGGTCGATCAGCGCCAGCGCCTGGTCGTCCGTCAGGCTCGCGGGGTCGCTCTCCGCCTGCCGGAGGGCCGCCCGCACGGTTCCGTCCACCCGGCCCGTACGGCTGAGGCCCGCGCTGGGGAGGCGGTCGCGCAGGGCCTCCCAGTCGCCGTAGACGTCGTCGAAGTCGTCGCGGCGGTCGTGCGTCCGCCCCTCGGAGTCGATGGCCGTGTGCAGGTCGGACCGGCCCGAGGTCCGCAGACCGCCCTGGAAGCCCCCATCGGGCTCCTGCCACGGCCGGCCCTCCAGGACCGCGTCCGGCCGGGCGAGGCCCGTCTCGGGGTCGGCCAGGGCCTCCACGTGGCCGAGCAGGCGCGGGTCCAGCCAGGGCTCACCCGCCAGCACGTACTCCGGATAGATGGTCAGGCGTTCCCGCAACTCGAACCCGGCGTCGGCGGTCCGGGCGGCGAGGTCGTCGATCTGGGGCCACGGGCGCTCGGGGTTCACGTGGTCGGGCGTCAGCGGGGAGACGCCGCCCCAGTCGTCGATGCCCGCACGCAGCATCAGCGCGAACTCGTCGCCGATCAGGTTGGGCGGGGCCTGGATGCGCACCTTTGGGCCCAGCACCAGGCGTGCGACGGCGATCGTGGCGGCGAGTTCGTGCAGGTCGGCGTCCGGCATGCCGCGCATCGCCGTGTCGGGCTTGGCGCGAAAGTTCTGGACGATGACCTCCTGGACGCCGCCGTACTCCCGCGCGACCCGGCGGATCGCGAAAATCGACTCAGCCCTGTCCTCGATGGTCTCCCCGATGCCGATGAGGATGCCGGTGGTGAACGGCACGTTCGACCGTCCGGCGTCCTCGAGCACGCGGAGCCGTACGGCCGGGTCCTTGTCCGGGGAGCCGTAGTGCGCCTGGCCCTTCTCCGTGAACAGCCGCTCCGACGTGGTCTCGAGCATCATCCCCATCGAGGGGGCGACCGGCTTCAGCCGCTGGAGGTCGCGCCACGTCAGAACGCCCGGGTTGAGGTGCGGAAGCAGCCCCGTCTCCTCCAGCACGCGGATCGCCATCGCGCGGACGTAGGACAGCGTGTCGTCGTAGCCGTGCGCGTCGAGCCATTCGCGGGCCTGGTGCCACCGGTCCTCAGGACGGTCCCCCAGGGTGAAGAGGGCCTCCTTGCAGCCCATGGCCGCCCCCTGGCGGGCGATCTCGAGGACCTCGTCCGGCGACATGAAGGCGCTGTCGAGCTTGTGCGGCGCGGTGGCGAACGTGCAGTAGCCGCAGCGGTCCCGGCACAGCCGCGTCAGCGGGATGAACACCTTCCGGCTGTAGGTCACGATCCCCGGCCGTCCCACGGCCGACAGCCCGGCGTCCCTTACGCGCGCGGCATGGTCGAGAAGAACCTCGAGGTCCTCGCCGCGCGCCTGCAGCAGGATGGCCGCCTCGGCGACGTCGAGCGTCTTGCCGTCCCGGGCACGCGCGAGCGCGCGCCGAGTCCCGTTGTCACCGTTCATGGCCCTGTGTCCCGTCATACGCGCACACTACGACCCCCTGAGTACGCCAGGCTTACTCAGCCCCCCAAGAGCATTTACTCGGGTCAGAAGGACCGGTAGTCGCGGGGGGCCATTCGGGGGCCGCGGGCCGGGGGTCGCAGGCCGCTGAGCTCGATCAGCTTGACGACCCGATGACGGTGGCCCCGGAAGGGCTCGAGAAGCTCAAGCATGCCCGCGTCGTCGGTCTTCTCGCCGGTGAACGCCCAGCCGACCATGCCCGGCAGGTGGAAGTCCCCCACGCTCGGCGCGTCGGGGTCTCCGTGGCTCCGCTGGCGCACCTCCGCCGACGTCCACACCCCGATGCCGGGAAGGGCCCGCAGCAGCCGGTCCGCCTCGGCGGAATCGAGGCCGCCGAGAGCCGTCGCCTCCAGCTTCTCCGCATGATGGGCGGCATTGATGATCGTCCTGGCCCGCACGGCCTCGGCCCCGGCCCGATGCCAGTCCCAGGACGGGATCGCGCGCCACACCTGAGGCGGCGGCATCACCGCCATCCCCTCCGGCGCGGGCCCGGGGGCGGGCTCGCCGTACTTGCGCATGAGCCAGCGCCACGCCCGCCAGGCCTCCCTGCCGACGACCTTCTGCTCCAGCACCGCCGGCACGAGCGCCTCGAACACGCGGAGCGTCCGCCC
The DNA here is from genome assembly GCF_016863315.1 of Planotetraspora silvatica. GTDB lineage: Bacteria > Actinomycetota > Actinomycetes > Streptosporangiales > Streptosporangiaceae > Planotetraspora > Planotetraspora silvatica. The sequence goes on from NZ_BOOQ01000044.1 coordinate 23,604, forward strand.
GATCCGCAGCCCCGGATGCCGGGCGGCCAGACCGGCGACCAGCGTGACGGCGGCGTCCCGCCGCGTGGCGGTCAGCGACCCGGCGAATCCGGAGACGTCGTCGTCGGCGCCCAGTGCCTGCGGAAGCGTCTCCAGCAACCACTCCGCCCCGGGCCCCCAGGCCTGTCCGTGCACCTCACCGCGACGGTCCGCGACTCGCAGCGTGCCGGGCCCCTCGGGTGTGCGGGACGTCCGCCAGATCGCTCCGTCAGGCGTACGGCACCACGCGGGATCGCCTCCCCCGCGCCGGTGCGGCGACAGCGTGAGCCCGACGTCGATCGTCGTGGGCGGGGTCCATCTGCGCTCCCTGAGCACCGTCGCTGCGCCGGCTGACGGCATCGGCCTCGCCTCCCCCGTCCCAGCATGCCGCCGGGCGGCAGTGTGGGGAACCCCGGCGGTCCCGTCGCCGATCGGCATGCTCAGAGGTCGCTCGAGAACCGCACCGAGCACTCGGGCAGGGACACACCCGGCCAGATGCGCAGGCCCGACATGAGTTCGTTGCCCTCGCCGATCCGCGCGCCGTCGCCCACGACCACTCCGCGCAGGACGGCCCCGGGCGCGACGTGGGCGCCCACGCCGACCACCGAGTCGACGACGACGGCCCCGCAGCCCACGACGCAGTCGTCGGCCAGGACGCTGCCGCGGACGCTGGCTCCGGCCTCGACCGTCGCGCGGGCGCCGACGACCGTGCCGCCCGTCACCTTCGCCTCGGGTGACACCACGGCCCCGTCCAGCAGGAGGGACTCGCCGGCGGCACCAGGCAGGGCCGGAGACTCGAGCCTGCCTTGGACGAGGTCGGCGGAGCCCTGCACGAACGCGGCCGGCGTGCCGACGTCGAGCCAGTAGGACGCGTCGGCGTAACCGAGCACCATCTGGCCCGCCTCGATGAGGCCCGGGAAGGTCTCCCGCTCCACCGACACGACCTCGCCCTGGGGAATCAGGTCGATGACCGATCGCTGGAACACGTAGCAGCCCGCGTTGATCCGGTTGGTCACCGGATTGGGCGTCTTCTCCAGGAACGCGGTCACCACGCCGTCCGGAGAGGTCGGCACGCAGCCGAACCGTGAGGGGTCCTCGACCTCCGTCAGATGCAGCGTCACCGCCGCCCCCCGGGAGCGGTGGAAGTCCACCTGGGCCGAGATGTCGTGGCCCGAGAGGATGTCGCCGTTGAGAATCAGCACGGGGGCGTCCTGCGGGCAGGTGAGCGCCTCGGCGGCGTTGCGGATCGCACCGCCGGTGCCCAGCGGCGTCTCCTCCGTCATGTACACGATCTCGAGCCCGAACGCCGCCCCGTCGCCGAACGCGTCGGCGAACATCGAGGCGCGGTAGGAGGTGGCGAACACGACCCGGCGAACCCCGTGCGCCTGCGCCTTGGCGAGCATGTGCGCCAGGAAGGGGACACCGGCCGTGGGAAGCAACGGCTTGGGCGTGTGCAACGTCAATGGCCGTAGTCGGGTCCCCTGACCCCCTACGAGCAGAATCGCCTCGAGGGGCTCCGGCGACCGCAAAGAACTCTCGCTCACAGCCGCGAGGTTAGCCTAGCTCTCGATCGCCCGCTGGTATGCCACGAGATGGGCTTCCGCCGACAGCCGCCAGGTGAACTCCTGGGAACGGGCGGCGCCCGCCGACGCCAGAGCCTCCCGGCGTTCCGGCGACTCCAGGAGCGCCCGCAACGCGTCGCCGATGGCGTCCGCCTCGGGTTCGGTGTAGGCCACGGCGTCGCCTCCGACCTCCGGCAGCGAGGTCCTGTGCGTCGTCAGCACCGGCGCCCCGCAGGCCATCGCCTCCAGCACCGGCAGCCCGAACCCCTCGCCTCTGGACGGGAACGCGACGACGAGCGCGCCGCCGAGGAAGCCCGGCAGGTCGGCGAAGGGCAGGTAGCCCGGCCGTACGACCCGGATCTTGGGCGGCAGTTCCGCGACCACGGCGTCCACTTCGTCGTCCCAGTTCGGGCCGCCCGCCAGCACCAGCGCGGGCGGCTCGTCCAGATGCCGTACGGCCCTGGCGAAGCCCCTGATCAGGTTCGGGACGTTCTTGCGGGGTTCGATCGCGCCGAGATAGGCGACGTACGGGTGACCATGGATGCCGAACCGGTCGGCCACCCGCTTGGTCTCGAGCTCGGTGGGCGGGTGGAACAGCGCCGGGTCCACGCCGTGGTAGGCGACGTCGATCCGCGTGGGGTCGGCCGCGAGCACCCTGACCAGCTCGTCTCTCGTGGCCTTGGACGGCACGATCATCCGGGTCGCGTGGCGGACCGCCGTACGGGTCGCGGAGCGGAAGAAGGAGGCGTTGACGGTGCCGTGCTGCTCGGCGTCGGTGAAGCAGGTGGCGTCGTGGACGGTCGCCACGGTCGGCAGGCCGGACCGGAGCGGTATCGAGTAGAAGGGGGCGTGGATCACGTCGGCGCCCAGCTGGCGGGCCAGGACGGGCACGCTGGTCTGCTCCCAGACGAGGCGGGCGCCGCGGTTGGTGATGGCGGGCGGTCCCGGAAGGATGCGGGCGGAGGGGGCGAGCTTGCCGTACCTCTCGGCGTCGGACCGCTGGCAGATGACCGCGAGATCGGCGCCCGCCTGGTGGAGGGCGGCGACCAGTCCGTCGACGTATCGGATAAGAGCACCACGATCGGTGGGAACGGCCGCCGCGTCGACGACCACACGGGGTTTCAAGAAGATCGCTCCCCTCAGCGAGGCTCACGACCAGGGGTCTCCTGATCGACTTGCCTCTCAGCCGGGTGTCATCCCGGAGAGATGGGCCTGAGGGCGGAACTCCCGTCAGCCAACGGGCGCCTCCTTCCCCCGGGCCACCCTTCAGCGTTCACTCTATGGCTGGCTTCCCCGCAACCGTGAGGGATATCACACGCCTATCCGTGTCACTCTGGCGGAATCATCGGTGAATTCGCACCTAACACACGAATTGCCAGTGATGATCAGTGCTTTTCGGCAGGTTGACTCGTTTGGGGGACCGAACCGCGCGCCGCCGCACCGGCCATCCCCGCGCACACCAGGTCGCCCACCGAGACGATGAGCCGGGAGCACAGGGCCGCCGCGATGGCGGAACCGCGGTCCAGCACCGGGGCGAGCGCGGCCACCATCGCCACCTCACGGACTCCCGCTCCGGCGGGGAAGACGATCGCCAGGGTCCCCAGACACCACGCCAGCGCGAAGGCGCCGAAGCTGAGGATCACCGCGTCGGTCCCGGTGGCGCCGAGACCGTGGACGATCAGCGCGAGGTGGGCGCCGTACAACGCCCAACCGGCGAGCGCCCACCCGACGGCGGCGAGGATGCCGCGGCGGGTCAGCGGCCGTTCGAGGGGCGGCCTGCGCAGCCGCCTCAGCCCGAAGCCGATCACCGCGTTCACGATCGCCGGATGGAGGGCCACGACGAGCACGGGGACCAGGAGCAGCAGCCAGGCGTAGCGCGCGACCGAATCGCCGCCGATCACGGGGAGGGTGACCACCCCCACGAGCAGGCCGCTCGCCAGATAGATCGGATACGTCAGGAAGAACGCCGCGGCGCTGCGGGATCGCGGGATGCCGTGATCGCGGCCCATCTCCATCTGGGCGAGCATGACGTGGACCGCCGAGCCGGGGATGTACTTGCCGAGCTGGCCGATGAAGAAGATCTTGGCCGCGCTGGTGAGCGACAGGGGTGAGCCGAATTCGGCGAGCAGGGAGCGCCACATCATCATCCCCGCGCCCAGTGCCCCGAGCACGGCGACGAACGCCCCTGCCAGTTCGGGCCATGACAGCCGGGCGAAGCCGTCGGAGACCGCCCCCCACTGCCCCGCGAGGCTCCAGGCGCCGAAGCCGAGGGCGACGAGCAGGAACAGTCCTCGTACGGCCTTGCGGCGGCTCATCCGGCTCATGGGGTGCGGACCTGCTCGGGGGGCTGCGGGAGCGCGGCGCCGAGCGGCCGGCCCTGGGTCTTCGTCGCCACCCACAGGTAGGTGGGGACCACCGGCCGCATGGCGGTCAGCGCGGGCCGCGGAGCCCGCTCGAGCACTCCCTTGGCCGCGCGGCCCACGGCCCCGGGGAAGAGCTCTCCACCGGCGAACCGGTCCGGCGAGGCGAGCACCGGGAAGGTGTAGTCCCACACGTGGAAGGCGGAGAGCATCCGGCGCAGCCCGCCCCGCGTGCGGAAACGCTCGTAGTAGTGGTCGGCGCGCCCGAACGCCCGCACGTAGCGGTCGGCGGCGCCGGCCGGCAGGTAGGACAGGAAGGGCAGCTTGTAGTGCGGCTCCATCACGCCGAGCCGATTGCCGAGCCCGAGATAGAGAACGCCGTCGTCGGACAGCACGCGGTGCATGTCCGCGATCACCGAGTCGGGGTCCACCACGTGCTCGTAGATGTGGTTGAACACGAGCACGTCCACCGATCCGTCGGGGAACGGCAGGGCCCCGCCGTCCGCACAGACGAACTCGACCCGCTCGCCGAACCTCTCCGACGCCTTCCTGAGACCGGGGACGTCGATGTCGACGCCGAAGGTCCGGCCGGCGCCCGCGGCCGCGAGCTCGTCGGCGATGAATCCGGCCGAGCAACCGATGTCGGCCACGGTCAGCCCCGACAACACGCTGCCGGGCTCGGCCGCGTCCCTGCCCAGGTAGTGCGCGAGCACGGCGAGGATCTTCGCGGCCTTGCGGCGCCGCTTCTCCTCGTCGAGCATCGCGCCCTGGAACTCGGAGTACTCCAGCTGGGCGGCGCGTTCTCTGCTCACCGGTCGATCACCGCTACCTCCGTCCGTCAAGGTGCCCCACAGTACCGCCGACAGGCCGCGGCGCCGGTCCCCGTGACCGAGCTGGGCCTACCAGCGGGTAGCTTCCACGCCCTACCATCGGCGGATGCCGAGCCACCCCCCGGGCCCCGTGTCTTCAGCGCAGACCAGCCGTCCGCCCGCCACCCGGCTGGAACGTCTGCGGTCGAGCCGCGTGCCCAGAGTCCTGCTGGTCCTGGTCGCGCTGGGCTTCCTCGCGCACGGTCTCGCCGGGAACTGGCCGGGCACCACCGCGGCGGTCTCCCGCCTGTCCTGGTGGTCGCTGGGGGTGTGCTTCGTCTCCGTTCTCGTGGGCCTCGGGTTCATGCTCCTCGCCTGGCGCGAGATCCTGAAGGGCCTCGGCTCCCCGCTGCCGCTCGGGGTGGCGTCCCGGGTGATGTTCGTCGGCCAACTCGGCAAGTACGTCCCCGGCGGGATCTGGGCGTTCGCCGCGATGATCGAGCTGGCCCGCGACCACGGCGCCCCTCCCCGGCGCACGTTCAGCGCGACGGCCCTCGGCCTGGTGACCTCACTCGGCTGCGCGCTCGCCCTCGCCGCGGCCACGCTCTCGGGCCAGATCCTCAGAGAGGGCTGGTACCTGCTGGCCCTCATCCCTCTCATCGTGGTCGGGCTCCACCCCCGGGTGATGACCTGGGGGCTGAACCTGGCTCTGCGCATCGCCAGGAAGGAACCGCTCGACCAGACCCTGAGCGGGGCGGTCATGGCGAGGGCCGCCGGCTGGACCGTGATCGGCTGGCTCGTCTACGGCGTCCACCTATGGGTCCTGGTCGGCGGCATGCGGCCGGGCGGCCTCTCCCTGTACGCGGTCGCCGCCGGGGCGTACGCGCTCGCCTGGACGACGGGCATCCTGACCGTCGTCGTGCCCGCGGGCATCGGTGTGCGCGAGGGCGCGATGGTCATCGCCCTGGCGCCGGTCCTCGACGCGCCGAGGGCCCTGGTCGTGGCCGTGGTGTCACGGGTGGCTTTCACACTCGCCGACGTCACCTGGGCCGCCCTGGGGGTGATCTCGCACAGGCTCACGCGCGCCCCGTCCGACGTCCCCGCCGGTCAGGCGCCCGTCGGATGACCCTCAGCTGATCGTCAGATGACCGCGGCGAGGAGGGTGCCGAGGTACACGGCCCAGAACGGGTCGGGATCGACCGCCTTGACGCCGCTCCGCAATCGCGCGGGCGTGCCCGGCTCGTAGAAGCGCTTGAGCGCCTCCGCCAGCGCGCCCGCCGAGCCCGGCTCGACGAGCAGCCCGTCGACGCCGTCGTTCACGTTGTCCGCCAGCGCCCCGACACGGGTGGCGATCACCGGAACCCCGTGCTCGTGACCCAGCCACACGTTCTGACTGGCCGTCGCGGAGCGATAGGGCAGCACGAGGGCGTCCGTCTCGGCGAACAGCCCCGGCACGTCCTGCGCCGCGACATACCCCGGGCGCAGGTCGACGCGGTCCGCCAGCCCCAGCTCGGCGATCAGGGCCTTGGTCCCCTCCAGCCCTCCCCAGAACTCGCCCGCGACCGTCAGCCCGACTCCCGGAATCTGCGCCAGTGCGCGAAGCAGCAGATCAAGCCCCTTGTACGGCCGGACGATGCCGAAGAACAGCAGCCTGCCGTACGGCTCAGGCCCTCCGGAGGCCCTGATGTCGCGGGTGGGCAGGTGCGGGGCGAGGCCGGCCACCCGCACGGGGACGGAGGTCAGCCCGCGGGCCATGCCGGCCTGCTCCTCGGAGTGGACGAGGACCTCGTCCACCCTGCCGAGCAGGGCTTTCATCAGCGGCCGGTCGTACGGCTTGCGCTCGTGCGGCAGCACGTTGTGGCACAGCGCGACCACCCTGGCCTTGCGGCGCAGGCCGTACAGGATGCCGAGGTAGGCGGGCACCTGCACCGGACTGAGCACGGCGAGGACGACGAGGTCGAAGCCCCGCAGCCGTCTCCCGCAGCCGATCCACCCGTCGGGGCGGCGCCAGTCGAGCTCCCGCCGGGTGTCCGGGTACGGCTCTCCCTCGGGCGCGTCGATCGTCTGCTGCCCGGGATAGAGGAAGCCCGGATACTGCGCCCTCCACGACTCGATCACGACCTCGTGGCCCTCGGCGCGCAGCCGGCGGGCCAACTCGGTCGTGTGATGGGCGCCGCCGCCCTTGTAGGGATACGTCGGACCGACGATCGCAACTTTCATCGACGCGGGTCGCCTACTCGCCCCTGGACCGGACGATGAGGTCGGCCAGGAGCGCGAGCGACCCGATCAGCAGGCCGGACAGGAAGATCACAATGGTGTTGCTGGTCAGGTAGAAGCCGTAGCGCACCACGTCGTACACGCCCTTGACCAGCCCGATGCCGACCAGCCAGAGCGCCGGGGGCATGAGCACCTTGAGCGGATTGAAGTACATGACCATCCGCAGGACCTGCAGGATGTAGCGGTAGGCGTCGGAGACGAAGCTGAACTTCGACTTCCCGGCCCGCTTGGCGTACTCGATCGGCAGGTAGTACACGTCATGCTGGTTCGACAGGAACGCCAGCGTGATCGTCGTGACGCAGGAGAACCCGGGCGGCAGCAGCCGCAGGTACGGCTTGGCGACCGACTTGCGGAACGCCCGCAGGCCCGAGTTGAGGTCGGGGATCCGCTGCCCGGCGAGCCGCTCGGCGACCTTGCGGATGAACCACTTGGCCGGCACCCGCAGTAACTTGTGCGACCCCTCCTCGGTGGTCCTGGCGCCGACGACCTGGTCGACGGTGTGATCCTTCTCGAGGATCTGGACCAGCTCGGGGATCCGCTCGTTCGGGTAGGTCATGTCCGCGTCGGTCCACACGACGATCTCGCCGCGGGCCTCCTGGGAGCCGATCCTGCGGACCGTGCCCGACCCGCCGTTGCGGTGGAACGCCTTGATCCGCATGTTCGGGTAGTTCGGCGCCGCCTCCTGGAGGCGGGCGAGGGTCTGGTCGCTCGAGCAGTCGTCCACGGCCACGAGCTCATAGGTGTAACCGCTCGCGTCCATGGCCGCGCAGATGCGCTCGACCTCGTCGACCACGTGATCCTGCTCGTTGTAGCACGGCAGGACGATCGTCACGTAAGGGTTCTCCGCGGCAGTCACAGCGCTTCCAAGGTCTCGGGCGTGGTCACGTCCGGTCAGGGTACTCTGCCCAGCCGAACGGCGACCCAACATCTCCGACTCGTACGGCCCCGCCCTCGGGGTCGCCGGCGTCAGGCGGGCATGGTCATCCAGACGTCGATGGTGAGCGACCAGGTGCCGTCGGGCGGGTCGACGAGGGAGCGCTCGTCCTGCCGGCTGCGCAGTTTCACCACCTGCGTGGGCGGCCCGTACGGCCAGAGCTGGTCGGGCTCGGCGGCGAGCAGCACGGGGAGGCGGCCCGTCTGCCTGACCTTGTCCACCAGGCGCTCGATGTCGGATTGCATGGGCACGTCGCTGCCCTGGGGATAGGCCACCCGGGCGGTCGGCACGCCGCACTCGCCCCGGACGACCTGGGTGATGCGGTCGCCCGTCGCCCGCTCGACGATCAGCACGGACGCGTTCGGCGGGATCGCGGCGCACAACCCCGCCACGGCGGCGGCCTCTCCCCTGTCCACAGGGGTGAAGGCGGTGCCGATCGAGGTGATCGCGGCAGGCACGACCAGCAACACCGCCCCCGCCGTCACCAGCAGGCGTGAGCCGTACCCCCAGCGGTGCGCCCGCCGCCGGACCCAGCGCAGGCCCCACACCGCGAGCAGGATCATCCCCGGGATCACGATCGGCACCAGCCGCCGCGACGCCCACGGGTGGTCAGGCGTGATCGCGGGCCGCCAGAGCGTCGTCACCGTCGTCCAGCCGATGATCGCCAGAGGCAGGAGCCAGCCGAACTCCCTCCCCCTGGCCATCCGGCGCGCGAGCACGGCCGCGGCGAGCGTGGCGAGCACGACGACGGGGACGCCGACGTACCAGATCACCCAGTACAGCGAGTCCTCGTAATAGAGCCGGGTGGGATCGATCGGCAGGTGATTGACCTGCTGCGTCTTACTGATGAAGTTCGCGGTCAGCTCGTCCTCCGGCGTCATCGCGACGCGGCGAACGGTCTGCAGCCACGGCCGTACGGCCAGGCCCGCGACGACCAGCACGACGAGACCCGCGGCGATGTCGGGCACCCGGCGGGCGAGCCGTCCCTCGGAGAGCGCGCTCACACGTCCCGCGATCCAGGGCGCCAGCGCCGCCGCGACGACGGTGAGAACGAGCACCGCGACACAGATGGCGATCAGCGGCTTGAGCGAGCTGGACAGGTAGCTGAGGTAGGGCCGCGCGAGGGCGTAACAGGCGGCGAACCCCAGCCCCGCGCCGCACAGGAGCCCGATGAGCAGGGGCGCTCCGAGCCTCCCCTCGGGCGCGCGCTCCTTCATGGCGTCTCGGGCGCGTGACAGCCGGGCCAGGGCGATGAGCAGTCCGGCGTAGGCCAGCACCGGCAGGACGTCCCTGAGCCCGTCGATGCGCACGAGCACCGTCAGCCCGAACGCCAGGCCCGCGAACGCCGCCATCAGGCGGGCGCCGGCGGGCTGCGCCCTTCGCGCCGTCTCCGCGGGTGTGGCCGGTGCGAGGTATCCGAGACCGAGGAGCCCCGCGCGGAGGCGGAAACGGGCGTCGAGCAGGAGGCTCATCGCGCCGAACACCAGGATCAGTGACGGGATCTCGCTGAACGTCGTCCGGGACGTGTACAGGACGGGCATGCTCACGGCGAAGACCAGCGCCGCCAGGGGCGCCCAGCGCGCGCCGACGAGGCGGGCGGCGGTCCCGCCGACGGTGAGCACCGCGAGGGCTCCGAGGATCGGCGGCACGAGCACGAGCCCGGGGACGCCGCCGAGCCAGTAGCCGATCGCGTGGATCATCGGGGGGCCGGCCATGAACTGCGGGACGATCCCGCCGTCCCACGCGTAGAAGCCCATGCTCGCGAACCGCAGCGCGGGGTCGGAGCCGCCGAAGTCGCCCAGGGGGATCGGCAGCGAGCCGTGCCTCGCCAGCCAGATCGCGTATTGCGCGTAGGTGGCGGGATCACGCCGGACGATCAGTTGCTCGCCGTGGAGGAGCCCGTTGAAGATCCCCGAGGCGGCCGCGATGCCGAGGACGGCCGCCGTGGGCCATGCCGCGGACTCCACCACCTCGGGCAGGCGGCGCAGGCCGAACCAGCAGAAGGCGACGGCCAGCGCGCCGCCGGCGATCAGCATGGGCAGTGGCCTGAACCAGCCGAGCAGCAGCAGCGGCAGCCCGGCCACCAGCCACCCGCTGAGGGCGAGCGCGGGCACGGCGGAGGCGACGGCGAGCAGCCGGCCCGCCGACGGCCATGTCGTCCGCCGATGGGCGAGATCGAAAGCGTTCTTCAGGATGAGGTGAGCGTAGCCGTCCCGTCCGGCGATCGCCCTTCGTGACGGCAAGCCGATCATGAGTCCTCCACGCGAACGCAGGTCACGACCGGTCCCGGGAGCCGGTAGCGTACGCGGGAGATCTCCGGCAGCGGGAGTGAAGGTGGCGCAGACGGGGCGAATCACATCGTGGACCCGGCGACACGGGTGGTTTCTCACGGTGTTCGCGCTGGGCTCGGCCCTCCGGATCGTGACGATGGCCGGCTTCCGGCCCGCGCTCTGGTTCCCGGACTCCTACACCTACGTCGTGACGGCCATGCGCCCCCGGCCCGACCTGGTCCGCCCGGCCGGTTACTCGATGTTCCTGCGTCTGCTGGAGCCGTTCCACAGTTTCGCCGCGGTCACTCTCGTGCAGCACCTGCTCGGCCTGCTGGTCGGCGTCCTGATCTACGTGACCGTCCTGCGCGCCGGAGGGCGCGCCTGGCTGGCGGCGCTGACCACGGTCCCGGCGCTGCTCGACGCCTATCAGATCCAGCTGGAGCACCTGCTGGTCTCCGACTCCCTGTTCACCCTGCTCGTCGTCGCGGCCGCCTGCCTCCTGGCGCGCGGCCCCGCCGTCTCCCCACGTACGGCTCTCGCGCTGGGACTACTCCTGGCCGCGGCGACCCTGACCAGGACCATCGGCCTTCCGCTGATCGCCGTGTTCGGGCTGTACGTGGTGTGGCGCGGCGTCCGGGAGGGGGGCTGGAGACGGCTCCCCCGGACGCTCGGCGTGTTCCTCCTGGCCGGCCTGATCCCCATCGGGGCGTACGGCGGCTGGTTCTACGCCACCTACCACCGAGTGGGCCTGGTGGGGTCGAACGGGGTGTTCCTCTACTCCCGGACGATGATGTTCGCGGACTGCGCCACGATGCGGCCGCCTCCTGACCTGGCCGTCCTGTGCGATCCGCGGCCGCCGTCGGCTCGGCCGTCGCCTCCGGACTACATCTGGAACGCCGCGTCTCCCCTGGTCCGGCTTCCCGGCATCACCTTCTCCCAGGCGAACGACGCGCTCGCCAACCGGTTCGGCATGCTCGCGATCCGGAGCCGGCCGCTGGACTTCGCGGGCTCCGTGCTGACCGAGTTCGCCCGCTCCTTCACCCTTGGCCGGCCCGTCTACCCGGACAAGGCGACCTACGAGTCCTATGAGTTCCCCGTCGTCGCTCCTCCCCCTCCGGACCGGGACCCGGCGGTGGCCGGGGCCGCCCTCGCCGAGCGGTACGAACGGGGCCCGCTCACGGTGACGATCGCCGAGCCGTACGCGGGGTGGATGCGGGCCTACCAGGGCGTGGCCTACCTGCCGGGGGCGCTCCTGCTCGTCCTGCTGCTCGTGCCGCCGGCGGCCGTCCTCCTGCGCCTGCGGAGTCACGGGGCGCGGCGTTCCCCTGGCATCGAAGGCGGGGACGGCCTGGCCACATGGGCCGTCTGGCTGACCGCGGTGGCCCTGCTGGCGGTGCCTGCCGCCACGGCGGCCTTCGACTACCGGTACGTCCTGCCCGCGGCGCCGCTCGCCTGCCTGGCCGCCGCTCTGGCCGTCGTCCGGGCGCTCCCCGGCGCCCGTACGACCTCTCCCGACCCGGTCGAGACCAGCGATGATCAGGTCGTTTTGTGAAATCCCAGTAAACCTGGAGTTTGCCGCATACCCTGAAATGTCCTGGTTTTAGTATGCTCGGCCCTCGCACCATTACGGTGCGGAGCACCGCGATCAGGGCTTACGACTCACCGATCGGGGCGCCTTGTGTGCTTCCGTGACCTAATCTCGGAGCGCGGCAAAGTGATCGCCATTCAAGGAGGACACGTGTGCAGGCGAAGCAGTAGTCCCTCCCACTGTTCGCCCGCCGGTCCGATGGTCGACTCGGCGAAGGAGGCCCGGTGAGCGACCGCCGTCGCGTCTCCCCCGGCGACCCGACTCCCCCATCTGGCGACCAGAGGGTCTGGAGCGACCCGCGCGGCGGCCGGGATCACTTCGGGCAGGACTCGAACGGCTTCGGCGCCGACCCGTTCGGGGGCGACTCCTACGGGGGCTTCTTCGGTGACGACGCCCATGGGGCGGACTCTTTCGGCGCGGACTCGTTCGGGCAGCCCGCCCACGACGCCCCGCGCGGCCGGCGCTCCGATGCCAGAGCGGGCGACGTGCCCGCCGGCCGGGACGCGTACGACGACCTCTACGAGGACGAGGCGCCCAAGCGCCGCCGCAGGCGCGGAGGCGGGGACGAAGAGGACGAACTCGCGTCCGTCGGCGCCGGCGCCCGGTCCAGCCGTGCACGCGGTCGTGGACGGGGCGGCGATTCGGCGGAGCCCGCGCTCGCGACCGGGTACGGGGCAGGCGGCACGGGAGACTTCGAACCGCCGGACGGCAAGTCCGGCGACGGCGCGAAGCGCACCCTCGGCGTCGTGGGCTGGATCAGCATCGTGCTCACGAGCGTCCTGGTCCTCGGCACGCTGACCGCCTACAAGGTCTACCGGGACACCTTCGGCCTCATCAAGCGCGGAGCCTCGACGGACGACCTCGACAAGAACCGTCCCGTCAACCAGACCGGCGCGATCAACGTGCTCCTCGTGGGTTCGGACACCCGCGCCGGGGACAACGCGAAGTACGGCAAGGGTCTCGTCAACGACGGCGAGCGCACGGACACGATCATGCTGCTGCACGTCGCACCCAACCGGGACGGCGCGACGCTGGTCAGCTTCCCCCGCGACTCCATGGTGCAGATCCCCCAGTGCCGCAACACCCAGACCAAGGCCGTCACGCCGGCCCACCTCGGCATGATCAACTCCGCGTTCTTCGACGGCGGGATGATCTGCACGCGGCGGACCATCGAGACGCTCACCGGGATCCCGGTCGACCACTACGTGAAGATCGACTTCACCGGCTTCAAGAACATCGTGAACGCGCTGGACGGGATCACGATCTGCGTGCCCCAGGACGTGAACGACGACCAGGCCAAGCTCCACCTGAAAAAGGGCACGCACCTGGTGAAGGGCGAGACCGCCCTCGCCTACGTGAGGGCGCGGCACGGTCTGGGTGACGGCAGCGACATCTCCAGGATCAGGCGGCAGCAGGTCTTCATCTCCCAGATCGTCAAGAAGGCGACGAGCAGCTCGATGCTCACCGACGTCGGCAAGCTCAACGCGTTCATCAAGGCCACCGCCGCATCGGTGACCATGGACGACGCGCTCAACGCGGGCGAGATCCTGCAGATCGCACAGAGCGCGCAGAAGCTGAGCGCGAGCGGTTTCAAGGCCACCACGGTCCCCTGGGAGGCGTACACCCCCGACCCCAACCGGGTGCAGTGGAAGCAGCCGGCCGCGAACAACCTGTTCAACGCGATCAAGGGTGACACCGTGGTCGCCAGCCCCACGCCGAGCCCCGCCAAGGCCACCGCGCCTGCCGGCGGCACGAGCACCGGCACCACCGGCGGCACCGGGACGACCGGCACGCCGGAGGCCCCCGTCACCAGGCCGCAGCAGGTGAGGGTGGCCGTGTACAACGGCACCAACACCGGCGGCAAGGGCAAGGAGGTCGCGGACGAACTCACCGCACAGGGCTTCAAGGTCGTGAGCATCGGCAACGCCACGAAGGCGGGCGGCGCCGACCAGCCGAAGACATTCGTCCGCTACGAGGGTGCGGGCGCGGCCTCCACCAAGATCCTCACCGCCAAGCTGCTCAACGAGGTGACCCCGGAGATCGGCAAGGTCACGGCGAGCGCCCCGTCGACCAAGTACACCCCCTCCACGCCTCCTCCGGGCCCGAAGGCCAAGGCGAGCGGCCCGACGCTCCAGTTGGTCGTCGGCGCCGACTGGAAGGGCATCCGCATCCCGCTCAAGGTGGGCGACGACGCGGTGACGTCCAAGACCAACATCTGTGCCGGCTGAGGTGAGCCGCGGCCGGGCGGGCATACCCGCCCGGCGAGTTCGCTTGACCACTCCAGTCGACTGGTGTCAGATGTGTCATGTTTCACCTCGTGCGCGACATCCGATCTAGGGGACGTTAAGGTAAAGAACCGGTGAACGCGCCCTGTTCACCCATTCGACTGATCCGCAAGGGCGCCTTCGCTAATGTCCGATACGGGCCGCGCCGCGGATCCCCAGGATCCGCCCCCGCATGAGCAACCGCCGATCCCCCCGACAGATAGCAGAGCGTTTCTCTCGTGAGTGACTCCCGCCACCAATCTCCGGTTCAGCCTTCGGGATCAGGTGTCACCCCCGATGCCGAAGACGGGCCCACCGGCGTGATCAGCCGCATCTCGGGCGATCGGCCGCCACCACGAGGGGACGGACTCGAGGCGGGCCGCCGCGAAACCGGTCCGGCCTCAGGGCCCTTCGATGTTCCCGCTCCGATCGACAAGCCGCCGCTGCCCGTACGGCAGCCGCGCAGGCGGGGAGCCGTCGCGGCGGCCGGCCAGGCGGATCAGGAGACGCCGGCTCAGGGGTTCGACTACTTCGCCGCCTCCGCCTCGCCCAAGAGCGGCGGTTCCGACCCCCGCTCACCGGAGACGTCGGGGGCGTGGGCGCTCCAGGGCACCGGGCCGCACGCCTTCCCCGCCTCGGCCCGGGACCCCCGGGCCCCGCAGTGGCCGGATACCACGCAGGCCGGCGGGCCCGCCGGCCAGTGGGATCCGTGGAGCCGGACGGCGCAGGACGGCAACGGGGGCGCCCGGCAGGCCTTCGACGGGACCGGGACCACCGACAGGCCGACCCGGGACAGGCCGATGCGGGACCGGCCCATTCGGGATCTGCCCGACGAGGACCTCTCCGTGCCCGCGTGGGCGTCGGCACCGGCCCGGACGGCCACGGGACCGCTTCCCCAGGAGTTCACCCAGGGGACCCGCCAGGCCGCACCGCCCGGATGGGACGGCCAGGAGCCCGAGCGGGAGCCCGAGCCCGCGCCCCAGAGCAAGAAGCGGCCGCGCGAGCCTTTCCTCGACAACGTCAAGTTCGTCCTGATCGCGCTCGTCGCCACCGGCCATTCACTCGTCCCGACCCTGGCGGCCGACTCGTCCCGCGCGGCCTATCTGTTCATCTACGTCTTCCACATGCCGCTGTTCGTCACCATCAGCGGCTACCTGTCCAGGAACTTCTGGAACTCCAGCACGAAGACCACCAAGCTCATCGACAACTTCCTGATCCCCTACGTCGTCGTCGAGATCGGCTACGCCGGACTCCGCACGGCCTTCGGGCACAAGTTCAGCATCTCGATCACCGATCCCGCCTGGCTGAACTGGTACCTGCTCGCTCTGCTGCTCTGGCGGCTGTCGACGCCCGTCTGGCAGCGCGTGCGCTTCCCGCTGGTGATCGCGGTGATCATCTACGTGGTCGCGGGGATGACGGATCTCTCCGGCGACTTCAGCGTCGACCGGTTCTTCGGGCTCCTGCCCTTCTTCGTCCTGGGACTGGTGATCAAACCGGGCCTGTTCGAGTTCCTCGCCCGCGCGTGGGTGCGGGTGCTGTCGGTCCTCGTGATCGCCGGTGCCGCCGCCGTGGCCGTCTACCTGGTCAAGAACTACTCCGTGAAGCTCGGCCCGATCTACTACAGCCAGAGCTACCCGGATCTCCACCTCATCTGGTGGAAGGGCATGGTCCTGCGGATGGCGCTCCTCGGCGCCGCGCTCACGATGTCGGCCGCCGTGCTCTCGCTGATCCCCCGATCCGAGACCTGGTTCTCCGACCTCGGCACGCGCACGCTGTACTGCTACCTCCTGCACGGCGTCCCGGTGATGATCGCGAAGGAGATGGGCTGGCTGAGCGCCCCGTGGCTGTTCGGCCCGCTCGGAGTGGCGGCCATCGCGAGCGCCTGTTTCGCCCTGGCGATCGTGCTCTGCATGCCCATCACACGCACGTTCTTCAAGTGGCTGCTGGAGCCCCGGCTCAGCTGGCTCTACCGGAAGTCCGAGCAGCCGGCCTAGCCTCTCGGGGCCGCCGACCGGCCGCTACAGCCGGAAATTAAGCAGCAGTTCGGCGGCCATTCACCCGGCGCATTCGGACACTTCGGACCGAACAGCAAGCCTCCCCCTATGAGGGTATGCGTCGGCACGATAGTCCATCATCCGGAGGACGCACGGATCACCCACCGGCAGATCCGTGCACTGCTCGACGCGGGTCATCAGGTCACCTTCATCGCGCCGTTCACCCACTGCAACGTGACACCGCCGCCGGAGATCCGGCCCATCGACGTCCCTCGGGCCGTGGGCCTGCACCGGAGGAAGGCCATCAGAGCCGCCCGCACGGCGTTGAAGCGGGGCGTGAAGGACGCCGACATCCTCCTCATCCACGACATCGAACTGCTGCTGGCGCTGCCCCGTAAGAGGCCGCCGACCGTCTGGGACGTCCACGAGGACACCGCGGCGGCGATGGAGGCCAAGACCTACCTCCCCGAGGCCATGCGGAGCGTTCTCCCTCCGCTGATCAGAGGCATGGAGGGCCGGGCGGAGCGGCGCATGCACCTGTTCCTCGCGGAGGAGTCCTACCGGGACCGCTTCGTGGGCGACCACCCGGTGATCCCCAACCTCACCTATGTGCCGGACACCCCTCCCCAGGCCCCGGGTGACAACCGGATCGTCTACATCGGCCAGCTCGCCCGGGCGCGCGGCGCGCTCGAGATGATCGAGCTCGCGCGGCGGCTTCGCGGCCACGGGATCCGGCTCGACCTGATCGGCCCAGCCGACGCCGACGTCCGGCCCCTGCTGAGGGACGCGCAGCGGGAAGGCGTCCTCGACTGGTTCGGGCACGTGCCCAACCAGCACGCGCTCAGGATGGCCGAGGGCGCGCTCGCGGGGCTCTCCCTGCTGCACGACCTGCCGAACTACCGGGGGTCGACGCCCACGAAGGTCATCGAGTACATGGCGCGAGGCATTCCGGTGATCACTACGCCGCTGACCAGGGCGGCCTCCCTCGTCGGGCGGGTCGACTGCGGCACCATCGTCCCGTTCGGCGACGTGGAATCCGTGGTGAGCGCGGTGACGCAGGCCGTGCTCCGGCTCCGCGACAACCCCGAGCGCCGCAACGCGATGGGGGCGCGCGGCTATTTCGAGGCGCTGCACCACCACCACTGGCCCCTGGTGTCCGGCGAGTTCGTCGGCCACCTGGAGCGCTGGGCCGACACGCCGGGCTCGTCACAGGCCCGGCAGCCCGACCGCGCCATCCCGGTCTGACCGCGCGAGCCGCCGAATCGACCGGCCCGCACGGCCCGCACGGCCTGACAGCATGACCTGGCAGCACGGCGGCTACCGCGGGGTCACCCGGGCTTGCTGTACTGGGAGCATGGCAAGCCATCTCATCCTGGGCCGCCGGGTCGACATCCCGCTGGAGATTCGCGACGCCACGGTGTGCAGCGCGACCTACCTCGTGCGGGCCGACGCCGCCCGGGCCGTCCTCGCATACTCAGGGATGGACGTCACGGAGCTCCTGCCGGGCAAGGCGGCCTGCACGCTGGTCTTCGCGCAGTATCGGGACTCGGCTCTGGAGGACTACCACGAGTTCGGCGTCGCCTTCCTGGTACGACCGCCGGAGGCGGAGCCTCCGCCGTCACGCGGCCTCCTGGCGGGCGTCAGGGACATGCGCAGGGCGGGCTTCGGCACCTTCGTCCACTGGCTGCCGGTCGACCGGAGGCTCACGCTGGAGGCCGGCCGGGCCATATGGGGCTTTCCCAAGGAACTCGCCGACATCGAGATCCGGCTCGGCACGCCGTACAAGCGGTGCATTCTGCGCAAGGACGGGCGATTGGTCATCGACCTGCTGATCCGGCCGGGCACACCGCTTCCGGGGACGGGCTCGATCGCGATGGACGCCTACGCGCATCTCGACGGGGTCACCCGGCGCGTGCCGTGGTCGATGCGGCCCCGGGGAATCCGCGCCCGGCCCGGCGGCGCGCTGATCCGGCTGGGCAACCATCCGATAGCCAAGGAGCTGAGCGAACTCGGGCTGCCCAAGCGGGCGTTGATGACGAGCTCGATCAGCCATCTGTCGATGTCGGTCGGTGAGGCCCGCCCACTGCCGTCCTCGCGGCCGGCCGAGGCCTGACCGCACGGACCGTCCGCTGCGGGATCTAGACGATCGGCGGGCGGCCGAGGCGGAGCATGCGCCAGGCGGTGCGCCAGGCCATCGGGCGGCGCTCGCCCGCGGGCTGGCGCAGCCCTTCGCCGAACCCGTGGAACCACGCCTTGAGCGCGCTCGTCGCCCGGACGCGGGCGAGGGTCAGCGCGATCCAGTTGAACAGATACAGGACGGCCAGCGGCCACGGCAGGTTCCGCCGGGCCAGCCAGACCCGGTTGCGGGCGTTCATCCGGTAGAACTCGGCGTGCCGGCTCGGCAACACCAGGGGGTGGTACATGACCGGCTCGGCGTCGTACTCGATGCGGTAACCCTCGCCGAGCAGCCGCCAGGCCAGGTCGGTCTCCTCGTGCGCGTAGAAGAAATTCTCCGGCAAGCCGCCGACCTGCAGGTACGCCGACTTCCTGATCGCGCACGCGCCGCCGAGGAAGGTGGTGACGGGCGAGGACCGCTCCGGGTCCCCCGCGCGCAGCCGGGGAACGTGCCGCCGTTGCACCGAGCCCCCCTCCGGCTCCATGACCCGGAAGGAGATGACGGCGAGGTCGGGCTCGTGGGTGAACCTCTCGCGAACATGCGCGGCGACCTTGGAGCCGGCGTACCAGCCGTCGTCGTCGAGGAAGAGGACGACGTCGCCCGAACACTCCTGGACGCCTCGGTTACGCCCCTCGGGTATGCCCACGTTGTACGGAAGCCGTACCGTCTTGATCGCAGCGGCCGAATCGGGCAGCGGCTGGGCGGTCAGTCCCGGCACGTCGGCGCCGTTGCCGACGATCACCACTTCGACGTCGCCGTCGGTCTGGGTCAGGGCGGACTCGACCGCCCGGTCGAGCTCGGCGACCCTGTTGCCCATGGTGAGGATGACGCACGAAAGCTTCACCGCGGTCATCGCCTCAGCATCGGGACGGCTACATACGATTTCATGATCACCGAGTCTGTATGGCCGGGCAATCCGGAATCCGCCTTATTTACTGAAAAATAAGAGTATCGGAACTCCCGGGAAACCCCTACCAAACCACGCATGTACGGACGACCGGTTTCCCCTTGGCCATCGGTCCGATACGTGCGCGCGGTGTTGATCACGAGAGCCGCCTCGACGCGAGGATGCTCACCAGATGCAGGATGAGCTGGAGGACGGCGATGATCGCGCACGCGACGACGAGGATCCGGGTGGCGGGGAACCAGAAGTCCAGAACGGCGGCCACCACGACGATGATCGACAACTCGATGGCCTGGATGACCCGGTGGAACCGGAGCGCTCCGACCACCTTTCTGGCCAGGCCGAGACGGCTCGACGTGAACTCCCCCGCCGACGTCTCGGTCGCCGCGACGAGGCCCGAACGGGCCCGGGCGACGTCCACGAGGTCGGTCTCCGACTTGATCAGGATCGCGCCCAGAGCCGCGGCGAAACCGAGGATGGTGTACCAGTCGGGGACGGTCTCCGAGGCCCGGAAACCCAGGCCGATGAGCAGCGCGGCCTCGGCGAAGTAGTGACCCACCCGGTCCAGGTAGATCCCGGTGATCGACGTCCGGCGCGTCCAGCGGGCGAGCTCGCCGTCCGAGCAGTCGAGCAGGAGGTAGAGCTGGATCAGCAGGGCCGCCGCCAGCGCCGCCCAGAACCCCGGCAGGGCCAGTACGGCTCCCGCCGCAACTCCGGACACGATCATCAGACCGGTGACCTGGTTGGGCGTGATGGGCGTCTTGGCCAGCAGCCAGGTGGCATAGATGGACAGGTGCCTCATGTAGAGCAGGCCCGCCCAGTGTTCACCACTGCGGCGGTCCATCGTGGTCTGCGGTTGGGCGACCGCGCGAAGCTCAGCGACCGACGGCGTGGACATATCCCTCAACTTTCGCGCGGACCTCGGTCTCCGAAAGCCGAAGGTGCTCGAGGATGGTGTAACGGCCGGGCCGCGTGCTCGGAGCCAGCATCACCGCGGCGGTGAACTGCTCGAGGGTCAGGCCGACATCTCCCGGGACGACGGGCAGATCGTGGCTCCTGAGGCAACCGGCGACGTCGTCGAGCCGGCGGGAGTCCTCGCGGAGGTAGAAGCAGAACGCCGCGCCGATCCCGGCCAGCTCGCCGTGGTTGGACGTTCCGGGGTAGAGCTGATCCACAGCATGCAGGATCTCATGATCACCGCCGCTGCTCGGCCGGCTTGACCCGGCGATGACCATAGACATGCCAGACAGAATCAAAGCTTCCGCGAGGACGGTCAGGAAGGCGTCGGACTCGATCGAGTCCGACCGCCCGAGCACCGCCTCCGCCGCCGTGCGCGCCATGGAGATCGCCAGCCCGTCGATGGGCTCGCCGCGCTCGATGTTGCCGAGGTGCCAGTCCTCGATGGCCGACAGGTTGCTCACCACGTCGCCGACGCCGCTCCTGACCAGGGCGGCCGGGGCGTCGTGCACGAAGTCGAGGTCGACCATGATCGCCAGCGGCATGGGCACGCCGAACGAGCCCTTCCCGCCCTCGTGGATCAGGGAGGCGACCGGCGAGCAGATGCCGTCGTGCGAGAGGTTGGTCGCCACCGCCACCATCGGGATGCCGGCCAGCGAGGCGGCGTACTTGGTCGCGTCGATGGTCTTGCCGCCGCCGACTCCGACGACGGCCTCATAGGCGCCCTTGCGCAGGTCGGCGCCGAGCGAGACGGCCGCGTCGACGGTGCCGTCGGGCACCCGGAAGACCCGCGCCTCTCCCAGCGAGGGGGCGATGACCTCGGCGATCCTGTCGCCCTGGCTCGTGCCCACGGCGACCGCGACCCGGCCGGAGGTGGCGACCCGGCTGTCGGCCAGCAACGCGCCGAGTTGGGCTATCGCGCCCCGCCGGACCTCCATCGTGAGGGGGGCGGGGAGCATTCTTGCCAGAATCGGCATGAGAACTCCTCAGGCGGCGAGAACGTCGTGCGCGTGGGGTCGGGGAGCCGGGCGGCCCGGTGGTCCTAGTAGCGGCATGCGATCTCACGGGCCTTCGCAAGGTCGTCGTGGTTGTCCACCTCGACCCAGTCGACCTTGCCGATCGGCGCCACCGCGATCTTCTCTCCACGGGCGACCATCTCCTGGTAGCCGTCCTCGTAGTAGAGCTGCGGGTCGCGCTCGAACGTCGTCTGGAGGGCGTCGGCCAGCCGCTCCGCCGCTCCGGGCCTGATCAGCGTCGCGCCGATGTACTCGCCGTACGCCTCGGACGGCTCCATGAGCTTGGTGATCCTCTTGAGCCGGCCGTCCTCGAGGGTGACCTTCATCTCCTCGTCGCCGAGGGACTTCACGTCGTCGACCGCGAGCAGGACGTCCCCGCCGTCGTCAGCGGACAGCAGCGTCCGCTCCACGGAGACCGGGTGGACGGTGTCCCCGTTGACCAGCAACGCACCCTGCCCGAAGTAGTCACGCGCGCACCACAGGGAGTACGCGTTGTTCCACTCTTCGGCCTTGTCGTTGTGGACGAGCGTCAGCGTGACCCCGTGACGGCGCTCGAGGTCGGCCTTGCGCTCGTGTACGGCCTGCGCCTGGTAGCCCACGATGACCACGACCTCGCGGAGGTCTACCGCCGCGAGGTTGCGCAGGGCGATGTCGAGGATCGTGGTCTCACCGTCGACCGGCACCAGTGCCTTGGGCAGGGTGTCGGTGTACGGCCGCAGGCGGCGTCCAGCCCCTGCTGCCAGCACCATTCCGAGCAATTTCTCGCACTCCTCGAGGTCGACCGTCAGACAGTAACCTCAAAGGTTAGTTGGCTTTTGGTCCGGATTGTGTAAGCCAGAGTTGGCTTGTAGTTAACCATGCGTGCCGTACCGGTGTGTTCGCGGAATGCGGCTCAGCCGGGCTCCGCGGCGCCCGCCACCTCCGCCCGACGGGGTACGGCGAGCCAGGAGGTGAGGCTCTCCCAGAGGAACAGGCCCCACAGGTAGACCGCGAGAATCCAGAAGTCAGCGGTCACCGCGCCGAACAGGCCGCCGGCGGCGATGACCAGCATGCGACCGTCCCAGCCCAGCCCGGCCATGGCGAGCCACTGCGGCGGATAGACGTGCTGACGCACGCGGTAGACGGTGTCGTAATGATGGAAGGCCATGGCGCCCAGCACCGCCATGATCAGCAAAGGTGGCACGGAACGGGCGAACCCGATCGAGGCGACGAAGCCGTACTCCGTGAGCCGCAGGATCGGTGGGACGAGCCAGTCGAGCCGCCCGTCGTGCCGGTGCGAGCTGCCCGAGCCGGCCAGCAGCAGGGCCGCCGCCGGGGCGAACACCGCGACGTCGTCGACGCTCGCCACTCCCATGACCAGGAGGACCCCGGTCACGAAGGCCCCCACGAGCGCTGGAGGAAGCGGGGGCAGCTGGCCGACGACCAGGAGACCCATGCTCCTCGCCAGCAGCCCGTCGTCGCGGTAGGCCACCACGGCGCTGCGCGGCACGGGTGTCATCTGTACGGAGATCATGAATTGCCTCGCATCATGCTCATCATGCGAAGGACCTCGCGATCCGGCCGGCGAGCGTGTAGAGGAGCGCGCCACCGCCCCAGGTCAGCAGGGCCAGGAACGTCACCCGGGCGTCGAACAGTGCGGCCGTGACGGCTATCAGCGCCATCCGCTCCCCGATGGGCAGCACGATGATCTTCTTGAGCCAGTAGGCCGCACCCGAGTCGAGCCGTCTCGACAGTGCGAGCACGGACGCGGCCCCGGTGGCCGGGGGACGCGTTCCCTGCACGGTGTCCCACGCATCGGCGAGCGAATACTCCCGTTCCGCCGGGTCGGCCGCCTTGGCGGCGTCCGCCACCGACCCCGAATAGGAGAAGTCGACCAGGTGCCTGACCGTCTGGAGGATCATCACCGCGACGGCCAGCGTCCAGATGCCGCGGGGCCCCTCCGGCGCCGCCGCGTAGCCTACGGCGAGGCCCGCGTACACGACGTACTCCTTCACCCGGTCGGAGATCGCGTCGAGCCAGTTCCCCAGCGGAGAGAACGTGCGGGTGTAGCGGGCGAGCTGTCCGTCGACGCAGTCGAGCACGAAGGACAGGTAGAGCGCGAGGGCGCCGATGATCTGGGCGAGCCGGTCGCCCTCGGAGAACCAGACCGCGGCGATGGCGGCCAGGCCGATGGAGATGCCCGTGACCGCGTTCGGCGTGAGGCTCAGCCGGGCGGCCGGCCGTACGAGATGGCGCGACCACGAGCTGACGCAATAGGTCGCGAAGAAACCGTCACCGGTCTTGATGGCCGCGTCCAGCCGGGCCGCCTGCTCGTCGACCTCGGCGAGCCGCTGAACGGCCGCGTCCGCCGCGATCTGACCGGCGACCCTCTCGCAGTGCAGCGGGCCGATGGCGGCGGCGCGTACGGGCACTCCCGCACGCACGAGCCCGGCCAGTAGCAGGTCGGCGACCTCGGTGTCCCCCGCGCGGCCGAGCTGACGGCTCTGCGCGAGCCGGGCGAGCTCGTCGGCCACATCGGCGAGGCTCCCGAGATGCGCCTCCCCCACCTGGAGGACTCCGCGGAAGGTGCCGTTGGCCCACTCGACCTGGTGGAAGGAGTTCCCCGCGGAGAGCACCGTGCTCGACTCGGTCCTGACCGGCGGGCGGAGCGGCCCCGCCTCCCCGTTCCCGACGATGGCGCCGGTGCCCCTCGACGGATGCTCGAGCAGGGCGGCCAGCGCCTCGGTGTGGGCGACCACGTCACCCGACAGGACGGCCACCGCGCTCGTGGACGACCTGGCCACTCTCGCCACGATCCGCAGGTCCTCCGCGAGCCCGTCGCTCGCCGTGACGGTGTGCCGGAACTCGGCCGCGCCGTCCAGGCCCGCCACGTCGTCCAGGCCCCGGAAGCTGTCGTCCCCGCGCGTGACCACGTGGACGTCCCGGACCGGCAGCAGGATCAGCTGACGCGTGAGCCTGCCGAGGAGGCTGCCGCCCGCGCAGGCCAGCCCGGCGAGCGGCGTGGTGGCGAAGACCACCACCACACTCCGGGCGGCCTCCGCACGGGACACGAGATTGTCCGAGACGCCGTGCCTGCTCAGATCTGCGCCCATCGCGTTCCCGCTTCCCAGCTCGACCACCCCCCCGAGAGTCACATCGCAACGTAACCGAGTGATCACGAGGTGGCAATCGCCTTGCCCTTCTCCTGACGCGGGTATGGTCAGGTGGGGAGGAGATCATGATCGCGGAGTCACGCCTTCGGACGGTCGGAGTGGTGCTTGCCGGAGGTATCGGGCAGCGGATGGGCCTGAACACGCCGAAGCAGCTACTGAAGATCGCCGGCAGGACGATCATCGAGCACACGCTCGACACGTTCGACGGCCATCCGGAGATCAACGAGGTCGTGGTGCTGATGGCCCCCGGCTTCGTCGACGAGGCCGCGGAGCTGGTGCGCAGGAACGGCTACACCAAGGTGAGCAAGATCCTCGAAGGCGGCGCGAGCCGTACCGAGTCGACGTGGCGCGCCCTGCAGTCGCTGGGCGAACAGGAGTGCGACGTGCTGCTGCACGACGCCGTCCGGCCGTTCGTCGAGCCGCGGGTGATCAGCGAGTGCGTCGCCGCGCTCCGCCACCATGAGGCCGTGGACGTGGTGATCCCGTCGTCCGACACCGTCCTGGTCGCCGCCCCCGGGCCGCACGGCGACATCGTCCACGAGATCCCCGACCGCTCCCTGCTCCGGCGGGGACAGACCCCTCAGTGTTTCCGGTTGTCGGTCATCCGCGAGGCCTACCGGCGGGCCTTCGCCGACCCCGGGTTCGGCGCGAGGCCCGCGACCGACGACTGCGGCGTCATGGTGCGCTACCTGCCGGACGTGCCGATCCACCTGGTCGCGGGCAGCGAGCAGAACATGAAGGTCACCCATCCGATCGACGCGTTCATCGCGGACGGGCTCTTCCGGCTGCGTGGACGGGCGGCTCCGGCGCTCACCGACGACGAGTGCCGCCGCGGTCTCGACGGCAGGACGCTGGTGGTCTTCGGCGGCGGGCACGGCGTCGGAGCCGAGCTCGCCGACCTCGCCAAGGGTTACGGCGCGACGGTCCGCTCGTTCTCCCGGAGCCGGGGCGGGGTGCGCGTGGAGGACGCCGGCGCCGTGGACGACGCGCTCGCGCACGTGCACGCCGAGACCGGCCGCATCGACCACGTCGTGAACGCCGCCTCGGCCCTGCACGTCGGCAGGCTGGCCGACACCGGGCAGACCGCCCTCGCCGAGATCGTGGCGGTCAACTACCTCGGCCCGGTCAACATCGCCAGGGCCTCGCTCGGGTATCTGGCCGAGACCCGCGGGCGCCTCCTGCTCTGTGCGTCGTCCTCGGACGTCCGCGGGCGGGCGGGCCGCAGCCTCAACTCGTCCACGGCGGCCGCCGTCGTGAACCTCGCCGAGGCGCTCGCGGACGAATGGGCCCCCCAGGGGGTCCGGGTCAACTGCCTGAACCCCGAGCGGGCGGTCACGGCCACTCCTGTCGCGCCCTCGGCGGACTCCGGTGTCACCGGCACGATTCCACCGGAGGCCGTCGCCCGCACCAGCCTCGACGTCCTGCTGTCCGACCTCACGGGACAGGTGGTGGACATCCGCCTCAGGCGATGATCGGAAACGCCCTCCCCTGGGTAGGCAGCGGTGCATGGAGGGATCGTTCACGGGGAGAAACGCCCTGCTCATCGGGGTGTTGCTCGCTTCTTATCCGGCATTGCTCGCGGCCGCGCTGTGGCCCGCCACATGGGCCTTCGCGGTCGCGGCGGCTCTGTCGTACGCGGCGGAGGCCGGCCTGCGCAAAGCCGTCCGCGACCGACTCGGCAGGATTCATCTCGGATCGATGCTCCGGTACACGGCCAGGGAACTCGCCGTCGTGGTGCTGCTCGCGCGCGTGGCGGGAACCGAGTCCCGCGGTTTCCTCCTGTTCGCCGGCGGGCTGTTCGCCCTCCACTGCGTGTGCGTCGCGCAGACCGCGCTGGCGACCTATCTGAACAGCTGTCACCACCTCATGCCGGTCACCGCGGCGAACCTCGACCTGTCGGCGCTGCGGATCCCGCCCGCACCCCCCGCGAGGCTCGTGGCGTGGCGTGGCACCCGGTTGCTGCCCCTCGACGCGCTGCCCGTGGGGCTCGCCGCGTTCGGCGCGCTCTCGGCCACCCCCTGGCCCGGCGTCGCCGGCGCGGCCGCCGCGGTCCTCGTGGTGCTCGCCGCCGCCCTCACACTCGTCCCGCACGTACGGCGGGCGACCCACCTGCGGGACCGCGCTCAGGTCATCCAGGCGGTCGACGAGCAGGTGCGCGCGTACGCGCCCGAGGTCCTGCTCTATTTCTCCGGCTCGGTGAAGTCGGTCTACCAGGCGACCATGTGGCTGGAGACCCTGGAGCGCATCGGCCGCAGGACGGTCGTCGTCCTGCGGCAGCGCAGCCTGCCCGCCGTCCTGGGACCGACCACGCTGCCGGTGGTGTGCATCCCCTCGGCCGTCGACCTCATGAACTTCCGCGGCCTCGACTCGGCCGGTGTCGCCCTGTTCGCGGCCAACGTGGGCAACAACATCCACCTGCTCAGGAAGCCGGGCGTCACCAGCGTGTTCATCGGGCACGGGGACAGCGACAAGGAGGCCTCGTTCAACCCGTTCACGAAGGTGTACGACGAGGTCTGGGTCGCGGGCCCGGCCGGGCGGGAGAGGTACCGGCACGCCGAGGTCGGGGTCCGTGACGAGGCCATCGTCGAGGTGGGCCGCCCCCAACTCGCCGCGGTGCTTCGCGGCAGCCCGTACACCCGGGGGACGCTGCCGGTGCCGACGGTTCTCTACGCGCCGACGTGGGAGGGCTGGACCACCGACCTGTTCCACACCTCGATCGACCTCATGGGTCCGCGTCTGGTGCGGGCGTTGCTGAACGAGCCCGTCCGGCTGATCTACCGGCCCCATCCGCTGACCGGCCACAGGTCGGCGGCCGCGCGGGCCGCGCATCGGAAGATCATGGCTCAGCTGCGGGACGCCCACGCGGACGGCCCGTGGGCACACGTGGCGGTGACCGGCGGAGGGCCCGATCTCTACGAGTGCTTCAACCAGGCCGACCTGCTTATCGGAGACATATCGAGCGTCGTGTCGGACTTCGTGGCGAGCGGCAAGCCGTACGTCGTGACGAACGTCGCGGGGCTGCCCGACGACGAGTTCCGCGCGCGCTGTCCCAGCGCGCGTGCGGCCTACCTCCTCGGCCATGACCTCGGCGGCCTTACCGGCGTCCTCGCCTCCCTCAGGGA
This sequence comes from Planotetraspora silvatica, assembly GCF_016863315.1. Taxonomy (GTDB): domain Bacteria; phylum Actinomycetota; class Actinomycetes; order Streptosporangiales; family Streptosporangiaceae; genus Planotetraspora; species Planotetraspora silvatica. The sequence continues at coordinate 51,007 of NZ_BOOQ01000044.1, forward strand.
AGGCGAGGACACCATGGCCGCGGCCCGCCGCGAACTGCGCGCCCACCTGCTGGGCCCCGACGAACCGGACGCGCTCACCCGCTTCGACGAGGCGGTCGGCAGAGCGGTCGCCCGTTCACGTGCCGGACGGGCCGTCGGGACCGGCGGAGCCTCAGTCCTCGAACAGGTCCTGCAGGCGCGCCCGCTCGGCCTCGGGCCGGGTCTTGCTGAGCCGGGACGGGCTGGTGAGGAAGCCGGTGCCCCATGACAGGTGCATCGTCGCGTAGACGAGCGGGAGCCGCAGGAGCGCGGCCGGGGACAGGCCTCGTCCGGTGAGCACCGACCCGGCGAGGATCGCCACGATGTAGGCGGCGGGAATCAGCAATCCCGGCCAGAAGAACGGTGAGACGACCAGACCGAGGACGATGGCCAGCACCGCCGCGGGCGGGGCCAGGTAGCGCAGGTTGATCGTGCCCTTGTGGGTGCGCGAGACGACCCGCCGCCACCGGCCGTAGTGGAAGTACTGCTTCGCCAGCGCCCGGGCGTTCGGCCGGGGCCGATAGGACACCCGCATGCGCGGCTGGAACCACACCAGGCCGCCGGTCTCCCGGATGCGGTGGTTCATCTCCCAGTCCTGGGCACGCTGGAAGTGCTCGTCGTAGCCGCCGACCCGGTCCAGCGCCTCACGCCGGAACACGCCGAGATAGACGGTGTCCGCCGGGCCGGCCTCGCCGCCGGTGTGGAACCGCGCGTTGCCGACACCGATCTTGGAGGTCATCGCGCACGCCACGGCCTGCTCGAACGGGCTGACCCCTTCGGCGGCCATGATGCCGCCGACGTTGTCGGCGCCGGTCTCCTCCAGGGTCTCCACGGCTGCGCGCAGATAGTCGGCTGGGAGCATCGCGTGCCCGTCGACCCGGGCGATGACGGGATTGCTCGAGGCGGCGACGGCCACGTTCAATCCGTTGGGAGTGCGGCCGGTCGGGTTGGCCACGACGACGACGCGGGAGTCCTCGGCCGCGATCGCGTCGGCGACCTCCTGCGTGCGGTCTCGGGACGGGCCGACGCTGATGACGACCTCGATGGGACCGTCGTACTTCTGGTCGAGGACCTGCATGACGGCATCGCGCAGGTGCCGTTCCTCGTTGAGTACCGGCATGATCACCGATATGGGGGGCCAGTCGCGCGTGGGGGTCTGGCCAGTTTGGCGCGAGTCGGGAAAGGGCTTCATGGCTGCGCTCACGCTACTGTACGGAGGGGTGGAGACGGCAACCGAAAGGGTGACCGCGAATGCCTGGCGACGACGATGAGATCGGCGACTCCGGCGTCCACGTAGGCGGCGACGCCTACGGCGGGATCAGGATCGCAGCCCGTCGCGCCCGCCGAAGCCGGACGAACCTCCGCTCTCTTCTCATCTCGGGCTCGTTGTCCAGCGCCGTTCTGATCGGATCCGGCGTGCTGTGGGTGATCCCCAACTACGCGGCGAGCCAGATCCAGTCCGTCGACGCGGGCACCACCGACACCCCCGCGCAGGGGGCGATGAACATCCTGCTCGTCGGCGTCGACAAGCGCGACGACCTCAGCAGGCGGCAGCAGAACCAGCTCCACCTCGGCCGCGAGGCCGGCGAGCGCAGCGACACGATGATGGTGCTCCACCTTTCCGAGGACCACAAGAAGGTCACGGTCGTCAGCCTGCCCAGGGACACCTGGACCGAGATCCCCGGCAACGGCACGCACAAGATCAACTCGGCGTACCAGTTCGGCGGGGCGAAGCTGGCGGTGAAGACGGTCGAGCAGGCCACCGGGCTGCGCATCAACCACTACGTCGAGGTCAACGTGCTCGGCTTCATCGACGTCGTGGAGTCGCTGGGCGGCGTCACCGTCTGCACTCCCATCGCCATCGACGACCCGAAGACCAAGCTCTCCCTGCGGCCGGGCACCTACAACCTCAACGGCGTCGACGCGCTCGCGTACGCGCGTACGCGAGCCACGGCCCGCGCGGACCTCGACCGCATCGACCGGCAGCAGCAGGTCATCTCGGCGCTTCTCGGCAAGGCGCTCAGCGGCGGCACCCTCGCCAATCCGGCCAAGCTCGCCGGGCTGGTCAGTTCCACGCTCAAGACGCTGACCGTGGACAAGGCCCTGTCCGACGATCTGCTCGGGCTGGCCAACCAGCTCAAGGACGTCTCCACCGACGACGTGTCGTTCGCGACCGTGCCGCTGTCCGACGTGAACTACAAGGCGCCGACGGGCGAGTCCGCCGTGTTGTGGGACAAGCCGGCCGCGCGGGAGCTGTTCCGGCAGATCTCGGCGGACGAATTGCAGGCCGGGCCGGTCAAGCGCCGCTCCCCCGCCCCGTCCGCGCCGGTCTCCGCTCCGGCTTCCCCGCCCGCCTCCGCGCCGCCCTCCCCGGGCGCCACGCCGTCCGCGTCCGCGACCGCGACCGCGCTGACGATTCCCCCGGGACGCATCGCGGTCCGCGTCCTCAACGGCACCCTGATCACCGGGCTGGGCGCCAAGACCAAGGCGAGCCTGCTCGCGGCGGGCTTCATGGTCCCCTCGACTCCCGGTGACGTGCCCGAACGGAACGTCACCAACACCGTGATCCGTTATCCAGCCGGCCGCGAGGACTCGGCCCGGACGGTGGCCGCCGCGTTCCCCGGAGCCGAGCTGCGGGAGCGGAAGGACATCCAGAGCATCGAGGTCGTCGTCGGCCAGAAGAACAACAAGGTCAAGAAGGTGAAGGTCGCGACCGTCAAGCCGTCTTCCACGCCGGCGTCGATCCCCTCCGCCCGTACGGCCACGCAGAACATCTGCAAGAACCAGGCGAACTGACCAAGGCGCGTTGCCGCCGGAAAGCCTGAACCTCCTGTTCGCGGGGCGGAAGCCGAGACGGAGTCGCGCCCCACGGCCCACTTCGGCGCGCGCCGGCACGTCCACCGCGAATTGAGGATCATCCGCTGATTCGCGCCGCCAACCACGCACCCCACCATCACTATCGATCGTCATAGATATTGTCGAGTCTGTAGTAGATGTACTACATTCCATGGCATGGATACTGTGATCAACGTCCGCGGGCTGCGGATGTCGTACGGCGAGCGACAGGTCCTGCGCGGGATCGACCTGGACCTGCGACGGGGCGAGACCGTCGCCCTGCTCGGCCCGAACGGCGCCGGGAAGACGACCACGATCGAAATCCTCCAAGGGCTGCGGACCAGGACGGCGGGCGAGGTCCAGGTGCTCGGCGAGGACCCGGCGCGCGGCGGAGACGCCTGGCGGGCGAGGCTCGGCACGGTGCTGCAGGACTGGCGCGACCACCCTCGCTGGCACGTGCGGACCCTGCTCGACCATGTCGCCGCCCACTACCCCACCCCGTGGGACACCGGAGAGCTGCTGAAGACGCTCGGCCTCGACGGGCACGCGATCGCCAGGGTCCGGGAGTTGTCCGGCGGGCAGCGCAGACGGCTCGACGTGGCGCTGGGCATCGTCGGCCGGCCCGAACTGCTCTTCCTCGACGAGCCGACCACCGGCTTCGACCCGGAGGCGCGCAGGGAGTTCCACGAACTCATCGAGGGCCTGGACACCACGGTCCTGCTCACCACGCACGACCTGGCCGAGGCCGAGCGGCTCGCCGACCGCGTCGCCGTGCTCCTCGACGGCCGGATCGCCGTCTTCGGCACCCCGCAGGAGGTGGCGACAGCCGTACAGGCTCCCTCCCTGGTGCGGTGGCGGGACGGGACCGAGCAGACCGACGACCCGTCGGAGCTGGCCTGGCGGCTGCACCAGCGGTACGGCGGACCGGTCCCCGAACTGGAGATCCGGCGGCCGAGCCTCGAAGAGAGCTACCTCAACCTGGTGGAAAGGAGCGCGGCATGACCACGATGACGCTGGGGATCAGGCGCGGCCTGATCGAGCAGAACGCCATCCTGCGTGACCGCAAGGAACTGAGCACCAACATCGCGGGCCTGATCATGTACCTGATGCTCATCCTCTGGATCGGCCGCAACCCCGCAGGCGGCGGCGTCGGGATGACCGCGTTCATGACGGTGGGCTTCGTCGCGTTCACGGTGTTCTCCGCCGGGATCATGACGCTGCCGATGCTGATCGCGGCCGACCGCGAGGAGGGCGCGCTGCTCCGGCTGCGCATGCTTCCGCGTGGCATCCCCGTCTACATCACGGGCAGGGCGGTGTCGCTGACGCTGCACATCGCCGTGCACTCGGCGCTCATGCTGGCGATCGGCGGCGCGATCGGCGGCCTCGCGCTGCCCTCGAGCCTGTACGGCTGGGCGACGCTGATCTGGGTGCTGGGCCTGGGCGCGCTCTCGGTCATCCCTCTGGGGGCGATGATCGGGGCGATGTTGCCCACCGCCAAGGCGGCCGCGGCGGCCGTCGGCCTCCCGAGCATGCTGCTGATGATCGCTTCGGGGGTCATGGTCCCCATGACGATGATGCCCGCGCCCGTGCAGTGGGCCGCGCAGATCTTCCCGCTCTACTGGCAGGGACACGGACTGCGGGCGGCGTTCTTCGCCTCCCCCGGCGGCGAACTGCACGGCACGTGGGAGCTCGGCACGGCCGCGATGGTGATGGGCGCCTGGGCGGTCGCCGGTATGGTGCTGGCACCGTGGCTGCTGCGCAGGGTCACAGGCAAGTGAGGATTCCCGGTGTCCAACGAGGTCGTCTACAACAGGATCCCGATGCTCAGGGCGGAGCGTGGGATCTCCCGCAAGGATCTGGCCACGGCTCTGGGTGTGCACTACCAGACGGTGGGCTACCTGGAGCGGGCCGAGTACAGCCCCTCGCTGTTCCTCGCATTGAAGATCGCCGAATACTTCGAGGTGCCGGTGGAGGTCGTCTTCTCCCTCCATCCGTTCGCCAGGCTGGGGTCGTGATGAACACGTGGGAGAAGCGGCGGGACCGGCTGGAGAGCCTCCCGGCCAATCGCTGGTGGTCGACCAGGCCGGCGCGGCGGCGTCTGGTGGTCGCGGGCACGGCGGCGCTGGTCGTCCTCTGGGCGGGACTGGTGGTGATCGCCCAGTACGCGCCGAGCGACCTGGCGCGCAACGTCTACCTGTCCATGTTCGGCCTCAGCCTGGTGGTCGGACTCCCGGTCATCAGCTGGCTGCACGCGGCCACGCGGGGCGCCCTCTACCTTCCTGAGCGCTTCCTCGACGAGCGTCAGCTGATCGAAAGACGCCGGGCCTACACGTCGGCCCACGGCGCCACCACCCTCGTCCTCGGCACGCTGTTCGTGCTGGCGAACTTCGTGAGCTGGCAGGACGGCCCTCTCTCGATCACCATCCCAATGGCGCTGATCGCCCCGACGGCGCTGACGCTGGCCGCGACCCACTACACGATGCCGCTGCTCATCGCCGGCTGGCGCCTGCCCGACCCGCCGCCGGACGACGACGAGGACGAGTAGGAGAAGCAGGACAAGCAGGGGGGCGTCGGCGATCAGGCGTGAGACGCCCATTCCCCGGCGAGAAGGCCCAGGACTGCCTCATCCGCGTACGCACCCCAGACCCAGGCGGAGCGCCTCAGCGTGCCCTCCCGGACGAACCCCGCTCTGATCGCGGCCGCGATCATCGGGGCGTTGTCCGTGAGGGTCTCGATCTGCAGACGCCGCAATCCGAGTACGGCGAACCCGTACTCGGACAGCGCGCCGAGGACATCGGCGGCCAGCCCGCGGCCGCGGAACGCGGGTCGCAGGGAGATCCCCACGTGGGCCGTCCTGTTGTGCGTGTCGATGCCCCAGAGCAGGGCCTCGCCGGCCAGTTCCCGCGACTCCGACTCCACCACGGAGAAGCACGCCGCGTCGTCCGACGGCGCGGCCACCGCGTACGGCGAGTGCCCCGAGGCCGGCGCGATGGGGCGCCACGGACGCGAGTCCGCCCGCGACCGTGTCACCACGTCGTCGTACAGCTCGGATTGGAGAACGGGGACGTCACCGTCATGCCGGGCCCGCAGGATGACCCTCTCGCCGTGTATCACGGAGCATTGCTACAGGAGGGGCCGTAGACGATCAACCGGATAACCCGCGGATGCTAGGGGAGTATGTCGGCATTGGTCCGCGGTCCCATGGTCATCATGCGCTCGATCTGCCCCTCGGTCGGCGGCCCCGGCAGCTCGCCGGGCACGGCCTTGGGGAAGACCCCGCCCTCCCCGCGGACCGGAAGACGGGGTTTTCGCATGTCAGCGGCTACTTCAGCAACTTGCGGGCCATCACCTGGCCAGGCCACTGGGATAGGGGTGACAAGAGTTGGCCACGCGGCGCTCGAATGCTCACCTGCCGGGAATCAATGGGGTTACTCGCCCATTCGCCTGCAATCGTGATCAATGGTCGAGTTCAGATCGTGGCAGGCCTGACCGAGTACGGGGAGATCTGAGTTGCGCCGAGTCGGCCTCATCGTCACGACCGCCCTGGCCGCCATGGCGGTGGTCGCGACCACAGCGGCCGCCGATCCATCAACGGTGATCGGCGTCGCCCACCGCGGAGCGTCGGCGTACGCGCCCGAGAACACCGTCGCGGCCTTCGAGCTGGCCGCCGAGCAGGGCGCGGACATGTTCGAGCTCGACGTTCAGGAGACCAAGGACCACAAGCTGGTCCTGATGCACGACACGACGCTGAACCGCACCACAGACGCGGAAAAGGTCTTTCCCAACCGGAGCTCCTGGAAGGTGGGCGACCTGACCCTCGCGCAGATCCGCAAGCTCGACGCCGGTTCGTGGGCCGACGCCGATTACGAGGGCGAACCGGTGCCCACTCTCGGCGAGGCGCTGGGCGCGATGCGGGGAAGCGGGCTCGACCTGCGGCTGGAGATCAAGTCCCCGCACCTCTACCCGGGCATCGAGGGCCGCATCGCCGGCACGCTGCGCCGCAACTCCTCGTGGCTCAGCGAGAACCGGCTCGTCATCCAGTCGTTCGACAGGGACTCCCTGCGTACCTTCAACAAGGAGCTGCCCCAGGTGCCCATCGGCCTGCTCGGGACACCGAGGACCGCGGATCTCGACGACCTCGCCAAATTCGCCGACGAGATCAACCCGCCGTACGCCGACGTCACCCCCTCCTACGTCAAGTGCGTACACGACAACGGCATGAAGATCTTCACCTGGACCGTGAACGATCCCGACGACATGAGCCGCATGACCTCCTACGGCGTAGACGGCATCATCACCGACAAGCCAGACGTGCTGAGCGAGATGGCCGCCACCCCGGACCAGCTGCCGATCACCACGGAGATCACGCACCTCCAGGGGCCTGTTCCTGCTCGGCTACAACATGATCGCGGCTAGGGCGATCATCACGGTCATCCCGACGCCGGCCGTCTACCCGTGTCTGCGGGTCTTCACCACGACGGTCTCCGCCGCCTTGTCATGCAGGCACTGCCGTGCCATCGGGTCCTGGAACAACCAGAGGCTGTTCGCGAGCGCGAAGAGGCCTCCGATGATCGGCACGGCCGGAGGCAGGGCGTAGACCGCCGCCCTGCGCCAGGCCGCGCCGGGGGTGACGCGCACGCGCGTGGACATGGCGACCACCTCGATCTTCAGCAGGCGCTTGCCCAGAGTGCGACCCCATACCGCATGCTGGATCCCGTCGTAGACGAAGCACAGGGCGGCCGCGATGGGCGCCATGAGAAGCCCCCACTTGAACGTCGTCACCTCGAACGCCAGGAGATCCTGCACGTCGACGGGGCGGCCCTCGGCCGACTGCCGCATGATCGCGAGAAACTCGTCGGAGATCGAGAACACCAGGAGCACGTAGGCCGGTGAGATGAGGACGCTGAGGATCGTGCTGTCGATCAACCTGGCGAGAAGCCGCTCCCACCACTCGGCGAGCGTCGGGTCGCCCACCGGCCGGCGGAACGCGGCCGGCGGGCCTGGCGGTGGCCACTGACCACCCGGCGGATAGACGGGCGGCGCATACCCGGGCCACCGGGGGCCGGTGGCGTAAGGGTGTGGGCCGGTCGATGGGCCCGGAGGGGGGTATCCGGCGCCGAGCGGTGGATTGGGAGGGGCGGGCTGTTCGCCAGGGGGCTCGGTCATGCCGCCATCCTGAGGCATCCGGTGCTGGCCAATCCACCCTTATCTGGACGATCCGTTCCTGGGCCGTCTTCCGCCGCGCTACCGGCTCGTTCTACGCCACACGGCACTGCGACAACTTCTCGGAAGCGACTGTCCTCATTGACATCATCGCTCCTAAGAGAGAGCATTGCTCTCGAAGCAGAGCAATGAGTCGCCTTTATGGGAGGCCTGACATGACCGCCGTTCCCCCCGCACGCTCGACCGCCCTGTCCCTCGGCGGGGCCGGGATCCTGTTCCTGCTGTATCCGGTGATCCGGCCCTACTCGGACGAAACGTCGGCGGCCGGGGCACGGGCGATGGCCTCGTCCGCCTGGATGGCCGCCCACCTGCTCGCCGTGGCCGGGTTCATCCTGCTGACGCTGGGCCTGCTGGGCCTGTACCTCGTACTCGGCCGACGCCTCGCGCTGCGCGCCGCCATCACAGCCTGGATCGGCGTGGGGCTCACGCTGCCCTATTACGGCGCCGAGGTGTTCGGCCTGAACGTCATCGCCGTGCGCGCCGTGCGCGACCGGGACGCCTCGCTGCTGCAACTGGCCGACCAGTTCCGATACGGCCCGGCCGCGATCACCATGTTCGGGGCCGGGCTCGTGCTGCTCGCCGTCGGCGCGGTCATGGCGGCGGTGGCGGTCTGGAGGTCGGGCGCGCTTCCACGCTGGAGCGCGGTCCCACTCGCGGCCGGCTTCGTCCTGTTTCTCCCGCAGTTCTTCGGTACGCCGGCGCTGCGCATGGCGCACGGCGCACTGATCGCGGTCGGCGGCGTCTGGCTCGGCGTCGCGCTCTGGCGGGCGCGCCGCGCCCCGCTCTCGCGGACCGCCTGAGTGGACCGGCGACGGAGCAAGATCCTTTAGGCGTGCCGGATCGGGGCATGACGAACCCCGCCGCCCACACCAGGGAAGCGGGGTTTTCGCATGCCAGGGGCTACTTCAAAGATCTCCCATGGTGTGCGGACGGACGACGAGTCCGTCTGGAGGAGATCACGACTGGCCAGAGATATATGTGCACTGGTCGAAAGTGTTGGTGCCGGGACCGCCGGCGCATGAGTTCAAGAACCGGGGCCCGCCATCGAGGTAGTCGTCACCGACCATACCGACGAGGACGTCCTTCTCACCATCCCCGCCGTAGAGCTGGTCGTCGCCGGCCATGCCGAGCAACGTGTCGCTGCCGTCCTGGCCGAACAGCCACTCTCTGTTTTCGCGGCCGCTCAACGTGTCATTGAAGGCGGAGCCGAAGATCGCCTCGAAGTCGTTGAAGACCTGGTCGCCTTCGCCCGGCATGCCATTGGGCGTCAAGCGGCTGAGACTCACGTCCACTCCAGCCGTGGCCGAGCCGTACAACACCGCGTCCGTGCCGTATCCACCGTTCATCGAGTCGGCGCCGTCGGCGCCGTCGACCACGTCGTTGCCCTCGTTACCTTCGATCCGGTCGTCACCCCCGCCGCCGTAGATGGCGTCGTCACCGGTGCCACCGTCAATGGTGTCATCGCCGCCCAGACCGCATATAACGTCGTTGCCGCCGTAACCGTAGATGATGTCCGGATCAGGAGAACCGTAGATGACGTCGTCGCCGGGCGAGCCGTAGATGGTGCCAGAGCCTTCGATCGTGCCGAAGTCACCGGCGCAGTCCTGAGCTTGATCGCGGCGGACAACGCCTGCCCACCCGTTCTCGGTGATGCCAACGACGGCGAGGTAGCGGCCGGTCCTCGACAGTGCGGGCATGTACCCCAACTCGGTGCCGTCCACGTTGGTCAGCGTTCTCTGGCTTCCCGTCGCGAGGTTCCGAAATATCAGCCTGCGGATCGTGCCACCTCGGTAGGCAACGTAGCGGCCGTCCGCGGTGATTCGCGGTGTGGAGAAGGCGTCCGTCGGCGCGTCACCAGTGGCCCCTCCGGTCTCGTCGGTGCTGACCAGGGTGGTGGTCCCAGTTCTGAGGTCCTGGAGATACACGTCGGGCTGGTCGTTGGCGTCCTGTGGCAGCAGCCGCTCCCGTGTCGTGAACACGAGCTTGCCGTTGTTGCTGATGGAGGGCGGAGCCCACACCGGATAGCGCTCTGGAGCGGTGTCGAGGATTCGGGTGTATCGCCCGGTGACCTGGTCGAGAACCGACAGGTGAGTCGTCTCGTCGGCTTCCTGCCACCGGTAGGCGACGTACTGGCCGCCCGGGCTCACCCCCGCGTGGGTGTAGTTCTCGGCGAGGTTCGCGTTATCCGGGGCCAGCGGATCCTTGAACAGCCGCGTTACGCCACTCACGAGGTCGTGGACGTACATGCGGTCCCCCGGCGTTGTCACGCCGGGGACCAGATCCGTGGCCATCGAGTGGAAGACCACGGTACGGACGCCGTCGAACGTGGCGTTGTTCCCCTGCCCATCGGGAATGGCGTCCTGCGTATCACGGACATCGCTCGCAACCGACCAGGTGACGGCACCGGTAGTGAGGTCCATCGCGTTGATGCGGCAACTGTAACCCTGCGCGCAGGGGGTGCGGTACACGACCTGAGTGCCGTTCTCATTGAGACCCAGGCTGAGTCCGGGGACGGTCTTCGTCTCTCCCGTCTTCAGGTTGGTCACGTACGACGTGTAATCCCAGCCTGGGGGGTTGGGATTATCGAGGATGTAACTGACCACGCTGCCGTCAGCGCTGATGCCACCCGATTCCCCAAAGTAGACCGAGTAGCCTCCCGGCTCGAGGTATGACGTCTGGTGAATCCCAACTTCCGGAAGGTGCAGGCTTCGGATGACCTCGAGATCTGGGCCTCCGCCGGCCGACGCCGGAGCAGGCTGAATCGCCAACGTCGCAGACAGTGTTACCGCCGCCAGCGCAAGGGCGGTTCTTCCTGACCTCATGAGACGTCTCACAGAACTTCCTTGATCAGATCCAGAGCGGGCGTCACCTACGGCTCAGGCGTGTGATTGGCCATGAAGAGCGAGATGATCAGGCTGATCATGAGCGGATCCGTTTTCCCACCAGCGAATCTGGCATGAACATCAAGCCAAGCCTGTAACTACTCCTACTGCGAGAGTTCGCCCCTGATCACCTCATTACGAGTTAAGACACGACCGTCCAGAAGCGTCCACCGTTATCTCAATGGCCCTGGTCGGACGGTGTTGATGAGGTCATTCGGTCCAGCATCGTCCAGACCCGTCCACGGGTGTTGTTAGCAGCCGCGTTAGCAAGATCACTTAATAGGACGCTCGTCGGGGCGCCATCCGTGGCCACCGTGAACAGTGCCGATCCCGATGCAACCTCGCGCACCTGGTCAACTGGTAGGTCCTCGACACCGGCCGGCGCGGACGCCTGAGCGACTTCCCGGATCGATCTGCCAGCACGGCGTGGCCTGGTACGCCGGCCGTCCGGTGGTCCCGCTGTCATGGCTGGGGACGACGGCAGTGATACACCAGGGCCGGAGGCAGATTCGCCCACACGGTCCGCCCGAGTACGACTTCTTCGAACCGATCCGCCAATGACCGGCGGAACCGGCGAGCCGGGATGGACCGGCGGGCATGGACATAGGCGAAGGTCGTGAATGCACCCTGTGGTGACAAGGCATCCACGACGGCGTCGAGCAGTTCACGCTGTCGATCGTGCCGAAACGACGCCCACGGCAGGCCGCTGATGATGGCATCGGCCTGACCGAGGCCGCGCTCGGCGAGGATGGTGGAGACGTCACGGGCATCCGCCGTGACCGCGTCGAGGCCGGCGAAGCGTTCGGCCAACAGGGCGGTGAAACGCTCATTGACGTCGAAGGCGATATGCCGCCCGCGCCCGTCGAGTCGCTCTTGAATCGTCCGGCTGAACGCACCGGTGCCGGAGCCAAGTTCCACGACGACCGGTTGCCCCATTGACGGAATCGGTGATGTTATCTGCCGGGCGAGAGCTTTGCCGCTCGGTATCACCGATGCGACAACGGTTGGCGCCTTGGCGAACTCACGGATGAACGGAATGAGAGTGTTGTTCACGACGTCTTCTTTCTAACCGACGAAACAGCACCACATCCCGGCGGGCACCGCCAATCGGGGTACTCGCACAAGCCCCCTTACGGGATGCGGGCCGGGCCTACCCCCCGATCGGATGGACGCCAAGGAGGCTGCGGTCCGCGAGTTTCCTCTACCAGGTGAGGAGCGGTGGAGGACGATCAGCGAGGCCGGGTGTGCGTTACACGACCTTGGGCTGGTCGATCAAGGTGCCGGCCTCGTGGTAGAAAAGCCGATTCTCGACGATCTTGCCGTCCTTGATGGTGAATTGCTCGATGAAGCGGGTCAGCTCTCCCGTCGCGACGTCCGTGATGCCGACGCACGCCGCGACGCGGTCGCCGTCCGCGATGGTGTAATGCACCGTGATCTTGGAGACGTCGAGGTAGTTCGGCAAGACCTGGGCGAGGCCGAGGAATTCGTCCTTGCCGTGGTAAGCCTTCCCGAAGGGCAGGAACACCGGCTCGATGACCGCGACGTCCTCGGACAGGTAGGAGAAGACTCCCTCGACGTCGCCGTTGTTCGCCGCTGCGAACATGGCTTCGACGATCGCGCGGTTCTGCTCGGTCAGTGATGTATCTGCGGACATGGCGTTTCTCCTTTGAGGCGCAGGCTCTCGTGCGTCGAGAACCCCGTTGGGGTCCGGTGTTCGGGCTGGTGGCGGCACACTCGTCGCTGTTGGTTTCAGCGGTCGATCATGGACTCGTTGAAGTCGTCGTGCCGGGCGCCGGTGGCCGGCGTGAGGGTGTCGAGCCGCTGCAACTGGTCGGCGGTCAGGATGACGCCGTCGGCGGCCGCGATGTCCCGCACTTCCTCCACAAGCTGCAGGTTCTGGTAGAAGGCCTCGCCGATAAAGCGCGGATTGGTCTTGCGCCAGTCGCCGTCGGGAATCTCTTCCGGCGTGCGGATCTGGCCGGTCAGGAACCCGTGCCCGAGCGGCGCATAGGGGACGAGGCCAATGCCCAGCTCGCGTAGCAGGGGCAGCAACTCGGTCTCGACGTCGCGGGTCCACAGGGAGTACTCGGTCTGCAACGCGGCAATCGGGTGCACAGTGTGGGCGCGGCGGATCGTGTCTGGCGAGGCCTCGGACAGGCCGATGTGCAAGACCTTGCCCTCGGCGACCAGCTCGGCCACGGTGCCGATGGTCTCCTCGATGGGGGTGTTCCGGTCGACCCGGTGCTGGTAGTAGAGGTCGATCCGGTCGGTACGCAGACGCTTCAGGGAGCCCTCGACGGCGGTGCGGATGTTGGCCGGACTGCTGTCGAACGGGCCAGTTCCATCCCCGGCATGGGACAAGATGCCGAACTTCGTGGTGAGGACGACCTGGTCGCGCCGACCCTCCAGCGCCTGACCGACGATTTCCTCGCTGTGAAACGGTCCGTAGCTTTCAGCGGTGTCGACGTGGGTGACGCCGAGGTCGAGCGCGCGATGGATAGCGCGGATGGATTCAGCGTCGTCCAGGCCGCCGCCGGACAGGAGAGTGCCGGCCATGGACATAGCACCCAGACCGATCCGGGAAACCCGCAGGCTCCCCAGCATGGCGTGCTGCATCAAGAACTCATTTCTCGTCGAGACTGTCGAAGGAAGGTGCATCAGAGGGAGCGGCGAAGGACGGCGTCCCCGGCATCCGGGCGCCGATCTCGATCTCGCCGACACCCAGCCAACATCGGGTTCACCACATCCCGACAGACACTGCGAAAAGGGGTACTCACAGGGACCCCTTCCGGGCGCGGGCCGGGCCTACCCTTGATCTCATGGACGAGAAGGAGGCCGCGCGGGCGGCGGTCCGCGAGTTCCTCACCACCCGCCGCGCCCGGGTCACCCCAACCGACGCCGGCCTTCCTCCGCAGGGCACCCGCCGTCGGGTCAAGGGCCTGCGCCGGGAGGAGGTCGCGTTGCTCGCCGGGGTCAGCCCGGAGTACTACGTGCGGCTCGAACGCGGCCAGGCAACCGGGCCCTCCGCCGGAGTCGTCGACGCCGTCGCTGACGTCCTGCGTCTGGACGACGACGAACGCGCTCACCTCGGCCGGCTGCTCGCCGCTCTGACCCCCGCGGCCCGCAAGCGGAGCCGCGGCACGGCGAAGGACCTGGTCACCCCCGGAATCCGGGTGCTGCTCGACTCGATGGACCACCTACCCGCAGTGGTCTTCAACGGCCGATTCGACATCCTCGCGACCAACACACTGGGGCGCGCACTCCTCGCACCCGTCTACGACATGCCCGGACGGACGAACAGCGCCCTCTTCCTGTTCCTCGACGAGCCCAGGGCCCGGAACCTGTACCCCGAGTGGGACCGGATCACAGCCGACATCGTGGCGATGCTGCGCATCGAGGCCGGCCACCACCCCCATGACCCCGACCTGACCGAACTGATCGGACAACTCGCCACCCGCAGCACAGAATTCCGCACCCGCTGGGCAACCAACGACGTACGAATCCACCGAACCGGCACCAAGACCTTCCGGCACCCACTCATCGGCGAGGTCACACTGCCCTACGAGACCCTCCGCATCGACGCCGCCTCCAGCCAGATACTCACCGTCTACGCCCCCCAACCCGGCACCCCCGAAGCCGACGCGATCCGCCTCCTGGCCAGCTGGAACGCCGACAACCAACGGAACAGCAGCCCGACAGCAGGAACACGCGGCCAGAACCTCGAAGACTAACTTGATCTTTAACCTGCGGTCGGTCGGTATCGACCCCGGCTGACCTTGGGGACGGACACGCTCAACTACGCCGCAGATTGGTTTGCGGCAGCGTCCAACCGCCCGGCTTCTCGTACGCGACCGAAGATCCCCTAGCATGCGGCCTTGACGTGACATTGCCGTCAAGAGAGATCAAAAACGCCCCGGTCGTGATCTTCCGTTCTGGCTGTTCAGGTGCTGTGGTCAGGGGCAGGTTCGAACTGCCGACCTTCCGCTTTTCAGGCGGACCAATCACCCTGCTCAGATAGAGAAAACCGTGGTCAGATGGGTGTGGGCGGTAGCCGGAATGTGCCCTCGTCTGGGGATGTTGCTGTCAGCGCTGCTGTCACCTCGGCATGGTCACCCGCGACTCCTAATCCCACCGAATGCGTAGGCCCTCCGTCTCGGCTCTCTTCGCCAGCACAGCCCTCAGCGCCTGCTTCTCGGGTTCGGTAAGAGCCGTCGTCGCCGGCCGAGTCCAGTACAGCGTGCCGTTGAGAACGATCGACCAGTCGGCATCGGTGCTATCAGGAAGTGCCTCGGCATACACGTCGATCTCCTGCTGCCGCAGAGTGCAAGTGATGAGGAGTGCACGAAAGCTCGGCCTGGTGATCGACACGGTGAAGTCACCAACGACGTCTGCCATGAGCGCGATTATCCCGCTCTTGGAAAGCGCCAGCAGGCGCGCCCCTCTGTCGGCCTGGAGGCGGACGATTCGCGGCAGAAGCGTATGCGTACGCGGCGTATGCCCGGCGCTCCGCCTCGCAGGTACGCCAGCGAACTACCCCTGTTGCACGCCGAACTGCCGACGGTTTTACAGAGCCCTGCCTACTGAGCTCTCCTACCGTCCTTGACGTGCTGAAACGCCATGGGGACCGGTAGCCGAGCGCTTACGGCGACGCGCATACGACGCGGGCCACCTCACTCCTCTCGGATCCTGACGGCCACGGCCCGGTCCACCGATTGCGTGTTCCCAGATTCGTGCGGGAGGATCTTCTCGGATCGCCCATAAGGGGGTATCAAATCGCAGGTTCGGGGACCAGAATGCACCAGCTTAAGGGAGTGCCGGTTCTCCGGACAGAGGTCAGAATCGCGGCCGTTGTGGTGCGGGTCATCCTGCTCGCCGTTCTACTCTGGGGCAGCTTGGTCGCCGTTCTCAGCGCCTTGCCTCGGGAACGTTCCGCCGAGGATTTTCACGCACGGTGGGACGCCGGACAGATCACCTACCTCGCCTACCGGACCGACTGGTCGACGTCGGAGCCAATGCTGGATCTGCGCTGGTCGACCGGGCCGCTTGCCTGGCATCACACCCAAGTCCCCGAGACCTGGCGTGAGCTGCAGGGACGCCTTTCCAGTCCCATCAAGGTGATCGCGGAACGGCGGAAGTCCGGCGAGGACGACGGCCGCTGGCTGATGGCCGTATGGCCGTTCAAGATGTCCGACATCGGAGCGGGCCCGCTCGTGCCGATCGCCTGGTTCGTCACGCTGCTTGTCATGCTCGGCACCGATCGGCACCGCCTGGGCAATCGGTGGGCGTGGTTGTGGCTGTTCACGCTCGGCCAGTTCGGCGCCTGTTTCTACCTGGTGTTCGAGCCCCGGCCGTTGTGGTGGGGGCTTGAGGACCGCAGGCCCGCGACCGGGCGGATCGGTGGTCTCCAGGGCCTCGTCTTCGCATTCGGCGCTCAATTGGTCATAGGGCTGCTCTTCTCGATCTCGTAAACCGCTCCCCTGTTCCTGGGGTGAGTTCGAGTCCGGTAGCTCGCGGCGGCGTTCCCTGCGGGCTCGTACGTCTGACTTCCTGCTTGCAAACGGGAGCCAGTCACGACGTAGAGGGCTCCTCGCCCTGCTGAAGAGGGAGTTACCGGCCGGTGGCGTGTGGTCGTGTGAGACGGCGTTGCTGTACGGGTTGCTGTACAGCCTCTGTCTGGCCCCGGGTTCGCCTTAGCCGTCTCCCTCGGGACGCCTTGGCACACCGGGCGACTCGAACAATCGGGGTAGCGGCTCTTCGGGGGAGAGCCGTCGCCTGTCCGGGCCATGCTTAGCCCGGTAAGGCTCCGCGTTCACGCTCATCCGGCGCTTCTCATCGAGGGGCACATGCCCCGACTGGTGCCTCGCCTGACGCTTCGCCACGTAAACATTCATCGCGATCAGCAATCGCGCGGAGACAGCGAAGAAGAGACCTAAACCACCAGTAAGCATCCACGGGATGGGCCACTCCCCATCCACCCATGCGGCAACGCTGAACCCGACGAAGGGAATACTGCCAAGGCCCGCGCTGGAGAGCATCGGATGCCGGTACATCCAGCGCTGCAGCCCACGATGGGGCGGAATGAGCTGCACGAGCGCCCCGACAAGCAAGTCCAGCAACACGCACGTTGCTCCATCCAGACAAAGGGTTCGGGCGGATACAAAAGGGCGACCGGCCGACACACTACGCCTGCCCTGATCTCCCGTCTGCTGTCGACCCATCACGTAGCGCAGGGGGGCCGGCCATGTGCAGACCGCTTCCTTATCAGGCAACCAACGCAGCCCTCTGGCCTGGCACCTCATAGGGATTGAACTGCCGGAACCGTCCACCACGGTCCCCGCTCGTCCGCTGGTGTCCGTCCCGATTGTCACCCAGTTGGTCACCCGCTTCTTGCGCGACTCGATCAGCACGCAGCCCGCCGCTAGCCGCCAACTGGTGTTCAACGCCGCACCGGCGGTTCGCCGAACCTGCCACCCCGGACGAGGGCGTCAGCTGCGATCTCTTCGACTGTCGAGCAGGGGCCGGGACGTGGTCCCGGCCCCTGGGGGTCCGACGATTGAGGCTGCTGGCGAAGGGGTTAGTGGTGGTGGTTGCCGCCGTCGCTGCGCCGGCGCTGCAGCGTGAACTGCTCGAACACCTTCAGCTCACCTGTCGGGGTGATCACGTTGTAATAGGTGACATAGATCCGGGTCATGTCGCCCGGGTGGCGGCCCGGGTCGACGGCGAACTCGGCGAAGCCGTAGGGGTGCATGTCGTCGCGGACACCGATCCAGACCGCGGCCTCCTGCTCCTTGACCGAGTTGAACTTGCCGACGTGCTCCGTCTGGACGTACGCCGAGTGGTGGCCGTGGCCGTCGAAGTCGTCCATCGTGAAGCTGGTGTTGGTGACGCCGGAGACGCCGCCGCCGCCGAGGATCATGTGCGTGGTACCGAACTCGCTCTCGACGACGTCGGTGGCGCTCTGGCTCGGGTTGGGCGTGAGGGTTGCGCTGCCCGGCACGACACCACGGACGGCCAGCGAGCGCTCGTAGTCGTGCTCGTGGCCGCACACGACCAGGTCGACGCCGTACTTGTCGAACAGCGGGCCGTACGCCGCACGCAGCGCCAGGTCGGGGCCGTTCGCCGCGGTCGCGGAGCTGATCATCACCTGGTGCATGCAGACAACGATCCAGTCGATGTCCTTGGAGGCACGAGCCGCCTTGAGCTCCTTCTCCAGCCAGGCGAGCTGACGACCGCCGGAGTAGCCGCGGTTGTAGATGTCGCCACCCTCCTGCAGCGCGATCTCGTCGTTCTGCAGGGCGATGACCCGGACCGCGCCCACCGTGAAGGCATACCAGAGGTTGTCCAGCTCGGGGTCGGTCTCGGTCGAGGGCAGCTCGAAGTAGGTCTGGAACGCGTCGAAGCCGAGCACGCCGTTGCCGGCCTCGATCTCGTGGTTGCCGGCGCACGGCATCCACGGACGGAACCGCGCCGAGCGGCTGTTGTTGGTCAGGTAGTGGTTCCATGTGCGAACCCGGTCGGGGCCGCTGTTCGCGTAGCACAGGTCGCCGTTGAGCAGGTGGAACAGCGGACCGACCTTCTCCACGCCCGTGACGATGTCACCGGCGGCCGGAGTGGCGTTGGGCTCGAAGTCGCGGCCCGAGGCGTCGACCGGGTTCGAACCGTTCTTCCACGTCACCGTCGGCGAACCCTGGTCGCCGAAGCTGGTGAACGTGAACGGCGCTCGACCCGACGGCGCTGTGTGGAACGTGCCCGCGTCCGGCGTCGCGCCGTCGTGCTGGGCGGCGTAGAGGTAGTCGGTGTCGGACTTGAGCTTGCTCAGCAGCGCGTGGTGCGCCCAGACGGTCTTGCCCGAGTGTCCGTCGGTGTAGGACTTCGTGACCGCGGACGCCGTGGACCCGAAGCCTCCGTTGAGCGTGCCGTAGACGACCCGCGGGTTCTTCACCTCCTCATCGGTGATCCACGAGACCACCATCTGGCTGCGCGGGTCGCCACCGAACTGGAGGTGCAGGCCCTGGACCGGCGTGGAGCCCGAGCCGTTCCTGAGGCTTCGTACCGCCGACGAGGCCGGGTACGCCTCGGCCTCGGCGGCACGTGCACCGAGCAGCATCGGCCCGGCCGCGACACCAGAGGCTGTCGCCCCGAACACGCCGAGCGCGTTGCGGCGCGAGATTCGAGTCTGCTTTCGTTCTTCGGACATTCCCGTGGCCTATCAGTCGTCGGAGGCTAATCGAGCACCGAGGGATGGCAGCAGTCCGAGCCCGAGAGGGCCGCGGGAGGCCAGCGGCGCACGTCGCAGATGTTAGGGAGCAGGCTGATTAACACGGCTACGCAGGCATGAACGACAGATGGCAGTCACGGCAACGAACAGCAGCACAGGCCACGCCCTGGGCCATTACCGATGGCCACTGACGCTCGCAACACCCGTGCCGTTGATAAGGCGGGAGGGGATGCGAACCCAACCCGCAGACCTGGCTGCCATCCCGTCTGCCGCCGACCCGCCCTCCGGGGAGCGGGCCGCCGCCCGGTCCGCCACGTCAAGCGGACCTTGACGCACGTTCTGACGCCGGCGGGCCGGGCGGGGGTCTGCTCGGCTTGCCAGGGTCGTCGGCTGGCGGGATGGCCCTGCGCAACCAGGCGTCTCCGTCAAAGAACTCGCCGACTACCTCGGCCACGCCGACCCTGGCTTCACGCTTCGGGTGTACGCCCACATGATGCCCGGCTCTCACGAGCGTGCACGGGGGGCAATTGACATCCGCATGTTCCGTCCGCGTGTCGTCTCTCACGACGCAGCCGCGCGACAGGGCTGATCAGGAGAGAAACCGAGCGACACTAGTGATCAGCACCACGCACCGCCATCATGGCTAGCGGTGATCTCGATGCCGTACTGATCTCGCTCCCCTGTGGCCTCAAGGTCAGCCGGATACCACAGGTGGAGATGCGCTGTGGTCCCGTCAATCGTCTTCGTGAAGCACTGCTCGCCCTGTCCCCTGGGCGGGCCCGTTGGATCGATCTCCGGTGTCCAGCCATCCACCTTGGCCGCTTTCGCGTAGAACGACTGCAACCCTTCCCGAGACTCGACCCCTCGATAGGGCTGCCCCGCATACGCAAACCCGTCATCGCTGTCGCAACCCGAGTAGCGCTCCTCTACGGGCCGCGCATTTAGTGGATGAACATCAAGGATGGGTAAGGACTCAAGCGTGGAGGCGAACCGATCATCCCGGGGAGTACAACCGTAGATACCCCCAGATATCGCCCAAGCCCCTGCTCCGGCAAGACCGATCACAGCCGCAAGACCAACGAGGACAAGGACTGCGACGCCCCAGCGTGTCATGCTCGGGACCTTATACAGAGGTTCCACCGGGCTACCGAATCGATCCGGAAAGCGTAGATTGCCGGAGGCAGTGAGAGCTACGGCCGTTCGTTCACTTCCGTACGACACCCTGCATGATGGCGATCTTTCAGCGAGCTACGAAAGAGCCATGTTCCATCCTCTCGCAGTGTTCTCACGGAACAGGGACGGAACAGTGATCCTTTAGAGCCGCACCTCGGACACAGCGAACCCCGCTCACCAACCATGGAAGGCGGGGTTTTCGCATGTCAGGAGCTACTTCAGCAGCTGGCGGGCCATGACCATGCGCTGGATCTGGTTGGTTCCCTCGTAGATCTGGGTGATCTTCGCGTCGCGCATCATGCGCTCGACCGGGAAATCGCGGGTGTAACCGTACCCGCCGAGAAGCTGGACGGCGTCGGTGGTGATCTCCATCGCGGCGTCGGACGCGGCGGTCTTGGCCGCGCTCGAGAAGAACGTCAGATCCTTGACACGCGTCCCGTGCATGGCGAGCTCCGACTTCGCGGCCGCGGCGTAGGTGAGCTGACGGGCGGCCTCCAGCTTCATCGCCATGTCCGCGATCATGAACTGCAGGCCCTGGAACTCGGCGATCGCCTTGCCGAACTGCTTGCGCTCCTTCACGTAGCCGATGGCGAAGTCCAGTGCGCCCTGTGCGATGCCGAGCGCCTGCGCGGCGATAGTGACACGGGTGTGGTCGAGCGTGGCCAGCGCGGTCTTGAAGCCGGTGCCGGGCTCACCGACCATCCGCGACTCGGGGATGCGAACGTTCTCGAGGATGACCTGGCGGGTCGGCGACCCCTTGATGCCGAGCTTCTTCTCCTTGGGGCCGAAGCCGACCCCTTCGTCGCTCTTCTCGACGACGAAGGCGGAGATCCCCCGGGCGCCGGCCGACGGGTCGGTCACCGCCATGACGGTGTAGTACTCCGAGACCCCCGCGTTGGTGATCCACATCTTGGTGCCGTTGAGCACGTAGTGGTCGCCGTCCTTGACCGCACGGGTCTTCATCGAGGCCGCGTCGGACCCGGCCTCGGCCTCGCTCAGCGCGTAGGAGAACATCGCGTCGCCCCCGGCGACGGGCGTCAGGTACCGCTGCTTGATCTCCTCCGAAGCCGACAGCAGCAGCGGGACCGTCCCCAGCTTGTTGACCGCCGGGATGAGCGAGGACGACGCGCACGCGCGGGCGACCTCCTCGATCACGATGACGGTGGCGAGCGCGTCGGCGCCGGCCCCGCCGTACTCCTCGGGGATGTGGACGGCGTGCAGGTCCGCCGCGACGAGGTCCTTGTAGACCTCCCAGGGGAACTCCTCGTTCTCGTCCGCGGCGGCGGCACGGGGGGCGATCTTTTCGTCGGCGAGAGCCCGAACCGTCTCGCGGAGCATCTCGTGCTCCTCGGCGGGCGCGTAGAGAGGGAAGCTCATAGCGCGATACTAGGCCGCCCGAACAGAAGGTTACTAACCAGTACGGCTCTGCGCGCCGCGTCGTCCCGGAGGGCCGTCAGAACACCGACTCTCCTGGCGGGGGGTGACAACTCCTTGATCGTCGACACCCCCTACGGTTGGGGCAAGAACCAGTTTGCCCACCCGATGCCTGGGGCAGTTGACGGCCTCAGTACGATGCCAGATCACAAAGATTGGGTAAGAGGGGAGCATGCCGTGCCTTACCGTCTCACCGTGCTTGGCACCGGATATTTGGGTGCCACACATGCGGCATGCATGGCCGAACTCGGTTTTGAGGTCCTCGGTCTCGACGTCGATCAGAGCAAGATCGACATGCTGGAGCGCGGCGAGCTCCCGATCCACGAACCCGGCCTAGAGGATCTCCTCCGGCGCAACCTGGAGTCGGGACGACTGCGCTTCACGACCTCCTATGAGGAGGCCGCCGCCTTCGGTGACGTCCACTTCATCTGTGTGGGCACTCCCCAGAAGAAGGGCGAGTACGCCGCGGACGTCTCCTATCTGGACGCCGTCGTCGAGTCCCTCGCGCCGCACCTCGATCGCGAGTGCCTCGTCGTCGGCAAGTCGACGGTTCCCGTCGGCACCGCTGAGCGCCTCGCCGAGAAGCTGGTACGGCTGTCGCCGGCCGGCGCTCAGGCGGAACTGGCCTGGAACCCGGAGTTCCTCCGCGAGGGCTTCGCCGTGAAGGACACCCTGCACCCGGATCGGATCGTGCTGGGGGTCACCTCCGAGCGCGCCGAGAAGGTGTTGCGGGACGTGTACGCGCCGCTGGGCGAGGTTCCCGTCGTGGTGATGGACTTCCCCACCGCCGAGCTGGTCAAGTCGGCCGCCAACGCCTTCCTCGCCACCAAGATCTCCTTCATCAACGCCATGGCCGAGGTGTGCGAGGTCGCCCACGCGGACGTCAAGCAGTTGTCGCTCGCGCTGTCCTTCGACGACCGCATCGGCGGCAGGTTCCTCAACCCCGGCCTCGGCTTCGGCGGCGGCTGCCTGCCCAAGGACATCCGGGCGTTCATGGCCCGCGCGGGCGAACTCGGGGCCGACCAGGCGCTGACGTTCCTCCGCGAAGTGGACGCCATCAACATGCGCCGCCGCGCCCGCATGGTGGACCTCGCCCGCGGACTGGTCGGCGGCTCGTTCGCGAACTGCACGGTCGGCGTGCTCGGAGCGGCCTTCAAGCCCAACTCCGACGACATCCGCGATTCGCCCGCGCTCGACGTGGCCGTCACCATCGGCCAGGAGGGCGGCACGGTCACCATCTACGACCCGGTCGCGCTGGACAACGCGCGGCGCGCACATCCGGACCTCGGATACGCCGACTCGGCTCTGGACGCCGCCCGGGGAGCCGACGTCATGCTGCTGCTCACCGAATGGCAGGAGTTCGTCGACCTCGATCCCGAGAAGCTCGGCACCGTCGTCGCCACGCGGAACATCGTCGACGGCCGCAACGCCCTCGACGCCGAGACCTGGCGCTCCGCCGGTTGGCACTACCGCGCCCTCGGCCGCCCCTGACACCCAAGTAGTCGACCGGCCCCTTCAGACCTGTTCGTGATCATGCACAGGTTCGGCGAAGGGGCCGCCGACGTGCGCAAACCCGGCCCGTGATCATGCGCAGATTCGGAATCTTGCCATGTGACCTGGTCGAACTCCGTACGTGATCATGCACACGGCCGCTCCGTCGCCGACCGGAGGCCGAGCGCGGCCCGATCTCTCCAGGTCGGTGAAGGAGTAGGGGCGGGCCCGGAAGAGCGGGCGCCGAATCGAGACCTGCCAGTCGGCGGATCCCCCCTCAATGGAAACCCCTCCCCGACCACACCCTGACGCGACTCTCCGCCGCAAGCCTGACGCGTTCACGCGGCCGCGCTCAGTCGCCTCCCCGCGCGCACGTGGCGAGTGAACGCATTCGAGGCAATCGCGCTGATCGAGGATGCCCCGAACTCGATTCCGCGTGGCGTAATTCAGGCATTTAACGCTTAGGCGAAATGCGTCCGATAAGCCTCCTACCTCTTTATCTATTTCCTTGCCGATAAGCATTGCTCACTGTCCGTAGTCATGAAATGATTCAGACAGATGTTCGAATGTGATCGGGGGTGGAGTTGTGGGAGAGCTTTT
>NZ_BOOQ01000045.1 GCF_016863315.1 Planotetraspora silvatica
TTTTCATTTCCCCCGGCAAAGTCCCCCGCAAAGACGAACACCCCCCGCTACACCGCAATAGCCGGCGAGCACCCGGAGACGCGGGTCGGGAGTCACACCATGGTGATCTGCCCGTAGGCTGACAACGTGGAATACCGTGCCGTCGAGCAAGCGATCATGGATAGAGGAGTCGAGTGGGACTTCGATCCCACCCTCGACCGGGTCAGGGCCCTGATGGAGCTCCTCGGCGACCCTCAGAAATCCTTCCCCGTCATCCATATCGCCGGGACCAACGGCAAGACGAGCACCGCGCGGATGACGGAGTCGCTGCTCCGGGCGCGTAATCTCCGGGTCGGCCGCTACACGAGCCCGCACCTGTCCTCCATCAGGGAGCGCATCTCCGTCGACGGTGAACCGCTGTCCGAGGAGCGCTTCACCGAGGTCTACCTGGACGTCGCCCCGTACCTGGAGATCATCGACGCCAAGACCGGCAGGCTCAGCTTCTTCGAGGTCCTGACCGCCATGGCGTTCGCGGCTTTCGCGGACGCGCCCGTGGACATCGCCGTCATCGAGACGGGTATGGGCGGCACCTGGGACGCCACCAACGTCGCGGACGGCGCCGTCGCCGTCATCACGCCGATCTCGCTGGACCACACCGAGTACCTGGGCCCGGACGTCGAGACGATCTCCAAGGAGAAGGCCGGCATCATCAAGCCGGGGGCGACGGCCATTCTCGGGCAGCAACCGCTTCCCGCGGCCGAGGTCCTGGTGAGGCGGGCGGCCGAGGTGGGCGCCACGGTGGCCCGGGAGGGGCTGGAGTTCGGCGTCCTGCACCGCGAGCTGGGCATGGGCGGGCAACTGCTCCAGCTCAGAGGGCTCAACGGGGTCTACGAAGACGTCTTCCTCCCTTTGTACGGCGAGCACCAGGCGAGTAACGCGGCCACGGCGCTCGCGGCGGTCGAGGCCCTGTCGGCCGGCGGCGACCCCCTCGGAGACGAACTCGTCAGGCAGGCGTTCGCGGAGGTCACCAGCCCGGGACGGCTGGAGATCGTCAAACGTGGCCCCACGGTGGTTCTCGACGCCGCACACAACCCCGGCGGCATGGAGGCCACCGTGGACGGCCTGACCGAGTCGTTCGGGTTCACCCGGCTCGTCGCCGTCGTCGCGATGATGGCGGACAAGGACATCGACACCATCCTCGAATTGCTGGAGCCGGTCGTCGAGGAACTGGTGGTCACGAGGAACTCTTCTCCTCGGTCGATGGAGCCGGAGGAACTGGCGGCCAGGGCCGAGAGCGTGTTCGGCACCGACCGGGTCCACGTGGCCGAGCGTCTCGACGACGCCATCGACATCGCCGTCGGGCTCGCGGACCAGGGTGACGAGTTCGGCTCCGGCGTCCTGATCACGGGATCCGTCGTCACGGCGGGCGACGCCCGCGTGCTTCTGAAGGGCGGCAAGTGATCGCGGAGCAGCCGGCGACGAAGGAGGGCCGCATGTTCGAGGTGACACCCGGCATGCGGCGGCTCGGTTCGAGCGTGCTCGGCATGGAGGCCATCGTCGTCGCGCTCACCACGCCGGTCGCCATCGTCATCAATCACGTACAGGCGGCGCTCGCGGTGGCGGTCGGCATCGGCCTGGCCGTACTGTGCGTGGTCGTCGCGGGCATGCTCAAGCGTCCCTCCGCCTACATAGCCGGCAGCGTCATCCAGGTCCTGGCCATCGCGACAGGCTTCCTGGTCCCCGTGATGTTCTTCCTCGGGGTGATCTTCGCGGCCCTGTGGATAACTGCCATATTCGTCGCTCGCCGTGTCGAGGGGACGACTAAGCGCTAAAGTCGGCAACCATGGCCGTCCCTCCCGTTCCGCAGGCTCGGACCGCTGTCATGGTCAAAGCCGTCCGCGTCCCTGTCTTCCTCGACGTCGTCGTCGGGCTGCTGACCGCGGTCGCGCTGCCCCTGGCGGTCGTCGCGATCCCCAACACCATCTCGATCGTGGCCGCGCTGCTGCCGCCGGACATCCCGCCCGTGTCGATGATGCGGGCGCACGGTCTGGCGTTGCCGGCGATGTTGCTGACGGTCCCGCTCGCGGCGATCGCCGTCCGGCGGTTCCGCGCGGCGCCGGTGCTGGTCGCCGGGCTCACGCTGCTGGCACTGGCCGACGTCGCCGGAGGCTACGCGGAGTCGACCTGGCTGGTCGGCGTCCTGCGGGTGCTCCACGGGATCGGCGCGGGCATGCTGGTGCCCGGCACGCTCGCGGCCGTCCTCGAGCGACCGCGGAAGAACGTCCTGCTGCCCATCTGGGCGGGCATGCTCGCGGCGAGCCTGCTCTCGGCGCAGGCCCTGGCCCTGTGGCCGCTCGACAAGGTCGAGTCGTGGCGGGTGACCCTCCAGCCCTATCCCCTGCTGACGGGGATCGCGCTGGCCCTCGCCGCCGCCTATCTCGTGCTCTGGCTGATCGGAGGCGACGCCGAGCGCGCCTCCGCGTCGTCCGACGACACGGCGGCATCCGCCGACCAGGACGCCGAGACCGCCACCGGGTCCACGGCCGCGCAGGGGGAGGCCGCGGGGAACCGGTCCACGCGCGTGGAGCGGGTCAGGCTCGCGCGTACGGCCGTGCCCTCCGCGGGCATCGCCGTCCTCGCGATCGGCATGACGTTCGACTGGTCGCCGAACCTCGTCGTCATCGCGGCCGCCCTGGCCCTGGTCGTGATGCTGGGACTCGTCGCGACCGGGACGTTCGACGAGCCGGGCGGGCGGACGCTGGCCTTCACCAACGTGGCGGTCGGGCTGGTCGTCCTGCCGACGGTGGCGCAGACCACCTATCTCGAGCTGGGCGGGGTCGGCGGGCCGGGCCTGTCCGGGATCTGGCTGCCGTTCGTGCTGGCGGCCGTGGCCGCCGTGCTGGCCGCGCTCCTGGCCGGACGCGCCCCGCTGTCGATGGTCTTCCGGCTCACCAACGGCGGTCTGGCCGTGGTCGTGGCCGGGCTCTGCGCGATCAGGCTGCTCGTGCCGCAGCCGTATGGTCCGCCGCTCGTGGTGCCGTTCGTCCTGCTCGCCGTCGGAGCCGCCGTAGCGCTGGTCAGCGCGCTCAGGCTCGCGGGCCAGGGGTCGGCGCTCCTCGGCCTGTCGCTGTGCGTCCCCGCCGTGATGGCGGGCTTCCTCCTCGGCTCGGGGATCCAGTTCCTCCTCCTCCAGGAGGTCAGCCGTTCCACCGATCCCAGTCAGCAGGCCGTCCTCGGCGGGTTCGTCGACGCGCTCCACACCGGGGCGCTGGCCGGTGGCTTCGTCGTGGTGGTCGTCATCGTGCTCGCGTCCGTCCTGGCACGCCGGGACGCGGCCTCCGGCACGGCCTTCGCCCACGGCGGTGCCGTACGGGGTGAGCAGGTGGTGATCCCGGCTCCGACGCCTTCGCCCGAGGGGGAGGACGGCGCGACCGGAGAGTCGCTTACGGACCGGTAAGCTGCCGTTGCGCCGGCTCTGCCGTAGCACTGAGGCCTCGGAGAACGCGGCCGCCGGGAGATCCGGTGGCCCGAACGCGGGACATCCGCGGCCGAGGCCGTCTGTGCGACCGCGCGACCCTGCGCAACCATGTCACCGAGCACTTGAACGAGGAGAGAATCCGTGTCCGAGCGTACCCTTGTCCTGATCAAGCCGGACGGTGTCCGTCGTGGCCTCATCGGCGACGTCATCGGCCGCATCGAGCGCAAGGGCCTCACGATCGTGGCGATGGACCTGCGCACGCTCGACGCCGAGACGGCCAAGGCCCACTACGCCGAGCACTCCGAGCGCCCGTTCTTCGGGGAGCTGGTCACCTTCATCACGTCCGCGCCGCTGGTCGCGCTCGTCGTCGAGGGCCCGCGGGCGGTTGAGGCGTTCCGTGCGCTCGCCGGCCTGACCGACCCGGTGAAGTCGCCTCCCGGGACCATCCGCGGCGATCACGCGCTGGAGATCGGCGAGAACATCGTGCACGGCTCCGATTCGCCGGAGTCCGCGGCCCGTGAGATCAAGATCTTCTTTCCGGACCGTTTCTAGTCCTTGCCCCGCCTGAGGCCCCGGCCAAACCGGGGCCTCAGGTGTTTTCCAAGGTGGTGGCACATCCCTGGCCCGGGAAGCGCAGATTTTCCCCGTGCCTGATAGCTCGATGTGCCCAGTCATGGGTACATCGCGTTACGATTCGAGTGCGATGCGTTATCCCGCCAACCACCTGAAGGAAGGCTTCCTTCCGCATGGGCAGCAAGCTGACATTCCTGGGCCGTGACATGGCGGTTGACCTTGGCACGGCGAACACCCTGGTCTACGTGCGAGGGCGCGGAATCGTGCTCAACGAGCCGTCCGTCGTCGCCATCAACGTCACTACCGGCAAGATCGTGGCGGTCGGGATCGAAGCGAAGCGGATGATCGGGCGCACGCCCGGCAACATCGTCGCCATCCGTCCACTGAGGGACGGGGTCATCGCGGACTTCGACGTGACCGAACGCATGCTGAGGTACTTCATCCAGAAAGTCCACAAGCGCCGGCACTTCGTCCGGCCCCGCATCATCGTGGCGGTTCCCAGCGGCATCACGGGAGTCGAGCAGCGCGCGGTGAAGGAAGCGGGATATCAGGCAGGAGCACGGCGGGTCTACATCATCGAGGAGCCCATGGCGGCCGCGATCGGTGCCGGCCTGCCCGTCCACGAGCCCACCGGCAACATGGTGGTGGACATCGGGGGCGGCACCACCGAGGTGGCGATCATCTCCATGGGCGGCATCGTCACGAGCCAGTCGATCCGCGTCGCGGGCGACGAACTCGACGACGCGGTCATGTCCTTCGCGAAGAAGGAGTACTCCCTGATGCTGGGGGAGCGCACGGCGGAGGAAGTGAAGATCGCAATAGGGTCCGCGTACGCGCTGGGCGAGGATTTCCACGCCGAGATCCGCGGCAGGGACCTGGTGACCGGGCTCCCGAAGACGGTCGTCATCTCAGCCGAGGAGATCCGCAGGGCGACCGCCGAGCCGGTCAACGTGATCGTCGACGCGGTCAAGTCCACGCTGGACAAGTGCCCGCCGGAGCTCTCCGGTGACCTCATGGACAGGGGCATCGCCCTGACAGGCGGAGGCGCCCTGCTCAGGGGCATGGTCGATCGGCTCAGGGAGGAGACCGGCATGCCGGTCCACCTCGCTGACAACGCGCTCGATTCGGTCGCGCTCGGCTCCGGAAGGTGCGTGGAGGACTTCGAGGCGCTCCAACAGGTCCTCGTCCAGGAGCCTCGCAACTAAGGAGCCGTTCATGAGAGACACCCGCCGCGCCCGTCTCGTGATCGGAGTCCTTCTGGCGGCCGCGTTGATCCTCATCACTGTGGATCACCGGGCCGCCAACGGGACCCTCCTGGCTCCAGTGCGCGACGTAGCGTCCTCGGTGTTCGGGAGCGTCGAAGGGGCCACTGCGACCGTCACCGGGCCGATCACCGGCTTCTTCAAGACGATCAGCAACGCGCCGGGCGCGGAGCGGGCCATCACCGCGCTCCGCAAGGAGAACGCACAACTGAAGAGCGACCTGGACGCGCAGCGCCTGAACCGGGATCGGGTCGTGAAACTCGACCGGATGCTCGGACTGGCGGGTCTCGGCCGCTACCGGATCGTGCCCGCCCAGGTCGTCGCCCGCCGTGCCTCGCCCGGCTTCGAGGACGCCGTCGAGATCGACATCGGCACCGGCGACGGTGTGCGGACCGACATGACGGTGCTCAGCGGTGAGGGCCTGGTCGGTCGCGTCGTCCACGCGGGCCCGAGCACGTCGACCGTCGTCCTGCTGACCGATCCCGCGCTTGCGGCGGGCGCCCGGATGGAGGGCGGCAACGAGCTCGGCGTCGTGAACGGCCTCGGGGAGGCCGGAGGCAATGACAACCTCATCAAGTTCCGGATGCTCGACTCTTCGTCTCCGGTGCAGGTGGGGCGCAGAATCGTCTCCTTCGGCTCCCAGGGAAGCGCGCCGTACGTGCCGGGTGTGCCGATCGGGGTGATCGAGCGGGTGGACACCACGCCCGGAGAGCTCACCAGGACCGCCTATGCCCGGCCGTTCGCGGACTTCTCGTCGATCGACGTCGTGGGAGTGGTGACCGAGGCGCCCAAGCGTGACCCGCGTGACTCGGTGCTGCCGCCGGTTCCCAAGCCCGCGGTCTCGCGCCAGGCGAAGCCCGTTGAGCGGCCCAGACTGCTGCCCGCGCCGAGGCCGGTCGAGACGAGTCAGGCCGAGACGCGTGAGACCGATCAGACGGTGGAACAGCCCGCCGCGGCGGCCCCGGGCGCGAACGCGCGTTTGAGGCAGTCCGAGCCGCCGAGGTCGGGGCACGAACCGCGGGAACAGACCCGTCTCGCGCCGTCGCCAACGCCGGAGCGCGCGGCGCCGGGACAAGTGGGACAGGCGGGGGATCAGCGGAGACAGGACAGGGGGGCCTGATCCTGATGTTTCGCAACCTCGTCGCGGCCTTGCTCATCCTCGCCGCTCTGGTGCTTCAGGTCGGCCTGGTGAACAGGGTGTCGCCCAGGATCGCGCCTGACCTGGTGCTTCTCGTGGTCCTCAGTCTGGCGGCGCTGCGCGGGGCGGCCGTGCCGGGGGCGGTGATCGGCTTTTGCGGTGGTCTCGCCTACGACCTCCTGCCGCCCTCGGACCATGCGCTCGGACAGTGGGCGCTGGTGATGTGCGTCCTGGGATTCCTGGCGGGCCGGGCCGGCGGGCAGTTGTCCCTGCTCGTCGTGGCGTTGTGCGCGGTCATCGCTCCCGGCCTGGCGGCCGGGATCGGCGCGTTGCTCGGTGATCCGGGAGTGACCTGGACCGTCCTCAGGACGGCGTGGCTCTGGGTCGGCCTGTGCAATCTCGTGTTCGCCCCCGTGGTGCTCTGGGCGGTGTCGGCACTTCAGCCCAAGCGGCGGGCCAGAGGGTCGGAGTTCGTGACGAGCTACAGACGGGGGACGGCATGACACGGTTGAGGGGGCGACTCTTCGTCCTGCAGGTGCTCGTCGTCGCACTGCTCGTGGTGCTGGTCGTGCGCCTCTGGCAGGTCCAGATGGTGCAGGGCAAGCAGTTCGTGGCGGTGGCCACGGAGACACGCACCCGGGAGGTGCGTGTACCCGCCCTCAGGGGGGCGATCCTCGACTCGACCGGTCACCCGCTCGTCCGCAACCGTCCCAGCCTGGTCGTCTCGATCGACCCGGCCCGGTTCGAGCGGATGCCCGACGGCGGCGACTCCGTGCTCAGGAAACTGTCCGCGGTTCTCGGGGTGCAGTTCCAGGCGCTGAAGCAGCGGATCCGCCCCTGCGGGCCCGGGATCTCCCGGCCGTGCTGGCCGGGCTCGCCGTACCAGCCGACTCCCGTCGCCGACCACGTCACCAGCCGCCAGGCCTTGCAGATCCTGGAGCGTCAGGAGGACTTCCCCGGCGTCACCGCGGAGATCCAGGCGATTCGCAACTACCCGTACGGCAAGAACGCGGCGCAGCTGCTCGGCTACCTCCAGCCGGTCACGAAGGAGGAGTTGGAGCGGCGCGAGGGACTCAAGGCCAGCTACTCGGGCGTCGACCTGATGGGCCGCGACGGGCTCGAGGCGGAGTACGACGCCGCGCTCAGAGGCCAGCCCGGTGTGCGCCGGGTCCAGGTCGACCGCATGGGCAAGACCATCGCGGTGCAGCAGCAGGCGGCACCGACTCCCGGCGACATCCTCATCACCAGCATCGACGCGAAGGTCCAGGCGATCACCGAGAAGGCGGTCTCCGACGCGATGCGGGACAACCCGCAGGCGGACAGCGCCGCGGGCGTGGTCCTCGACGTCAAGACCGGCCGGGTCATCGCGATGGCCAGCAGGCCCACCTATGACCCCTCGGTCTGGACGGGCGGCATCGCCGAGAAGGACTACAGGCACCTGCTGTCCGACAAGTCCGGCAAGCCGCTGGTGTCGCGGGCGATCAAGGGCACGTACGCCCCCGGATCGACTTTCAAGATCAGCTCGGTCGCGGCCATGGTCGCGGACGGCCAGCCGTTGCACGGCACCTACGAGTGCCCGAGCGCGTACAACGTCGAAGGCCGGGCGTTTCCCAACGCCGGTGGCATGAGCCTGGGCTCCATCTCTCTGCACACGGCGCTGGTGAAGTCGTGTGACACGGTCTTCTACCGCGCCGGATACGAGGAGTGGCTGCGCGACGGAGGGAAGACGGCCAAGTCGAAGGTCAAGGAGCCCATGTCGAACATGGCCCGCTCCTTCGGCTTCGGCAAGCTCACGGGCGTCGACCTGCCGGGCGAGTCGGCGGGCCTGATCCCCAACCGCGCCTGGAAGCGCGACCTGTGGAACGCCACCAAGGACCAGATGTGCCGGCGGGCCAAGACCGGCTACCCGGAGATCAAGGACGAGGCCCGAGCGGCGTTCTCCAAGCGCCTGGCCAACGAGAACTGCCTCGAGGGCTACATGCTCCACGCCTACGAGGCGGCCAACTTCTCCATCGGCCAGGGCGACGTGCAGGTCACCCCGCTCCAGCTCGCCCGGGCGTACGCCGCTCTGGTGGGCGACGGGAAGCTGCGCAGCCCGCGGCTCGGCTGGGCGCTGGTCAAGCCTGACGGCACGCTCGTCAAGGAGATCCCGGTGCCGGTGGTGGGCAAGCTGCCGATCAACACCGAGACCCGCGACTACATCCGCAAGGCGCTCAGCGAGGTGCCCTCGGACGGCACGGCGGCGGGCGCGTTCGCCGGGTTCCCGATGGGCGTCGTGAAGATCGGCGGCAAGACCGGTACGGCGGAGGTCTTCGGCAAGGCCGACACCTCGTGGTTCGCCTCGTTCGCCCCCGCCGACAACCCGCGCTTCGTGGCCGTCGTGCTGGTCTCGCAGGGTGGATTCGGCGCCTCGGCGGCGGCTCCCGCCGTCCGGCAGATCTGGGAGGGGATCTTCGGCCTCGGCAAGGGCGACGACGGCAAGGCGGTCAAGGCGGCGCTCCCCGATGGGAAGCCCGCGAGCCGTCTCCCGGTGATCAGGCCTGACGGGACCGTGGGCCGGTGAGGCGGCGCCATGCCTGAGGCGCTCAGGGTCGGCAGACGATCCCTCGTCAAGCGCACGGTCGGCCAAGGTTCGCCGATCTGGCGGATGGACGGCGTGCTCTTCGCGGCGATGATCGCCCTCAGCGTCATCGGGACGCTGCTGGTGTGGTCCTCCACCCGGACCTGGATCTCCAACGAACCGACCGCGCTGGCCAAGAAGCACGTGCTCAACCTGTGCGTGGGCCTGGTGCTCTATTTCGTGGTCGCGATGGCCGACTATCGCTGGCTGCGGACCTACGCGCCGGTCGTGTACGGCGTCGCGATCCTGATGCTCCTGCTCGTCATCACGCCCATGGGCTCGACGATCAACGGCCACCATTCGTGGATCATGGTCGGGGGCGGCTTCGCCGTACAGCCGGCGGAGCTGGTCAAACCGGCGTTGATCGTGATGATGGCCCGCCTGCTCGCGCGGCACACCGAGGGGAAGAAGAAGGACCGGCCGCGGCCGCTCGACGTGGCGTTGTGCCTCGCCGCCGCGGGCGTCGCGGCGGCCCTGGTCATGCTCCAGCCCGACCTCGGCACCACGATGGTCCTCATGGTGATCACCGGAGGGGTCATCGTGTTCGCGGGGCTGCGCAAGCGCTGGATCGCCCTGGCGCTGGTCGCGGCCGTCGCCTGCGGGTCGGCGGTGTGGTCGCTCGGGCTCATGAAGCCCTACCAGGTGGCCCGGTTCACCGCGCTGATCAACCCGGCGAGCGACCCCCGCGGTGTCGGCTACAACAGCACCCAGGCGCTGGTCGCGATCGGGTCGGGCGAGCTGTTCGGCAAGGGCCTGTTCCACGGCGGGCAGACCACCGGGCGTTTCGTGCCGGAGCAGCACACCGACTTCATCTTCACGGTGGCGGGCGAGGAGTTCGGCTTCGTGGGGACGGTCACGGTGGTGGCCCTGCTCGGGGTGGTCTTGATGCGCGGCCTGCGGATCGCGCGGATGTGCGAGGACCGCTTCGGCGCCCTGGTCGCAGGCGGGATCGTCACCTGGATGGGGTTCCAGACCCTGGTGAACGTCGGCATGACCATCGGCATCATGCCGATCACCGGCGTGCCCCTGCCGTTCGTGTCGTACGGAGGTACGGCCGCGTTCGCCAACATGGCCTCGCTCGGCATTCTCCAGGCGATCCACATCCGGGAGAGATGGACCTGACGACGGCCCGGAGCGCTTCCGGGCCGTCCCATCCGGCGACCGAGCTGGGGTGCCTGCCGGAGCCGATACCCTGGACGCATGTCTGTCGAGTCATTGTTTCCTCGCCTGGAAGCGCTCCTGCCCAAGGTGCAGAAGCCGATCCAGTACGTCGGGGGTGAGCTCAACTCGACGGTCAAGGACTGGGACGAGGCGACCGTCCGCTGGGCGTTGATGTACCCGGACGCCTACGAGGTCGGCCTGCCCAACCAGGGCGTGCAGATCCTCTACGAGATCCTCAACGAGCTGCCCGAGACGATGGCCGAGCGCACCTACGCGGTCTGGCCCGATCTCGAGGCGCTGATGAGGTCGGAGGGCGTCCCTCAGTTCACCGTCGACGCCCACCGGCCGGTGCGCGCCTTCGACGTCCTCGGGGTGTCCTTCTCCACCGAGCTGGGTTACACCAACCTGCTGACGGCCCTGGATCTGGCGGGGATCCCGCTGGACGCGGTGGACCGGACCGATGACGACCCGATCGTCCTGGCCGGGGGCCACGCCGCCTTCAACCCCGAACCGATCGCCGACTTCCTCGACGCCGCCGTCCTCGGCGACGGAGAGCAGATCGCCATCGCGATCTCCGAGGTCATCCGCGAGTGGAAGGGCGAGGGCGCGCCCGGCGGCCGCGACGAGTTGCTCATGCGCCTCGCCTCCACGGGAGGCGTCTACGTCCCGAAGTTCTACGACGTCGAGTACCACCCCGACGGCCGCATCAAGCGCGTCGTCCCCAATCGTTCCGGCGTCCCCTCCCGTGTCTTCAAGCACACGGTGATGGACCTGGACGAGTGGCCCTATCCGAAGAAGCCGCTGGTCCCGCTCGCCGAGACCGTCCACGAGCGGTTCAGCGTGGAGATCTTCCGCGGCTGCACCCGGGGCTGCCGCTTCTGCCAGGCGGGGATGATCACCCGTCCGGTCCGGGAGCGGTCGATCACCACGATCGGCGACATGGTGGAGGCCGGCCTCAAGGAGTCCGGCTTCAGCGAGGTCGGCCTGCTGTCGTTGTCCAGCGCCGACCACTCGGAGATCGGTGAGGTCGCGAAGGGGCTCGCCGACCGGTACGAGGGCACCCAGACGGGTCTTTCGCTGCCGTCCACGCGGGTGGACGCGTTCAACATCGATCTCGCGAACGAGTTCTCTCGCAACGGCCGCAGGTCCGGGCTCACCTTCGCGCCCGAGGGCGGCTCCGAGCGCATGCGCAAGGTGATCAACAAGATGGTCACCGAGGAGGATCTGATCCGCACCGTCACCACGGCCTACAGCCAGGGGTGGCGGCAGGTGAAGCTCTACTTCATGTGCGGCCTGCCGACCGAGGAGGACATCGACGTCCTCGGCATCGCCGACCTGGCCAAGAAGGTCATCAAGGCGGGGCGTGAGGCGACCGGTTCCCGGGACGTGCGCTGCACCGTGTCCATCGGCGGGTTCGTGCCGAAGCCGCACACCCCGTTCCAGTGGGCCGCCCAGTGCGACCACGAGACGGTCGACCGCCGCCTGCGTGAGCTCCGCAACGCCCTGCGGGGCGACAAGGAGTACGGCAAGGCGATCGGATACCGCTACCACGACGGCAAGCCGTCGATCGTGGAGGGCCTGTTGTCGCGCGGCGACCGCCGCGTCGGCTCGGTCATCCGGGCGGTCTGGGAGGACGGCGGCCGGTTCGACGGCTGGAGCGAGCACTTCTCCTACGAGCGCTGGATGACCGCCGCGGAACGGGTGTTCTCCGGCGGCGCGGTGGACGTCGACTGGTACACCACGCGGGAGCGTGAAGAGCACGAGGTGCTCCCCTGGGACCACCTCGACGCGGGTCTCGACCGTGAGTGGCTCTGGCAGGACTGGCAGGACGCCGTGAGCGACGTCGAGGTCGAGGACTGCCGCTGGACGCCCTGCTACGACTGCGGTGTCTGCCCCACCATGGGGACGGAGATCCAGATCGGCCCGACCGGCAAGAAACTGCTCCCGCTCACTGTGGTCTGAGGTGTCCTGGGCCGGAATGCGGTCCTTCGCGCCCGTGCGGGGGAGGCTCTCCCGCGATACCACAGGGCCGTTCCAGGACCTGGAGCGGCCTATCCTGAAATTCGATGGACCGAGATTCGGAAGGACGGCGGAACTCTGAAACCCGTTCCCGATGGGCCGACACCCCCGCCCGTGGTGCAGCGCCTCCGAGTGCGTTACGCCAAGCGGGGGCGACTGCGCTTCACCAGCCACCGTGACATCTCCCGTGCCGTCGAAAGGGCGGTACGGCGAGCCGGCATCCCGGTGGCGTTCAGCGCGGGCTTCAGCCCTCATCCGAAGATCTCCTACGCGGGTGCCGCCCCCACTGGGGTGGCGAGCGAGGCCGAGTATCTCGAGATCGGAGTGAGCCGGCCCTGCGATCCCGACCGGATCCGGGCCGACCTCGACGTCTCGCTGCCGCCGGGACTGGACGTGCTCGAGGTGATCGAGGCGCGTGCCGGGAGCCTGGCCGACAGGCTGGAGGCTTCGGTGTGGCAACTGCGGCTGCCGGGGGCCGATGTGGCCGCGGCGGAGCAGGCGGTGAAGGAGTTCGAGGCGGCCGACCGCGTCGAGGTCGAACGCCTGACGAAGAAGGGAATGCGGCGATTCGACGCCCGCCAGGCGGTGCGGTCGATGGCCGTCATGGACGACAGGGAGAGAACGGCAGGTCAGGAGCCGGGCCCGCCGTGTGTCATACTTCGTATGGTTGTTCGGCATGAAACACCTGCCGTTCGACCCGATGACGTACTCATGGGTCTGCGTCTCGTGGCAGGCTTCGCGCCGCCGTCACCTCCCGAGGTGACCAGGCTGGCGCAGGGGCCGCTCGACGCAACGACCGGTGAGCCCGCCGATCCGTTCGATGTCGAACGGGCAGACGGGGACCTATAAGACTTGCCGCCGCGGCCCCAAACAGGAGGCAGCGGCGGACGTGAGGACAAGAGCCTCCGCGCGGCGCGGAAACGTGCCCGGAGGCCGACGGGAGAGCGCCCGCATGCTCGAGAACGACCCTGCCGACGGGGCTGTGCGCCTCGACGGTGAAACGACCAACGAAGGCCGGGAGCAGGACTCCGGGACCGGAACGACGCAGGTGACCAGCGGTGTCGTGGTGACCTCACCACGCCGTCGTGCGGCCAGCCGACCGGCCGGGCCGCCGCCCGAGCCGGACGAGACCGAGGCCAGGCCGGCGATCACCACGACGACCGCCGCGGCCGCGGCGGTCCAGCCGCCCGCGGACACACCCGCGGAGCAGGCCCCTGCCGAGGTGGCGGAAAAGCCCAAGCGGGCCACCCGCCGTCGTGCCTCGGCCAAGGCCACTCCGGTGGAATCCGACGAGCCCGCCACGACCGGCGTGGCAGCCGATGCCGGTGCCCCCGCGGCCGATGTCGCCGCCCCCGCGGCCGGTGACGTGGTGGCCGAGGCCAAGCCGGCGCGCCGTACCCGCACCAGGAAGGCGGCCGAGGAACCGGCCGCCGCATCCGCTCCCGACGCCGAGGAGGCGCCCCCGAGCAGGCGGCGCCGTACCCGCAAGAAGGACGAGAGCGTCCCCGAGCGGTCCAGCGCGATGAGCGCGGCCGAGGCCGAGGTGGCCGCCGCCCTCCGATTCGGCCGGACCGACGAGCGCCCGCAGGCCGATGACCTGCTCGACGTCGAACCGCTCGACGACGAGCAGGCGCCCGCCGACGAGCAGGCGCCCGCCGACGCGGCCGTCGACCTCGCCGAGGACGCGGATGAGGACGCCCGCGAGACGATCGACGAGCCGGCCGCCCAGACCAGGGTCGTCGCCGACCCGTTCGGGACGTTCGAGCGCGAGTCCGCGCCGCCGTCGGTGACGTTCCAGCCTCCCGCGGCGATCTTCCAGCCACTCTTCCAGGCCCCCGACCCGTTCGCGGCCGCGCCGGCCCGGCCTCAGCCCGCCGTACCGGCCGCGTGGCCGGAGGAGCAGGACGAGGCGGAGGAGACGGACGAGGCGCAGGACGTCGGCGACGACGAGGACGGCGCCGACGGTGACGCCGACGGCGACGGCTCGACCCGCAGGCGCCGCCGCCGCCGCGGCGGCCGGGGCCGGGGAGCCCGGTCCAAGGACGCGGAGGAGGGCGAGGAGTCCGAGGCCGAAGAGGCTCAGGTCTCCGCCGCCGAGGAGGACGACGAGCAGTCCGCGGAGGACGCCGACGGCGACCAGGGCGGTTCACGTCGCCGTCGCCGCCGTCGCCGCCGCGGGGGAGACGAGGCCGAGGCCACGGTCGACGACCCGCCGAACACGGTGGTCCGCATCCGCGCGCCCCGCGCCACGCGGAGCACCTCGGTCGACGAGGTCCAGAGCGTGCGCGGGTCGACCAGGCTCGAGGCCAAGAAGCAGCGCCGCCGCGAAGGCCGTGAGCTGGGACGGCGCCGCCCGCCGATCATCACCGAGTCGGAGTTCCTGGCCCGGCGCGAGTCGGTCGAGCGCGTCATGGTCGTCCGGCGCCGTCACGGTCGCACCCAGATCGCGGTGCTCGAGGACGGCGTGCTGGTCGAGCACTACGTCGACCGGGAGTCGAGCCAGTCGTACGTCGGGAACGTGTACCTGGGCAAGGTGCAGAACGTGCTGCCCTCGATGGAGGCGGCGTTCGTCGACATCGGCAAGGGCCGCAACGCCGTGCTGTACGCCGGTGAGGTCAACTTCGACACCGCCGG
The DNA here is from genome assembly GCF_016863315.1 of Planotetraspora silvatica. Taxonomy (GTDB): domain Bacteria; phylum Actinomycetota; class Actinomycetes; order Streptosporangiales; family Streptosporangiaceae; genus Planotetraspora; species Planotetraspora silvatica. The sequence continues at coordinate 14,865 of NZ_BOOQ01000045.1, forward strand.
TCTCGAGGGGCAGCCCAAGCGGATCGAGGCGGCGCTGAAGTCCGGCCAGTCCGTGCTCGTCCAGGTCACCAAGGACCCGATGGGGCACAAGGGTGCGCGGCTGACCTCCCAGGTCAGCCTTCCGGGCCGCTACCTGGTCTACGTGCCCGACGGCTCGATGACCGGGATCTCCAGGAAGCTCCCCGACAAGGAGCGGACGAGGCTCAAGCAGATCCTCCGCAGGGTCATGCCCGAGAACGCGGGCGTGATCGTGCGCACCGCCGCCGAGGGCGCCTCCGAGGAGGAACTCAGCCGCGACGTCGCGAGGCTCTCCGCGCAGTGGGAGAACATCCAGCGCAAGGCCAAGTCGGCCAGCCCGCCCGAGTTGCTCTCCGGTGAGCCGGACCTGACGGTCCGGGTCGTCCGCGACGTGTTCAACGAGGACTTCTCCTCGCTGGTCGTCGAGGGTGACGAGGTGTGGCAGACCGTGGACGACTACGTCCGCTACGTCGCGCCCCATCTCGCCGAGAGGCTCTCGAAGTGGGACGGCGACGGCGACGTCTTCGGGGCCTACCGGGTGGACGAGCAGATCGCCAAGGGCCTCGACCGCAAGGTGTGGCTGCCCTCGGGCGGCTCCCTGGTGATCGACAGGACCGAGGCGATGACCGTCGTCGACGTCAACACCGGGAAGTTCACCGGTCAGGGCGGCAACCTGGAGGAGACGGTCACCCGCAACAACCTGGAGGCGGCGGAGGAGATCGTCCGCCAGCTCCGGCTGCGGGACATCGGTGGCATCATCGTCATCGACTTCATCGACATGGTGCTGGAAGGCAACCGTGACCTGGTGCTCCGGCGGCTGCTGGAGTGCCTGGCCCGGGACCGGACCAAGCACCAGGTGGCGGAGGTCACCTCGCTGGGCCTGGTCCAGATGACCCGCAAGCGGGTCGGCCAGGGCCTGCTGGAGGCCTTCTCCACGCCCTGTGAGTGCTGCAACGGACGAGGCCTGATCCTCTCCACCGATCCGGTGGAGGCCAAGCCTGAGCCGCGGGGCACGCAGGGCAAGATGGCCATCGAGAAGTCGGTGGCCGAAAAGCTCGGGGCGAGCGAGGGTGCGGTCGTCGCGGCGTCCGTCAACGGACGGGACGGCGTCACCGACGCCATGGCCGACGACGACGACACCCCACCCGCCCACTCGCGGGGACGTCGCCGTTCCCGCAGGAAGCAGGCCGAATAAGCCGCTTGACGGCAAGTTCGCCTCCCCGGTGTTCCGCCCGGTTCGACCTGGGTGCCGCTAATCCGGTACCCTTGTCATCCGGTGCGCCCGCTGGCGCGCCTGGCTTTGCGCGCCCGCCCGGATCGCCGGTCGTGTCATCGACAGCAGCTGGATGCGGGGCGCGCATCTACGCATTTAGCCAGAAGAAGGGTTCCGCGGTGTACGCGATCGTTCGTTGCGGCGGCAGGCAGCAGAAGGTCTCCGTCGGGGACGTCCTCGAGGTGGACAAGGTCACCGGCGAGGTGGGTTCCTCGGTGGCGCTGCCGGCGCTCCTCGTCGTCAACGACGGCGATGTCACCACCGACGCCGCCACGCTTGGCAAGTTCCAGGTGACCGCCGAGATTCTCGGTGAGACCAAGGGCCCCAAGATCCGCATTCTCAAGTACAAGAACAAGACCGGTTACAAGAAGCGCCAGGGTCACCGCCAGCGGTACACCCAGGTGAAGGTAACCGGCATCAACCCCGGGAAGTAGTGAATCATGGCACACAAGAAGGGCGCCTCGTCCACCCGGAACGGCCGTGACTCGAACGCTCAGCGGCTCGGCGTCAAGCGCTTCGGTGGCCAGCTCGTGAACGCAGGCGAGATCATTCTCCGCCAGCGCGGCACGCACTTCCACCCGGGTGACAACGTCGGCCGTGGTGGCGACGACACGCTGTTCGCACTGGCCGCCGGTCACGTGCAGTTCGGCACCAAGCGCGGTCGTCGCGCAGTCAGCATCATCCCGATCGCGGAGTAGATCCGCCCGGGACAAACGTTGCAGATGAGGCGGACCGAGCACTCGGTCCGCCTCATCGTTTTTATAGGGGGAAGCGGCAGATGGCCGATTTCGTGGACTACGTCGTCCTGCACACCAAGGCGGGTGACGGCGGAAACGGCTGCGCCTCCGTCCATCGCGAGAAGTTCAAGCCGCTCGGCGGCCCGGACGGCGGAAACGGCGGCCGGGGCGGCGATGTGATCCTCGAGGTGGATGCGAACACCTCGACGCTGCTCGAGTACCACCACCGGCCCCACCGGCACGCGGGGAACGGCAAGCAGGGCATGGGCTCCAACCGTGACGGCGCCAACGGCGAGGACATCGTCCTCACGGTCCCCAACGGCACCGTGGTGAAGGACGCGCGGACGGGCGAGGTCCTGGTCGACCTCGTCGGTGCGGGCACCCGTTACGTCGCCGCTCAGGGCGGCTTCGGCGGCCTCGGCAACGCCGCACTGGCCAACGCCAAGCGCAAGGCCCCCGGGTTCGCGCTCCTCGGCGAGCCCGGCGACGAGGCCGAGATCGCGCTGGAGCTGAAGACCATCGCCGACGTGGCGCTGGTCGGCTTCCCCAACGCCGGCAAGTCGTCGCTCGTCGCGGCGCTCTCGGCGGCCCGGCCGAAGATCGCGGACTATCCGTTCACCACGCTGATCCCCAACCTCGGCGTGGTCACGGCGGGGGAGACGGTCTTCACGGTCGCCGACGTGCCGGGACTGATCCCCGGCGCCTCCGAGGGCAAGGGGCTCGGGCACGAGTTCCTGCGCCATGTGGAGCGCTGCTCGACGATCGTGCACGTCCTCGACTGCGCCACGATCGAGCCCGGGCGTGACCCGCTCACCGACGTCGACGTGATCGAGGCGGAACTGGCCGCATACGGCGAGCTGCAGGACCGGCCCCGGCTGGTCGTGCTCAACAAGGTCGACGTCCCCGACGGCCGGGATCTCGCGGACATCGTCCGGCCCCTTCTGGAGGAGCGGGGCCTGCGGGTCTTCGAGATCTCCGCCGCCACCCACGAGGGCCTCCGGCAGCTCACGTACGCCATGGGCGAGATGGTGACCCAGGCGCGGGCGGCGGCCCCGGTCGAGGAGCCCACCCGACTGGTCATCCGGCCGAAGCAACTCGGCGATACCGGGTTCGCCGTCCGGCGGGTCGACGAGAACACCTTCCAGGTGACCGGGGAGAAGCCGGAGCGCTGGATCCGCCAGACCGACTTCACCAACGACGAGGCCGTCGGATACCTGGCCGACCGCCTGGAGCGTCTCGGCATCGAAGAGGCGCTGATCAAGGAGGGTGCCCAGATGGGCGCGGAGGTCGTGATCGGCCCGATGGAGGGCGGTTACCTCTTCGACTGGCAGCCTTCCGAGGGCACCAGGACCCGCGTGGGCGGGCCCCGGGGCACCGACAACAGACTGGTGTAGGTCCGACGGGCAAAGGAGCGGCGTGGCAGGCAGGGAGCGGATCCGGGAGGCTTCGCGGCTGGTCGTCAAGGTGGGCTCGTCATCCCTGACGACCCCGCAGGGCATGATCGACGTGGATCGCGTCGACGCGCTCGTCGACGTGCTCGGCGCGCGGCGCCAGGCCGGCACGCAGCTCGTGCTGGTCTCCTCCGGGGCCATCGCCGCCGGCCTCGGACCGCTCGGCCTCCGGGCCCGGCCCAAGGACCTCGCCACCCAGCAGGCCGCGGCCTCGCTGGGCCAGGGCGTGCTGATCGCCCGCTACACCTCCTCCTTCGCGCGGTACGGCCTGCGCGTCGGGCAGGTGCTGCTGACCGCCGACGACATGATGCGGCGATCGCACCACCGCAACGCCCAGCGGACGCTGACGAGGCTCCTGGAGCTCGGCATCGTCCCCGTGGTCAACGAGAACGACACCGTGGCCACCGACGAGATCCGCTTCGGCGACAACGACCGGCTCGCCGCCCTGGTGACCCATCTCGTCCACGCGGACGCGATGGTGCTGCTCTCGGACGTGGACGCCCTCTACGACGGCGACCCGCGCCGGGAGGGCGCCACGCGGATCGCCGACGTCCGCGGGCCCGAAGACCTCGAAGGTGTCGAGCTCGGCACGTCGGGCCGGGTCGGGACCGGCGGCATGATCACGAAGGTGCAGGCCGCCAAGATCGCCACCGGTGCGGGAGTGCCCGTGGTGCTCACCGCGGCGGCCCACGCGGCGCAAGCCCTGACGGGGGCCGACGTCGGCACCTACTTCCACCCGGGGGGCCGCCACCCGGGCACCCGCCTGCTGTGGCTCGCCCATGCCGCCACAGGCCGGGGCCGGCTGCACCTGGACGCCGGAGCGGTCGACGCCGTGGTGGGCCGGCGCATGTCACTGCTCCCCGCCGGCGTGGTCAAGGTCGAGGGCGACTTCGCCGCCGGCGACCCCGTCGACCTGTGCGGACCGCAGGGCAGCCCGGTGGCCCGCGGCCTGGTCAACTACGACGCCTCCGAGATCCCCGAACTGCTGGGCCGGTCCACGCGCGAGCTGGCGAGCGCGCTCGGGCCGGAGTACGAGCGAGAGCTGATCCATCGGGACGACATCGTCATATTGGAGCCGGAGGGGTAAATGGAGCGCGAGGCCATGGCTGAGGCGGAGGAGTTCCTGGCGGTCGCCCAGGCGGCCAAGGACGCCACGACGGTGCTCGCGCCGCTGCCGCGAGCTCCCAAGGACGCGGCGCTCCGGGCGATCGCCGACGCACTGGTCGCGGCGACGGACGAGATCGTCACGGCCAACGCCGCCGACGTCGAGCAGGCCCGGCGGAACGGCACGTCCGAGGCGATGATCGACCGGCTCAGGCTCGACGCGGGGCGGGTGGAGAAGATCGCGGCAGCCGTACGGCAGGTGGCCGACCTGCCCGACCCGATCGGCGAGGTCGTGCGGGGGAGCACGCTTCCGAACGGCCTCGAACTGCGCCAGGTCCGGGTTCCGCTGGGCGTCATCGGGATCATCTACGAGGGCCGGCCGAACGTGACCGTCGACGCGGCCGTGTTGTGCCTGAAGAGCGGCAACGCCGTTCTGCTCCGGGGCTCCTCCAGCGCCCACTCCTCCAACCGCGTCCTCGTGCGGATCATGCAGGAGGCGCTGGAGGGGACCGAGGTGCCGGCGGGAGCCGTACAGCTCGTGCCGGGCGTGACCCGCGAGTCGGTCAAGCACCTGCTGCGGGCCCGCGGGCTGGTCGACGTGCTGATTCCGCGCGGCGGCGCGTCGCTGATCAAGAGCGTCGTGGAGGAGTCGTCCGTTCCGGTGATCGAGACCGGCGTGGGCAACTGCCACGTCTACGTGGACGCCGGCGCCGACGTCGAGATGGCTCTCAAGATCCTCGTCAACGCCAAGGCGCAGCGCCCGTCGGTGTGCAACGCGGCCGAGACGTTCCTGGTGCACGCCGACATCGCTCCGGAGTTCGTCCCGAGGGCGCTCGCGGCGCTCAAGGACGTGGGGGTGACCGTCCACGGAGACGAGCGCATCCGTTCCTACAGCGCCGACGTCGAGCCCGCCACCGAGGACGACTTCACCGTGGAGTACGTCTCGCTGGACATCGCGGCGGCGGTCGTCGACTCGCTGGACGAGGCGGTGGCGCACATCAGGCGGTACGGCTCCGCGCACACCGACGCCATCGTCACGCGCTCCCAGGCGGCGGCGCGGCGGTTCGTGGCCACCGTGGACTCGGCGGCCGTGGCGGTGAACGCCTCGACGCGGTTCACCGACGGCGGCGAGTTCGGGTTCGGCGCGGAGATCGGGATCTCCACCCAGAAGCTCCACGCGCGGGGCCCGATGGGCCTGCCCGAGCTCACGTCCACCAAGTGGATCTACGTCGGCGACGGGCACGTACGCCTGTAGCGCCGGCGGACAAGCGCCGCGTCTCCGGGGCCGGGAAGCGGCGCGCCTCCGGGGAAATGTCGGAGGCGCCCGCTATGGTAGGCGCTCCTATGTCTGGACGTCTCGGGCGGGTCGGCCCGTACACGCTCCTGGAGCGCTTGGGCCGAGGCGGAATGGGCGAGGTCTACCTCGCCGCCAACCGCCGGGGCGAGCATGTCGCGGTCAAGATGCTCCGCGAGCCGATCGAGGCCGACTCCGACGCACGGTTACGGCTCGACCGGGAGATCCGCGCGTTGCGGAGGGTCGAGAGCCCCTACGTCGCCGAGGTGATCGACGCCGATCTCTCCGGTGACCGGCCCTACCTCGTGATGGAGTACATCGAGGGCGAGACCCTGCTCGAAGCCGTCCAGCGGGGCGGCGCCATGGAGGAATCCGACCTGATCCCCCTGGCCCAGGGGCTGGCCACCGCTCTGGCGATCATCCACGCCGGAGGTGTGGTGCATCGCGATGTGAAGCCCGCCAACGTGCTGGTGCGCGAGGACGAGCCGATCCTGATCGACTTCGGGATCGCCCAGATGCTCGACGCCACCCGGCTGACCCTGACGGGCACCTTCCTCGGCACTCCCGGCTACGCCGCGCCGGAGTTGTTCGCCGACGAGGTGGTGGGCGAACCCGCCGACGTGCACGCCTGGGCCGCCACTGTGGCGTTCGCGGCCACCGGCCGCCACACGTTCGGGCGGGGGACCGTGCAGTCCCAGATGTACGCCGTTCTCAACGGGAAGGCCGATCTCGCCGGCGTTCCCGCCTCTCTGCTGCCGCTCGTCAGGGCGGCCCTCCATCGCGACCCGGCCAGGCGGCCCACCGCGGCGCTGCTGTCCGACCGGCTGGCCAGGCTCGCCCGCGTGTCCGGCGACACACCCCGTGGCACCGCGACGCAGCGCCGTACCCGGCCGGACAAGGCCGGGACGGAGGCGGACGTTCCCGAGGGGGAGGACCAGGAGGCGGACGGCACGGGCGGAGGCCGGCGGGTTCGCCCGAAGAAGGGCGGCACCACGAAGGCCAAGGCGGCGAAGACCAGAGGGGCGAACGGCGCCGCGGTGAACGGCGGCTCCCCGGGCGGCTCGGCGGGTGGCGCCGGGGGCGGCTCCCCGAGTGGTTCCGCCGGAGGCTCGTCGGGCGCGGGTTCGGTGAACGGAGGTTCGGCGAGCGGCGGTTCCAAGAACGGCAAGGGGGCCAGGGCGGGAAGCGGCGCCTCGGCGGCCCGGCGGCCGAGGGCGGGCGACAGGGCCGAATCGGCTCTGGCGGTCGAGGCACCCGTCGCCGGGACCGGTGCGGGCATCCCCACGGGCGGCACGGTCCTGCTCGCGCTGGGGCTGCTCGGTGTGCCGTGCGTGGTGGTGTCGGTGGTCGAACCGCTGGCCACGTTCGCGATCAGCGGAGCCTTCGCGGTCGTGACCAGAGCGGCCTGGGTGACTCACTGGATCGTGCGGAACCGCCGGTCGCACCGCACGCGGGGGCTCCTCGGCGTCCTCAGCTATCCGGTGACGCTGGTGGGCTCGCTGGTGTCCGGAGTCGTGTGGCCGGGGGCGCCCGCGGCCGCGGCGGCCTTCCTCGCACTCTGGCTGACCGCCGGGACGCATCTGGAGGCCGAGTGGTGGACTCAGGTGGCCCCCGTCACCGTCGCCGGAGCCGTCTTCGGCGTCGTCGTCGGCGGGATCATCGGCCGGGAGATCGAGCGGATGGGCGCGAGGATGCCCGAGCTCAGGAGGGAGCCGCTGCGGGCGCTGGCCGTGTTCGGCGGGTTCGTCGCTCTGTGCGCGGGAGCCGTACAGGCGGTGTCCCTGTTCTTCTAGGGGCGCCCGCGTCTTCTAGGGGCGCCCGCGTCGACCGTGGCACCCCTGTCAGTTCTCCCTGCGCGCGAACCTGTTGAAGATGCGCTCGCCCGCGTGGACCGCGCCTTCGGCCACGTCGCGGAGGACGCCGATGAAGGGATCCTGCGACTGTGCCCAGGACTCGCGGTAGGAGTTCGCCGCGGCCTTGATCTCCTCAGTGATCTTCGTGTTCGCGTCGTCCTCCCGGCGAGGGTAGGTGCCGCCGAGGATCGCGTCGTAGCTGCCCGAGCGCCGCCAGCGGTCGAGCTCCGCGACCCGGGTGACCGCGAACGGGTGTGTGGTGCCGAGGAGGTTGAGGACCTTGAGCAGGCCGTCGCGGACGTCGCCCGCGGTGTCGTACTCCCTGGCCTGGTCGAGGAAGGCCTCGATGTTCATCTCATGCAGGCGCGATCCGCCGGCCAGCTTCATGAGGGCCCGCAGCGCCGCCTCGGGGTCCTGCCCGGCGAGCAGTCCGCCGCGGTCTGCCGACATCTCGGCCTTGCGCTGCCATTCCTCGAGGGCCGCCACGATCACACGCAGGCCGATGTAGCCGAGCGGGATCCAGGCCACCCGGGTGGCGAGGCGGGTGAGGACGGCGAGCATCGTGCCGTAGACCGCGTGCCCGGAAAGGATGTGCGAGGTCTCGTGGCCGATGACGAACCGCAACTCCTCCTCGTCCATGAGATCGAGCAGGCCGGTGGACACGATGATGAACGGCTCGTCGAAGCCGACCGCCATGGCGTACGCCTTCGGGTCCTGCTGCACGTAGATCTCCGGGATCCGGTGCAGGTCAAGGATGTAGGCGCTGTCGCGGCCCATGTCGTAGAGCGCGCGGAACTGGGTCTCGTCGGTGCGAACCGCGGACGCCAGGAACATCAGTCGCAGGCGGCGCTCGCTGAACAGCCCCGACATGCGCTTCAGCACCGAGTCGAACCCGCTGAGCGAACGCATCGCCACCAACGCTGAGCGGTCGGCGGGGTGTTCGTATGCTCGGGAGCTGATGCCGGGCAGCTGCACGCGATTGCGATCCGGAGTGGTCATGTCCGCATGCTATGCCTCGTCGGCTGGGCGTGCGCGGGGCGGCGGATCCCCGGGAGGTGGCGCTGAGAGAGGGGTGGTGTCCGATTACTCCCGGTATGCAGGTTAGGGTCCGTCCCATGAGAAATGGGGCTCCGACGCGGCGTCTCGGCATCATGGGCGGCACCTTCGACCCGATCCACCACGGGCACCTGGTGGCCGCCAGCGAGGTCGCCCACCACTTCGATCTGGACGAGGTGGTGTTCGTCCCGACCGGACAGCCGTGGCAGAAGGCCGAGAAGACGGTGTCCGCGCCTGAGGACCGCTATCTGATGACGGTGATAGCGACGGCCTCCAACCCGCGCTTCTCCGTCAGCAGAGTCGACATCGACCGCCCAGGCCCCACCTACACCATCGATACGCTGCGTGACGTCGGGGCGGCGTACGGGCCGGGCGTGGAGCTGTACTTCATCACGGGTGCCGACGCCCTCGCCCAGATCCTGAGCTGGCGGGACGTCGAGGAGCTGTTCACGATCGCCCACTTCGTCGGTTGCACCAGGCCCGGACACACCCTCCAGGACCCCGGCCTGCCCGACGGCAAGGTCAGCCTGATCGAGATCCCCGCCCTGTCGATCAGCTCCTCGGAGTGCCGCGAGCGCGTGGCGGACGGCCAGCCGATCTGGTACCTCGTCCCCGACGGCATCGTGCAGTACATCAACAAGCGCGGCCTCTACCAGGACGGCAATCACTGACGAGCGTGGATGGTGTGCCGGCAGAGATGCAGTCCGGTTCCTCGGAGATGCCAGCCGCGTCGGCAGCCGGGCGCCAGATGCCGCTCCAGGTTCCTCGCTTGATCGGCGTGCCGCGTGAGGTCGTGAACACCAGGCCGGCGTCACGAAGCATCGGCCTACGCGGGTTGGTCCGATCCTCGATCTGTATCAGCGCCGGCGGGAGCGCCGCCAGGTGCTCTGACAACGCAGCCAACACGCCATCAGAGAGGGGAATCGTCCTGAAACTCTTGGGTGTCTTGGGGGGTCCCAGATAGGCCACATTGCCCTTAGCCGAACTCGTGATCAACTGCTGCTCGACCCTAAGGACCTTGCGGCGAAAATCGATCTTTTCGACTTCCAGTCCGAAGATCTCCGATGGTCGCAGACCCGTTCCAACCGCCACCAGGGCAATAGACGACAGACGTCAGCTCTTCCGAGGCGTTTCATTACTATGGCATCGAAATGCCGCATTCGATGAAGAAGCTGCGGCCAGCTCCGTTCATCGGAGCTGGCCTTTCTTGGCGAGCGGCTGCCGCGGCCTCGTAGTTCCACGCCGAGAGGCTCGCTTGCTCTGAAGTTCCTTCGACGTAGCCGCTCGTCGAGTGCGACCTCATGTCGCAGCAAGGTCCACATCCTTCGCTGGACATTCATGCCAGGTTTGCTCGCCATTAGGCGGGTCCGCGCACGATCGGCGTGATCGCTTCCCGCCGGGGAGAAGCGAAGGCCCAATTCCGCATCCTCACTTTTCCCGCTGATCGATTCATGCAGTCACAACCGAAGCGTTGGCGACACCTGCTCTGGTATCGACCACGCAAGGGAGATCCCAGCAGCCCAAATGGAGCGTTCCTTCACCGGTCTATCGAACACTCGAACATGCCGGCCCAAATCGATCTGATCAAGGAAGATCCCATGGGACGAATTCTTGTGAGGCCACGAAAAGCCGCCCAAGCGCTGGCGTTGGCCACGGCGCTGGCCACGACGATGGTGGTCCAGGCGGCTCCAGCGTCGGCCGCCGGAGGCCCCGACCTCGCGGCTGTCCGGAGCCTGCCCCTTCCGGTGGCAACGGTCTACCAGCCCGAATATATCGGCCCCAACTGGCTCTCATTCCTTACATCGGGGAGCCCCGATATCAGCGCCGACGGCAACGTTATCGGCTACACCGTGAATGGTCCTGGTGGCCGCTGCGACGTCGCGTCGTACGTGGTGAACCGGAAGACCGGAGAGACGAAGACTGTCGGTACCCCTGGTCCCACCACCACCATCACGGATCTAAGTGAGAACGGCAGCCAGGCCGTCTATATCAAGGGATGCAATGGCAGCGACGGCGTCTACGTGCAGGATCTGGCGACGGATGTCGTCACCCGGGTGGATGTGAGCAGCACCGGTCAACTGCCAGGCGGGTACCAATCCATTAGAGGGGTTGAGTTCGACGGGGTGCGTACCGTCGTGTTCGGATCATTCGCCACGGGTTTGGCCCCAGGCGCGCCGCTGAACATGGAAAACCTGTACCTCCACGATCTCGTGACCGGCGAGACCCAATGGCTCAGGGATCCTCAGGCCCCGATCAATTCCTTCGTCTACTCCGCTGCGGGGGTGAGCCCGGGTGGCCGGTACATCGCCTTCCTGTGGCGGGACCCGACGAATGTGACGGTCACGCTGTCGGTCTTCGACCAGGTCACCGGACGCTACTCCCGGGTCATCAGCACGCCCAACGCTTCGGCGATATGGACCTCCCCGTCCATCAGCAACAGCGGCAAGCTGGTGTTCGCCACCAAGGAACGGTTACTGCCGCAGGACACCGACAACCTGCCCGACGTCTATCTCCGGGATCTCGTGAGCGGGACGACCACATTGGTCAGCGCCGATGAGAATGGAGCGGCTGCTGGAACGGGCGCCGCACCGGAGATCACTGCCGACGGCAGGTACGTCGTCTACACGAGCCCGGGACCTGAATTCAAGCTGATGTTCCGGAATGTCATTACAGGGAGTCAGCGGGTGCTGACCGGCTTGGACGGCACTCCGCTGCAGTACCCCACCACGGACCCCGTTGAAGTCCCCTTCGTCAAGTTCGGTTTGTCCCGGACCGGCCGCTACCTCACGGTCCAGGCGAACGCCGAGAACGGGTTTCCGGCCATCGTCCTGCGTGACCAGGCTCAGGACTGTGCCGGTGACTTCGCCACGAGCACGGGCTCCGGCACCATCTACGGCTCGCCCGGGGACGATGTCATCTACGGTTCACCCGGCCCGGACACGATCTATGGCGGCTACGGCGGCAGCGACGTCATCTGCGGCATGGGCGGTGACGACACCATCGACGGCGGCCTCGGCGACGACGCCATCTATGGCGGCGAAGGCACCGACCGGGTCGAAGGCAACGAGGGCAATGACGTGGTCGACGCGGGGTCCGGCGCGGACTCGGTGAACGGCGGCACCGGGACCGACGCTCTGCTGTATCGCTCGGCCACCGCCGGGGTGGACGTGAGCCTCAGCCGGGTGACTCCCAACGGGATGCCGGGCGAGGGCGATCAGGTCTTCAACGACTTCGAGGCGATCTTCGGGTCGGCCTACAACGACACGCTGAGCGGCCGTGAGACCGCTGAGTGGCTGTTCGGCCTGGGCGGTGACGACACGCTGCTCGGCATGGACGGCAACGACGAACTGTACGGCGGGGACGGCAAGGACGTCCTCGTGGGCATGGCCGGCGACGACTACCTCAATGGCGGACCCGGCTCGTCGAACTCGTGCGCCGGCGGCCCCGGCATCAACACCTTCAACGACTGCAAATACATTTCCGGCTAGCCCTGACCGACACTAGACGGCGCAAGCGTCTCCCGGTGGTGCCGGGAGACGCAGCGCCATGTCCAATTGGCTTCGCATCGAAGAGGTCAGGGCACACCGAGGGCACATGACCACCAGAAACCGTGGACATCAACGAGAGACGTTGAAAGGCGAAACTACGGCCTGACCAGCATCGATCCGTATCACGCCTGGTCAGGTGACCAGCGTGCGCGCTACATCAACAAGCGCGGCCTCTACCAGGACGGCAACCACTGACCAGCGCAGGTGTGCGTCCGCTGGTAACGCTCCAGCACTCCGGTCCCTCCACCCCGCATGATCGACTCGGTGGTGTCCTCAGGGAGCGTCGACATGCGGCTTGATCCGGACGGATGATCAATAGGCGCCCGCAGGGTCGATCAGAAGTCGAACTGCTCCAAATGAATGCGGCGATCAGGCACACCGGCGCGACGTAGGGCCTGCCGGGCCGCGGTCGTCATCCCGGCGGGACCGCACAGGTACACGTCGTGCATGGCCAGGCTGGGAATGAGGGCCCTCAGTGACCGTCCGGTCAGCGGTACGGCACGGCCGCGCCGTGATCCGGGTGTCTCGTCGACGGTGTAAAGGACCTTGGCGCCCCGCGCTGCCGCGATGGCGTCCAGCTCGTTGCGCAGGATCAGGTCCTCGTCCCGGCGAGCCAGGTAGACCAGCGTCACCTGGCCCGGCAAGGTCTCGAAAAGCGCGCGCAGCGGGCTGATGCCCACGCCACCGCCCACCAGCAGCACCTGGGGACGCCGCCGGCGAGCCGCGGTCAGCGCGCCGTACGGACCCTCGGCCCACACCCGGACACCAGGCCGCAGACCGGCGAGTGCGCGGCTGTGGTGGCCGACCGCCTTTACGGTGATCCGCAGGAAGCGGGGGTTGGGCGGAGCGGATAACGAGTAGGGATTGGCGGTCCACCACAAGCCCCGAGTCAGGAATCGCCAGCGGAAGAACTGCCCGGGCTCGGCGCCCAGCTCGCGGAGGTGCTCGCCGATCAGATAGACCGACACCACGCCGGGCGACTCCCTGCGGATCTCGGCCACCGTGAGACGGTGACGCAGACCCCGGCGCACGGGCGTGAGGAAGCGATACCAGATCAGCAGGATGGCGGCAGACGCGTAAAGAGCCAGCCACAGGGCTGTGGCCAGTGGGTCGCCGAGGAAGTCCGGCCCGAGCAACTGGTGCCCGTACGCCAGAAAGATCCCGGCGTAGGTGACGAAATGCAGGTAATGCCAGAGCTCGTAGGGCAGCCGGCGCCGCACCTTCCGGACCGAGACGATCCCGACGCCGACGAGGAGCGCCAGACCGACCGTCGCCTCCGGCAACTCGGGCCCGTCCACGATCAGTCTCACGGAGCCGCCCAGCAGGCCCGCTCCGGAGCCGTCGATGCGGGCAGCGGTCGCGAAAACCATGTGCGCGAGCGAGAGCACGATCGTGTACCGGGCGATCACCGCGTGCCAGCGGGCCAGGCGGTCCGAGCCGATCCCCCGGTCCAGCAGCGGCGTCCGCGACACCAGCGTCACGAGAATCGCGCAGGCATATCCGGCGAGCAGGCCGGTGAGCCGGCCCGCCCAGGCGAGCCAGCCGTCCAGCCCGTTCACCGAGCCCATCCCCGACCAGCATCCGGAGGTCGCGGCGACGGCGCCTCCGGCGATCAGGATGAGCACGACCAGCGGATGCGCGTGCGGCGCCGCTGCCCGTTGAGGCATCCTGCGCCGCCTGGGCGCGGTGGGAACGGCTTTGCCGTCGTGAACGGGTCGCACGGCCGCGGCGTTCCTCACTGCCCGACGCCTTCGAGCCCGGTGAGCTCACCCGCGTGAGCCTCGGCCATCGTCGCGGCGAACGCCTTGGTGTCCGCGTCGGCCCCCTCGTCCTGCTCTCCCTGCGCCACCAGCACGGACTGCCTGAGGAAGTCGCGCGCGTGCTGGGCGAAGAGCCGGTCGAACGCCGCGCCGTCGGCCGCGTTGATCGCTTCGAGATCGGCCGCCGTCACCATGCCCGGCATGTTGTGTCCCTCGTGCACGTTCACGTACGGCACGCCTGACCGGTCGAGCAGGCTGTGCAGGCGCCCCAGCTCGGCGCGATGCGCGGCGCCGAGGGTCATGGACAACGACACGATCTCCGGGTTGGAGGTCTTGTCCGGGGCCAGATCGAAGAGCCGCACGGCCTGCTCGGTCATCGGGATCATCAGTTGCAACCACGCGACGTCGGTCGCGTTGAAGGAGTCCGACGAGGTGACCGCTGGTGCCGGCGCGCCGCCCGGAATCGGCTGCACGGCCTGCGCCTGCGCTGCCAGATGGCTCGAATGGGCGGCCGGCCCGGCGGCGACGCACCGCGTGACGAGCAACACCGCGACCACTGCGAGGATCGGCGCACCGATCGTGCCCGCTCGCATGTCAGCTCCTCTCGCTAGGGCCGCTCGGATCTCGGAAGAAGCGAGGCCCAGATACGAGCGAACGCATGAGATCTCCTCACAAGCAGGCGACACCGGATCTGCTCGGTCTCAGACCGTGAGGCCATGACGAGAACGCTCTCCGTACAGAGAGTCCTTTCTTTATGGAGACGCTGTGGAGACTCGCCGAATCACAGAAAAATCGAGCCGAATGCGATTGGCAACGAACCACACGACATGGGAACGATCCACAAAGACTCCCTGGGAACGCGACATCATTCCCTTGCGGAAATATGCCAGCCGTGATCTTTCGTGCGCCCAGCAGGACGGCGCTGACGACGTGACATTGCGGCGGATCTTTGTGTCCGTAAGCTCGTCGCCTGCCGGTGGAAGTCCCGTCCGGGTACCTCCACCGTGCCGGTGACCCCGCGAATCGCGGAATCACCGGCACGGTCGTGCGAAGTGGGGATCGGTCAGCTGTTCCAGCCGGGGGTGGTGCCGCACTTGGCGTCCGCGTTGATGCAGATCTTCACCAGCGCGCCGAGCTTCTCCGGCTTCCATGCGTTCATGAAGTCCCCGTGCATCGAGGACGCCATGCCCGACGACAGCTTCAGGCCGTTACCGCCGAGGGAGTTGTAGCCGACCATGAGCGAGATGTTGGGGACCGCTACCGGATACTTGCCGGAGCACTTGCCGTTGGTGGCCGGCCCCATGTGCGACTTGTGGTCGGGCGAGTCGATGTGCTTGCCGTCCCAGCAGTCCTCGAACGTCACCTGACGAATCAGATTGCCGCCCTTCGCGCAGACCGGCCAGTTGCCGTCGGCGCTGCGTCCGATCTCCGCGCTGCCGGCGCACCAGAACTGGCCGGAGGCGCCCTTCGGCGTCGCCACCTGTCGCTTGGCGTCGCCGGTCACCATGACCAGACCCGGGGGGAACGGCACGACCGTCGACGGGTCCTTGAGCCGGGAGCCGTAGTACACGCGGAAGTTCTTCATTGGGACCGGCTTGCCGTCACGCAGCAGTTGCGGAACCCAGTAGGCGCTGTGGTCCCCGGGCGCGTTGCAGGTCGTGGGGCTCGTGAACAGCTTGGCCGGCGTGGTGGTGGCATTCACTTTCGGACCGAAGAAAGTGTGCATGTGGGAGGCGCCAGGCAGACCGGGCAGCACGATCGGGTCGTCCGCCGCCCGGGCGGACATCGAGCAGTCGGTGTGGAACTCGGGGACTCGCACGATTCCCGCGGGGACCTTCTTGGGTGCGACCTTGTGGTAGACGTCCAGGGCCTGCTTCCATGCGGCCTGGTTCACCGGCACCCAGCCGCCGCGAACGGCGCCGGCCGCCGCACTGCGCGACGGTGTCGGCGAGGACGGTGCCGACGGCTTGGGGGGCTTGGCCGACGTCGACGGCTTGGCCGGCGTGGACGGCGTGGCCGGCTTGGCCGGCGTGGACGGCGTGGACATTGCGGCCCCCGCGGCCGAGACGGTATCCGTATCGGTTGCTGACTCGAGACCGGTGGACTGGGACGAACCGGAGACGCCGGGGGGCGCCGCCTGGCTGTTGCAACCGGTGGTCAGGGCCACGGTGAGCAGCAGGACGGCAGCCACAGGTGGGAGTTTACTTACGCTGTTTTGCCAATTCATCGAGGGGCGCACCTTTCTCTCGGGGAGGAACAATACAGCCCCGTGACCCTCTCTTTGGAAGGTAATGGTTAGGTCTACTTCGACCCACCCGCATTGCGTCCGACCTGCCGCGTCAGTCCGATGTACTTTTCCTTAAATTCTCAAAAAACTGTTATCCGACGATGATCCAGAGCGTCAGCACAATTGCCGGTTCCTTTGACTCGCAGGACAGTCCGACGTACGCATTGGACGGGCGCACCTTTTCGTTCGAGCGCGTGCTGGCCGCGCCCGGGACGTCGTCTGGCGGCATTGGGTCGACTCGGACCTGCTGGCGTCCTGGGGCCCCGCCGCCGATGACGGTCACCGACTGCGCTCTCGAGCCGCAGGCGGGCGGGCGCATCAACAAGCGCGACCTCTACCAGGACGGCAACCACTAGATGTTCCGGCGGTGCGCCCGACCGTCGCGCCGCCGACGGCTAAGGGACGGTGCCCTCGCAGGTGACGATTGAGTGTGGGCCCGACGAGGTGTTCTCGCTGATCACGTCTCCGTCAACGTAGATCTGGCAGGTCACCTCGCCGGACTCGCCGCAGTTCTGCAGCTGGACGTAGGTGAAGTCGCCGGAGCTCATCTCGTAGCTGATTCCCTGCGGCAGGGTCGCGTTCGACGTCTGCTCGGCCCCGGCCGGGCTCTGCATCACCACGTCGACCGTCTCCGCGGTGCCGCCGATCGAGTAGTGCACGTAGTGCGGGCGTTCCCCGATGGGGACGGAGGTGGGAATGTCGTCGGCGGCGGGCGGCGGCGCTTCGCCCCGGCTGAGGACGGCGATGACGACCGCTGCCAGGAGGACGGCGCCGACGATCAGCATGATCCGTCCGTGGTACGCCTGGGGAGGTGCGGGCTCGGCCGGTGGGGCCGTCAGCTGCCTCTCGGGTTCAGGAGTTGACATGGATCGCTCGCCACGCTTCTTCGATCGCTCAGTGCGCCGGCCTATTGCCGCATGGTGCGCTTCGAGGGAGCGCTCCGCGAGCGAGAGAGACCGCATTGTTACTCACGTGAGCGGTATCCGGTAGTCCAAACCGGTCAGTCGTACCTCCTGCGAAACGACGGACCTCGCCCTCCTCTGAGCAGGTGCGCGGGAAGGCCGGGAAGCGCTGATCGAGGAACACCTCGACGATGTCGCCGGCGCACGGCAGGATCGAGGGGTGACGCACTTTCTCATCTCCTTCCCCAGCGCCGCCATGGTGATCTCGGACGAGGATTTTCCTGACGTGGTACGCGACTCCCACGCGGTCATCCAGGAGGCCAAGGATGCCGGCGTGTACGTCTTCGGCGGCGGGATAGACGAAGCCGTCGCCCCCGTCCTCGTGGCCGGTGACGGCACGGTGACGGACGGCACCTATCCGCAGACCACGCAGTTGAACGGCGGGTACACCATCTTGGACCTGCCCTCCCGCGAGGCGGCGCTGGAGTGGGCGAAGAAGATCGCGGCCTCCTGCCGCTGCTCGCAGGAGGTTCGGGCGTTCCAGTACGACCCGCTCACCTGACCGCGTACGGCCACCCCCGCGCCGTCGGCATGTCCCGCCTTCTCACATGCGGGCGGTGCGGACGCGGTCGGTCGGCGTCGATGCTCATCGGGCCGAGGGCACACCGAGGGGCGCATGACCGTCGAAAACCGCGGAGAGCAGCGAAAGCCATTGAAAGTCGAAATCGCTGCCTGGCCAGCATCGTTCCTGGTCCCGTTGGATGGAAAGGGCTCACTCGAATGGCCTGATCGACGGTTCGGAACTCCTGGGCGAGCGGTGATCGTTGAGCTGCCTGACGGCCCTGCTGCGGGAGGCGTTCATGCAGTTCATCGAGAGCAGCATCATCGGGGTCCGATCCGCTGTCCTGACGTTCCGGCAGCCGGGCTCACCGATGAGATTCCTCCTCGTCCCGATGCTGCATGTCGCCGAACAGGCATTCTACGATCAGGTGTCGGAGCGGCTGCGCGAGTGTGACCTCATCGTCGCCGAAGGGCAGCCCTATGCCGATCTTCCCTTGCATCGGAGGCTCGCCAGGATCCGCGCCGACGGCCTCGTCCACCAGCTGGTCGGCCTTGAGGTCGAATCGCTCGATATTCCCGTCCTTTGGCCTGACGAGGACGATGAGACCAAGCCTGCCAGGTGGCTCAACATCGTCATCGACACTGTCGCCGCGGTGCCGGACTGGCTGATGGCCATCAGGTGGCCGGGACGCGCCATCGACATCACCGACCTCACCGGACATGATGGGTGGGCCGGCGGGCGCGCGAAGACGGCCTGGCGCAGGGCCATCCTTCATGACCGCGACAAGCAGCTCCTCGACTGCCTCGCGCGGATCCACCAGGAGCGAGGCAAGGAGCCGATCACGGTGGGCGTGCCGTGGGGCGCGGCCCACATGATCGCTGTGGCCGGCTACCTCTTCTCCGAGCTCGGTTACCGCGTGGTTGCGGCGGAGTGGCTGAACGTCCGCACCGCTCGCTGAAGGCGCCCTGCCTTCGGTGCTGTTCGTGAACATACGGTGGGAGAGGGCGGCGACATCTGCCTGAGCTTCGAGGGTGTTCGCCGGCAGTTGATCCGGGCGAAAGGCATCCGGGGTACCTGGCGGGGCTGTCGATCCGGGGGAACGGCCCGATGGCTACGCCGGGCCGCGATTCCTCCAGTCCTTCCGAAGGACGAGGACCAGACTCGCGAATGCCTTCACCAGTCCCAGGCCGCCGAGGACCACCGCGATGGTGAATGCGTACGACCACGGCAGGTTCGCGAAGTCGGGGCTGAACATCACGACAGCGGCCAGCCACCCGAGCCCGACCAGCCCGACGCCGCGCACGATCCTGCGCCAGGAAGACTGCGGAGGTTGCATGCCGCATACTCTCCCAGATCCAGGTACGGCAGAAGCCGCCCTCCGATCGGAGAGCGGCCTCTGTGTTCGAGCGGTGACGGTCAGAAGACGACGCTGTGCGCTCCGCCACCGGAGATGGAGACGATCCCGATGCGGCCGGTCCGGATGCCGACGGGAACGGTGCGGTTGGTGGTGCTGCCGTCGCCGAGCTGACCGGAGAGGTTGTCTCCCCAGGTCGTGACCGGTCCGGCGCTCGGGTAGGCGAGGCTGTGGAAATTGCCCGCGCTGATCAGGGCGATCCCGGTGAGGCCGAGGACGGCCACCGGGGCAGACCGGTTGGTCGTCGTCCCGTCGCCGAGCTGGCCGGAGCTGTTCAGGCCCCAGGAGCGGACGGTGCCGTTCGTCAGCAGGGCCAGGCTGTGGAAGCCGCCCCCTTCGACGGCCTGCACGTTGGTGAGGGCGAGAACGCTCACCGGAACCGTGCTCATGGTGTTCGTCCCGTTGCCGAGCTGGCCGAAGTCGTTGCGCCCCCAGGACCGTGCGGTGCCGTCCGTCCGTACGGCCAGGCTGTGGAACCCGCCTGCGGCGATGGATCGGACGGCGGTCAGGCCGGAGACCGCGACGGGGAGCGAGCTGCTGATCAGCGTGCCGTCGCCGAGCTGGCCGAAGACGTTGGACCCCCAGGTCCGGACGGTGCCGTCGGACAGGAGCGCCATGCTGTGGTCGATGCCCGCGGCGATGGCGACCACGCCCGTGAGGTTGAGGACCGGCACGGGAAGCGCCCTGTCGATGTTCGTGCCGTCCCCGAGCTGGCCGTTGTCGTTGTTCCCCCAGGCCATGACGGTGCCGTTGGACAGCAGCGCGAGGCCGTGGTTGGCGCCCGCGGCGATCGCGCGGACGCCGAGCAGGTTCGCCACGGTGCCGGGCGTGGAGTGGCCGACCCCGCTGCCGTCGCCGAGTTGGCCGTCGCTGTTCAGCCCCCAGGCCTCGACGGTGCCGTTCGTCAGTAGCGCCAGGGTGTGAGACTCCCCGGCCGACACCTGCGAGACGTCGGCGCCGGTCTCCCCGGCCGCGGTCGCCGGCGTGTGCCGTTCGTTCAGTGTGGCGTCGCCGAGTTGGCCGGAGCTGTTGAGGCCCCAGGCCTTGACCCGGTCGGTCGGCGCGGCCGAGGCCGGGCACGCGCCCAGGGTCACGACCATGGTCACGAGCGTCACCCCGATTCCGGCGGCGGCCCGGCGCGCCCAGGCGGTGGGCGCAACGGAAAGCGAATGCATAGATCCCCCGAAGAACACACATGGAGATTCGCCGGGACTGCGCATCACGCGCCTCCGGCGTACCCGAGATGATCAGGACGGTACCAAAGGCGCCTGTGACCAGCGGGGACGCGTGAAGTCGCTCGCGTGCCGCGTCCTAGGACGGTTCGAGCCGCCTGCGGAGCCTCCGGGGGAGGAGCCTCAGCGCGGGCGTCACTGCTCCTTGAGGCGGTCGGCCACGGAGTCGTAGCGCCTGAACGCACGGACGGAGAGACCCGTGATCAGGACGAGCACGGCGCAGGCCACTCCGCCGCCCGCCCACGCGGGAACGAGCCCGAACGCGCTTGCCGTCGCGCCCGCCCGCAGATCCCCGAGCCGGGGACCGCCCGCGACCACGACCATGAACACTCCCTGCATGCGCCCGCGCATCTCGTCGGGCGCGTAGGTCTGCAGGATCGTCTGCCGCCACACGGCGGAGACCAGGTCGGCGGCGCCGCCCATGGCCAGCAGGACGACGACCAGCCACAACTGCTGGGCGAACGCCGCCGCGGCCACGGTGAGGCCCCACACCGCGATGACGAAGGTCAGCGCCATTCCCTGGCGGCGCACGCGTCCCATCCATCCCGAGAACACGCCGGCCGTGACCGAGCCGATCGCGATGCTCGCCGACAGCCACCCGAAGGCGACGGTGGATCCGTCGAACCGCTCAGCCGCCATCTGGGGGAACAGTGCCCGGGGCATCGCGAACGCCATGGCGATGATGTCCACGGCGAAGGACATCATCACGATGGGCTTGCTCACGATGTAGCTCAGCCCGTCGACCACCGAGCGCAGGCCCGGCCGGGAGATCTCACCCAGCGGTTCGAGGCGCGGCAGCCGTATGGCGGCGTAGAAGCCCGCGCCGAACAGGATGCCGTCGACCAGGTACGCCGTGCCGTAGCCGCCCTGCACGAGCACCACGCCGGCCAGCAGCGGGCCCAGGACCGAACCGAGGCTGCTCACCAGGAAGTTGAGCGTGTTGGCCGCGGCGACGCGCTCCCTCGGGAGCAGCCTCGGGATGATCGCGCCGCGCGTCGGCGAGGTGATCGAGAATCCGATCGACTGCAGGACGACCGCGACCAGGATGAGATAGACGTTCTTCAGCCCGGCCCACGTCTGGATGAGCAGGGCCAGCGTGGCCAGCCAGGCGACGACCGACCCGGCGAGCAGGAGTTTGCGGCGGTCGACGGCGTCGGCGATGGCGCCGCCCCAGAGCCCGAAGATCACCAGTGGGATGAGGTTCGCGGGGCCGAGCAGGCCCACCCACAACGATGATTTCGTGATGTCGTAGATCTCGGCGCTGACGGCCACGGACGTGAGCTGGAAGCCGATGAACGACACTCCCTGGCCCACGAGCAGCCGACGGTAGGCGGGGATCTTCAGTGGACGGACATCGAGCGCGACACGTCTCAGGCCTGACTCGACCTCCGTCATCCCCAACCCCGCCGATCTAGGACATATGTAATATCGGGGCACTTTACCGATATGACCTGGGCCGCCACCCACCGGGCAGGAGCTCCAAGCCGGAATCGGTGGTCACCGCTACGCGTTGAAATGTCTACGCCTGGGGATAACTCGGGATTGTCGGCGTGTCCCGATAGGGTCACTCCGGGAAACAGGTTGTGGGGACCACCATGGAGTGGGCACCCTGGAGATGCCGTCAAAGGAGGACAGAGCCGCATCGTGACCGCATCTGAGAGATCAATACAGCTGGTGAAGGTCGCAGCCGAGGCCGCCGCTGAGAAGCTGGCCGACGACATCATCGCCTACGACGTGAGCGACCAGCTCGTCATCACCGACGCGTTCCTACTCTGCTCCGCGTCCAACGACCGTCAGGTCCGCGCCGTGGTAGATGAGATCGAGGACCGCCTGCGCATCGAGGCCGACGCCAAGCCGGTTCGCCGGGAGGGCGAGCGGGAGGGCCGCTGGGTGCTCCTCGACTACCTCGACATCGTGGTGCACGTCCAGCACGAAGAGGACCGCACCTTCTACGCCCTGGAGCGGCTGTGGAAGGACTGCCCCTCGATCCCGCTTCCGGAGAGCGTCACCCAGGTGGCCGCCCAGCGCTCCCGCGGGGCTGGTCAGTGACGCAGCGGTACTCGGTGACGCAGCGGAATTCAGTGACGCAGCGGTACGAGGAGGCGGAGTGAGCCGCCGGATCGTCTGCCTCCGTCACGGCCAGACCGTGTGGAACGTCGAGAGGCGCTTCCAGGGGCACACCGACATCGCCCTCGATGAAACCGGTGTCGCGCAGGCGGCCCGGGCGGCGTCCCTGCTCGCGGCACTGCAGCCCACGATGATCGTCTCGTCCGACCTGCGCCGGGCGTACGACACCGCCTCCGCTCTCGGACGCGTCAGCGGTCTCGAGGTCGTGGTCGACAAGGACCTACGGGAACGTGGTGGCGGCGAGTGGGAGGGCCTCACCCGGGAGGAGATCAAGGCCGGGTGGCCCGCCGAGTTCGAGGCGTGGGACGCACCCGGCGGCGAGCACGTGACCGACGTGGCCGAGCGCGTCTCGGAGGCGATCCTCCGGTGGTCTGCGAGGACCGGTGACGACGGTCTGCTGGTCGTGGCATCGCACGGCGCGGCCCTCCGCCTTGGCATCGTCCGTCTCATGGGCCTGCCGCAGGAGTTGTGGCCGGCCCTGGGCGGCCTCGGCAACTGCGCGTGGTCCGTCCTGGAGCAGGGCCGTAAGGGCTGGCGTCTCCTGGAGCACAATGCGGGCACCCTGCCCGAGCCTGTGATCAGCGACGACAGTCCGGCCGCCACCGCCGACGCCTGATCGCGCCACGCCGCCGGGGATCACACTGGCGCGGACCACATCGGTGCTCCGCGCCGGTGTGGTGAGCGCTCCCGAGCCGTTCGACTGAGCCGTCCCCCCGGATGCCTTGTGCGGGCCGCACCCGCGAGCCGTCCCCGGGCTGATTCACGCAGCCGTACCCGCGAGCCGTCCCACGGGGCGCCGTGTGCGGGCCGTGCCAGCGCCGTGTGCGGGCCGTGCCAGCGGAAGTCGTGATCGTGGGCGCATGACTTCTCCACCATCGAATTCCGTACAGTCGGCTTCCGCGCGGCCCAACGCGATCGAGGCCGAAGGCCTGGTCAAGCGCTACGCCGAGACGACAGCACTGGCCGGCCTCGATCTGGCCGTCCCGCCGGGAAGCGTGTGGGGCCTGCTGGGGCCCAACGGCGCCGGCAAGACCACAGTGATCCGCATCCTCTCGACACTGCTGCGCCCGGACGCGGGCCACGCCTCGGTCTGCGGCGTCGACGTCCTGCGGCGCCCCGAGCAGGCGCGCGCTCTGATCGGGCTGACGGGCCAGTTCGCGGCTGTGGACGAGGCGCTGACCGGGTTCGAGAACCTGCTGCTCGTCGCCCGTCTGCTCGAGTTTCCCGGACGGCGGGCGCGGGAGCGGGCGGGCGAGTTGCTCGAGCGCTTCGGGCTGGCGGAGGCGGGTGGCCGCCTGGTCAGGACGTACTCGGGAGGCATGCGCCGCCGGCTGGACGTCGCCGCGAGCCTGGTCGGGACCCCGGCGGTGTTGTTCCTCGACGAGCCGACGACGGGGCTGGACCCCCGGTCGCGGGGTGACGTGTGGGACCTGGTGCGCGGCCTGGCGGCCGGCGGCACGACGGTGCTGCTGACCACGCAGTACCTCGAAGAGGCCGACCAGTTGTCCCAGGGGATCTCGGTGATCGACCACGGCCGGGTCGTGGAGACCGGCACACCGGCGCAGCTGAAGGCGAAGGTGGGACGGCAGACGATCGAGTTGCGGCCGGTCGAGCGCGACCGAGCCGGGGACGTCGAGGAGATCGTGGCCGATGTCACCGGGGTGCCGGTCGTACGGGACCGAGAAGGGGGTCTGGTCTCGGCGGCGCTGCCGCTCGGCAGCCGAGCCGGAGCTGTGCTGGCCGCGGTCGCGGCCCGGCTGGAGATCGCGGGGATCGAAGTGGCCGAGATCGGCGTGCGACTGGCCAGCCTGGACGAGGTGTTCCTGGCTCTGACCGGGCCCGACGCTCCGGTGGAGGCCGCACGATGAACCCCATGCGGACGGCCCGCCACAGCGTGACGCTCGCGTGGCGCGACATCGTGAAGTTCCGGCACACCCCGGATCAGCTGCTGGACATCCTGCTGATGCCGGTGACGTTCGTCCTGACGTTCGTCTTCCTGTTCGGCAACGCGGTCTCGGGTGACTGGCACGCCTACCTGCGGTTCGTGATCCCGGGCATCGCGATCCAGGCGCTGATGTTCGCCTCGCTCGGCAGCGCGCTCGCACTCAACACCGATCTGCGCGACGGGGTCTACGACCGGTTCCGCAGCATGCCCATCGCCCGGTCGGCGCCCCTGATCGGACACATCCTCGGCGACTCGGTCAAGTACGCGCTGTCCGTCGTGCTGGTGTTCGCGATCGGGGCGGCGTTGGGCTTCCGGTTCGGCGGTGGCGTGCCGGCGGTGGCGGGCGCGGCCGGGCTGATGATGGCGTTCGCGCTCGCCACCTGCTGGATCGGCGTGCTGATCGGCGTGGTGGCGAGGACCGCGGAGACCGTCCAGGCGCTCAGCATGGTCCTGATCTTCCCGCTCACCTTCGGGAGCAACGTCTTCGTCCCGACCGCGAAGCTGCCCGGCTGGCTGCAGGCGTGGGTGAGGATCAACCCGGTCACCCAGGTGTCGGACGCGGTGCGGTCCCTGACGCTCGGCCTGCCCGCGGCCGGATCGGTGCCGTCATCGCTCGCCTGGTCAGCGGGCATCGTGGTGGTCTTCGCGCCGCTGGCCGTGCTCGCCTACAGGCGCCGGGGCTGATCGTCGGGAAGGTCGCGGGCGGAGTCGGCGAAGGGCCGGCCGGCGCCGGGGCTAGCCGGCGGACACGGACTCACGGAGCCGGTCCAGGGCGACGGCGGCGTCGAGTGAGGCCGCGGCCGCGTACTCGTCGTCGAAGACCTCGCCGAGCTCGGCGCGGGCACGTCGTTCGCTGTCGAGGACGTCGGGATTGCCGCGGTCGGGGGTGCCGCGCAGGGCCGCGGCGAGGCCGAGCGACGTGGCGGCGGAGCCGGGGCGATGCTCGGCCAAGGCCACATCGGCCAGCGCCTCGGCCACTCCGGCCGCTCCCAAACGCGCCGCCCCGCCCGCGTTGAGGTCTCCGGCGGCGTCACGCAGGTGGGCGCGCGCCTCCTCCAAGTCTCCCGACAGGATCGCGAGCCGGCTCAGCTCGACCAGGGCGAGGACGCGCATCTGGGTCTCGGCCCATCTCTCCCCCCGCAGGCCCGCGATCACCTGGGCGAGCGACCCCCTCGCACCCCTGTGATCTCCGGCGGTACGGGCGGCGGTGGCCAGCCCGATCCGCACCGTGGCGACCACGGTGATGAACCGGCCTGCCAGCCCGGCGCGTT
Organism: Planotetraspora silvatica; assembly: GCF_016863315.1. Lineage (GTDB taxonomy): Bacteria > Actinomycetota > Actinomycetes > Streptosporangiales > Streptosporangiaceae > Planotetraspora > Planotetraspora silvatica. The sequence goes on from NZ_BOOQ01000045.1 coordinate 40,699, forward strand.
CGGCGTTCGTCAGATCAACGAGAGCCTCCGCCGCCTGCCCGGCGCGCAGCCGGTGGAGGCCGCGTTGCGCCTCCATCCAGGCGGCGTCGGACGTCGCACCCAGGGCTCGCATCAGGTCAAGCGCCTCGCCGGCGGCTTCGATGGCCGCGCTGTGCCTGCCGGACATGCCGTGGAAGCCGGCCAGGATGCTCGCGGCCGAGGCGATGCCCCACCTGTCGCCGGTCGCGGTGAACCTCGCGTGCGCGCTTTCGTAGTGCGTTCCGGCCGCGTCGAGGCGGCCGTCGTTCTGTGCGGCGTACCCGGCCAGCAATTCGGCCTGGGCCGAGATCCAGTCGTCCGGATGCGTGGTCAGGCGTCCGTCGCGGGCCCCGCCGTGGAGTTCGCCCAAGATCATGACCATGAAGGCGACGGCGGGATGCCACAGACGTTCGTCGTCGCCGGCCAGCGCACGCGCCGTGGCCGCCGACGAGGCGCTCCGGGGGGGATCGCCGCCGCTCTGGTACAGGGCGTGGTACGCGTACGCGGTGGCCAGGGTGCGGCCGGGGACGGCGGCATGGCTGGGAGCGGGGGCACGGCTGAGGGCGGCGGCGTGACTGGGAGTGGCGGTGGGAGCGGGGGCGTGGCTGAGGGCGGCGGCGGTGCGGCGACTGAGGGCGGTGGCGTGCCCGCCCGGCGGGTCCAGCACGCGGCGCAGCCATCCGACCGCGTCGTCGTGGGTGTCGCGCAATACCCAGAACCATCCGAGTGCGGCGGTCAGCCGGACCGCGGTCCGTTCGTCGCCGCTGTCCACGGCCCAGCGCAGGGCGGCGGTCAGGTTGCCGTACTCCCGGTCGAACCAGGCCAGGTGCTCCAATTGGGCGCCGGCCCGCAGGCCGGGCTCCGCGGTCTCGGCCCGCGCCAGGTAGAACGCGGCGTGCGCCCGCCGCGCCCGATCCGCCTCGCCGGAGTCCGCGAGCCTCCCGGCCGCGAAGGCGGCGATGGTGTCGAGCATCCGATATCGCGACGGCAGTCCGGGGGTCTCGACCATCTCGACGAGCGACTTGTCCACCAGCGCCGAGACCGCCTCGGCGATCTCGTCCTGGCTGACGCTTCCCGCGCATACGGCCTGGGCCGCGTCCATCGTCGCGCCTCCGGTGAAGACCGCCAGCCCACCGGCCACGGTGCGCTCGGCCTCCGTCAGGAGCCGCCAGCTCCACTCGACCACGGCCAGCAGGGTCTGGTGGCGCGGCAGCGCCGTCCGGCTGCCCCCGGTGAGCAGCCGGAACCGGTCGGAGAGCCGGGTGGCGATCTCCGCGGGGCTCAGCGACCGCAGGCGGGTGCAGGCCAGCTCGATGGCCAGCGGCAGACCGTCGAGGCGCCGGCAGATGTCGAGGACGTGGGGCAGGTCGCCCGGAGTGAGCGTGAATCCCGGGCGCACGGCCGCGGCACGGTCGAGGAACAAGCGCACCGCCGGATAGCCGGCGGCGCCGGCGAGCTCCACGTCCTCCGGCGGCAGCCGGAGCGGCCCGACCGGATGGAGGAACTCGCCGGAGATGCCGAGCGGCTCCCGGCTCGTCGCGATGATCCGGACACCGGGGCAGCCGGCGAGGACGCGGTCGGCCAGGCGGGCGCACGCCTCGATGAGGTGCTCGCAGTTGTCCAGCACCAGGAGCGTGTGCCGGTCGCCGATGCGCGCGGCGAGCCTGGCCGCCGCGCCGTCGGTCCTGCCGTCGTCTCCGGCGTCGGTCCCGCCTCCCGCGTCGGTTCCGTCTCCGGTTCCGCCGCGCAGGCCGGCCTCCCGCAGCCCGAGCGCGCGGGACACCGCGGCGGGCAGCCATTCCGGGTCGCGGACGTCGGCGAGCTCGATCGACCACACGCCGTCGGCGTACTGAGCGGCAAGCGTCGCGGCGATCTCCTCCGCGAGCCGGGTCTTGCCCGCGCCGCCCGGCCCGACCAGCGTCAGGAGCCGGGCCTCGCCGAGGACGTCGCCGACCCGGGCCACGTCGTCCTCACGCCCCACGAAGCTCGTCACCGGCGCGCGGAGATTGCCGCGCCGATCGCCGCGCCAGCCGCCGCGCCAGTCGCCGTGCCGCCCGGCGCCGTCCGGTGCTCGATCGCCTGCTCGATCGCCTGCGCGGACGTCCGCCCGGACGCCTGGCCGTACGGCACGGCCGTGCGCACCCTCGGATGCGCCCAGCGGTACGGCAGGCGCCGGGGTGCCCCGCAGGATCGCGGTGTGCACCTCGCGGACGGCGGGGGAGGGGTCGGCGCCCAGCTCGTCGGCCAGAACCCCGCGCAGCTCCTCGAACACCAGGAGCGCCTCGGACGGCCGGCCCGCGGCCGCGAGCGCCCGCATGCGCAGCGCGCTCAGTCGTTCCCGCAGCGGGTGCGCCGCGGCCAGGGCTGCGAGCTCGGTCGCCAGGTCCGCCGGGTCCCCGCCGGTCGCCAGCTCCACCTCGGCGCGGTCCTCGACGATCCGCAGCCGGAGCTCGCCGAGGCGGGCGGAGGCGGCCGCGCCGAACCCGGTCGACGCCAGATCGGGAAGCGGTCCGCCCCGCCAGAGCCGCAACGCCTGGTCGAACAGGTCGCCGGCGGCCGTCAGGTCACCGGCGTCGCGCCACGCCCGCCCGTCGGCGGCCAGCCGTTCGAACACTGGGACGTCGACGTCTTCGGCGGGCACGGCCAGCCGGTAACCCGTGGGCAGCAGCTCCAGGAGGCCCTCGGCGGGAAGGACGCGCCGCAGCCGCGACACCAGGGTCTGCAGGGCGTTCGCCCCGCCCGCCGGAGGCCGGCCGTCCCAGACGGCCTCGACGAGCTCCGCGCCGGAGACCGCCCGGCCGGGATCCAGCGCGAGCCGGGCCAGCAGGGCGCGCAGACGTGTTCCCGGGATGTCGACGGTCCGGCCGGTGTCGTCGAGGACCTCCAGAGGTCCCAGCAGCCTGATCCGCATGTGTCCAGCGTCTCACGCGCCCTGCCGGACGCCCTCCCGTCAGCCGACAGTGATCTTGTCGACGTTCGGCCCGCCGTGGCCTGACGTCGCGGTGGCCCTCACCGTGTTCGTCCCGGCCCTGAGATTCGCCGTGACCACCCGGTCTGCCCAGGTGTCCCAGCCGCCGGTGCCGTTGAAGGCGACCTTCGAGGCCACCACTTTGCCGTTGACGGAGATGTCCATCGGGCGGTTCGCCGTGGTCCCGTTGGCGTACCGGATGGTGAGCGGCGTGGGTCCCGCCGCGGCGGCGTCGACGGTCCACTCCACGTAGCCCTTGGCCCTGTCGCCGTAGTCGACGAAGCCTGAGCCGGTGTACCCGGTGTGGTCGGTGGACGCCCCGGCCATCGACAACCGCGCGTCCTCCGCCTGGTAGACCTTCGACGGGGACGGGCCCGTCCCGCCGAACGTCACCGTCTGTGTCGAGGTGTTCCACCCGGTGACGCGAACGCCCGCGGCGGAGCCCCGGTAGGTGACGGTGAGCGTCTTCGACTCACCCGGCCAGAGGCTGATCGCGTTGTCCGACCACTGGGCGGGCAGGACCGGGGTCCCGGACGCGTCGACCACGTGGGCGTCGAGGTAGAACGCGGGGACCTTCCCCGTGCCTGTGTTCTTCACCGTGACCGTCGCGGTGCCCGCCGACGCCGACGTGGCGGTGACCGAGATCGGTGCCTGCGCCATGCCCGTCAGGCCCTTGAGGTCCGCGTACGACGTGGTCGGCGTGTAGTACCAGTCGCTGTCGTCGTAGTCGAGCGTGTCGTTCGCGGTCGACAACCAGTAGACGTTCCGGTCGATCTCGCCGGACTTGTCGCTCAGCGTCAGCCGCAACAGGTAGGTGGAGGGGAGGCCGCTGATCGAGGGGATGGTGACCGCGGTGGCCCGGCCGCCGTCGGCGGGTGCGGTGACCTTCGCGGTGTTGCTGTACTTGTTCGTGCCGTCGAGGGCGAAGACGTCGGTCTTCACGGTCAGCCTCGCGGCGGGCGTGTGGGTCGAGTTGACGACGACCACGGACTTGTCGTCGTAGGAGTACTGCACGTGGAGCGGCGCCGTGGCCTTCTTGGTCCCCCAGTAGGCGCCGCCCTGGTCGAGGTAGGTGTCGAACAACTGCCAGTGCAGCGAGCTCCAGCCGCTGTTGAGCATCCAGTAGATGACGCCGGTCGAGGGGTCGGACGCGTCGGTGAAGTTGCGCCCGAACGCCTCGAACTGGGCGCGCACGTTCTCGTACTGGGCGAGCTGGGCCTTGCGCACGTAGTCGTCGAGGCCGGTGGGCGCGCCGTACCGGCCCACGAGGGCGTTGTTGAACAAGGTGAGGTCGTCGAAGGTTCTCGACGGAGAGCGGTGGTACTGGGCGGCGTTCAGGTTCTGCCAGAGCGTGTTCTGCTCGTCGGGGGAGAGCATCCGCTTCAGCGAGTCGACCGTGGGGATGTCAGGCCCCGCGCTGACTTCGGACGCGAAGCCCGAGGCTCCGCCGAGCCGCTTGTCATACCAGTAGTTCGGCGGGATCCAGTCGTAGGGCCCCTCCATCTTCATGCCGGAGTCGCCCAGCTGGGGTGAGGAGTTGTCCGAGGCCGCCGCGACGACGGGCGTGTTCCAGTCGGCCGCGTCCAGCGCACTGAGGTAGTCGGCTTCCTGCGTGGCGTTCGGCGCGAAGTCGCTGCCGATGAGGAAGGTGAACACGCTCGGGTGGTCGCGCAGCCGCGCCGCCTCCGCGGCCATGGAGGCCTTGGCGATCGGATAGTCGGCCGCGGTCCACGGGTCGCCAGATTCGCCGCCGTTGGTCTGGCCCTCCCACTTGTCGCAACACTCCCAGCCGGCCATCACGAGGATGCCCATCCGGTCGGCCATGTCGAACAGCTCGTCCGACTCCAGGTGGCCCTCCAGCCGGATCGTGTTCAGGCCCATGTCCCGGACGTACTTCAACTTGTCCTGGACGTACGTGGCGTCCCAGCGCAGGAAGATGTCCGAGGACCAGCCGCCGCCGCGGATCAGGATCGGGCGGCCGTTGATCTTGTAGAGGCGGTGGCCGCTCGCGTCGAGCGACGAGGTCACCGAGCGGATGCCGTACTTCGACGATGAGGAGTCCGTCACGGCGCCGTTCACCGTGGAGGTCACGTTGAGGTCGTAGAGCGGCTGGCCGCCCATGCCGTACGGCCACCAGACCCGGGGGTGGGTGACGGTGAGCGGGAAGGACACCGTCTTCGTCTCGTGGGCGGCGAGCGACACGGCCTGGCGGAATCTCCGCGAGCCGGCCGTGCCGGCGATCGTGGCGGTGACCGGGGAGGAGGAGTCGTTGCGCGCGTCGACCTTGACCGTCAGGTCGGCGCGGTTCAGCGCGCTGTTGAGTGAGGTCACGACGTGGGCGTTCCGCAGGGCGACCGAGGCGCTGCGCCGGACGAGGACGTCGCGGAAGATGCCCATGTTCCGGTCGGGCGGGTTCTGCACCCAGTCGATCCAGCCGAGCGTCAGCTGTTTGTTCGGGTCGTTCGGGTTGACCTTGAAGGCGACCGAGTTGGTCCCGGGGTGCACCAGCGAGGTCACGTCGATCTCGTTGCGCGTGTACGCCCCGGCGAGCCCGGTGGCCACCTGGGTTCCGTTCACCCAGACGTCGCCGCCCGAGATCAGCCCGGTGAAGTCCAGGAACGTGCTCAGCCCGGTCTCCGGCCCGAGCGTGAAGTCCGAGCGGTACCACCAGGGCACGGTGAAGGCCGACGCCGGAACGTTCTTCATGTTGGTGGAGTAGAAGGGGTCGGGGTACACGCCGTCCGCGACCAGGGCGGCGAAGACGGTCGAGCGGGGTCCGGCGGCGTACCAGCCCGGCGCGGCGTAACCGGGCGAGGAGATCGTCGCGCCGGTGTCCGGGGTCACCGACGACGACTGGATCTTGTAGCCGGGAAGGACGATCGGCTGGGTGGCCGCCTGCGAGGCGGCGGCGGGCAGTGCCGTCAGGCCGGCGAATGTCAGGGCGAGCGCGGCGAGTGATCGGAGCAGGGTCCGGGGGCGCACAGATCCTCCTGAGCTTTTGTTAATAAGGGTTATTAACAAATTGCCCAGATCGTAGGACGCGTTCAAGATCGCGTCAAGGGTATTCCGCGTGACGTGGGTAGTGAGCTGGCATGACGCTGAGAAGACCGGTGGGTGTGGAAGAGGAGTTCCTCGTCGTCGACCTGGAGTCGCGGCGGCTGACTCCGCTGGCCCAGGCGATGCTCGATCGCCTGCCGGGGGAGGGGTTCGCCGCCGAGCTGCAGCGCTCGGTGGTGGAGACCAACAGCACGCCGTGCGAGGACCTGATGGACGTGCGGGCCGAGCTCGTACGGCTCCGCGGCGCGCTCAGGGCGGCCGCCGAGCCGCTGGGGGTCGGCATCATCGCGTCGGGGACGACTCCGCTGGCCGGCGTGGACGGTTTCACCATCTCGCCGGGCCGGCGGTACCAATACCTGTCCGACTCCTACCAGTTCCTCGCCCAGGAGCAACTCATCTGCGGAGCCCAGGTCCACGTGGAGATCGATGACCGGGACGTGGCCGTGCTCGCCGTCCAGCGGGTGGAGCCGTGGCTTCCCGCGCTGCTGGCGCTGAGCGCGAGCTCGCCGTACTGGCAGGACGCCGACAGCGGGTACGCCAGCAGCCGGGCACTGGCGTGGCAGCGGTGGCCGACGGCTGGCCCCGTCGGGCCGTTCGGCAGCGCCGCCGAGTACGACCGGGCCGCGGACGACCTGGTCGCCTCCGGCGTCATCGAGGACACCGGCATGGTCTACTTCGACATCCGGCTCAGCGCCCACGTGCCGACGGTCGAGCTGCGGGTCTGCGACTCGTGCCCCCTGGTGGACGACGTGGTGCTGCTCGGGGGACTGTTCCGGGCGCTGGTCGTGAGGGAGAGCGAGGCCGTGGTGAAGGGCATGCCCCCGGCGGGCGAGGACCGCGTCGCGCTCCTGCGGGCCGCGAACTGGCGGGCGGCGCGCTCGGGTCTCGAAGGCGACCTGTTGTCGCCGCTGAACAGCCGGCCGATGAGCGCCCCCAAGCTGATCACCTGGCTGCTCGACGACCTCCGGCCGACGCTGGAGGAGCTGGGGGACTGGGAGGTCGTGTCCGAGCTCGCCGACGAGGCGCTGCGCAGGGGCAGCTCGGCCTCGCGCCAGCGCGGCGCCCACGCCCGGGACGGCCGCCCGCAGGACGCCGTCGACCTCCTGCTCCAGGAGACGCGCAGGTCATAGGAGTGCTCCGCCCGTCCCTCGCCCTGCGTCACGGACGGCGGGACCGGGCCGATAATCTACTGGCCATGTCCCCGACGTTCCCGGCCTTCGGCGCGCGATGACGGCCGCCTATTCGGGGTGGGTCATCGCCGCCGCACTGCTCCTCGCCCTGGCCGGGATCGTCACGGCCGTCCGTGACCGGACCATGGGCGTGGTCCTGCTGGGGGGCCTCGCGCTGCTCGAAGTGGCGCTGCTGGTGCAGGCGGGCATCGCCCTGTCCGGGATCGGGCACGTGCGGGAGAAGGCGACCTTCATCGGCTACCTGGCCGGAACGCTCGTCATCCCGCCGGCCGCCGTCTGGTGGGGGATGGCCGAGCGCACCCGCTGGGGGCCCGGCGTCATCGCGGTGGCGGGCTTCACCGTCGCCGTCATGACCGGCAGGCTGATGCAGATCTGGAACGGGGCCGCATGACCCAGGGTGAGCCGCAGGTCAGGTCCGGGCCGGGGCGTCTGCTCGTGGCGGTCTACGGGGTGTTCGCCCTCGCCGCCACCTCGCGGGCCGGCGTCCAGATCGCCACGAAGTTCGCCGAGGCGCCGCTCGCCTATCTGCTGTCGGCCTTCGCGGCGGTCGTCTACATCGTGCTCACGGTGGCGCTGGCCAGGAACAACCGCCGTGTGGCGCTGGCCGCGTGCTCGATCGAGCTGGCCGGGGTCCTGATCGTCGGAACGCTGAGCCTCGCGGACTCCCAGGCCTTCCCCGACGCGACCGTGTGGTCCGGCTACGGCAGCGGCTACGGGTTCGTGCCCCTCCTGTTGCCGGTGCTCGGCCTGGTCTGGCTGCTGCGCCGCCGCCGTCCCGCCGCCTAGCGACCCGGGGGACCCCCTCACCGCGTGGAATATCCTCGTTGGTACGGTTGTCGAAACATGGGATGACTGGACAACCCTTTCGAACGGGAGTGAACACCGGCATGAGTGCCGTCGCCGCACACAGACAAGGCAACAGGTCGATGGCCTGGCTGATCGCAGCGGGAATCGCCCTGGCGGCGCTCAACCTGCGGACGGCCGTGACCAGCGTGGGACCGGTGCTCGACCAGGTCAGCGCGAGTCTCGGCATGTCAGGCGTGGCGACCGGCCTGCTCACGACGCTGCCGGTGTTGTCGTTCGCCGTGTTCGGAGCCGTCACGCCCGCGCTGTCCCGCGTCATGGGCGAGCGCCGGTTGCTCCTGGTCGCGCTCGCCCTGCTCGGCGTCGGCCTCACCGTACGCGCCCTGGTGGGGAGCACACCGGTGTTCCTGGCCGCGAGCGTGGTGGCGCTGTCCGGCGGCGCGATCGGCAACGTCGTGATCCCGACCCTCATCAAGCAACATTTCCCCCGCCGTGCGGGTGCCATGACGACCGTCTACTCGACGGCTCTCGCGGTCGGAACGATGGTCGCCGCAGCGGCGACCGTGCCCATTCAGCGGGCAGCCGACGGCAACTGGCACATCGCGCTGGGAGTGTGGGCGGCCTTGGCCGCTGTCGCCGCCATTCCGTGGCTTGCGCTGTCGCGCAATGAGCCGGAGCGGTCCCGCACCCTCGCGCACACGGGATCCGGCGATCTCGTCCGCACCAAGCTGGCCTGGGCCATCGCCGGTTACTTCGGATCCCAGTCGCTCATCGCGTACGTGATGTTCGGCTGGCTCCCCGAGATCCTCCGGGACAACGGGTACACCTCGGGTCAGGCGGGGACCGTCCTGGCCGTCTTCACCGGCCTGGGCATCCCGATCTCCATGGTCGTGCCCTCGCTGGCGGCGCGCCTGCGCGACCAGCGCCCCCTCGTCGCCGGATTCGCCGTCCTCTACGCGGTGGGGTTCGCGGGCCTGATGACGGGCCACGCGCTCTGGGTGTGGTCGCTCGTCGTGGCCGTCGCCATGGGCACCTTCCCGCTGGCGTTGTCGATGCTCGCCCTGCGCACCCGTACGCCCGAGGCCACCAGCGCGCTGTCCGCGTTCGGGCAGAGCATCGGATACCTCATCGCGGGTGCGGGACCGCTGGCGTTCGGCGTGCTGCACCAGGTGAGCGGCGGGTGGACGGTGCCGTTCGTACTGCTGTTCGCGGTCGTGGCCGGGCAGGTCGTCACCGGCTGGTACGCGGGCGCCGACCGGACCGTCGAGGACGAGTACCGCGGACCCCGCGGCGGCAGGCGCGGCGCGCACAGGGCCACCCCGGACAGGTCGCCGTTCCACGACGAGCAGGACGCGTCCCTCCAGGTGGCCGCCTGACCACGGAGTCAGCCATCGAGTGATCCCAACAGAGAGGCGTGCGCCACCGCGGGGGCGGCGCAAGCCTCACGGGACCACCTTCCGGGGCGAGGGCCGGCGATCACGGCCTCCCCCACCCCAGACGCGCCTCCCCGGGCCGCGGTGAAATCCGCGACTGGGGGTGTCGCCGCGTCGGTTCCCTCGGTACGGCCCGCACCGCTACAGCGGAGTGCGGGCCGTACCGAAGGCATGTTAAAGAGTGTTATCGCAAACACATTCTCCATCACCACTCCACCTCCTTTTAGGGCTGGCATATTCCCTGGTCAGGGCCATTTTCCGTATTAGTGGAAAAGTGGGTCTTGACGAGGTTGCTGTTACCGCAAACACTCGGGGAAACCTCACTGAAACACGCTCCGCGGGTGTGCCGCGAGCGGAATCGCAAGGAGTGCCCAGGCCTACAGTTGTTAACGCTAACGCAAGCAAGCGTTAGGTTGATAAGGAGTGGAGAGGTGATCCATGACCTTCGACCGTCGTGACTTCATCAAGGTGGCGGGAGGGACGGTGGCCGGCCTGATCGCCGCCGGAATCGTGCCGGCCACCGCGAACGCCGCCGCCAGGACCGACTTCGGGGTATCGGTGTTCCCGTTCCCGTTGTCCCAGGTCACCCTGCTCGACGGCCCCTTCAGAAGCAACATGGGCCGCACCGCGGGCTACTTGTCCTTCGTCGACGCCGACCGGCTGCTGCACACGTTCCGGCTCAACGCCGGCCTCGCCTCCTCCGCCACCCCCTGCGGCGGATGGGAGTCGCCGACGACCGAGTTACGCGGGCACTCCACCGGCCACCTGCTGTCGGCCCTCGCCCAGTCCTACGCCAACACCGGTACGGCGGCGCACAAGACCAAGGGCGACTACCTCGTCGCCGAACTCGCGAAATGCCAGAAGGCCAGCGGTTACCTGTCGGCCTTCCCGGAGAGCTTCTTCGACCGGCTGGAGAGCGGCCAGTCGGTGTGGGCGCCGTACTACACGATCCACAAGATCATGGCCGGCCTGCTCGACCAGTACCTCCTTGCGGGCAACGCCCAGGCGCTCACCGTCGTGCAGCGGATGGCGGCCTGGGTGAACACCCGCACCGCCCGGCTCACGACCGCGCAGATGCAGGCCAGCCTGCAGACCGAGTTCGGCGGGATGCCGGAGGTGCTGGCCAACCTCTACCAGGCCACCGGGGACGCCGCCGTCCTCACCACCGCGCAGCGGTTCGACCACGCGGTGATCCTCAACCCGCTGGCGAACCGGCAGGACCAACTCGCGGGCAAGCACGCCAACACCCAGATCCCGAAGATCATCGGGGCGATCCGCGAGTACCACGCCACCGGGACCCAGCGGTACCGCGACATCGCGACCTACTTCTGGGACACCGTCCTCGCCCGCCACAGCTACGTGATCGGCGGCAACAGCAACGGGGAGTACTTCCAGCAGCCCGACGCCATCGCCTCGCAGCTCAGCGACACGACCTGTGAGGTCTGCAACACCTACAACATGCTGAAGCTGGGCCGTCAGCTCTTCTTCACCGACCCCACCCGCGCCGACTACCTCGACTACTACGAGAAGGCCCTGTTCAACCAGGTGCTCGGCCAGCAGGACCCGCAGTCGGCGCACGGTTTCGTCACCTACTACACGCCCCTGCGGGCGGGCGGCCACAAGACCTACAGCAACGACTACAACGACTTCACCTGCGACCACGGCTCGGGGATGGAGAGCAACACCAAGTACGCCGACACGATCTACTTCTTCTCCGGCGAGACGCTGTACGTCAACCTCTTCATCGCCTCCCAGCTCAACTGGGCCGCCCGCGGCATCTCCGTACGGCAGGACACGACCTTCCCCGAGCAGGCCTCGACCCGGCTGACCATCACCGCCGGCGGCGGCCACATCGCCCTGAAGATCCGGATCCCCTCCTGGGCCTCCGGAGCCCAGGTGCGGGTCAACGGCGCGGTCCAGGCGGGGGCCACACCCGGCTCCTACCTGACCGTCGACCGCACGTGGGCCACCGGCGACGTCGTCGACGTCAGCCTGCCGATGGCGATCACGCTGGAGCGCACCCCCGACAACGCGTCGGTCCAGGCCGTGAAGTACGGCGGGATCGTCCTGGCCGGGCAGTACGGCTCGGCCACGCTGAGCGCGCTGCCATCGCTGGACCCTGCCACGATCGCGCCAACCTCGACGCCGCTGCAGTTCACCGCGCGCGCGAACGGTGCCAACGTCACGCTCGCACCCTTCTACAAGACGCACCACCAGAACTACACCGTCTACTGGTCGGTGACCGCCGCACGGCCGCCTCTCCTCGCGTGGTACCGCTTCGACGAGACCAGCGGAACCACGGCGGCCGACGCCTCCGGCAGCGGCAACCCGGGCACGTTGTCCGGCGGCACCACCTGGGTGGCCGGCCGTACGGGCAACGCGGTCAACCTCGCCGGTTCCAACGGATACGTCCGCCTGCCGAACGGCGTGCTGTCCGGCGTCGGCGACTTCACCGTGGCGTGCTGGGTGCGCCTGACCACGCTGTCCGCCTGGTCGCGGATCTTCGACTTCGGCACCGGCGCCACCGCCAACATGTTCCTCACCCCGAGCAGCGGGTCCGGCACCGCCCGCTTCGCCATCACCACCGGGGGGGCGGGCGCCGAGCAGCGCGTGGACGCGCCGTCGGCCCTGCCCACCGGCGTCTGGACGCACGTCGCCGTCACCCTCTCGGGCAACCTCTGCATCCTCTACGTCAACCGCGCGGAGGTGGCCCGCAACACCGCCGTCACCCTGCGCCCCAGCGGGCTCGGCGCGACCACCGCCAACTACCTCGGCCGGTCGCAGTACGCCGACCCGTACCTGAACGGCCAACTCGACGACTTCCGGCTCTACAGCCGCGCTCTTTCCGCCGCAGAAATCGGAGCACTGTGATGAGACGCCACATGAGACGACTCTGCGCCGCCGTACTCACGCTCGGCCTGGTCCTGCTCGCCGCGGGCCCCGCGTTCGGGGCCGCCCCGATCACCACGTCGATCTACACCGCCGACCCCGCCGCACTGGTGGTCGGGAACACCCTCTACCTCTACACGGGTCATGACGAGGCGGCCACCGGCGGCACCAACTTCGTCATGCGGGACTGGCACGTCTTCTCCTCGACCGACGCGACCGCCTTCACCGACCAGGGGGTCAAGCTGTCCCTCGCGGACTTCCCCTGGGCCGGCGGCGACGCCTGGGCGGGCGAGGTCGAGCCGCACGGAGGCAAGTACTACTGGTACGTCCCGGTCAACGGCAGGGGCGCCGGCTGGATGGACATCGGCGTGGCGGTCGGCGACACCCCGCTCGGCCCGTTCCACGACGCCAAGGGCGGCCCGCTGATCAGCGACAGCACGCCGAACTCCTCGCCGCTCAACATCGACCCGACCGTCTTCACCGACGACGACGGCCAGGTCTACATGTACTGGGGCTCCTACAACGGGGTGCGGGCCGCCAAACTCAACTCCGACATGATCTCGCTGAACGGATCCGTCATCACCCCGCAGGGCGTCACGAACTTCTGGGAGGCGCCCTGGATGTTCAAGCGGAACGGCGTCTACTACCTGGCCTACTCGGCCAACGACTCGGGCTGCTCCGCCCCCGGGTACGCCTGCATCAGGTACGCCACCGCGAGCAACCCGCTCGGCCCGTGGACCCAGCGCGGCGTGGTCCTCGACCAGGTCACCTCGACCACCAACCACCCGGCGATCATCGAGTTCAACGGCCAGTGGTACATGGTGTACCACAACGCGAACGCTCCGGGAGGGGGCAACTTCCGCAGGTCGGTCACGCTCGACAAGCTGTACTGGAACGCCGACGGCACCATGCAGAAGGTCGTCCAGACGACCACCGGCGGCGGTGGTGGTGGCGGTGGCGGGCAGCCGTCCGGCGTCAACCTCGCGACGAGCGCCACGGCCTCCACGTCGTACGTCTCCTCCTGGGAGACGCTGAACGCGGTCAAGGACGGGTTCGTCCCCACGAGTTCGGCCGACCACTCCCACGGGGCGTACGGGAACTGGAACCACCAGGGCACCGAATGGCTCGAGTACCGCTGGGCGACCGCCCAGAACGTCAACCGGGTCGCGACCTACTGGTTCGACGACAACCAGGGCCTCGACCTGCCGGCCTCCTGCCAGGTGCAGTACTGGAACGGCAGCGCGTACGTGGCGGTGCCCGGCCAGTCGGCGTGCGGCGTCGCGGGCAACACCTACAACGTCACGACGTTCTCCTCGGTCAGCACCACCCGGCTGCGGCTGAACATCACCTCCAGAACCGGCTTCTCGACCGGCGTGCTCGAATGGATGGCCCTGAGGACGGGGTCGTGAGCGGCATCTAAACAGCGGTCCGGTACGGCGTGCGCCCGGGTGCACGCCGTACCGTGTATTCCGATATATATCCGTATGTGGCCGTAAATTTATTTGCGAGTGTTATGATAGGAAAATAATCATTTTGTCGTGAGTAGCATCACCGGCGTATCTCCCAGAGAAAGGGAATTCGCCCGTGTGCTACGAATCAGACGCCGTGCCGCCTGTGGCCGCGTCGCCAGTCGCCGTCACCACCTCGGGGCACGTCGCGCTGCCCTCGGCCGACGGAACCGAGGTCGCCGCCTTCCACGCGGAGCCCGCCGACGTGTCCGGGGTGGGAGTCCTCGTCCTCCCGGACAACCGCGGACTGTCGGGGTTCTACGAGCAGCTTTCGGTGCGGCTTGCCGAACATGGCCACCCGGCGGTCGCGATCGACTACTTCTCCCGGACGTCGCGGCTGGACGAGCGGGGAACCGACTTCCCGTTCATGGACCACCTCGGCAAGCTCACCAGGGACGGCCTCTACGACGACTTCACCGCGGGCGCCGACTGGCTCCGCTCACGCGGGTGCGAGACCGTCGTGTCGCTGGGCTTCTGCATGGGTGGCCGGTTCGCGTTCACGACCGCGCTGGAGCGGTTCGGCCTGGCCGGCGTCATCGGCCTGTACGGCTATCCCGACGAGTTGTTCGGGGCGGCGGGCCCGACCCAGCTCGCCCCCGGCTTCACCGCGCCCGTCCTCGGCATGTTCGGGGGCGGCGACGAGGGCATCTCCCCAGAGGCCGTCGACGCGTTCGGCCACGCGCTCGAGGACGCCGGCGTGGCCCATGAGTTCGTCACCTATCCCGGAGCGCCGCACGGGTTCTTCGAGTTGGGGAACGAGGAGTTCGCCGACGCCTCGGCCGACGCCTGGCGGCGGATCCTGGCCTTCCTCGCGCAGCGGGCCTGACTCGCACGAGTGGCCGCCCGAGGCGACCTGACCTCGCCTCGGGCGACCACCCTGCAAGGGTAGGCGCCCTCCGCCGATATCGGAATCTCCCTCACCGCACGGGCTGTTAGAGTCCCGGCATGCGATTGATCGTCTCTCCGCCGCCCGCGTCCTAGCGGGCGGACCTCCTCTCACGAACCGGGCCGGCGACGGCCCGGCCGGTGGTCTGCGCCCGCGTACGGGGCCCTGATCGACCACTCACCCGAGAGAGACGTCACGATGACGCGCGTTCACACCCTGTCCGTACGGCAGGGCTTCTGTTATGTCCTCGTCGCCGCGATCGCCTGGGGAACCGGCGGTGCAGCCGGGGCGCTCCTCACCCGCACCGGTGACCTCGGCCCGGCGGCCGTGTCCTTCTGGCGGTTCGCGATCGGTGCTGCTCTGCTCGTCGCGGTCCGCCGCCTCGGCCGCCGGTCCCGGTCGGGCCGGACCGACTGGCGCGACGCCGCCATGGCCGGTCCGCTGATGGCGGTGTGCCAGGTGGCGTACTTCGCCGCGATCGCCGACACCGGTGTCGCACTCGCCACGATGATCACCATGGGCGCGACGCCGGTGCTGGTCGCGCTCGGCGGCCGGGCGTTCCTGCGCGAACCGCTGGGCCGGGCCGAGGTGGCCGCCGTCGGCCTGTCCGTGGCCGGACTGCTCCTGATGACCGGAGGAGGCGGGACCTTCTCCCCGGTGGGGGTGGCCTGGGCGCTGCTGTCGGCCGCGGCCTACGCGGCGACGACGCTGCTCGCGAAGGCGTCGGCGGGCGACCCGTACGGCCGGGCGGTCGGAGGGTTCTGCGCCGGCGCCCTGTGCCTGCTCCCCGTGGCGGCGGTGTCGGGACTGGTGCCGTCGCACGCGGACCTGCCGGTTCTGGCATACCTCGGGGCGATCCCGACCGCGCTGGCCTACGGGCTGTTCTTCACGGGCCTGACCCGGGTCGGCGCGACGACCGCCTCGGTGGTCGTGCTCCTGGAGCCACTGGTCGCGGCCGTCATCGGCGTGGCCGCGCTGGGGGAGCGCCCGACTCCCGGCCAGATCGCGGGCGGCGTCCTGCTCCTGGCCACCGTGGCCGTTTTGGCCCGCGCACAAGTAGGCGAACGGTCCCGATGATTTGAAGGCCTTCCGGCGGCGTGGACCACGCCGCCGAAAAGGTTTCTGTTTGCGTTATCAGATAACTTACCAAGCGATTCGCCGGATTACGACCGGACCGTATTCGTTGTTCCCCAGGTCGCACGGTTAATCAAATTGTGCCCTTGACGGGAATAAGTGTTATCGCAAACACTCGGGAAACCGAGAAAGGGAAACACATGACGACTCCCCCGCACCGTGGCGACGCCCCCCATCGGCCGAAGGTGGCCGTGATGGAGGATGTGGCCGAACTCGCCGGTGTCTCGGCGATGACGGTGTCGCGGGTGCTCAACGCGCCGGAGAAGGTGCGGCCCGAGACCCGGGCACGCGTCCTGGCCGCTGTGCAGGAGCTGGGATATCGGCCCAACTCGGCGGCGCGGGTCCTGGTCACCGGCAGGTCCGGCGTCCTGGGTGTGGTCAGCTTCGACACCACCCAGTACGGACCCGCCTCCACGTTGTACGCCATCGAGCGGGCGGCGAGGCAGAACGAGTACTCGGTCAGCATCGCGAGCCTGGACGCGCTCAACCGCAGGTCCATCGCCGAGGGCGTCGGACGGCTCACCTCCCAGTCGGTGGACGGCGTCATCATCGTGGCCCCGCACGAGTCCGCGACGGACGGGCTGCGGCACCTGCCGCCGGACCTGCCCGTGGTCGCGGTCGACGCGGGCGACGGAGTCCCGTTCCCCGTCGTGATGGTCGACCAGCACGCGGGGGCCGCGCGGGCGACCCGGCACCTCCTCAGCCTCGGTCACCGGACGGTGTGGCATCTGTCCGGCCCGGCCAACTGGGTGGACGCCAGCGCACGCGTCGCCGGATGGCGGTCGGTGCTGGAGGCCGAGGGCCGTGAGGTCCGCGAGCCTCTGGCGGGGGACTGGTCCGCCCGCTCGGGCCATGAACTCGGCCGGCGCCTGGCCCTCGAGGACGACCTGACCGCGATATTCGTGGCCAACGACCAGATGGCCATGGGGCTGCTCAGAGCGCTGAGGGAGGCGGGGCTGCGGGTTCCCGAGGACGTCAGCGTGGTCGGCTTCGACGACATCCCGGAGGCGGCCTACTTCTGGCCGCCGCTGACCACCGTCCGCCAGGACTTCGCCACGGTCGGCCGGCTGGCCTTCCAGCTCGTGCTCGACCGGATCGACGGCGTCCTGGGGGAGCGGAGGCTCAAGGTCGAGCCCGAGCTCGTCGTAAGAGAGAGCGCGGGCGTGCGTCCCCCCGGCTGAGACGTGGTCCGTGCTCAGGGATGCGCACGGCCACAAATGTTAGCGCAAACACAACCAAATGCTAGATCAAGTCGATCCACCGCTCTCCACGGGCCGAGGCCCGCGGAGGACGGCTGGACGGACGTACTCCTCCACCACCCCCCTGAGAAGAAGCAAGGAGAGAGTAATGAACAGGAAGCTGCCGGCAGTGCTGCTCGGCGCCGCCATGGCATTCGTCCTCGCCGCCTGTGGAAGCGGATCCGGTGGATCCGGCGGGGACGACGGAAAGATCACGCTGGGCTTCTCGCAGGTCGGCTCGGAGAGCGGCTGGCGTGAGGCGAACACCAAGTCGATCAAGGAGTCGGCGCAGACCGCGGGGATCGACCTGAAGTTCTCCGACGCGCAGCAGAAGCAGGAGAACCAGATCGCCACGATCCGGTCCTACATCCAGCAGAAGGTCGACGTCATCGCGTTCTCGCCGGTCGTCGTCACCGGCTGGGACGCGGTGCTCAAGGAGGCGCAGGCGGCCAAGATCCCGGTCGTCCTCACCGACAGGGCCGTCGACTCCGACCCGTCGCTGTACGTGTCCTTCCTCGGCTCCGACTTCGTCAAGGAGGGCGAGGCGATCGGAGACTGGACCCTCAACGAGTACAAGGACGCCACCGCGCCGGTGAACATCGTCCAACTCGAGGGCACGGTCGGGTCGGCGCCCGCGATCGACCGCAAGAAGGGCTTCGAGAGCAAGATCGCCTCGAACCCGAACCTCAAGGTGATCGCCTCGCAGAGCGGGGACTTCACCCGGGCGGACGGCAAAGAGGTCATGACGGCGATCCTCAAGGCCAACCCCAAGATCGACCTGCTGTTCGCGCACAACGACGACATGGGCATCGGCGCGATCCAGGCGATCGAGGAGGCCGGCAAGAAGCCGGGAGCGGACATCAAGATCGTCACGATCGACGCGGTCCACGACGGGATGCAGGCCCTGGCCGACGGAAAGATCAACTTCATCGCGGAGTGCAGCCCGCTCCTCGGCGACCAGCTCATGGACATCGTGAAGAAGATCAAGGCCGGTCAGCCGGTGGAGAAGCGGATCATCACGGAGGAGACCACCTTCACCCAGCAACAGGCCTCCGAGGCGTTGCCGAACCGCAAGTACTGAGATACGACCACTGAGACCAGACTGCGAGGGGACGGGGCCCCTCGCCTTCTCTCTGAGAGGAGCCCAGCATGCCCGGAGCCGTGCTGGAGATGATCGGCGTCAGCAAGGGATTTCCGGGAGTGCGGGCGCTGGCGGACGTCGACTTCCGGCTGTTCCCCGGAGAGATCCACGCCCTGATGGGCGAGAACGGGGCCGGGAAGTCCACCCTCATCAAGGTGCTGACCGGAGTGCACGCCGCCGACGCGGGGGAGGTGCGGCTCGGCGGTGACCGGGTGTCGGTCACCGGCCCGCAGCACGCGCAGACCCTCGGCATCAGCACCGTCTACCAGGAGGTGAACCTCTGCCCGAACCTGACCGTGGCGGAGAACGTCTTCATCGGCCGCGAGCCGTCGAAGGCCGGCGCGATCCGCTGGCGTGAGATCCGCCGCCGGGCCGCCGAACTGCTCACCCGCTTCCACGTCGACGTCGACCCGGGTGTGCGGCTCGGCGCGTGTTCCCTGGCGATCCAGCAACTCGTGGCCATCGTCCGCGCGGTCGACATCTCGGCCAAGGTGCTGATCCTCGACGAGCCGACGTCCAGCCTGGACCGCGACGAGGTCGAGCAACTGTTCACGGTCATGCGCAGGCTCCGCGACGACGGGGTGGCGATCCTGTTCGTCTCGCACTTCCTCGATCAGGTCTACGAGGTGAGCGACCGGATGACGGTGCTGCGCAACGGCCGTCTGGTCGGGGAGTTCCCTACGGCGGACCTGAGCCGGATCGACCTCGTCGGCCACATGACCGGCCGGATGCTCAGCACGCTCGAGCAACTGCACGTCCCCGAGGAGACGGCCCGCGTCCAGGCCGAGCCGGTCCTGAAGGCCCAGGGCGTCGGCCGCCGGGGCTCGATCGCGCCGTTCGATCTGGAGATCCATCCCGGCGAGGTGGTCGGTCTCGCCGGGCTGCTCGGCTCGGGCCGTACGGAGGCGGTACGGCTCATGTTCGGCGCGGACGTCGCCGACTCGGGCACGGTCGCCCTCGGTGGAAAGCCCGTTTCGCTGCGCGGTCCGAACATCGCGATCGACCACGGCGTCGCGTTCTGCCCGGAGAACCGTAAGAGCGAGGGACTCATCGAGGACCTGACCGTCGGCGAGAACATCGTGCTCGCGCTGCAGGCCGCCAACGGCTGGCTGCGCCCGCTGTCACAGGCCAAGCGCCAGGAACTGGTCGGGCGCTACATGACCGCGCTCCGGATCAACCCGGCCGACCCGGACATGCCGGCGCGGAACCTCAGCGGCGGCAACCAGCAGAAGGTGCTGCTCGCCCGCTGGCTCATCACCCAGCCGAAACTGCTCATCCTCGACGAGCCGACCCGCGGCATCGACGTCGGCGCCAAGGCGGAGATCCAGAAGCTCGTCGTCTCACTGGCGGAGGACGGGGTCGCCGTGCTCTTCGTCTCCGCCGAGCTCGAAGAGGTCCTGCGGATCAGTCACAAGATCGAGGTCCTGCGGGACCGCCGCCTGATCGCTGAGATCGGCAACATCGGCTCCGTCACGCCCGAGGGGATCTTGGAGATCATCGCGAACGGAACGACATCATGAAGGCGGTCACCGGGCACCGTCTCTTCTGGCCGGCCGCCGTGCTGGTCGTCATGCTGCTGGCGAACCTGGTCGTCACCCCGGGGTTCTTCTCCATCCAGGTGCGGAACGGTCACCTCTACGGAAGCCTGATCGACATCCTGCTGCTCGGCTCGCCCCTCATGCTCGTCGCACTGGGGATGACCGTCGTGATCGCCACCGGCGGGATCGATCTGTCGGTCGGTGCGGTCGTGGCGATCTCGGGGGCGCTCGCCTGCTACCTCATCAGCGGGCAGGAGGACCAGGGCGCGGTCTCCGGGGTGCTGGTCGCCGTCGCGCTCGCACTGGTGCTGTCCGCGGTCCTCGGGTTCTGGAACGGGCTGTTCGTGGCGCGCGTCGGCATCCAGCCGATCATCGCCACGCTGATCCTGATGGTCGCCGGACGCGGGGTCGCCCAGCTGATCACGTCGGGGAAGAACATCAACGTCAACAGCCCGCCGTACAAGCTGATAGGCGGCGGCTACTGGCTGACGCTGCCGTTCGCGGTCATCGTCGTGGCCGTGGTGGTGGCCCTCACCGGCCTCGCCGTACGGCGGACCGCCCTCGGCATGTTGCTGGAGGCGATCGGCGGCAACGCGGAGGCGTCCCGGCTGGTCGGCATCCGCTCCCGGCGGCTCATCGTCCTGGCGTACACCTTCTGCGGGGTGTGCGCGGGCATCGCCGGGCTCATGATCAGCTCCAACATCTCCACGGCGGACGGCAACAACGCGGGGCTGTGGATGGAACTGGACGCGATCCTCGCGGTGGTGATCGGCGGCACGGCGCTGACCGGCGGCCGTTTCACCCTGGCGGGCACCGTGCTGGGCGCACTGGTCATCCAGACGTTGTCCACCACGATCTACACCACCGGCGTCCCCCCGCAGGTGACGCTCGTGTTCAAGGCGGTCGTCGTGGCGATCGTCTGCCTGATCCAGTCGCCGGCCTTCCGGGCGAAGGTGTTCCGACGCCGAGCCAGGCCCGCTGCACCTCCGCCGGCCTCACCGGCCGCGGCGGACGTGGAGGTGAACGCATGACCACGCTCGGTATGAGAGGCCCCGTGCGGATCCGGCGGGAGCACGCCGCCGTCCTGGTCACCTTCGGGCTGCTGGTCGCCATGTTCGCGGCCGGTTCGATCGTGTACCCGGGGTTCGGGTCCGGCCAGGTCGTGGTCGACCTGTTCATCGACAACGGCTTCCTGCTGGTCATCGCGATCGGCATGACGTTCGTCATCCTCACCGGAGGCATCGACCTGTCGGTGGGCGCGGTGGCGGCGCTGTCGGCCATGTTGTGCGCCTTCTTACTGGAACAGTGGCACTGGCCGGTGGCGGCCGTGCTGCCGCTCGTGCTCCTGGTGGGAATCGGGTTCGGGTTCGGGATGGGCTACGTCATCCACCATTTCGAGATCCAGCCGTTCATCGCGACGCTGGCCGGGATGTTCCTCGCCCGTGGCCTGTGCTTCGTCATCAGCATCGACCAGATCTCGATCACGAACCCGTTCTTCACCGAGTGGGCGCAGACGCGGATCCCGCTGGGGGAGGAGACGAACCTCACGCCGACGGTGCTCATCGGGCTCGCCGTCCTCGCCGGCGCGTTCTGGACGTTGCACTACACGCGCTTCGGCCGGGCCGTGTACGCCATCGGCGGCAGCGCGCAGTCGGCGCTGCTGATGGGCCTGCCGGTGGCCAGGACCAGGATCGGCGCCTACATGGTCAGCGGCCTGTGCTCCTCGCTCGGCGGCCTCCTGTTCGCCTTCTACACGATCTCCGCGAGCGGGTTGCACGAGGTGGGGACGGAACTCGACGCCATCGCCGCCGTGGTGATCGGCGGCACGCTGCTCACCGGCGGCTCCGGCTATGTGGTCGGCACCGCGCTGGGCGTCATGCTGCTCGGGACCATCCAGACCATGCTCAGGTTCCAGGGCACGCTGAGCTCGTGGTGGACGCGGATCGCCATCGGCGTCCTGCTGCTGCTGTTCATCCTGCTCCAGCGCCTGCTCGGGTCGTCGAGGACCAGACGCTGATCCCATGCCCCGTACCGGCGGGCCGGCACCGATCAGGGGCGCCGCCGGTGCGGTCGGGGGAGCGCGGGTCGCTCACGTCACTCCGGACGCGGGCGGCCCGGGGAGATGGTCGATCTTGTCGGGGTTGGCGATGAGGTAGACGGTCTCGATCAGCCCTCCGCTGATCACGAGGGAGATGACCGTGATCACGCGGCCGTCCGCGCTCAGGACCACACCCGGGGCGCCGTTCACATCGGTGATCTCCATGCCGATGTCCGTGGTGAGCGGGGCGCCGATCGACTGGAGGAAACGGATGATGCCGTCCTCGGTCGCGATGGCGGTCAGGAAGGCGGCGACGTTGCGGGAGCCGTCGAGGACCCGCAGTGGCGCTCTGGCCTTGCCTCCGCCGTCGCCGACCAGCGTGACCTCGCCCGCCAGCATCTTCATGAGACCGTCGAGATCGCCACCGGTGCACGCGCCGATGAACCGCTCGGTCACCTGCCTGCGCCGCGCCCTGTCGACGTCGAAACGCGGCCGCCGCTCGCGCACGTGGTCACGCGCCCGCCTCGCGAGCTGCCGTACGGCGGGCTCG
This sequence comes from Planotetraspora silvatica, assembly GCF_016863315.1. Classification (GTDB taxonomy): domain Bacteria; phylum Actinomycetota; class Actinomycetes; order Streptosporangiales; family Streptosporangiaceae; genus Planotetraspora; species Planotetraspora silvatica. The sequence goes on from NZ_BOOQ01000045.1 coordinate 63,091, forward strand.
CCCCGGCCGATCATCTCGGCGATCTCGGCGTGGGAGAACCCGAACGCCTCCCTCAGCACGAAGACCGCGCGTTCGAGCGGCGACAACGTCTCCAGCACCACCAGCAGGGCGAGTTCCACGCTGTCGGCCACCTCGGCCCGCTCCGCGACGTCCGGCGCCGTGATGATCGGTTCGGGCAGCCACGGGCCGACATAGGTCTCCCGCCGCGACTTGACCTTGCGCAGCCTGTCGATCGCGAGGTTGGTCGTCATGCGGACGAGGTACGCCTTCGCGTTGCCGATCTCCGCCGAGTCGACCTCCGACCACCGCAGCCAGGTCTCCTGGACCACGTCCTCGGCGTCGGCGGCGCTCCCGAGGATCCGGTAGGCCACGCCGGTGAGGAGATCGCGGTGCTCGTTGAACCGTTCAGTGGTCATATGCGATCAGATGTATCACAGGGGCCCGTATGCCACATCTCTCCGGCGAGACTCCTTCGATTACCGGCTCCCGCGCGGAGTCCTATATAGTTTCACTCGTTGCAAGGGGCTATAGCGCAGCTGGTAGCGCACCTCCATGGCATGGAGGGGGTCTGGGGTTCGAGTCCCCATAGCTCCACTCGTGACAGGGACTTGCCGGTCGCCATTCTCAGATGGCTTCCGCAGGTCCCTTTGTCGTTCAACCGGGGAGTCTCCGGAGCCCTCGGCGGGCTGTCGGCGCATCCGCGAAGCCGAGACGATCGACTTCGACCAGGACAGCGTGCCCGACGCGTACAAGACCACTCAGGTGTTCAGGTCACACCGCCGAAAGGCGAACGGGCGGAGCCGGCAGGCGCGTCGGCGGCGGATAGAGTCGCCGGACGGCTGTTCGCGGAAGCGCCGGCAGAGTCGGCAGGAGACCGGATGAAGGACCAGGACGGGGCGCGGCGGGGCGCGGACGACGGCGTGATGTATCGCCGGGTGGCCGCGGATCTGCGCGATGCCATAGCGGACGGGGTGTACGGCTCGGGCGGCAAACTGCCCGCCGAGGCGGCCCTCGCCGAGCGTTACGGGGTCTCCAGGGGCACCATCCGGCAGGCCCTGGCACTGCTGCGCTCGAACGGCCTGGTCACTTCCCGGCGCGGCACCCGGCGCGTGGTGCTCGGCACCGCGCCGGTGCAGAGTTTCTCCGAACTGCTCAGCTTCACCAGCTGGGCGCGGTCGATAGGCGAAGATCCCGGCGCCGTCCTGGATTCCATGGTGGTCCGCCCCGCGGACGACCAGGAGCGCAAGCGGCTCCGCCTGGAACCGGACGCCGAGGTGTACGCGGCGCTGCGTGTGCGTACTCTGTCGGGCCGTCCGGTGATGATCGAACGGACCTTGTACCCGGTCTGGGTCGGCGAACTCGTGGCCGAACTGCCCGTCACCGAGGTGTCCTACACCGAGCAGCTGCTGGAGCACGGCATCGTGTTCGCCGACGCCGACCACACGATCGACCTGGCCTACGCGGACGCCGACGACGCCCGGCTGCTGGGATGCGCCGACGGGACCGCGCTTCTGCGCGAACGCCGCCATACGACCGATCCGGCGGGGCGGCCTCTGGAGTGGTCCGAGGACCGTTACCTGCCGGGCACCGTCGCCTTCACGGTGCACAACTCCATCGCCGCCTCCGCGTTCTCACGCCTGCGCCGCGCCGGCCCGGCCCGCTGACGCGCGGTCAGCGGCGCAGCAGCGAGGCGAGCAGCGGCCGGAAGTGCTCGAAGTCCGGGGTCGACGCGTCGGCTTCCTTGGCTTCGTCGTCCCAGCGCCGAACCGCGACCGCGTCGGCCGCGCCGGGCAGGGCGGCGAACGCGGCGGCCTGCTGTTCGTCCATGGGGCCGCCCTGCACCTGAAGGGTGTACTCCGACGCCTCCGAGAGACGCGCCCGGTAGCCGGGCTCGACCGCGCACAGGTAACGCTTGGCGGCGACGTGCAACCGCACCGGTTCGGTGACCTCCGGACCGAACCAGCGGGCCAGCAGGTCGGCGCCGGTGTGGCTGTGCCGGTTGTCGGTGCCCGCCATCAGTTCGTCACCACTGATCGGCCCCGCGAAGTGGCCGACGTCGTGCAGGAGGGCGGCCGCCACCAGGTGCGCGGGAGCGCCCGCGGCCTCGGCGAGAGCGCCCGCCTGCAGCATGTGCTCGGCCACGGTGACCACCTCACCGAGGTAGTCGGCCGAACCCGGGCCGTTGAAGAGCTCGGCGAGCTCGTCCAGGACGGCGGTGCGCCGCAGCACCGCCAGGGTGCTCGCCAGTCCGTCGAGGTCGGCGTAGGCGCCCTGCAGGTGCCGGGCTCCCGACTGTTCGAAGGCGGTGCGGGCGTGCAGGAGCCGCGTGTTGTCGAAGATCAGGCAGTCGCCCGGCTCCAGACGGAACGTCAGCTGCAGTTCGGGACGCAGCAGCAGCTCGGCGAAGGTGCGGTAAGCCGCGTAGAAGGCTTCGAGTTCGCGGGCGGGCAGTCGCAGGGTGCCCATCGACCGGTTGTTGAACCGCACCTCGCGGATGCGGCCCGTCGGGTCGAGGTCGATCAGCGGGCGGTGCGCCGTCAGTTCGGCGCGGGCGTCGCGGTAGCCGAAGGGTACGGGGGTGCTGGTCAGCACGGCGAACGCCTCGGGGTCCTGTTCGCGGAGCAGCGCCGCGGCGCGGAACCCGTCGACGAGTCCGGAGTCGCCACCCTCGGCCGCGTTCCGGAGGCAGTGCAGGATCTGGATGGTCGGGACCGGGTCGCGGTACGGGTTGTCGGTGTGCGGGGTGATGGCCAGCGAGGAGAAGGCGAGGTTGTCCGGAGCGGGCTCCACCCGGACATCGAAGAGCTCGCCGTAGTTGGTCTCACGAACGAATCCGAAAGACCGGGCGACGGCCAGGACCTGGCCCTCCTCGGCAGGCACGGACCGCAGCAGCGCGAAGCCGAGCCGCTGCACGGCCTCCAGCACCCGCGCACGCTCCCGGTCGGCGGACAGATAGGCCGACCAGTCCGCCTCTGGCAGTGCCCCCAGGTCCGCGGCTTCCCACAGCTGCTTTCCGGCCTCGTTGCGGTGGTCCCCCTGGGCCGGGTCGCCCGGCCGGGCGGTCAGCCACTCAACGGCGTAGAGCGAACGGTGGCCGTCCGGCGACCAGATCACCTCCACCGCGTCCGCGCCGTGGACCTGCCGCGCGGCCGCGGTACCGATGGCGAGGGCATCCGGCAGGTCGGTGATCTGGAAGAGCTTCTGCCCGCTGCGCGGATCGCGGCACGCGGCACACGGGCAGTTGTCCCGCAGCCACATCGGAGGCAGCCCCGTGACGAGGGCTGCGGGGTCGGTCGCAGGGGGCACGGAAATCGGCAGATCCGGCATGGTCGTCCTCCAGAAGAAAAGTTGTATAGCCAACTTTGCCCAACCTGGTGTCCGACAGGCGAGCCAGGGAGGACCACGCGGTGAACCCACGCTGTCGTGTTCAGGGGAGAGCGGATCCGATCACGTGGCCGGCGCGCCGGAAGGCGGAACGCTCAAGCGCGTCGATCACGAGCCCGGCCTGCCGTGTTGATCTCCGGTTCCTCGATGGACCCCGGGTCAGGCCGGGACGTCACGCCTCCGGCGACGCCGCCAGGCGAGCGCCGCGGCCTGGAGGACGAAGAACGTGCCGCCCGCGGCCGTGTAGGTGACCAGCGGGTCGAGGCTCGGGTGCTCGCCCGCCGCCTGGACGAAGTACGTCGCGCCCGCGATCACCGACAGCGCGCCGGCGATCAGCATCGGCCACTGCCGGCCCAGTTCGGGGCCGCGCCGCCGTACGGCGACCGTGAACTGGGCCGCACCGGAGACGACGGCCCAGACGCCGAACGCGATCAGCACCGCAGCGGCGCCGCTGACGGCCGTGACGCCCAGGGCGACGGCCGCGAGGGCACTCAGCGCGGTGTTGAACACCTGAAGCGTCCGGGCCGAGCTGCCGGGATCCTCCCGGGCGTCGAGGAGTGAGGCCACCACGTCGATCAGCGGATACGCGACGAGCAGGGCGACCGACACGGTGGAGAGCGAGTCGTGCACGGCCGTGAAGCCCACGGCCCAGGCGATCGCGACGAGGCCGCGGACGAGGTAGATGCGCTGCAGGATGGACATGAGAGTGCCGGCCTTCTTCCAACATCGGTGCGGGGAACGCGGCGGTCCCGGGCTGCTCCCGGGACCGCCGCCGTCAAGCGGTGCGGATCAGGGGGTCGCGCAGCGGTGGCTGGAGGCCGCCGCCGGGTCGCCGTGCCCGGTGTAGCGGTCCACCTGCGGGTACCGGCACACGTCGCGGGTGACGGGCCTGCCGTCGGCGCCGGTGGTCGACGCAGCGAGGGTGGCCGGAGCCTGGCCCCTCTCCACCCACTTCACCAGCGCGCCCAGGGCGTCGGTCGGCTGCGGGCCGGGGCCGCCGCCGCAGTGGGCCACGCCGGGGAGCAGGAAGAGCCGGAAGAAGTCGTCGACCTTCTTGTCGCCGCCCATCAGCCGGTCGACGCGTTCGCGGTAGTCGACGCTCCCCTGGGTGGGGACCAGCGCGTCAGCCTGGCCGTGCCAGCTCAGCAGCTTGCCGCCGGCCTTGCGGAACGCGGACAGGTCCGGGTCGTCGGTGCCGATGACTTCGTTGAAGTCCTGCTGGGACTGCCGGAAGATCTGGGCGAACTCCCGGTAGGTCAGCGTGGTCGTGTCGAACCGCGGATCCTTTTCCACGAAGTACCTGACCCAGCTGTCCGCGACGAAGAACGGCGCGCCGACCTGGGCCAGATAGCCGAAGCTCGCGCCCTTGTTCGGGCCGTACCAGAGCTTCTCGCCGTCCGGCGAGACCGGGCCCGCCCAGATCTTGTCGACCACGTCGGCGTCGGCGGCGGAGATGGTGATCTCCTTGCCGTCGCAGAGAACCTTGGCGCCGATCAAGCGGTGCGCGTCCCAGTGGCAGCTCTGCGGATCGCCGATGATGCCGTCCTTGACGCCGTCGAGGGCGTCACAGGCCTTGACCGCCGCGGTGTTGAACGCCTCGAGCTCGCACTGGGTCGGGTAGGTCTTCTCCTCGTTGAAGACCACCTGCGGCCAGAGCGTGGCGACCGCGAACCGGTCCCAGTTGGTCGCCGGCGCGTCGGCCAGGATGCCCTGGAAGTCGTCCGGATGGTCCTGCGCCTCCGCGAAGCCCTGACGGCCGCCGGTCGAGCAGCCGTTCCAGTACGCGTACCGCACCGGGCTGCCGTAGAACTTCCGCGCCACGTCCTTGCCGACGACCGCCATGTCGTGCAGCGACCGCGAGGCGAAGTCCTTGAGCAGCGGGGTGTCGACCTCGCCGTCGGCGGTCAGCGCCCATCCGCTCACGTCGATCGGGGAACTGCCGACACCGGCGTCGGTGGCCGCCGCCACATAACCGGCCTTGACCGCGGTGACCAGCGGGGCGCCGAAGTCGCCGGCCAGATAAGCGCTGCCGCCGGTGGCCTGGAACCGCCCGGTCCACCTGTGCGGGTCCTGGGGCAGCGAGATCTTGACCTTGACATGGTCGTTCGCGCCAGGATGGGTGAGTGTGACCGTGACGTCGCACCAGGCCGGGACGTCGGTGATCGGTGCCGGCGTGGGCAGCGGGGGTGCGTCGGGGAACGTGACGGTGCCTCCGGCGTGCGCGGCCGCCGTCACCGACTCGACCCTGGCGCCGGGCGGCGCGGAGACGTGAACCGTGGAGCACACGGTCGTGGCGGCGTCGCCGGCGGCTGTCGGCGCGAGCGCCGCCGACAGCGGAACTATCGCCGCGGCCATCAACATGATCAGGCGTTTCATGCCTGCCACTGTCACTCGGAGTGCACCGGCGTCGCCCCAGGGAGGTACACGGGGGTTCTCCCCGGCGTCCCTGGTCCGGGCCGGCGCCGTGGCCGGGTGTAGCGTCCTGGCGAGGGGAGGACGCAGGGGGAGGACGAGGTGCCGAGTAACACCCGGGGTTTCGAGCTGCGCGGCCGGCAGCGCGAGCGGGACACGATCGACCGCCTGCTGCGCGACGTCCACGACGGCCGGAGTCACGTGCTGGTCCTGCGTGGTGAGCCGGGTGCCGGCAAGACCGCTCTGCTCGATTATCTGATCGGGCGTGCGCCGGCCGGCCGGGTGACCCGCACGGCCGGGGTCGAGCCGGAGTCCGAGATCGCGTACTCGGCGCTGCAGCAGCTCTGCGCGCCGCTGCTCGGCCGGCTCGAGCGGTTGCCCGAGCCGCAGCGGTCCGCGCTCGCCACCGCCTTCGGGCTGACCCCCGGCGACCCGCCGGAGGGCCTGCTCGTCGGGCTGGCCGTACTCGGCCTGTTCGCCGAGGCCGCGTCGGAGCAGCCGCTGGTCTGCGTGGTGGACGACGTGCAGTGGGTCGACCGGATGTCGGAGGTGATCCTCACCTTCGTGGCCCGCCGGCTCGACGCCGAGTCGGTCGCACTGGTCTTCGCCTCGCGCAGCCCCGGAGACGAGCAGGTGCTCAGCGGCCTGCCGGAACTGCGCGTCGACGGGCTGCCCGACGCGGACGCGCGGGCGCTGCTCGACTCGGTGCTCACCGGCCCGGTCGATGCGCGCGTACGCGATCGAATCATCGCCGAGACGCGGGGAAACCCGCTGGCCCTGCTCGAACTGCCCCAGGGCCTCACACCGGCGGAGCTGGCGTTCGGGTTCGGCCCGCAGAGCGCGACACCCCTCGTGAGCCGCGTCGAGGAGGGTTTCCGGCAACGCATCGCGGCGCTGCCCGCGGACACGCGCCGTCTGCTCGTCACCGCCGCCGTCGAGCCGGTCGGCGACATGACCCTGCTGTGGCGCGCGCTCGAACGGCTGGGCGTCAGTCCGGACGCCGTCGCGCCCGCGGAGGCCGCCGGACTGGTCGAGTTCGGCACCCGGGTTCGGTTCCGGCACCCGCTGGTGCGTTCGGCCGCGTGGCGGTCGGCCGACGCGGCCGAGTTGCGCGAGGCGCACCGCGCGCTGGCCGAGGTGACCGACCTGGGCCGGGATCCCGACCGGCGCGCCTGGCACCGGGCGCATGCCGCGGTGGGACCGGACGAGGAGGTCGCGAGCGAACTGGAACGCTCGGCCGACCGGGCGCTGGCCCGCGGCGGCCGGGCGGCGGCGGCGTCCTTCCTCGAGCGGGCGACCGAGCTGACCGCGGACCCGGGACGACGGGCGACGCTGGCTCTGGCCGCCGCTCATGCCCACTTCGCCGCCGGGGCCCCCGCTCAGGTGCCGGGCCTGCTGGCCGCCGCCGAGCTGGGTCCGCTCGATCCGCTGCAGCGGGCCGGCATGGAGCGCCTGCGGGCCCAGGTCGCCTTCGTGCTCAACCCCGGCAGGACGGCGGGCCCGCCGCTGCTCGCCGCCGCCCGCAGGCTCGAGACGCTGGACCTCGCCGCGGCTCGGGAGACCTACCTCTCGGCGCTGGGCGCCGCCGTGTACGCCGGTCGGCTCGGCGGAGGCGACCTGCGCCGGGCCGCGGAGGCCGCCCGAGCCGTCCCCGCCGGTGAGGAGCCGGCCGGTCTCCTGCTGGCCGGTCTCACGGCGTGGAGCCTGGACGGGTACGCGCCGGCTGCGCCGCTGTTGCGCCGGGCGCTGGAGGCGCTAACGGCGGACGAGGATCTGGGCCTGTTGTGGCTGGCCGGACCCGTGACGCACGAGGTGTGGCAGGACGAGAGCTGGCACCGCCTCACCGAGCAGGCGGTCGGCTTCGCCCGCGCCACCGGGGCGCTGTCGCTGCTGCCCACCGCGCTGGTCTTCCGCGCCGGCGCGCTGCTGTTCGAGGGCAGGTTCGCGGACGCGTCGGATCTGCTCGACGAGGTCGGCGCCCTTGGACGGGCCACCGGCCTGGCCGTGCATCCGTCCGCCTCGCTCGCCCTGGCCGCCCACCGAGGCCGGGAACTCCCCGCGCTGGAGCTGATCGAGGCCACGGTCAAGGACGCCGACGCCCGCGATGAGGGCCGGTTGCTGGGCCTGGCCGGCTATGCCAAGGCGGCGCTCTTCAACGGGCTCGGCCGTTATCCGGATGCGCTGGAGGCAGCCCGGCAGGCCGTCGAGTACGAGGACCTGGCGGTCCTCAACTGGACGCTCGGTGAGCTGATCGAGGCGGCGGTGCGCAGCGGCGACCCGGCGGCCGCGTCGCAGGCGCGCGAGCGGCTCGCGCAACGGGCCGCGGCCGCCGGGACGGACTGGGCGCGTGGCGTCCGAGCCCTCGCCGACGCGCTGGCCGGTCCGCAGGGGCAGGCCGAGGAGCACTACCGCGAGGCCATCGAGCGGCTGTCCGCCACGCGGATCCGGCTGCCACTGGCCCGGGCTCGCCTGCTTTACGGCGAGTGGCTGCGCCGGGAGAACCGCCGCGGCGACGCCCGGGGCCAGTTGCGCGCGGCCCACGACGCGTTCACCACCATGGGCGCGGAGGGCTTCGCCGAACGGGCCGGCCGGGAGCTGGCCGCAACCGGCGAGACCGTCCGCCGGCGGACCCTGGGAGCGCGCGAGGAGCTCACCTCCCAGGAGGCGCAGATCGCCCGCCTGGCCGTGTCCGGCCGGACCAATCCCGAGATCGGCGCCGTGCTGTTCCTCAGCCCGCGAACGGTCGAGTGGCATCTGCGCAAGGTCTTCATCAAGCTGGGCATCGGATCGCGCCGCGAGCTCGCCGCGGCGCTGCGTGGCCGGTGAACCCCAGGGGCCGCCCCAGGGAGTCTCCCTGGGGCAAGGCGCCGCTCGGGCCGCGATCGTGGACACCGGATGCCGACCGGCATCCGGTATCGCTGAGGAGCGGACATGGTGGAGTACAAGCTCGAGGTGATCGTCCTGCCCGTCGCGGACGTCGACCGGGCCAAGGACTTCTACAAGCGGATCGGTTTCCGGGAGGACGTCGACTATGTGAGCGGCGCCGACTTCCGGGTCGTGCACTTCACCCCGCCGGGCTCCCGATGCTCGATCATCGTCGGCACCGGGATCGGTACGGTCCAGCCGGGCTCTGTGCAGAACCTGCACCTCATCGTGGAGGACATCGAAGAGGCGCGGGCCGACCTGGTCGGCCGCGGCGTCGAGGTGAGTGAGATCTTCCACGACGAGGGCGGCGTCTTCCACCACGCGGGGACCGAGAAGCGGGTGCCGGGCCTCCAGCCCGACCGGCGCTCCTACGGCTCGTTCGCCTCGTTCAGCGACCCGGACGGGAACGGCTTCGTCCTGCAGGAGGTCACCGAACGCCTGCCCGGTCGCTGAGCCGCTCGGGCCCGGGGAGGCGCGGAGCCTCCCCGGCGCATTCCGATCGGGCGCATTCCGATCAGGCGCGCGCCGACCGGTGTTCCTGGGGGCTGACCCCGTGGACGCGCTTGAAGGCGGTGCTGAGCGCGAACGGGCTGCCGTAGCCGACCTGCCTGGCCACCGCGCCGACCGTGGCGTCGGAGTCACGCAGCAGGTCCGCGGCCAGGGCGATGCGCCGGCTCGTGAGGTAGGTCATGGGCGGCTGGCCGACCATCTCGGTGAACCTCCGGGCCAGGGCCGCCCGGGAGACGCCCGTCCTGGCCGCCAGTGACGCGACCGTCCAGGGATGGGCCGGGTTGTCGTGGAGCAGCCGCAAGGCCGTGCCCACCACCGGATCGCCCTGGGCCTGGTACCAGGCCGGGGCGTTCGCCTCCGGCCGGGAGAACCACGCCCGCAGGACCGCGACCAGGAGGAGGTCGAGAAGCCGGTCGAGAATGACCTCCTGGCCAGGATCGTCCTTGACGATCTCGTCGCAGAGCAGCGGGATGAGCGAGGCGCCCGCGGCTCCCGCCGGGAGGGTCAGCGACGCGGGCAGCGCCGACAGCAGCCGCCCGCCGACCTCGCCGCCCACCTGGTAGGTGCCCGTCAGCATCATCGCCGCGCCGTCCGGGGCGTTGCCCCAGGTGCGGACGCCCAGGCTCATCGCGTCGCACAGGTCCTCGCCCGCAGGGGACGTGGTGCACCCGCCGGGACGGATCACGGCCTGCACCGGGGTGGCGGGGTCGTCGGACACGGTGTACGGGTCGGGGCCGCGCATGAGCGCGATCTCTCCCGGGCGGAGCCGTACGGTCTCGCCTCTGTCGGGGACGACCCAGGCGGTGCCCCGCACCATGGCGACGAGCGTGAGCGGCGCACGGTCCTCGACGCGGAGGGACCAGGGTGGGGCGAGGATCGAGCGGATCAGGAACGCTCCGCGGGCTCTCGGCCCGTCGAGGAGGCCGGCGAACGCGTCCATGCGCCAGAGTCTAGACACTCGGACATGCCATCGGGATTCTCAGCGATGGCCGGGAACGCCCGCACGGACTTCACTGGCCCTATGACAGGAAACGGAGACAAGAGGGCGACGCTGGTCGTCGGAGGCACCGGGAAGACCGGCCGTCGTGTGGCGGAGAGGTTGCGGGCGAGAGATCTGCCGGTGCTGGTGGGGTCCCGGTCCGGCGCGCCGCCGTTCGACTGGGACGATCCGGGCACGTGGGCCCCCGCGTTGCGCGGCGCCGATTCTGTGTACGTGACCTACTACCCGGATCTGGCGTTCCCCGGGGCGGCCGCCGCGATCCGCGACTTCTCGCGGCTCGCCGTGCAGAGCGGTGCGCGGCGGCTGGTCCTGCTGTCCGGCCGCGGCGAGCCCGAGGCGCAGGCCGCCGAACGTGAGCTGAGGGAGTCGGGCGCCGAGTGGACGATCCTGCGGGCCGCCTTCTTCTTCCAGAACTTCAGCGAGCACTTCCTCCTCGGGCCGGTGCTCGACGGTGAGATCGCGATGCCGGCGGGTGACGTCGCCGAGCCGTTCGTCGACGCCGAGGACGTCGCCGACGTCGCCGTCGCCGCGCTGACGGACGACCGCCACATCGGCGAGGTCTACGAGCTGACCGGCCCCCGGTTGCTGACCTTCGCCGACGCGGCCGCCGAGATCGGTGAGGCGGCCGGCCGGGACATCGCCTATGTGCCGGTCTCCCCGGAGGAGTACGCGGCCGCGCTGGCCGAGCACATGCCCGCGGACGAGGCGAGGCTGCTCACCGACCTGTTCGCCAGTGTGCTGGACGGGCGTAACGCCCATCTGTCCGACGGCGTCCGCCGGGCGCTGGGCCGGCCGCCCCGCGACTTCGCGGACTTCGCCCCCGACACCGCCGCCACCGGCGTCTGGGAGGCCTGATGTCCCCGGTGCTGCGCGACCTGGCCCTGTTCGCCGCCACGATGGCCACGGGTCTGATGGCCGGCCTCTTCTACGCGTTCACGATCGCGGTCATGCCGGGGCTGGCCGCATCCGACGACCGTACCTACGTGGTGGCGATGCGGCGGATCAACATCGCGATCCAGAACGGATGGTTCGGGATCGCCTTCGCGGGGTCGCTGCTGCTGACCCTCGCGGCGGCCCTCCTGCACCTCGGCGAGCCCGAGTTGCCCTGGCTGGGGGCCGCCTTCGTTTCCTACGGACTGGTCCTCGTCCTCACGTTCTCCGTCAACATCCCGCTCAACGTCGCGCTCGACAAGGTCGACGAGGCCGGTCGCGCGGCCGAGCACGCGGCGGCGCGCGAGCGGTTCGAAACGAAGTGGGTGCGCTGGAACCTCGCCCGCACTCTCCTCAACGTGGCGGCGTTCGGCTTCCTGATCTGGGCGCTCGCGTTGTGAACGCCCGCGGACGCGGACGTGCCCGCCCCACGCCGCACCGGGGGGCGGGCACGACTCGCGCGCTCAGTTGGCGGAGACGAACTGCTGGGAGAGTTGCTGGCCGAGGGTGACGGCCTGCTGGTGGTTCTCGACGGCCGAGACCTTGGTGCCCGAGCCGGTGAAGACGATGTACGTCACGGGGCCGTCGGTGCCGCCGGTGCTGGGATCGGGGTCGATGCCCAGGTCGGAGGCCGTCTTGTGGGACGCCTCCCCGATGATCTGGGTGGGTCCCGTGTCGCCGACGACCGCGTACTCGATCTTGCCGTTATAGATGACGGCGACCACCGTGCCGCAGCCGATTCCCTTCGACGTGTAGTTCCAGATACCGCTCGAACTCGGCACCACGACGTACGGGAGGGTCGCGGAGTTGAGTGGGGAGTCGCCCGTCGTGTGGCAGGCGGTGTCGGGGTAGAAGCAGCAGTCGGTGTTCTCGTTGCACTGGGTGGTGCGGACGCCGTCGCAGTCGATGTCCATGTCGGCCTTCCAGAACACCGCGCCGGTCTTCTGGCACACCGGCACCGTCGCCGTGCTGACGTCCTCGTCGGTCTTGTACTTGCCGTTGGAGATCTGCGAGCACGACGTCACCTTGGCCAGCAGCTGGTCGGCGGTGACGGTGCCGCCGCCTCCGCCGGGTGTGGTGGCGTCGATGTAGTCGAAGTTCGGGTTGCCGTCGGCGGTCGTGGCCGTGATCCGCACCTTGTTGGCGCCCGCGTTGAGGTTCGTGGTGATCGAGACGGTGGCCCAGGTGTCCCAGTTGCCGGTGCTGTTGAACGCGCGATTGGCGGAGACGACGGTGCCGTTGACCGCGACGTTCGCGGTGCGGGCCGGGCTCGTCCCGTTGGAGTAGCGGATCGCCAGGGTGGAGCTGCCGGCCGTGGCCGCGTTCACGGTCCACTCGGTGTAGCTGCCCGAGGCGTTGTCGCCGTTGACGAAGCCGCTGCCGGAGTAGCCGGCGTGGTTCGACTCGACCACGCCCTGGGAGACGACGGCGTTCTCCGCCTCCAGCCGGTTGGTCGCCGCGTTCGCGGAACCGCCGACGAACAGGCCGACGGCCACGAGACCCAGCGTCACCAGCGCTGATGCGAAGCGGGGGGTCCTTCGCATCGCTCACCTCCAGAAGTTAGGAAGCCTTACTAACAATTGGCGGCTACGGTAGATCGAGAGTCAGGATCTGGTCAAGTCCCGAGAAAGGATGAAAAAATCCTGCTTGTCAGGTCACTCCGGGCGAGACGCACGTCTGTGGCCGACGGAGCCCCAGAGCGCGACCGCGACGACGACCGCCGTCGCGGCGGCTGCCACCGCGAGCGGCGGCGCGACGAGCCCGGCGGGAGCCAGGGCGATCAGGGCCGCCAGCCCGGCGAGATGGGACGTGGGGAAGCGCCCCCAGAGCACGCGCTTGAACAGGGCGTGCCCGGCGAGGAAGAGCGCCGGCCCGCCCAGAACGGTCAGGGTGACCTCGACGCCGGTCTCGCCCGGATGGCTGATGACCAGCTCGTCGCCGACCGCGGACACGACGATGCCCGCGACCATGGGCAGGTGGAGGAAGGTGTAGGCGGAGCGGGCCAGCCTGCCGGGATCGTCGGCGGAGGAGATCACGCGGCTGCCCGCCGTGGCGCTGCGCCCGAAGTAGACCCACCACAGGCCGGCGCTTCCCGCGAACGAGACCGCGAAGGCCGCCGCCGAGGAGGCGGACATGGCCTGGCCGAAGGTCGATCCGGTGACCAGGATCGACTCCCCGAACGCGATGATCAGGAACAGCTGGCAGCGTTCGGCCATGTGCGCACCGTCGATGGACCAGTCCGTCGTCGCCGACCTGCCGAGCCCCGGCGTCACGAACCCCACCCAGGGCGCCACCAGGTCCGCGCCGACGGCGGCCGCCCACAGCAGTTCGCGTGCCGGTGCCTCCGCCAGGCCGCCGGTGATCCAGAAGACGCCGGACAGGAGCGCCCAGGCCAGCACCCGGGCGAGATTGCGGCGCAGGGGTGTGTTCCGGGGCGCGGCGATCACCGAATGGGCGGTGCGGCCGATCTGGATCGCGACGTACGCGCAGGCGAACAGCAGGCCGTTCCGGCCGAAGGCGTCGGGCAGCGCGGCGGACATGATGAGGCTGACCAGCATGACGCCGCCGAGCACCAGCCGGACGGAGGAACGTTCAGGGTCGAACCAGTTGGTGTGCCATGCCGTGTAGACCCAGGCCCACCAGACGGCGAGCAGCAACAGCCCGGTCTGGGCCGCGCCGTGCCACGTCAGATGGGCGAGCAGCAGGTGCGAGAGCTGCGTGATCGCGAAGACGTACACGAGGTCGAAGAAGAGCTCGGGGAAGGTGACGCGGCCGCCTGTGGTCCGTGAGCGCAGCAGGCCTGTGTCCGTCGTCACGGATCACACGTTAGGGATCTTCCGTATGAAACGGAAGTAGATGGGGGGTTATCTCCACGTTGATGGTCATATCTCTCGAATGCCGGTATTCGTGCGAACAGGGCGCATTGACAAACGGTCTTGACGGCGCAGAACTGGGATAATGCCGAATTTATGGTGAAATGACTTGACTGGAATAGGGGGCACCCCCTATTCAAGAGAAGGCGGAGACGGCTGAGCACCATTGGTGGCATAGATGACAATCGAATCTGGTTCGGGTAACGCCCGGCAGGAGTACCGCGCACTGCAAGCCGAGGCGTTTAACCGCATCGGCGTTCGATACGACGACGCATTTCCCCATAAAGAGGGACAAGTTGCCGCCGGGGAGTGGTTGATCAAGCAGCTCAAGCCCGGCTCACGTGTCCTCGACGTGGGTTGCGGAACCGGAGCCCCCACCGCGCGGCAATTCGCCCAGGCCGGGTGTGAGGTGACCGGCATCGACATCTCCCCGGTCATGCTCGAGATCGCCCGGGAGAACGTCCCCGAAGGCACGTTCCTGGAGCGCGACGTGCTCGAACTGGACGGCTCGCTCGGCACCTTCGACGCGGTGACCGCGTTCTTCGCCCTGCTGATGTTGCCCCGGGCCGATATCACCGCCGCCCTCGGCAAGATCCACGCGGCGCTCGCGCCCGGCGGGCTGTTCTCGCTGAGCATGGTGGAGATCGACCTCGACGATGTTCCCTTCCAGTTCCTCGGGGCGCCGGTGCGGGTGACGGGCTACCTGCGCGACGAGATGCGCGCGGCGGTCGAGGACGCCGGTTTCACCGTCCTGACCGAGAACCACATCTCCTACGCGCCGGCGACCACCCAGGCCCCACCGGAGATCCAGCTGTTCTTCAACTGCCGGCGCGAGCAGTTCTGAGCGGCAGCACCCGTGTCCTGGGACGGGGAGTCGCTCGCGTTCCTCAGCTTCATGAGCGACGCCGTACAGGCGATCGGGGACAGCCCCGAGCCGGAGCAGGCCACCAGGCTCTTCTGCGAGGCGGCGGTGCCCCGGCTGGCCGACGCCGCCGCGGTCTACCTCGACGGAGGCGCGCAGCAGCACCGGGTCGACCCCGGAGGACGGCTGCCGCCGCGATGGACCGGTGACCGGGCGGGCGCCCCGGAATCGGTGGACGAGCGCCTGATCGTGGTACCCCTCCGCGCGTACGGCAGGCCGGTCGGCTCCGCCGTGCTCGCACGGGACCGGGAGCGGTCGCCGTTCGCCGAGGTGGACCTGCTCGCCGCCCGGCAGCTCGGCGTGCCCGCCGCCCTGACCGTCTTCCACGGCCGACTGCACCGCCGGCAGCTCGAGACGGTGGAGACCCTGCAGCGGGGGATGCGCCCCGGGAGCCCGCCCGACCTGCCCGGGCTGGAGATCTCCTTCCGATACCAGCCCGCGGCGGAACGGGTCGGCGGCGACTGGTTCGACGTCATCCCGCTGCCCGGCAGCCGGGTCGCGCTGATCGTGGGCGACGTGATGGGCCACGGGCTCGCCGCCGCCGCGGTGATGGGGCAGCTTCGCACGGCCGTCCAGACGCTCGCCTCCCTCGACCTGCCGGCCGAGCAGGTGCTCCACTCGCTGGACGAGATGGCGCAGCGGCTGGCCGCCCAGACGCTGACGACCTGCGTCTACTGCGTGTACGACCCGGTGCTCCGGCGTTGCACGATCGCCAACGCGGGTCACCTGCCGCCGGTCCTCGTCAGGGCGGACGGCAAGGCCGAGGTGCTGACGCCGCCTCGCTGCCCGCCGATCGGTCTCGGGCGCACCCCGTTCGAGACGATGGAGATCGCCGCGGACGACGACAGCATGCTCGTCCTCTACACCGACGGCCTGGTGGAGGAGCGCGGGCAGGACATCGGGCAGAGCGTGGACACGTTGTGCCGCAAGTTGTCCACCGGCGCGCCCATGGAGGAGCTGTGCGACGGCGTCCTTCCGCCGGCCAGGTCCGACGACGTCACGCTCCTCGCGATCAGGTTCAAGGGCATCCCGAGCAACGACGTCGCCCAGTGGCTCGTCGAGCCGCAGCCCATGACGCCGGGACGGGTGCGCCGCCTGGTCCGCAGGACGCTCGCCATGTGGGGGCTCGAGTCGATGATCCCGATCGCGCAGCTGCTCGCCTCGGAGCTCGTGACCAACGCCGTCCGCCAGACGTCCCGGCCGATCACCATCAGGTTGATGCGGACCGACGCCCTGCTGTGCGAGGTCAGCGACGACGACCACCGCATGCCGATCATGCGGGAGCCCGGCGCCCTCGACGAGGACGGCCGGGGGCTCTACCTCGTCAGCCAGCTCGCCGGCCGGTGGGGGACCAGCCGGGTGGCGGGAGGCAAGACGGTGTGGTTCTCCCTGCCCATCCCCGACGGCCGGGCGCGTTGACGCCCGGCGTGGCGGGCGCGTAGGTTCCGATACCGACTGGTCGGTTCGGAGGGGTCGCATGCGAGTTCAGGACAAAGTGGTCGTCGTGACCGGCGCGGCGAGCGGGATCGGCCGCGCCATGGCGCTGCGGTTCGCCGAAGAGGGAGCGGCCGGAATCCTCGTGGCCGACCTGGACGAGGCGGGCGCGGCCGCCGTCGCCGAGCGGATCGGCGAACGCGCGCTGGCCCTCAGGGCCGACGTGAGCGTCGAGGACGACGTCCGGGCGATCGTCGACACCGCGGAGCGCTCCCTCGGCCCGATCGGCCTGTTCTGCTCCAACGCCGGGATCATCACCGGCCACGGCGTGGAGGAGGCGTCCGACGAGGAGTGGTCGCGCACCCTCGCGGTCAACACCCTCGCCCACGTCTACGCGGCCCGCGCCGTGATCCCCGCCATGGTGGAGCGCGGCGGCGGTTACCTGCTCAACACCTGCTCGGCCGCGGGCCTGGTGAGCTGCCCGGGTGACGCGCCGTACGCCGTGAGCAAGGCCGCGGCGATCTCCTTCGCCGAGTGGGTGGCCATCCACTACCGGGCCAAGGGCATCGGGGTGAGCGTGTTGTGCCCGCAGGGTGTGCGCACCGGGATGATGCGCGAGGACCTGCTGGATGAGAACCTCACGGCCCGTGCCGTCATCTCCTCCGGAGCCCTGCTCGAACCCGAGGAGGTCGCCGGCCACGTGGTCGACGGCCTGGACGCGGAGCGGTTCTACATCCTCCCCCATCCGGAGGTGGCCGGCTTCTTCCAGATGAAGGCCGGTGACCCCGACCGCTGGCTCAGCGGGATGTCACGCTTCGTGGAGTCGCTCGCCCGCTGAGATGGGGTGCCCGTCCCGAGGAGACCGGCGGTTGAACGCCCGCCGGTACGCTGAGGGCGACGTGCGCATCGAACGGGTGAAATGGTGGCGGAACGTCACCGGGCTCTCGAAACCGACCGCGGTCGCGATCTCCTCGACCGGTACCGCCGTCGTCTCCAGCAGGGGCAGGCTGGCCGTGATCCGCTGCGAGATGACCCACCGGAGCGGGCTGGTCCCGGTCCGGCGGTTGAAATGGCGGACGAAGCTCCGCGGCGACATCCGCGCCACTCCGGCGAGCACGGCCACCGTGATCGGCTCGGCGAGATGGGCCAGGGCCCACTCCATCGTCCGGCCTACGGCGTCGTCCTCCTCCACCGGGGTGACCGCGGCCTCGATGAACTGGGCCTGACCGCCATCGCGGTGCGGCGGGACGACCATCCGCCGGGCGACCGCGTTGGCCACGCTCGGCCCGTGGTCCAGCCGGACGAGGTGGATCAGCAGGTCGATCCCGGCGGCGCTGCCCGCGCTGGTGAGGACGTCCCCGCCGTCCACGTAGAGCACGCCGGGGTCGACCCTGACCTCGGGAAAACGTTCCTGGAGGAGGCCGGCGTACTTCCAGTGGGTCGTCGCCTTCCTGCCGTCGAGCAGTCCCGCCGCGGCGAGGGCGAAGGCCCCGGAGCAGATCGAGACGATCCGGGCCCCGCGATCGTGTGCCGTCCGCAGCGCCGCGACCAGGCCGGGGGAGACCTCGCCGCGGACGTCGGGCACGCCGGGGACGATGACCGTCCGGGCCGCGGCGAAGTCCTCCAGGTCGCGGGCCGCCTGGATCGTGAAGCCGCCGACGGCCCTGAGCGGCCCGGCGGACTCGGCGCAGACCTCCAGGTCGTACCACGGGATGCCCAGTTCCGGCCGGGGCAGGCCGAACAGTTCGACCACGCAGCCCAGTTCGAAGGGGCTCATCCCGTCGAAGGCCAGGACCGAGACCGTACGGTTGCCACGGCGCTCGAGCATGGCTGGATATTAGCGAGATGGGGCATTCATGCCACTCCTCGGGCCGGGTTCCCGCCCGGGATCCTTGCTTCCAGAACGAACCGAGATCTGGGAGCGGAAGATGTCCTTCGTCACGAGCACTCCGGCGGCCGTCGCGGCCGACGCGGTCGCGCACTTCTCCGGGCGCCTGTCATACGAGGCGGATGTCTCCGACGTGCACGCCGATCTCGCTGCGGGCGAGCCCGGCATCGTCGTCGTGGACTCCCGCGGGGACGAGAGCTGGCGGCAGGGCCGGATCAGGGGCGCCGTGCACCTGCCCACGGGTCAGATCGCCGAGCGGGCCGCTTCGATCATCCCCCGGGACGTCACCGTGGTGACGTACTGCTGGGGGCCCGGCTGCAACGGCGCGACCCGGGCCGCGCTGGAGTTCGCCAGGCTCGGGTATCCCGTCAAGGAGATGATCGGCGGTTTCGAGTACTGGGCACGTGAGGGATTCCCCGTCGAGACCGACGACGGCGTGGAACGCCGGCCGGCCGACCCCCTGACCGCTCCCGTCGGCGGCATCGCCTGCGACTGCTGACGGCCACATGAAAGGGCAGGTCTCGGGTAGTCGAACCGGTATGAAGCGGATACTTCAGCTCTTCGCCACCCGCTGGCTCGCCCGCACGCCGCTGGGCCTCATCGTTCTCGGCATCGGCTGGTGGATCATGCGGAAGAGGCGCGCGGACCGGGAGGGACGAGCCCCCGGCATGCGCGAGCCGGGTCGCGGGCCTCGCGATCCCTCCATGTACCGGGGGCCTTCCGACCGCGGCCGCCGCAGGTCGCGGGTCAGCTAGCCGGGCGCGGCGGTCTGAGGGCGAGGGCCGCCGTGACCAGGGCGAGCGCGGCGAACACCGCGCCGCCGCCGAAGGCGACCGCGATGCCGTGGACGAGGGGCCCGTGTCGTACGGCGGAGCCGTACACGGTGACGAGGGCCGCGGAACCCAGCGCCCCACCGGCCCAGACCGTCGTCTGCGCCAGTCCGGAGGCCGCGCCGGACTCCTGAGGGGCGACTCCCGTGAGGATGGTGGCGTTGAGCGGCATGAAGCTGAGGCCGCCGCCGAGCCCGAGCAGGACCATCGGGCCGAACAGACCGCCGAGGTAGCCCGTGTCCGCGGAGACCTGAGTCAGCCACGCCATCCCGGCGAGGCTCACGGTGACGCCCGCGAGGACGATCCGCCTGGCGCCGAAACGCGGCAGCAGGCGCGGAACGACCCGGACGACCGAGAACTGGGTGACCGCCATCGGCAGGAACGCGAACCCCGCCGCCAGCGGGTCCATGTGGAGCACCCACTGGACGAACTGGGTCATGAAGAAGAAGAAACCGAACATGCCCGCCGCCAGGAGCAACTCGATCAGATAGGCGGCCGAGCGGGCGCGGTCGGCCAGCAGGCGCAGGGGCATGATCGGCTGCCGTGCCCGGGTCTCCACCGCGACGAACGCCCCGAGCAGCACGAGCGCGGCGGCCAAGCCCGGCAGTGCCTCGCGCCAGCCGCTGTCGGCCGCGGTGATCAGGGCGTAGACCAGCGACACCATGCCGCCCGTCACGGTGGCCGCCCCGGCGAGGTCGAACCGGCCGGGATGCGTGACCGGGCGGGCGATGAACCGAGGGGCCAGCACGACGACCGCCATGCCGATCGGGACGTTCACGAAGAACACCCAGCGCCAGGACGCGGCGTCGGTGAGCACGCCGCCGAGGATGAGCCCGATCGCCCCTCCCGCGCCGGTCACGGCGGAGTAGACGCTGATCGCGCGGTTCCGCGCGGCTCCCTCCGTGAACGTGGTGGCGATCAGGGCGAGGATGCTCGGCGCGGCGATCGCGGCGCCCACACCCTGTACGGCCCTGGCCGCGAGCAGACCCCATTCGGCGGTGGCCAGGCCGCCCAGCAGGGAGCCGAGGGTGAAGACGACCACTCCCGCGGTGAAGACCCTGCGCCGGCCGAGGATGTCACCGGCCCGTCCTCCGAGGAGGAGCAGCCCGCCGAACGCGAGCAGGTACGCGTTCATGACCCATGACAGGCCGGTGGGGGAGAAGCCGATGTCCTGCTGGATCTCGGGCAACGCGATGGTGACGATCGTGGAGTCCAGACCGATCATGAGCTGGCAGGTCACGACGATCGCGAGGGCCACGCGGGGGTGCGCCGCCGTACGAGGGGATACGGTGAGCGTCGACAAACGAGCCTCCAGGAGATTAAGTGGAGGAAGCCTCCGAATCGCAATATACGGAGGGTGCCTCCGCTTTGCAAGGGTGTCGACTATGAGCAGGCCCATGCGCGCCGACGCGCGCCGCAACTACGACCGTCTGCTGGAGCAGGCCCGGGAGCTGTTCGGGCAGGACGGCCCCGACGCGCCGATGGAGGAGATCGCCCGCCGCGCGGGTGTCGGGATCGGGACGCTCTACCGGCACTTCCCGACGCGCCAGGCCCTCCAGGAGGCGGTCTACCGGGACCAGATCGAGATCCTCGCCGCGGAGGCGGAGGAGCTCGCGTCGCTCCCGGATCCCGGGGAGGCGCTGGCCCGGTGGCTGCACTCGACGCTCGCCCACGCCGCCGCCAAGCGCGGGCTCAACACGGCGCTGGTGGCCACGCTCGGCCGGGAGTCCGAGCTGTTCGCCACCTGCCGTGACCTGCTCAACCGCGCCGCCGGACTGCTTCTCGGCAAGGCTCAGGCGGTGGGAGCCGTACGCAAGGATCTGGAAGTCGCGGAGCTGTTCAAGGTGATCCACGCCCTGTCGGTCGCGACGGAGCAGTCGCCCGAACTCGCCGACCGCATGGTCACGCTCGTCATCGAAGGGCTGGGGAGCCGGTAGCGCCGACCGTGTCGGCGAACGGCGTGCGGAAGGTCTGACGGTAGGCCAGGGGCGAGACTCCCACGGCCGTGTGGAGGTGCTGCCGCAGCGAGACCGCCGTGCCGAAGCCGGCCTGCCGGGCGATCACGTCCACGGGGAGGTCGGTCGTCTCCAGCAGATGGCGGGCGCGCTCCACCCGCAGCCGCGTCAGCCACCTGGCCGGACTCAGGCCGGTCTCCTCACGGAACCGCCGCGTGAACGTCCGGACGCTCATCCGGGCGTGCGAGGCCAGGGCGGCCAGGTCCAGCGGGTCGTGCAGGCTCTCCAGCATCCAGGCGCGGGTGGCGGCCGTGCTCGTGCCCGCCGGGTCGGGAAGCGGGAGTTCGATGTACTGCGCCTGGCCCCCCTCCCTGAACGGCGCGGTCACGCAGCGCCTGGCCGTACGGTTGGCGACCCCGCTGCCGTGGTCACGCCGGATGACATGCAGGCACAGGTCGATTCCCGAGGAGACGCCCGCCGAGGTCAGGATGTCGCCGTCGTCGACGAACAGCACATCCGGCGTGAGCCGTACACGCGGGTAGAGCGTGCGGAACAGGTCGGCGTTGCGCCAGTGCGTCGTCGCGGGCCGGTCGTCGAGCAGGCCCGCGGCGGCAAGCACGAACGCGCCGGTGCAGATGGACAGGATCCGGCTGCGCCGCGCCGCCTCCCGAAGCGCGTCCCGCAGGTCCGGGTCGATGGTGCCGTCCGTCATGACCGAACCGCTGTGGACCCCAGGGATCACCACCGTGTCGGCGCTCGCCAGCACCCCGAGGTCGTGGTCGGGCACCACGCTGAACCCCGCGGCCGAGGTCCGCACCGGCAGCCCGCCGGGCGTGCAGGTGACCACCTCGTAGAGGGGATCCGGATCGACGGCGCACCAGAACACCTGGCCCGGGATGCCGACGTCGAGAGTGGCGAAGTCGTCCAGGACCACTACGGCGATGCGATGCATGGCCTGATTCTTTCACATATTGGCCATCCGGCCACTGGCCGGGTGGAACGCCGCCGTTCAGGATTGGGGCCCATGAGATCGCTGCATCGCGCCTGGATCGTGGCCGCCGTCGCCTTCGTCGCCATCATCGGGGCCGCGGGCTTCCGGGCCACCCCCGGCGTGTTGATCACGCCGCTTCAGGACGAGTTCGGGTGGACGAGGGGCACGATCTCGCTCGCGGTCTCGGTCAACCTGATGTTCTACGGCCTCTTCGCGCCCTTCGCGGCGGCCCTGATGGACCGGTTCGGGATGCGGCGGGTGGTGACCCTCGCCCTGCTGCTGGTCGCGGCGGGCAGCGGCCTCACCATCTACATGACCGCGAGCTGGCAGCTCATCGCCCTGTGGGGGGTGCTGGTCGGGGCGGGAACGGGCTCGATGGCGCTCGTCTTCGCGGCCACGCTCACCGACCGGTGGTTCGTCCGCCATCGCGGGCTCGTCACCGGGGTGCTGACGGCCGGCGGCGCCACGGGTCAGCTCGTCTTCCTTCCGGTGCTCGCGCACATGGCCGAGATGCAGGGCTGGCGGACCGCGGCGCTGACCGTGTCGGCCGCGGCCCTCGCCGTCGTCCCGCTCGTGTGGTTCCTGCTCCGCGACACCCCGGAGGAGGTCGGCCTGACCGCGCTCGGCGCCACCGAGCCCGCCGTACGGCCCGCCGGCGGGGGAGCGGCCGCGCGGGCGGTCAGGGTGCTGGGCCAGGCGGCTCGGCGCAGGCAGTTCTGGTACCTCGTGGGCGGCTTCGCGATCTGCGGGGCCAGCACGAACGGGCTGGTGGGCACCCACTTCATCCCGGCGGCGCACGACCACGGCATGGGCGAGACCGCGGCCGCGTCGCTGCTCGCGGTCATCGGCGTCTTCGACATCGTGGGAACCGTGGCCTCCGGCTGGCTGAGCGACCGGGTCGACTCGCGGATCCTGCTCACCTTCTACTACACGCTCCGCGGCCTGTCGCTTCTGGTCCTGCCGCAGTTGTTCGCCGCGACGACCCAGCCGAGCATGCTGGTGTTCATCATCTTCTACGGCCTCGACTGGGTGGCGACCGTGCCTCCGACGGTGGCCCTGTGCCGCAAGATCTTCGGTCGGGAGGGGTCGGTGGTCTTCGGCTGGGTGTTCGCCTCGCACCAGGTCGGCGCGGCCATCGCGGCGAGCGTGGCCGGTGTGACCAGGGACCATCTCGGCAACTACGACCTCGCGTGGTACGGCGCTGGAGTGTTGTGCCTGTTCGCCGCGCTGATGTCGTTCCGCGTCATCACCGGGACAGGCCAGAACCGGAAGGCTGCGATCCTGGTCGGGTGACCGAACGTGTACTTCCCCTCGTGGTCAGGATCGAGCGCGCCGCCCCACCGGAGCGGACCGACGCGCTCGAGGCCGCGGCGACGGCCGTGCTGAGCCTGCTCGACCCCCTCCAGGACCACAGGGACGCCTGGGACGAGGCCATCGTCGAATGGGAGGACCACCGGATCAGGAAGGTGGTCAGACGGGCGCGGGGCGCGGAGTGGCGGCGCGTGCTGGCGCTGCCCGGCATCACCGTGACGGTGCGCACGGCGGAGGTCCGCGTCCATCCGCCGGTGCCCCTGGACGACTGGCCCAAGGACCTGTCGCGCCTGCAGGTCTCCGGCACCGATCTCGCCGACTCCGCGCCGCCGCCGTCCGCCGCGGACGGGCCGGTGCTCTGGGTCAACCCGCACCTCGACATGACCGCCGGCAAGGCGATGGCTCAGGCGGGGCACGGTGCGCAGCTCGCGTGGTGGGGATCCGACGAGTCCGCCCGGGCCGCGTGGAGGGACCGCGGGTTCGCGACGGCCGTGCGGACGGCGGGTCCGGACGAGTGGTCCACGCTGGTGGACAGCGGCCTCCCGGTCGTCAGGGACGCCGGCTTCACGGAGATCGAACCGGGCTCCGTGACGGTGGTCGCCGACGCCCCCTGGCTGCGGCTGGGCGTTTTCGAAGTGTGATCGAGATCGGACGCGAAATACCGGGATATGCCGTACGCTCCGATCCGTGGCACCTGGGGACTATGGGACGAAAGCTGTTCCCACTTACGTTGCGGCCGAGGCGGAGACGACCCCCCTCCCGAAGATCACGGTTCCGCTGGCTCCGCCGGCTCCACCGGGCGGGCGCAAGGGTCTCGGCGACCTCCCGATGCGGGTGATCTACCGGATCATCGCCGGCGCCGCCGCGGTCGTGGGGGTGGGCACGGTGGCGACCATCGTGGTCCTCGGCAAGACCGGATCCGCGCCTCCTCACGCAGCCGCCGCGAAGCCGGCGCACTCCCCGCTGATGGCCACGGCGACTCCGACCCTGAGCCCGACGCCCACGCCCAGCCCCACGCCGACGATCCCGGCGGTGCTGGCGGCGGCGTTCGCCGACTCGCGGCTGCAGGAACTGCCCGACGCCGACAAGAAGCTGGGCCGGTTGCCGGGAAAGCCCGCACCCAGGCGCGGCGTGCTCAAGGACCGCCGGTCGGGCGTCTCCGTCCCGAGGTTCACCAAGGTCTGGCGGCCCGTGAAGACCAAGGCCTTCGGCTCGCGGCAGGATCTCCCGCAGGTGAAGGGGTCGCCGGTCCGCGGCATGGTCATCTCCTGCCCGCTGCCCGTCGCGGCGCAGGACGACATGCGCGACACCGCCCTGCTGGCCGCCCGGTGGACGCTCAAGTACCAGCCGAAGGGCACCACGCTGTCGTGGACGGCGATGGACGACCTCACCATCGGCAAGAGGGACGCCGTGGTGCTCGGCTTCAACGCGCACTACAAGGTCAAGGGCAAGAAGCGGACCTCGTCGGCCGCGGTCGTCGTGATCGACGTCCCGAACAAGAAGCCCGCCCTGGTGTACGCCGTCATCCCGGACACGCAGAAGAAGGCCTGGCGCGACATCAACAGTGTGGTGTCCGGGATCAAGGTGCCCTGACGCGGGGTCAGCGTTCCGCGAGCACGATCACCGAGTCGCCGGACCCGAGCGCCACGAGGCGTGACCTGTCCGGGTTGAGGACGACGCCGAAGTGCGGCGCCTCTCCCGATCCGGCGGCCAGGCGGTAGCCGATCGCGGTCTCTCCTCTTCTGCGGGCCGCCTCGACCACGGTGGGGAAGGCGACCGGCGCGCCCCCGGCGACGTAGTCGTCCGCCGGGCGCGGATAGATCTCCGATCCCCGGGAGTCGAAGAGGTAGCCGAACACCTCGCTCAGGTGCGGGCTCTCGGCGAGCTGCGCGAGCAGCAGACCGACGACCGTGTCGCTGATCACGATGTCGTCGGCCTCGGTCACCTCCGCCAGAGCGCGGTTGTTCTCGTCGTGCATCTCGCTCACGATCGAGTACCGCTCGCCCAGGGTCGCCTGCATGTCGCGAAGCTGCAGCAGGGTCATCAGCGTGCGGGTGTCCGCGTGGTGGGGATGGTGCCTGTCGTCCGACAACACGATCACGTGCTGGTAGAGCCCGACCCCCAGCGCCTCCAGGGCGTACCTGTCGGTGGTCTCGCAGTCCTTGACGCTGATCGTGAGGTTGTGCAGGCCCACCAGCCCGTCACCGGCTCCGGGATGGTCGCTCGCGACGTCGAGGACCGACCCGGCGGGGACGTAGCCGTCGAGATAGCGCACGATCTGGGCCGCCCGTCCGTTCCAGCCGAGCAGCAGTGTCCGTCCGGGCCCCGGCCGCGCGCGTTCGTGGTCGCGGATGTGTTCCTCGTCGATCGCGACGGCATCTCCCGCCAGCCGGATGAGGGAGTCGTCCTGGGCGATCACGATGATCTGGTCGGAGGTGCCCAGCAGGGTGTCCATCGGCGGGTTGAGCATGACGCCCTCGGCCGTGCGCAGGCCGATGACGGTCGCGGAGGCGTAGGCCCCCAGCGTCTCCCCGTACGGCCGGCCCGCGAGCGCCGGGTCGGAACGGAGGTAGATCTCTCCGCCGTCGAAGTTCAGCAGGTCCATGCACACGACCGACATGCCGGACTGCCGGGACGACTGCACGATCAGCCGGGAGATGGTGTCGACGGAGTCGACCAGGTGGACCCCCGGGCCGCCGGCGAGGCGGGCGGCCGCCATGTTGGCGGAGGCGGCGATGGCGGCCACCACCGGCGGATGGTCGCCGGCCCGCTTGGCCAGCGCGAGCAGCGTCTTGATGACGTGGGCGTCCGGCTCCTCGCTCTGCGGGGACAGGACGACGACGGAACGCGCCGCGTCGAGGTTCATCAGGTCGAGGTCGGCGGGCTCGGTCGGCCGCCCGGTGCGGCAGACCAGGCGGGTCCTGCCGGTGTCGCCGACCCGCGTGCGGATGGCGTCCTCCATCGCGGGCTTGTCCATGTCCGCGAGGATGGCGATGACCGATCCCCGCTGGCTGGCGTGCGCCTTCACAAGCTCGGAGACGATCGTGAAGACCTGCTCGGACCAGCCGAGGATCACGGTGTGGCCGCTCTCGATGATCCGCGAGCGGCCCTTGCGCAGCTCCTCGAGCTTGCCCTTGAGGCCGGTGGAGAGCACGCCGACCAGGATGCTCACGATGAAGATGCCACCGAGTGACGCGATGAGCATCAGGCCGAGGAACGGGGCGGTGCCGGTATCGCTGGCGATCTTGCCGGGGCTCAGGGCGCGCATCAGCGTCATCCACAACACGCCGGTCCAACCCTCGTGGGCGTTCACCTCGTCCGGCGTCAGCCACATGACCAGCCCGCTGACGGCCAGGATCAGGGTGACCGACAGAAGGGCCAGCCAGCCGATGAGGGCGCCCGTGCCCTTCGCCATGATGTTGTCGAACCAGTACCTCAGGCGTTCCCTGACAGTCGCCCTCGACAAAAGACAGCTCCTCAGGACAAATACGATCATTGATCGACTCATATTAGGGGCCACTAGGCTCTGTGGTGTGACTCAGCTCGTTCTGGCATCCGCTTCCCCCGCCCGTCTCGATGTGCTGCGGGGGGCCGGCCTCGACCCGAAGGTGATCGTCAGCGGGTTCGACGAGGAGGCCGTCGTGGCCGACTCGCCCGAGCGCCTCTGCCGGGCCCTCGCCGAGGCCAAGGCGTCCGTAGTGGCGAGAACCCTGAAGTCGGGGATCGTCATCGGCTGTGACTCGGTGCTCGAACTCGACGGAGTCGCGTACGGCAAGCCGGGATCGCCCAAGGAGGTGGTCGACCGGTGGCGGGCGATGCGGGGCAGGCACGGGCGGCTCCTGACCGGCCACTGCGTCATCGACGTCGAGGCCGGCCGCGTGATCTCCGAGGTCGGCGCCACGGTCGTCCGGTTCGGCACGCCGACCGACGAGGAGATCTCCGCCTATGCGGCGAGCGGTGAGCCGCTGCGGGTCGCCGGGGCGTTCACCCTCGACGGCCTGGGCGGCTGGTTCATCGACGGCATCGACGGCGACCACGGGAACGTCCTCGGCATCTCGCTTCCGCTACTGCGCCGCCTTTTCGGTGAATTGGGTGTGTCCGTCACGAGCCTGTGGCGCTAGCCTGCCGGGCATGAGCGGCATCGGACGGCGGGGAGTGGGCGGTTTCGCCGACGGCATCGGCTTCGTGCTCAAGGGAGCCGGCTGGGTCGCCAGGCATCCACGGTGGTGGCTGTTCGGGCTGATCCCGGCGTTGATCGCGCTGGTGCTCTACGTTTTCGCGCTGATATGGCTCGGCACCCACGCGACCGACGTGGCGGAGTGGGTCACCCCGTTCGCCGACGACTGGGGCTGGCGTGACGTCTTCCGCACCCTCGTCGGGATCATGATCTTCGTGGGTGGCCTCGCGCTCGCCGTGGTGACCTTCACGGCGGTCGCTCTGGCCATCGGGGAACCCTTCTACGAGAAGTTGTCGGAGAAGGTCGAGGAGGATCTCGGCGGCCTTCCCGGTGGGGTGGACCTGCCCTTCTGGCGGACGTTCTTCCGGTCGATCCGCGACAGCCTCATCACGCTCGGCTACGTCCTGATGTTCACCGTTCCCCTGTTCGTGCTGGGTTTCGTGCCGGTCATCGGGCAGACGGTCGTCCCGGTTCTCGGCGCGCTCGTCTCCGGGTTCTTCCTCACCGTGGAGTTGACGGCCCTCGCCATGGAACGGCGGGGCATCGCGCGCAAGGAGCGGTTCGCCCTGCTTCGCTCGAACCTGGCCGTGTCGCTGGGCTTCGGCATCCCCGTCTTCCTGGCCTTCCTCGTGCCGCTGGTCGTCGTCGTCGCGATGCCGGGGGCCGTGGCGGGGGCCGCCATGATGGTCAGGGGACGGCTGGCCGCTTCGCCGTCGTGAACGCGCCCGGCGGGCGGCCGGTGCACGATGGCGGGCCGCGCGTGGCGGATCACGCCGGCGGTCCCTCGGCGTCGACGGCCGCCGCCCAGAGATCCGCCGTGACATCCATGAACCGCTCGTGGTCGGCGGCCCGAAGGCGTACGGCGAGCTCCGTCTCCGGATGGGTGAAGATCAGGAAGCGTTCCTCCCGCAACCCCTCGACGACGATGTCGGCGACCGCGGCGGGCTCGATGGGCCCACCCTTGAGGCGCAGGAACCGACCGACGGGCATGTCGTGCACCGCCGCGGTCAGCGGCGTGTCCACCAAGGCGGGGCACAGGCACGAGAAACCGACGCCCGACCCCCGATAGAGCACGGCCAGCGACTCGGCCAGGGCCAGAGCGGCGTGCTTGGTGACGGTGTAGGGGAGGGCGCCGGGGATCGTCAGCAGGCCGACCGCGGAGACCGTGTTGAGCAGATGACCGCCACCCCGCCGGATCATGGCGGGAACGAGCGCGCGAGCCGCCCAGACATGCGCCATGACGTGCACGTTCCACTGCGTCAGCCAGCCGTCGTCCGCCGCGTCCAGAGCTCCGAGGGGCTGCGCCTGGCCCGCGTTGGAACAGAAGAGGTCGATGGGGCCGTAGACCCTCTCCGCCTCCGCGATCACTCGGAGGATCTCCCGCTCCCGGCCCACGTCGGCGGTGATAGCCACGCCTCCCGCCTCGTCCGCCACCTTCCTGGCCGCCGCTCCGTCGCGGTCCACGACGACCACTCCCGCGGCGACCGTGGCGAAACGCACCGCCATCGCGCGGCCGATGCCGCTGCCTCCGCCCGTCACCACCACGTGCTTTCCGTCCAGTTCCATACCGGCCACCCTTCCCCTCGCGGGACGAGACGTCCCCACCCGAAGGTGACCGTGCGACACCCACCTTGGGCGTTCGGCCGCGGGCAGGCACGCCTGTGCTCCTGTGGACAACCGCTCTCCTCCACAGAACAGCGTTAAAGGTCCGGTCGCCACGGGTGCCTCGGCGAGGCTCACGGCCATGACCACCACCCCGAAGCTCGTGCTCACCAGCCCGGCGGACATCCTCGCCGCCGTCCCCTACCTCGTCGGGTTCCACCCCGCCGACAGCCTCGTCGTGATCGGCTTCGCCGGGACGGCGCTGCAGCTGAGCACGCGGTGGGACCTGCCGCCGGAGCCCGGCGATCTCGATCGCCTCGCCCCGTTGTTCGTGCGGGAGGGGGTCACCATGGCCGTCCTCGTCGGCTACGGCCCGGAGCCGGTCGTGGATTCCGCCGTGTTGGAGACCGGCCGGCTGCTGGAGGAAGCCGGCGTCCGCGTGACCGAGGCACTGCGCGCCGAGGACGGGCGCTACTGGTCCTACGCGTGCCCGACCATCGTGTGCTGCCCCGACGAGGGCCTGCCGTACGACCCGGTGTCCAGCCCGGTGGCGGCCGAGGCGGTCGTGCACGGGCTCGTCGCGCTGCCCGACCGGGGCAGCCTGCGCAGGACCGTCGAGCCGAGCGCGGGAGCCGCGATGCGGGAGGCCTCACGGCGCGTGGCGGGCGAGCTGCGGGCGAGACTGGCCCGGCAGGGGCAGGTGAGCGACGCGGTCGCGGCGGAGCTCGTGGCGGGCGGCCTGGCGAGGGTCAGGGCCGCGATCGACCTCTACGGCTCGGGCGGGCGTCTCGACGATCGCGCCGCGGCGCGCCTCGGGTTCGACCTCGCGATCATCCGCGTGCGCGACGAGGCGTGGGCCCTGCTCGACGACCGGGACGCCCACCTGGCTCTGTGGAAGGACCTGACCCGGCGGCTGGATCCCCGCCACGTCGCGCCGGCCGCCTCGCTGCTCGCCGCGGCGGCCTGGCGGTCGGGGGACTGCGCTCTGGCGGGCATGGCGGTCGAGCGCGCGCTGGAGGCGGACGACGCGTACTCGATGGCCCACCTCCTCCGGGAGGCGCTGGTCCACATGCTGTCGCCCGCATCGCTCCTGGACCGGATGCCCACGCCGGAGGACCTGGAGGCCGAGATGGGGCCGCCCAGAGGGTGCTGGCTCGGCCCCCTCGTCACATGGTTGTCCGGCGAGCCGTCCGCGCGGGCGGGCTGATGGGGGAGGGGTCGGGGGCGGGGGTCAGGCGTGCTCGCCGCTCTCGGCCTGGCGGCGCCGGTCGTTGTAGGCGCGCATCCGCGCCGGGTAACCGGTGAGCTGGACGTCGTACACAGGCAGGGCCAGATCCCTGGCGACCTTCCTGATGACGGCGGGTGATCCGACGCGGCGGCGCGTCCACTCCCCGTCGTGGGCCACTGCGACCGCGGTGGTGTCGGTCGCGAACGTCTCTGGTTCCACGAAGAACTCCACGCCGCGTCGTGACTTGGCGAAGTCGATGAGGCTTTCGATGTCGGAGTTCGTGGCCTCACGGTCGAATTTGGCGATCCGGGGGCCTCGAAGCCGCCGGATCCCGTAGCGATCGCGCCATTTCATATGCCTTGTATACCGTTCCGATTATCACGTTGGTGTTAAGAGGGACTTCTCGGGGCCAGGTAAGGGAAGTCCCCGATGGACTGGACGGCGATCCGCCGCGCAAGATGGAAGGAGACCCGGCGCAGCGCGGGTGATTCCACCGACGGAAGGCATGGTGTGATGCCGGCGGCAGTGACACCACCGTGGCAGGGGCGGGCACCGATGCCCCACCCGGGGCTGAGGGTGACGAACCAGGATCGCGAGCGGGTGGTCGAGCACGTCCAGGCGGCCTTCGCCGAGGGCAGGCTGGACAAGGACGAGATGGACGAGCGGCTGCATCTCGCGATGACCGCCCGCACCCACGCCGACCTCCTGCCGATCATGAACGACCTGTACGGCGCGCGCGCGGAGTTCGACCAGCCGCCGCCGTTCGCCGCGGCCGATCCGGAGCCGGACGCGGGGGAACGCGTCGGCGGGGCGGCCGCCCACCTGCTCACCCTCTGCGGGCTCTTCGTCATCGGTCCCTTGATCATGCTGCTCGCGGGGGGACGCACCTCCCCCTACATCAGGCGGCACGCGATCGAGGCGCTCAACTTCCACCTCACCGTGCTGGGCGCGACGCTGCTGCTGCCGTTGACCGTGATCGGCGTGGTCCTGCTGCCGTTCATCTGGATCCTGGGGTTCGTGTTGTCCGTCGTCGGCGGCGTCGCCGCCCTCGCGGACGGCCGGTTCCGCTACCCGCTGACGGTCCGATTGGTGAAGTGACGGGCGAGCCTGAAGTCAGGGCATGAGCGCGCGCACCGCGGCCACCGTGTCGGCCTCGTCGGCCCGCTTGTCGGGCCGGTAGCGAAGGACGCGGGCGAACCGCAGCGCCATGCCGCCCGGGTAGCGGGTGGACCGCTGGACGCCGTCGAAGGCGATCTCCACCACGAGCTCGGGTTTGACGGAGACGACCCAGTCCTCCGTCGGTCCCGCCGCCAGGCGCAGGAACTGCTCGGTCTGCCAGGTCAGCAGCTCGTCGGTCAGGCCCTTGAAGGTCTTGCCCAACATCACGAACCCGCCGGTCTCCGGGTCGAGTGCGCCCAGATGAAGGTTGGACAGCCAGCCGTTGCGCCGCCCGCTGCCCCACTCGGCGGCCAGCACGACCAGGTCGAGGGTGTGCCGCGGCTTCACCTTGATCCATCCGGCGCCCCGGCGGCCCGCGGCGTACGGCGTCGACGGCGACTTGACCACGACGCCCTCGTGGCCTCGCCGTACGGCGTCGGCGAAGAACGCCTCGCCCTCCTCGGCGTCGGCGGTGACCAGCCGGGGAGTGACCAGCTCGGGGGGGACGGCCGCCTCCAGCGCGGCGTGACGCTCCTCGTCGGGACGGTCGAGCAGGTCGGCGCCGCCGGCTCGGAGGGCGTCGAAGAAGAAGACGCTGAGCGGAACGGTCTCCCGCAGCATCGCGACGTCGGTCTTGCTGGCCACTCGCCCACCGGTGACCTGGAAGGGCTCCGGCCGGCCGTCGGGCCGCAGCGCGATCACCTCGCCGTCGAGGACGAGATCGTCCGACGGCAGCGCGAGGACGGCCTCGACCAGTTCGGGCACCTGCGCGGTGATGTCGTCCAGGGTGCGGGTGAAGACGCCCACGTGCTCGCCGGAGCGGTGTGCCTGGACCCGCACGCCGTCGAGTTTCCACTCCACGGCCGCCGGTCCGCCGATCTTCTCCAGCGCGGCGGTGACGGTCGGGGCGCTCTGCGCGAGCATCGGGGCGACGGGACGGCCGACCTCCAGCCTGAACGCGCGCAGTTCCTCGACGCCGCCGCGCAACGCCGCCGCCCCGACGGCGGGCAGCCATCCGCGCAGCGTCAGCGCTCTGCGGACCTCCGCCGAAGGGGCGCCTGAGGCCTTCGCGATCGCCTCGATCATCACGCCGTCGAGCGCGCCCTGCCTCAGCTCCCCGGTCAGCAGGCGCTGCAGGAACGACTGCTCCTGCCGTGTCACCGCACCGAACAGGTCGGCCAGCAGCGCCCTGCGCGCGGCCTGAGAGCCCGCCCCCGACTGCGCCTTGATCCGCCGCAGCAGAGAGTCGATCTCGGTCAGGGTGGCGACGGCCACCTGGCGCGGCTCGGGCACGTCCTGGAGCGTGCGCCACCCGACGCCGATCTGGCGCTGTGGCAGCTCCCCCGAAAGGTAGGCGACCGCGATCTCGGCCTCGTCCGGCCCCACCCGGCTCAGGAGCTCGGCCAGATGCGCGATCTTGGCCAGGCGGGCGGCATCGGATGCGACCGCCGCGGACGTCCTGGCGACGTCAATCAGCAACACATCGTAATCCTGCCCTACGCACCGGCGTTTGCCCACGGTGGGCCGTCACCTGTAGTGGCGCATCTCGGGCCACATCTGCTTCCAGGGCCGGATCGTCGTGTCACCGGGCCGCCCGCACCACCCCCCGGGGGCGGCCCCGGCGATCGGCGCGCCGAGCGCGCCGAACGAAGCGATCAGCCGACGCCGAGCAGGTCGACGACGAAGATGAGCGTCTCACCCGGCTTGATGGCGTTGCCCGCGCCGCGGTTGCCGTACCCCAGGTGGGCCGGGATCGTGAGCCGGCGACGCCCGCCGACCTTCATGCCGGCCACCCCGCGGTCCCAGCCGGCGATGACCCGGCCGCCGCCGAGCGGGAACTGGAAGGGCGTCCCGCGGTTCCAGGACGCGTCGAACTCCTCGCCCGTGGAGAACGCGACGCCGACGTAGTGCACGGTCACGGTGTGCCCCGGCTTGGCCTCCGGTCCGTCCCCCTCGACGAGGTCGACGATCTCGAGGTCCGCCGGAGGCGCGCCCTCCGGGAAGTCGATCTCGGGCTTCTCGAGTGCCACGTGGGTCTCCTGTTCTATCCGCGCCGGATGTTTCCGGCCGACCGAACGACTCTACCGAAGATCGCCCAGACGACCGACGCCCTCCCCGAGTCTGGTGGAAAGGGCGTGGTCAGCGGCACGACGGACCTGCTTCCGAAACCTCCGGAGCTGTCGCGGTTGGAGATGGTTTACTGCGGACGGTTCCGGTGGCTGTCGGCCCCCGGTCCGCGCTCCATGTCCGGCCGTCCGGACTCGGTCCTGCTCGTATCCGTGCGGCGCGCCTCCGGCCGATCCATCGACGGCCTGCCCGGCATGCCCGTCCGGTCCTGCCCGGACGGCCCCTGCATGCCGCCGCCCTGTACGGCACCGCCCGGCATGTGCATGGTGCCGGGGCTCTGTCCGGCGCCGCCCTGGCCGGGGCCGCACGTCATGCCGGCGCCGGAGTTGGCCAGCGCCGCCCGGGCCTGCTCGACCATGGGCGCCGCCACGAGCACGTCGTAGCGGCCCGCGACGATCGAACTCCTGGACGAGAAGTCACGCGCTCCACGACTCAGGGCGTGGGCCACGAATCCGAAGATCGCGCCGACGATGGCGGCCCAGATGACGGACCACACCACGATGCCGATGAACGAGATCGTGGTGGCGGTGAACAACGCCAGGAACAGGCCGATGACGAGGCCGATGACGGCTCCGTTGCTCAGCCCGCGCAGCGCCGCCCTGCCGGGGGTCAGCCTGCCGGTGACCCGCTCTTCGAGCCGGAGGTCGCTGCCGACGATCGCGGACTGCTCCACCGGGAAGCCGATGTCGGACAGGGCGTCGACCGTCCGCTGCGCCGACGCGTAGTCGTGGTAACTGGCCAGCGGGCGCATGTCGACCATGGGTGCGACCGTCCCACTGGCGGGAGAACCGAACATCTTCGCCTCCGTCGGGTTGTGCGGTCGTGACGACACGGCCCTACCCGACGGTGGCCTGATATGCGCGTCCTTACCAGCTCTGGTGGAGAGGCATGCCTTCTGTGTACCCGGACGCGCTCTGGATGCCGACGACCGCCCGCTCGTAGAACTCCTCCAGGCTGGCGGCTCCGGCGTACGTGCACGAGGAGCGCAGGCCGGCGACGATCTCGTCGATCTGGTCTTCGACGCTGGGGCGCACGGGATCCAGGTACATCCTCGAGGTCGAGATCCCCTCCTCGAACAGGGCCTTGCGGGCCCGCTCGAAGGGCGAGTCGTCCACGGTGCGCAGCCGTACGGCACGGGCGGAGGCCATGCCGAAGTTCTCCTTGTACTTCCGGCCGTCGGCGGCGGTGCGGGTGTCGCCCGGGGATTCGAACGTGCCGGCGAACCAGGAGCCGATCATGACATTGGACGCGCCCGCGGCGAGCGCCAGCGCCACGTCGCGAGGGTGCCGTACGCCGCCGTCCGCCCACACGTGGCGGCCCAGACGGCGTGCCTCGGCGGCGCACTCCAGCACGGCGGAGAACTGCGGCCTGCCCACGCCGGTCATCATGCGGGTGGTGCACATCGCGCCGGGCCCGACGCCGACCTTGAGGATGTCGGCCCCGGCCTCCACCAGGTCGCGGACTCCCCGGGCCGTCACGACGTTGCCCGCGGCGACCGGCACGCCGGGGTTCAGCCCTCTCACGGCCCTGAGCGCCGCGAGCATCTTCTCCTGGTGGCCGTGCGCGGTGTCGACGACCAGGACGTCGGCGCCCGCGTCGAGCAGCTCCTTGGCCTTGGCCGCCACGTCGCCGTTGACGCCGACCGCCGCGGCGATCCGCAGCCGGTTGCCCGCATCGACGGCGGGCTCGTAGAGGGTCGCCCTGAGCGCGCCGGTGCGGGTGAGGATGCCGACCAGATGCCCCTCGGCGTCCACGACGGGCGCCAGGCGGTGGCGGCCCTCGTGCAGCGCCTCGAAGGCCGTCTGCGGGTCGGTGTCCTGGGGCAGCGTCTGCGGCGACGGCGTCATGACCTGGGCCAGCTGGGTGTACATGTCGACGCCCTGGCAGTCGGCCTCGGTCACGACGCCGACCGGGCGGTTCTCCCAGTCGACGACGATGACGGCGCCGTGCGCCCGCTTCGGCAGGAGGTTGAGCGCCTCGCCGACGGTGTCGTGGGGCGTCAGCGTGAGAGCGGTGTCGTGGATCAGATGCCGGCTCTTGACCCAATCGATGACGTTCGCCACCACGTCGAAGGGGATGTCCTGCGGGATGACCGCGATGCCGCCGCGCCGCGCGATCGTCTCGGCCATGCGACGCCCGGCGACGGCGGTCATGTTGGCCACGACGATGGGGATGGTGGTGCCGGTGCCGTCGTTGGTCGACAGGTCGACGGCGAGCCGCGAACCCACGGCAGAGCGTGATGGGATCATGAACACGTCGCTGTACGTGAGATCGTAGGGCGGCGTCACATCATTGAGGAATCGCACGTTTGCCCAGCCTACGTCGTGAGCCTTCCATTCCCGGCATTCCCCGTGGGAGACGGCGCCAGACGCTGTGAACGCCGGATAGATTTACTCGGTTGAGAGGAGGAGCCGTGGTCATCGTCGACCGGCCTGAACTGCTCATCGTCGGCCATGCCGTAAGGACGACCAACGCCGCGGAGGCGGATCCGTCCCGCGCGCAGTTGCCGGGCCTGTGGGCACGAGCGGGGGCGCCCGGCGCCTTCGCGCACGTGCCGAGCCGCGTCGATGAGAACCTCTATGCGGTGCTGACCGACTACGAGGGCGATCATTACGGGGCGTACACGCAGGTCGTGGGCATCGCGGTGCACTCCGCCGCCCGGCTGCCCGAGGGAATGGTGGCCGTCCGCGTGCCCGGCGTGCCCGCCATGCAGGTCGAGGCGCGCGGCCCCATGCCGGGCGCGCTGATCGAGGCCTGGCAGCAGGTGTGGAAGCACACCGAGTCGGGCGGGACGCCCCCGAGGGCGTTCACCACCGACCTCGAGGTCCACCACCGGGGAGGGGCGGACCTCTACGTCGCCGTCCTGCCCTCCTACGGCGACCCCCGCCCCACCCCCTCACCTCCCGCGTGATCATGCACAGGTTCGGCGGCACCCGCCCCGACCTGCGGATGTACCGTTCGTGATCATGCACTCGTCTCGTCGGCGGACCAGAGCGGCTCGGGGATCTCGAAGCCGACCGGCTCCCCCCACTGGTTGCGGTAGCTCACCTCGTGCACCGGCCTGCGCGGCGCCACGCCCCACCGGCCGGTCGGATACCCGAAGGTGACCGTGCAGGCCATCTCCCAGCCCTTGCCCTCCGGAACGCCGAGGATCCGCATCGCCTCGGCGCCGTGGAAGAGCCCCAGCACCGTCGTCAGCGCGCTGCCGACGCCGAAGCCGCGCGCGGCGAGCTGCGCGCTCCACACCGAGGGATAGATCGAGCCGCCGCTCGGGTCGTTCCTGGTGAAGGCGAACAGGAGCAACGGGTAGCCCTCGAAGTGCTCCGCCAGGTGCATGGAGGACTTCATCACGCTCAGCGTCCTGGTGTCCCCGGACGCCTCGGCCCGCTCCCGCGCGGCCTTGTAGTGCCCGTCGTACAGGGTGCCGAGCGCGTCGCGGTAGAGCGGCCCGAGCTGG
Source organism: Planotetraspora silvatica (assembly GCF_016863315.1). Taxonomy (GTDB): domain Bacteria; phylum Actinomycetota; class Actinomycetes; order Streptosporangiales; family Streptosporangiaceae; genus Planotetraspora; species Planotetraspora silvatica. The sequence goes on from NZ_BOOQ01000045.1 coordinate 100,205, forward strand.
GCCTTCACCGACGGGTCGTCCACCAGCATGAAGCGCCAGCCCTGCGTGTTGCCGCCGCTCGGCGCCCGGACCGCGGCGTCGAGGATCCGCTCCTGGATCTCCTGCGGGATCGGGTCGGGCTTCACCCGGCGCATCGCGCGGGTCGTGTACAGCGCCTCGAAGAGGTCCATGCTCATCGGCCGTTCATACCTCGCTCACGGTCTTCCGGCGCACTGGGCGCCGCGGTCTGGTCGGTCTCCGGGGGGTCACGGGGCTTGAGACGCTCAGATCAGGACGCCCGCGTCGCGGTACGCCTTGGCCTCCTCTTCGGGCAGGCCCCAGGCGCCGAGGTCGCGCAGACGGGTCGCGGGGGACAGGTCTCCTCTGCCGCTCCCGAGCAGGCGGGGCGCGGGGACCGGCTGCACGACGCCGTCGACTTCGACGAACGTCCCGCGCGCCTGGTTGTGCGGATGCCGGGCGGCCTCGCCCATCGACAACACGGGGGAGACGCAGGCGTCGGAGCCGTCGAAGACCTCCTCCCACTCCGCCCGGGTCCGGGACCGGAATGCGGTGGTCAGCCGATCCCGGATCGCCGGCCAGTTGGCCTGGTCGCTCCGGCTCGGCATGTCCTCAAGGCCCATCCGGGTGATCATCTCGGCCCAGAACTGCGGCTCCAGCGGCCCGACCGCGAGGAACCTCCCGTCGGCCGTCTCGTACGTGTCGTACATCGGAGCACCCGTGTCCAGCAGGTTCGTGCCGCGGTCGCCCCACGCGCCGCTCTGGACGCCCTGGTAGAACATCGAGAACAGCAGGGCCGCGCCGTCCACCATCGCGGCATCGATGACCTGGCCCCTCCCGGTGCGCTCCCGCTCGAACAGGGCGAGCAGCACGCCGTACGCCAGCATGAGGCCGCCGCCGGCGAAGTCGCCGAGGATGTTGATCGGGGGAGTGGGCTTGCCGCCCGCGCGGCCGAGCATCGACAGGACGCCGGAGATCGCGATGTAGTCGATGTCGTGCCCCGCCGCCGTCGCCAGCGGGCCGTCCTGGCCCCATCCGGTCATCCGGCCGTAGATCAGCCTCTCGTTGTCCGCGCGCAGGTCGTCCGGTCCGATGCCGAGCCGCTCCGCGACGCCCGGCCGGAAGACCTCGATGACGACGTCGGCTCGGGCCGCCAGCTTCTTGAACGCCTCGACGCCCGCGGGCGACTTGAGGTCGATGCCGATGGTGTGCTTGCCGCGGTCCATGACGTCGGGGCGCGGGCGGTCCGTCACGGCGGTGACGCGGTCGACGCGCAACACCTCGGCACCGTGATCGGCGAGCATCATCCCGGCGAACGGCCCGGGCGCGAGTCCGGCCAACTCCAGCACGCGTACCCCGGCCAGAGGGCCCTTCCGGGGCTGTTCCATGCCACTCTCCTCGGTGGGTCCTACATTTGCTGCGCCCAGTAGAACATGTTTCTGGAGCGTGCGAGACTCCGACCGTGACGTGGAAGATCCTTGCGCTGCCCCCACTGCCGGAGAACGCCCTTCGCGGCCTGCTCGGGGGCCTCGGCGACGACGCGGAGCTCGCCGTACCCGCCCGCCGGGACCGGGCCGCCCTGCTGGACGCGCTACCCGAGGCCGACATCGTCGTCGGCGACTGGAGCGGCGCGCTCGTGCTCGACGCGGAGGCCGTACGGCATGCACCGAGGCTGGCGTTCGTGCAGCAGCCCTCGGTCGGCGTGGACGGTCACGACCTGGAGGCGCTGGCGGAGGCCGGTGTGCCGGTGTCCAACACGGCCGGTGTCAACGCCGACGCGGTCGCCGAATGGTGCCTCGCCGCGTCGCTGGCGTTGCTGCGGCATCTACCGGACGCGGATCGCGAGATGCGGGCCGGAGGCTGGCCGCAGTTCACGTTCCAGCGGCGCGAACTCGCGGGCGCCCGGGTCGGCGTCGTCGGCTTCGGACCGGTCGGGGCCGCGTGCGCGCGCATGTTCGGCGCACTGGGATGCCGGGTGTCCTACTGGTCGCGCACGCCCAAGCCCGATTCGCACGGCGCCGCCTACCTCGACCTCGACGAGCTGACCGCCTCCAGCGACGTGCTGGTGCTCGCCATCGCGCTCGCCGACGAGACCCGCGGGCTCTTCGACGCCGTACGGCTGTCGCGGATGCCTCCGGGGGCCGTGCTCGTCAACGCGGCCCGGGGCCCGATCGTCCATGACGACGCGTTGCTGGCCGCGCTGGACTCCGGCCATCTCGCCGGTGCGGCGCTCGACGTCTACGACACCGAGCCACTCGGGGCGGCCGACCCGCTGCGCGCGTCCGAGAAGGTCCTGCTGTCTCCGCACGCCGCCGCCGTGACACCGGAGGCGAGCACGCGTCTCATCCAGTGCGTGCTCGACAACCTCGCGGCGGCGGTCGCCGGCCGTCCCGTCATCAACGTCGTCAACGGCGCAGACCCCGTGATCCGGCGACGCACCTGAGCCGTCGTGTTCGAGCCTTCCCCGAGCACGTCGTCACCGGAGGGCGTGCCGTACCCAGACGTTGGGCTCGACGTAGACGGCGTGGTCCTCCTCGACGGCGACGTGCACGGGGTTCAGCGCCTTGGGCACCTCGGCGGGGCCCGTCCGGTCGAACGGGAGGCCCGTCCACCGGCGCCACTGGTTCAACGTGCCGGGGATGGCCATCGACCTCGGGGCCACGCTGTCGATCGTGCCGCCCGCCCGGACGTGCACGCGAAGCCACGGATCGTTCGGGAGGCCGTCGTCGCGCGTCCTGAAGGCGTACTCGGACATCGGCGTCGACTGCTCGAGATGCTTGGCGTTGGGGCGCACCGGGGCGATGAGTTCGGCGAATCCGAGTCCGGCGGCCTGCTCGCGCAGTGCGTCGAGCATCACTCCGGAGATCCCACGCCCGAGCAGGTCGGGCCGGATCGAGATCTCGAGCGCGGAGACGGCGTTGGGACGGTCCCCGCGCAGCCGGGTCCGCCAGGCGCGCATGACGACGCCGTCCCAGCCGTTCGCGGGAAGCGGGCCGTCGTCGAGTTGCAGGGGGACGGACATCGCCTTCGCGGCGAGTCGTCCGTCGGCGGTGGCGACGACCACGAACTCGGGGTAGGCCGTCGCGGCCACCGTGTAGTACAGGTCGGCGATCGGATCGTTGAGCATGAACTCGGGCCAGGCGGTGGGCATGTTCCCCACCTCGCCGGCGAGGTGGGGGCGCTCCGCCAGGGTGCTGATTCGCAGATCCACGAGACGTCATCCTGGCCGCAGGCCACCGCGTCGTCCATGGGTTTATCCGGGTGCCTGCCGTCTGACCTGCGGCGATCTGACAGGCTCGGTCGGAGTGCACGCCTCGCCGCTCGCTACGGCATACCCCGATGGTTTTCGCAGCCGTAACGTGTCTAATCTGGTCTGCGGTGTTTTCGAAGGATAACGTGCCTAGAGGCGGTCTCAATGATCCATGGGGGTGGTGCCATGCCCACGCGCAGCACGACCAGTATGACCGCCCACCAAAAGGCGGTCGAGCAGATCAGGGAGTCCTACGCGGCGATCCCCGACGACGCCGCACCCCGGCTGTCGAAGGCCACCACGAACCTCTTCCGATTCCGCGAGCCCACCAAGACGGCGTCGCTGTCGGCCCGCGACCTGGACCAGGTGATCCAGGTGGACCCCGAGACCATGACGGCCGAGGTCCAGGGCATGACGACGTACGAGCACCTGGTGGACGCGACACTGCCCTACGGGCTCATGCCGTACGTCGTGCCGCAGCTCAAGACCATCACCCTCGGGGGCGCGGTCACCGGCCTCGGCATCGAGTCGTCCAGCTTCAGGGACGGCCTGCCGCACGAGTCGGTCGAAGAGCTCGAGATCCTGACGGGGGACGGGCAGATCCTGGTCGCGCGGGCCGACAACGAGCACGCCGACCTCTTCAACACCTTCCCGAACTCGTACGGCACGCTCGGCTACGCGCTGCGGATCCGCATCAAGCTGGCACCGGTCAAGCCGTTCGTACGGCTGACGCACATCCGCTTCACCGACGCCGACAAGTGCATGCTCGCCCTGGCCGAGATCTGCGAGAGCCGCACGCACGAGGGCGAGCCGATCGACTTCGTCGACGGGACGTACTTCGGTCCCGGCGAGCTCTACGTCACCGTCGGAACGTTCTCCGACAAGGCGCCGTACGCGTCCGACTACACCGGGATGCGCATCTACTACCAGTCGATCCAGACCCGGCCGCGTGACTGGCTCACCATCCGCGACTACCTGTGGCGCTGGGACACCGACTGGTTCTGGTGCTCGCGCGCCTTCGGCGTGCAGCAGCCGCTGGTCCGGTCGCTGGTGCCGCGCCGGTGGCTGCGCTCGGACGTCTACCGCAAGCTGGTCGGGTTCGATCAGAAGCACGGCGTGACGGCCCGGCTCGACCGCTGGCGGAACAGGCCGGTGCAGGAGTCGGTCATCCAGGACGTCGAGGTGCCGGTCGAGCGGGGCGCGGAGTTCCTCGAGATCTTCCAGAGCGAGGTCGGCATGACGCCGGTCTGGATGTGCCCGCTGAAGGCGACCCGCGACTGGCCCATCTACCCGCTGGAGCCGGGCAAGCTCTACATCAACTTCGGCTTCTGGGGCATGGTCCCGCTGCCGCGTGGTCAGCAGGACGGCTACTACAACCGTCTCATCGAGCATGCCGTGCACAGGCTCGGTGGCCACAAGTCGCTCTACTCCAGCTCGTATTACGAGCGGGAGGAATTCTGGCGCTTGTACAACGGGGACTCGTACTGGCCGGTCAAGCATGCGTACGACCCGGGCGGGCGACTGCTCGATCTGTACGACAAGTGTGTCCGGGCCAGGTAGGCAGTTCCTACGTGTGGATTGCGTACGTGATTTCGTACGTGGGGAGAGGTTGACATGACTCTTGCCGAGATTTTCGAGAAAGTCGTCGGTAGTGACGCGGGTGTGCAGTTCGAGGCCTACGACGGCAGCAAGGCCGGCGCATCCGACGCGGACATCCGCATCGAGGTCAAGTCACCCGCGGCGGTGGCCTACCTGGCCAAGGCGCCGGGGGAGCTGGGCCTCGCCAGGGCGTACGTCTCCGGGCACCTCGATGTGCACGGTGACATGTACACGCTGCTCGACCGCATGTGGTCGCTGACGCTCAACGACCTGCCGCTCAGCGAGAAGGTCGCCGCGATCCGCTCCCTGGGGACCAAGCCGCTGCTGATGCGTGCCACGCCGCCGCCGCAGGAGATGCGCCGCAGCGCGATGGCCAGGCTCGGCAGCCGCCACGCCAAGCAGCGTGACGCGGAGGCGATCCACCACCACTACGACGTCTCCAACAAGTTCTACGAGTGGGTGCTCGGCCCCTCCATGGCGTACACCTGCGCGGTCTTCCCGTCGGCGGACGCGACGCTCGAGGAGGCGCAGTACGCCAAGTTCGACCTGGTGGCCAAGAAGCTCGACCTGCAGCCCGGCATGCGACTGCTCGACGTCGGGTGCGGCTGGGGCGGCATGGTGATGCACGCCGCCCGCGAGTACGGCGTTAAGGGCCTCGGCGTGACGCTCTCCCGCCAGCAGGCGGAGTGGGCCCAGAAGGCGATCGCCGAGGCGGGGCTCTCCGAGCTCGCCGAGGTCCGCTACATGGACTACCGCGACGTCCCGGAGACCGGCTTCGACCGGGTCAGCTCGATCGGCCTGACCGAGCACATCGGCAAGGAGCAGCTCCCCTCCTACTTCTCCTTCCTGTACGGCAAGCTCAAGCCGGGCGGGCGGCTCCTGAACCACTGCATCACGCGCCCGACGGGCACCGAGAAGACGATCAACAAGGGCGGTTTCATCAACCGTTACGTCTTCCCCGACGGGGAGCTCGAGTCGGTCGGCTACCTGGTCCGCCAGATGGAGGACATCGGCTACGAGATCCGCCACGAGGAGAACCTGCGCGAGCACTACGCCCTGACGCTCCGCGAGTGGTGCAAGAACCTCGACGCCCACTGGGACGAGGCCGTCGCCGAGGTGGGCGAGGGCACCGCCCGGGTCTGGCGCCTCTACATGGCGGGGTGCGTGGTCGGTTTCGAACGGAACAAGATCCAGCTCCACCAGGTTCTCGGCGTTCGCCTCGACGATCAGGCCGACGCGCACGTCCCCCTCCGCCCCAGCCTCGACTGGCCCTGATCCCACCCGCTCTCTCCGCGGCTCTCCCGCGCTCTCCCGCGCTCTCCCGCGTGATCATGCACAGATTCGGTGATTGCGCGGTTGAGCTGGGCGAGTACCGTGCGTGATCATGCACACATTCGTGGATGGTCGGCGTGACGTGCGCGAACGCGACGCGTGATCATGCTTGGGTTTGGTGATGGCCGGCCTGACCTGCGCAGACATGGTTCGTGATCATGCAGGGATTCGACGGCGGCGCCCCTGAGCTGGGCGTGAGCCGTACGTGATCATGCAGTGCGGGTGAGGTCTTGACGCAAGCGGTCGCTTGCACAAGATTGGCGGCATGAGCGTGGCGCCGGAGCTCGACCTGTCGCGGATTCCGTTCTGGGCGCTGCCTCGAGCCGAACGGCTGGAGGCCTTCCGACGCCTGCGCGAGCTGGACCGGCCGGTCTTCCTGACCGAGAGCAAGATCCCCTTCATTCCGCAGGGGGCCGGTTACTACGCGCTCGTACGGCACGCGGACGTGACCGAGGCCAGTAGGAACGCCGGGATCTTCAGCAGTGAGCCGACGTCCAACAGCATTCCGGACATGCCGCGCTGGCTGGCGGTCTACTTCGGCTCGATGATCAACATGGATGACCCCCGGCATGCGAGGCTCAGGCGAATCGTGTCCCGGGCCTTCACGCCGCGCGTCCTCGCCAAGATGGAGGAGGATCTCCAGCGGGCCGCGGAGGAGATCGTCGGCAGGGCGGTGAAGGAAGGGGCCGGTGACTTCGTTCCGCAGATCGCCGCACGGCTTCCCGTACAAGTTATCTGCGACATGATCGGCATTCCGGCGAAATTTCATGACATGGTGCTCAGCCGTACCAACACGATCCTGGCCAACGCGGACTCGGAGTATTCAGGATTCGGCGCGGACTCCGCACGCCCTGACGAGGTCGCCGGCCGCTGGACGACGGCCCGCGGCCTGATCAAACTGCTGCGGGCGGGCCATGAGCTCAGCTCGCTGGCGCAGCGGCTCGGGCGCGAACGCCGCCGCAACCCCACCGGCGACCTGACCAGCCTGCTTGTCAACGGCGAGGAGCGGCTCACCACCCAGGAACTCGGCTCGTTCTTCATCCTGCTCGTGGTCGCCGGCAGCGAGACGACGCGTAATGCGATCAGCCACGGCCTCAAGGCGCTCACCGACAATCCCGAGCAGCGCGCGCTGCTGACCGACGACTTCGAGGGGCACGTCGCGGGCGCGGTCGAGGAGATCATCCGCTATTCGACCCCTGTCATCCAGTTCCGCCGGACGCTCACCTGTGATCACGTCATGAACGGCATGGAGTACAAAAAGGGCGACAAGGTCCTGCTGTTCTACAACTCGGCCAACAGGGACGAGAGCGTGTTCAGGGATCCGGATGCCTTCGACATCACGCGCACGCCGAACCCGCATGTCGGCTTCGGCGGCCCAGGTCCGCACTACTGCCTCGGCGCTCACCTGGCCAGGCGGGAGATCACCGTGATGTTCCGCGAACTGTTCACCCGGATGCCCGAGATCCGTGCCGAAGGCGAGCCGTCCTACCTGCTCTCCAACTTCATCAACGGGATCAAGCACCTGCGCTACCGCTTCTGACTGCATGATCGCGTACGGCTCTCGCGCAGGTCGGGGATGCCGTCGCCGAATCTGCGCATGATCACGAACCGTGTCCGGGCAGGTGAGTGCGGTTGTCGCAGAGCCTGTGCATGATCACGGGTTGTGTTTGCGCACGTCACGCCGGCTGTCTGCGAAGGCGTGCATGATCGCGCCCGGGGTTTGCGCGGGTCGGCGGCCTGATCACCGAATGTGTGCATGATCACGCGGGGGAGGGGTGGGGGGTGGATATCTTTCTTGTAGATCGCCGGAGTTGGGGTGGTCTATGGCAGGATGAAACAGAATCTGATTCTGTTTGAATACCACCAGAAGGGGACCGGCCGTGACGACCCAGCCAGTGGAGAGTTCTCCCATCAAATCGGCCGCGGACATCGACCTGTCCGATCACGCCTTCTGGTTGCGCCCGGCCGACGAGAGGGAGCACGCCTTCCGCCTGCTCCGCGATCTGGACAAGCCGGCTTTCTTCGCCGAGCCCGACGTCCCCTACATCGCGGAGAAGGGTCTCGGCTACCACGCGCTCGTCCGGCACGCCGACATCCTCGAGGCGAGCCGGACCCCTGAGATCTTCGCCTCGGGACTGGGCGGGGCCACCAGCATCATCGACATGCCGGCGGAGTTCACCGAATACTTCGGCTCGATGATCAGCATGGACGACCCTCGCCACGCCCGCCTGCGGCGCATCGTCTCCCGTGCGTTCACCCCCAAGATGATCAAGCAGTTCGAGGACGATGTGGAGGTCGCCGCCGGCCAGATCGTCGACGAGCTTCTGGAGACCGGCTCGGGTTGCGACTTCGTCACCGAGGTCGCCGCGAGACTGCCCCTGAAGATCATCTGCGACATGATGGGGATCCCCGAGAGCGACTACCGCTTCGTCTTCGACCGATCGAACATCATTCTGGGCGCGTCCGATCCCGAATACGTCTCCGACGCCGAATCCATCGGCACCGCGCTGCTCACCGCCGGCATGGAGCTTCAGGAGCTCGTGCAGAGGCTCGCTGCCGACAGGGTCGAAACCCCCACGAACGACCTGACGTCCTCGCTGGTCAACGCCAACCTCGACGGTGAGAGGCTTACCGCTCAGGAGCTGGGCTCGTTCTTCATCCTGCTCGTCGTCGCCGGCAACGAGACCACCCGGAACGCCATCTCGTACGGCATGCGCCTGCTGACGCTCAACCCCGACCAGAAGCGGTCGTGGCTCGAGGACATCGACGGCCGGGCGCCCGGCGCCGTGGAGGAGATCGTACGGCTGGCCTCGCCGGTCAACTACATGCGGCGCAAGGTGACCCGGGACCACGAGATGAACGGCAACCTCTACCGCGAGGGCGAGAAGGTCGTCCTGTACTACTGGTCGGCCAACCGGGACGAGAGCGTCTTCGACGACTCGCTCCGGTTCGACATCGCCCGCAACCCCAACCCGCATGTCGGCTTCGGCGGTCCGGGCCCGCACTTCTGCCTCGGCGCCCACCTGGCCAGGCGGGAGATCACCGTGATGTTCCGCGAACTGCTCCGGCGGGTGCCTCAGATCGAGGCGGGGGAGCCCGAGCGCCTGTTCTCCAGCTTCATCAACGGCACCAAGCACATGGAGTGCACCTTCTGACACCCTCGGGATCGGGCCCCGCTCGCCCAAGGTCGCCGGAGCGCAGCGTTGAGCGCAACCTCCAAGCCCGGCCTAGCTCGCCTTGAGCTTGCGCGTCGACTTGAAGACCGAGTTGATGTCGGGAAGCAGGTCGTCCTTGAGTTCGGGCACCGCCACGTAGACGATCGCCGGCAGGTCTTCGCCGGTGTTGAGCGCCGCCACGGCGACCGTCGTGTTCTCGTGGTCGGCCGTGACCTTGTAGGTGACGAGCATGCCGGTGATGCCGTTGTGCGAGTAGCGCTGCTGAGCGACCTTCGTGGCCGTGTTGCCCTTGGGGAAGAGCGTCTGCCGCGCGGTGGTCATCACGGCGGCGACCACAGGGGAGAGCTTGCTCGGGGTGGTGTACTTCGCGGACAGCGACTGCGGCAGCGGGCCCGACATCACCTGGGCGAACTCAGGCTTGCCGCGCGTCGTCATCCCGGCGGGCACGTACTGACGCGTCGAGAATCCGTATTTCGTGCGGACGGAGGCCGCGTTGGCGTCGAGCTTCCACGGGCCGCGGAGTCGCGGCAGTGAGAGGGCCGCGTCCGCGTCGGGCACCGTGCCCTTCACGGGAGACGGCGTGCCCTTGTAGGCCGCCAGGGCCGGGAACAGCACCACCGGCTTGGCCGCGGACGACGGGGTCGGATCCGCGGGCGGCGCGGAACTCTTCTCAGTGTCGCCGGAGCTGAGCGGCCCCGCGACGAAGGCCCACACCAGGGCGCCGATGAGCGCCACGATCACCGTGGCCACCAGCGCGAAGATCCAGACGGGACGGCCGCGCTCGTCGTCGTAGTCGTCCATCGTCTGAGAGCTGTCCCCGAAGACGGTGTCCCACAACTCCTGCTGCCGATGTGCCGGAGGGGTCTTGGGTCCGCTGATCTGTCCTGCCGTCACGAACGGCTTGTACGGATCCTCGCCTCTGGGACCGGCGGGGGAAGCCTGCTGGGCGACGTCGGCGGGCGGTCCGGGCCAAGGAGGGCTCGTCTGCGGGCTCGCCTGGGTGGGCGCGGCGCCCCAGGCCGTATCGGAGCCTCCCGCTCCGTTCGCGGGCCAGGCCGTGTCCGAACCTCCGGCCCCGGACGCGCCCCAGGAGGGATCAGCGGGCGAGGAGGGCGCGGGAGTCGACCACGCCGGCGTGGCGGGCGCAGGCGCGGACGGTGCGGATACGGAGGCGGGAGCGGGCCATGACGCGGTGTCGCCCTGACCCGGCTGGGACCACGAGCCGGTGTCGCCTTGGCTTGGTTGGGACCACGAGCCGGTGTCTCCCTGGCCTGGCTGGGACCAGGCGGGCTCTGAGGGCTCCGACGGCGCCGGACCGGGCCGGAGGGAGTCGAAGGGCCCCGGGGGCGTGGCGCGGGCGGCCTCGAAAGGCCCGGTGGAGGCGGGCCTGGGTTCGAAGGAGTTGGACGGCGACCACGCGATGTCCGAGGGTTCCGTGCCGGGCACGGGGGTGGTGACCGGGGTGAACGGCGAGCGTACTTCGGCGTTCATCTGCTGCGACGACCACGCGGTGTCGGTGCCGCCGGACCCGGCCCAGCGCGATTCGGGGGTGTCCGACGGGCCCCAGCCGGGCGTGGGCGCCGGGGAGGAATGCCGGGGGAAGGAGGCGTCAGGCGCGGCGGGAATGGGGGGCATCGCCGCGGTCGCAGGGCCGTTCTCACCGAACGGAGGCACGGGGTCGGTGAACGAGGGGGAGGTGCCGGGTACCTCTGGCCACGCCGGTGGAATCTCCGGCCAGGCGTTCGACCGGTGTGGCTCATTGCGGTCCGAGGGCACGCTACCTCCCGAATTCATGCCCGGATTGGGGGTGCCTGGCATGTTCTCATGCGCCGTGGGGGGTGCCGCAGCGAAACTGGAGAATGCCCCACGAAACTGCTCCCCCGTGGGATCGGTTGGCGGATCCTGCATGGGCAGGTCCGGGAATGGGTCAGCCACAGCGAAGACAGTAGACTAAAGGGACATAAGAGGTCACTACGGATCTGTCTCCATCAGGCATCGTGGGTTGACTGACACCGTCAGCTCCCGAATATCCGTCGGCGACCGCCTTGTCGTCTGCGCTACGCTGGACTCGCGTGTCGCGACCCTGCTTATCAGGCAGCTGTTCCGATAGTCGGCACGATATGCGGAAACGCAGGCTGCCCCTCGTGTGGAGCGGGGGGCTCCGTCATGAGCAGGCGTCTTCATCAGTGATCAGCCGCCTGGCGAGGAGTGGAAGTGGACGAGCCGGTGTACGACCCGCGGGCGCTGCAGGCCAAGTGGCTGCCCCGGTGGGAGGAGCTGAAGCCCTTCGCCGCGGTGGAGGACGCCGCCGACACCAGGCCGCGCAAATACATGCTCGACATGTTCCCCTACCCGTCGGGCGACCTGCACATGGGTCACGGCGAGGTGTTCGCCATCGGCGACGTGATCGCGCGCTTCTGGATGCAGAAGGGTTATAACGTCCTGCACCCCATCGGGTGGGACTCCTTCGGGTTGCCGGCGGAGAACGCGGCGATCAAGCGGAACGCGCATCCGGCCGAGTGGACCTACGCGAACATCGAGACCCAGGCCAACTCCTTCAAGCGTTACGGGATCTCCTTCGACTGGTCACGCCGTCTGCACACCAGCGACCCGGAGTACTACCGCTGGAACCAGTGGCTGTTCAACCGCTTCTTCGAGCGTGGGCTGGCCTACCGCAAGGGAGGCCTGGTCAACTGGTGTCCCGTTGACCAGACCGTCCTGGCCAACGAGCAGGTCGTCGCCGGCAGGTGCGAGCGTTGCGGCTCCGAGGTGGTCCGCCGCGAGCTGACGCAGTGGTACTTCAAGATCACCGATTACGCCGATCGGCTGCTCGACGACATGCAGCAGCTGGAGGGCGGCTGGCCTGAGCGCGTGCTGACCATGCAGCGCAACTGGATCGGCCGATCCACGGGCGCCGACGTCCATTTCCGGATCGAGGGCCGCGACGAGCCCGTCACCGTCTACACCACGCGCCCCGACACGCTGTACGGTGCGACGTTCTTCGTGGTCGCCGCGGACGCTCCGCTGGCCGAGGAGATCGTCGCCCCCGACCGTCGTGAGGCGCTGGCCGTCTACAGGGCCGAGGTCGCCAAGCTCTCCGACATCGAGCGGCTGTCCACCGACAAGGAGAAGACCGGCGTCTTCCTGGGGACGTACGCGATCAACCCGGTCAACGGCGAACGCATCCCGGTCTGGGCGGCCGACTACGTGCTGTCCGACTACGGCCACGGCGCGATCATGGCCGTCCCCGCGCACGACCAGCGTGACCTCGACTTCGCGGTGAAATTCGGCCTGCCGGTCAAGGTCGTGGTCCACACCGGCATGGCCGACCCGGGCGAGACCGGCATCGCGACCCCGGGAGAGGGCACCCTGGTCAACTCGGGGCCGCTCGACGGCCTGTCCAAGGTCGAGGCCATCGAGCGGATCATCGAGATCCTGGCCGAGCGTGACACCGGCAGGGCGACGGTCAACTTCCGGCTGCGCGACTGGCTGCTGTCCCGCCAGCGCTTCTGGGGCACGCCGATCCCGATCATCCACTGCCCCGACTGCGGCGAGGTCCCGGTCCCCGACGAGCAACTGCCCGTCGTATTGCCCGACGTGCGCGGCGCCGACCTCAAGCCCAAGGGCGTCTCGCCGTTGGCCGCCGCCACCGACTGGGTCAACGTCGAGTGCCCCAAGTGCGGCGGTCCGGCCCAGCGTGACACCGACACCATGGACACGTTCGTCGACTCGTCGTGGTATTTCCTGCGGTACGTCGACCCCCACTACGAGGACGGGCCGTTCGACGTCGAGAAGGTCCGCAAGTGGGGCCCGATCGACCAGTACGTCGGCGGCGTGGAGCACGCGGTCCTGCACCTGCTCTACTCGCGGTTCTTCACCAAGGTGCTGCACGACATGGGGATGGTCGACTTCACCGAGCCGTTCCTGCGTCAGCTCAACCAGGGGCAGGTCATCAACCGGGGCAAGGCGATGTCCAAGACGCTCGGCAACGGCGTCGACCTGGGCCAGCAGATCGACGCCTTCGGCGTGGACGCGGTTCGGCTCACGATGTTGTTCGCCGGACCGCCCGAGGACGACATCGACTGGGCCGACGTCTCCCCGGCCGCGTCGCAGAAGTTCCTGGCCCGCGCGTTCCGCGTGATGGTCGAGGCCGGCGAGGCCTCCGCCGCCGGGGCCGACTTCTCGGCCGGTGACGTGGAGCTGCGCAAGGTCACCCACCGGACCATCGACGAGGTCACCAAGCTCGTCGAGAGCTTCCGCTTCAACGTGGCGATCGCCCGCACGATGGAGCTGACCTCGGCCGCACGCAAGGCCATCGACTCGGGCCCCGGCGCCGCCGACCCCGCGGTGCGGGAAGCCGCCGAGGCGATCGCCGTGATGCTCTCGCTGGTCACACCGTACGTCGCGGAAGAGGGCTGGGAGAGGCTCGGGCACGGGCCTTCGGTCGTGCACGCGGGCTGGCCGGTCGCCGACGCGGCGCTGCTGGTGCAGGAGTCGGTCACGGCCGTCGTCCAGGTGGCGGGCAAGGTGCGCGACCGCCTGGAGGTCTCGCCGGAGATCTCCGAGGACGACCTGCGGGAGCTCGCCCTGGCCTCGGACAAGGTCCAGGCGTACCTGGATGGCGCGCCGCGCAAGGTGATCGTGCGTGCGCCGAAGCTGGTCAACATCGTTCCCTGACACTCGGGCTACGGGACGGCCGTCGACGCTCGCCGTATCGGCGATGAGAGCGTTGACGGCCGCCGTATCAGCGGGCACAGCGTCGACGGGCCGCCGGGCACAGCGTCGACGCCCGCCCCATCAGCGGGCGCGCCGGGCAGAGCATTGACGGCCGCCGCCGGACACGATGGCGCCCGGCGGCGGAGTGGTCAGAGCGCCCGCGCGATGCGGGCCAGCATCTCCTCGAGGATGGGACCCGAGGTGGCGAAGTTGAGGCGGGCCTGTGTGTCGGCGCCGCCGTACATCGGACCGGGGTTGAGCCGCACCTGTGCCTCCCGTTCGACGAACGCGGCGGCGTCCGTGATGCCGAAGTCCAGCCACGCGAGATAGGTGGCCTCAGGGACCCGATAGCCGACCTGAGGTGTCAGCCGCTTGGCGACCAGCTCCCGGTTGCGGTCCAGGATCGCGAGCACCTCGCGCTGCCATGCGTCACCGTGCCTCCAGGCCGCGATCGTGGCGTCGACGCCCAGCACGCTCGGCGAGCCGTAGATGTTCGGTGGCTCCGCGGCCAGCGCGTCACGCAAGGCCGAGGCCCCGAGATGGGCGACGGAGCATTGCAGGCCCCCCATGTTGAAGGCCTTGCTCGCCGATGTGAGCGTGACGGTGCGCGCCGGGAGGATCGTCGCGAAGGGGATGTGCACCGCCGGAGCGTAGACGAGCTCGGCGTGGATCTCGTCGGAGATCACCAGGGTGTCATGCCGCTCGGCGTATTCAGCGACCTCTGCCAGCTCCACGCGGGTGAACGAGCGGCCCGTCGGATTCTGGGGGTTGACCAGGAGGACCACGCGAGCGGGCTCGTCCGGCATCTCGAACCGGCCGTCGGGGCCGATCGGGATGGGCAGCAGCCGAAGGCCCATGGCCCGGAGCGTCTCGAAGAAGGGATCGTAGGCCGGCACGTGCATCGCCACGGCGTCTCCAGGCCGGGTGGTCAGCCGCAGCACCACCTGGAGCGCCTGGGCGATGTTCGTGAACGACCAGACCTGGCCGGGATCGAGCTGCCAGCGGTACCTGTCCGCCATGCGCTCGGCGAACGCCTCGGCGAGCGGAGGAATATGGGCGTCGTCCACCCACGTCGGGTAGCCCAGATCGGTCTTGACGCGCCTGACGACGGCCTCCCGCACCGCGTCAGGCACGGGGAAGTCCATGTCCGCGACCCAGGCCGGGATCACGCCGGGCGGAGTGGACGCCCACTTGATCCCGTCGCGGGTACGAGCGTCTTCAAGAGTGAGGGAGTCGAGATCGTTGAGCACGCTCTCACCCTATTTGCGCCAGTTCTGGCCGCAAGGGCGGACCCATCGCTCCGCGGTGCCGACCGACGCCGCGGAGCGCAGGTGCCTGTCTAGAGCTTGCGCAGGACCGCGGTGACCTTGCCGAGCACGGTCGCCTCGTCGCCGGGGATCGGCTCGTAGCTCGGGTTGTGCGGCACCAGCCACACGTGCCCGTCCTTGCGCTTGAACGTCTTGACCGTGGCCTCGCCGTCGATCATGGCCGCCACGATGTCGCCGTTGTCCGCCACCGGCTGCTGCCGGACGACCACCCAGTCGCCGTCGGCGATCGCCGCCTCGATCATCGAGTCACCGGAGACCTGTAGCAGGAACAACGTGCCCTCGCCCACGAGCTGCTTGGGCAGCGCGAAGACGTCTTCGATGCTCTGCTCGGCCAGGATCGGCCCACCGGCGGCGATGCGGCCGACCAGCGGCACGTAGGCAGCCGTGGGCCGGTTGAACCCGGCCTCCTCCTCCGTCGCGTCGGGATCCACCCACAGAACCGGCTCGCCCGGCAACCGGACCTCAAGCGCCCGGGGCCGGTGCGGGTCGCGCCGCAGGTAGCCCTTGCGCTGAAGTGCCGTCAGCTGGTGGGACACACTCGAGGTGCTGGTCAGCTGGACCGCCTCGCCGATCTCCCGCATGGACGGCGGGTAGCCCCGCTGCTGGACCGAGTCGCGGATCACCTCAAGGATCTTGCGCTGCCTCGGGGTGAGACCAAGCGAGTCACGCCTGCGAACCGCGAGATCGCTGACACTTTCCGCCTGCTCAATTCGGTCGCTCACGATGCCACCTCTCAATCCGTGTTCCTCACGTCGCACAGAGCGACGGTACCTCGATTCAAGATCAATATCAAACAATTGTTCGATAGTCCTCGAAATCGTCGGTGCCGTGGTGTACAACATCGTACGGGAGTTCGATCGACATCGTGTTCGATTTTCCGATCTTCTTTTCAACTGTGTCCACGCAGCTCAGGAACAGTTAAGGGAGGCAGTCATGAGGCCGGAGCCCAACGTCCCCCGTATTGTCCGTATTAGTTCTGACGTTTCACGGCCTCGCGAGACCCGTGAACGGGTGCGCGGCACTCGGGAACATGCTTGCGAAATCCGCGAGGGTGCCACCGATATGCACGGTTCCCCTGACGCGTGTGCGCATGCGCGCCCGGAGCTTCCGAGCAATGTGCGGGAGTTCGTCCGGCCCGCCTCACGTTCCAGGCGACAGCCGGCGCGTCCCCGTGGCGGTCCGCCCCGCTCCGGGGCCGGCACCGAGACCAACACAGGCACCGAAACCGGCATCGGCACCAACGCAGGCACGGGCTCCGGCACCGGGACCGGGCCTGTGATCGACATCGGCGCCGGAGCGCTGGGGGGCCGCCCCCGTGTGGACGGCACGGCGGCACGCGCCGCCAGAGTGCCCGGCCCTGCCGATGGCGTACGCGCGACGCCGGCACCCGGAGGCGCCTCCCGTCCCGGGGCCCACTCGCGCGCCGTCTCGCGTGTCGCGGGCCCTGCGAGTGCCTCCCGTCCGGGGGCCCGCCCCCGCGCCGTCGTGCGCCGGCCCGATCCGCCGCTGCGGCTGACCCGGCGGGGCAAGGTGGTCTTGGTCACGGTCGTCACGATCCTGGCTCTCGGAGTCCTGTGGTTGGGTACTCTCGCGGCGGTGACCGCCTCGACCGGCACGGCGTCGCCCGCCCATGACGGCCTGCCGTACGTGGACGTCCAACGGGGCGACACGCTGTGGAAGATCGCGAGCGCGGTGGGCGACGGCGGTGACCCGGCTCCGATGGTTCGGCAGATCATGAACCTCAACGGCCTGTCCGACTCGCTCATCCGGCCGGGTACCCGGCTGTACGTCCCGAGCGGGCTGCCGCGCTGAACCTTGCGTGACACGCGGGGATACGCCTGTGACACGCGGGCTGAACAGCGACTTCGGCGTGGCGGGGCGGGTCGACTTGCGTTCATGGTCGGGCACTTCTACGGTTGGACCACAACATCTAGTAGTCACACCGATGTAAGTTCACCACACCTAGTGGTTACGGTGTGCGGTCCCGGGAGGTGATGACATGTACTGTCCGTTCTGTCGTCATCCGGACACGCGAGTCGTGGACAGCCGGTCGACCGAGGACGGGGCGGCGATCCGCCGCAGGCGAACCTGCTCCGAATGCGGACGCAGGTTCACCACCCAGGAGACCGTGCTCCTCATGGTGAGCAAGCGCAGCGGCGTGACCGAGCCGTTCTCCCGAGACAAGGTCATCGCCGGTGTCCGGCGGGCCTGTCAGGGCCGGCCGGTCAGCGAGGACTCGCTCGCGCAACTGGGGCAGCGCGTGGAGGAGACCATCCGGGGCACCGGATCGGCGGAGATCGCCTCCCATGAGGTCGGTCTCGCCATCCTGGGCCCGCTGCGGGATCTCGACGAGGTGGCCTACCTGCGATTCGCCTCGGTGTACCGGGGCTTCGAGACGCTGGCCGACTTCGAGGCCGAGATCGAGCAGCTCAGGGTGGCTCGGGCCCCGGCCGATAAGTAGCAGCCCGCCCCCGTGCCGGGTACCGGCCGGCACGTCGGTGTGGTTATAGAACATGTGGTCCGACAAGGGGCTCCCACCGGGCCCTTGAAGGGGGAAGTCATGACGGAGATCGTGAACGGCACCGCGACGGGGACCGGGGGGACGGCCGGCGGAGGCCGTGGGGGCAGGCGTCCGCGCAAAGGCCTCAAGATGAAGCGCATCTTCACCACGCCGGGGGTTCATCCCTACGACGAGGTCCGCTGGGAGCGCCGCGACGTCGTGATGACGAACTGGCGCGACGGCTCGGTCAACTTCGAACAGCACGGCGTCGAGTTCCCTGAGTTCTGGTCCGTGAACGCCGCCAACATCGTGACGACGAAGTACTTCCGGGGCGCCGTCGGCACACCGCAGCGCGAGTGGAGCCTGAAGCAGCTCGTCGACCGGGTGGTGGGCGTCTACACGAAGACCGGCGTGGAGCACGGCTACTTCGCCACCGAAGAGGACGCCGAGATCTTCGACCACGAGCTCAAACACTCGTTGATCCACCAGATCTTCAGCTTCAACTCGCCCGTTTGGTTCAACGTCGGCACGCTGTCTCCGCAGCAGGTGTCGGCCTGTTTCATCCTCGCCGTGGACGACACCATGGAAGCGATCCTCGACTGGTACAAGGAAGAGGGTGTGATCTTCAAGGGCGGTTCCGGCTCGGGCATCAACCTGTCCCGCATCCGCTCGTCCAAGGAGCTGCTGTCCAGCGGTGGCACGGCCAGCGGCCCCGTCTCCTTCATGCGCGGCGCCGACGCCTCGGCCGGGACGATCAAGTCGGGCGGCGCGACCCGCCGGGCCGCGAAGATGGTCGTGCTCGACGTCGACCATCCCGACATCGAGGAGTTCATCGAGACCAAGGCGCGCGAAGAGGACAAGATCCGCGCCCTGCGCGACGCCGGGTTCGACATGGACCTGGGCGGCAAGGACATCGTGTCCGTGCAGTACCAGAACGCCAACAACTCGGTCCGCGTCTCCGATGAGTTCATGCGCGTCCTCGAGTCCGGCGGCAAGTTCGGCCTGCGGGCGCGACTGACCGGCGAGGTCATCGAGGAGGTCGACGCGAAGTCGCTCTTCCGCAAGATGGCCAAGGCCGCCTGGGAGTGCGCCGACCCCGGCCTGCAGTACGACGACACGATCAACGACTGGCACACCTGCCCGGAGACCGGGCGCATCACCGCCAGCAACCCGTGCTCGGAGTACCTCCACCTGGACAACTCGTCCTGCAACCTGGCGTCGATCAACCTGCTGAAGTTCCTGCGCGACGACGACAGCTTCGACGTGCCGAACTTCGTCAAGCTGACCGAGCTGATCATCACCGCGATGGACATCTCGATCACCTTCGCGGACTTCCCGACCGAGAAGATCGGCGAGACCACCCGCGCGTACCGCCAGCTCGGGATCGGCTACGCCAACCTCGGCGCGCTGCTCATGGCCACCGGCCACGCCTACGACTCCGACGGCGGGCGGGCCATCGCCGGAGCGATCACGTCGCTGATGACCGGCACCTCCTACCGCCGCTCGGCCGAACTGGCCGCGATCGTCGGGCCGTACGACGGCTACCAGCGCAACGCCGAGCCGCACAAGCGGGTCATGCGCAAGCACGCGGCGGCCAACGACGACCTCCACACGATCGACGCGATCGACGGGGCCATCCACGCCGAGGCGACCCGGCAGTGGCAGGAGTGCCTCAAGCTCGGTGAGAAGCACGGCTACCGCAACGCACAGGCCTCGCTTCTCGCGCCGACCGGCACCATCGGCCTGATGATGGACTGCGACACCACCGGCATCGAGCCCGACCTGGCCCTGGTCAAGTTCAAGAAGCTCGTCGGCGGCGGCTCCATGCAGATCGTCAACCAGACCATCCCGCGGGCCCTTCGGCAGCTCGGCTACCAGGAGGAGCAGGTCGAGGCGATCGTCGAGTACATCGCCGAGAACAGCCACGTGGTCGACGCCCCCGGTCTGCGGCCCGAGCACTACGAGGTGTTCGACTGCGCGATGGGCGAGCGGGCCATCGCCCCGATGGGCCACGTCCGGATGATGGCGGCCACCCAGCCGTTCCTGTCCGGCGCGATCTCCAAGACGGTCAACCTGCCGGAGTCGGCCACGATCGACGACATCGAGCAGGTCTACCAGCAGGGCTGGAAGCTCGGCCTGAAGGCCCTGGCCGTCTACCGCGACAACTGCAAGGTGGGCCAGCCGCTCTCCGTGGCCAAGAAGCCCACGGAAGAGGCGAAGGCCGAGACGCCCGCCGTCCAGGTCATCGAGGTGCCGCGGCCGACGCGCCGCCGAATGCCGAACCAGCGGCCGAGTCTGACCACGCGCTTCACGGTCGGCGGAGCCAAGGGCTACATGACGGCGTCCTCCTACCCCGACGACGGCGTCGGCGAGGTCTTCCTCAAGATGTCGAAGCAGGGGTCCACGCTCGCCGGCGTCATGGACGCGTTCTCCGTGGCCATCTCGATCGGCCTGCAGTACGGCGTGCCGCTGGACACCTACGTCCAGAAGTTCGTCAACATGCGGTTCGAGCCGGCCGGGATGACCGACGACCCGGATGTCCGGATGGCGCAGTCCGTCATGGACTACATCTTCCGGCGGCTGGCCCTCGACTATCTGCCGTACGAGGACCGCTCGGCGCTGGGCATCTACTCGGCCGCCGAGCGTACGGCTCAGGCACGCGGAGAGGACCCGGCCGCGCTGCAGGACGTCGTGGACACCGCCGCGCTGGCCCAGTCGGCGCCGATCGAGGAGAAGCCGGCCGAGGGCAAGGCGGCTGAGGGGAAGGCCGTGGCCGTCACCCCGCCCGCCTCACGTCCGGAACTGGAGCTCATCCCGTCGCTGGAGAGCCACGCGGGCCGTACGGCGGACGCCCCGCTGTGCATGACCTGCGGGACGAAGATGCGGCCTGCGGGAAGCTGCTACGTCTGCGAGGGATGCGGCAGCACCAGCGGCTGCAGCTGAAATCGGGCGCAGACGCATCCGGCGCACCTGATCGGCTACGGCTGACAGGGCGACTCTGAAGGGGGAACGGCTCCGGCCGTTCCCCCTTCTGCGTGTCAGGCGGGACGGGTGGCGGTCCGGCGCACAAGGCGGCCCTGGGGTCAGAAGAGCGTGCTCCCGCTGACCCGGCGCTCGAAGGCGAGCAGATGACGTTTGCGGTCCAGCCCGCCCCCGTAGCCCACCAGGCTGCCCGAGGAGCCGACGACGCGATGGCAGGGCACGATGATGCCGATCGGGTTCTTGCCGTTGGCCAGGCCCACGGCCCGGACGGCGGCCGGCTGTCCGATCCGCTCGGCGAGTTGCCCGTAGGAGATCGTCTCGCCGTGGGGGATCTCGCGAAGACCCGCCCAGACCCGCTGCTGGAACGGGGTGCCGACCAGCCTCATCGGGAGGTCGAACGTCGTGCGCCGCCCGGCGAAGTAGTCCGCGAGCTGGTCGCCGACCTCGGCGAACGGAGTGTCGTCCGGCTCGCCGAAGGTCTCCTCCGACGGTCGATGGCGCTGGCGTTCCATGTAGAGGCCGGCCAGGACGCCGTCCAGCGCCACGAGGGTGAGCGGGCCGACCGGGCTGTCCACCACGGTGTGCGTCCGGTGCCCCGTTCGGGCTTCCATGGTCATCGAAGATTCCTTCCCGCCGGTCGGCCGGCTTTCGTCGATTCGTGATCCGCGTGCGCCTCCGGCATGTGGTTGACCGGGTGGTCGCCGGTGGCCCACAGATGTTGTACGGCGTAGGCGCGCCAGGGCCGCCAGGCGGCGGAGTGCCGGCTCAGGGCGGCGGGGGTCGCGGGCAGGCCCAGCTCGCGGGCGGCGACGCGGACGCCGAGGTCGCCGGGCACGAACGCGTCCGGATCGCCGAGGGCGCGCATCGCGATGGTCTCGACCGTCCACGGTCCCAGTCCGGGCAGGGCCGAGAGCTGGGCCCGGGCCCGCTGCCAGTCGTTGCCCGCACCGAGGTCGACGTCCCCCGCGGCCAAGGCCGCGATCAGCGAGACGACGGCGTCGCGGCGCGCCCGTGGAAGGGCGAGCCCGGCCGGGTCCAGCTCCGCCAGGGCCGCCGAGTCGGGGAACAGGTGGGTGAGCCCTCCTCCCGGGTCCGCGACCGCCTGGCCGTACGCCGCGGCCAGCCGTCCGGCATGGGTGCGGGCCGCGGCCGTGGACACCTGCTGGCCGAGCACCGCGCGCACCGCGAACTCGCCCGCGTCGACGGTGCGGGGCACTCGCCGTCCGGGTTCCTTGTCCACGAGCGGGGCGAGGACCGGGTCGCGGCGGAGCAGGTCGTCGACGGCGACGGGATCGGCGTCCAGGTCGAGCAACTGGCGGCACCTCGTGATGGCGGTCGACAGATCACGCAGGTCGGTCAGGGTGAGCACACAGGCGATGTGATCGTGTTCCGGCCGCAACGCGACCACGCCGTGGCCGCGGGGCAGGCGAAGGGTCCGCCGGTACGCGCCGTTCCGCCATTCCTCCACCCCCGGGACGGCGGTCGCCGCGAGATGGCCGAAGAGGTTGCCGGGGCACAGCGGCGCCCGGAACGGCAGGCGCAGGGAGAGGACTCCGGGGGCCGCGGCCTGGTGCCCGCGGGCCGCGCGGGCCCGGAGTTCGCTCGGGGTCAGGGCGAAGACCTCACGGACCGTGTCGTTGAACGCCCGCACGCTGCCGAACCCCGCGCCGTGGGCGACGTCGCTCATGGGCAGGGAACTCGTCTCGATGAGAATCCGGGCGGTCTGGGCGCGCTGGGCACGGGCGAGCGCGAGCGGGCCGGCTCCCATTTCGGCGAGCAGTTGCCGTTCGATCTGCCGGGTGCTGTACCCGAGCCGGGTGGCGAGACCGGAGACGCCGTCGCGGTCCACGACGCCGTCGGCGATCAGGCGCATCGCGCGGGCCACGACGTCGGCGCGCTCGTTCCATCGGGGTGACCCGGGGCTGGCGTCCGGCCGGCACCGTTTGCACGCCCGGAAACCCGCCTGCTGCGCCGCGGCCGCGGTGGGATAGAACCGCATGTTCTCCGGCTTGGGCGGCACGCCCGGACAACTCGGCCGGCAGTAGATGCCCGTGGTGACGACCGCGGTGAAGAACCATCCGTCGAACCGGGCGTCCTTGGACTGCACGGCTCGCACGCATCGGTCCCGGTCATCATGCATGTCGACAACTGTGCGCCCGGCCATGCGCGCAAGCTAGCGGAAATCCGACATCAACGTCGACACGGCCCTCGGCTGACGTTGATGTCGGAATCTCGCCAGACCTCGGACCGCCGGTGCCGCTGGAATGCTCATATGTCCATCTCTCACACTCAGACCGCGTCCTCAACCGGCCGCGCCCGGCTCTTCCGCAACCTGCACACGAGCGGCCGCCCGCTCGTGCTGCCCAACGCGTGGGACGTCGCCAGCGCGCGCGTGGTGGAGGACGCGGGTGCCGCCGCGATCGCCACGACCAGCGCGGGTGTCTCATGGAGTCTCGGCGCCGCCGACGGTGACCGGCTCGGCCGCGATCTCGCCGTCGGACTGGTCGCCCGCGTCTCGGCCGCGGTGAGGCTCCCGGTCACCGCGGACATCGAAGGCGGCTACGCGGACGATCCCGACGGGGTCGCCGTGACCGTCCGGGACGTGGTCGCCGCCGGCGCCGTGGGGATCAACCTCGAAGACGCCCATCACGCCGGGCCGGCGGCGGCACCGCGCCCGGTGGGGGAGCAGGCCGAAAGAATCGCGGCGGCCCGGCAGGCCGCCGATCCGGACGCGCTGTTCATCAACGCCAGGATCGACACCTACCTGCTCTCCGCCGGGGACCCCGAGACCCGCCTGGCGGACACCCTGGATCGGGCCGAGGCCTACGTCGCCGCCGGCGCGGACGGGATCTTCGTGCCCGGTGTCACGGACCCCGCGATCGTGTCGGCTCTGGCCGAGGGCGTGAGGGCGCCGCTGAACGTGCTCGCCGGTCCGGGGGCGAGCACCGTCGAGGACCTGGCCCGGCTGGGGGTGGCCCGCGTCAGCCTCGGCTCCTCCATCGCCGAGGCCGCCTACGCCGTCGTCCGGCGCGGCGCGCGAGAGGTGCTCACCTCCGGCACGTACGAAACCCTCGCGGGGGCGCTCGACTACGGCGAACTCAACGACCTCCTGCGCGGCCCCGTGGCATGATCACGGCGTCGCGCGGGAGTACCGCTCGCCCAACCGGCGGATGTGCTCCACGAGCTCAGGCGGCTCCGTGACCTCGAAGTCCGCGTCGAGCACGCCCAGGTAGAGCGCGAGCATGTGCGGGGTGTCCGAGCCCGCGGTGATCACGCAGGTGTGGTCGTCGACCGCCTCGACGGTCACGGCGGGCGGCAGTCGTTCCGCGATGACCTCCGCGGGCGCGTGCACGGTCACCCGGGCGCGGAACCTCCAGCTGGCCTGCCCCAGCCCGGCCATGACGTACGTCTCCAGGTCGGGAGCTCCCTGGGGGTGAAGCCGACCGGCGTGGCGGTGTTCGCTGCCGACAACGGCATCCGGAGCCTGCTCGACCCCGAGAACGCGATCACGCACTGGTCGGAGTTCGACACGGGCGGCCACTTCCCGGCCATGGAGACGCCCGGTCCGCTGGTCACCGACGTGCGTGAGTTCTTCCGCTCACTGCGGTGAGCTGGGGAATGGGGGCCGTCGGCGGCGCGTTTCACCGGCCATGGTTATTGGACTGATCGGCAGTGGGCACATCGGCGGCACCATCGCGAAGCTGGCGCTCGGCGCCGGGCACTCGGTGGTCGTCAGCAACTCCCGCGGCCCGGAGACGCTGTCGGAACTGGTCGCGCAACTCGGCCCCGGCGCCCGCGCGGCGACCGCGGCCGAGGCGGCGGCCGCCGGAGACATCGTCGTGGTGACGATCCCGTTCGGCCGCTACCGCGAGGTCCCGGTCGAGCCGCTCGCCGGCAAGATCGTGATCGACACGAACAACTACTACCACGAGCGCGACGGGCGCTTCCCGGACATCGACTCGGGCGAGACGTCGGACAGCGAGACGCTGGCCGCCCACCTGCCCACGTCCCGGGTGGTCAAGGCGTTCAACTCGATCCACTACGCCCAGCTGGGGGAACAGGGTGTGCCGAGTGGGACCGAAGACAGGCGCGCCCTGCCCATCGCGGGTGACGACGCGGAGGCCAAGAAGGCCGTGACCGACCTGATCGACTCCTTCGGCTTCGACGTGGTCGACGCCGGGCCGCTCGCCGAGGGCCGCCGGTTCCAGCGGGACAAGCCCGCCTACGGCCCGCGCTTCACGGTCGAGACGCTGAAGGACGCCCTGGCCCAGGGCTGACCTAGCCCGCCTCGAAGGCGAGGCGGTCGGCGAGCCAGCGGTGGAACTTGATCGCGAACCTGACCCAGTGGGCGATGACCGTGGTGAGGTGCTCCCGGGTGACGCCCGCGCCGATGTACAACTGCGCGTCGCCGATGACCCGGATCACGCCGCTGTCCGGGGTGAACGCGTACACCTTCGGCCACATGGTGTCCGCGTTCCACTCGTTCAGCGCCGTGAGCAACATCGGTTTCTCGTCGACCGAGTAGTGCCGGTCATAGAAGGTCCGGATCGTGAAGAGATCGCCCTCCGAGCCGAACAGGAAGAAGACGGTCAGCTCCGAGGTGGAGATCGCGAGATCCCCCTCGGAGTCGACGGTGTGCTCGAGATCCAGCTCGTCGAGGATCTCTGTGATGAGCTCCTGATCCGGCTGGACGACCGCTGGCGAAGGGGTCACACCAACCATCCTGCACCATGAGGCCGTCAATAGGCTGGGGGTCGTGGCAGAGGAATTCGAGGGGCACCGCCAGCGGCTGTTCGGGCTCGCCTACCGGCTCCTCGGCTCGGGGGCCGAGGCCGAGGACGCCGTGCAGGACGCCTACCTGCGCTGGTACGCCGCCGACCGCGCGTTGATCGCGTCTCCCGAGGGCTGGCTGGCGAAGGTCCTGACCAATCTGTGCCTCGACCGGCTCACCTCGGCCCGCGCCCGGCGGGAGCAGTACATGGGGCCATGGCTCCCCGAGCCCGTCCTCACCGACGAGCCGGCGGAGACCGCGGAGCAGTCTGAGTCGATCTCGATGGCGTTCCTCGTCATGCTCGAACGGCTCACGCCGCCCGAGCGGGCGGTCCTCGTTCTGCGCGAGGCGTTCTCGTACGGCTATCGCGAGATCGCCGACGTGCTCGACCTGTCCGAGGCGAACTGCCGCCAGGTGCACCACAGGGCGCGGCAGCGGGTGTCGGGTCAGCGGAGGTTCGACGCGTCCGCCGAGTCGCGGCGGCTGATCGTCGAGCGCTTCCTCACCGCGGCCACGAACGGCGACCTCGCCGGTCTGGAGCAGTTGCTCGCCGCCGATGTCGTCGCCTGGGCCGACGGCGGAGGCAGGGTCAGCGCGGCCATGCGCCCGGTGTCCGGAGCCGTCAAGGTCGGCCGGTACGCGGCCGGGCTCGCTGAGAGGTACCGCGAGATCGACGTCCGCCTGGTCTACGCCGAGGTCAACGGTGAGGCCGCTCTCCTCGCGTCGATCGAGGACCGGCTTGTCGCGGTGTTCGTCATCCAGACGGACGGGGAGCGGATCCACGGCCTCCGCAACGTCCTCAACCCGGAGAAGCTGGCCTATCTCGCCGGCCAGCTGGCTCGCCGCTGAGGGTTGTCACAATCCGGAGGCCTATCCCGTTCGTTGAAGTATGAGCCAATCCATACTCGTCACGGGGGGCACCGGCACCCTCGGCGTCCATGTCGTCGGCCGGCTCCTGGAGGCCGGGCATCCCGTCCGGGTGCTGACCCGGTCGCCACGCCTCGACACGCCGTACACGGTGGTGGGCGGTGACCTGACCAGCGGCGCCGGAGTGGACGAGGCCGTCGCCGGCGCGGACACGATCGTGCATCTCGCGAGTGACCCCATGGTCATCGGCTCCGACCTCGAGGGGGCCCGCCGGTTGGTCGAGGCCGCCCGCCGGGCCGGGACGGCGCACCTCGTCTTCATCTCGATCGTGGGCGTCGACAGGAGCCCGTACTTCTACTACCGGGCCAAGTACGCGGCCGAGCAGGTGATCGAGGCCTCGGGCCTGCCGTACACGATCCTGCGGACGACCCAGTTCCACGATTTCGTCCTTTACGTGACCCGAGAGCTCGCCCGTCGTCCCGTCATGCCCGTTCCAATGGGATGGCGATTCCAGCCGATCGACACCGGCGAGGTGGCGGAACGGATGGTCGCGCTCGCGTCAGGAGGCGCCGCCGGCCGCGTTCCGGACATGGGGGGATCCGAGACGCTCACGTTCCGCGAGTTGATGGAGCTCTATCTCGCCGGGCTGCGGCGCCCACTCGTGCCTGTCCCGGTCCCGGGGAGGATCTCGGCGGCGTTCCGCCGGGGTGCGCATCTCGTGGAGGGAGACGGTGGAGGCCGCCGAACGTATGGCGCGTTCCTGGCTGATCAAGTCAAGCCGGGCCAGCCGGTAGGAAGGTAGGGGTAGTCATGACCAACGTCTCCGCTCCGCGGCCGGCTGTGGATGGCCGTGCCGTGTGGCTTCGTGTCGGATTCGCCTATCTGGCGTTCACGGAACTCGTCATCGGGTTGTGGCAGATGTCGGCGCCGCGCTCGTTCTACGACGACTTCCCCCTGCCCGGGCACCCATGGGTCTCGATGTTGCCCGCGTACAACGAGCACCTGATGCGGGATCTCGGCGGTCTCAACACGGGCATGGGGGTCATGCTCGTGATCACGGCGATCACGTTGAACCGCATGGTCGGGTGGGTGGCGCTGCTCGGGTACCTGATCTACTCGGTGCCCCACCTGCTCTTCCACGTCGGTCACCTCGCCCATTACACGCCGGTCGACGTGGCGGGCCAGGTGATCACTCTGGGGATCAGTGTCATCGTCCCGGCCCTGCTCCTGTACGGCCTGCTGCGGAGGTGACTCCGGTTGTCGTCCCGGGAGAGGGCGGCCCGACGATGGGAGCATGTCGATCTCAGGTGACGACGCGGGCGGTCGGGACGCGACGGGCACAGGCCCAGGCTCGATCAGCGGGTATGGAGCCGGGTCTTCCGCTGATCCGCCGATCCGGCGGGCCGTCCCGGCCGATGTCCCCGCCCTGGTACGGCTCCGCGCGCTCATGCTCCAGGAGATGGGGCTCGCCGTCGGGGATCAGGACGCCGAATGGCGTCACAGCGCCGGGGCCTGGTTCGAACGGCGGCTGCGGGACACGTCGCGGTTCGCCGTCTTCGTGGCCGACGATCCCGAGCTGGGACTCGTGAGTTGTGCCGCGGGGATCTGTGAGGACCGCGCACCGAGTCCGACGAATGTCGGCGGGTTCCACGGCCATGTCTTCAACATCAGCACGGACGTTCGCAGTCGGCGACGGGGTCACGCGAGGGCATGTCTGGTCGCGCTGCTCGACTGGTTCCGTGACGAGACGGCGGCCGGGGTGATCAGCCTCAACGCCACTGAGGACGGCATGAACCTGTACCGGTCCCTCGGCTTCGAGGCTCCGGGATTCCCGCCGCTTCAGCTGCGGATCGACAGGTCACCATGATGCGCGGGCGACGAGGTCTCCGGTGATCGGGCCCGGCACCCATTGCGGTCACTTGGTGTGGGGGTTGGGTTCGGGGAGGGGTTCGATGATCGGTGGGGGTTGGACGGGGTAGTGGTGGCCGGTTCGGCTGATCCAGGTCAGGTGGCCGGGTGCGGTCTGGGTGAGTTGCCAGCCGTGGTCGCGGAGGTCG
>NZ_BOOQ01000046.1 GCF_016863315.1 Planotetraspora silvatica
GCATGCCCCGGGGCCTACCGCGGGACATCGTCGCTGAGGGCGTCACAACGCGGCACGCGCGTACCGCGAACCGCGGGATGTCCTCGCCGGTCGGGATGAATCCGGGTCGGCGTACGCTTCAGCGGCTCGGCCCCAGCTTGAGCGACCACGTCGCCCAGCGGACATCGAAGGAGAACATGGTCCCCCCATGATGTGCCCGACGTGGCCGCGTCAGAGCCCGGCCTTGTCTATGGCGCTCTGCAGCGACTCCCTCGCCAGCCGATTCCCGTGTCGGCCACCTTCCGTCGGCCACAGCGCCTGCTGCAGGAGACTTGGAGCTCGACAGGCCGCGCCTAAGCGCGGGGACGCGAGGCGCTGGGGCTGATGATCGAGAGGCGTTGTGGGCTCGCTGCCACGCCGTACGGGCTGCTGCCGACCGTGACGGTTGCGACGATCTCGAGGGTCTTCGGGTCGATGACCGTAAGGGTGCCCGCTCCCTGCTCTGTGACGTAGATCGCGTTGGGGCTGACCGCCACGTTGAACGGGTCGGTGCCCGGGGAGCCCACGGAAACAGTCGCCGAGATGCGGCGACTACGGGTGTCGATCACGGATACGTTGCCCGGGCCGAGAACAGCGACATAGGCCGACCGGCCGTCCGGCCCTAGGGCTACATCGAAAGGGCCATCGCCGACCGGCACGGTGGCCGTAACCGTGCCGGTACGGACTTCGACGACCGAGACGCTCGCTGCCACCTCATCGGCAATGTAGGCCGACCCACCGTCCGGGGTGACGGCGACACCCACCGGGGAGCGGCCTGCAGGCAGGTCCCGGACGGCCCGATGTGTACGGGTGTCGATGACGGACACGCTGCCCGACCCGGCGTTGGCCACGTAGGCCGCAGCACCGTCGGGACTGACGGCCACACTTACAGGGGAGGTGCCGACCGGGACGGACGCGGCCACGCGGTTGGTCCGGGTGTCGAGCACCGAGACGCTGTTCGAACCGCCGTTGGCAACGTAGAGGAACCTGCCGTCCGGGCTCAGGTCGACACCGCTGGGACTCTTTCCGACCGGCACAGTGCAGACGATCTTGTTGGTTCGGGTGTCGAGCACCGAGACCTGGGCCGATCCGTTGTCGGCGATGTAGACGTGCCTGCCGTCCGGGGCGACCGTTACGCCTTCGGGCGCCGAGCCGACCGGCACGGTCGCGACGACCTTGTTCGTTCGGGCATCGATCACGGAGACCGTGTCATCGAGCTGGTTGGTGACGTACACGTGGCCACTGGCACCCGGGACGACGATCACGGAGGGCGCCACTGCCGAGGCCGGACTGGCCGACGCGGTGAGAAGACCGGACGCCAGCAGGAGCCCGATGCCGGCCCTCACTACCGGGCGGAGCGCCCCTGTGCGCTGCCGGCCGGCAGCGTCGACCCGGGTCCGCCTGGAGGTCGGCCGGAGAAAATGCATCTCTCCTCCTGTGCACATAGCAAGGGGTTCGGTCTGCGGACCGGGCCGCCTTTTGCCGGAGACCGGTTCTGGCAGTCAGGTCAGGAGTCCGCGGGCATAGTGATCTCGGTCATCGCGCACGCCGGGAAGGGCGAAGAAGTAGCCTCCGCCCCGCGGAGAGATGTACGGCACCAGTGCTTCGCC
Organism: Planotetraspora silvatica; assembly: GCF_016863315.1. GTDB lineage: Bacteria > Actinomycetota > Actinomycetes > Streptosporangiales > Streptosporangiaceae > Planotetraspora > Planotetraspora silvatica. The sequence continues at coordinate 1,629 of NZ_BOOQ01000046.1, forward strand.
TTCCAGCCGGGTCTGCATGGTGATGTAGGTGTTGAGCTCACGCTGGAAGCAGCAGAACGCGTGTCCCAGATCCAGGCCACCCTGAATGTCGAGGGTCCGGTCGTAGTCGTAGCTGCGACGCAGGATGGTGCTGGTCGACGCCGTATCCGGGGTCTGCGGATTGGCAAGGCGGATGTGCGAGTTCAGCGGGGTGATCAGTCCCTGCGGGTCGTTGGTATAGATGGGATCAAGGAGGTCCGAGGCGTTCTCGTCCATGGCGTACATGGGAGCGCCGCTGGCCTTGCGGCGGCCGAAGATCCGCTCCTGCTGCGCAAGGGGCACTTTCCGCCACGCGTCGAGGTTGAATTGGACGATGCGCAGCACCTGGTAGGTACCGCCTGCCGCCCAAGCGGGCTCAGTAGTGTGCGCTTGAACCCAGACCACCTGATTCATCTGGGCAGCGTTGGTGGTGTCGGGGTTGGCGATGCCGTCCTTGAAACCGAACCAGTCCCGCGGGGTACCGATGGGGCGCGGCGGATTGCGCTGGCAGTCGATGCGCCAGCGCGGCCTCATCGCGCCGCCTGTGTGGGTCAGGATGTCCAGCAGCGCGTGCACCGTCGTGTCTCGGTGGCCCGCGCACAGTTGTATCAGCACGTCGCCCTGGGACATCGCGGGATCCAGGTCGTCGTGGCGGAAGGGCTGCATGGTGATGAGCTGAACCGGTTTGCGTGCGCCCAATCCGTAGCGGCCGTCGAAGAGGGTCGCGCCGAGGGCTACGGTGACGGTCAGATCGTCCGGTGCGATCTTGGGGCCCAGGATGCCGTCGTCCGGCGGTGCTGATCCAGGGGGGGCCTTCGGTGGCGTGCCGCCCGCTGTGAGGAATCGGGCCCGCCAGGTGAGTGTGCGGAACAACTCAGTGAGTTCTCGGCGGTCAGAGGCGGTCACGTCGAAGGAGACGAAGGACCCGATCGTCTGTGGAGGAGTGGCGATGCCCGCCTGATGGTAGCCGTGGAACGGAATCGCACTCGTGCGCGTGCCCTCGCCGCTAGGCGTGCCGACGTGGGCCGCATCGCCGTCCAGCAGGTTTCTGCCCACCGCGCCGGCGAGGCCGGCAGCGACTGTGCCCCCCAGGAACGACCGCCGCGTGAAGGCACCCGCCGGGCACCCTCCGTCGCTCCATCGATCTTCTGGGGGCCTTCGGTCAGTCATGGCTTCGCCCCGACCTCTGAGCACCCGAACAGGGTGACTTTTCGGGTCACGTTCATCGGTTCGTGCTCTGGCTTGACGGGAAGCGAGCCTGTCGCCCTTATCAAGCCGAAGGGAACACGCTTCGATCCCGCTTTCGACGTTCGCCGTCCTCGCGGGTAGCCCCCGAACCCGTTCCAGCGGAACTCCCGACGTCCATGCTAGCTGCAGGGCGCGGTCGATCTCAGGCGCCGGTGCGGGCTGTTCAAGGGGCTGTCCGCACCCGCACCCGCACCCGATTCCTCGCAGGACACGCCGTCCCGAACGATCGGGTGCCCACAAGACGGGGGCACATCATCGTGTTCAGGTTTTAAAGGAATTTTTCATTCTTTTCCTGGGGGAGTCTCAGCGCGACTCGCGAGGTTTGGTCTGTTCCCATCGAACGAAAGGAGCGGCCTCCATGTTTTCCCGCAAGCTGACCATGATCGCGATGTCAGGGCCGTCGGCCGCTGGAAGTTCATGCGCCGACGGCGCGGCGCCGCCGTCAGTGTCTTCGCCAGACTGGTCGGCCTCGGTGACCATGGCCGATCGGGCACGCCGGCCAAGGGCACGGCGATTACTGTCGAAGAGGAAAAGTGGCTGGATCGTGGTCGCTGTGTTCATGTCCGCGATGATCGGACTTGCCGGCTGTGGCTCCACATATCCCTCAGCGGCAGCCACGCCCCCCTCCGCGACAGCTGGGCACGGCATGCCCCGCGGCGGCGGTCCCGGATCCGGCGGCGGGGGATCCAACGCTCGATCTGGTCCGGCCGCAGGGGGAGCAGTCGGCACGGTCGGCAGCGTGTCCACGTCGAGCTTCACCATGTCGACGTCAGGGGGTCAGAAGTTGACTATCAACGAGGCGTCCTCCACGACATACAACAAGGGGCCGAGCTCGGCCCCGGCGAGTGCCGTTGCAACAGGCGAACCCGTCCTCGTACTTGGGACGGTCGACGGAACGACCATTACGGCCACGCAGGTCATCGTGCAACCGGCTGCCGGCGGGTCTGCGACCTACTCCCCGGCTCAGGTGGTCGCCTTCCAGCGCGGTGCACCGTCCGCGGCGAAGCAGGATGGTCAGATCCCGGTGAACTACACCGAGGGGGAGGGGACGATCGTCAGCGGAACGGCGGCGAACAAGGCGACGGAAGCTGCGCTGGCCACCTACCAGGGGGGCATCGTCGACCGTGTTGTGCAGCTGAGCAGCGGCGAGTACGAGGTCCACAACATCGGCGTCAACTGGCCGCACCACGTCTTCGTCACCCCCGACTTCAAGGTCGTCGGCGCCGACTGAGCGCCGGGGTGTACATCAAGCTCCGACGACTCTTCATAGTCGGCCGAGACGTTGCACGATCGGCAGGAGACCAGCCGAACAGCCTGAGCCGACCCGAATCCGAAACAGATCCTGGCCCGGATCGCGGAGCAGCCGGTCCGCACAGAGCGCCATGTGAGTAAACGTGGCGTGGCGGTAGTCCGGGGTGCCGGGGAGTGCATGGTTGAGTTGGTCCCGACCACGGGGGGTGTCACTCATGAACGTCGGCCTTGGCCTGCCCATCAGCGATCCGCCTCTGCTGCTCGACTGGGCCCGGAGCGCGGACGCCGGTCCGTTCAGCACCCTCGCCCTGCTGGACCGGTTGGTGTACGACAATCCGGAACCGCTCGTGATGCTCGCCGCGCTCGCAGGTGTCACCAGTCGGATCCGCGTGCAGACGGAAGTGCTCCTCGCGCCGCTTCGTGAGCCCGCTCTCATGGCCAAACAGGCCGCCACCCTCGATCGTCTGTCGGGCGGCCGGCTCACACTCGGCATCGGGCTGGGAGGGCGGCGGGACGACTATCTGGCCGCGGGAGTCGATTCCCATGGCCGTGGAGCACGCCTCAACGAGATCATGATGGACATGCGCCGTATCTGGTCCGGGGAGCCGTACGGGGAGGAGAGCGGGCCGATCGGGCCGGCGCCCGTACGCGAAGGCGGCCCGGAGATTCTTTTCGGCGCGCTCAAGCCGGCCGCCATCGAGCGCATCGCTCGTTTCGGGGACGGCCTGCTGAGCGCATCGCCGCGCGCCGAAATGGACCGGCTCTTCCGTGCCACCGAGCAGGCATGGCGGTCGGCCGGCCGTACCGGACGTCCCAAACTGGTCGCCCAGCTCAACGCCGCTCTCGGCCCGGAGCCGACCATCGAAGAGGCACGCGGTCACCTCCACCGTTATTACAGCGGACCCCACTACATGGACATGCCGCCGGATTACACCGAGATGGTCGTGCAGAGGATGCTCACCACCCCTGACGAGGTCCGCGACGCCGTCCAGCAGGTGACGGACATCGGAGCCGACGAGATCATCTTTTATTGCTGGTCCGTGGACATGGGGCAGATCGACCGCTTCGCCGAGACGCTGGCATAACCGACCCATCGGCTCCGTGACGAGCGGTTCGGGGGGAGGCGCAGTGTGAGTGGTGCGATGGCGACGATGGCGGTTGACCTCCCGGAAGGGGCAGCGCCTTTGAGCGGGCGGTGCCGATGCGATGATGCGAACCCCAGATGCCGAACGGCGGCGCCGAGCGGGGGCATCGTGATGCGATCAAGGACCTGGTGGACCGATGAAACCTTCCACGGCACAGACGCGGCCGGTCGCCGTCGTCACCGGCGCGGGCAGCGCCGACGGTATCGGTTTCGCCTGCGCGCAGCGGCTCGTCGCGGACGGGATGCGCGTAGTGCTGACCTCCACCACGGAGCGCATTCATGAACGCGCTGCCGAATTGCGGGAGCATGGCGCCGATGCGGTGGGCCTCGCCGCGGACCTCACCGACCCCGGCGCCGCCGGCGAACTGGTCCGCCTTGCCACCGAGCGGTACGGCCGGCTGGACGTGCTGATCAACAACGCGGGCATGACGTCGGTGAGTGACCCCGACGACTCGGCGGACATCGGCCGGCTATCCGACGACCAGTGGAGACGGTCGATCGCCCGCAACCTGGACACCGTGTTCTTCATGACCCGGGCGGCGCTGGAGCCCATGTTGTCCGGCGGCTACGGCCGGATCGTCAATATGGCCTCGGTCTCCGGACCGGTCCTCGCCTTCAGCGGCGACAGCGCCTACCACGCGGCCAAGGCCGGAGTCGTCGGCCTCACCCGCAGCGTGGCGATCGAGGTGGCGAAGCGGGGCGTGACCGTCAACGCGGTGGCTCCCGGGTGGATCGCGACAGGCTCCTCCACCGACCGGGAGCTGATGCTGGGCGCGGCCACACCGTTGGGCCGGTCGGGCACCGCCGAAGAGGTAGCCGGTCTGGTGGCCTTTCTCGCGTCTTCGGAGGCGAGCTATATCACCGGCCAGGTCTTCGTGGTCGACGGCGGGAACTCGATCCAAGAGGAGGGTTCCATCCCCTCTCCGCCACGGTGAGGTACGTGTCGGCGGACGGACGCCGATGGCGACACGGCCGGGCCTGTGTGCGTGGCCGACACCGGTGAGGTGCCGGCCACGTGATGGTCATCCGGCTCCCGAACGGATGACCATGTTCGGCAGCCGCTCGCTAGTTCCCGCCGTGCACGATGGTGAGGTCGGCCGAGTCATGGAGGTCGCCCACGGACACCTTTACTGTGTGGGAGCCCGGCTTGGCGTCGCGGGCTATCCGGAGGGTCTTGCTCGCCCTGCCGTTGTGGACGGTCACCGTGTAGTCGTGGCCGTCGTCGATGCCCTGGACGGTGGCCGTGGTGCCGTTCGGGACGCCTGTGGTCGTGATGGCGACTGTGTAGGTGCCACCCTGCCGGATCTTCCCGGGGGCGGCGGTCGCGCTGATCGAAGCGCTGGTGCGCCGGTGCAGGCCCGATCCCTTGTCGCCCGCTTCGTTGCGATCGTGCTTCTGGTCCGAGATCTTGGCCTTGTCGGCGATGGCTTGGACGGGCACGGTCGCCTTCGACGCAGGCTGGGGGCTGTGGGCGTCCGCGAATGCCGCGCCGGCGGCTGCGGTTCCGGTGAGCAGGCTGAGGCTGAGGAGGCCTGCGGCGGCGAGAGTCTTGCTGAGACGCATGGATTTGTCCGATCTGGGACACCTCCGGGGACCTCGGTGATCCCCTCGGGGGAGGTGCCTCATGTCGACAAACCCTGGCCTTCTCAGATGAGAACCGTCTCACAGCGCCATGAGAACTCCCCTGAACTGCGGATTGTCGTCCGCCGGGCCCTCCGCGCCGCGATCTGTGACCTTCCCATTGGCTGGAGAATCACCTATCGATTTGTGGGAGATGAGGAGGACTCATTTTCAGGGCTCCCCTGTAGCCGGACACCTGCTGCGGCGCATTGCGCAGGTAACAGGCCTCGCGCCGAGACCGTGAGATTCCCTTGACCACGGTGAAAGTTTGATGAGAAAGAGCTCCGCGCGCACGATGACCGTTCTGTCCGGTCTGTGGATCAGGTTAGCGTCGAAGTCGTGCGCATTCTGGTCGTGGACGACGAGCCCGCCGTTCGAGATGCCCTTGCCAGCAGCCTCCTGTTCGAGGACTACGACGTCGACACCGCTGTGGACGGCCTCGACGCGCTGGACAAGCTGGATCTTGTCAAGCCTGATCTTGTGGTGCTCGATGTCCTCATGCCTCGTCTGGACGGCTTGACCACGTGCCGTCGGCTGCGCGCTCGCGGGGAGACGCTGCCGGTGCTCATGCTGACCGCACGGGACACCGTAGGGGACCGGGTGACCGGGCTCGACGCCGGCGCGGACGACTATCTTGTCAAGCCGTTCGAGCTCGACGAGTTGTTCGCCCGCGTGCGGGCGCTCTTGCGTCGCAGTGTGCTCATGTCGCGGCCGGACGACCGTGGTGACGTCCTCGAGTACGGCGGGTTGCGGATGGATCCGCTTACCCGGGAGGTCACCCGGGACGGGAGGAGTCTCGACCTCACTCGCACCGAGTACAGCCTGCTGGAAATGTTCCTCGCCCATCCGAGGCAGGTGCTCACCCGCGAGCAGATCCTGGAGACGGTCTGGGGGTTCGACTTCGAACCAGCGTCCAACTCCCTCGATGTCTATGTGATGTACCTGCGGCGCAGGATGGGTGAGCCGCGGCTGATCCAGACGGTGCGGGGCGTCGGTTACGTTCTGAGAGACCCATGACGCGCCGGTTGTCCCTGCGTGCCCGGCTGGCGGTCCTGACAAGCGTGGCCGTGGCCGTCGCGGTGGCCGCCTGCGCGGTCGGATGTTGGTTCGTCGTCTCCGGCCGCCTGATGGAGCAGCTTGACCAGTCGCTGTCGGGCCAGCGAGGGCCGCTGCGAGGTTCCCCTCAGGCGATCTGTGACCAGCCGCCGCACGACGACGCCCGGTCGGCGGGGTTCCTGCCCACGATGCAGGTGGTCAGGGCGGACGGCACCGTGTGCAGTCCTCCGGACACCGCCAGTCCGCTCGTGGTCACGGTCGGCGATGTCGCGATCGCCCGGGGGGAGCGTGGGCCGACCTATCGGGACGGCAGGACCGAAGACGGTACGCCGATGCGGGTGTTCACCCGTTCCGGCTGGCCGGGTACGGGTCTTGGCGCGGCGGTGTCGGTGGCCAGGCCGCTCACCACTGTGGACGAATCCCTGAACAGTTTGGCCATGCTGCTCGTCGCGGTCTCGGCCGTCGGCGTGTTCGGCGCGGCGGTAGCCGGGCTCGTGATCGCTCGGGCCGGGCTGAGACCCGTGGACCGGCTGACCGAGGTCGTTGAGCACATCGCCCGGACCGAGGACCTGGACACCGCCATCCCGGAGGGGGGCAAGGACGAGATCGCGCGATTGAGCCGGTCGTTCAACAGCATGACCCGGGCACTGGCAAGGGCCCGTGACCGGCAGCAGCAGCTGATCGTGGACGCCGGGCACGAGCTGCGCACGCCGCTGACGAGCCTACGCACCAATGTCGATCTGATGCTCCGAAGTGAGAGCACGGGCCGTCCCTTGCCGGCTGCCGACAAGCACACGCTGCTCGTCAACGTGAAGGAGCAACTCGTCGAGCTTTCCAGCCTCGTCGGTGATCTGCTTGATCTCTCTCGGGCGGAGGCCGCCTCCGACGGCGTGGTCGCCTTGCACGAGGTCGTCGAGAACGCCGTGCGGCGCGCGCGACTGCGCGGCCTGACTCTCCGGATCGACGCCACGGTGTCGCCCTGGTACGTCCACGGGGACGCGGCCTCACTGGAGCGCGCGGTGGTGAATCTCCTGGACAACGCGGTGAAGTTCAGCCCTCCGGAAGGCGCCGTGACCGTGCGGCTGGACGGGGGCGAGCTGACCGTGCGCGACCACGGTCCCGGCGTTCCCTCCGAGGATCTGCCGTACGTCTTCGACCGCTTCTGGCGTTCCCCGTCCGCCCGTAGCCTGCCCGGATCAGGCCTCGGGCTCGCGATCGTGGCGCGCGTGATCCGGGAGGCCGGGGGACAGGTCGGGCTCGGCCCCGCGGAGGGTGGTGGCACACTGGCCTGGCTGCGGCTGCCCGGCTCGGCGACACCCGCGGAGGATGACCTGGTGGACGGTGATGTGGCGTGGGTCGGCATCGCGGACACAGGTAGCCGCGTCGGCGGCGTAGACGGCGGCCGGGAGGCCTAGCGGGGCACGTGGCCGGGACCCGAGCTCGCGGGTGTCAGCTTCGCGCTACTGGCATCCGGTAAAGGGACGGCCGCTTGAAGGCGTAGGGAGCCCCGCAGGCATGGTGACCGGCCCCTAGGCTTCCCGCCCGCCGGGGACGGCCACGACCGAACGGCATGCGGATCGCTTACGAACGTGGCACTCGCAGGACATAGCCGACGCCGCGCAATGTGTGGATGAGTTTGGGCTCGCCTGTTTCGATCTTGCGCCGCAGATAGGAGACGTACGACTCGACGACGTTGCTGTCGCCGCCGAAGTCGTAGCGCCAGACCTCCTCGAGGATCTGGGCCTTCGATATCACCCGGCCCTGGTTGACCATGAAGTAGTGCAGGAGCTTGAACTCGGTGGGCGAGAGCCATATGTGCTTGCCGGCCCGCCACACCTCGTGGGCGTCCTGGTCGAGTTCGAGGTCGGCGACTCGCAATCGGTTCGGCGCGTTTTCCACCTCCCCACGGGTACGGCGGAGCACCGCGCGGATCCGGGCGACTACCTCCTCCAGGCTGAACGGCTTGGTGACGTAGTCGTCCCCGAGCGACAGCCCGACGATCTTGTCGTCGGTCGCGTCCCGCGCGGTGAGGAAGACCGCGGGGATGCGCCGTCCGGCGGCCCGGAGCCGGCCGGCGACGGCGAAGCCGTCCATGTCGGGCAGCATCACGTCGAGTAACATCAGGTCCGGCCTGGTCTGGTCGGCGACCTGGACGGCCTGCCTTCCGTCCGAGGCGGTGACCACGTCGAAACCGGCGTACCGCAGGCTGGCCGACAACAGCTCCCTGATGTTGGGCTCGTCGTCGACCACGAGCAGCCGCGCCTCCGCGCTCATGACCCCTGCCTCTTTCCAAGGGTTGACCCATGGCTGACCGATGTCGCGTTCACCGTGCCGTCGGCACACCTGTTGCCTGAGGCTACGACGGGGGTGCCGGCACCGATCAGCGATAAAGACGCCCGAGGTGGGTCGTAAACAATCCCCCTCGGCAATCCAGAGGCGGAGTCGCTCATCGGCAGTTCAGCCCGCGCGAGCTGGCCGGAAGTCAGTTGGCTCATGCGGCCACCCTCACCGGCTGGGATTTGTTCTTCCTGAGCCGATCATTAAAGGCTGATGAGAATGGGCTGGAGGTGTCCAGTCGGGGTGACGCCTCGGAGTTTTGCCTGGGAGTTGTCTGAGAATCCGCGTAGGGAACTGCCAGTGCCGGCTCACGTTGCCCGAAGGGGGATCCGGCAACTTCGGCATCGTGAAGTTGTCGACGAAGCGCAGAGCGCTGATCACCAACGGCGTCCTCGGGGTGCTGCTGCTCGGCGGGGCCGGAGTGGCCTACGCCGCACTTGGAAGCGGATCGCCCGACGAGGCTGCGCCGCTGACCGCCCGGGTGACGCGCGGCACGGTGACGTCCTCGGTGTCGGCCTCCGGGTCGGTGGAGAGCTCCCGCACGAGGTCGCTGGATTTCACCACGAGCGGCACGGTCGAGTCGATCGCGGTCGAGCCGGGCGACAAGGTCAAGAAGGGGCAGGTGCTCGCGCGGGTGGATGACACCGCGGCACAGGAGAGCCTGAGCGCCGCCAAGGCGAGCCTCGACGCCGCCGACGATGCCGACACCTCGACCGCATCGGGCTACTCGCAGTACATCAACGCCAAGAATTCCTACAACGCCGCGGAGCGGGCCGTCAGCGGCACGGTCATCAAGGCGCCGTTCGCCGGCACGATCGTGGCGGTCAACGGCTCGGTGGGCGGCTCGTCCAGCGGTTCGGGGGGCGGTTCCTCCACGGGCACCTCCAGCGGCTCTTCGAGCGGCTCCGGTAGTGGCACGTCGAGCGGAAGCTCCTCCAGCTCCAGCTCGTCGAGCACCGGAAGCGGATTCATCGAGATCGCGGATCCGGTGAAGCTGCAGATCATCGGGCAGTTCACCGAAGCCGACGTGACGAAACTGAAGGTCCGCCAGACCGCGACCGTCACCTTCGACGCGCTCACCGGAGTGAGCGCGAGCGGCACGGTGGCCACCATCGACCCGCAGTCGCAGACCAACAACAACGTCGTGCAGTACCCCGTGACCATCTCCCTGAGCAAGGTGCCGAGCACCGTGCGGCTCGGTCAGACGGCCACCGTGCAGGTGATCATCGATCGTGCCGCCGACGTGCTGACGCTCCCGAGCAGCGCCGTCACGACGGCGGGCGGCCAGAGCACGGTCAAAGTCATGGAGAACGGCAAGCAGGTCGCGAAGGCGGTGCAGGTCGGCGTGAAGGGTGACGCGACCACCGAGATCAAGTCGGGCCTCAAGGAAGGCGACGAGGTCGTGCGATCGCAGTCCCCGGGATCCTCGGGCGGCGGCGGTCAGTTCCCCGCCGGCGGAGGGTTCGGTGGCGGCGGTGCCGGGCTCGGCGGTGGCGGCGGCGGGTTCGGCGGTGCCGGTGGCGGGCGGGGATGACGGAGATGACAGACACGCGCAAGCCGGTCCTCGATATCCGGAACGTGGCGAAGGTCTACGGGGAGGGCGAGACGGCGGTGCACGCGCTTCGTGGGGTGTCCTTGCAGGTCGATCGCGGTGACTATGTGGCGATCATGGGCACCTCAGGGTCGGGTAAGTCGACGCTGATGAACATCATCGGCTGCCTGGACGTCCCGTCGTCGGGTGGTTATCTGCTGGACGGCACGAACGTGGGCGTCCTGGACGACGCGCGACTGGCGATCGTACGGAACCGCAAGATCGGGTTCGTGTTCCAGTCGTTCAATCTGATCCCGCGGATGAGCGCGCTGGCCAACGTGGAGTTGCCCTTGGCGTACGGCGGGGTGAAGGCGGCGGAGCGACGCAGGCGTGCGTTGGCCGCGCTGGACCAGGTGGGTCTGGCCCAGCGGGTCGGCCACCAGCCCAACGAACTATCCGGCGGTCAGCAGCAGCGCGTCTCCGTGGCCCGGGCGCTGGTCACGGCGCCGACACTGTTGCTGGCTGACGAGCCGACCGGGGCGCTGGACAGCAGGTCGAGCGGTGACGTGATGCGGATTTTCGACGGGCTCAGCGCGTCCGGGCGGACGATCGTTTTGATCACGCATGAAGACGATGTCGCCGCGCACGCCAAGCGAGTGATCCGCCTGGTGGACGGTCAGGTGGTCGAGGACGTGCGCAGATCGCCGGTGAGCGGTCTGCCCCCACGGCTCGCGGAGGTGGGCGCGTGAATCCGGTGGAGATCCTGCGCTTCGCGTTGCGAGGCCTGACCGCCAACAAAATGCGCAGCGCGTTGACGATGTTGGGCATCCTGATCGGCGTGGCGGCAGTGATCTTGCTGATCGCGGTCGGGCAGGGCTCCTCGGAGCAGATCCAGCAGAACATTCAGCGGCTGGGCGCCAACTCGCTGACCATTTCGCCGTCCACATCGGGTGGTGGGGGCCGAGGCGGGGGAGGTGGCTTCGGTGGTGGTGGCGGTGCGGGTGCGCAGCAGAATTCGGGTCCCCGAACCCAGGCCAAGGACCTGACGGTGGAGGATGCGAAGGCTTTGGCCGACCCGACGAACGCACCGTCGGTGAAGAGCGTGTCCCCGGTGGCACAGGCGCAGTCGCAGACGGCCACCTACGAGGGGGCCAGTCACGCGATCCAGCAGTTCGTCGGCACCTATCCGAGCTATTTCGAGGCGTCGAACAAGCCGGTGGTCAAGGGCACCTACTTCTACAACGACGACGTGGTCGCCGCCCGGAAGGTCGTGGTCATCGGGAACACCGTGGCCGAGGACCTGTTCGGCACAGTGGATCCGGTGGGCAAGCAGATCGTGGTGTCCGGGGTGCCGTTCACCGTGGTGGGGGTGCTGAAGGAGGCCGGGTCGTCGGGGTTCCAGGACGCCGACGACGTGGCGATAGCGCCACTGCCCGCGGTACAGCAGAGTCTGACCGGGTTCGGCCCACTGGGCCAGATCGTCGTCGAGGCCAAGAGCTCCGACCTCGTCGACACCGCCCAGAGCGAGGTGACCGACATCCTCAACCAGCGGCACGACATCACCAATGCGGCGAGCACCGACTTTCGCATCTTGAACCAGGCGACGCTGCAGGAGACGGCGGCCGCGGCGACCGGGACGTTCACGGTGCTGCTGGGCGCGGTAGCGGCGATCAGCCTGCTGGTGGGCGGGATCGGCATCACGAACATCATGCTGGTCACCGTTACCGAGCGGACCAGGGAGATCGGCATCCGCAAGGCGATCGGCGCGCCCCGGGCGGCGATTCTCGGGCAGTTCCTCGTCGAGGCGACCGTGCTCAGCCTCGTCGGCGGCCTGTTAGGGGTGGTCATCGCGGTGATCGGCGCGCAGTTCACGATCGCGGGGGTCAAGCCTGTGCTCGTGCCGCTTTCGATCGTGCTGGCGCTCGCGGTCTCGGTCGCGATCGGCCTGTTCTTCGGCAGCTATCCCGCCAACCGCGCCGCCAAGCTGCGGCCGATCGAAGCCCTGCGCTTCGAGTGACAGCCAGGAGATGAATGTGAGCAGGCACAAGGCTGAGAATCTGCTGGAGACATCCCCGTTCGACGACGATCTCCAGGCCGAGCTGGCGGCCCAGCCCGCCCGGCGCGGGCCGTCGAAGCTGACGTTGTCGTTCGGAGCCGGCGTCGTGCTCGTGGCCGGGCTGCTCGCCGGGATCCAAGCGCAGAAGACCTTCGGCAGCCCGGCGGCCCCATCGTTCGCGGCCGGGCAGGGAAACGCCGGCGCGACACGGGGCCAGGGCGGTGGCCAGGCAGGTGGTCAGGCCGGTGGTCAGGGCGGCGGCGGTGGGTTCGGCGGCCAGGGCGGCGGCGGGTTCGCCGGCGCGGGCGGCAACGCGACCATCGGCACGGTCCAGCGCGTCGCGGGCGGCACGATCTACATCAAGACCGCCCAAGGTGACGCGGTCACTGTGAAGACCACCTCCTCCACCAAGATCCAGGTGACTGCGACAGGGAAGGCCACGGACCTGAGGGCCGGCACCTCCGTCGTCGTCTCCGGAGACAAGGGCGCCGACGGCACGGTGAACGCGACATCGGTCAGCCAAGGGTCACCCCCTGGAGGAAGGCAGGGGTCGTGACCGCGGAGACGCGGGTGCTCGTGGTCGACGACGAGCCCAACATCAGGGAGTTGTTGTCGGCCGGCCTGCGGTTCGCGGGGTTCGACGTGGTCACCGCCTCGGACGGGCGGCAGGCCGTCCAGGTCGCCGACCAGGCCCGGCCGGATCTGATGTTGCTCGATGTGATGCTGCCCGACATGGACGGCTTCGCCGTCGCCGGCCGGCTCCGGGCCGCCGGGCAACAGATCCCAGTGGTGTTTCTCACCGCGCGGGACGCGACCGACGACATGATCATCGGGCTGTCACTCGGGGACGGCTACGTCACCAAGCCGTTCAGCCTGGAGGAGGTCGTCGCCCGGATCCGGGCGGTGCTCCGCCGTACGAGGGTCGACAGGGAGGTGCCGACCTCCCGGCTGCGAGTCGCCGACCTCGAACTCGACATAGATGCCCACAAGGTGTGGCGGGCCGGCAAGCACATATCGCTCTCGGCGACCGAGTTCAAACTCCTGCACTACTTCATGGTCAACCAGGGCCGGGTGATATCGAAGGCCCAGATCCTCGAGGAGGTCTGGCGCTACAACTTCGACTTCGACAGCGACGGCAACGTCGTCGAATCGTACGTCTCCTACTTGCGCCGCAAGATCGACACGGCCGACTCCAAGCTCATCCACACATTGCGCGGCGTCGGCTATGTCCTGCGAGTGCCACGTTCGTAAGCGATCTCCCTCTAATTCGTAGTGAAAGGTCAGGTTGATTCCACATGCGTTATTGGTGTGCCGTGACTCTGGCGGCCGCAGCCGTACTGGTCTCCGGTTGCGGGGGTGCTGGTGACACAACCTCTGGCGGTGACACGACCTCGGGGGGCGGGACGTCCCAAGGTGGTGGCACGAACTCAGGTGGAGGCGGGGGCGGCGACCGGGCCGCGTTCAACGACTGCCTCCAGCAGAACGGGGTGACCCCGCCCAGTGGACGTCCCAGCGGGCGTCCGACGGCAAGGCCGAGTGGCCGTCCGACGGCGCGGCCGAGCGGGGGACCGGGAGGCTTCGGTTCGATGTCGCCTGAGATGCAGAAGGCGTACGAAGCCTGCCGCTCGCTCATGCCCCAGGGCGGGTCTGGACTCAGTTGACTGGCCTGGTCTCGCATCCGGATCAGCGTGAATTGATCGACGACGTCACCGACACGGGGAGAGCCAGGTTCGAGTCCTATCGCCCCGTTGGCGGCTGAGCAGGTGACGCGCCGTCGCACCGGCACCCTGGACCGCTCTTCGGTTACGTGACCCAGGGTGAGATCCTCTTCGAGCTTGAGGGGCAGCCGCCTCGGGTGATCAAGGCCGGTGACGCTCTGTTCGAGCCCGGGGGCGACGTGATCCACTACCAGGGCGCCAACAATCGTCCAAACGCGCAGTCGCAGCTGGTCGTGACCATGTTCGCGCCGCCGGGTACCCCCGTTCTGACCGTGGTCAGCGCGGAGGAGCTGGCCGAACGGCGGCACCTGCGGGTTACCCAGCCAGGATGACTCGACTCCTCAACCAACCACTGTGACGGCGTAGTGGCCGCCCGGCCCGAAGAATGCCGTCGGCCGCGGGTCGGGTGGGCCTGACGAGGAGGGCCCATCGAGTTCGCGTTGGCTCGCCACGAGCTCACTCCGCCAAGTGCTGGGTAACGAAGGTTTGGTTGGTAGGCCCGGGGTGATCGATGGGTGTTCGTGTTGCAGCAGCCGCCCGTACTCCGGTTCTGCCTTGAGGGTGACGATGCGTCCGTCCGGGTCGTCCGTGACGATCAGGAAGACCTTGCCCGGGACCTTGTAGACGTCCAGCTGCTGTGAACGGACGCCCGTGGCTGACCCCGGGCAGCGCCAGTGCCTTGTCGCGCGCTCTGTCCTCGAGCTTCTTGCCGCTGATGGGCATGACGAAGGTCAGGCGCGTCGGCCGTAGGTGCGCGGATCCACGGGCTGCTCGGTCTTGGGAAGCCCGCCGACCACGAGACGGTAGGAGTCGATCACGAGCTCCTTCACTAGCTTCTCGTCGATGGTGCCCCCGCCTTCCACCGTGATCCAGTGCCTCTTGTTCATGTGATAGCCGGGGGTAATGTCTGCGTACCGCTCACGCAGGGCTGCGGCGTCGTCCGGATCAGCTTTCAGGATCACGACGGGGCGCCCTGGCATGTCGGTCATGAGCATGAAGACCTTGCCGCGTACCTTGTAGAGCTCCCAGTCGGGGTCGAAACGACGCTCCAGGTCGGCGCCGGGCAGTTCCACGGTGCAGTCGCCCGCGATCTTCTGCAGCTCCTGTCCGTCCAAGGTGATCAACTCCTCTATCGATTCGAGTGCCCTGACCGCCCGGCCAAGGCCCAAGGTGGCGTCTCCCGCATGGCCGCCACGAACGGCGGCGTCCGCACGCCGGCAACAGTGACGGAAGCGTCTGATCGCGGCGAAGCTCGTCGGACCGGCCACCACCGCGGCCTGCACCAGCGCCAGGATCACCACCAGCGAATGACGCCGCCCCGCCGATCCCGCGGATCGGTGATCTGCGCCCACACCTGCCGAAGATCGGCTTCCGGGCCCTGGGCCACAGGGCCGTCCTGCTCGGCCAGGACAGTGGCGACGGCCGAGACGGCCGCGGGCATGACAGGCTGCAACGACAACGAGGCTCCAGCGAACGAGATGATCTTCGACAATCACACGTTCTATGGGGCCTTGCTGCACGTAAGGGCCGCGACCCCCCTCCGCGATCACTCTGTGACCCAATCCCCGCGTCTCACCATCCGAGAACGCCGTCAGCCCTGGGCCTCACTCTGCGGCCCACTTTCCCGAGACCTGGACGCCAACTCGACGTCGCGGCTGGTGTTACGGGGAGAGGGAAAACAGTCCTCTCGCATCGGGCAGTGCAGGTCGAGAACCCGATGTCGGGCGACCGCGGACGGCGCTGGGCCACCAACGATTTGGGGAGCCGACCGGCGACCCGCGACCGACATCGCGCGGGCCGTGATGACCGGCGGCGCCTGCCGCCGGGCTGGTTGTCCGGGGTGGGCCGACATCGAGGACCGAGGTGTCCGCGGTCCTCGTACTTTGGCCACAGTCGTTCCGATGCCGGGGATGTTTAGGCGAAGGTGAACAGCTGGTCGGCTTCGAAGCGCGAAATCGGGGTGGTGTACACCTTCGCGGGGTCAGGGTAGCCGAGGGCCAGCAGCACTGTCGTGGTGTGGCCGGTCTCGCGGATCTTGAAGGCCTTGTCGACACTGGTCGGGTCGAACCCTTCGAGCGGCATGGCTTCGACGCCGAGCTCAGCAGCCGCCATCATGGTCAGACCCATAGCCAGGTAGGTCTGCTTTTCCATCCAGTGGTTCAGGTCCTTGTAGCCGTAGTTGCGCAGGTTGAGGAAGTCGCGGGTCATGAACTCCCACAGCTCGTGCTTTGCCGGGTCGGGGAACCGCCCGTCGACCCTCTCCTTGTCGAACACCTCTTCGATGTGGCTCTCGGGTAGATCTGCCCGGGTGGTGAGGATAATGGTGTGTGAGGCGTTCAGGATCTTCTCGCTGTTGTCCTGGAATCGTTCGCCCAGGTTGGCCGCCAGCCGCTCCTTGCCTTCGGGCGTGGCGAGGACGTAGAAGTGGTTGGCCTGTACGTTCGTCGACGACGGCGTCGAGCGCAGGAACCTCAGCAGCTGCTGAAGTGTCTCCTCCGGGATGGTCTTGCTGGCGTCGAAGTACCTGGTGAGGTGCTTGTTCATGAGCTTGTCGAGATCCATGTCAACCTGCCTTCTTCTTGCGATCAGTGGGTGAGGAGCCGGTGAATCGTGGGGTTCGGGCTAGTTCGTGGTGCGGGCGAGCAGTTCGTTGATGCGGTCGAAGCTCGTACCACCTGTCGTCGCCGAGGCGAGGTCGCCCGCGACGAGCGCCTTCGTGGCTTGTTCGAGTGCGCCCATCGCTTGGGTGTAGAGCAATGGGCCCAAGCTGATGCGCTTGACCCCGGCCTTCTGCAGTTCGGCCACGGTCAGCACCTTGTCCGACGGTGACACGAGGACGTTGACCGGTGTCGGCGCGACCGCGGTGACGATCGCGACGAGGGCGTCGAGGTCGGGTGGGAATGGGGCGTAGAGCACATCCGCGCCGACCTCAGCGAAGGCCGTCAGACGCCGGATGGTGTCGTCGAGATCGGGCCGCCCCTGGATGAAGTTGTCGGTGCGGCCGGTGACGACGATGCGCCCCTTGGCCGCGTCGACGGCGCTACGTATGCGATTGACTGCCTCGTCGAAGTCGCGGATCGGTTGATCGGGATTGCCCGAGGTGTCCTCGACCCCGATACCGGCCAAGCCAGACTCGACGGCGGCCTCAACGGTCGCGGCGACGTCTCCAAGCGTGTCGCCGTAACCGTCCTCGAAGTCTCCGTTGACGGGCAGCCCGGTGAGTCGGCCGAGCAGTCGTGCATGCTCGAGATGCTCGTCGCGGGTGACTTCGTGACGTCCGTCGGACCGGCCGAGCGTGGCGGCGAGCGCCGCCGACGATGTCGCGATCGCCTCGAAGCCGGCATCGGCCAGCATCAACGCCGAGAGGCCGTCCCAGGCGTTCGGCATGACGAGGCCACCGTCGCGGGTGTGCAGCGCCATGAATTTCTCATAGAGTTCGGAGCCCGGCATGTCGAGCCTTTCCTGAATGATGGTTGAGTCGGTGAGGGGTTTGCGGCTGGGTGCGCGGACCGCGTCCAGGTTCCGGCGATCAACCGGTTGGTGGGGTGTTGTTGGCGGCTGCGTGGAGCTTCTTAAGCCGCCCCGGCCCCAACAGACGAGATGACGCGCGATGAGTCCGTCGATGATGTCCATGCGCTCTACGAGGTGGGTCTGTTCGCCCGTCGGTGTCTGGCGCGGATACTCCTAGATCGACTGATGCCCGTCGGTGAGGTAGGTCCCGGTAGGCCACCCAGTTCTCGAAGACTCCTTCGCGGCGACGGGCGGCGAAGTCGCCGGCGAGGAAGGCACGGATCGACTCGCGGCCCTGGACCACTCCAGACCCCATGTCTCCCGACAAAAGCACGGCGGTGGGTGTTTCGATGACGCCGTCGGCTCCGGGTGCGGGTTTACTGGGCCACGACCGTATCGACCGAGCCGATGGCGGGGATGTCGAGGTCGGTCTGGTTGACGTTGTTGATGAAGTTGGTGAGCAGGAACTGCACTGCCAACGCGACGATCGCCAGGATCTGCGGGTCGGTGTACCCGGCGCCTCGCACACCCGCGAGCTCGGCGTCGCTGACCTGCCCGCGGCTGTCGACCACCCGTTGCGCGAAGCGAGCGGCCGCGGCGCGCTTGGGATCGGCCGAGCTCCCGACGCGGCCGAGCTCGATGTCGTCGCCTGACATGCCGCTGAATTTGGTCGCGACGTAGGTGTGTATCGCCAGGCAGTAACTGCAGCCGTTGGCTTGCGACACGGCCAGCGCGATGCTGTGCCGGGTCTTCGCGTCCAGAACTCGGCTCAAGGTGCCTTGCAGAGTCGTGACGGCCTCGAGAACGGTCGGGTTCGACGCGATGGTCTTGAACATGTTCGGGACGAAGCCGAGCTGCGTACCAACGTTGTCGAGTATCCGCTGCGCGCCGGCGGGCACATCCTCTGGGGCGGGAACGTTCAGTCGTGACACAGCGAATCGACCTCCGGTCGCGGTGTGAGTAGTCGTCGTCGAGCCCAAGTCGGGCTCTTAGCTTCAGAGTTCCGCCGCAGGCCTTACCTGCGCCGGCCGCAACCTCGCCGGTGGCGTCGGTTGCGCCGGGCGCCCGGTGACCTGCATTGCGAGGGGTGACTCGGTCGCGCCGTGTTCCGGATCTCTTCACAACGGGAACCGTGCAAGAAGGACTATATAGTCCAAAAGCTGGGGTTACAACCACTTGTTGTAACGAAAGCCCCAGCCGCACGGGGCGACGCCATCCGGATCCCCGGCGTGCATCCCGGATGTCGAGTGGCTCAGGAACAGCCATCTGGGAGTTCCTCTTCGGGTGGCCGCCGTCCCTCTACTGATCTCGCACGACCTGCGGCCGCAGAGCTGCCCGGTGGCCGGTCGTCATCCCGGTTTCGGCGCATGGCGCTGGCAGACCGCACGGAATCTTCAGGGCTGCTCGCGCCTGGTCGTGCAGTCGCTAGCACGAGGAGATTTGGACGATTTCGTCCAGCCTCGACTACTACACCCGGCTGGAGCAGGGAAGAGACCGCAATCCGTCAGATCAAGTGCTCGACGCTTTGGCCCACGCCCTCCAGCTCGACCCGGAGGCTGCCGAGCATCTACACAAACTCGCCCACGCCCGGGAGACCAGGCGCAGGCCCGTCGATCGAGGTGGGCAAGTCACACCTAGCATGCTTCGACTTCTGGAGGACTGGGATCACGCGCCGGCCTACGTGATCAACCATCGGTTGGATGTGCTGGCCAAGAACCGGCGGGCGGCTGCCCGCTTGAGGATGTCGACGTCCTCGCGCAGCCGGCGGTTCTCCCGCCGCAACGCGGCCAGCTCTTCCCGCTCGCTGCTGGCCCGAGTGGCCCGGACACCACGGGGCACGTGGCTCGACATCTCGGGCTCCAGCTCGTGGTTGTTTCTGCCAACCCCAGGTCCCGCCTAACCGCGACCGCCGGATGGCCAACGCGATGAGGTCACTCCTCATCCGTCCGGCTGCGCGTTCTCAAGACACGGGTAAGAAGGAGAGCCCTTCCCGATACCAACGTCTAGTTGAACGCGCAAGCTGACTCTGACTGCACCAACTCGAGCGCCCGGCTACGGCCCGTCGCCTCCGCCGGTGGTCTCGACTTGGAGAGGCCATCGAGGGGTGCGGGGTGGGTCCTTCCTGGTGCCCACGCGGCCAGTCACGAGGGCGAATGCGGCCAGCCAAAGGATCGATGAGGGGAAACGGAATGAAGGCAGTGGTTGGGGAGACCGTCGTGGCCGAGGCTGCGAACGAGGCGGTAGTCAGGATGGAGGGGAATGCCTACTTCCCGCCGGACTCAGTTGTGGCCGGCGTGCTCCTCGACAGCCCAACGCCCTACACCTGCCCCTGGAAGGGGAGGGCGCAATATCACGACGTCCTGATCGGCGAGACGGTGCTCAGGGACGGGGCTTGGTCCTACCCGGACATAAACGAGTCGGCGGCGGTCCGTGTTGGCCGCGACTTCAGTGGCTATGTCGCTTTCGATGGGCGCCAGGTTCGGATCGAGATCTGACCGAGCTGTCGCCCCCAAGCCGGTCAACGTCCTAGTCAGCCCTCGGGATACGGCTACCCTCGCGGAACTGCAGACGATCGGTGTCCGCCGGATGAGCCTCGGGGTCGACCCCTACACGCACGCCCTCGCGGCCACACAGGCGGCCGCGGCGAAGCTTGCGAAGGGAGACCTGACGGCACTCGCATCAAATCTCAACTTCGGCCACATCATCGACCTCATCGAGGGCTAACACGGCCGCGCAGCCGCGCACTGGGCTCATGGAGCTAGATCGCAACGTGAGCTGTGTTGACTGCCCGCGTGACTCGCGCAGATACACCCCGGGGTGCTTACAGAGCGGAGCCCGGTCAGGAGCATGCCATGAGTGAAGAGAACACATGATCGATAACGAAGAGGCGACGCCGACACACCACGCACCGCAGGTGCGCCTGGTCACGGGATCGTCGTGCAGCGCGGCCGTCCCGACCCAGCCTGCAGCCGCCCGCGCTGTCGCCACTGCTGCGGAGCCCGGTAGCAGGCGGGGCTGGGCGTCCGTCGGTGCGGTCGCACTCGGCGCGTTCGTCATCGTCATGACGGAGACGTTGCCAGTGGGGCTGCTGCCGCAGATCACCGACGGACTGCATGTCTCGCTCGGCCTCGCGGGGCTGATGGTGCTCGTGCCGGGTTTCAGCGCCGCGGTGTCGGCGCCGCTGTTCTTCCGCAGCTCCGGCCGCTTCAACCGGCGCTCGGTCATCCTCGTCCTGGGTCTAACGGTGCTGGTGTCGAACGCGGTCGTCGCGGTGGCGCCGAACTTCGTCCTGGTGCTGATCGCCCGTATGCTCTTCGGCGCCACCCTCGGAGCCTTCTGGACCGTGGTCTCACCGGTCGGACCCAAGCTGGTGGGCACGGCCGGCGGCACTCGCGCCATCACCATCATCGCGGCCGGTATTTCGGGTGGGACGGTGGTGGGGCTGCCTGCGGGACAGTTCCTCGGCGACCTCGTCGGCTGGCGTCTCACTTTCGCCATTGCGGCGGCGGCGACACTGCTTGTCGTGGTTGTGCAGACGGTCGTGCTGCCGGGTATTCCGCCGGACGGGCGTACGCACCTGCGTGATCTTTTGGGAGTCGTGACGCGGCGGGCCGCCCGGTTTGGGATGGCAGCGGGCGCGATGGTGTTCATCGGACAGTTCGCCGCCTGGACCTATATCACCCCGTTCCTGATGGACCACACGCATCTGTCCAGCGGCGTGATCTCCCTGCTGTACGTCATCTACGGCTGTGGTGGCATTGTCGGCTCACTCATCGCCGGATCGCTGTTCAAGCGCGGAGTGATCGGCAGCTTCGCCGGGGCGGCGGCGGTTGTGGCCGCATTGCTCATCGGGCTGGCGAGCGTGGGCGCCTTACCCTGGCTGGCTGGCCTGTTGCTCGTGCTGTGGGGTTTGTTCTGGGGAATCGTGAACCCGGGAACGCTGGTCTGGATACTCGACGCGGCCCCAGAAACCCCAGAGGCCGCATCGGCGGTGAATGTGACGAACCTTCAGATAGCCGTGGCGGCAGGGTCTGGCCTCGGCGCGATCCTTGTTTCGTCGACAACCTTGCAGACGGTGTTCCTCACAGCGGGCTTCATCGTCCTTGCCTCCGCCGTGCTCGCCGCGGTGGCGGCGCGGTTCGTAACACTCGCCCGGAGGGAATGAGGAGACCGAAGCGAGGCAGGGAGTGGCCGGGCGCTCAGAGCCCCGGGCGCACTCGACGCTCTTCGGAGCGACAGTGATCGGGCTCGCTGAGACTTCACGCCCTCCCACAGGGGGTTGCCGAGCAGGCGTCGAAGCCCGCGTCGGGCCGCCTTCGGCCGTAGGTGTTGATGAAGACCTCGGGAAACTCGATCTCCCAGTGGAACGGGCGGATGTGTTCCCGGATCGCCGCCGACGCGGTTCGGTAGAGGTCGGAAGGTCATGCCCACGATTCAGCACGTTGCGGAACACTGCCCAGCGCCGGCCAATCCCCCGTAGCGGGGACGTCCGCTTTCCGGTACGGCTAACAAGATCAGAGCGGTCGAAGATCAGCCGGCAGGTCGAACAGGGATGCTGCTCGTCGATGACGTGGTCCGTCGTCTTGGTTCTTTCTCCTTGCGCCCGGGGTGGAGGCACCTCCCAGGTGTCGATGCTCGCCCCGATGACGGCGTTGCCGCAACACAGATGCGAGTCCAGGAAGGACAGCGGCTTGCCGGCCGCCGCCGTCGCCAGCCACAGCGAGACCTTCGCCGGCTCGACCGCCATCGGGTTGAGGTCGACGTCATAGATGCACCGTTCGACGATCAGCCGTCGGCACGTGGCACGCTGGGCGTCGTGGAGTTTGTAGTCGAGCAGTTCGCCCTCCCGGGCCCGCGCATCACCGTAGGCTTCGGTGAGCCGGTGCACCGCCCGGCACCAAAAGGCCCCGACCCCATGGCCGGATCGCAGATCCGCAGGTTGAGGATCTGCTCGGAGGTGGCGTTCTCGGTGGGCGGGCGCAGCGTCTCCCCGACGACGAAGTGGGTGGGTCCATCGCCGAGAGCTGCCGTGGCGCACGTGTGTCAGGCGGGCTGTCGCACCGCCGTCCCAAGATTGTTGTCGATCAGGTACCGCCAGAGTCCATCCGCGCCGCGGTGCGCGATCACTTGCCGACCCTTCGAGGTGCACGTGCATACCGTCGGGACCTGTGCCATCAATTGACTAGTCCAGCACGATCTGGGTGATATCGCCGGCAACGAACACATGGCGCGCCTTGGCCTCCAGCGGCAGGCCGAGGCTGATATCGCGCTCGAGTTCGGTAGCGATCTCGGTGCGATCGGTCACGGTTCGCTCCTCGGGCTCCGGCTCCTGATGTGCCGGCCGGGTTTGTCGAATCCCGGTTTGGTCACTGCGAAGTCCGTGGCACCGGGCACGGACAGAAGTGTGTCCGTCGATTGCCGATAGTTCGGTCAGACGGCCAATCCGGCCCCGCCGGACACCACGATCTCTTGCCCGGTGATGTACGCGGCTCCGTCCGAAGCCAGGAACGCGACGGTCTCGGCGATGTCCTCAGGCATGCCGACGCGACCGAACGGGTTCTTTGCCGCCATAGCGGCCAGCATCGCGGCGACCTCATCGGATCCCATGCCGGGTGTGGTCCGCATCATGGGGGTGTCGGTGAATCCCGGGCTGACGGCGTTGACTCGGATGCGGCGTGGGGCGAGCTCCAGGGCCAGCGTTGGGATCATGGTCAGCAGTGCGCCTCGTGACCCGGCTGTGACACTGTTGCCGGGCAGGGCGCGCGTCGCTCCGATACCCGCGGTGACAATGATCGAAGCGCCGTCAGACAGCAGTGGGAGCGTTTTTACCAGAGTGAAGAACTGTCCTTTGGTGTTGACGGCGAACACGTCGTCGAAGGTGGCTTCGTCGCAGGCGTCCAGCGCCATGGGACGGCTGATGCCGGCGTTCAGGAACAGCGTTGTCAGAGTCCCGAATCGTTCGCTGACTTCGGATACCACCCGGTCAGTGTCAGCAAGCGAGCGCGCGTCAGCACGCAATACCAGGACGTCCTCGGGTAGTTCCTCGCGTGCCCGGGCGACGCTTTCCGGACGTTGTCCGGTGACCGCGACCCGGTAACCACGACTATGCAGAACCTCCGCAGTCGCCTTCCCGATCCCGCTGGTGCCACCGGTGATCAGAGCTGCACGTGCCGACATGGTGATCACTCCACATTAGTTATTGCAGTGAATGTCATCGCTGTAGACCGTAATGACACTCAGGACATGACAAGGCCGCATCGATTCCCGTTCAGCGAGAAGGAGTCTCGTGACAGGGGCGGCAATCCCCGACACAGCCGCGCCGGTGATTGGCGAAGCCCTCGCGACACAGTGCTGGCTTGGAACGTTTGGCTGATTGCGCGTGCGGTCGCCAGGACCGCGGGCATCGCGGTGACCTCCGATGCGGCGTTAGGCACTACGTGGCGGTGATCGTCGACGCCACGCTGAAGAGTGGGTCCATCGCCGAGAGCTGCCGTGGCGCACGTGTGTCAGGCGGGCTGTCGCACCGCCGTCCCAAGATTGTTGTCGATCAGGTACCGCCAGAGTCCATCCGCGCCGCGGTGCGCGATCACTTGGCGGCCCTTCGAGGTGCACGTGCTTACCGTCGGGACCTGTGCCATCAATTGACTAGTTCAGCACGATCTGGGCGATATCCCGTCTTTCGCGATGAACGCGGCCTCCGGGTCGTACAAGGTCATCATCGCGCTGACCTTGCCGGAGTTAAATCACTCAAGCAGCGACGCGGCAATGCCTTCGGGTTCAGTAGGGTCTCCTGTTCGTGTTGGTTGAGCAGTCGACGCTACCAGTGCCAGGCGCGGGAGGACACCCCATTTTGGGACTTTTTCGTCCATGACTTCTCATCTGGTCCTGTTGTCTGGTCGGCTGGCCACGCAAGGTGTCCCTAGCAGCTGACCTCGAAGAATCGTGCCGTTCGTCGTTCGCGTGTAGCTGCCGAGGGCACGACTTGCTTGAGCGGCCTACCACTCCTGGAGTAACAAGTGGACTATTTCGACCAGTATTGTGGATGGCTGCACAAGGGTGCTGCGTGCGGCGATGAGCGCATGGACGATGGAGGGGGCGCGGGCGGCGGTCTTGGTCGCGACGGCGGCCAGCTGCAGGCCGTCTCGGAGTTTTCTCAGCGTGATGGCCTGGTAGCACACCGGCCAGCGCAGCGATCAACGCGCGGTCGGACCATCTCAATCTCGGCCTGCGCACCTGCTGGCGTTGCAGCACGGCGAGTTGGTGACGCAACAGCACAATCTCCGCGTCCTTCCACGCACCCTGCCGGCGGGCCAACCGCATCCAGGCGAACACGCTGACGACGAAGAGATAGACGAACCGCAGTCGCATGACCGTCCATCATGCAGCACCACACACATCCCTCGTCCACGAACAGATCCGCATCATTGCAGGTCACACCAGGTGGATGAGGTTATCGGCACCCGTAGCATGAACAGTGCCATCGCAGTCACATCCTGTAGCTACGTGATTACACAGCAACCATGAGGGGCGAGGATCACCTCCGCAAGCGATTGGGGGCAATCGACGTGCGCAACTCGAACGAGCTACACGAGCTTCTGATTCCACGAGTGCGGGTCGAACTCCGGCCCCTGTGGCCAGGGCTCGAGGCGTACCTGCGGCGATCCCGTTCGCTGACCCCCGGGCACCCGCGGCACAACCATCGTGGTCAGCCGGGGGTGTTCGGGCGGGTCAGGCCCAGGTCGTAGGCGAAGATCACGGCCTGGATGCGGTCGCGGGCTCCGATCTTCGCCAGCACCCGGCCGACATGTGTCTTCACGGTGGATTCCGAGAGCACCAGATGCTTGGCGATCTCGCCGTTGGTCCAGCCCTGCCCGATGGCGACCAGGATTTCCCGCTCGCGGTCGGTCAGTGCTCGCCAGCGGGGATCCATGCTGCCCTCTCGGCCCTGCGGCGCTCCGGGCAGGTGGTGAGCGTAGGTGTCGAGAAGCCGTCGGGTGAGGGCAGGGGCGATGACGGCGTCGCCCTCGGCGACGGCGCGGATGCCGGCCAGTAGTTCCTCTGGGCGTGCGTCCTTGAGGAGGAAGCCGCTGGCTCCCGCGCGCAGCACTGCATGGGCGTATTCGTCCAGGTCGAAGGTGGTCAGGACGAGGATGCGGGAGCGTCCTCCGGCGGCGATGATGCGGCGGGTGGCCTCGATGCCGTCCATGCCGGGCATGCGGATGTCCATAAGGACGACATCGGGCCGTAGTTCGGCTGCCATACGGACGGCCTCGGCTCCATGCGCCGCCTCGCCGACCACCTCGGTGTCGGGCGCGGTCTCCAGCAGCATGCGGAAGCCGTAGCGCTGCAGGGACTGGTCGTCCACGATGAGGACGGTGGTCACGCCGAGCCGCCTGATGTGTTGGGGATCGGGGTGAGGTCGAGGCCGGCCTCCACGATCCATCCTCCACCGGGCGCGGGTCCTGCGGTGACGGTGCCGCCGTACAGGGCTGCGCGCTCTCTCATGCCGGCGAGCCCGTGGCCGTCCTCGTGCGACGGCCCGGGCTGCCCGGTGCCGTGGGGCGGGCCGGTGTCGTGGACGCGCACGCGCAGCTGTGAGCCTGCGACGGTGAGCACCACGTGGGCCCGCGTGTCGGGGCCGGCGTGTTTGAGGGCGTTGGTGAGCGCCTCCTGGACGATGCGGTAGACCATCAGCTGGACCCCGCGGTCCAGGGCATTGAGTTCGCCGCCGGAGCGGTAGACGATCTGCGGTCCGGCCGCCCGGATACGGGCGCACAGCGCGTCGAGGTCGGAGATTCCGGGCTGCGGGTTGAGTTCGGGCGCCCCCGTCCGCTCGCGCAGGATGCCGAGCATGCGTCGCAGCTCGCCCAATGCCTGGCGGCCGGTGTCGCCGATCAGCCGGAGAGCCTCGTTTCCACGGTCGGGGCTGACGCCGGACGCGTACCCCCCGGCGTCGGCGAGGGTGATGATGACGGACAGGTTGTGCCCGATGATGTCGTGCATCTCGCGGGCCACGCGGGTGCGTTCGGTAGCGGCGGCCAGCCTACTGCGCTGGTCGCGTTCGATTTCGAGCCGGGTCGCGCGGTCGCGCAGCACCGCGAGCTGGGCGCGTCGGATCCTCACCGCCAGGCCCAGGGCGACGGCAGCGGTGGCGGCGCTGACCAGAAAGAACAGGGCGTCCCACACGGACACCGCGGTGGAGACGCGCACGGCGACCAAGGCCAGCGCTCCGGCCATGGCCGCGCAGGCCCAGGGCAGATGCCGCAGTCGTCCGTGCAGCACCAGGCTGTAGAGAGCGACGAGCAGAGCGACATCGGCGCGCAGTAAAGCCCCCAGGGACCACTGCAGCAGGAACACCGCCGCGATCAGGGCGAACGCCACGGACGGTGTCCTGCGCCGCCAGAGCAGGGGAAGCAGCAAGCCGGCCTGCAGTGCCAGCGTGCCGGCCAGCGGCACGTGCGTGAACGCGATCCGCAGCTCACGCGGATCGCCGTCGTCCACGAGGTCCGGCACGCAGAACAGCAAGAAGACGCCGGCCACCACTGCCGTATCCAGTACCCACGGGTGGTCCCGGTCCGCCTGTCGCATCAGCTGGCCGACCCGGGCCAGCCGCGCGACCAGCGGGTGACCCTGCAGGGGGTCCGGCCCGTGGTGCGGCAGGCCGGCAGGCACTTCCACTCCGGCGGTGTCGTCGCTGCTCACAGGTGTCACCTGTCCATGATGTGCGAAGGAACGCCGGCGCGGCGCCAGGCCGAGGCCGGGCACCGCGCGGGCGGTACGCAATGACTGTGTCAAGCGTCGGTGCGCGCCAGGCGCCAGGCGGCACCGGCCAGCGCCAGCACGGTCCAGGCGAGGAAGACCAGCATCCCGGCCGTGGGCGACAGCGTGGTGGCGTCGTGGTGCAGGGCGAACATCGACTCGCCTGCGTTGCTGGGAAGGTACGGGCTGATGTTGTCCTGCCAGGCGCTGGGCAGCAGAGAGATTAGGCCGGGGATCAGCATCAAGGCGCCGACCAGCACCGAGATGCCGCCTGCCACCGAGCGCAGCAGGGCACCCAGGGCGGTACCGATCACTGCGACCAGGCCGAGGTAGAGTCCCGCGCCCAGCAGGCTGCGCACCACCCCCGTGTCCGAGAGCGTCATGGCCGCGTTGGTGCCGGAGACGATGCCGCCGGCGAACAAGAAGGTGGCGAATACACCTGCGGTGCTGACCACGAGAGCGACCAGGCCGAACACCGCGGACTTCGACCACAGCACCGGTAGGCGGCGCGGGACCGCAGCGAGCGTGGAGCGGATCATGCCGGTGGAGTACTCGCCCGCGGTGACCAGCACGCCCAGGACGCCCAGCGCCAGCTGCGCGAACCTCGTGCCGAACAGGGAGAGGCTGACGGCGGTGGCGCCGGCGAAGTCCGGGTCCATGTGATGGCCGGAGGTGATCCGGGACTTGTACTGCGCCGCGGCGATGAGGCCGATGCCGACCAGGAACAGCAGGCCCAGACCGAGGGTGATCCACGTGGAGCGTAGGGACCACAGCTTGGCCCACTCCGAGCGCAGCACCCGCAGCCCGGTCACCCTGTAGGACGGACGTGTGGACCGCGAAGGGGCGGGTGCGGAGGTGTGGGTCGAGGTGATGGTGCTCATCAGGCGACGCTCCTGAGGGTCTGGATGCCCGTGGTGCCGTGGTACTCGACGGCGTCCCGGGTCAGCTCCATGAACGCCTCCTCCAGGGAAATGGTCATCGGGGTGAGCTCGAACAACGGGATGCCGTGCTCCGCGGCATAGACCCCGATGGAGCGCGAAGACAGGCCGGTCACCAGCAGCTCCTCCGAGCCGGCCTGGCCGGTGATCTCGACGCCGGGCTTCGCCAGAATCTCGCGTAGGCGGGCCGGATCACTGGTGGCCACCTTCACGGTGTCACCACCGGCCTGGCGAACCAGGTCCTGCACGGTGGTGTCGGCCAGCAGACGGCCGCGGCCGACGATGATGAGGTGGTCCGCGACCAGCGCCATTTCACTCATCAGGTGTGAGGACACGAAGACCGTGCGGCCGTCGGCCGCCAGCCCGGTCAGCAAGTTGCGGATCCACAGCACGCCCTCGGGGTCCAGCCCGTTAACCGGCTCGTCGAGCATGACGGTCTGCGGATCGCCGAGCAGTGCCGCGGCGATGCCCAGGCGCTGGCCCATTCCCAACGAGAACGACCCGGCGCGCTTTTTCGCCACAGACTGCAGTCCGGTCAGCTCGACCACCTCCTCCACCCTGCGTCGCGGGATGCCGTGGGTGTAGGCCTGCGCCATCAGGTGGTCGAAGGCCGACCTGCCGGGGTGGATCGACTTAGCCTCCAACAGCGCGCCGACCTCTTGCAGCGGGGCCCTGTGCTGGGCGTAACGGCGGCCGTTGACTATGACCGAGCCACTGGTCGGGGCGTCCAGACCGACGATCATCCGCATCGTGGTGGACTTGCCCGCGCCGTTCGGCCCCAGGAATCCGGTGACGGTGCCGGGCCGAACGGTGAAGTCCAGCTGGTCGACCGCCGTCTTATCCCCGTACCGCTTCGTCAGCTGGTGTGCCTCGATCATCAGTCATCCCTACGTGCGCACGGACCAGCCTTCCCGGCCCGCCTCACCTGCAACGCTAGGACCGGGACCAGCGGGATCCGTGGTACCGCGGAGCCGAGATCCGAGGAGCGAGTGGTACCGCGGTACCATCCCGCGGCGGTTCTGGCCGGCTTCGGACGAGCGCCCGGACAAGGGCGGCACGCTCACCCTGCTCCTGGAGGGTGGCGAGCAAGGCGGGTGAGAGGCAGGGCACGTGCTGTGATGTGCCCTGCCCCCGTCGGGTCAGGAGGGCACGGGGAAGCTGACGGGGCTGCGGTGCCCAGCTTTGTCGATGGCCCGTACGCCGAAGAAGACATTGTCCTTGGACAAGTCGATGCGCACTTCGGTGACGTCGCCGACCGGGATGACGTGGGTCCAGTCCGGGCTGGTGGTTTCGCGCCAGACGATTTCGTAGCCGGCAAGGTCGGGTTCGGTGCCGCGGGTCCAGACGAGGTCGGTGTCGTTGGTGAGTTGGTCGGTGCGGACCTTGGCGTTCTTGGGCGTGCCGGGGGCCTGGGCAAGTGACCAGATGGTGGCAGCGTTGACGCGGGCGACGCGGGCGATGTAGGCGAAGTCGCAGAATTCCGGGAGGTCGCCGAACTGTTTGCCGTTCTCGACGCGTACGTCCTGGTGCTGGTGGTCGAAGTTCTCGTTGGGTTCGGTGAAGCGGGCGGCGGGATAACCCTGTTCGAGGAAGCCGATGTGGTCCCCGCCGCGCAGGTAGCGGTCGCGGCGGTAGATGATCCGGATGTTCATGCCGGTGGCGTCGTTGTCGGCGACGTTCGTGACGAAGCGGGCGAGCTGGCGGGCGGGCGAGTCGTTCTCGCCGCCGACCGAGCGGCGGGTGTTGGCCTCGGCGGAGGTCTCGGCGGTGGGCACGCCCTCGGCGAAGAGCCGGACGGTGCGAAGATCTCGGGTGCCGTCGTCGGCGGTGCTGCTGCCGATGATGTCGTTGGTGAACATCGCCTGCACGTCGGCGGCTACGGCCTTGTACTGTGCGGCCATGTACCGCGCGCCGTACAGGTTTTGCTCTTCCCCCGCGACGGCGGCGAAGACGATGGTGGCCTTCGGCCGGCGGAGGGACATGACTCGGGCGAGTTCCATGGCGACGGCCACGCCCGAGGCGTCGTCGTTGGCGCCTGGCGCGTCCGCGGTGGCGTTCATGACGTCGGTGACCCGTGAGTCGTAGTGACCTGACACCACGTATATCCGGTCAGGGGTGACGGAGCCGCGCAGTGTGGCGACGACGTTGGTGATGCGGGTGGCGGTGGGTATCCGGGAGGCGGGCTGCTGGATGTAGGACTGCAGTTCGACGGTCATGCGCCCGCCGGACGCCGCGGCGTACTGCTCCATCTCGGCGAAGATCCAGTCACGGGCGGCGCCAATACCACGGTCCGGATCTTCCTGGGTCGAGAGGGTGTGCCTGGTCCCGAAGCTCACGAGCTTGCGGACGGTGGCCTCGACGCGTCGCTGGTCGATGTCGCGCAGCAGAGCGCGCAATTCGGCG
The DNA here is from genome assembly GCF_016863315.1 of Planotetraspora silvatica. Classification (GTDB taxonomy): domain Bacteria; phylum Actinomycetota; class Actinomycetes; order Streptosporangiales; family Streptosporangiaceae; genus Planotetraspora; species Planotetraspora silvatica. The sequence continues at coordinate 32,218 of NZ_BOOQ01000046.1, forward strand.
TCGGGGTGCTGGTCGGTGGCGGGCCGGCCGGGACCGGTCGGCCGGGTTGAGTCCGCTGCCGCCGGACGGCCGTCGATGGTTACCGCAGTCGCGGCGGCTGCGGCCGCCGAAATGGAGAGGAACGTACGACGGCTGGCTTTACTGGGGAGTTGAGAATCTTTGTCATCCACATAGCTGGTTTATCCAGAGACGAATACTTTGTCCATGGTCGAATGTGTCCCGTTTGAGCTTCCCCGGCCGTTCGTTCTCGCCGTTCTGCGCCGACGTCCAGGCGGTGGCGGTCTTGTTGTCGCAGACAGTGGCCGTGTCGGAGAGGACGTCGCCACGTGTGGACGAGTTGGCCGGCAGATTCAGGCTGGTCTCGGCGGTGGAGCCCCCATTGACCTCGGTGTGATGTATGCCAGAGATTAGAACACGCGTTCGATGGGCGCGTTGAGGTCGTCGGGGCCGAACTCGGCATCGAGCAACACCTGCCGGTCATCCTCCGGGATCCACCCCCACAACTTCGCGGTCACGGCGACCTCACGCTCGCGGGGCTGCGGCAGATCGAACCCGGCGAGGGGCGTGTCTCCGGGTGGTGGAACAGGAAGCGGCGGGCGCTGTTGACCGCGCACGAGTTGCTGTAGAGCGCGACGGCTACGCCCACCAGTCCGCCGCGCGCGCCTTCAACACCGAGATGTTCATCCGCATGGCCGAGACGTTCGGCCTGCCCATCACCGGCCGCCGCATCTCCGACGAGTGGATCAGCGTCAGCATCGGCACGCCCCCGGACGAGGAACGCCCCGACGGGTGATGTCCAGTGCTTGGCCCGGGGGCTTATCGGGGGACTGTCCCGGTAGGTGCGGCGGTGCCAGGCGCGTGATCCGCTCACGGCTCTCCCCTGAAGCGGCCATCGATTTGCCTACAGGATTTAGGTAGACGCCTACTTCATGTAGGTAAATCGATAGTAGGTGATGGTTGTGGTTCGGGCAGGACTGAGCCCGGAGCGGCTGACGCTCGCCGGTGCGGAACTTGCCGATGAAGCCGGGTTCGACCAAGTGACTCTGTCGGCGCTCGCCCGGCGCTTCGACGTGAAGGTTGCGAGCCTGTACTCACACCTGAAGAACTCCCAGGAGCTCAAAACCCGGATCGCGCTGCTTGCACTGGAGGAACTCGCCGACCAGGTCGCCCATGCCGTGGCCGGACGTGCGGGCAAAGACGCCCTGATGGCCTTCGCGAACGCCTACCGGGACTACGCCCGCGCGCACCCCGGCCGGTACGAAGCAGCCCGGTTCCGGCTCGACCCGCAGACGGCCGCAGCCAGTGCCGGCGTCCGGCACGCGCAGATGACACGGGCGATTTTGCGCGGCTACAACCTCACGGAGCCGGACCAGACGCACGCGGTCCGCATGCTCGGCAGCGTCTTCCACGGTTACGCCAGCCTGGAGGCAGCCGGTGGCTTCAGCCACACGGACGTCGCCTCACAGGAATCCTGGGTGTGGACCCTGGACTCCCTCGACGCCGCATTGCGGAACCGGGCCGCCCCCTGACCAGCGGCACGCCACCCTTCGAACGGTCCCGCGTACTGACCCGATTCCGCCACCCACCCAGAACCAAAGGCTTGAGGCAATGAGCACCGATCAGAACTGGATCACCACCCCCATCACCGCCGACTTCCTGCGCGGGCACCTCGAGGTGGAAGAAACCGCGCACGGTCTGCTGCCGCACCGGCTGCCCGCCTGGGCGCGCCGCCAGATCCCCGACGACCGGCTGGCCGTGGCCGAGGCCCAGCCCTCCGGCGTCCGACTGGCTTTCCGCACCCGCGCCACCACCATCGAACTGGACACGCTGCCCATCAAGCGGGTCTACCTGGGCTTCCCGCCTCCGCCGGACGGCGTGTACGACCTCCTGGTCGACGGCCGACTCACCGCCCAGGCCACCGTGGACGGCGGAAACCTCAGCACGATCACCGACATGCAGACCCAGACCGCGGAGTTCACCGAGGGACCGGCGGGCACCGCCCACTTCACCGACCTCCCCGAGGGCGAGAAGAACATCGAGATCTGGCTTCCGCACGCGGAGATCACCGAGGTGATCGCCCTGCACACCGACGCCCCCGTTGAGCCGGCCCCGGACAACGGACGCCGGGTGTGGCTGCACCACGGCAGCTCCATCAGCCACGGCTCGAACGCCGTCTTCCCGAGCACCATCTGGCCCGCCCTGGCCGCGGCCGCCGGCGGCGTGGAACTGATCAACCTCGGGTTCGGCGGCAGCGCACTGGTGGACCCGTTCACCGCGCGTGCGATGCGCGACACCCCCGCCGACCTGATCAGCGTCAAGCTCGGCATCAACGTCGTCAACAGCGACGCCATGCGCCTGCGCGCCTTCGCCCCCGCCATCCACGGCTTCCTCGACACCATCCGCGAGGGCCACCCGACGACACCCCTGCTCCTCGTGTCGCCGGTGCTGTGCCCGACCCACGAAAACACCCCTGGCCCCCTGATGCCGGACCTCGAAAGCGGAACCCTCCAGTTCAAGGCCACCGGCGATCCGGCCGAAACCGCCGCCGGACGGCTGACGCTCACGATCATCCGTGAGGTACTCGCCGACATCGTCAAGCAGCGAGCCACCGAGGATCCGAACCTCCACTACCTTGACGGACTCGACCTCTACGGCGAGAGCGACCACGCCAAGTTCCCGCTGCCGGACGCGATCCACCCCAGCCCCGAAGGACACCGCCGCATCGGCGAGAACTTCGCCAAGCTCGTGTTCGCGAACAACGGCCCCTTCACCACCAAGACCGGCTGACCCCGTACAGCCCCGGACAATTACTCCCATCACCGTGACCAGCATGATCACGATGGAAAAGGCTCACTTGGAAGTGGCCGCCGGAGTGACGGCGACGATCTCGCGTCACTCCGGCGGGGGCATGGGCGTGAGCGGACACCGAGGTCACCCTGCGGGGGACCGATCGTGGGTCAGCCGACGAGCTGCTGCCGCAGTGCGTCGACGTCCATCATGTACCACATGACCTTGAATCGGCCGTCCACGACCTCGTAAAACGCGGTCTCGGCGACGGAGATGCTCGCTCCGTTGGGGGCCAGACCGTTCCACTCCGCCACCGGCGTTCCGGTGTCGAGCGCGCGAGCAGCGATGTGACCGCCCTCCACGAGAAGTTCCTGGACCTCCCAGTGGATGTCCGGGACGGCATCGGTGTGCTTGCGGAACTCGGTGATGATGGCTTCACGGGCAACTGGAGTGCCGCCCAGGATGACCTCGTCGTGAAGGAGCTCGCGCATCCCGTCGAAGTCACGCGTGTTCGCCATCTCCACGTACCGCCCGTAGAACTCGCGCAGCTCCTCTGCAGACATGCCTGTACTCATCGTCAATCTCTCCACTCTGTTGGTAGCCACACCCGTGGTGACGGGTTGATCCGGCCGGCCCCAGAACGGGGCCGCGATCCGATACTTACCTCTCCGCACACCAGGCAAAATGGACCTGCCGAGCCTCGTACTGGCAGGGCGACCCTGTGCCTGCCGCGCGGACCTAGAGTGAGGTTGTGGTTTCAGATTCGAACGAGCTCGCGTGCAGCCTGCGCCTCTGGCGCGGCCGCGTGTCACCCGCCGAGGTAGGCCTTCCGGAGGGCGGCCGGCGCCGCGTGCTCGGCCTGCGCCGGCAGGAGGTCGCCCAGCTTTCCGGGTTGTCGGTCGAATACCTCGCCCGCCTGGAGCAGGGCCGCGCGATCCACCCGTCGCCGTCGGTGCTCATGTCGCTCGCCCGGGTGCTGCGGCTTTCTGACCAGGAGCGCGCACATCTCTTCCGCGTCGCGGATCAGGCCGAGCCGGCCCACGGGAGCATCAAGCGCCACATCACGCCGAGCGTGCAGCGGATCCTGGACCGCCTGACCGACCTGCCCGTCCAGGTCGTCGACGCCTCGTGGCAGTGCATCACGTCCAACCCGCTCGCGTATGCCCTGGCCGGCGACACGTCGGCACTGCCGCTGCGTGAGCGGAACCTCGCCTGGACCGTCTTCACCTGCGCTCCAACACGCTATATCCGCACCGAGGCCGAGGAGCGCCTGCTCCGCCTGGAACTGGTCTCCGATCTGCGCGAGGCTCGAAGCCGCTATCCGAAGGACAAGCTGCTCGGCGACCTCATCGACGATCTGCTGGAAGTCAGCACAGACTTCGCCGACCTGTGGGAGCAGCGCCTGGCCGCCCCCCAGCCCGGCTTGAGCAGTCGGACGTTCCTGCACCCCGAGATCGGACCGATCACAATGGACAGCGACTTCCTCACTGTACGTGACACCGACCTCCGGTTGATCGTCTACACCAGCGCGCAGGACAGCGAGGCGGCCGGGCAGCTCGACCTGCTGGCGACGATCGGCCTGCAGCCGTTTAGCTGACCGGGTTGGGTGATCAGGTTCTGTCGTCTGCGCTGCGCGAGGTTCAGTGTTCGTTCGTAACAAGGATGATCAGCACCTGGCCTGGATCCCTCGGCAACGCCAGATCGTCCCCCTGATGACCAGTGAGCCTTTTCCATCGTGATCATGCTGGTCACGGTGATGGGAGTGAGGCCAGATACGGGGTGAGGGGAGGCCCCGGTAAGACAGCAGTCGACCAAGATCCGATGCCCCAACCGGGAGCCTCGTTGCTGTCTTACCCTGCCGCGATTCCGCTGTCGAACTGTACCCTCGTCCGCCTGGCTGATCTCATCCGCGCTCAGCGTGCCCAACGTCGATGCCGGTGGCGGCGCCTGGATCCGGGCCGGCAAGCGCTGCTGGTGCTGGCCCACCTGCGCAACGGGGATACCTACGCCCGCCTGGCCGCTGGGTTCGGCATCGGCGGCCAACCGCTCCTGCCAGAGTTCGCTCTTCTCGCGCGCACCGGAAGACGCTACGCTGATCATGATGAATACCTCCTCCATCAGATTGGGGGCCCCGTTCACGCAAGGTGAGTGCTGATGCCGCACTCAACCCCGAACGAGGATTCCCGCCTAACCCTCTGGCTGCGCGTGCGTGAGTTCGCCGTGCCGCCCCCCATGATCGAGTCTGCGACCGCCCGCCGTGCTGCCGGAGACTGGGCAGCAGCGTGCGCAGCAGCACACGTAGACGTCGATCTCAACCTGCGCCACATAGCGCGCCTCCACGGCCAGGAACTGGCCACCCACCTTCGCAGCGACCTCCGTCACCTGGCGCCTGACCTGCTGCGCTGGCACATGCCAAGAATCGCTCCCAACGGCCTGATACGTCCGGGCCTGACCCTCTCGCTGGCCCGGTACCGCGAGAGGGATAACACGGTCCACCTTGTGGCCAGGACTCCGCCGGCCTGGGCGGATGCCGGTCAGCGGATCAGCCTGGCGCTCTGGGACAGTTCCCGGTCGGGACCGCATCCGCACCCCCATCCGAATCGACGCTTCCGCCTCGATCTGCATCGCCACTTGTGGGATGCACGCAGGGCCGGTGAGCTGCGTACACGTTCCGAAACGCCGCCGCACGCACGGGGCTGGGCCGTCGATCGGTGGCTGGCCGAGGCCCGGTTGCTGCTCTGTGCCGAGGGGCAGGACGGGGGTACGGTCGCCGTCCGGGTCGGCGGGCGGCGTCAGGTGATCCTCGATGTTGACGCGTCCCGGGTCGGCAACGAAGGACCCGCGCCGCCGCCGATCTTGCCTGATGCGGCGACCTGGGTGCTGCCCGACCTGGCGTTGCTGCGTGCCGGGCTAATCGAGGCCGACAGGCTGCACCCGCTCGTTGCAACGGCTCTTCTACCCGGCCATTCGCCGGACGCCAAGCCGCACGGCCACCAGAGCGAGAACGAGCCGCGAATGGTCGAGTGTCGCGGCGCCCAGCACAGGATCGCGCTCGTGAACGGCATGCTGGTCGCACTGGATCACGACGCGACCGAGATCCGGCGCGAGAAACTGCTGGCCGAGTTGACCGGCACCCCGTTGCCCTGTTTGCGGCTAATCGAGGAGGCCCACCGCTCCCCGGAGTGCCTCCTCGATGTCCGCACGCGACTGGAGCACGGCGACGCCGCCGGTGCTCAGGCCACCGTCGACGGTCTCCTCGGACCTGGTGCGCGGCTGCCCGAGGGCGCGCTGCGCGACGTGCTGGAGAAGGCCGCGCGGCGGCGGATCGACCACGGGCTGTTCCGTACCGGGCTCGGGTCGGTCCCGGGACCGACCGAGCGACCGGACCGCCGCTCCCGTAAGGGCCGGGCACGCCCGCGCCACGCCACATTCCGCTGACGCTGTACTTCTTCCTAGACCTCCAAGGTGATTCATCATCCTTTCGTCTGTTCACGCCTCGCGCCTTGAAGTCGCCGGCGATTTGCTGACCCTGCTCCGCGACACCACCACGGAGCCACGTACCGACACGCAGTTGGAGGCCCTGACCCTGGCCGTGGCGGCCGACCTGCCCGTCCTGCTGTGGGGGGAGCCGGGGATCGGCAAGACCGCGGCGCTGCAGCAACTCTCTGAGGCACTCAACCTGCCGCTCACGACGGTAATCGCCAGCGTGCACGAGCCGTCCGACTTCTCCGGCCTTCCGGTGGTCGGTGACGACCCCGCCGCGCAGGGCGTCCCGATGGCGCCGCCGGATTGGGCCGTACGTCTGGCTCGCGCGGGCCGGGGGCTGCTCTTCCTAGACGAGCTGTCCACGGCACCGCCCGCCGTACAGGCCGCCCTGCTCCGCCTGGTTCTGGAACGGCGGGTCGGGGCCCTGCGGCTCCCGGCAGGTGTCCGGATCGTGGCGGCCGCCAACCCGCGTTCCTCTGCCGCTGATGGCTGGGAGCTGAGCCCGCCGCTCGCGAACCGGTTCGTCCACCTGCAATGGCGTCACGATCACGATGTCGTCGTACGCGGCCTCGGCGGGACCTGGCCGCGCGCGAGCCTGCCGTGGCTCGACCCGGAGCGGCTGTCCGAGGCGGTGACGTTCGCCCGGCGTGCGGTGTGCGGGCTCCTCACCGCCCGCCCCGAGCTCGTGCACCGGCTGCCGAACAATGAGGCACACCGGGGTGGCCCGTGGCCCTCACCTCGCAGCTGGGAGATGGCGTTGTGCCTGACCGCCTTCGCCGCCGCGGCCGCCGCGTCCAAGGACGTGCTGTCCATGCTGGTCAGGGGCGCGGTGGGAGACGGGCCTGGGCTGGAGCTGCTTGCCGCCATGGACCGGATGGACCTTCCCGACCCCGAGGCGCTGCTGGCCGACCCGGCGACGGCCGAGCTGCCCCAGCGGGGTGACCTGCGCCAGGCCGTACTTGACGGTGTGGTCGCGGCCGTGCGGAAGCGGCCGGATAAGGGCCGGTGGGACGCAGCATGGGCGCTGCTGGCGCGAGCGTTGGAGACCGGTGCGCCGGACCTGGTGGTCGTGCCCGCTTCCACGCTCGCCGCGCTGCGCCGCGCGGACTGGGAGGTCCCGGCCACGATCGAGAGGCTTGCCGGGGTGGTCTCCTTGAGCAGGAAGGCGGATGCGATCGCGGCGCGGGTGACGGGCTGATGGACTTTGAGAAGCTCTTCACCGCCCGGCTGTACGCCGCGCGGGCCCGGCCCTATCTGGCGACGGCGCTGTTCGCGCTGCATCCGGTGGAGTCGCGGTTAGTGCCCACGATGGCCGTGGATCGGCACTGGCGTTGTTACATCTCACCGGCATTCGTCGTGCGGACCCCCGTTGAGGAGCTGGCGAGCGTGTGGGTGCACGAGGTCTCCCACCTGCTGCGCGACCATCACGGCCGCAGCGACCGGGTCGCCCGGCAGCGGGAGCTGACGGGACGGGGAGAGCGGCTGCGGATGAACATCGCCGCTGACCTCGAGATCAACGACGACGTGTACGGTGACGGGCTGGCCTGGCCTGGTGGCGCCGTCCAACCGAAGATGCTGGGGCTGCACGAAGGCGAGCTCATGGAGGACTATCTGCGCCAGTTCCGGCTGGGCCCGTACACGCAGGATCTGATCTGGCTGGACTGCGGCAGCGGCGCCGACGGACTCGAGCGGGAGTGGGATCTCGGACTGGAGGGCGCGAACGGGCTCAGCGACCACGAGCGGGAGGCGGTCCGGTTCCGGGTGGCGCAGGGCATTAACGCCCATCCGGGGAATGTGCCGAAGGGATGGCGGCGGTGGGCGGAGGAGGCATTCCACCCGCCGCAGCCGTGGCGGGAACTGCTCGGCACAGCCATCCGCTCAGCGGTGTCAGGACCCGGCGTGGGCGAGGACTACACCTATGGCAGGCCGCCGCGGCGCTCGGCCAGCCTGACGGGCGTCATCCTGCCGAGCCTGCGGCGCAGGCCGCCGCGGATCAGCGTGGTCATCGACACCTCCGCGTCGGTCAGCGACGCCGAACTGGGAAGCGCGTTGCTGGAGGTCGCCGCGATCGTCCGCGCCGTGGGCGGCCGGCGCGACCTGGTCAGCGTTCTGTCCTGCGACGCGGCCGCCCGGGTCGCGCAACAGCTGTGCCGGGCCGAGGGGATGACGCTGGTGGGCGGTGGCGGTACGGACCTGCGTGCGGGCATCGCCAAGGCGCTGCGGGCGAGCCCGCGGCCGGACGTCATCGTGGTCCTGACCGACGGACAGACCCCGTGGCCGCAGGAACGGCCGACGGCCCGCATGGTGGTGGGGCTGTTTTCCCGGACCAGGCGGTCGTACGAGAGCGATCCCGACTACGTGCCGGACATCCCGCCCTCATGGGCACGGGTGGTCGACATCGGCTAGTCAATACCTCGTTGACACTCCTGATCAGGCCTTCGGGTATAGACACCGAAAGGTCACTGGTTCGATCTCAGTATCGCCCACCATGTTGTCGCAGTTCAGAGGCCGTTCCCTCTCGGATGGCAGCGGCCTTTCGCATGCTCTGGGTGACTACCGTTTCAGGTGCGGGCGTGTTCTTTGTGCGGATGCATGATCGTGCTCGTGCATACCGACAGTCTCGCTGATGCTGATGACCAATTCGGCGTTGTGGATATCCGGAGGCCGCCGTGGGAGGCGGCGGTAGCCTGATGGCATGACTGCTGAGCCGCTGCATCACGCCGAGGATGACCCGGCGGAGATCTTGCGTGCGCTGCCGGAGCGGTGGCATGAGCAGTTCCTGAGCGAGTATCACAGTGCCTTGGACGCGGCCCACGAGGTCTGGCGGTTCCAGCAACTGCGGGAGCTTCTGCGCGTGTGGCGGCTGCACGCGGCTGCGGTCTCCGATCCCGATTTCGACACGGCGGAGCGGGCGGTTCGTGAGGGTCGGCGCGAGGAGTTCGTGTCGATGGAGGATGCCTTCCCTGGATGGGCCGACCGTCGATGAGTTACCGCGTGGATCTCCACGTGGCGGCGCTGTCCCAGATGAAGGGCCTTCCCGATGAAGCGCTCGACGCGTTGATCTCCCGGACGGTGGATCTCGTCGAGAAGCCCTGGGACGCGTGGGTCCTGTACAAGGATGATCCCGATTTCCGTATGACGACCTTCGGTGATTTCGGCGTTCTGTAATTCAAGGTCGATGAGGCCGACGAGCTGATCACCATCTTCAATGTGACGTGGGCGGGCTGACGGAGGGATCGAGCAACGCTATCCCTCCCGGCCCACTCTCGATATGAGCGACTATTTGAGTGACAACGGCGACGGACGTCCTCAGATGGAGGCGGACGCCCGTGGATCGTAATCGCAGGTCAGGTCGGCTTTCGACCCACGTGGGCGGTCTCACTCAGGTGTTTCACACCGAAGCGGCCACTGGTTCGATCCCAGTATCGCCCACCACGTTTCCGCAGTTCAGAGGTCAGATACCGCGCCAGCGGGGTCTGGCCTTTCGTCGTCTGGACCGTGGTTGGTCCGTGGGACCAGACGTCACCTGCCGCCCTGGACCGTCACTGAGCCGCTCACTCCCGGCACCCGGTTGCGTGGGGACGGCGGACCACCGTGTTCGATCGGAACGTCGACGCGCGCGGAAAGGTCCGGGTATCAGGTTGATCGGCCTGCCTTCGCACGTTGTGGGCGTAGCGGACCGACGTATTCGGTCGACCGGGGAGATTGGGTACACACGGACGACAGCATCTCAAGAATCTCGCCGAGGAATTGACGGCTGGTGCGTCCACAGCAATCGCACGGGTGGGGCTCGAACGTCGCGGGGTTACGGGAAGTTCGTGCCCAGCCGACGAGGGCTTCTATGGTCGCTCCCGGCCACAGCCCGGATCGCGCGTAGTTGACCGCACTCGTCAGTTCGATCTCGAGGATCTCTTGCTGAGCGTCGCCATGAAGTGCGGCCGTCTCAGGAAAGCTGCGCCTCCAGTGAGTGGCGGGCGGCAGCGAGGATGTCCTCGGACAGGTCCGTGCCCGCGGTGGCACGGGCCAGGAGAATGGCTCCGACGAGGGTGGCGGTCGCGGCCAGGCCGTCCTCGCGGTCGGTGTCCGACAGCCAGTCGGCGAACTCTCGCACGCCGTCGGCGTAGGTCTCACGGGGGCCCATGTCGTCGTCATCCGTCTTTGCGATATCGCCGGCAAGGCCCGCGGCGGCGCAGCCGGTCCCGGGGTCGTCCCTGTGGTCGGGCGAGAGGTACTCGTCCAGGAGTGCCTTGCGTGCCGTCGTGGCGTCGGGGTGGGCTCCGCTCAAGCCGGCCAGGTATGCACTACGTTCCTCGAACGCGCGAATGGTTGCTTCGGCCACGAGCGCTTCCTTGGAGCCGAACTGCTTGTAGAACCCGCCAGGGGTCAGGCCGATGGCCTTCATGACATCGGCGACGCTGACTTCCTGCACGCCGCGCTCGCGGAACAGGCGCGCAGCCTCCGCGACGGCGCTGGCCCGGTTCTCCAGGGCCTGGGCTTGGGACACACGGCTCACTGGGGGACACCTGCTCTCCATTTAGAGTTTCAACGATATCTATCGTAGCCGACCGTACTTCATGCGGAAGGTCCGCTTTCTCTAGGTGTGCCGAGTTTCACGCAGCGTGACGAGCTTGACATCATTTAGATGCCAGTCATAATCTAAATGTGATCCCAGGCTCTGCCGCCCTGACACAGCTGATGCCGGAGGGGTGGCGGACGGCCGCTCGTGGGCCCGTCGCCCCTATTGGTTCCAGGGCGGCGCAGTCCGGCCGCGATCCTCTCTTCAGCCGGGCCTGGGCCCGCGAGCGATCTCGCGGACTCGGCGCACCCGGGGCGCTCTGCGCAGTGAAAGAAGAGATGAGATGACCACGATTCTGATCACCACCGCCAACGGCAGCACCGGCCGGCCGATGGTCGACTACCTGCTCAAGGACGGCTTCAACGTCCGCGCCATGGTCCGCAGTGACGATGCACGGGCACAGGAACTGCGCGAGGCGGGCGCCGAGGTCGTCTTCGGTGACCTCCTCAACTTCCGCGACGTGCGTACGGCCCTGGAGGGGGTCCAGCGTGCCTACTTCAACTACCCGCTGGGGGACGGCCTGGTGGAGGCGGCCGTCATGTTCGCGCAAGCCGCAAAGGAGCAGAATCTCGAGCTCATCGTGAACATGTCGCAGATTCAGTCGCGCCCCTACGCGCGCAGCAAGGCCACCCAGAACCACTGGCTGTCCGAGCAGGTCTTCGACTGGTCCGGCGTCCCGACCACTCACCTGCGGATCACGTTCTTCATGCAGTGGCTCCTCTACATCTCCGGGCTCATCCGCTATGGCCGCTACGTGATGCCCTTCAATGGGGACAGCCGCTTCGCTCCGATCGCCGGCCGTGACATCGCACTGACCGCCGCCAACGTCTTCGCCTCGCCCGAGAAGCACGGCGGCCAGATCTACACGCTCACAGGCCCGGTGGAATACAGCCACCAGGAGCTCGCGGCCGAGGTGAGCCGCGTGCTGGGCAAGGACCTTCCCTTCGAGCAGGTCACCGTGACCAGGTTCCTTGAGTTGATCGGTCTTGAGAACGACACCGCCAAGCTCAAGCACTTCGAGGCGGTCACCATCGACCAGCAGGAGGGGCGTCTGGCAGGTGTCAGCGAAGCGGCCCCGAGCATCAACGGCCAGCCGCTGGTGACGGTCGAGGAGTTCATCAACGAGAACCGCTCCCTGTTCGAGCTCGACTACACCAAGTCGGCAAACTGACTTCCCCCTAGGGCTCGGGGCCGGGGTATGGCCGTGATCATGACCGAGATGGACAAGGCAGCGTCACGGCCGCCTCGGAGCTTGCCTACGGGCCGAGAGGTTCGGCGCGGTTCAGTGGCGACGGTCTTGCGGAAGGTATGGGCTGAACCCATCAGTAACGCGACCCCGATGGCGAACGCGATGACCACCAGGGGCCGGAGCATGGTGGCGATCACGTGCGCGTTCACCACGGCGGCACGTCCATGACACGGAGCCGCCGCTGGTCGGGCGGGCGCCCGGGGGTCAGGTGCCGGTGGTGACCGGGCTGGCCAGGATGATCGGGTCGGGGGAGAGCCATGGCCGTACCCACGCCTCCTCCTCGCGCCGGACGAGCTCGCCGCAGCCGTCACACACCCTGCCCGGGGTCGTGACCTGGCCGCACCGCTGGTGGATCACCTGCATCGAGCCGGTCGGCTCGGCCGGCTTGGTGTGCTCCTCGCCCCAGACGGCCAGAGCGTGCAGCACCGGCAGCACCTCGGCCCCCGCAGTCGTGAGCCGGTACTCCTGCCGGGTGCGCCCCCCGTCGTGGTACGGCACCCGCATGAGCACCCCGGCCTCGACCAGCCGGGCGAGCCTGTTGGACAGGATGTTGTCGGCGATGCCGAGCTCCGCGCGGAAGGCGTCGAAGCGGGTGGTGCCCAGGTTGGCGTTACGCAGGATGAGCAGCGTCCACCGCTCGCCCAGCAGGCCGGCGGCGCGGCCGATCGGGCAGGGAACGGACACCTGTCGCGCTGTTGTCACATCAGCCTCCTCTCGAGCCCAACACTGGCTTTCATTAAGCAAGTCTAGCTCGGGAGGCCGGAAGGGGGTCGGCCCCTCGCCCCATGGCGCTTCGACCTGGCATGCGGCGTCACGCCACTCACCGCGCGACCGCCTCATCATTCCCTTCAGGCGGTGTGTCCTTTGACGTCGAGTGTCGTTCGCCACGGTGTGGTCGCCTGGGGCGGCCGGTTCGGTGTCAGGCGGCCGCCTCGGTCGCTCCGCACAGCCTGGCTTGCATCTGACAAGCCGAAGACGTAACGTCGCAGGTAGAAATAGCTTTCGTTTTGAAAGTCAGGCTGGTCGGCCGGAGCTGTCCTGCGGCAGACGCCGAGAACGGCGCCCTACAGTACGGCGACGCCCATGTCCCGGTCCCGCCCACGGAGCGGGATGCCGGACCGGCCGCACTGGTGAAGGGGGAATCACCATGACGGCTATCAAGACCCACCCTGTCCAGGACGTCGCGCGCGAGGTCCACCGGCTGACCGTGGATACAGGCATGCCATTCGCGGCCTTCCGGGAGAGCTACGAGCGGGCGGTGCCGCCGCTCGACATGGCGGAGTACGAACGCCTGCGTCATTCCGGTTCCGACTGGGACGCCGTCCTGCGAGCCGCAGGGGAAAACGCGCCTCACGGTTTCATGATCTTCTGGAGATTGGACAACACGGCGATCATGCAAGGCTCCGGTGACCGGTGGCACAGCGTGCAGTACCTGATGGGCAACCACACCATCGCCCAGCGCATGTTCCACCACGATCCCGGTGTCCTGCTCTACGCGCCTCTGCGCACCACGGTCTACGAGGACGCCCGTGGGGTGACGCGCTTCGCCTTCGACCAGCCGAGCGCGCAGTTCGCCTCCTTCGGCGATCCCGAGATAGCGGCCGTCGGCGTCGAACTCGACCGGAAGGTTGCCGCCCTCCTCGACTACCTCGGCGTGCCCGTGCCGGAACGGCTCGTCCCGGCGGACGCCCGTACGAGGTAGAGGTGGGTGGCGGACATGAAGCAGACGTTTCTCGGTGTCGGTTACACGAGGGACCGCGCCGGGCTGCCACTTGAGGCAGTACGCGTTCCCGTCCCGCGGCCGACGGCCGACGAGGTGCTGATCCGCGTCGCCGCTTCGTCGCTCAACCCGCTGGAGTACAAGCTGGCCGACCTCAACTTCATGGGACGGACGCCTCCCGTCGTGCTCGGTTTCGACCTCGCCGGCGTGGTGGCCGCCGTGGGCCGTGACGTGGAGGGCGTGGCCGTCGGTGACGAGGTGGCCGCCATGGCCGGCCTGAACGGTGACGGGGGCTGGGCCGCGACGGGTGGCGACGGCGGCTCCTACGCCGTCGCACCGTGCTTCCTCACCGTCCGCAAGCCGACGTCCGTGAGCTTCCGTGACGCGGCGGCGCTTCCCATGTGCTTCCTCTCGGCTTTCGCGGGTCTCTACGGGGCCGTCCAGGCCGGTGCCACGGTCTACGTACCGGGCGGCGGGGGCGGTGTCGGTCATCTGGCCGTCCAGATGGCGGCACGTGCCCTGGACGCCGGGACGGTGATCAGCAGTGGTGGCAGGCCGCAGTCGATCACGCTGGCCCGGCAGTCCGGCGCGCACTTCGTCTTCGACTACAAGCGTGACGACGTCGCAGTCGAGATCGCGGAGTTGACGCACGGCCGGGGAGTCGACCTGGTCTTCGACGCCACCTACAACGAGCAGAGCTTCGCCGAGACCGCGAAGACCGTCCGGCGGGGTGGCAGCTGGATCGTGCTCGGTGTCGGCCCCGGCAGGACGACCCGCCTGGCCGAGACGCACAGCCCGGTGGACGCCACCCTGGCCGGGCGCGGAGCCAGGCATGTCAACGTCAACCTGCTGCGCTACTTCTCCGAACCCGCCATGCTCGACGGCGAGGCGCGTGGCTTCCTCCAGCGCGGGATGGACCTGGCGATGGAGTGGGCGGCGAAGGGGCTCGTGGTCCCGCACGTCAGCCAGACCGTCGACAGCACCGTCGAGGCGATCAGCACCGGACTGCGGTCGCTGAAGGAGGGCGGCGGAGCGCTAGGCAAGATCGCGGTGATCGTGGATCGCGATCTGGCCGCGGGGACGTGAGGGGGGAGCGCTCACGAGCCCTACAGCGCAGGGTCGACTTCCCCGCTGTTGCGCTTTGTGACGGTCGTCGGCTCCTCGGCGAGCTTCTATCTGCTGCCGTCAGTCGTCCCGGCGTACGCGCAGAGTGCGCCGGGTGGGGGCTGCGACAAGGCGGGCCTGGTCTCCGCTGTGCCACGGTCACATGGTGATGAGCGTGGCTGACTCATCGCGAGCCGCAGTTGGGTGAGGTGCAGTCCGCGTTGCGTCGGCAGGGTTGTACGGCGCCCAGGCGGGCTCACGGAGGGCAGGGCAGTGTTCGGGAGTTGGATGGTTCGCGATGTCGATCATGCGGTCGAGAGCGTCGCGTGCGGCAGCAAGGTCGGCCATGGCGGCGGTGATGCGGTTGCGCTCCGATGCCAGCAGCTCGAAGGCCTTGGGGGAGGCCTGCCCGGTATCGACGCAGGGCAGTAGCTGCAGGATGGTCCGGCTCGGCAGGCCGGCGGTGAAGAACTGCTGGATCAGCCGGACACGTTCGACGGCTGACTCGGGGTAGGTTCGCTGGCCGCTGGCGGTGCGTTCCGGGGTGAGCAGACCCTGCTCTTCGTAGTACCGGAGAGCTCTGGTGCTGACCCCCGCCTGGTGTGCGATCTCGCCTATCCGCATCTGCGCCCTCCCCTGATTCCGGCTTCGCGGTTCTCGACTTGCCCTTGACGTCAATGTGAGGTTTTACGGTAGCCGATGCCGGGCCGGATGCGGCTCGCCGAACCCGAGAGACCTACGCAGGAAGCAAGGAACCCATGAACGTCACCGACCAGATCGCCCTCGTCACCGGAGCCAACCGCGGTATCGGCCGTCAGTTCGTGCTCGAACTGCTCGAGCGCGGGGCGAGCAAGGTCTACGCGACGGCTCGCCGCCCCGAGAGCCTCGACTTCGACGACACCCGGGTGGTGCCGCTGCGACTCGACATTGTCGACCACGAGTCCGTCCTCGCGGCAGCGGCGACCGCGCGGGATGTGACCCTCCTCGTCAACAACGCCGGCATCGCGACCGGTGCCGCCCTCGTCACGGGTGACCTGGACGAGGTCCACCGCGAGATGGACACGCACTTCTGGGGCACGCTCGACGTGATCCGCGAATTCAGCCCCGTCCTCGCGGCCAACGGCGGAGGTGCAATCGTGAACGTCCTGTCGGCGCTGTCGTGGTTCGCCGGCCCGGGCACCGGCTCGTACTCGGCTGCCAAGGCTGCGGAGTGGAACATGTCGAACGGCGTCCGTCTCGAGCTCGCGGATCAGGGCACGCTCGTCCAAGGCGTCCTCCTCGGCGCCGCCGACACGGACATCATGGCCGGATACGACGGACCCAAGATCGATCCCCGCGAGGTGCCGCGCCGCTCGCTCGACGGCCTGGCCGCCGGCTCGATCGAGGTGATCGTCGATGACTGGACCGCAATGGTGAAGGCGTCGCTCGTCGGCGACCCCGCCGCGTTCTACGCACAGATCACCGAGTTGCTCGGTGCGAGTTGAGCAGCTCGGTCGGAGTGGGATATACCGCTCGCGTATGCCGGTCGAGTGACCGTGAGTCCCCGTCATTCCCCGCTGCTTGCCGACCGTACGGGCACGCAACGGGCACGCGGGGCGGTGCCCCAGGCTCTCATCGCGGTACTCAGGAAAATGTGCGTCTTGTACTCAGGACGATGGAGGTGGGGCAGCAGACACTCACTGTCATGGAGATGCGATCGCCGATAGGTGAATCGGCAATGAATGATCCTGACGACAGTTCCGGTCGCGATACCGCGCTATCCAATATCAATGCTTTGGCCGTGGCCTCCTTCGTGAGCGGGCTGTGCAGCCTCCTTCCGTTTCCGGGCATAGTGATCTTGTTGTTCATGGACGTCGACTCGATCACAGAAGCCATCAGGCAGCTGCTGGTTCCTGTGGTATTCCCCTTGCTGTTCCCGGGGCTGAGCGTGCTGGGAATTGTCAGCGGTCATATCGCCCAGCACAAACTCAGGTGGACCTACGGGCGAGGCTCGCGTATCGCATTCTGCGGCGTCTTACTCAGCTACCTGACTCTCGCCGGCGGGGTGCTGTTCATCGCATGGTTCATATGGCTGTTAAGCCAATTGAGTTGACCAGCCGGGCTAAATGACTGCGAGATCCATGCCAAGAGTTCGACCGCTGATCTCGATAGCTTCGCCGGACGCTGATCCTCTCTGGTGGCGCGCGAACTCGTCCGCATCGCGCGCATGCCAAGGAAGATCAGCCACAGCTTCTGCCCCTGTCCACCTGCCGTCGACCCACTGCGGAGCGGTAGCGGGCACGGCACACTGGGCCAGAACCAGCGCGACGATGCCTCGTTTTGTGGGTACCACCGTAAATTCGTCGGGGTCAGGGAGCGGGCTCGTGTCCTAGTCAGCTCGCAACTTTGCCGATTTCGCCCGTCATCCAGATCAGGCGCTCACCGTTGTGATCGATCTCGTGCCGGCTGACCATGCCCATCCGCTGGTAGAAGCCCTCGGCACGCGGCTCCGCGCCGACGCCGAGCAGACGCGCGCCCAGTGAGACCGCGTGCTGGACCAGGTGACACCACAGCAGGCGTCCGACCCCCGTGCCGATGATGTACCGATCAACGAACAGCAGACCGATTCCCAGGTAGTCCTCGTGTTCGTTGAGTGTGTAGAAGCCGATAGGGATGCCGTCTTTCTCCGCAACCGTGGCATGGCGAGACGCGATGTCCCCTGCTGTGAGCTTCGGCGTCACGGCGGGAACCTCCTCCACGCGCCCGCCCACCCAATGCGACTTCGACCGCAGGACCAGCTCATCAAGGAACGGGAGGTCCTCTAGCCGGGCTGGGCGGATCGACACATGTTCCACACCACGAGCGTGGCATTCACCAGTCGCGATGTCATCGGGAATTCTCGTAGGCAGGGCTGCATGAGCTGGGTTCATGTTCACTCTCAGAAAGGTTTGGGCGTCGGCATTACCTGCCGTTCGAACAGGACGTGGCGGGGCGTCGCGGTCGGCTTCCCCCGTTACTTCACCCACGGGTCCTCGAGAAGTCGTCGCTCTCGCTGTCCAGGCGCTGCACGCGCCGACCGAGGTGAGCGGCGAGCACGCCGGGGTCGAGTGGAGGGAGGAAGGTATAGCTCACCAGGGTGTATTCGGCGGCCAGCCGTCCGACGGCGTGCAGGGCGGCCGCTGCCCAGCGCGCCACCGGGGAAGTAGGCGGTGTTGAGCCGCCTGTCGGCGTGCGGCCTCGGTGGTTCATCAAGCGCATGCTGGCGCTTGACGAAGGTTTGCCGTGACTCGCCATAGGCTGAGGTGCGTGCCCCAGACACGGTCATGACCCAAAGGGGGTACATGATGACGGAGCGCGGGCAGGCCGCGATGGTGCGGCCGGGGCGTCAGGAGGACGTGCTGCCCCTGGTGGCGCCAGGCACCGACCTCATCGTGCCGCCGCAGTGCGGTGAGCCGCAGACGCTGATCGACACTCTGGAAACGCACGCGAACGAGCTTGAGGGCGTGCGCATACATCAGATGGACCCGTCGCGCCGGCGCCGCTACATCGAGGGGGCGTATCCGGGTCGGCTGGAGCACATCACGGCCTTCCTCGGGCCGGGATCGCGTGACGCGTACGCGGCCGGCACGGTCGAACTGGTCCCTGCGCACTTCAGCGAGGTGCCGCTGCTGCTGCGCCGAACGACCAAGCACGTGATCGTCCTGGCTGCCGCCGCCCCGCCTGACCAGCACGGGTACTTCAGCCTCGGCACCAACGCCGACTACGTCGCCTCGTTCATCGGTGAAGTCCCGTTCTTCCTTGAAGCCAATCCCCAGATGCCGCGCAGCTACGGCGAGAACCAGGTGCACATGTCCCAGGTCGCCGGCTGGTGCACGGCGGACTACCCGCTGTCCGAGATGAGGTCGGCCGTCCCG
The DNA here is from genome assembly GCF_016863315.1 of Planotetraspora silvatica. GTDB lineage: Bacteria > Actinomycetota > Actinomycetes > Streptosporangiales > Streptosporangiaceae > Planotetraspora > Planotetraspora silvatica. The sequence goes on from NZ_BOOQ01000046.1 coordinate 51,033, forward strand.
GACGAGCGCGACCGGCGGATCGCCGAGTTCATCGCCGATCGGATCCCCGACGGGGCCTGCCTGCAGATCGGGATCGGCCGGGTTCCCAGCGCCCTGTCGCCCGCGCTACGCGATCATCGCAATCTCGGCGTCCACAGCGAACTGCTGGTCGACGGAATGGTGGATCTCGAAGAGGCGGGCGCGCTGACCGGTGGAACCAAGCGCCGACATCGCAACAAGCACGTGGCCACACTCTGCCTGGGGACACGCCGCCTGTTCGACTGGATCGACGACAACCCGTCCGTGGCGCTGTTGCCGGTAGAGCGGGTCAACGACCCGCGCGTCATCGCTCAGCAGCCCAACATGATCTCGATCAACGCCACTAGCGAGGTTGACCTGATGGGGCAGGCGGCGAGCGAGACCATCGCCGGCCGGTACTGGTCGGGCTCCGGCGGCCAGGCCGACTTCGCACGCGGCGCCCTGTACTCCGAGGGCGGCAAGGGCTTCCTGGTGACGCACGCGACCACCAGCAGCGGCATCAGCCGGATCACCGCCACTCTCACTCCGGGCAGCGCGGTGACCAGCCTGAAGAACACGGCCGACCATGTCGTCACCGAGTACGGCGTGGCCCACCTGCGAGGACGCAGCCTCTCCCAGCGCGCCGAGGCGCTGATCCGGATCGCCCATCCCGACCACCGCGACCGGCTCCGCCACGATGCCCGTACGGCCGGGCTCCTGCATTGAGAAGGACTCGTCACGACGCACGGCACCATCCCGGGGCAAGGAGGCCGACATGCCGGATCTGTCAGCGGATTACCTCGATCTCGATAGCCTGTTCTCCGCGGAGGAACTGAAGCTGCGCGACCAGGTCCGCGAATTCGTGCGCGCCCGGATCACACCGAACATCAGGCGGTGGTACGAAGACGCGTACTTCCCGAGGGAGATCGCGCAGGAGATGGGCGCGCTCGGCCTGCTCGGCATGCACCTGACGGGCTACGGATGCGCCGGCCGCAGCGCCGTCGAGTACGGCCTGGCCTGTATGGAACTGGAGGCCGGTGACTCCGGCATACGCACGTTCTCCAGCGTCCAGGGGTCGCTCGCCATGACGGCGATCCACAGGTTCGGCTCCGAAGAGCAGAAGCAGCGGTGGCTGCCCGGCATGGCCGCCGGTGATCTGATCGGTTGCTTCGGCCTGACCGAGCCGGAAGCGGGCAGCGACCCCGCCGAGATGCGCACCACGGCCGAGCGGGACGGCGACGGCTGGGTGCTCAACGGCGCCAAGCGGTGGATCGGGCTGGCCACGATCGCCAATGTGGCGGTCATCTGGGCCAAGACGGACGAGGGCCTCCGTGGCTTCCTCGTCCCCACCGGCACGGCCGGATTCACCGCCATGCCGATCGAGCCCAAGCTGGGCATGCGCGCCTCGATCCAGGCCGAGATCTCCCTGACCGACATACGCCTCGGGGACGAGGCCGTCCTGCCGGACGCCCACGGCCTGCGGGCCCCCTTCACCTGTCTCAACGAGGCGCGATACGGGATCATGTGGGGCGCCATGGGCGCGGCCCGCGACGCGTACGAGGCGGCGCTCAACTACGCACTGGAACGCCACCAGTTCGGCGAACCGATCGGTGCGTTCCAACTCACCCAGCAGAAGCTCGTCGACATGGTGCTGGAGATCCAGAAGGGGACGTTGGTGGCGTTGCACACCGGCAGGTTGAAGGACGCCGGCGTGCTGCGGCACGAGCAGATCTCGTTCGGCAAGCTGAACAACGTCCGCGAGGCCATCGAGGTCTGCCGGGAGGCCCGCATGATCTTCGGCGGCAACGGCATCACGCTCGACTACTCGCCCCTGCGGCACGCGTGCAACCTCGAGGCCGTCCGCACCTACGAGGGAACCGATGAAATCCACACGCTGATCATGGGCAAGGCCATCACGGGCCTGCCTGCGTTCGCCTAGGATCCGCCGGGCTCGCGTGGCCGCGACCGGCTCGCCAAGGCGAAGGCCCAGGCCGCCCGGCTGTGCCGGCCGGCTCCCCAAGGCAGTACGCCGAGGGCAACGCGCCGTGATCGGGTATACCGACCATCCTTAGTGGCATGCGGCATGGTGGGAAACCGCAGTCAGGCGAGGGCAAAAGCGTAAGCCCCCGCCCAGGGGCCTTCCGTTCTACGGATGATCACGATTCGCCCGCTTCTCCGGGCAGGGTGGCCTGCCCGGAGGTCGCTTAATTCCCCAAAGGGCACGTCAGCGAGGGTTGTGGTAGCGGCTGAGCACCCCCATGGCCTTCAGTCGATCGACGATCTCGGTTCTGATGGGGTTGTAAGAGATCCCCAGACTGGTGAGGATCTGGCAGGCACGGCAGTCGTGAACGGCGAGCAGGGCGAGCAGGATGTGCTCGGATCCGACGTAGCCGTGTCCAGTCTTGTTCGCCTGTCGCGGCGCGCCCTTGGCCAGTACGAACGCGGCGTGATCGCTGAAGGCAACCTCCTGCGATGCGCTGGTCTCACCCTGGGGCATGGCGGTGGTGATGGCTGATTCGACGGCCTCCACGCTGCCGGCCAGATCGTCCAGGATTTCGAAGGCCAGGCCGCCCGCCCCGTCGTCGAGGAGCCCCAGCAGCAGGTGCTCGGTGCCGAGCGCGCTGTGCCTGTGGGTTCGGGCATGTTCGCGTGCCAGATCGACTACGTGGCGCGCCTGGCTGCTGAACCAGTCGAAGGTGACCACCTGCGGTTGCCTGGCGTCGGCTTGCTGATCCAGGTCGCGGGCGGCGTCGGTGTAGCTCTTGCCCGTGTTCGCCATGTGCTCTCTGATGGCCTTCTTGCGGGCGGAGTCCTTGACCACGGTCTCTATCCTCTCGGGCGGCGTCCTACGCACCCCGCCGGGAACCATGTCCGCTGAGGGAAGACTTTTCGTGAGGAGTAGGAACGCTGATCCGGTGGACCTTGTCCTCTTCGCCGGGTGGCGTAGGCACCTACGGCTCGGAGCGGGCGGAACGTTCAACCGCCTCTGGTGTGGAGTCTATGCGCCGTCGTCGGTCTGCGCGCGTGGCACGATGATGCGACTCCTGCGCGCTGAGAGGCGAGCCCTCAGTGGAGGTGCCGCTTCTCCCGCTGCTCGCGCTCGGCCAAGCGACGCCTGATCGCATCCGGGTGCATGCCGACGTTCTGGGGGATGCGGAATTACCGGCGGCCGTTGAGATTGATCGCCTCGACCTCGTACCCGTGCAGGCCGACCATGCGCAGCGTCACGCGAGCAGACTAGGAAACCGCAGGTCGAGACCGGGCGAAGTAGGGGGACCCCGGCGCCGATGCGCTACGCGGCGTGCTTCCGCCGCTTGACCTGCGAAAATTGCTAGCGTTCGGTCCGCGGCTCTCTCTCGGAGGAGGAGCCTGCGCAGGCCTGGCGACGCATTCCCTGCCGGGTTGTCTCCGTGGTTTCACCGGGGGCACAAGGAGTGCCCGTTATCGGGGGGTGACGGGCACTCCTTGCCCCTTGTAACGCCTTGCTGTCCTTCTCCTTGCCTGTCGGCTTCCCATCTGTCGCCATGCGAGAGGTCGGCGCCCTCTCTGAAGGACGCGATGAGCCGTTGGCTCAGGCGGCGCCTCGCGCGCTGTCGGATTGCCGCGCGCCGCCTCGGCGCCATCCTGTCACCGCCGGCGTCATGCTCGTCGTCTACGCCATCGTGCAGGCCGAGCCGTACGGCTGGGTGTCGTGTGGCACGCTGATCCCCCTCGTGCTCGGGGTCGTGCTGCTCGCCGGCCTGGTGCTCGAGCGGGTGTTCGAGTCGATGGAGGCACTCGGGTATGTCTACAACCAGGGGGCTGCTTCCCTTCGTCGCCAGACCGCTGGAGACCAGCGCCGGAAGTCGTGTCGTCCGAAGGCGACCCACGCCTGAGCCGCCGCTCGAGGACGGCCGGTGGCCCGCGAAGGCTACGGACGCCTGTCTGTCAGCGGAAGTCGGAGGACGAACCGGGCACCACGCGTTGAGTCTTCGATCGAGAGGGTCCCGTTGTGGGCGTGGGCGATGTCGCGCGAGATGGCCAGGCCGAGCCCGCTACCTCCCGGCTCCCGGCTCCGGCCCTCGTCCAGTCGGACGAAGCGCTCGAAGACGCGCTCTCGGTCCTGCGACTCGATTCCAGCACCGTCATCACACACGGTGATGACGGCCGAGCCCTCCACTCGTGCCACCGTGACCTCGACCCTTTCGTCCGCGTGCCGCCGGGCGTTGACCAGGAGGTTGTCGATGACCCGGATCAGCTGAATCCGGTTGCCCAGAACGTTCACATCCCGGCCCGCGTCGACGTGTACCGGGACGCCACCCGCCATGGCCGCCACCTCCTTCGCCACCAGCGCGCCGACGTCGATCGGCTCGTACGCGGCCGGCCCTCCGGCACGGAGTCGGGCCGACACCAGCAGGTCGTCGATGATCGTCTCCAGCCGATCGGTGACCGTCAGCGCCTCCCTGATGGTCACGTGCGGGTCGACGTCGGCGGGGTAGAGCACCGCCTCCTCGAGCCGGGCGCGGAGACCGGCAAGCGGCGTTCTGAGCTCGTGAGAGGTGGAGGAGGCGAACCGACGTTGCTCCTCGAACATGTCCGCGTTGTCCACGGCGAGCCCAGCCCGGCTGGCGATGTCGCCGATAAGGGATAGATCGGCCGAGTCGTACACCGGGGAGGTTGCGTAGCGGGCCAGGGTGAGCGCACCCAGCACCCGGCGCGGCGTACGCAGCGGCGCGACGATGACCGAATGGGCACCCAACTCCTCGTATGGCCGCCGCCGCTGGACGCTGTACTCCTCCGGGTCAATTTGCTCGGCCAGATCCTCTGGGCCGAACAGCACCGCGGGGCCGCCGCGCAGCACTCGCGCCATCGGCACCTGGGAGGTCCCTGGAAACGCCGGAAGCGGCCCCTCCCACTGCTTGCACTCGACACCGCTCCGGTCCTGTTTGACCACGACCGCCACCCTGTTCACCCCGTCACCGCTGGGGCCGAGCAGGTCGATCATCGCCCAGTCGGCCAGCCGGGGCACCACCAGACGCGACAGCCGCCGCAGCGCCTCATCCACCTTCAGGGTGGAGGCCAGCACGGTGCTGATCTCGGCCATCAGCGACAACCGGTCGGTCAGCTTCTCCAGTGCCGCCAGAGCGGCCGCCTGCTTGTGTTCCACGGCCTTGTGCCGCGACAGGTCGTAAAACAGGACCACCGAGCCCATGTCCTTCTTCCCGCCCAACGGGAGCGGGGCCGCCATCACGCCCACCGGGACCAGGTCTCCGGATCCGCGAGTGAACCACGCCTCCTCGCTGCGGACGTACACCCCTTCGGCAAACGCGGCCAGAATCTGGCAGTCCTCCCGGGGGATCGGGCTTCCGTCGGCGTTGCGGTGCAGCAGGTCGTGGGGGTCGACCCCGATCAACTGCCGTGCGGGACGATCGAGCAGCCTCTCGGCATACGGATTGACCAGGAGGATCTTCCCCATTTGGTCGACCACGTACAGACCCACGCGCAGACCGTGGAACAAGGCTCTGACGAGGTCCTCGCTGAACCCATACCCCGCCCAGTCCTCGAGCCCGTCGCTGGCTGCCATGGCGGTTCCCCCTTACCCACCACCTGCCCAATCCGCCCAAACGGCGAATAATGCCTTAAGGCTATGTATTCCGAAAGGGACTGCCGTGTGCGCCGGGGAGATCCTTCATAGATCGTTCTCGACCCACGAGGAGTGTCCCCGTTCGAGCTGTACGGCGCCGACCCGGGCACGGCTGACTGAGGCGGGACCGAGGTCAGTGGGCGGGCGACAGTCGGGGCACCGCCTGGACGTAGATCACCATGCCGACCACCTCGACCAGGGTCTGGGCAACGACCACCACTGCGGCGATGCCCGGGGGGGTTGGGCAGGGCCACGGGCAGGACGACCAGGGAGTTGACCGTGGACTGTGCAGTCCAAGCTATTTGCCGAGCGGTTCTACAAGGCCAGGGAGATGCTCGGGTCCGACTCCGCCGCGGTGCGCCTGGCCGGCGTGCATGCGCTGGCGTCTCTCGCCGACGACTGGGTGGGCGGCCGGCAGATGCGCGCAAATGTCGTCGAGGTCCTTGCCCTGGTCAGGAGGCACGATCAGGAAGGTTGCCTTCTGGCAGGTAAGACCTGCCGCGAGCCTGTCACTCACCAAGACATACCCGGCAGGATCTCGAGTTCAGACGCCAACTGCGGCACGAGCAGCATCGCAAAGGAGTGAAGAAGTATGGGCGTTCGAAGGCCGCAAACTGATCGCCGTCGGCGGCAGCAGCGGCATGGGACGGCAGAGTGCTGAAGACGCCATCGCGGCCGGCGGCTCGGCCGTCATCATCGGCCGCGACCAGGCCCGCGTGGCGACACCGTCAACACCTTGTCCCAGAACGGGGAGGCATGGGGCATCACTGCCGATCTTGCCAACCGCGACGACGTCAGGCGGGTTCAGGACACGCTGGCGGCCGAGCACGCTGACACCACCCTCCTGGTGAACTCAGCCGGCTTCTTCATCCCCAAGGCTTTCCTCGACTACGAGGGCGCCGACTACGACACCTAACTCGAGCTCGCCAGGTCAGCCTTCTTCCTCACCCAGACCGTCACCCGAGGCATGCGCTCACCCACGACCTGGCCATGGAGCTCGCGGAGCACAAGATCCGCGTCAACGCCGTGGCGCCTGCCGTTGTCGCGATCCCCTTGTACGAGGCGTTCGTACCCAAGGACCAGCTCGAGGCCACGCTCAACACCTTCAACGGCTTCCACTCCCTCGGCCCTGTGGGAACGCCCAAGGACATCGCCTCTGCGGTGACTTACCTGCTCTTCGACGATGCCGGCTGAGTCACCGCCGCGATCCTCAACGTCGACGGCGGCGTCATGGCGGGCCGGAATCAGGCCTCAAAGAGATCCCCTGCCACGTGAGGTCCGGGCACAGCACGGACTCCTTGGCAAATAACACGAGAAGTCAAACCTCACAGCGAGGAGCTAGAACCATGGCACAGACAAATGAACGCACGCCCGAGGCAGTCGAGCGACTGGGGCCACGACCGCGGGCGGTCACCCAGGACGACGTCACCGAGCCGCCCTTCGAAAACGAGTTCCGGAACTCAAAGGAGCCGGGCATCTACGTCGATGTGGTCCCAGGCGAACCGCTCTTCGCGTCGGTCCACAACGCGGACGTCGTCGTACGAACCCGGGTGCGTGTGCCCCTGCGGTTCGGCGACGGGTTCAGCGCGGTGGCCGAGGCCGTGACCTTCCGCGGTCTGGCCGACGACGGCGAGCACATGGCGCTCGTCTTCGGTGAGCCGGGCGCGGGCGCGTCACCGCTGGTGCGCCTGCACTCCGAATGCCTCACCGGCGACGTCTTCGGCTCGGCACGCTGCGACTGCGGCCCGCAGCTGCGCGAGGCCGTCGAGCGGCTCTCCGCGGCGGAAGGGGTGCTGCTCTACCTGCGTCAGGAGGGCCGGGGGATCGGCCTGTACAACAAGCTGGACGCCTACGCCCTGCAGGACGACGGCCTGGACACCTACGCCGCGAACGCCGCGCTCGGGCTGCCGGAGGACGGGCGGGACTACACCGTCGCCGCGCAGATGCTCGGCGCGCTCGGGATCGGCAGCGTCGACCTGCTGTCCAACAATCCCGACAAGGAGCGTCAGCTGTCCGCCCTCGGCGTCACGGTGCGCCGGCGTGTGCGCACGGGCGTCTTCGCCACCGACCACAACATGCGCTATCTGCGCGCCAAGGTCGACCGTACGGGCCACACCATCGCCCTGACCGAACTCGCGAGCTAGCTGGGGAGTCCTGATGGCCACCACGCGGCCGTACGTGCTGCTGTCCGCCGCGGTGAGCGTCGACGGCTACCTCGACGACGCCGGCCCCGAGCGGCTCCTGTTGTCCAGCGGCGAGGACTTCGACCGGGTCGACGCGGTGCGCGCCGACGTCGACGCCATCCTCCTCGGGGCCACGGCCGTGCGCCGCGACAACCCGCGGCTGCTGGTCGGCTCGGCGGAGCGGAGGGCCGCCCGCCTGGCGCGAGGCCTGTCCGAGCACCCCATGAAGGTGGTGGTCACCGGCTCCGGCGACCTGGACCCGTCACTGGCCCTGTGGCACTGCGGCGGCGCGAAGCTTGTCGTCACCGTCGACTCCGCGCTGGCGCGGGTGCGGGCCACGCTCGGCCCGCTCGCCGACGTGGTGAGCACGGGCCCCGCCGTCGACTGGCCGCAGGTCCTCGACGAGCTGGGCAGACGTGGAGTCCGCCGCCTCATGGTCGAGGGCGGCGGCTCGGTGCACACCCAGCTGATGTCGGGGAACCTCGCCGACGAGATGCACCTGGCCGTGGCGCCCCTCCTGGTCGGCCAGGCGGACGCGCCGCGCTTTCTGGGACCCGCCGCGTATCCGGGCGGCTCGCTCGTCCGGATGAGGTTGGTGGAGGCCCGCCTGGTCGGCGACGTCGTGCTGCTGCGCTACTTCCCCAAGGAGCGTTCGGCCGGCGTCACACGTGGTGACGCCAGGAATGCCGCGGGATGAACCCGAGCGCCTCCCGCGCGGCGTCGATCGACAGTCACACGGGCTGGCCCAGTTTCACCATCCCGCTCGAGCCGGGCAACGTCGTGGAGCGCAGCGACACCAGCGGTCTGTGGCCCAGCAAGGTCGTTACGGAGGTAACCCCTATCGGGACGGCCTGGGAGGCAGAGCCCGAGCACCAGGACTACTTGATCAAGCATCCCAACGGCTACACGTGCCACTACGTCCGACCTCCGGGGCAGCTGCCCCACCAAGAACATGCCGGCTGATAGAGCGAATTGCCCACGGCCAGGCCAGGAGCAGACCCCTCGACTCCAAGAAGATGGGGAGTGCTTCTCGTCGGCGGGACACTCTGGCTAGGCATCCAAGGCGTGAATCATCCAAGGTGGACGCGTGGATAACGAAGCGCAGAACGCATCCGGCGATCAGCGGAGTGATCACTGGGCTCGACTGGACGCCTTTCTCCAGACCGATCCGCGCGACGCCGGCTGCGACGAAGCCATGGAGATGCTGGACGTCTACGCGGAGCTGCTTGCTGCGGGCAACGACCCGAGCGAGCGGTTCCCGGGCGTTCATGCGCACTTTCTGGCTTGCGGTCCATGCGCCCAAGCCTTGGAGGGCCTGCTATCGGCGCTCCAAGGCCCAGCCTCTTCTCAGCCCGCCCCGCCGTAGCACGCTGGCGAGGACCCACGAGAGGCGGGTTCCAGACCCCGGACGCCGCGCCGGCAAGCCGGTAACTCGCGCCCGCGACACCTTGGTGTTGATGGCTGGGCTCGACTTCGGTGTGCTGGAGGGCGTACCGGTTGGGCTTCAGATGGGTGTAGTAGAGCCAGCCGACCAGTTCGCCGTCCCGGTAGAGCTCCAAGCGGCCTTGGCTGGTGTTGTCAATCAGGTCCTCGGCAGCCGGTGCCTGTTCTTCACTGCTCATCGGCCCACTCCTTCAACGTGTATCTGCGGCGTGCGTTCGGGCGATCCCCGTTTTGGACGCCGAAGTCCAAGTATGGCGTTCGGACGCTCTAGGAGCACAGCAGGGGTGTTATAAATTGGACTGCATAGTCCGCGACGCTCTTGCGGGTGCTGGCTAGACCCACCGACTGGAGAGAACGAGGCGAGAAGAGAGCATGAAGCCATCACCGGCCGCCGTTGAGGTGCGCAAGGATGAGACCACCCGCCTTTACGAGGCACTGATCGATGGCCAGGTCGTCGGTAATCTGGCTTACGAGACGACCGGCGGACGAGTCTTGCTCACGCACTCCTACGTGGACCGAGATCAACGGCATCGAGGCGTCGCTTCGGCACTGGCGCGCTACGCCCTGGAAGACCTGAGCCAAAGTCAGACCAAGGTTGGCATCTACTGCGGGTTCGTTGCCGACTACGTCCAAAACCACCCCGAGTTCAACGACGCCGTCGACATCAGCCGCTCGGCTTTCATCGCCACTCGCACCGCGCGAGACACCAACAGCGGGCGCTGACATCATGGATGACCTGCACATCACCATCGAGCCTGACCACATCGTCAATTCGACCCTCATCCTGCGGTCCCGGTCTGCCGAAGACGCCCACGGCGCGTTCGAGATCTACGGGGACCCGAGAACTGCCAAGGCGATCGGCAGGCGACAGCCTGTGCGTGACCTCGCCGAGATGCGGGAACTGCTGGAACACTGGGATCGGCAGTCGTCACAGAGCCCGGTGCCACAGGGCCTGTGGGCAGTGAAGGCGGCCAGCGGCTTACTCAGGTTCTGAGTTGGGCCATGCTCTCAGCCCGCGACTTCGGCCCGGATCCGGGGCCGTTTGGCGATGAGCTCAACGTTCAGACAGGCTCTCGATGTACGCAAGTGCCATGTCGATCGATGTTGCCATCGGTGTGACATCGCGCGCGGTCTGGGCCAGCATGTACCCGCCCTGGAGGGCGGCCATGAGCCCGGTCGCGAGCTGGTCTATCGACGCCTCGGGCGCAAGCGCACCACCGTCTTGAAGCCGTCGCAACACGCCTGCCAGGAGTCCCTGCCATTCGGTGAACAGTTGAGACAGAGCTTGGCGTGCGAGAGCGTCGTGATCGGAGACCTCGGAGGCCAGCGAGCCGAGCGCACAGCCGTAGGCGCCATGTCGAAGGGCATTGTTCTGGACCAACGCGTCCCGCCAGCGTCGCAGGCCCCGGATCGTCGAGACATGGCCGAGGGCTTCGCGCTCGCGCTCGATGATGCGTTCGCCCACGTGGTCCACGACGGCCCGCACGAGCGCGTCCTTGCCGTCGAAGTGGTGGTACAACTGCGACTTGCTCACTCCGCTCGCCGCGAGCACGTCATCCAGCGTGGTGGCCCCGACTCCTTGGATGTACATCAGTTCGGTTGCCGCGGCGACGATCCTTGCCCGCGTCTTTGCACCGCGCGCCGTCAGGCGTCTGCCATCGTGCGATTCAGCGGTCGTCATCACAGGTTCATGTTACCGATCGGGCTACTCGTGACCGTTCGCGCATAGTACAGATGCGTACGTGGTGGCAGGGGCTCGCACTCCGTTCGGGAAGTATTGGGGGCTCGCTCTCACACCTGCGCCTTGACGATTTCTTGGGCCTACCGATGGTTGCAGCCTGCGAACGCTCCAGGGTTCCCCGAGAGTGTTCCTGCGATCACTGAACCGCTTCTGCGCCTCCTCGCTCGGCGCGGCGATCTCCCTCGCGCACCCCATCCAACTGGGGATGACCAAAATCGGTCCGGCCGCCGGTGTCGAGTCGATGTCGCACTCCGATGGATCGAGCGCCGTAGTCATCGCCAGCGATGACATGGTCGCAGGGCTAGGGGTTGCGCCGTCGGCCAGGATCGTCGGTTCGGCGGTGCATGCGTTGGAGCCCGGACTGATGGGCATCGCGCCGGCTGCTCACCCTCGGCATCTCGATGCGGGAGCGAAACGCTCGCTACGGCGTTCTCGGTGTGTGCGCGGGCTCAGGGCAGGTGTGGCCGTCCTGCTCGAGAACGACCAGGCACGAACCGGGATCAGCGTTCGACGGGGCCCGGCTCGAGCGCGGAGGTGTCCAAGTCGCCCTTCCGCAGCCGAAAGACCTGAAGACGCAGGTCATAGTACTTGTCCGTTTCCCCGACCCACTCCATCCCGATGCGGCGGGCGGCGCGAGTGCCGCGCTCGTTCTTGGGCCGTACGACGGCGAACACCTCCTCCTCGCCGTTGCTGAAGGCATAGTGGGCCAGGGCATGACCCGCCTCGGCCGCCAACCCCCGCCCCCACGCCCACGGGGCGAGCTGGTAGCCCAACTCCAGGTCGTCGCACTCCGGCGGCAGCGGAAGAATCTGACCCGAGCCTGCGACGCGCCCGCTCTCGGTCTCTTCGATCACCCACCGGCCACTCGGGCGCCCCTCGGATCCCAGAGGTGCGGCGATCCATCCGGCGATCACCGCACGCATCTGGTCGAGGTCGTTGACGCGATCCATTGCCGGGGCCAGCCATCGGGAGACCTCCGAGCTGCCGTAGATGTCGAGCGCCCCGGCTGCGTAATCTTGATGCCACGGACGCAGCCGCAACCGCGGTGTGCTGATGGTCGAACCGACGATAGTGACCTCGTGAGTCAACGCTGCTCCTCGATGCGGGGACGGGCACGCCCGACGGTGCGCCTAGCGGTTGATAACGCTACGCCGTATTGGACGAATTCGTCCATCGAGGCCCGCAACCGGGTGACGTCACAGCGAGCCAGACAGCAGACGAAAGAGATGTGGCGTCCCGGGCACCAATCCAAAGAGAGCCAGGGGCACTCTCGCGCCACAAGCCCTATCGATCAGCGTAAGAAGCCGAGATCCAGGTGCCACGAACACTGGTGAACCAAAGATGTCACGCAGGCGTGGGTTGGATACAGGGAGGCTCCGGATGAAGGCGATTGTGGTGACGGATCAGGCCGCGGGGACGGCCGGGATGACGCTGGTCGAGCGGCCCGAGCCGGAGGCGGCGGTGAACGATGTCCTCGTTGAGGTACATGCGTCGGGATTCACCCCCGGCGAGCTGACGTGGCCCGGAACCTGGACCGATCGCCTCGGCCGCGACCGCACGCCGTCGATCCCCGGCCACGAGGTGGCCGGTGTGATCAGCGCGCTCGGCTATGGCACGAGGGGGCTGTCGGTGGGACAGCGGGTTTTCGGCCTCGCGGACTGGACTCGCGACGGCACCCTGGCCGAGTACGTAGCCATCGAGGCGCGCAACGTTGCGCCGCTGCCGGGCGATGTCGACTTCACGGTGGGCGCGAGCGTGCCGATCTCCGGCCTGACCGCGTGGCAGGGACTGTTCGTGCACGGCCGCTTCCAGGTGGGACAGAGCGTCCTCGTGCACGGCGCGGCCGGCGGAGTCGGCTCGTTGGTGACCCAGCTCGCCAAAGAGGCCGGTGCCCATGTCATCGGCACCGGACGTGCCGCCGATCGGCAGACCGCACTCGACTTCGGCGCGCAGGAGTTCGTCGACCTCGACAACGACTCGCTGGACGACGTCGGCGGAGTCGATCTGGTCTTCGACGTGATCGGCGCCGACATCGGGAAGCGGTCCGCGAGCCTCGTTCGAGCCGGCGGAATGCTGGTGACCATCGCCGGCCCGCCCGAAGCGCAGCCGGCGGAGGGCCTGGCGGTCGACTTCGTCGTCGAGGCCGATCGCGCGCAGCTGGGTGAGATCGTCCAGCGGATCCGGGATGGTCGGTTGCGGATCAACATCGGCACCGTCGCGGCGCTCGACGACGCCGTCGCCGCCTTCAACCCGACCGAGCGGATCAAGGGAAAGACCATCATCCGCGTTCGTCCATAAGGACGCGGAGGCCACACCCGATTTTCTAAGGCCACGGCTCCCCGGCAGAAACCGTGACAATGACGATCAATCTCGGGGTCGAGGCCGCCACCCGCACCCTCAGCGCGAACCCGCGAGAGGGCAGGACGACGAGCAGCTCACCGCGTTCGAGCACGACCTGACGTAGCCGTCCGGCGTTCGGACGTAGTTCGAGTCGTGCGGGTACGGGATGGGCGGCTGCGGACGAACATCGGCACCGTCGCGGCTCTCGACGATGCCGTCGTCGCCGTCAACCCGACCGAGCCGGTCTAGGGCAAGGGCATCATCGGCGTTCGCCGATAAGGACGCGGAGACAACACAGACCCTCATTACGACGTGACGGGTGTCTGTGAGCACTGCTACAGAGAGGTATTCAATGAAAGCGATCGTGGTGACGAACCGGTCCGCGGGAACCGCCGGGATGAAGCTGGTGGAGCGGCCTGATCCGGATGCGGCGAGGCTCGCCAGTCTTGAGGGCGCGAACTACGGCGATGTCGTCGTTGAAGTTCATGCGTCGGGATTCACCGGGAATGAGCTGGAGTGGCCCTCGACCTGGATCGATCGCCTCGGCCGTGACCGCACGCCGTCGATCCCCGGACACGAGGTGGCAGGTGTGGTCACCGCCCTCAGCTATGGCGCAACCGGCCTGTCGGTGGGACAGCGGGTGTTCGGCCTCACGGACTGGACTCGCGACGGCACCCTCGCCGAGTACGCAGTCGTCGAGGCACGCAATCTCGCGCCGCTGCCGGGCGATGTCGACTTCACGGTCGGCGCAGGCGTCGCGATGACCGGCCTGACCGCGTGGCAAGGTCTGTTCGAGCACGGCCACCTTCAGGCCGGCCAGAGCGTCCTCGTGCACGGCGCGGCCGGCGCTGTCGGCTCGATGGCAACCCAGTTCGCACGTGAGGCCGGCGCCCACGTCATCGGCACCGGACGCGCCACCGGCCGGCAGACCGCGCTCGACTTCGGCGCGCACGAGTTCGTCGACCTCGACAGCGACACTCTGGAAGATGTCGGCGGGGTCGACCTGGTTTTCGATGTCCTTGGCGGCGACATCCAGAAGCGGTCTACAGGTCTGATTCGAGCCGGGGGAACGCTGGTGACCGTCACCGGACCACCGGAAGCACGGCCTGCGGACGGCCTGGCGATCGACTTCGTCGTCGTGTCCGACCGCTCTCAACTGAATGAGATCGCCCAGCGGGTGCGGGACGGACGAGTGCGAACGAACATCGGCGCCGTCGCGGCCCTGGACGACGCCGTCGCCGCCTTCAACCCGACCGAGCGGGTCGAGGGAAAGACCATCATCCGCGTTCGTCCATAGGGACGCGGAGGCCACACCCGTTGCCCAAAGCCCACTTCTTGGCTCCCCTGACAGAAAGCGTGACAATGATGATCAATCTCGAGGCCGAGGCCGCCACCCGCGAAGAGAACAACGCAGCGCTCATCGCTGCTCTGGACCAGACAGGTCTCAGCGAGGTGGAATCCAGCTGGGAGCTCGATGTCATCAACGACACCGAGCACGGCCGATGGGTCGCCACCCTCGGCGCCGACGCGATCGCCGAGCTCACCTACCGGTTCGTGGGCGGCCGTGTTGTGCTGCTGAAGACCTGGGTCGAGCCCGCGTACCGCGGAAAGCGGGTCGCCACGGAGCTCGTGGCTCGTGTGCTGGACGCGATCCGCGAGAGCGGGAAGAAGATCACCATCATCTGCCCGTTCGTGGGTGAGTTCATCGACCGCAACCCCGAGTACGCCGACCTCATCGACAAGGTCCGTCCCGGCTCCGGCGCCCACCCCAAGCACGAACCCGCGGAAGTCGGCCACGACGAGGAGCTCACCGCGTTCCAGCGCGACCTGGCGTAACCGTCCGGCGTTCAGACGTGGTCGACTGTCACTGATCGGCGCGGGTTACGGCGAGAGGGCGTCGAGGCGCGAGCGAGATTGCGACGTCGTCGGTAAGTCGGCGCGGCGGATCTGACACCAATCAGACGGGACAACCTTGCACGTCGGCACCGCGTACACGGGCACCGAAAAGACAACTCGCCTGCGGCGAACGCCGAAACGCACATAGAAGGAACAAGAAAATGAACGACACCAAGCAGTTCACGGAAGATCTGGCGATCCTCGAGCAGCTCAACCTTGACTACAACCATGCGGATCAGGCCAGCGATGCCAAGCGGTTCAGTGAGTTCCTCGCCGAAGATTTCATCGTGCAGACTCCGGGTGTCACCCGCAACCGCGACGAGTACCTCGAGTACATCGCTAAGCCGCGCCCTTTCAAGGATCTCGCACTGCGCGAAGTCAAGATCCGCATCCTCGGCGATGTTGCGCTGATCCACGGCCGCGCCGCATACACCATGATCGCTGATGGAGTGGAGCAAGAAGCGCTGTACACGGACGTGTACCAGAAGCGTGAGGGCGCCTGGGTCTGCGTCTCCGCCTGCGCGATCGCCCCGGGCGCCTGACCCGACCACGCGCGCGAGGCTGCTGGTCGCGAGGCAACCCCGCCCCCGGTTAGGGACCTAAGGGCAAGCCACGACACGGCAACAAGCCGAGACCGGCCGGCGGCCTCGCTCCAGTACTCACCCCAGACGAGAAAGACCACGCACAAGATCAGCGGAATCGGACACCGGTGTAGCCGCCCACAGGGGCGGCTACACCGGCGCCGTCCGCATTCCAGCAGATCACGACCTCGTGATCCTCTCTGGCACGCCCGGCCACGCCCAGGACGCGCTCAAGCAGGCCGGAGCGTCCACGACCGACATCGGCTCAGTGCGGACCTGGCTCACCGGCACCTCCACGGTGCGCGGCTACGTCGACGTGCGCAATCCGAAGCCTCCAGAGACTCCGGGGTGGTTCAGAACCATAGAAAGGCACGGCTCGATGCAAAACGGGGCACCAGCGCTCAACCAGGCTCGTCGGGGCAGAACGCTCCGGCTGGCATTCTTATCCGCGGTGGTCTCCCTGGTGGCCGCGTTCGCCGCGGTGGGCTCGACGATCCCGCTTTTCAACATCTACCGGGCCGAGGACGGGTTCACCAACGCCGGTATCTCGATGACCGTCGTCGCCTACTCCGCTGCCACTCTCACCACACTGTTGATGATGGGACGGCTGTCAAATCATCTGGGCCGCCGGCCCACCTCGATCGCGAGCCTCGGCCTTCTTGTGCTGGGCTGTCTGCTGCTGCTGAACGTGCACGACATCGGCATCCTGATCGCCGGCCGGCTCCTGATGGGCCTCGGTGCCGGGCTGGCCAGCAGCAGCCTCACCTCCTACATCGTCGATGCCGCACCGGCCAGGCCGGCCTGGTTGGCCTCCGTCGCCTCCAGCCAGACAGTCATGCTCGGCCTCGCCGTCGGCGCCATCGCGTCCGGAGCCCTGGTCCAGTTCGGCCCCTGGCCACGCGAGCTCATCTACCTGGTTGCCGTCGGCTTCCTCCTCCTGTCTGCCGCACTCGTCGCTGTCAGCCCGGAGACGGCGACTCCGTCGCCGGGCGCTTGGCGATCACTGCTGCCCCGGGTCCGCGTACCGGCCCGGGTCAGGCATCTGCTCCCCGTCGCTGCCGCGGTGTTCCTGGCCACCTGGGCGACCGGGGCCTTCTACCAGGCCTTCGTGCCAGCGGTGGTCGAAGAACAACTCCACACGCGCAGCCCGCTCGTCCTCGGGCTGGTGTTCGCCGCCTACATGGCTCCCAGCGTTCTCGGTGCTCCCCTCGGCGGCCGGTTCACCTCCGCGGCCGCCCAACGCCTCGGCATGATCATCTTCCTGGCCGGATGGATCGGCATCATCACAGCGATCGCCACCGGCGCACTGGTGCTGTTCATCGCCGCAACCATCGTCGCGGGCGCCAGTCAAGGCATCGCCATCAGCGCCGCAACCCGCGGCCTGCTGCATGGCAGCACCCTGGCCGACCGGGCACCGATCTTCAGCGCGATCTACCTCCTCTGCTACAGCGGCGCTGCCTTCCCCAGCCTCATCTCCGGGGAACTCTCGAGAACCTTCTCACTGCCACAGCTCGCCCTCGGTTACGGCGGCCTTGCCATCGTCGCCACGCTGTTCACCGTCCTCGCTGCACGCAACCCGCACCCCGACACGAGCGGGAACGGCCAGCACATGAATATTCATGACGAACCTCACCGTCATCCAGACCTCACTCGACCCTGAGCAGGGCTGCGCGAGCGCTCGTCGACGCCCCGCGGATCGCCGCGCGGATCGGCGCAATGGGCCAGAACCGGATCGGCGCCCTGCTCCTCCTCGTCGCGACGCTTGCAGCGATCATTGGGTCAACGTGTCCCTGGCGTCGTACGAGACGTTCTGGGAGACCCAGCTGATGGTCGGCGTCGGCGACCTGCTTCTGGACTTCACGCTTCACGCACTGGTGAACGACACGCTGATGGCGATCTTCTTCTTCACGGCCGGGCTCGAAGTGCGCCGGGAGTTCGCGATCGGCGAGCTGACGAGCGATGCGCGGGTTGCATCGTCATGGTTTCAACGTCGGTTTGGGTGTCGAGTTGCGTGCGGTCATCTGCGGCGTGGCGGGCAGGTAGCCACTTGCCACCAGCGCAGCGCGGAGCTTCTTCCGGGCGTCGAAGAGCACCTTGTGCAGCGCGTTGTGGGTCGAGCCCAGCTCGTCAGCCAGAACATCCATCGGCATGCCGTTGAGGACCGTCGCGACGAACACAATGCGTTGACGCTCCGACAGATTCTCTTCGACCGCGGTCGAGATCGCCGCCGCGAACTCCCGGACTTGCGCCTCGTCGTCGGGGCCCACGTCGAACCTCGAGGCGATCCTGGACCAATCCTCTTGATCGTAGGGGACCTCGTGGCGACGCCAGAAGTGACGATTCATCTTGGTGGCAACATTAAAGATCACGAATTTGCTCGCCCACGTGGTGAACCTTGCCTCACCCCGGAACCTGTCCAGACGCTCGCCGATGGCCATCAACGCGTCAGCGGCGGCCTGGTGGGCAATGTCCTCGAGCTCCGGGCCGTCCAGCTCTAGGACCGGCGCACGCCGACGTGCCTCAGACTTCGCGATGCGAAGCAGCAACGGATACAGCTCCCTGCACGCCGCCTCTCTGACGGGGCCGGCAGCAGCGAGATCACGCACCCATCGGCGGTTCTCCCGATCAGTCTCCGGGTCCACTGCCCCCTCTTTCGCCAGAGCATCACAAGCCGCGCACACGCTGGTCAGGTCACTCTCCACGCGGCACCTGAGCAACCGAAAACTGGACGATTCAGTCCAACGATCGCCGTCGGGTGGCAGCTGGCCGTGGTTGCGCGGGATGCGCACCAGATAGCGGACCAGGCCTTACGACGAACGTTATTGATCGCCTTCACAATGATCGTTACAGTTAGTTGTTGTAACGAAACTCGCTGGACGTTAGCATAGTGGACGCAATCGTCCAATCTCGTCAGTGCGGCTCTGTTCGTGGAGTGGTGCAGCCGGCCTGGCTTACCCCTCGCATCGAGGTGATGTACACGCCCAGCGAGACCATCAGGCTCCACGCCCTTCTGGCAGGCCTCAAGGGGTGCTGCTCAAACCGGACGGAACAGGGCGTTGAGGTGATGCGGACGCCCGGTTGACACGCGTTTCCTCGCGATCGACGTGCGGTGCAGGTGTTCCAACTTGGACAGAAGTATCCATAAATGATCAATCATGTCTGCTTTGGGGAGGCTGGCATGTTCTACAGCGGAGGGGTGACTGAGCACATCGCCCGGGCGCGCGAGTGCTTCTTACAAAGCGGCAACGTGCCTGTGATGCAGGTGCGCCCCGCCATCGTGGAGTCGTGGCGCCGTTCTCGCCTGTCCGGAGTGAGCTACGACGATCTCAACCCGCCGTACTTCGAGGATCTCGACACCGAAGGACGGCTCGTGCTCGCCGCGGCGCCGGTGCTGGATCGGCTGGAGCAGACGCTGTCGGACGCCCCGGTGAGCCTGATCCTCACCGATGCTCAGGGTCGGCTCCTGGATCGCCGGGTGGACCACGGATCCTTCAGGCGGCACCTCGACAGCATCTGGCTGGCTCCGGGGTTCAGCTTCGCCGAGGAGCACGTCGGCACCAACGGCATCGGGACCGCGCGTGAGACGCGGCAGATCACTTTCGTGGGCGGAAGCGAGCACTTCGCCGCGCCGTTGCACGCAATGGCGTGTGCCACCGCTCCGATCACCGACCCGCTGACCGGGAGGCTGGCAGGCCTTGTGGACATCACGTGCTGGTCGCCCGGCGACGGCCCGGTGATGTCCGCTGTGGTGTGCAGCGCCGCCGGGGACATCGAGCGGCGGCTGCTGGAGCTCGGCTCCGAGCGCGAGCGGAAACTACTGGAGGGGTTCATGGCCGCCAAGCGCCACCGCGGTCAGGCGATCGTCGCCGTCGCCGACGGTCTGACGATGGCGAATCGTCGGGCGGTCGACCTGCTCGCGCCTTCTGACCATGCGATTCTGCGGGACATGGTGGCCGAGCTGTTGCGCGCGGGCGGGAAGCACGCCATCAGGCTTGTTCTGTCCCGTGGCGAGCAGGTCAGGATCCGCTTCAACCCCGTCGAGCCGAACAGCGCCGTGGTGAAGATCTCCCTCACGGACGGCCCCCGGTCGACGCCCCGGCCGCGGATACGACCCGCCGATCTGAAGCTGGCCGGCACTTCGACGGTATTCGCCAATGTCTGCGCCGACCTGGCGATGCACCGTCAGACATATACACAGGTGCTCCTGGAGGGCGAGCCGGGAGTGGGCAAGGTGGCGCTCGCCAGGGCCGTCCATTCCTGGTATTCACCGGAGCGACCGTTCATTGTGATTGAGTCCGACGCCGACGTGGCCGGCCGGTGCCGGGCGGCTCTCGGTGCCCCTGGAGGCACCGTGGTCCTGCGCCATGTGGAATCGTTCGCGGACGACGCACGCGCAGCGGTGATGGACTGGCTGGATACGATCGCCGAAGACGCGGATCGAGTCTGGGTGGTCGCCACCACCGACATCGGCGCCGAACTCCCCGAGGACCTGCCCGGCAGGCTGCCGGCGACGCTCACCGTGCCGCCGCTGCGCCACCACATCGAGGATGTACGGGAGTTGGTGCCTGCGCTGCTGAGCACCTTCACCCCAGGCCGGTCGGTCTCGTGCGGCCCGGAGGCCATGCGGGTGCTCCTCCGCTCGACCTGGCCCGGCAACGTCACCGACCTCGCCCAGGCTCTCCGTCACGCCCTGGCCCGACGGCGGGTCGGGCAGATCCAGCCCGAGGACCTTCCGGAGTCGTGTCACGCCACCGGGAGCCACGTCCTCACCCGATGGGAGTCGATCGAGCGCGACGCGATCATAGGTGCGCTGCTGGAGACGCATGGCGACAAGGCTGCGGCGGCCGACCTGCTCGGCATCTCCCGGGCCACCATCTACCGCCGGATCAACGCGTACGGCATCACAACAGCTGAAACACGCTCAGATTGAGACATCTCACACCCGGGCTAATCGGGTTGTTTGGCTGTATGAAGACAACGTCTCAACCAGGTGTTCACTCCTCAGACCCTCGGCCGACGAGCGCGCCAGGTCCCGCGTGATGTGTCGCAGGACTCGCAACAGATCCTCCAGAGCCTGACATCGGCATGGATCATCGCCTAGATCTGGGATTGCACGAGTGTGCGAACCGTAGCTGGTTTGCCCCGGTAGCGCGTGGCATCTCCCAACCCTGGGTCCAACCACCATCTCACTCCACACATCACAGCCCTAGGGCTCGTGGGGTCAACCGGATCAGAGCGTCGGAGCATGAACGCGAAAGACAAATGTTCGATCGTCGCACG
The DNA here is from genome assembly GCF_016863315.1 of Planotetraspora silvatica. Lineage (GTDB taxonomy): Bacteria > Actinomycetota > Actinomycetes > Streptosporangiales > Streptosporangiaceae > Planotetraspora > Planotetraspora silvatica. Next base: position 72,117 of record NZ_BOOQ01000046.1, read on the forward strand.
CATCACGCTGTTCACCGGCGTGGTGGCCGCCATACTGTCCACGCTGCTGGCCGTCGTAATGATGGTCGCCACCCATAGTCTGGCCACTGGCTCGCTCATCCGAGAGGTCCGCGCGATCAGTGGTCAGGTGGCCCAGAAGGCCGAGCGGTACGCCCAGGGCTACGTCGAGCTACCGGGTAGTCAGTTCCGCAACATCCAGATCGTCGATTCGCAGGGGCATGTCGTCGCCTCCACAACAGCGCTACGCGGCAAGCCGCCCATGGCCGAATTCGGCCCGGGCAGCCAGGGCAGCAAGCAGGCAGTCGTGTGCGATGGGGTGTTCGGGGCCGACAAGTGCGACATCGTGGTCGCGCAGTCGGCTCGCTGGCATCAGGTGAACTGGACCGTCTATGCCTCCTCACCTGTTGTGCCCTGGTGGATCGATCCGCAGTTCGCCGCCCTTCTCGGCGGGTCCGCGATCATCGTGGCCGTGGCCGTCACGTACCTCGCCAACCGGATCGCCATCGCGTCCCTCCGGCCGGTCGGTGCCATCCGACGGAAGCTCGACGAGATCAACGCGACCTGTCCCGGGCGCCGGGTACCGGTTCCGATTGGCAAGTGCGAGATCCACTATCTGGCCAAAAGCGTCAACCACACGCTGACCCGCCTGCAAGGAGCGATGGAGCGGCAGCGCCAGTTCGCCTCGGACGCCTCGCACGACCTGCGCAGCCCTCTCGCCGCGATCCGCGCGGAGGTCGAGGATGCGATGTCGGCGTCTCCAGAGGACACCATGAACAGGATGGGGCGCGCCGTTCTCTCAAGCTTGGACCGGCTTGAGGCGATCGTGTCCGACCTCCTGACCATCGCCAAAATGGACGCCGGCGCGCCCGGCAAGAACGATCCGGTCGACCTGGCAGAGCTGGCGAGCACGGAGTGCCAGATGCGCCACCACACAACCAAGAGGCTCGTCTGCCGTCTTGAACCGGACGTGGTCGTGCTGGGGGACCGGCCGCGCCTGGGCCGCCTGCTCACCAACCTCATCGACAACGCCGACCGGCACGCCGCAAGCACGATCACGGTCATCGTGCATCACGTCGAGTCCAACGACCGGGGCTTCCCGTACGGCGTCGCGGTACTGGAGGTGATCGACGACGGGCCGGGCATCGAGCCGGACAAGCGCGAGCTGGTATTCCAGCGGTTCGCCCGCCTGGACGCCGCCCGCAACAAAGACGCAGGGGGCACCGGGCTCGGCCTGCCGATCGCCCGGCAGATCGCCGAGGCGTGCGGAGGCACGCTGCGGATCGAAGACAGCGACTGCGGCGCCCGCTTCGTCCTGCGCCTTCCGCGCTACCGGGAGACCGACTCGCACACACAGGATCCAGGCCAGATCTCCATGACGTAGTCGGCGGAGGGACTCGCCGGCGACGGGGTTGGGGAACAGCTCGTGCCACTCTTCCGGCGCTCGGTTGGAGGTGGGGATCGCTGAGCCGGCGGTGTGGAGACCATCTGGGGACCACATGTCATGCGCGTAGCCGAACAACCTGTACGTCACCAAACGTCGTTCATGGCATCGCGATGTTCCAGAGGTGCTGGAATGGCGTCAATCGACGCACAGCGCTGATGCTTCAGCCTGATGACCAGCCGGGCGGGAGGATCTCCCGAGTCGATCCGCACTGAGCACCATGCCGGCGCGATAGTCGTTTGGTTACAGTATCTAGCTGTAACTGAGCGCATGATCATCCTGCGAGCGGCAGTCATGTTACAGTCACTCGCTGTAACATATGCGGTATTGTGGTGGCAGTCGTCATCCGCGAGGTGATCCATGGTCCGGGCACGACAACCGCAGAGCGAACAACGCGGCGGCGATGGTGCAACGGGGGAGACCGACCGTGCGCATCTCGGAGGCCGGCCTCGGGACATGGCCATCGACGAGGCCATCATCCTGGCCACCCGCGAGCGGCTTGTGCGCGACGGCTACTCGAGGATGACGATCGGTGACATCGTCGCCGATGCCAAGGTGACCCGGCCCACGCTGTATCGCCGGTGGAACAACAAGTTCGATCTGGTGGTCGACGCGCTCGACTACGGTTTCCGCAAACAGCGCGACATGTACAGCGTCGACCTGTCCGAGTTGGAGCCTCGCGACGCGCTCGTCGAGGCCGTCGGCCGGCTCGACCCCGCCTACTACAACCCCGACGCCATGGTGCTGATGGGCAACTTCGCCGGCGAGGCGATCCGTACCCCGGAGCTGCTTGAGATCCTGCGCAAGCACGCTGTCGAGCCCCGCGTCGCCTTGGTGGAGGAGGTCCTGAAGCAGCTTCAGGAACGCGGCGCGGTCTACGCCGACATCGACACCCGCATGATCGCGATGATGTGCTTCGGCAGCTACTTTGCCGCGTTCTACTCCGGTGAGCCGAAGAAGGAGATTCCCGAACGCGTCGTGGCCGTGCTGTGGCCCGCCATCGCCGCCACCTCGCGACGGCGTTCCAGCACTCGAACCGGACGATCCAAATAGTCGCGAATGGGCATCTTCGGCGCCTCATCCTCAGGCATGCAACTGCACTCTCTATGACGGGAATGGCTGGCAACACGTGCTGAACGAGCATGTGGGCTTGTGGGGCAGGGCGTGAAGTGGAACCCGGCGCCCACCCGTCGCGACAGCCGGGCTCTCAGCCCGCCCCAGCCCCGAAAAGCCCCGCCACACAGACACAGAGTCCCCGCCAGTGACCTGACGGGGACTCATGAACGATCAAGGTTAAGGGTCCGATCGGGGACAGGGCCATCTCCAGTGCCTTGCAGGGACAATGGCCGCGAGCTCCCGGCGAATGAACGCTCCCGTTATAGGGGGCTCATGCTCCGTTCGGCTTGCCCTGAGCGAGGCGGGAGATGTGGTCCCACTCCTCGAGGGCGGCGAGCCGGCCGGCGTATTCGGTGCGCAGAGCGTCCAGGCCGCCCGTGCCGAACAGCACGCGCAGCGGCGGAGCGGGCGCGTCGGCAACGGCCAGGAGGGCGTCGGCGGTTGCGGCGGTGTCTCCGGGGACGAAACCGGCGGCCTGTGCGCCGGCGTAGAGCGCCTCGCGCGCGTGCTGGTAGGCGGGGTCCTGCCGGGCCTGGGGGGAGGAGGCCGTAAGTCCCGAGGGGAACATGATCGGTTCGATGAGCGTGACATGGATGCCGTATGCCGCGACCTCGGCCGCGAGTGACTGGCTCATCGCCTCCAGTGCCCACTTCGAGGCGTTGTAGATACCCAGCGCCGGGTAGGCCACCAGACCGCCGAGCGAGGAGACCTGCATGATGTGTCCGGAGCGGCGCTCGCGCATGCCGGGCAGTACGGCGCGGGTAGTCCATACTGCGCCGAGGTAGTTGACGTCGATCTGAGCCCTGACCTGGTCGTCGGTAGGCTCCTCCAGGGCTCCGTGCAGCATGTGCCCGGCGTTGTTGACGAGCACGTCGATGCCCCCGAACTGCTTCTCGGCGGTGCTCACGGCGTCGTTGACGGCGGCCGTGTCCGCGACGTCGAGCTCCAGCGCGAGGACCTGGTCGCCGTAGCGGTCGACCAGGGGGCGCAGCGCCTGCGCGTTGCGGGAGGTCGCCGTGAGCCGGTCGCCACGGGCGAGGATCGCCTCGGCCCAGTGTGCGCCCAGGCCACGGGAAGCACCCGTGAGGAACCAGTTCCGGGGGGCACGAGAAGTACTCATGGAAGATGTCTCCGAAGGCTCGGTGGTCGGGTGTTTCCCGACGCCTGACCAGCGTGCTTCCGTGGCGCCGACGCAACCAGAGTCGGCTTACCCACGGATCGGGAGTCTCTGGCTGCAGGCTCTGGCAGATGAACGGGATGCACTTCTGCAAGAGATCGCCGCTGCGTCCACCGACCGGCCGGGCGAGTCGAGGGGCACGGCCACGAGCCGGTCCGGCTCGATCAGCACGCAGTCGACGTCGGACACCTTGAGCCCGCCGAGGTCCGGCGTCGGGACGACCAGGGGGACGGTCTGGACGTCACCGACCGGCGGGGCCGGCCCCACGGCGCCGTCGGCCCAGGTCCACAGGGCGAACATGTGCCTGTCGGGCAGGTACGTGGCCGACTGTCCGACCGCGCCTCGGGGAGTTTCTGCCTGGTTCCCATGGCTTCAGCGGGTGCCCACGTCGTCGCCTTCGCGGGCGGTCAGGTCCTCGGCCCCAGCCCGGGGGGCCGTCTCGTCCGCGGTCGGGCTGCCGTCCCGCGCGGGCTCCGGCTCACCCCCGGCAGCCGCCGGTTTGCGGATCGGGCGCAGGGCGAGCAGCAGCACGGCCGCGCCGAAAAGCGCGATGAACATGATCCAGACCGCGCCGACATGCATGGCGTGGACGAACGCGTCGTCGGCGGCGTGCCCGAGCGCGGGCAGGTGGGACGTGGTGGCGACGTGCCGCGCCTGTTCGGCGGAGACCCGCGCCTGCTCCCGTACCGGTCCGGGGACACCGTCCAGCGACGGCTCGATCGCGCGTCGGTACACGATCGACATGATCGTGCCGCCGACGGCGATACCGATCACACTGCCGGTCTGGCGCACGGTGTTGGTGACGGCCGACCCGGCACCGGCCCGCTCCAGCGGCAGCGTGCTGATCAGCGCCGCGGTCACCGGGCCGAGCACCATGCCGATGGACAGGCCCTGGACCAGCAGCACGACCTCGATCCAGACGAGGGGCGTGCCCAGTCCGAAGAGCCCGTACGCGCCCATGGTCAGCGCCGCGACGATCAGCGCCGGCACGGCGACGAGCCGCAGCGACCAGTGGTGCACCAGGCGGGCGCCGACGGGCGCGCCGAAGATCGCGCCGAGCGCGGTCGGGAGGCTGGCCAGGCCCGCCTCGATCGGCGAGTAGCCGCGCGCGCCCTGCAGGTAGAACGCGTTGTAGAAGGTGACCGCGGATATGGCGAACAGGAGCAGGCCGAGCGCCGCGTTGCCGCCGCCGAACGCGCGCTGGGCGAGCAGCCGGGGATCAAAGCTCGGCATCTTGCTGCGCAGTTCGACGTGGACGAACACGGTCAGCAGGATCAGTCCGACGACGATCGGCGCCCAGACGTCCGTACGGCCCCAGGCCGCCGCCTGACCCGCGCGGATCAGTCCGTAGGCGAGCGCCGCGAGGCCGGTGATGGACAGCAGCATCCCGGCCGGGTCCAGCGGTCGCACGACGGGGCTGCGGAAATTCGGGACCAGCAGGGCGATGCCGATCAGCGCGAGGACCACGACCGGGACGTTGACCAGGAAGACCGAGCCCCACCAGAAGCGGTCGAGCAGCACACCGGCGAGCACCGGGCCCACGGCCATGCCGACACCGGCGGAGGTCGAGGAGATGGCGATCGCGGTCGACCGCGCCGGGCCGGTGAACGTCCATATGAGGATGGCCAGGTTGGCCGGCATGATCAGCGCGCTGCCGACGCCCATCGCCGCCCGCGCGGCGATGAGCTGCCCCGCGTCCCCCGCGTACGCTGCCCACACCGAAGACGCGGCGAAGACCACCAGGCCCGTCGCGAGCACGGCCCGGTGGCCGAAGCGGTCGCCCAGCGCACCCGCGGTGAACATCAAGGTGGCGAAGGCCAGCGTGTACGAGCCGGTGGCCCACTGCAGCTCGGCCGGGCTGGCGTTCAGCCCACGGACCGGGTCCGCGAGGGTCTCCAGGGTGGTGCTCAGGACGGTGTTGTCCAGCCAGATCAGCAGTGAACACACCATGAGAACGGCAAGAATCAACCGCTGCCTGGAATTCGGCAACGTGGATGTAGTCATGAATACCTTCGGATGCGGTCTGGAAAAGCCGACGAGCGGACCGTAGGCAACCATCGGGCGTGTGTCAATTCCCGGGCGGCCGGTAACAGTCGGCGATTTTCCGGCGCTCCCGAGGGCATACCGACAAGTGTTCTGTCAATTCTTGAAGATGTGAGCGGGCAGGCGGTTCAGTGCGCTTGCGTGGGCATGTCGCCAAGCGCTTTGTCAATTCCTGATCCTGTTGTTTGGCTTCGCGTGAATTCCGTGCCCCACCCCGTGTTCTGCCTCCGCTCCGCGCCCTGTCCCGCCCCGTGTACCGCGTCGTGCGCTGCACCGGAAGTAGGAAAAGGTGGTGAGCGCCGGCGCTGGTGCAGCCGCTCACGGGGCCCGTCCTGGGGCCGCCGAGTACCCAGACGGCTACCCCATGCGGGCGGTCCTTTCGGCCTGCCGGTTCAGCAGGCCGAACGTTCTTCCCCGCGTATTTTTGGAATAGGCGGATTGGAATTCACCCGGGTCGGTGGAACGGAAGTCGCCGGGATATGCATGGAGAGCAGGGGACAGAACTGGCCGCATTCTCGCTAGGGTGGTGCTCGTCCGCAGGGAGAGGAAAGGCGCGCCCTGGATCAGGTTTGCTCTGGCGGTTCTTCTATTCGCGCCCGCCAATTGATGTTCTGACCGGTGATCCCGAAGACTTCGTTCAGTCGGTTGCTGAGATCGCGAAAGGCGCCGCGCTCGGATTGCTGTTCAGGCGTCCAGGTCGCGTCGCATTCCTCGCGGAGGAGGAAGCTGATCTCGCCGCCCCGTACTCGGTAGGGCTTGGCCCATCCCTGACCGCATCGAGGACACCACTGTCGCCTGTGCATGCGGCCATGCTTTCCAACTGGAAAGCGTTCGTCACAACGGCATGCCCAGTGACTTTGGCGGTGAGGTATTCGAGGCAGGTGTCGATTCCGTGGCGTCTTGTGCCAGTCAGGTCGGCGGCTTGGCTGGTGATCGTGGCATCGGCGGTGGGGAGGAGGAGGGCGGTGCCGTGTGCTCGACTGGCGGGCGTCGTGTCCATGGTCGTCGGGTGAGCTGCTGGTTGAGGCAGCGTGCCATGGCGGTGACCGCGGGAGACGGATCGGCTGTGCGGGTCGTGATGTGGACGTCGCGCGTGAGCCCCAAGGGGTCGGCCAATTGAAGATAGGCGATGCCAGGGCGGGCACCGGCGAGAAGTTCCGGCACCAGGGCCACGCCTAGGTCGGCGCCGACCAGAGATAGCAGCAAGTCGTAGTCGTCGGCACGGAAGGCGACGTATGGGATGAAGCCCGCCCGGCGGCAGGCGTGTTCGGTAACGGCCTGGAATCCCGTGACGGGCTTGGTCGCCACCCAGGCGGCGTCGGCGAAGTCGGCGAGACTGACGGCGGTCTGCGCGGCTGGCCGTGCGTGGGCAGGGACGGCCAAGACCAGCCGATCGCGGTAAAGAAGTGTCTGATGCAGGCCACGCAGGTCCGGGCGTGGTACGTGCCGGTACCGGTGCGTGACGGCGAGGTCGATGGTGCCCTCGGCCACCGCGGGGATCGCCTCTTCGGGTTCCATCTCGGTGAAGGTGATGATGATCTCAGGATGGCGGCGATGGAAGGCGGCGAGTGCGGGAACGGTCAAAGCCGGCCCGGAGGAGGCGAACGCGGCGAAGCGGAGGGTGCCGCCTTGTAATCCCGCGGCCGCATGGACCGCCCGAGTGGCCTCATGCAGTTCCGCCAGTACACGGCTGGCGCGGTCAGCGAGAACCTGACCTGCGGCGGTCAGGCGCACGCTGCGGGCGGAGCGCTCCAGCAGCGCCGCACCGATCTGGCGTTCAAGGGCGGCTAGTTGCTGGGAGGCCGCCGAGGCAGAGACACCTGCGCGGTCGGCGGCTCCGGCGATGGAACCGGTTTCTGCGACGTCCACTAGAATCTGAAGCTTCTTTGGATCAAGCACAAGAAAACCTTATGCTCATCGCAAGTGTGCACGCCTGGCGGTGGCCCGGTGCAGAAGTGCAGAGTCGAAGGCATGCAGGTACCCCTCTCGGTACGCGCCGTGGCCGCCCCCACACCCGAAGATCTCAGAGCCGCGCAGCGTCTAATCGCCGCCAATTTGGCTCCGACCCCGGTCGATGCGGGGGCAGGCACAGCGCAAGATCCGACGCTGAAGTTGGAAAGCGTTCAGCCCACCGGGTCGTTCAAAGTCCGAGGAGCGCTGGCCGCGCTGGCCGTGGCGCCACCAGCGACACGGGTCGTCACTGCATCTGCCGGCAACCACGCCTTGGGCGTCGCCTTCGCGGCCAAGGCACTCGGCCGTGCGGCGACCGTGGTGGTGGCCGAAAACGCCTCGTCAGCCAAGGTCGGCCGGCTGCGGCGCTGGGGCGTCGATCTGGTGCAGACGGGCTCTAGTTACGACGACGCGGAGGCGTACGCGCGGGAACTCGCCGTTGGGGGCGCGCACTACATCTCGGCCTACAATGACCCGCACGTGATCGCCGGCCAGTCCACCATCGGCCGCGAACTCGATAGGCAGCTGGATGGGCCCCTCACTGTGGTGTGTGGCGTGGGAGGCGGAGGCTTGGCCGCCGGGCTGGGTTTGTGGGCGGCCAACCGCCCACAAACGCGCGTGGTCGGTGTAGAGGCCGCTGCTTCCAGGGCAGTTTCCGCGGCTGTCGCCGCAGGCCGCCAGGTCCCTGTCGCCGTCGATGTCACCATCGCCGATGGCATGGCCGGCAACATCGAGTTCGGCTCGGTCACCGTCGACCTCGTCGCGCGCTACGTCGACGATCTCGTCACCGTCACCGAGGCCGAGATCCTGTCCGCGCTTTGCTACCTGGCCGCCGAACGCGGCCACATAGCCGAGGGTGCCGGCGCCGCAGCTGTCGCCGCCCTGATCGCCGGAAAGATTACGCCACACGGGCGCGTGGTCGCCGTCGTGTCGGGCCGCAACATCACCCTGCCCGCCGTGGCCTCCGTGCTCGCCGAGCACCACCCCATCCGCTGAAGCCCCCAGAACGAAGGCCCAGTAACCGCCATGTCGAACGCCAACCCGGCCCTCCCGAGGACGTGCTCACGCGAAATGTTCAAACGAGATGAGCTCGGCGGGGGACCGCTAGGAATCTACAACGTAAAGGCGGCAGGCTGGTCGCTCTTGGCGTCAAGCCGGGGTGGGGGTCTATCCAGATACAGATAACGGTGTAAGTCGCACGCAGGTCGCTGTGGTTCACCGACACGTGGCGCACATCGACGAGCGTCTCGTGCGGTCTCGCTGTCGGTGCCGTTTATCTCAGCAGTGATGGGCCTGGTGGTGCGGGCGACGTCACGGACCGGCCGTTCGCCGTCCCGCACACGGCCGGCCTGAACAGGCTCCGGGCGGCAGAGGACACGATGATCGACTGGGTCGTGCTTACCCCGCCTGCGCTGCTGGAATCGACAGGTCCCCGGTCTGGCTGCTACCGGATCGGGGGAGAGATCGTGCCGCAGTCGGCATCCGCGCATCTGTCCCATGCGGACCTCGCGGTGGCGGTGATCGACGAAATCGACACGCCACGGCACCACCGCACCCGCGTCTCCGTCTTCAACTGAGCCGACAACGAGCACGTTTCCGGCTGGCCGGACATGCCTGATGTTCACCGGCTTTCGTGGAGTCACTTTGGTTGACTGGCATGCCTGATCTCTCAGGAGAGTCGGCATGCCCGCTAGTTACCAATCAGTAGATATCCGCTTTGCCCTACCTTGCCATGGAACTTCTTACTGTGTCTGGCGTGGAGAATCTCTTAGGTGAGTTCCTCCGTGCCCGACGGCAGGCGACAACCGTTGAACGGGCGGGGCTACTGCGAGGTGCGGGCAGCCGCCGCACGCCAGGGTTGCGCCGCGACGAGGTCGCAATGCTGGCAGGAGTCAGCGTCGACTACTACATGCGACTGGAGCAGGGAAGGGAACGCAGCCCCTCCGATGCTGTGCTGAGCGCCCTGGCCGGGGTCTTCGGCCTTGACTACGAGGCCGCAGGACACCTGTACGAGCTTGCCCGTTCTTCGCGGGGAAGTCTCAGACGTACGCATGCGACTGACCGCGTCTCGCCGTCCGTTCTCCGCCTCGTGAACAACTGGGAGCATGCCCTGGCGTTCGTGGTGAACCGCCGGTTAGACGTACTCGTGCAAAACGCCACGACGGAAGCCTTTCTTGAGGGTTTGTCCGATAGTGACAACCTGCTTCGACTGACCTTCCTCAACCCGGCGTCACGCGAATTCTTCCTCGACTGGGAACAGGAGGCACGGTTCAAGGTCGCCCATATGCGCGCTGCAGTCGGTGCGGACCTCTACGACCCATCGGTTCTCACCCTGGTGGAGGAGTTGTCGCGCGCAAGCGAGGACTTTCGTCGAATGTGGGAAAGTCATGACATACAGGTCAAACCGCATGAGATAGGGCGCTACCACCATCTTCGCGTCGGCGATCTGACTCTCTGGCATGCGACGTTCTCCATCGACGGTGCCCCCGGCCAGCGACTCTTCGTCGCACATGCCGAACCCGGCACCCCATCCGACGACGCCCTGGCCAGGTTGTCCGCCACCCAGCTCAGCTAGGGCGCGTATCGGGTCGTGATCAATGGGCGGGTTCTCCCTCACGCTGATCTTCGATCCCCTCAGCGGCAGCCGCATTCCCAGATGTCGGGATTTCGGTGGCCCGCCGCCGCCCGGGGAGTGGGGATTGTGCGCCACCGGCGCGGTGTCGGCCCGCGGGCTCAGGCGAGGGCGGCGACCAGCAGGGCGAAGGCGGCGATGAGGACGGCTACGCGGACGTAGTGGAAGCGGTCCCAGCGGTTCATCTGTTCCTTCCAGTCGGCGGGCCGGTTCTCGGTGGTCCACGTCTTGCCCCGGTTGTTGATCGGGACGAGCAGCAGGATCGACATGATCACGCTGAGGATCAGCAGCGCGCCGGCGATGACGACAAGGCCGGCGCCGTCGTGGTGCCATCCGGCGATGGCCCAGACCGCGCTCAGGACGAGTGAGCCGATGTACCAGAACGGCATCACGGCGCCGAGCATCCGACCCCCGTGGCTTCGGCCGCGTTGGCTGCTGTCGTCGGGGAGGGCGTTGAGGATCGGGCTGATGACGAAGGCGACGGAGAACTCCACCCCCACCATCAGGCCGACGACCACGGTGGTGACGATCTCAAGTGCGTTGAGCATGATGATCTCTCCTGGGATCTATCGCCGCTAGATGATGAGGCAACGCTAGGCTGCTGTCGCTCGATTGTCTAGCGATGCTAGGATCGAATCGTGTCGGTACAGGAACGCAAGGAGCGCGAACGGGCGGCCCGTGAGTGCCTCATCGTGGCGACGGCCCGCGAACTCGCCGAGCAGGAGGGCTGGGACGCGGTCACCACCCGCCGGCTCGCCGAGCGCATCGAATACAGCCAGCCCGTCCTCTACAGCCACTTCCGCAGCAAGCGCGAGATCATCGGCGCCGTCGCCCTCAAGGGCGCCGCCGAGATGGCCGCGGCGCTGCGGGCGGCGGCCTCCGCCGCGGACGGCCCTCGCACCCGGGTCACGGCCCTCGCCCGCGCCTACCTCGAGTTCGCCGAGCGCAACCCGGCGGTCTACGACGCCATGTTCCAGCTCGACGGCGGCCTGGCGTTCGCGAACGAGAACACTCCGGAGCCACTGAAGGACGCCTTCGCCGCCCTGCTGGAGACTCTCTGCGAGGTCGCCGGGGACGGCGTCCACCCGGCACTGTTCACCGAGACGTTCTGGGCGGCCCTGCACGGGCTGGCCACCCTGACCCGGACGGGACGGCTGCCGCCGGAGGACACCGAGCGGAGGGTGGAACTGCTGGCGGGCAGGCTCGCCATGGTCTGACACGCCGTCCCGGCGGGCACGCAGCCGGGTCCTCGGGCCCCGCTGCCTGCCTGTGACGCGGCGCCTGCAACCACACGGCCCGCCAAGCCTGGGGCTGCCGCCACGACTAGGTCTCTGCAGTCTTACCTGGCTGAGGACAGTCGCCAAGGTCGCGGCGACCATCTGCACCATGATCCATCTCACCGCCGATGGCTGTCCCATCGTTCCTCGACCCCGCCCCTGCCAAGCCCGGAGACGCACGTGTGGGCGCCGTTTGAGGCGGCCTGAAAGGGGCCGATGTCTTGATCAGGGCGGGTGGCTTGGCGGATGCTTGTGGACGGGCGCTCCGAAGCGGCCAGGGGACGTGAAGGGATGTCGGGTATTGCACAGCAGGTCAGAACCCGCCGCTGTGCCGGTGGCTCCCGGCCGGCTGCCGCTCCTCGGCCATCTGCTTCCGCTGATCCGCGATCCGCTGGCGTTCCTGTCGTCGCTGCCCGGCCGCGGGGGCCTGGTCGAGGTGCGCGTCGGCCCGACCAAGGCGGTCGTGGTGTGCGATCCGGAACTGACCCATCGGCTCCTGATGGAGGACCGGACCTTCGACAAGGGCGGGGTGTTCATCGAGAAGGCCCGGGAGTTCGTCGGCGACAGCCTGGGCACCTGTCCGCACAGCCTGCACCGGCGTCAGCGGCGCCTGGCGCAGCCCGCGTTCCATCAGGGACGCATGCCGGGCTACGCCGGCATCATGACCGAGCACATCACCGACGCCATCCGGTCATGGCGGCCCGGAAGGGTCTTAGACATCTACGCCGAGATGACGGGGATCACCTTCAAGGTCCTCATGGCGACCATGTTCTCCAGTTCCCTGCCGGCTCAGGCCGGTCATGACCGGCTGCACGAGGACATCGTCACGATCTTCGACAGCGCGTACCGGCGGACGCTGACACCGCGATCGCTCAACCGGCTGCCGACCCGGGGTAACCGCCGCTACCGGCAGGCCATCGCACGGGTGCACCGGAACATCCAGGCCGTGCTCGCCGACCGCCGTGCCGACGGCACCGATCATGGCGACCTCCTGTCGGCCCTCCTGGCCGCACGCGACGACGGCTCCGAGACGGCGGGCCGGGGTTTGTCCGACATGGAGATCACCGACAACACGATGATGTTCATCCTGGCCGGCACCGAGACCACCGCCTCGGCCCTTGCGTGGGCGTTGCACCTGGTCGCCGGGCATCCGGAGGTCGAGCGCGCCCTGCACAGCGAGGTCGACGCCGTCCTGGACGGCAGGCCGGCCACCCACACCGATCTGCCGCACCTGAAGCTGACCGGTCGTGTCATCACCGAGACTCTGCGGCTGTATCCGCCGGGCTGGATCTTCACTCGGACCACCACCGCCGACGCTCTGCTCGGCGGCCACCGGATCCCCGAGAACACGACCGTCATCTACAGCCCGTACATCCTCCACCGCCGTGCGGACCTCTTCGACGCGGCCGACCGGTTCGACCCCGACCGGTGGCTTCCCGGACGGGTCCAGCCGGGACGCCGCACCCTGGTTCCTTTCGGTGGCGGAAGCCGCAAATGCATAGGCGACACCTTCGCTGTCACCGAAGCCACGCTGGCCCTGGCCACCATCGCCTCCCGGTGGACCCTGCGTCACGTCGCCGGACCGCCGGTGACTCCGGCGAAGAGCGCCGCCCTGTATCCGCGGAATCTGCGCATGCGTGCCGAAGTCCGAGCCGAGGGCGCGCGCACTGATTCTACGAAAGGCTGGAATCCCGATGCCGGTGATTGACCCGACGAGGCTGTTCGACCTCCCGGAGTTACAACTGATTTCCGGTGACCGGAAGGCGTCTTGGGGACCGGACCTTGACGGAGTGGTGGCCGCATTCGCCCGCGAGACGGGCCTCCTGACGACCGAAACGGCCGACCGCTACTACACCGCACAGAACATCGGGACGATGTGCGCCTACGTGGTTCCGGGTGCCGTCTCGAGAGTTCGCCGCGAAACCTACGGCAAACTCCAGACGTGGTTCTTCATCTACGATGATTGGGCGGAGCAGCTGGGGAGGTTCCTTCTCCGCGACGACGTGGCAGCCGTGACCGACATCGTCCTCACCTGGTTTGCCGAATCCGAGCGGGAGTGCCGGCGCCTGGACCTCGCCGCGGCCCGCAGCATGCGGGAGCTCTGGGCGCAGATCCAGCAGGATACCTCGCTGGACTGGCGGGACCGGCTCCGCGAGGAACTCGGCGTCTATCTCCGGACCGCCGTGGAAGAGGCCGAACTGGTCCGCAGCGGCCGCGTGAATCCCTTCGGCAAGGCCAGCGAGTTGCGACCGCTCGCCACGGCGGCGCAGGCCGTCTTCACCATGTCGGAATTCGCTTATGGCATCGAACTGCCGCGGGAGCTGATCCGGCATCCGTTCCTGAGGCGGATCAGCAGGACGAGCACGATCGCCATCGCCTATGCCAACGACATCATCGGCCTGAAGGCGGACCTCTTGCGCGGTATCCGGGACAATCTCGTCCTGTCGCTGCAGGAGGAGTACGGCGGCGATCTGCAGACGAACGTCGAGCGTGCGGCGAAGGACTTCCAGCGGGTGGCCGGAGAATTCGCCGACCTCCAGTCCCAGTTCCGCTCCGGTGGCGGCCTGTGCGACCACGAGATCGCCGGAAGGCCGGACGTCGGGGTGTACATCCAGATCCTGGAGGACTGGCTGTACGAGGGCATCAAATGGCAGCTGCTCGACACCAACCGCTACGAGACGACAGTCCGGCTGACTCAGCAGGAGCACCCGAACCAGCTCCTGAGCCTCGCCGAAGCCCTCCAGCCGGAATAGCCGTCCGGACGGCTGGAGACGACCCTGTTGAGGGTGCCTTCCTCTGGCCGAGAGCGAACGCCTCACCGGCGTTCGCTTCGACCTCTGACCGTCACGCGGGCACGTTCACGCAAGCGCTCTGCGCAGGGTGCCGAGGGCCAGGTTGATGGCGGCCTCGGCGGCGTGGGTCTCCCGCAACGCGTCGAGCATCACGAAGTCGTGGATGATCCCCTGGAAGCGTACGGCGGTCACCGGCACCCCGGCCTGCCGCAGCTTGTTGGCGTACGCCTCGCCCTCGTCGCGCAACACGTCGGCCTCGCCGGTGATGACGAGCGCCGGGGGAAGTCCCTTCAGCTGCTCAACGGTGGCGCGCAGGGGCGAGGCGGTGATCTCGGCGCGCTGTGCCGGGTCCGTCGTGTACTGGTCCCAGAACCACTGCATGCCGTCCCGGCGCAGGAAGTATCCTTCCGCGAACTGGTGGTAGGACTCGGTGTCGAACGACGCGTCGGTGACCGGGTAGAACAGCACCTGCTGGACGAAGGCCACGTCGCCGCGCTCCTTGGCCATCAGGGTCACGGCGGCGGTCATGTTGCCGCCGACCGAATCGCCGGCGATCGCGATCCGCGCCGTGTCCAGCCCCTTGGTCGCCCCATCGGTGACGATCCACCTCGCGACTGTGTAGTTCTGCTCGATGGCGACGGGATAACGCGCCTCGGGGGACAGGTCGTACTCGGGGAACACCACGGCGGCGTGCGCGCCGACGGCGAGCTCGCGGACGAGCCGGTCATGGGTGTGCGCGTTGCCGAAGACCCATCCGGCGCCGTGGATGTAGAGCACCACGGGCAGCGTGCCCGTGGCGCCGTGGGGCCGGACGATGCGCGCTCGGACGCTGCCGTTCGGCCCGCCCTGGACGGTGATCCACTCCTCGTCGACGGCGGGCTTGGCGATCTCGCTCGACTGCACCTCGTCGACCGCCTTGCGGCCCTCCACGGGAGGCAGGTCGAACAGATACGGCGGGTTTGCGGTGGCCTGGGCGAACGCGGCGGCGGCCGGCTCCAGGACTGGCGTGACGTTCGTGCTCATGGCGGCTCTCCTTCGTTGTGACGGGCTGGACACCAGGAAACATAGCGCCCAATTTCCTCGTACGCAAGCTAAGTGTGAACGTTGAAATTTGGTCAACGGGGAATTATGCTGTCGCGTGGCTCGGCCTCCGCCCTGCCTCCTGCCCACCCGATGGGACTGCCATGAGCTCTCAGCCGGAAGCGGCCGCCGAGGAGTTCTCCCTGCTCCTGGACGACCAGATGTGCTTCGCCCTGTACGCCGCGTCCCGCGCCGTCACCGCGCTGTATCGCCCCCTGCTGGAGGAACTGGGCCTGACCTACCCGCAGTACCTCGTCCTTCTCGCCCTGTGGGAGAACGACGACGTGCCCGTCAAGGCCCTTGGCGCCGGCCTCCAGTTGGACTACGGCACCCTCACCCCGCTGCTCAAACGGCTCGAGACGGCTGGCCTCCTGCGCCGCGATCGCGCGGCTGACGACGAACGCACCGTACGGATCACCCTGACCGACAAGGGGGCCGCCCTGCGGGGGCGCGCCCGCTCCATCCCGGCCGCGATCGGCGACGCCATGGCGCTGGAACCGGAGGAGTTCGAGAGGACCCGGGCCAGCCTGCGGCGCCTGACTGCCAACGTGTCCGCCCGGACGGCGTCCCTTCGCTGACGAACCTCGGCGCCGACCGCGCCGTCGAATCGTGCACATCATGACCAGGGTGGGCTTCAAGCCGCGTGCGTCGGCCAGTCGGCCGGGCACTCATCGGACCCGGTCGCCTGTAGCAGCGAGTCAGCGGCGCGGTGCCGACGGGGCGAGGCCTGCGATGGTCTCGCGGGTGGTGCGGGCTATGGCGCGGTAGGTGCTGGGGGCGGTTCCGGTGGCGCGTTTGAAGGCGTTGCTGAAGGCGCTGTCGGAGCCGTAGCCGAGCGTTGCGGCGAGCTTGGCGATGGGGATGTCGTCGTCGCGTAGAGCGCGTTCGGCCAGGCGGATGCGCCAGTGGTGCAGGTAGGTCAGGGGCGGGACGCCTGCTGCCGCCTTGAAGTGCTCGGCGAAGGTGGTGCGGGATATGCCGGCGGTTCGGGCGAGGTCTTCCAGATGCCAGGGCCGGGCGGGGTCGGTGTGCAGTGCGCGCAGGGCCGGGGCGATGCGTTCGTCGGCCAGTACCCGCAGCCAGCCCGGGGGGAAAGGCGCGGCGTCAGCGACGTGGGCGCGCAGAATTTCCACCAGGAGAAGCTGGGCGTGCTGGTGGGTGGCGAAGTCCGCGCCGGGCCGCTTGTTTTGTCGTTCTTCCAAAAGCCGGTCGAGGAGCCAGCGCAGGGCGGGCGCCTGATCGGTGTCGGCACGGACGCGGGTGAGTGGTGGGAGGGCGGCCAGCAGCAGTTGCCGGCCGATGTGGTTCATCTCGACGTGGCCGCCGATGGACAGGACGTCCCGGCCGTCGCCGATCTGGACGATGGGGTCTGGGGATGCGGCGAAGATCGCGGCGGCGTCGGCGGGCTCGGCGGCCAGGTCGCCGCACAGCACGATCGCGGGCCGGCCGTTCATGACGGCGACGTCGCCTTCTTCCAGCAGCAGGGGATCTGCGCCGTCGTCGGAGTGGAGCCAGCAGGATCCGCGGACCAGGGCGGTCAGCTTCAGCGGGACTTTCGGTTGGAAGCGCAGGGACCAGGAGCCTGCGGCGGAGAAACCGCTGGTGATGACGCAGCGGGCGTCTATCAGCCGGAGTGCGTCGGACAGCGGGTCTACGGCCACGCCCGTACTGTAACGCAAGTAATGCGTACGCTTGGTTATTCATAATCCGGATCGGGGGCGGGAGGGTGTGAGGTGGCGCCGCCGGAGTGGCGGGCGTGAGGGGTTGCAGGAGGATCAGCTATGGCGGATGTGTCACGGCGTGTAGTCATTGTCACCGGCGGTTCCCGGGGGATCGGCCGCCGGGTCGCGGCCCGCCTGGCCGCGCAGGGGTTCGGGGTCGTCGTCGGGTACGGCGCCGACAAGGCGCGCGCTGAGGAGGCCGTTGCGCAGATTGCCGCCGCCGGCGGTGCGGCGGTCGCGGTCGGCGCCGACGTTGCCGACGAGATCGCGGTAACCGAGCTGTTCGATGCCGCCGAGCGTGAGTTCGGCGGTGTGGACGTGGTGGTGCATTCGGCGGGGATCCTGCCGCTGGGGGCGTTGGCCGACTTTGATCTTCAGGAGTTCGACCGGGTGGTGCGCACGAATCTGCGGGGCACGTTCGTGGTCGACCAGCAGGCGGCGCGGCGGCTGCGGCCGGGCGGGGCGATCATCAACTTCTCCAGCTCGGTCACCCGGTTCGCCAATCCCGGCAACGCCGCCTACACCGCGACCAAGGGCGCGGTGGAGGCGATCACCCTGGTGTTGGCCCGGGAGCTGAGGGGACGCGACATCACCGTCAACGCGGTCGCGCCCGGCGCGGTCGACAGTGAGATGCTCACCCAGTTCCTGCAGGGCCGCGAAGAGCAGCGGGCCCAGATCGCCGCGCAGTCACCGCTGGAGCGGCTGGGCACGCCCGACGACATCGCCGAGGTGGTGGAGTTCCTGGCCGGCCCGGCCCGCTGGGTTAACGGGCAGGTGCTGTACGCCAACGGCGGCGCCATCTGAACCGGCTTCCAGCCGTGACAGGCCTGACGTACCGAAGATCTTGAAGTAATCGCTCATGTCCACGCGGCGGTCGTCGGTGGTGATCGAAGTTCTGCTGGCCTGGTCGGCGCCGGCTGCCGCCGTTTGATCCGTGATCTTCCGGCCGTTACGACGGCGGGGCCGCTCACCAGGCAGGATGAGGATTTCGACGAGGACGACATCGATAGTCGGGGTTACATCGGAGACGCGGGCATCGGCGACGACGCCGTGGTCACCCAAGCACCACGGCACCGGCCCGACGCTGACGAGGAAGCCGCAGAACGCGGTGATCAGGCTCGGGCTCCGCCCGTCCGGTCACCCCTCATGAACTGTGGTCAGGGCCCGCTGCATCAGCACTGTGTCGACCCAGCGGCCGTGCTTGTATCCCACGCTCGTCAGCCGACCGACGTGGGTGAATCCGAAACGCCGGTGCAGCGCGTCAGATGCGTCGCTGCCGGTATCGGCGATGACCGCGATCATCTGACGTGCACCGGCCTCCGCACACCGGGTGACCAGCGCCCCCAGCAGTGCGCTGCCCAGCCCCTGGCCGGTCCAGCCCGGGGCGAGATAGATCGAGTCTTCTACGGTGTACCGGTAGGCCGGTTTCGGGCGCCATGGCCCGGCGTAGGCATACCCGGCCACTTCGCCGGCCACCTCGGCGACCAGAAATGGAAGGCCCCGGCTGGATAGGTCGTCGAGCCGCCGCTGCCACTCGGCGACGGCCGGTGGTGTCTCCTCGAATGTGATCACCGTGTCGGAGACGTAGTGCGCGTAGATCTCGGCCACGGCTTTCAGGTCTGCGGACAGCGCTGGGCGGGTGAGCGCAGGTAGGGCCGACACGCGACCTCGTTTCTCTATAGTGGAATTTGTCCCTATTATAGAGGAATGCTCGATCTTGTGGCACTAGGCGGACACATCCAGGCATTGCGGCACAGCCGGACCCTGACTCTTCAGCAGCTGGCTGGGGCGGCGGACGTGAGCGTGAGCATGCTGTCCTCGGTTGAGCGCGGCCAGAAGGCTCCGACGGTCGTCGTGCTTGCCCGCATCGCGGAGGGACTCGGCGTACCGCTTGCTCAGCTCGTCGCCCTGCCCGACGACAATCGCGTCATCGTGCGCCGCGCTGTTGACCAGGACGGCGTCGATGAACCCGGAGGATGGCGGTGGGTCATCCTCACACCGGTCGTGCCCGGCGTGAATTTCGAATGGATCCGTTCCACCTTGCCGCCGGACTGTGACGCCGGCCGGTTTCCGGCTTACGCTCCCGGCTCGCACGAGTATGTCGTCGTCGAGTCCGGAACCCTCCGGCTGACCATCGGAGATGAATCCGTGGACCTGAATGACGGAGACTCGGCCTACTTCGCTGCCGACGTCACCCACGGTTATGCCAACGCCGGCCCCGCGCCGTGCACGTACTACGTCGCGGCGCTCATCATGCGGCCCCGCGCGGCGGTCGGTCACGTCCCGCTGGGTGGTGTAACTCGCGGCTGATCCAGTTGTGGTGGCCGAGCCGGACTGGCCGCCGTTCTGAGCGCGGCGTTTACCCGGCCTGTCGATCGGGAGGCATTTCCCGTACTACCTCGCCGGGGGATTTGTCCGATCGGAGCCCTCGCCATGACGGGTGCCGTAGACGGCCGTCACCCGTCCATTCGGCGTACTGCACTTCACCCACGAGCAGTGGTTCCACCCAGTGCGCGTGCCGAGCCTGTTCGCGGGGCACGGCGTCGGTGAACGGCGGGGTGGGTCGCTCCAGCGGCGCCAGCAGGTCATGGAGGTCGCGGAGGGCGGCCTGGGTGAACCCGGTGCCGACGTGCCCGGCGAACACCAGCCGCCCGGTCTCGTCGTGGATGCCGAGCAGCAGCGATCCGATCATCCCCTCCCGCCGGCCGCCGCCGGGCTGCCAGCCGGCGATCACGACCTCCTGGGTCGCGAAGTTCTTCACCTTCGTCCAGTCGCCCGACCGCTTGCCGGGCCGGTACGGCGAGTCGAGCCGCTTGGCGACGACGCCCTCCAGGCCCATCTGCCGTGACAGGGCGAGAGCGGTGTCCCCGGCGTCGCGGAACCATCCGGGCACTTGCCAGCGCGCGCCCGAGTTCACCACGCTTTCCAGTAGGTCGCGACGCGCTATGTACGGCATGTTGATCGACGTCGCCGCGTTGATGTGCAGGATGTCGAACAGGAGATAGGTGACCGGCACCAGCCGCACCAGTTGCGGGATCTTGTCCGGGTTTCTCTGGTGGATGCGCGGCTGCAGGGCCGCGAAGGAGGGCCGGCCGGCTTCGTCGAACGCGACGATCTCCCCGTCGAGGACGCAGTCGTGGCCACTGGTCGCGCCTGCGAGCGCGTAGACCTCCGGGTAGGCGACGGTGACGTCGTTGCCGTTGCGGGAGATCAGCCGAAGGGCGCGGTTCTCCACGTAGGCGAGCGCCCGGACGCCGTCCCACTTCATCTCCTGGCCGTATTCCGCGTCCTGCTCCGGCATGGGGCCGAGTTGGGCCATCATCGGCGCGTATGCAGGGAGAGATCCCACAACGGTCCTGGTACCCCAACCGAAGATCGGTACCTGGTGTCTAAGACCCAGCATGAAGGCGGGTCGGTCCGATCAAGGCTTACTGCCAGATCAGCAGCACCCACGTACTTGAGACGTGCAGGCACTTGTAGGGCCGGCCTTCGCGCTGATATTGCTGACCGGCGTCTATGCAGAGCTTTTAGGTGCCATAACTTCCGACATCCCACCAGGTCGCCGCGAGGGCCGGGGTGGCGATTCCGCCGACCAACGAAGCGGCGATTCCCGCGCCCGCGAGCGCTGTACGCAATCGCATCTGCGTTCCTCCCTAGAAGAGTGGTAACAACGAATCCCCACGTATTCACGTCAAGCTCGACATGGATCGAGCCCGCCCGGATTTACAATTGCAAGCCGGGTAGTGTGAAATGTTCGCGGAAAAGAGGGGTGAAACCCCGGGGGCCATCTAAAATCACCACAACATTAAGTGCTCGAGGAGACGCCTGACAGAGAAGGATGACTCAACTGGGGGACGCCCGGGCTCGGTAGACTAAGGAATTTGAATCAGCGGGCTCAATCCACTCGGGGTGCCACGCTCGTGCGAGGTCGCGCCGCGACCTGGTCGATGCGCGTGCACCCGTCCTGTCGTCAGCAGGGAATTGTGATGAGCAGCGATGTCCCGCTTCCCACCGGGCTGGTGATCTCCATTTCGCCGCCGATCACTGCGACGCGGTCCTTGAGGCCGATGAGCCCGGAGCCGTTGCGGGGGTCGGCTCCGCCGATTCCGTCGTCACGGATGCACAGCCGCACGGCCATGTCGTCAACCGTGAGGTCAATGTGAACTACTGAGGCCTGTGCATGCTTGGCCGTGTTCGTCAGTGCTTCCGAAACGATGTAATAGACGGCGGCTTCGACGCGTTCGGGCTGCGACCCGACATTGTTCACATTCAGCTTGACCGGCACGGAGGAGCGGCGCGCCAGCATCTTGAGCGCCGGGCAGAGTCCCCCTTTGGACAGCATCGCCGGGTGCAGGCCACGGGAGAGTTCCTGCAGGTCCTCGACGGCGCCGGCCAGACCCTCGACCAGGTGGGACAGGCGGGCCCTGAGATCGGGGGGCGCCATGGCTTCGGCCGCCCGCAGTTCCAGTCCGAGCGTGACAAGACGTTGCTGTGCACCATCGTGCAGGTCGCGCTCGATACGGCGGCGGGATTCATCGGCTGCCGCGATGATGCGGGCACGGGAGGCGGTGAGCTCGGCTCGGCTCTGCGCATTGGCGATCGCGGTGCCGAGGAGTTCGGTGAACTTCATCATGCGCTCCTCGATCGCCTCGGGTTGCGGGTCCTCCGCGCGCGAAAATGCGATCATCACGCCCCACAGCTGGTTCTCGACCATGATCGGGCTGCCGACCGCGGAGCGGAGCGCCCATTCGCGGGCGCGCTTGAGGAATTCGCCGGCGCCGTCGTCGAAGGTGGTGCGCCGCGCCGGTTTCCCGGTCTGCCACACCAGCTTCGCCACAGGCATGTCTTGGATCGGCCAGCGCGAGCCCAGTGGCACGAAATGGTCCCGGCCGCCATGATCATCCCAGTGACTGAGCATGGTTAACGTGCCGTCGGACTCGAACCGATTCATGTCGGTGTATCGCGTGCCCATGATGCGGCCCAGCTCACGGGTGACCGCGTTGAACACCTCGGTTGGGTCCGCTCCGCTGGCGACCAGCGTCGCGATTCGCCGGAGCGCGGCCTGTTCCTCTGCGACGGCCTCACGGTCGCATGCCGCGCCCAGCAGGGCCTGCAGCGACGTCACCACCTGCTCGTGCAGCCGCATCAGCGTCGACTCGGGCAGGCCGGTGGGGATCAGAAGGGTGGCGACCTGAGTGGCGCCGTCGCGCAGCGGTAGCGCCACGTGGTATTCGTCGGCCGCGACCACCTCGGGCCGGATCACCGCGTAGGGCAGTTCGAGCGCCTGGGCCAGGCGCTGTGCGGCTGCCGGCAGCGCGGTTCGTAGATCGCCTGCTTGCAGCAGCAGGTGGGCGAGGTCGGCGGCGAGGTCCGCCGTACGGCGCTGCTCTTCGGCCTCCACGGCCCGTGACCGGGCCAGGTCCCCGACGAAGCCGGCCAGCAGTGCGGTGGCGAGGAAGACCAGGATCGTCACCATTTCCCCATCGCCGGTCAGCGTCCACCGGTAGAAGGGCGGCATATGAAAGTACTCATAGGCAACCGCGCTGGCCACCGCGGTCGCCAGGCCGGGACGCAGGCCGAACGCTGTCGAGATCAGCAGCACACCGAGCAGGTAGACGACGCCGAGCGAATTCGAGGGCACAAACTGCCGGAGCGGGAAGAGCAGCATGGTCACCACGGCGACGCATGCGGCGCCGGCCAGAACACCGACCTTCAGGGACGGAGTCTTGCGCAGCATCAGCGACGGCAGCCTCGCTTGCACTAACCCATTGTATTCCCGCGTATACCGTGCGGAGATTCCCCGGTCGCCGGCGCGCCCGATTACCGCAGGCCGACACATCAGCGGCTACCCAGAGCCCGCTTATGCGGCATCGGCCATGTCGGCGAGCGCGTGCTCCGATGGGGAGCCGAGCTGAGCCTGGGCCACGAAGAGGAGATAGCCGGGAGCATTCTCGATGGGGAATTTCTGGCGCCAGAGATTCAGGTCGCCGAATTTCCTGTGGCGCAGGTGCCATGATGCGTGCGCTGCGACGCCGGCATCATGGCGCGCCCAGAGTTGACGGAAGTCTTCGCTGTTGTCTGCCAGTTCCTTGATGAGCTTGCGCACGGAGGGGTCAGGTACCACTACCGTCATGGCGCGCAGATGGGCGACTTTGAAGGCGGCCTCCCCCTCCCAATTCACGAAGAACTCACGGGATTGGGGATTGAGGAAGGTGAACCGAACCAGGTTGTCGATGTACTCGTATCCCTTCCACAGGGCGGTGGACAGCCGGTTGCGGACGAGGACATCCAAGCGGTGGTTCATCACTAATGCCGGTGCGTGCGTCCAATGCTCCATCAGCCGGACCACGTCCGCGGCGACAGGCCGATGAGTGCGCTCTTGAGGGCACGCTCGGGGGCGCGCGAGATCGTGGAGATGCGCGGAAGCGGCCGCGTCGAGGCGGAAGACCCGCGCCAGGGCGTCGATGACCTGCTCCGAAGGGTTGCGTTGTCTGCCCTGCTCCAGTCGCGTGTAGTAATCGCTGCTTACTCCGGCCAACAGCGCCACTTCCTCGCGGCGAAGGCCCGGCGTGCGGCGCCGGGAGCCGACGCAGGGCGTCCCTGCTTCGGCAGGGGTCATGAGTCGCCGTCTCGCCCTGAGGAACTCTCCAAGCGGGCTTTTTCTGTACATGTCGTCCTCCTAACGTGCAAAGCCTTGGAGAAGGGAAGCGACCTTGACGTACTCTCCGGGTGCTCTCGCCAGGCGGGCTCTCCGCTGGTTGCCGCCGGAGCCGACAGAAAGGATCATCGCGGTCATGGCTGTCCGCTTCCTGCGACTGCTGTCACTTTGAGGATTTCTCCGCGCGGGCTCCCCGTCGTCGAGGACAGCGTGTAATCACATGGTGAAGGCAGCACCCCCTGCCGCCCCTGCAGGCCTGCCCTTCGTCATCCTGCTAGCAGCACCGCGGTCCATTTACGCTGTCGGTCCTCTTCCGTGACAAGCCCTGGCCGCCGGGCCGACGGCCGTGCCGGTTCAGGCGGCCCGGTAGCGCGTGGCGAGCTCGGGGCTCTGCGCTCCGAAGGCGGCGAGGTCGGCTTGGAACACCGCGTCCAGGAGGGCGGCGTTCTCGACGCCCGGGGCGCAGACGGTCTCGCCCAGATCCAGGCCGCGCAGGCTCGCGGTGACGACGTCGTCAGCCGTCATGCGGGGCACCCTGCTCATGTCCAGCCCTTGCCGCTCGTGGAACTCGGTGGCCACCACACCCGGGCACAGGACCTGAACGTCGACTCCCGTGCCCTCGAGTTCTGCGCTCAGGGTCTGGGACATCGCGACGAGGTAGGCCAGGCTCCCGCCGTAGACGACGCGGCGAGGCATCTGGGAGTGGGGGGCGGGGCCGCTGAAGGCGATCATGCCGGCCACGTTGATGATCGTGCCTTCGGCGCGCTCCTGTATGCCAGCGACCACGGCGCGGGTGAGCATCGTGGGGGCGAGGACCTTGAGGTTGACGAGTTCCGCGGCCTTGTCGGCGGGGAGCTCGGCGAGCGGCATGTAGTGGGCGACACCGGCGTTGTTCACGAGCATGGTCAGCGGCTCGGTCGCGCAGATCTCCGCGACCGTGTCGATCCCCGCGGCGGTGGACAGATCGGCGACCACGGCCTTGATCTTGATTTCGGGGTGCGAGGCGGCGAACTCTTCAAGCCGTTCCCGACGCCGGCCCACGAGTACCAAGTCGTAGCCGTCGGCTGCCAGGCGTTCGGCGAAGGCCTGGCCGATTCCGGAGGTGGCGCCGGTGACGAGTGCGAGCTTGCTCACTGTTGTTCCTTATCTATTGGAGGCCGTGGGGCCGGGATGCGGCTCTAGTGGAGCCACGTCATTTCCGGCCGGTACTGGCGTTGGACGGCGTTCGTATCGACCCCCGAGGGGCCACCGTGCCTACTGACGGCTCGGGAGCATCGCGAGTGCCTGGGACCGCTGGGCGACCAACTCGTCGTAGGTGCCGTCGCGCTCGGCCCACCGGTGCATCAGGACGCCCTTGACGAGGATCTCGTGCGGAGTGGGGTCGGCCTGGAGCAGGTCCACCACCTCGGTGGCGAACGCGGCCAGTTCGAGCGCGCGCGGGTTGCGCTGTGCGTGCTCCGGCGTGGTGGCGACAGCCGGGGGGACGAGTTCGCAGACCTCGACGCCGGTGCCGTCCAGTTGCGCGCGCAACGCCTCGGAGTAGGCATGGACGCCGGCCTTGGAGGCGGCGTAGGTGGGCATGACCGGGAACGGCAGGAACCCGATGCCCGAGGTGACCGTGATGATGGTGCCGGTGCCGCGTCCGATCAGGTGCGGGGTGAACGCGTCGATGACGCGGATGGTGCCGAGGAGGTTGATGTCGATCGTCTTCTCCGCGGCACTGAAGTGTGCGGGATGGCGCAGGTCCTCGGGGATCATGACCCCGGACATCGTCACGATCGTGTCGAGGCTCGGGTGGCTGTGGAGGATCGTGTCGCGGGCACGGTCGATGCTGTCCTGGTCGGTCACGTCGATGGGGACGGTGGCGAACCCCTCAGCCGCGAGGTGGTCGAGCAGGTCGGTTCGTCGGCCGCCGACGATGACGGCGCTGCCCGCCGCGGCGAAGCGGCGAGCGAGCTCGAGACCGATTCCCGAGGTGGCGCCGGCGATGAAGACGGTGCGGTTGGTGATGTCCATTGATCGCTCCTGCTCAGGGCGCCGACGGCGACAAGCCGGTGGGCGCAGTCGATGATGGTTCGGGTTACCGCCGACACCTTCAGTGTTGATCTGCTCTCCGCCAGGAGGGAGTACCCCCGTCTTCCGGGGTCCTGTCAGGGCCCCCTTAGCTGAGGAGGCCCTGAACTACGATGCTGAAATGAGCGACGACAACCGCGCCAACCTGCTCGGCGGTTACCTCCGTGCCCGGCGGGCGCTGGTCACTCCGGAGCAGGTCGGGCTACCGGGGGGTGCGAATCGCCGCGTTCCGGGGCTTCGCCGTGAGGAAGTCGCCATGCTCGCGGGCATCAGCGGCGACTACTACCTGCGGCTGGAGCGCGGCCGCGACAAGAACCCCTCACCGCAGGTCCTCGAATCGCTCGCGCGGGTCCTGCACCTTGACGAGCTCGAACAGGAATACCTCCTCGGCCTGGCCGCCTCGCGCCCGAAGCCGCAGCGGAGCCGGAAGCCTGAACGCGTGCCCGCACGGTTGGGTCAGCTCCTGGCGAGCGTGCAGGTTCCCGCGTTCGTGGAGGGACGCGCGTTCGATGTGCTTGCATCCAACCGGCTCGCAGTCGCGCTCTCCCCGCGCCTTCAGCCCGGGTACAACCGTCTCCGATCGCTGCTCCTCGATCCTGAGGAGCGGGCGTTCCAGCAGGACTGGACGCGCTCCACGGAAGGATTCATCGCCGCCTTCAGAAAGTCCATCGGCGACGACATCGGCAACCCGCGATTCGTCGAACTGGTGGGCGAGCTCGCCCTGTCGAGCGAGCGGTTCCGAACTCTCTGGGCGCGCCACGACGTCCGCAGCCTCGAAGGCGGCACCACCACCGTGAACCATCCCGTCGTCGGTGAACTGCGCCTGCACCGAGACAAGCTTCCTGTCGACGATCTGCTCCTGGTCCTCTACTACGCCGACCAGGGGAGCGAGAGCGATGAGAAACTGCGCCTCCTCGCCTCCATGGCCCAGACGACACCGCTCCGCAGTGGGATGCGAGGTGCCGAGCGAAGGGCCGGATAGCTCGGAGCGTACCGCAGTGGATCTTGCGCACCGCCGGCGTGGTCCCGCTGATGGACGCGCTCCCGAGACCGCGCTGCGCACCGGCTGTTCGAACGCCTTCACCCCCGGCGGGCACCCAGAACCATCGGGAGGCTCAGGTGCTGTTCGAACGGTTCCCGTCATTGATCATCGCTGAGGTCACCTTCGCCGCCCGGCAGAGCGCTCGCTGGATTCGTCAGAATCGTGCCGGCGATTACGCCGAAGAGATGATCGGCGCGTGGCGCGAGGGAGGGTTGATCGTTGAGCCACGCGAGCGCCCCGACCAGCGCAAACAGATCAGCGCCATCGATGTCGGTCCGCGCCGTGCCCGTGGCCTGAGCGCGGGCGAGGAGCCGTGTGCCCGCCGCGCGCATCGTGACGCACGAAGCATGGAGTGCGGAGTCGGTGTCATCAATGGCGGCCATCATCAGCGCCACAACGCCCCGATACTCATGGGCGCACGCGACGCAGTCGCGTAGCCACGAAACGAGAGCATCCTCGGGCGAGCTCGACATTTCGAGCTCGTCCGCCCTTATCGTGAGCTCGTCGAAGCTTGTGCGGAGCAGGGTCTCGAGCAAGGCCTCTCGCGTCGGGAAGTGACGGTACAGGGTGGCGAGCCCGACGCCGGCTCTGCGGGCGATGTCGCGCAGCGACGCGTCGGCGCCTTCCTCGGTCACGACGGCGCTCGCGACCGCGAGTAGCTGGTCGTAGTTCTTCCTGGCGTCAGCTCGCATATGCCCACCTTGACAATCGGAGCAGTGCTCCACATAATCGGAGCACTGCTTCGTTTAAGGATAGCCCACCTACACCGATCAAGAGGAAGCGATGCCGACAAACACGATGAAGGTGATCCGGCTGCACGAGTTCGGTGGTCCTGAGGTGCTGCGTTACGACGAGGCGCCGATTCCCGAGCCGAAGCCGGGTGAGGTGCTCGTCCGAGTTCACGCGGTTGGCGTGAATCCCCCCGACTGGTACGTGCGGGAAGGGATGCCCAACGTGCCTCCGGCGATGAGGCCGCCTTTGAGTTTGCCCGCCGTTCCCGGGACGGACGTGTCGGGCGTCGTCGCGGCCGTCGCCGCTGACGTAGACGCTGACGTAGACGGCCTCTCCGTCGGCGATGAGGTCTTCGGCCTCCTTCGCTTTCCTGGCCTCGAGGGCAGCGCATATGCCGAGTACGTCGCCGCGCCCGCGTCAGACCTCGCACGCAAGCCGGCTCACATCGATCACGTGCACGCCGCAGGGGCGCCCATGGCAGGGCTCACCGCGTGGCAGTTCCTGATCGAGCTCGGGCACGATCATCCGTCGCCCTTTCAAGCGGCACAACATCGCCCGATGGCACTGAACGCCGAGACGACGGTACTCGTCAACGGCGCCGCGGGCGGCGTGGGGCACTTCGCGCTGCAGTTGGCGAAATGGAAGGGCGCACGCGTCATCGCGGTGGCATCGGGCGGGCATGAGTCGTTCCTGCGCGAGCTCGGCGCCGACCAGTTCATCGACTACACCAAGAGCCGTCCCGAGGAGGTCGCGCACGACGTTGATCTCGTCCTCGATACCGTCGGCGGCCCCGGCAGCAGTCGTTTCCTGCGCACGCTCAAGCGCGGCGGCGCGTTGTACCCGGTGTTCGTCGCCGAATACGACCCCGAAGAGACCGCGAAGCTAGGCGTCACGACCTCCGGCACCCAAGTGCGCTCGAACGGCCCGCAACTCGCAGAACTCGGACGTTTGCTCGACGCGGGCACGCTTCGCGTCGCCATAGACAGCACGTTTCCGCTTGCGGATGCTCGAAGGGCACACGAACGAGCCGCCCGTGGACATATCCAAGGCAAGATCGTGCTCACGGTCGCATGAGGACGAGCCGTTCACGGGTTCTGATGCGACAACGTTGTCCAGCCGTACGAGTCCGTGTCCAGGGCAGTTGCGCCCGTGGCGGGGGAGCGCCGGCGCGGCCTTGAGCAAGGGCGCGGACGAGCATCGTCGTCTCCATCGACGTTCGGCCTGGTCCGGCAACGTTCGCCGCATTTTGCCGGGGGCGAGTCGGGAAAAACAGACGGACGGTTTCGTAGCGGCGGCGTGAATAGATCTTGACAACGTTGTCTGCGAAGGCCACCCTTGCCGCTGTCTCTGTCCGGGTGCGCCCCTCCGCGAGCCCACCATCCCCCTTCCGCTCAGCTGGACTGGCTGGCGGGCCGTGCCGCGGGTCCCGACCTACATGGAGGTCTCCCTTGTTAACCACGCTGACTCGCACGGCACTTGCCGCTGTGCTCGGCGGTGCCGTGCTGATGGGCGGTCTCACCCAGGCGGCGGCGGCCTCCCCGCCTGCGCGGGCCGACGTGTTCGCCGACCCGGTGCAATACGTGAACCCGCTGATCGGGACCGGCAACGGCGGCGAGGCCGTCGGCGACATCAACGACTTCCCCGGGGTGGACACGCCGTTCGGCATGATGCAGCTCAGCCCGGACACGGTCGGCTCGGGCGTGGGCTACTCCTACGGCAAGTCGTCGATCCGCGGATTCAGCCTGAACCACGCGTCCGCCGGGTGCAGCGTGTTCGGAGACGTGCCGATCCTGCCCACGACCGGCCCCATCGGCACGGACCCGGGGAACGCCTCGGCGACGTTCTCCCACGAGCACGAGCACGCCACGCTGGGCTCCTACGACGTGCTGCTCACCGACTCGGGCGTCAACGTCAACCTGACCGCCACCAGCCGTACAGGCCTGCTCTCGTTCGCCTATCCCGCGGGCAGCACCGCGCAGGTGCTGGTGAAGTCGGGCGCGAGTCTCGGCGGCAACAGCGCCGCGTCCGTCACCGTCGACGGCGACGACGAGGTGTCCGGCTCGGCGACGGCGAACGGGCTGTGCGGGCTCGGCAGCTACACCGTCTACTTCGACATCAAGTTCTCGCAGCCGTTCACCGCCCACGGCACCTGGCAGGGGAAGACCGTCACCGACGGGTCGGCAGGCGCGAGCGGCAAGGGATCCGGCGCCTACCTGACCTTCGACACGAGCAGCTCCACAACGGTGCGCGCGAAGGTCGGGATGTCGTATGTGAGCGTCGACGGGGCGCGCAAGAACATGGCTTCCGAGATCCACGGCTGGAACCCCACGCCGGTGCAGCAGCAGACCCGCGCCGAGTGGCGCCGGGCGCTGAACACCGTTCAGGTCGGTGGCGGCAGCGCCGCGAACCTGACCACGTTCTATACCGCCCTGTACCACTCGCTGCAGTTCCCGAGCGTCTTCAACGACGTGGACGGCCGCTACATGGGCTTCGACGACGAGGTCCACCACGTGCCGGCCAAGCAGACGCAGTACGCCACGTTCTCCGACTGGGACACCTACCGCGCGCTCGCGCCGCTGCAGGCCATGCTGTTCCCCAAGGAAGCCGGCGACATGGCGAACTCGCTGATCCGCGACGCGGAGCAGCAGGGTGGCTGGATGCCGCGCTGGCCGCTGGCCAACGTGAGCACGACCGGCACGATGAACGGCGACAGCGCGGTGCCGCTCATCGCGAACACCGTGGCCTTCGGCGGCCGGAAGGTCGACGTCGCCCGCGTGCTGCCCATCATGCTCAAGGGGGCCAACCACTCGGAGGAGCTGGGCTGGGGCTGGCAGGAGCGCCAGTGCGTGGAGGAGTACGTCGAGCTCGGCTACGCACCGAACGACGCCTGCTCGCAGGGCGCGCATGGCCGGCAGGGGGTCTCTGAGACGCTCGAGTGGTCCATCGACGACTTCGCGATCTCGCAGCTGGCGGCCGCGATCGGCGACAAGCACACCGCGGCGCAGTACCAGCTGCGCAGCCAGAACTGGCAGAACACCTTCAATCCCACGACCGGCTACCTCCAGCCGCGAGACGAGCGCGGCGCGTTCCCGAACGGTCCCGCGTTCGTCACCCCGCCCGCGAACGCCTTCGGGCAGGACGGCTACGACGAGGGCAACGCCGCCGGCTACGGCTGGGAGGTCCCGCAGAACATGGCGGGCCTGATCGCCGCGATGGGCGGGAAAGACGTCGCGATCCCGCGCCTGGACACGTTCTTCAGCGAGATCAACGCCGGCCCGAACGCGCCGTACATGTGGATGGGCAACGAGGTCGACCTCTCCGTTCCGTACGTGTACGACTACCTGGGCCAGCCGTGGAAGACGCAGGCTCAGGTGCGCAGGATCGAGCAGAGCCTGTAC
Organism: Planotetraspora silvatica; assembly: GCF_016863315.1. Lineage (GTDB taxonomy): Bacteria > Actinomycetota > Actinomycetes > Streptosporangiales > Streptosporangiaceae > Planotetraspora > Planotetraspora silvatica. Next base: position 103,249 of record NZ_BOOQ01000046.1, read on the forward strand.
CTGCCCACCCCGGACGGGCTGCCCGGCAACGACGACCTCGGCGCGATGTCGTCCTGGTACGTGTGGTCGGCGCTCGGGATGTTCCCGGTGACGCCCGGCCGGGCCGACCTGGCCCTCGGCAGCCCGCTGTTCACCCACGCCGTCGTCCACCTCGGCAACGGCCGGTCGATCGACATCAACGCCCCCGCCGCCGGCGACGGCACTCCGTACGTCAAGGGCGTGCGGCTGGACGGGCGTCCCTTCGACAGCACCGGGCTGCCCGAGTCGGTCGTGACCCACGGCGGCCGGCTCGACTTCAGCCTGTCGAGTTCCCCCGACACCAAATGGGCGACCGGCTCTCACGACGCCCCGCCGTCGTACCAGACCGGCCAGGACCCGGCCATCGGGTTCACCGACCCGTCCGGTCCGGTCACGGTGACCGCAGGCGACACCAAGCAGGTCACCGTGGGCGCGCAGGGCACCGGGCTGCACTCCACGACCGTGAAGTGGACCGCGCACGCCTCTGGCGGCATCACCGTCAGCCCGTCCTCCGGCACGCTTCACGTGGCAGCGGACGGCCGCGCCAGTACGGACGCCACGGTGTCCATCCCGGCATCGGTCGCCTCGGGCTTCTACCCGATCTCGTTCAGCTTCACGACCGGCGGGCAGGAGTTGCCGGGCGGTGTGCTGGTGACGACCGTGCAGGCCGCCGACCACACCGCGATCGTGGCCGACGACCTCGGCAACCCCGACGTCCCCAACGGCCTCAGCGTGAAGGAGGAGGGCGACGGCCACACCACCGCCACCACGGCAGGCGGCCTGCCCGGCCGGACCACCACGGGAGCCGGGTCGTTCTACATGTACTTCAACATCGACAACTCGTTCGTTCCCGGCGGCAAGTACGACGCGACCGCGTACATCAGCTACTTCGACCAGGGGACGGGCAGCTGGAGCATCCAGTACGACTCCTACGGCAACGTGTCCAACAACGCGTACCGGGACTCGGCCCGCGTGACCAACACCAACACCGGCACCTGGAAGACCGCGGCGATCCCGCTGCCCGAGGCCGCGTTCAGCGGCCGTGAGAACGGTGGCAGTGACCTGCGGCTGAACATCGGCGCCGGCAGCCAGGTGATCGGCCGCGTCGCGTTCGCCGTCACCGGCGACAATGTGCTCGCCATGCACCTGGCGTCGGCGCAACCGGTCGCGCCTGCGGTCACCACCCAGCCCGCGGACGCGACAGCCAACAGCGGCCCGGTGTCCTTCACGGCGGCGGCGACAGGCGACCCGCAGCCGGTGGTGCGGTGGCAGGCGAGCCCGCCCGGCGGCGACTGGGCCGACGTCGGCGGCGCGACCAGCACCACCCTGACACTGACCAGCCCGCAGGACTACGCCGACGGCACCCAGTTCCGCGCGGTCTTCACCAACCTGGCGGGCGAAGCCGCCACCGATCCCGCAACCCTGCGTGATTAGCGCCGGAGGTCCGCGTCGGCCGTGTGCTGACGGGACGTAACGCACAGAGCGGCGGCCGCCCCCCTCGGGGGCGGCCGCCGTCGCAATTCAACGCGACCCGTTCAGCGGGGCTCCGCTATCAGTACCCATCAGGCCGATTAAGCGGGGTGGGCCTGGCCCGTGGGCCCCGCCGACCACCGTGTGACTGGGGGCACATACTGGACATATGGACCAGCTCGAGGGGTTAGGGGACTTCCTCCGCTCTCGCCGGGCCCACCTCAATCCTGAAGACGTCGGGATGGAGGGCATGGGGCGTAGACGCGTTCCAGGACTGCGTCGCGAGGAACTCGCACGACTCGCCGGCGTCAGCGTCGACTACTACACCCGGCTGGAACAGGGCCGCAGCAAGAACGCCTCTCCGGTAGTCCTCGACTCGATCGCCCGAGCGCTCCGGCTGAACCAGACCGAGCGTGATCACCTGTTTGCGCTGGCCGGTCCCATCATCGTTCCCGTCCATCGCCACGCGGGCGCCTGGCAACGGGTATCACCCCTGACCTACGAGCTGCTCAACGCACTGCACGCCGACATCCCGGCGTGCGTGTTCAGCCATTGCCTGGACATCCTGGCCGCCAACCGGCTGTTCAGGGCCCTGCATATGTGGCAGGCCGACAGACTGGCAGAGGACGACAGCGTCGCGAGATTCTGCTTCCTGGACCCGAACGCACGCAGGCTGTATCTCGACTGGGAGCACGTGGCGACCGACGTTACCGCCATGCTCCATTTCGCCGTCGGGCGTCATCCCGGCGAGTCGAGGCTCAACAAGCTGATCGGGGAGTTACTGGGAAACGAGGACTTCAGGAGATTATGGGCTGCTCACCATGTATATGAGCGCGCCTCGGGAACGATTGCCTTTCACCATCCGATCGTCGGGGACTTCCCGATCAACTACCAACTTCTGCGACTCCCCGGAGACCCCGAGCAGTTCCTGTTCGTCTGCACCGCCGCACAGGGATCTCGGTCCGCCTCCGTCCTGGAACGGCTGGGCATCTGGGCCAGAACACGAGGCCGTCCTTCCCCCAACTAGGCATGGCGATGCCCACCGAGAAACCGCTCAAATCTACGTTGTAAAGGAATGCGCCAGGGCGCGGTGCTCGAAGATCATAGGTCGTGCTGACGACTATCCGGATGCCCCAGCGAGCGTGACTCACTCACCCGGGCCCGTGGTCGCCAGCCTGGAGAGCGCGTGCTCTGGCGAGGAGCCTGGAGGCGTGGACGACGCCGGCCATGGGGAGTGGATCTCGCGGGGCGGTGCTTTGGCCGGTCCTGGAGCAGCACGGGGATTGAGCGCGATCGCCCCCGGGCACGACGAGCATTGCTCACTACGGGGAACCGACCGTTTCGGCTTCCGCGAAACCAGTCGTGCTCCGGGGTAGGGCGAAGGCAAGGACGGCGCCCGGGCGTTACAAGCCCGGATCGGCCACCTGGGGCGGATGAAGCCCTGTCCGTCCAAGCGGCGGGGCGGAAAGAAACTCGGTGACCATGTCCATTAAACGATCTTGCATTCTGCCTCTGGGGGTTACGGGCGGGGCAATCGTCCTGCTCACCGGTTGCGGGGCCGGCGAGCTCGCGTCAGGAGCACAGCCCGCCGCCAATGTGGCGGGCGTCGCGGGTCCGTCGCCGTCCGCGTCGTTCGATGACGCGGACGTGATGTTCACGCAGATGATGATCGTTCATCATCAACAGGCCGTCGACATGGCGGACCTGGCGACGACTCGGGCCTCAGCCACGGAGGTAAAGGAACTGGCCGCCGCCATCAAGGATGAGCAGCAGTCACAGATGAAGACCATGCGCGGGATGCTGGCGGGCTGGGGTAGGGCCGCCACTCCGAGCCGGATGGCGGAACAGATGCCCGGCCTGGTCCCTCAGACTGAGATGGACGAGCTCGCGGCAGCCGAAGGGCCCCAGTTCGACAGGCTCTTCCTGCAGCACATGATCGCTCACCACAAAGGAGCGATCGAGATGGCTCGCACCGAGCTGGCGCAGGGGGCCGATGAGCAGGCCAAGAAACTCGCGGATGCCATCGTGGCCAACCAGCGGCCCCAGATCAACCAGATGCAGAGCATCCTCAAACGACTCTGACAGCGGTGGAATCCTCGGACCGATCGGAATCGTCTCCCGAGGAGTCCGGCGACGCAAACCCCGAGGGCGATACGCGGAACCAGTTCTTCGCCGGGTACCTGACCGAGTACGGCCTGAGCGTCGACAACCTGCTCGTCTTCGTGGGCATTCGCCGTCGTCGGTCGTTCCGGCGTTTCCGCCTCCCACACCATGGTCCTGATCGAAGAGGTCACCGACGGAGGCTGGGGTCGCGCCGACGAGACCTTCACCCTGGCGAAGATGGCTGAACGCGCCGCCGCCCGGCATCAGGGCTAAGGCCTGTACGGACTTCGGATCGGGGTGATGGGGGAGATGTCAGGGGCTGCGCGGGGCTACCAGGCCGGATTCGTAGGCGAGCACGACGAGCTGAGCGCGGTCGCGGGCGTGGAGCTTGGCCATGGCGCGGTTGATGTGGGTTTTCGCGGTCAGCGAGCTGATCGTCATGCGGTCGGCGATCTGGTCGTTGGACAGGCCCTGCGCGACCAGGGCGACGGCCTCCCGTTCGCGGTTGGTCAACTCTTCCAGCCCCGTGCCGGCGCCGATGGTGACCGGCTGGGTGATGTACCTGTTGATCAGCTTGCGGGTGATCGAGGGTGCGAGCAGGGCGTCACCACGCGCGGCGACGCGTACGCCGTGCAGGAAGTCCTCCGGCACGATGTCCTTGACGAGGAATCCGGCAGCGCCGGCGCGCAGTGCGTTGAAGACGTACTCGTCCAAGCCATAGTTGGTCAAGATGACGACATGCACCCCGGACAGGGCCGGGTCCGCGGCGATGCGCCGGGTCGCCTCGATGCCGTCGACGACCGGCATCTGGATGTCGATGAGAGCGATGTCAGGCAGGTGTTGCCTGACCAGAGCCAGACCCTCCTTCCCGTCGGCGGCCTCGGCCACCACCTCGATGTCATCTTCGAGGTCGAGGAGCGCGCGGAATCCGCTGCGAAGGAGCGGCTGGTCGTCGACCAGCAGGACGCGGATCATGCCGTCCGGTCCACGGGGAGTTCTGCCTGGACGGTGAAGCCACCCTCGCCGCGCGGTTCGGCGCGCAGCCAACCGCCGAGGGCGGTGACTCGTTCGCGCATGCCGAGCAGCCCGACGCCGGGCGTCGGGGCGGTGTTCGGCGCTGCCTTGCCGTCGTCTTCGATGTGTATCGCGAGGGCGTCCGGACGACAGTCGATCCGGACCGACGCCGTGGCGGCGTCCGCGTGACGGGCGATGTTGGTGAGTGACTCCTGGACGATCCGGTAGACGGTCCGGTCCACCGCGGCCGGCACGTCGTGTCGTCGTCCTTCGATCGTCAGCGTCGCGTCCAGGCCGATGGTGCGGGCCCGTTCCACCAGTTCCGGGACGTGGTCGAGCCCACGCGGCGGGGTTGTGTCGTCGTCGCGCAGCGCCTCCAGGGTCGCGCGCAGCTCCCGGGTCGCCTCACGTCCGGCCTCCTGGATCGCCAGCAGTGCCTCCGGCACCTGTTCGCCACGCTTGCGGGCCACGTGGACGGCGACTTCGGCCTGCACCTTGATGACCGAGATCTGATGGGTGAGCGAATCGTGCAGCTCCCGCGCGATGTGCAGCCGCTCCTCGGCGGCGCGGTGCCGCGCGGTCTCCTCCCGGGTGCGCTCGGCTTCGTCCGCCCGCCGCTCGGCCTGCCGCAGCGCTTCACCCGCGGCGCCGGCGGCGATCAGCCAGGCCAGCTCGAGGGCGCCTCGGGCCTGCGCGAAGGCCTCGCCCGTGTCGTGCAGGCCCGAGGCCAGGGCCGCGAGGGGAAGAGCTGCCAGCATGGTCACGCTCGCCACCACCGTGATGGTGCGGTGTCCCGCTCGTACGGCTGCGTACACCGCGAACAGGTACGCGACGGCAGGCACGTCGAAACCGGCTGCCTGGTAACCCACCGCGCACAGCCCGGTGACGGCCAGGACGACAACCGGAGCCCGACGGCGCGCGGCCAGCCCCAGGCCGCCGGCCACCAGTAACGCGTAGCCGAGCAGGTCGACGTACGTGGCGGAGTGCTGCCCGGACAGCCCGGTGACCAGCAGCGTCGCCGCGACGCCGACGGCGATCGCCCAGTCTGTGACACCTGCCCGGACACCGAACCGGACTGTGCTCATGCGCGCACCCTAACCCGATGTCCGCGCGGGCGACTCCTGCGGACGGATGAACAGCCGCCTACCGCACACGCGGTACCTTCGCGGATCCTGCGGCGTCCGCGGCAACCGGCTATGGCGTCGGCGGCAGCGCGAATTGCCTACGTCCACTGGACGACCGGCGGTAGGTCCAGCGGACACGATCAGGCGACATCCAGTCGTAGGAGGAGCACCTCATGTCAGTCCGATTCGTACTTGCCGTGGCCGTGGCCGCCCTGATCGGCGGTCTCGGGTTCGCCTCGCCGGCGGCCGCGCATGCCTTGGTCCAGCCGGACCCCGTCAGTTCTTACGCCTTGACCACCGGGCGTCTCTGGTCCGTGGTGGCCGCGCTGCTGGGACTGGCCGGCGTGGTCATCGGCGGGCTGGCTCTGGCCCGCTCCGCCGGCCGTGTCGGCACCGGCATCGGGAGAAGGGGATCCATCGTGGCTTCGGCGGCGGGGCTGGCCGGCGCGGTCATCGGCGGACTGGTCGTGGCCGCCGCCGACGGTGGTCCCGGCACCGGCTACGGAATAGTCGGGGGCTACATAGCCCTGGTGGTAGGGCTGATCGCCATGATCCTCGGCGGGCTCGCTCTGGCCCGCTCCCGCCGCACCGGCTGACCGCACCATCAAAGGGCCGGCTCCGGCTGTGGCCGGTCCACTCGGTACACGTAATGCAGCGGGTCATCAATGGGGTTGTCGGGCTCGATGTTCCCTTCGCCGACCCGTCGCAGGCCCGCCTTCTCCAGGGCCCGCCACGACGCCCGGTTGGCCGCCACCACCGGCACCAGAACGCAGGTGGCGTCGGGGTAGTCGGACCAGGTGCGCTCCACCATCGAGGCGATCATGCGAGGGCCGAGGCCGCGCCCGGTCCACGACTGGTCGGCGATGAGGTAGTCGATGCTCATCGCTTCGGCGGGCACATCGACGACGGGGGACAGGTCGTCGAGATACTCGGGATAATCGGCGAGCCGGCAGCGCTGCACCAGCCCGAGGGGCAGGCCGTCGAGCAGGGCGAGAAAGTCCTCCGACGGCTCCTCGCCTCGGGCCGAGGGGCCGAAGTCACGCAGCACCGCCTCGGCCGAGGTCTCATGGTTCCACCATCGAGCGACGTGCGGCTGCTCCAACCAGCGACGCAACATGGGGAAGTCGGGCTCGCCGAGCCGGCGCCAGGTGATGGTCATGAGGTCGCTCCTTTGAGATGGCGGCGGTAGTACCTGGCCTGGCGGTCTCGGTGCGCGCACGACGGGTGGCAGTAGCGTCGGCGCGAATGGTTCTGTACGAACATCAGCGAGCAATCGGGGCTGCCGCACCGCCGCAGAATGCTGGAGTGCGGCCGGGTCACCAGGTCTATGCAGCAGGTCGCGATGCGGCCGAGTACGGCGGTGCTGCCGCCGGTGGTGTCAAGCCGGTGCGCGGTGGGCGAACCGGCGGTCCAGTCCAGGCGCGGGTGGGTAGGCGCGGCGGCCGCGGCCGTGTTGACCCTGTCGACGGCCCCCGTCTCGGGAACCTGTCCGTCTATGGCCGCCGACAGCACGTTGTGCACCGCGTCGCGCAGGGCGCGGACCCGTGCCTCGTCTCCACCCAGCCCCTCGTCCGAAGGCGGGAGTCCGTGTCGGGCGGAGACGAGTGTGAACCACTCCTCGATCCACCGGGCCGTCCCCAGGAAGTCGATGCGCTCGTCACCGATGCCGTAGCGGGTGTTGGCGAACTCCACCGCAATGGGTTCCGTGCCAAGGATCGGGAAGTCCGGGCCATCCATAATCTGACGGTAGCAATGGATCCCTACCGTCAGCAAGAGCTAGGTCGTCAGCCGTGGTGTCCCGCGGCCGTCAGTGCTCGGCGAGCGCAGGGTCGTTGAGATGGCGCTGCGTCACCTGCTGGACGAGGGCGTCGATGTCGGCCGGCCTCTTACGGGTCTTGTTCGTGTCGGTCGTGGCGAGAAGCCACCGAATGTGAGGTTGCCCGGGCAAGCGGCGCTCCCCGGGGAGTGCCGCTGTTGGTCCTGGCGCCACCGCGGACAGGATTGCGGACGTTCTGCGTCCGGAGCCGTCTGGGCGAACAGCTACATGACTAATCAGATAGTGACGGCCTAAACACCCTATGTTATCTTTCGATCATCATTTAGGCCTTGATACGCGACATTGGGTACCACGTTGCCATGACATCCCGGCTGAAGCTCGCTCTGTTCGACGTCGCCTGGAGAACGTGCGGCGTCTCGCCCGAATGCCTGGGTGTCGTCTGCGAGCCGTACGACCGGTGTCTCGCGCACCTGGGGCCGGCCGAGGTGGAGAGCGTCCTGCGGAGGTTGGTCCCCGGCCAGGGCATCGACCTGCGCGGCACGACCCTGGAGGAGGACCTGCTCACGCACATCCTGGAGCGCGTTGAGCGGCGCCTGGGCAGAGCACGGTTCGACCGTGCGGTCTTCACCGGCCCGGCACGCTTCCGGGAAGTCGTCTTCGCGAGCGACGCGACCTTCGACCACGCCCGGTTCGATCATCTCGCCTCGTTCTTCGGCACGAGCTTCACCGGGAACGTGTCTTTCGGCGAAGCCCGGTTTCATCGCGAGCTTTCCCTGCACGGCACCCACGTTCGCGGACATGGACGCTTCGACCGCATTCGCGTCGGTGGCGACGCACTGTTCGGCGAGGCACGGTTCGACGGGGACACCTCGTTCCGCGGGGCGGACTTCCACGGGTTCGCCGCGTTCGACGGTACGGCGTTCGCCGGGGGCGTCGGCTTCCGTGGTTCCCGGTTCCGCCGGGCCGTCTCCTTTCGCGCCTCCGCTGTCGGGCGGAACGCCGGGTTCGACGGCCTGCGCTTCCACGGTCCCGCCTATCTCGGTCCGATGCTGGTCGGGGGGTGCCTGTCGCTCTCGGGCGTCCGGGCCTGCGGGCCCCTTCAGGTCGACACCGGCCGCTGCCGGGTGACCCTACGCGCCGCGGTCGTCACCGGGCCGTTCACCGCGCGCCTTTCCGCCGCGGAAATCGACCTGCGGGACGCGACGCTCATCGGACCGGCGGCCGTCACCCGGAGGGCGGGACGGGTGCGCGTGACGTCGCTCGACGGCCTCGATGCCGATGCGCTCACGCTCAACGGCGCTGATCTTCGTACCTGCGGCCTCGGCGGGCTCCGCCGACCCGAGGGACTGCGTCTGCGGGACTGCCTGTTCGCCACGACCCCGGCCGGTGTGAGCTGGCGGCTCGGCTGGCCGCCCGTCCGGTGGTGGACGCGCCGCGTCATCCTCGCCGACGAACACTCTTGGCGGGCCTGGCCGCCAAGCGACCTGGAAGCGGGCGACGCCGACGGGGAGGGCATGAGAGCGAAGCGTCCACGCCCGACCACAGCCGGTGCGGCGCGCGTCGCCGCGACGAGCGAGGCGGGGGAGCCCCACGGCGACCGGCGGAGCGCGCGGCCGCTCGACGCCGGCTGGCTCGGAACCCTGTACGAGCGGCTGCGGCCCGGCGTGGGCGACGCGAAGACCTCGGCCGACTTCGCGTTCGGCGCGATGGAGATGCGGCGGCTTGGCAGCCCGCGTGTCCGGGCCAGGGTGCTGCTTTCTCTGTACTGGCTGGCCTGCGGATACGGCCTGCGCCTCGGACGGGCGCTCGGCTGGCTCACACTGGTGGCGGCACTGGTGGCAGGTGCGTTGTGCTGGGCAGCGGGGACGCGTCCGACGAGGCATTGGGTCGGCCAGAACCCTCGCATCGCTGTTGTGCGCGCGAAGCCGGTCATCTCCCCGGGCCCAAGTGCACAGCATGGATGAGGTTGCCGTCCCGGTCCCCGCCAGTGGCCCGGCAGGAAGTCTCGCGAGTGTTACTCTCGGCCGCTATGCGACGTGGAGAGCGGTCCCGTGATCGAGAAGGTTTCCTCGTGAGGTCACGCCGGCTCTGATGAAGGATGCATCCGCCCCCCTGCACCAGCCGCGGCGCAAAGGCCGTTTCCTCTTCGTACGCAACGTGCTCGTGATAGTGCTCCCGCTGATCGTGGTGGGGGCGCTGATGTCCGGAGTCCAAGCCGGCGACCAACAGGCCGCCGAACAAATCTGCGCCCAGCACCACATGGTGGTGAGGACGCTGGACTACCCTCCGAAACAGGCTCAGGCCACGGGGGTGATCTGCACCCCCTCAGGGCGGTGGGACGACCGGCACGTCTACCCGCTGTCTCAATCCGGGCTTTCTGGTTTGCTGGGCGGGTTTCTCATACCGTTCGTGTGCCTGGTTTACGTCGCGCTCGGCTGCGCGACGTTCACGGTGTGGACCATGATCGCCCGCTTTCTCCGAGGCCGATCGGCGCGGTAGCCGAAGCGGCCATCGCGGACCGTCCCGGCGTCGCGAATTTCCTAGTCAACCTATAGGGATGGTTGACATTGTTCTTCCGTCGACACACGCTGTGATACGGCCCTCCCGCACATCGCCCATCGAAAGGTGTCAGGGAATGACCCAGCTCCATGAGCGCGCGACGCCTGTCGTCGCCGACGACTCCTACCAGCACATCGACGTGACGCAGGTCGGCGGCGTGATCGGCGCGGTCGTCGGCGGCATCCGGGTGGGCGGCGACGCCGACGCGGCAGCGGTCGCCGAGCTGCGCGCCGCGCTACTGCGTCACCGCGTGGTCTTCCTGCGCGACCAGCAGCACGCCACCGACGCCGACCAGCACGCATTCACCAGGCTCCTCGGCACCGTCACCAAGCCGCACCCGACGGTGACCGGCGACGGCGAGGCCGTACTCCCGATCGACTCCGAGCAGGGCAAGGCCAACAGCTGGCACACGGACGTGACCTTCGTCGACCGGATCCCGGCGATCAGCGTGCTGCGTGCCATCACGCTGACGCCCTACGGCGGGACCACGGTGTGGGCCAACACGGTGGAGGCGTACCGGCGGCTGCACCCCGGCCTGCAGGCGCTGGTGGGCCGCCTGCGGGCAGTGCACTCGAACCTCTACGACTCCGCGGCGCAGCGCCCGCAGATCGGCGGGATCGATGTCAAGGAACAGGAGTATCGCGAGCAGTTCCGGAGCAGTGAATTCGAGACCGAGCACCCCGTCGTCCGCGTCCACCCGGAGACCGGCGAGCCGTCCCTGCTGCTCGGCCACTTCGTCAGGTCGTTCACGGGCCTGAGCAGCGCCGATTTCCACGATCTGTTCTCCCTGCTGCAGCGGCACATCACCCGCCTGGAGAACACGGTGCGGTGGAACTGGCGCGACGGCGACATCGCCATCTGGGACAACAGGGCCACCCAGCACTACGCCGTCGCGGACTACGACGACCTGCCCCGGCTTCTGCACCGCATCACGCTGGCCGGCGACATCCCGATCGGCATCAACGGTGACACCAGCGTGGTCCGCAAGGGCGACGCCGGCGCCTACTCGCCCATCGCCGCCTGAGCGGCGGCTCATCGGCCGACGGGCCGGGAGACGCTCAGGAGGCGTACGGTTCCACATCGAGGACGGCCTTGCCCGCCACCCGGCGGCTGGAGACGGCTTCGGCGGCGCGGTCCCATGGGCCCGCGCCACCCGATGCCGACGGTCAGCCTGCCGGCGGTGAGCAGGTCGACGAGGGTGGCGAGGTCGGGCCCGACATTCGCTGCGTCGCCGAAAGAGCTGAGTGTCCTGGCGGGACCAAGAGCGAAGGTCGAGTAGGGCGGGAATTCGGCGGGTTCGCCGGATGCCCAGCCGATGCTCTGCAGGCCGCCGCCAGGAGCGAGAAGGTTCCAGGCGCTGACGAGTTGCGAACCGCCGACGTTGTCCAGGACCAGATCGACCGGCTTGTCGACGCCGTCCAGGCCGACCAGCACCTCGTGGGCGCCCAGCCCGGCCAGGCCCTCACCTCGGACCGGGGATCCGACGAATGCGATGACGTGCGCGCCGCCCAGCGCGGCGAGCTGCACGGCCATCCGGCCCACGCCGCCGGAGGCGCCCGTGACCAGCACTCTCTTGCCCAGGATCGGACCACCGGCTCGCAACGTGCACAGTGCCGTGATGCCCGCCAGCGGCAGCGCGGCCGCGTCGGCCAGATCGGTCGGCACCGGCACCTCGGCCAGATCATCCACGCTGACGGACGCCGGGAGTACTTGGCGAATGCGCGCGGACCGAGGCGCGAGAAGATGAACCAGGCCGGCGCCGGGAGGGTGTCCTTCAAGACCTGCACCTGCTCGGACTGCGCCTCGTAGAGCGCCATGCCGAAGATCAGCGGTAGCTTGCCCTTCGGTAGCCTTCCCATGGTCGTGGCGGCCACCTCGGCCCACTCGGCGGCCGCCACACAGTCCGTACTCAAGTTGATCAGGCATCATCGTTGTCGACGATGGGATGGATCAGTTTCTTCCGTTGGGCGGCTCGATCCGGGCCGCGCGGAACGCCGATATTGATCTCGTAGTGGGAGGCAGAACGATGGAGTATCGCACCTTGGGTGGCACCGGCACGGTGGTGTCCTCGCTGTGCCTGGGCACGATGACTTTCGGTAAGGAGAGCAGCGAGGAGGTGTCGCATGCTCAGCTCGACCGGTTCGTCGAGCGTGGGGGGAACTTCATCGACACCGCCAATGTGTACTCCCGCGGATTGTCCGAGGAGATCATTGGTCGCTGGCTGGCGGCACGGCCGGGGGTACGGGATCAGCTCGTCATCGCGACGAAGGGACGCTTTCCGATGGGGGAGGGGCCCAATGATGCGGGCCTGACCCGCACCAACCTGTCCCGGGCGTTGGAAGCGAGTCTGCGGCGGCTCGGGGTCGAGACCGTCGACCTCTACCAGGCGCACGCCTGGGATCCCCTGACCCCGATCGAGGAGACGCTCGGCTTCTTCGACGACGCGGTGCGCGCCGGCAAGATCCGCTACGCGGGCGTCAGCAACTTCCTCGGCTGGCAGTTGCAGAAGGCGGCGCTGCTGACGCAGTTCCGCGGACTCGCGCCGATCGTGACGCTGCAGCCCCAGTACAACCTGCTGGTGCGTGACATCGAATTCGAACTGGTGGATGTGTGCCGCAACGAGAACATCGGGATCCTGCCGTGGTCACCGCTGGCCGGTGGCTGGTTGACCGGGAAGTACGCGCGTGATCATGTGCCGACCGGTGCGACTCGGCTCGGCGAGGACCCCCAGCGTGGCATGGAGGCCTATGCCGCGCGCAACGCGCAGGAGCGCACCTGGCAGGTCGTCGACACGGTGCGGCAGGTCGCCGAGGCTCGTGGCGTTTCCATGTCGCAGGTGGCGCTGGCCTGGGCGGCGGACCGGCCTGCGGTGACGTCGGTGATCCTCGGCGCACGCACGCTTGAACAGCTCGACGACAATCTCGGCGCCGCCGAGTTGCACCTGTCCGAGAAGGAGACAGACCTGCTCACCGAGGCGAGCTCGCCGATCGTGTCCGTCTATCCGTACGGCGCACCAGGCATCCAGCAGCGCTCGCGTGCCCTGCCTTCCAAGTGATGCCGTCACGGGATCATCCGGCGGCGGACGTCGCCCTCTTGTGCCGGGTGTCCAGGACGGCGATCACCGCGAACGCGACGACCGCTGCCGCGACGGCGACGACGTAGCACCACGGGGCGGGCAGGTAGTTGGCCGCCACCAACGCATTCGGGCCCTTGTCGGTGAACGCGCGGAAGATGATCGCCATCGGGCCCTCCCAGACGCCCGCGACGAGCGTGAGAAGCATTGCCAGCCGGTACCAGGCTTCGTTCACAATCCACTCCCGCCGTTGATACGAACGTATCAACGACACCATCAGAAATCCCTTATATCAAGGCTTTAGGGGCCAATACGTCACGGTAATGATGCAACTAGGCTGAGCATGTGCGTGACGAAATGAGCTGCCGAGTCTGCCGTGGCCCGCTGCGGCCGTCCGGGCGCGGCCGCCGCCCCGTCTACTGCTCCCGTGCCTGCCAGGCCCGGGCGTACCGGTCCCGCAGGCACCCGCCGGTCCCGGCACCCGCCGCGCCGGAGCCGGCCGGTCGCCGACGCCAGATCGGCGAGGCGGTCTGGCGGATCGCCGCCGAGCGCGGCCTCCAGATGGCCACCGTCCGGGAGATCGCCGCCGAGGCGGGCGTGTCCCCGCGGGTGGTGCAGTACCACTTCACCGACAAGCACCACCTGCTGGTAACCGCCCTGCAGATGCTGCACAGGGAGAACGAACGCCGGGCCCAGGAACGGATCGCGGCGCTGCGTGACGCGTCCGACCCGCGGGTGCTGCTGCGTGCCACCCTCGAGGAACTGCTTCCGCTCGACGAACAGCGCCGCACGAGCCTGCGGGTGATGACCGCCTACTACGCGCGGAGCCTCACGGATCCCGCGCTGGCGGCGGTCTTCCTGCACGAGGGCAGCCCGCTGGAGGACCTGGTCGCGGCCCTGATCACGGCGGCCGGCGCCCGGCCCTCGATCGACGTGGCCCGGGAGGCGGACCTGCTCGTCGGCGGCGTGACCGGGTTCGGGCTCGACCTGCTGCACCGGCGCCGCACCCGGGCGGACGTGCGGCGCACAGTGGACTACCACCTGAACCGCATCCTTGCGGAACAGCCATGACCGATTCACCGGCCGTACGGATCCGGAGTGCCTCGGACCGCACCTAGCCGGGAGAAGCCGGATTGGTGTAGTCGCTCGCCGATGGCGCTGATGGCAGGCATAGGACGAAGCGTGCGCCGTGGGAGCTGTCCTCGATCCGCAGGGTTCCCCCGCTGGTTTCGGCGATCTGTCGGGCGATCGCCAGGCCCAGTCCCGTTCCCGCGACGCTTCGGGAGTGGGCGGTGTCGAGTCGGGTGAAGCGCTGGAACAGCAGTTCGCGCTGGTCCGGATCGATGCCGGGCCCGTCGTCGATGACCTCTAGGACCGCGGTGCCGTGCGGCAGGCGTTGATCGCCGCACTGGCCGTTCGGCTCGTGCCGCACCGTGACGTCGATCATGGATTCGGCATGGCTTTCGGCGTTGTCGATGAGGTTGGTGACCACGCGAGACAGCAGTAAACGGTCGCCGATCACCTCCACACCGGGTGCGATCGAGTCCTCGATCCTCTTTGCCTGGTCGCGGCGGATCCGGCACTCGGCGGCGACGAGTTCGGCCAGGTCGATCCGGTCGCGTGCGCCCGGCACCCCGGCGTCCAGCCGTTCGAGGGTCAGCAGATCCTGCACGATGGCCTCAAGCCGGTTCACGCTGCAGAGAACGGCGCGCACCACCGTGACCACGCTGGTCTCCTGGGGTGCGAGCAGGGCATCCTCACACTCGGCGCGCATGGCGGTGACCGGGCTGCGCAGGTCATGGGAGGCGTTGGAGAGAAACTGGCGCAGGTGTTGCAGCGCGGTGTCCAGTCGGCTCAGCGTACGGTTGACACTTTCGGCCATTTCGTGAATCTCGTCATGGGCGGCCGGTACCGGTACCCGGCGGTGCGGATAAGTCGCGTTGATCTCCTCGAGTTCGGCTCGGATGGTGTTCACCGGTTTGAGGGATGCCCGGGCGTTGCGGCGGCCGAGGTAGGTGATGGCCGCGGCGAGCGCCACGGCGCTCCCTCCCACCGCTGCGGCCAGTCGCGGATCGACCCACGGAGGGATCGCGGGGGAGGCACTGTAAACGAGCCATCTCTCGCCTGCGCGGTGGGCCCATTGCGCGACGACGATGTCGCATTCGCCATGAGGGAAGACCCCGCCGCACACGATGGAGGTTGCGCTGTTCTTGCTGTCGGGCGTGAACGTCGCCATGGCCGGCTTGCCCTGCAGCTTCGAGGTCGAAGTGACCACCCGCCCCTGTGGGTCGACAACTTGAATGTTGCGTGCCGGATGTTCCGCAAGGGGATAGTCCAATCGGTCCCGCTCCATTTGCACGGCCACGCGGCCACCGGCCGAGGTGATCTCCTCAGTGACGTCCGCAACGGCGAAACGGTTGATGGCGATCATGAGAACTACGGCGAGCAGCGAGCAAAGCAAGCCCGCCACCACGCCTGCGAACAGCGTGATTCGGGCTGTAATGGACCATTGGTGTCGCGCGCTCATCCAATCGGGCCCCCTCTGGCTAGTGGAACACATGGGCCGGAGAGCGCCGCGAAAGGGTCGCGGCCTATTGCGGGACGGTGAACTCGACCGCCGGCGTCTCGATGTATTCGTCGAGTTCGGGGAGGTTGACGACGATCGGGTTCACACCGGACCGTACGACCGCCCAGACCGTCTTGAACTCGGTGGAGGCATTGATCTCCTGGTGAATGACGTGGGAGGGGATGAAGACGAAGTCACCTCGTCCCGCTTCCGCCACGTTCTCCAGTCGGTCCCCCCACCGGTACCGGGCCATGCCGCTGACGACGTACAGGACGGTTTCCTGGTCCCCGTGATGGTGCGCCCCGGTGGCCGCGCCGGGCTTGACCGTACTCAGGAACGCCGAAAGATGTGCTGCGTCTGGATTTCGGGCATCGAACGCCACTTCGCGGATCAGCCCAGGCGTCTGCGTCGTGTTCGTGTCGAGGGCTTCGCGGTGGGCGACCCTGATCTGCTTGCTGAGAGGGATGTCACTCATGTTCGCCCCTCCTCTGGTGCCAGAAGCGATCACGCACTTTCACGATCGGCCACGACTGCCATGCGAGCGCGAAGAGAAGCAGCCGTAGGATCGCAAGATTCATGAATCGAGGCGTGTCACACCCATGCAGCATGGGCCAGCAATTCACCGGGCTGATTTCGAGTTCACCAGTGTTGATGTTCATAGCGACTTCGCCGGGCCATCGCGAGATCACATCCCGATCTAACGTTACGCCCCCGCCGGTCACCACAGAACGGACTGTCCTGCGAAGTCGGCGGAGGCATTTCGGCGGGAGCGACTGGACA
>NZ_BOOQ01000047.1 GCF_016863315.1 Planotetraspora silvatica
CCGCCACCGCCGGCCACGCACCGCTCCCGGAAAAGCCTCGGACAGGGCCTCGGACGGTGCCTCAGGCGGAGCCTCGGACAGAGCCTCAACCGGCGCCACCGCCGGTACGCCATCGAGGCCGTCAGGGCCATCGGGTCCGTCAGCTGATCCCTCCTGATCAGGCTGATCAGGCTGATCAGGCGGGAAGCGTCCACACAGCGGCGACCGATCAAGAACCCCCTGGCGTTCTGATCAATTGCGTACTCGGCGTCCGGAGATCTCCTCCGGCGCCATCACGATGAAGTGGATGAAATGATCATGACTTCTGGGTGCCCAGGGCGTCAGGGGGAGCAGGGACAGCCGGGAGATCTCATCGGGTTCCACCACTGCACGCGCATGTCCGATGGCGGTCACCGACCAGCCGACCCGCATGGCGGCGTCGAAGTCGTCCACCTCGAAGGCCACGATGGAGTTCTTCGCGGCGCCCGCGACCTTGGAGCCGATGGTGGTGCGGATGACGACGTTGCCGTCGATCAGGCAGAAGGCCACCGGCTGCACGGCGGGGAGAGCGCGATCGGTGAAGACGATCCTGCCGATCGGGGTCGATGCCAGCAGATCCAAGCACTCGTCCCGCGAGAGGATCTCCAGGCCGGCCGAGTCGAGCTTCATGCGAGCAAGCCTGCTCGATCAAGAGCGATACGGATAAGGGGCGAAGGTCCCGTCATTCCTGTCGATCGGCCTTCAATCGGGCGGCCAGCGCGGCCGCCTGCGTACGGCGCTGCATGCTGAGCTTGCTCAACAGATTGGACACGTAGTTCTTGACGGTCTTCTCCGCGAGGAAGAGCCGTTCACCGATCTGCCGGTTGGTGAGACCCTCACCGATCAGCTCCAGGATGTGCCGTTCCTGGTCGGAGAGGGCGGCCAGCGGGTCCTTCTTCGTGGCCTGGTCGCGCAGGCGCCTCAGCATGGTCGCTGTGGTGTGCGGGTCGAGTAGTGACTGCCCCGCGGCCACGGTTCGCACCGCGCCCACGAGATCCGATCCGTGGATCTGCTTGAGCACATATCCCGCCGCGCCTGCCATCACGGCGTTGAACAGCGCGTCGTCGTCAGCGAACGACGTCAGGATCAGGCAGGCCAGATCCGGCACCTTGGAGCGAACGTCCCGGCACACGTCGACGCCGCTTCCGTCGGGAAGCCGCACGTCGAGCACCACGACGTCCGGCTTCAGCGCCGGGATCCGCGCCATCGCCGACTCGGCGGTGGCCGCCTCGCCGGCGACCTCGATGTCCGGCTCGGACTCGAGGAGCGCCGCGACGCCCCGCCGGACGACCTCGTGATCGTCCACGAGGAAGACGCGAATCATGTGATCACGCTAACCGCGGTCCCGGCGGCCGCTGTAGGGGCCAAGGTCCCGACATGCTCCGCCCGCATCCAACGGCCCGGACAGCAGGCGCGGACAGCCACGGCATGGGCCGCGAGCGCAAGAACGGCGAACGCCAGGAAAGACGGGCTCCAGGGGTGAACAGCCTGCCCTCAGAAGAACGACCGGAGAATCAGAAGATCGACCGGAGAAACGGTCACCGACGGAAGACACGACGCATCGCGCCTCGAAGCCGCTCCATCGCGACCGTACGGCGCCTGCCCGTCTGGGGATCCCCGAAGCGCCGATTGTCGATCTGGGCATTGCGGGCTTGGCGGAGCTCGAGGCGGGCCGTCGCGGCGTCCGGCCGTTTCGACGGCGTGTGGTCGCGCATGCGCCGCACCAGGTCCATGACCTCGGGCGGAACCTGGCCGCCGTCGGCCTCTCCGTCCGGATCGGGAAAGGGGAGCTGACCGGTGAGCAATTGGAAGGCGATCACGCCCGCCGAGTACACGTCGGACGCCGGAGTCATCCGGTCGGGTCTGGCCCGGCATTCCGGAGCCACGTAGTGGGTGTCGAGGATGTTGGGGAGCTCCTGGGCGACCGTGTGTTTGCGCGGCCCCGGCTTGGCGTAGTCGAAGCCGGTCAGAATCGCACGGCTGTTCTCGGTGACGAGCACGCAGGCCGGCGTGAGAGCCCGATGGATGACCTTGTTGGCATGGACGTGGGCGAGCCCGAGCAGCATGTCCTCGAGCACGTCGAGCTTGGCTTCGGTCGTCAGCGGGTGCCCGGTGAGGTGCAGGTGCAGCGCCTGGCCGTGGACGTCGTCGAGAACGAGGACGAACCTGCTCTCGTCGTCGATCGCGAAGAAGTCGCGGGAGCGTACGACGCACGGATGCGGTGGGATCTTGGCGAGTGACTGATAGGCGTTGGCGATGCGCCGCTGCTCCGCCGCGCGACGTTGCTGCTCCGCCATCGGATCGGCCCGATAGACCCGGAGCAGGACGGTCTCGCTGGTCGGGGCCGTGGCGTTGACCGCGCGGTATTCGGTGACCCTGCTGTCTCCGCCGAGCTGCTCCTCGACCTCCCAGTTGCCGTACCGAGGCGGCGCCGTGGGCCGGCGCACGGTTCCGTTGAGCGCCTCGATGACCGCGGTCCGGTACGGCGTGGCGTCGCGGCTGCAGCCGTGCCGTACGCGGGAGACGTCGCTCAAGATGGTGACCAGCCCGGCCAGATCGGTGACGTGCCGTGCGTCGCGGCCACTGGGGTCGATCAGGACGGCGCCGGGGGCGGTCAGCACGACGATGTTGTCCACGTACAGCCGCTCGAGTTCGCGGTGTTCGTCGATCAGGACGCCCTTGAGCGCCCGGGCCGTCCCTCTGAGTTTGGCCACAGGGGATCCGAACGCCTCCCTGTGCTGGGGGAACCATCGAGTGCCCGCCACTTCGAAGCGGCCGCGTGCGCCCTTGACGTCGATGACGCAGAGCGAGTGGCCGGTGAGCACGACGAGGTCGACCTCGAACAGGTCCGCGCCGCGTGGGATCTCGATGTTGTGGAGCAACAGCCAATCGTCAGGGGCGTTGTCTCGCAGGTGCGCGATGACCCTTCGTTCGGCGTCATTGACGGGGCGTCCGCCACCGACGATCTGAGCCATCTTTCCCTGCCGCCTCTCTGACCATAAATGAGAACTTGATCCTCCTGAGTATCGGTATTCCCGTACCACCACTGGATTCCCCCTGATTGTCCAAGTGCAACCTTTCGTCTGGCCCGCAATGGGCGAAATGCCAGTGAGGTGAAGTGAGGTGACCTGCGAGTTCGCCCTGCCGGGAGGTGGCCTTCGGGAGGCGTGGCCCGCGGGTGGGCCAGTGCGGGGCTGGCCGCCGCACGCGGAGTAGGGGCCCGCGGGTGGGCCAGCGCGGGGCGGTCCGTTCCACGTGGAGACGGGACGCCCCGGCGCGAATGATGAGCGCCAGGGGTGAGCGATCATTCAGGCGGCGCGCCGAAGCGCCATGCCACGCGAGCCGCTGTCCGTTTGTCGACCTATTGACCGGGAAACGGATTGTTTATGCGGATTATTGTGGTCGGCGCCACCGGGAACGTCGGGACCAGCGTGGTTTCGGCCCTCGAGTCCGAGCCCTCTGTCACCTCGATCGTCGGGGTCGCGCGACGGCAGCCTGAGTGGCGACCAGGCAAGACCTCCTGGCGAACGGCGGACGTGAGCAAGGACGACGTCACGGAGATCTTCGCCGGGGCGGACGCGGTGATCCATCTGGCCTGGGTGTTCCAGCCGACCCATGATCCGGTGACGACCTGGAGGACCAACGTCCTCGGCAGCATGCGTGTCTTCCGGGCCGCGGCGACGGCGGGAGTGGGCGCGCTCGTCCACGCGTCGTCGGTCGGCGCCTACTCGCCGGGGCCGAAGGACGGCCCGGTCGACGAGACCTGGCCCACCCACGGCTGGCCCAACGCGGCGTACGCGAGGGAGAAGGCCTACCTCGAACGAGTCCTCGACGTCTTCGAGCACGATCACCCCGGCATCCGGGTCGTCCGCATGCGCCCCGGGTTCACCTTCAAGCGGGAATCGGCCACCGAGCAGCGGCGGCTGTTCGCGGGCCCGTTGCTGCCCCAGGGGCTGGTACGGCCGGGGCTGATCCCGTTGATCCCGGACATCCCCGGGCTCCGGATCCAGGCACTGCATTCCGACGACGCCGGCCAGGCCTACCGCCTGGCTGTGACCCGGCCTGTCTCCGGCGCGTTCAACCTCGCCGCGGACCCCGTCATCGATCCCGAAGTCCTGGCCGAGTTGTTCGGCGCACGCCGCGTGCCCGTGCCGCCGTGGCTGGCCAGATCGGTGATCGCCGCCGGCTGGCATCTGCACCTGATCCCGGCGTCACCGGGCCTGGTCGAGATGGCCCTGCGGATTCCCCTCATGGACGTGACCCGCGCCCGGACCGAGCTCGGCTGGCGCCCTCGCCGTACGGCCACGGAGGCCCTGAGCGAGCTGATCCAGGGCATGCACGCGGGGGCGGGGACGGCCACCCCGCCGCTCGCGTCGGTCTCAGGACTGCAGGACTGGATGAAGGAGCCGGCCGGTGGTGACGGACGGCGGCGGTAGCCGGTCACGCCCGAGGGCGTGTGGATCTCCGGCCGAGAGCTGCCGTACTCCGTAGTCGCGGGCCTGCCACACACGAAGGGAGCGCTCCGATGTCACTCGTCGATCAGGAATGTGTCAGGCAGTTGATCGAGTCCCCTGATCCGGACGTGGCGCTGGTCTTCGTCCGGGGGGAATGCGTGATCCGCTCCCTTGGCGAGATCGAGCGGGAGATGCGGGAGATTGAAGAGGGAGTTCAGGCGGAAGGCGTGAAGCCGCACCGCACGCTGGTGATCGTACGGCGGGAGGACATCCCGGGAGTGCTCTCCGGCCAGCCGGTGACCGAGGAGCGGATCGCGTCGCTGGCCCACTGCCTGGACAACGTCGCGAGGGATCTCGGCGCCTGAGCGGGCTACCGTACGGCCAGTTCGACGATCGACAGCGTCCCGGCCGGATGGACGGCGATCGTCGTGAGGCCGGCGGATTCCCCCAGGGCGGAGAGTTCGGCGACGCCGCGCTCCTTGCCGCCGAAGTAGACGAGCATCCGCAGGTCCATGGCGGTGATCACCGATTCGCCGTCGGTGCCGGTCTTCTCGACGACGAAGACGGATCCCTTGGCGCCGGCCGCCTTCGCGCAGGACCGCAGGATCGCCCGGGCCGCGTCGTCGTCCCAGTCATGGATGATCGCTGACAGAAGGTACCCGTCGGCGCCCGGCGGCAGGGCTTCGAAGAAGTCGCCGGCGGCGACGTCGCTCCGGTCGGCGAGGCCGGCGGCGGCCAGGGTGGCCCGCGCGGCCGCGGCGGTCTCAGACTGGTCGAACACCGTGCCGCGCAGCGTGGGGTAGGCCCGCAGCAGTGCCGCCATCAGGGTGCCGTTCCCACCGCCGACATCGATCACGTGCCCCAGCGATCCCCAGTCGTACGCCGAGATGATCGGTGGCGCCCACGCCGCCACGTCGACGCCCATCTGGGCGTCATAGGAGGCGGTGCGGACCGGATCGGCGGCCAGATCATCCCAGAAGGGACGGCCGAACTGCTCGGGAAAGGCCGGTCCGCCCGTCCTGACGCTGTGCAGCAGGTGGGCGAACGACAGGTCGGCGCGGCCGATCGCGCCTTCGAGGTCGAGCATCTCGCGAAGGCCCCCGGCACGAAGAGACTCGCCCAGCGGAGCGAGCGAGTACGCGCCCGATTCGTCCCTGACCAGCACGTCCGCCGTCGCGAGGTGCCGCAGCAGCCGTTCGAGCGCGTCCGCGTCGGCGTTCACGGCCTCCGACAGGTCCTTCGCCGTCCGCCGCCCCTCGGCGATGTGGTCGGCGATGCGCAGGGTCGCCGCCACGCGCACCGCCATCGGCGTCACCAGATCGGAGACCGTCCCCAGATCGACGCCTCCGTCGCCCCCGATGCCTCTGTCGCTCTCGTCGCCCTTGTGTCGTGCCACTGTGATCTCCTCCGCTTCGTGAACCGTTCGTCCCGGTCGTACCGGACGGACAGTTCTACCGCGTAGTCCAGCGAAGATCACCTGGTTTTCGGCGTGCGCCGTCAGCCGTGCGCCCTCAGCCGTGGTCGCCGCAGCAGGGCGTCGGGTTGGGTACTTCCGCCGGCATCAGCGTCCCGCCCGAGGCCGGCATGGTGAGGAGGGTCATCACGCCGTCCTCCCACACGGGCCGGACGAAGTCGTTGGTCGCCACCGCCAGGGCGTCGTCCGCCGGCTCCGACTGCGCGAGCACGCGGACTTTCGCGACGGCCGACCGTTCGACCAGCTCACCGACCGTCACCGTGCCGACGAGATCGTCCCTGCCGGGGAACATGACGATCCGGCCGCTCGCCCGCGACGCGTGCGCCGCCGCCGCGAGCGCCGCGCCGTCCGGGTTCGAGCCCGTACGGCTCTCGCCCAGCGAGGCGGACACGCCCTCCGGGAGGAGGGCCAGGTCGACCGAGGTGGGGACGGTCACGGAGCAGGCCACATGAGGCATCCCCGCGGACACGAAATGGGTGCATCCGACCACGTCGGACGGCAGGCCGAGCACCTCCACCACAGTGTGGAGAAGGTGCTCGGCCTCGGTGACCGTCCGTGATCCGGAGTCGATGCCCAGGATCATCGGCGTCGTCATCGGCGGGGCAGGATCCAGATCGGGTTGCTGTAGAACCAGAGGTCCTTCCACGGGTCGGCGTCACCGAAGACGTCGATCGCTGGGCCGTTCGGGTCGACCGACGCCCCGAGCAGGCCGGGAGCGGTGCGGTTGCCGTCGGTGCCGCGCAGACGCACGTAGATGGGGCGGTCGACCGCGCCGACGTTGTACGTGAAGCTGACGGTGCCGGTGTTCTTGTTGACCTCGAAGGACTTGACGACCTTGGTCTTCGGCGTGGTGAAGGTGTCCTTGTTGGACGCCGGGCCGGTCACGTCGCCCTGGATGACGTCCACCCGAGCCAGGGTCGGGATGACCTGGGCCCAGTTGGGACGGTTCGCCAGCGTGATCTCGATGGAGACCTCGACCTTGGACCCCTGGCGGACGTGCAGCGCGCCGCCGAGGGTCACGCCGCGGGTGTCCGACGTACGGGCGCGGACGATCAGGCCGCTGATCAGGCCACCGTGGTCGACCCAGATGCGGCCGGCGCGCATGGCGTCCATGACCGCGCCGTAGCCGAAGTCCGTGGCGCCCACGTGGGTCCGGCTGTAGTAGCCCGGCCAGAAGTCACCCTGGGTGAGGACGGGGCCGCCGCCGTAGACCGGGTCGTTGTACCGGCCGTTGGCCTCGAAGTCGCTGTTCGGGCCGCGGAGGCTGGTGTCCTGGTACACCGTGTGGGCGTCGGAGTTCGCCGTGATCCACCAGGTCTTGCCCTCGGCCAGGAGGCTGTCCCACAGACCGCCGACGGTCGAGGTCATCCAGTCGAAGCCGCCGAAGGTCTTGTAGCTCTCCGCCGGGTAGCCGGGCCAGGAGTCCGCGCTCGGGGTGCTGTCGTAGAAGCCGCGGCCACTGCCGGGGCCGTTCGGCTTGGGGATGCCCGCGGCCTGGTGGCCGGGAGCGCCCTCCATGCCGACCGCGATCGACGGCTGAGCGTCCCGCCAGCCGCGGATCTCGTGCGGCGAGTCGAGGCCCTTGCGGGCGGGGTGGTTGGCGAGGAACAGCGCGTCGTCGACGCGGCGCTTCTTGACCGCCTCGGCGAGGAAGTTGAGGCCGGCGATCGCGAGGGCCTCGTTCTGCGGCGTGCTGGCGGTCGCGTTCTTGACCGAGCCGTCGAAGGAGTTCTCGAACTCCTTCAGCGTGGCGACCTCGTTGCGGCCGGGGGCCACGAAGACCGTGCCGTGCTCGGCGCCCGGAATGTTCCACTCCAGGCCCTGGAAGACCAGGGTGTCCTTGATGACCTTGCGGGCCGCGACGATGTCGGGGTTGACCTTGTCGACACCGATCTTGGCGTGCGCGACGCTGCCGTGGTCGGTGATGACCATCCAGTCCAGGCCGTACGCGTTGGCGTGCTGCACGTGGTCGATCACCCGGTACATGCCGTCCGAGCTGTGCTGCGTGTGGATGTGGTGGTCGCCCGCCAGCCACAGATAACCGTCCCGGGGCTCGCAGTTGCTGCGGCCGTAGGACTTGCCGGAGTCGGCGGCCGCCTGGCCAGGCGTCCCGAGGACTCCGGCGGCGGTGATCCCCGCGCCGAGCAGTCCGGCGCGCCGGAACATCTGACGGCGCGACACCTGACCGGGGGAGAGTTCCGAGTCCGGGATCGACATGTCGACGACCGGCGCCATGTCGCCCTGGTCGGCGGCGTGCTCGTGGGTGTGCCCGTGCTCGTCGTCGTGCGAATGACCGTGTGAGTGACCGTGCGGGTGCGTGTGCCCGTGGCTCATGCTGTGTGCCCCTTCGTCCCGCCGGAAGGTAGATCATGTTCCGGCTACGTAGGCACGATTGCGAGGTTCAATTAACCGGGCGTAAACGTAGCGAGCCGCGAAAGGGGCCGGTTACTGTACGGCTACCATTCCGGTGTCTGTGTGTGCCGGAATGGTCACTGTGTGTTATTGAGCCAATCGCTACGTCGTGAGCAGGGGGCTCGCTTCACGGGTTTCACCGGATAGCCGAAGCGATTGGACTTCGCGGACGCGGGCGCGCCTCATCTCGTGGCGAAGTCCTTTGCGGGTGGCCGTTTCGACGTGAAACGGCGCGCGTTACGGGGCTGCCGATCATGCGGCGGGGCATTGGGTGGATCCACGCAGGGTGACGGGGGGACGTTCTGCCCTCCCTCACCGTCAGGCAACGGCGTGTCGCGTCGTTATCCCAATTTCCGGAAAAGGCCGACGGACATTTCGGACACGAAATCACCCTTTTCCGGGACAAAGGTGGACGTAAGTAGATAGACGTCTTGTGATTTTGTCGTCACTCTGCGTATGGACCCTAGAATGCCGCTCGAATCCATTGCGTACACGGTGTGTTACCTGTGACCATGAAATGGAAGGTCCGGAATCCCCTCCAGCCGGGTCGGCCGAGGTGGCGGTATTTTCCGTGGCTTGCGGGCAGACCCCAATGGAATGGAGTTCCCGGTTGGACCTTTAACCGTATTCGTGGTCACAAGCCGCGAATAGAGCATATCGGGGGAGGCCACAATGACGGTTATTCGGCCTCGCGAAAGCGGGGGGCGCGGTCGTGACGGGCGGGGTCGCGACCCGGAGTACGGCTCCTGGATAGGAGAGGTGGCGAGAGTGGTCCGGGACGTGGTCGACAGCACGCCCCGGACCATCCGCCTCTGCATTCTGATCGCGGTTGCCGCCGCGTCATGGGCATACCTCAAGTAGCGCTGGTGACGTACCTGTGGCCGCGGGCCCTAGGTTAAGCCGAGCAGGTCCTCCAAACGGTCCGATTTACGGGATCGCGACGATAATGAGGACCAACGCCAACGCTTGACCAGGGCCCGCCGCCAAGGCCGTGGGAGTCGTTTCACAGAGTCGTGGGCGACTTCCCATAGATGAACCGCCGGGTGGACCGCCGGCAGGTGCGTTCCTTCCGTTCCGGTGTTCGGCGGATGCCCCATGAATGCCCGTTAGGCGGCGGCTGTGCGTGGTCGGGTGCGGCTGTGCCCAGCCCGAGTCGGGGACGGCCGAGCGAATGGCCGAGCGAACGGCCGAGGAGATGG
The DNA here is from genome assembly GCF_016863315.1 of Planotetraspora silvatica. Lineage (GTDB taxonomy): Bacteria > Actinomycetota > Actinomycetes > Streptosporangiales > Streptosporangiaceae > Planotetraspora > Planotetraspora silvatica. Next base: position 9,558 of record NZ_BOOQ01000047.1, read on the forward strand.
CCGAAGAGAATCGGACGCGAATCCGAAGCCGAGTCCCATTGAATCCGCAGTGAATCCTCGCGATCGGCCCAGAACCCGTGTGCGATTAAGTGCTGAGATATCGCACGATTTCGGATCCGTCGGCCGGGTCACTGCGTGAACATCCGGAGGAAATGGACCTGTGTGTCCACGCGAGCGTGCCGCATCCCCTCATTCCTCTCCTCCTCGGGCCCGGCCCGCCGGACCGCGTCGGGCTCTGCCGGTCGTCACTCTCCGGATCCGGCCGCGGGTCGCCGGCAGAGATCCGGCAGAGATCCGGCAGCAGACGGAGCAGTGGTTTGGCGTCATCTTTGAGCTTTTGGGTGATTTGCCGCCCTCGGTCGGGATAAGGGCGCGGTAGGTGAAGTAATCGCGATGCCGCCGACGCCTTCGATGTCGTCGGTGCATGCGTCTGGGAGGCGCGACATCACGTCCGGACACCGCGGGTTCCGCCGTACACCGGCACCTGGGGGAGCGACGCGGACATGACGCCCGCATGACCGGTTCCATCAATCCGGAAGAGAGATCGAGATGCGATCACGGCAAGTCGTGCGCCTGCCGGCGCCGGCCCGAACAGCGGGTGATCGGCGGGAAAGGGTCCGGCCGTGACGACGGCGGTCCGCTCCCGCGGTGCGAGGGCGCATCCTGCCGTCGCCGCGCATGCGGCCCCCGTCCCGGCGCTCACCATGGGAGTGGAGGAGGAGTTCCTGCTGCTCGACCCCGAGACGGGACGGGTGGTGCCCGGGGCCGATGTCGTCCGCGGGCGCGTCCGTGGTTCCATCGCGGCCCGGCTGGTCCCTGAGCTGACCCGATTCCAGGTCGAGAGCAACTCCGAGGTCCACACCGATCTGGACCGTCTCGGCGACGACCTGCTCGAATTGCGCAGGGTGGCCGCGTCGGCCGCCGCCGCGTCCGGACTGGGCCTGGTCGCCTGCGGGACGGCACTCAGCGGGAACGTGGGGATCCCGCCGTTGAGCCGGTCTCCCCGTTACCACGACATCGCCCGGGAGTTCCGCGCCGTCATCCGCGGGCAGGGCGTCTGCGGGTGCCACGTTCACATCGGGATGGACGATCACGAGGAGGCCGTGCAGGTCAGCAACCACACGCGCCCGTGGCTGCCGGTGCTGCTGGCGCTGACGGTCAACTCTCCGATCGCCGACGAGCTCGACACCGGGTACGCCAGTTGGCGGACGATGTTGATAGGCCGGTGGCCGAGCGCGGAGCCGCCGCCCTTCTTCCACTCGTTCGGGCACTACGAGAGCCTCGTCTCCGGCCTGCGGGCGAGCGGGGCGATCATGGATCGCGGCATGGTGTACTGGCTGGTCCGGATCTCCGATCACGTGCCCACGCTGGAGTTCCGCACCGCCGACGTCTGCGCGACGGTGGAGGAGACCGTGCTGCTCGCCGCGCTCGTCCGGGCGCTCGCCGCGACCGCCGTGCTCGACGTCCGGGCGGGGATCGCGGCACCGCAGATCGACCAGACACTGCTGCGGGCGGCCTTCTGGCGGGCGGCTCGGGACGGCATGGACGGTCATGGGCTCGACCTGCTCACCGGTAGCCGAGTGCCCGCCTGGCGGCTGGTCCGCAGGTTGATCGACCGGGTACGGCCGAGCCTCGCGGCCAGCGGTGATCTGCGCACGGTGACCGCCGCCCTGGATTCCATCCGGCGCGTCGGTTCCGGAGCGGCGCGCCAGCGCGCCGCCTACGCACGCCGCGGCCACCTGCCGGATGTGGCCCGGCTGCTGATCGAGCAGACCGTCGCCGCACCCGCGCGCAGGGCTCTGTGAAGACCGGGGCCCGGTCCTCAAGGTCTCCAGGGCGCTCGGGGTGCGGGGTGAGGGGTGCTCGGGTGCTCAGTCCGCGCCGGTCGAGGTGTGCCTGAGCAGCCCGTAGAGCGCCGCGCCGCTGATCGCGTCGGCCTCCTCCGGGGTGAGCGGACGGTGGCCGGAGATCAGCCGGAAGACGAGGGGCCCGAAGAGGATGTCGATGGCGGTCTCCACGTCGATGGCCGGATCGACCTCGCCACGCCGTACGGCACGCTCCCACAGCACCCCGATCGCCACGCGCCTGCCGTGCAGGAAGTAGACGCGGAAATAGGGCGCGGCGCCGGGGTCGCTCACACAGGCGGCCAGGAGCTGGGCGAACACGGTTCCCGCCGGACTGGCGTAGAAGGCGCTGACCAGGCGGACCTGCTCGGCGAGATCGCCGCGGGCCGTACCGGTGTCCGGCAGCGCAACGGTCTCGGCCATGCGACGCCCGAACGCCTCGGCCGCGACGGCGGTCTTCGACGGCCAGTGCTTGTAGAGGGTGGCCTTGCTGACCCCCGAGCGTTCGGCGATCGCGTCGACCGTCACGGCCGGGAGGCCGCCCTCGTCGAGCAGGTCGCAGGTCGCTCGGAGCGCGGCCTCGTGGACCCGGCGGCTGCGTGCGCCGGTCGGGTGCACGAGGATCCCCTCGGGTACCCGCGCGGGCTCAGCCTCGGGTGACATCGGCGCCGACATCGGGATGGTCCGTCGAGACGGACACGGCACGCCAGGTGTCGAGCTCGCGCCGTACGGTCGCCAGCTTCTCCTCCACCCGTTCCACGCAGTCGGCGCCGAGTTGCAGCCGCAACGGCGCGCGGGGCGACTCGGCGATGTCGACGATGGCCGCGGCGGCCTTGACCGGATCGCCGCGCTGGACATGGTTGACCATGACCGCGTTGTGGCGCATGGCGCCTGACGAGGCGGAGTAGTCGGAGATCTGAGCCGTCTCGGTGTGCAGGCTGCTCGCGTCGAGGAAGTCGGTGCGGAAATAGCCCGGCTCGACGATGGTGACCTTGATCCCGAGCGGTTCGAGCTCGGCGCTCATCGCCTCGGAGAATCCCTCCATCGCGAACTTGGTCGCGGAGTAGATGCCCCACCCGGGGGAGCCGGCGAACCCGCCGACCGAGCTGATGTTGATCACATGCCCGGACTTCTGCCGGCGCAACACGGGCAACACCGCTCGCTGCACGTTGAGCGTGCCGAACACGTTGGTGTCGAACACCGCTCGGGCGGCGGCGTCACTCGCCTCTTCGACCGCGCTGAGCAGGCCGCGCCCGGCGTTGTTGACGAGGACGTCGATACGCCCGAACGTCTGTACGGCACGAGCGACGGCCGCGTGCGACTGCGCCTCGTCGACGATGTCCAGATCGACGGGGAGAAGCCGGTCGTCCGCGCCGGGGAACCGGTCGTGTATCCGGTCGTATATGCGGTCGTGTATCCGGGAGCTGTCGCGGGCGGTCGCGACGACCTGGTGCCCGCGGGAGAGCGCCGCACGGACGATCTCGCTCCCGAAGCCTCGTGAGGCTCCGGTGACGAACCAGACGCTCATCTCGTCCTCCTCATGGAGTTCACCCTCAGCCGATCAAGCCGACAGCCGATCAAGCCGATGAAACTAAACTGAACGACTAGTTCAGATTAGATCGCGGAGGCGGCATGGAGCAAGCGGCGTCAATTCCCCCGTCGGTTCTCAGCCCGGTTGACCAGCCCGGTTGACCAGCCTGTTTGCCGGCCCGGGTGCCAGGGCCGGTCTATGGCCGGTTGCCGGGCCGGCCGCTGTCGGTCATCGCACTCAGGCGCATGACGAATCGGGCGCCCCGGGGGGAGTCCTCCACTTTGAGCGTGCCGCCGTGGGCCTCGACGATTTCACGGGAGATCGCGAGCCCGAGGCCGGTTCCGCCGGGGTCGCGGCGACGGGCGTCGTCCAGGCGGGTGAACCGGGCGAAGACGCGTTCGCGGTCGCGGGGGGCGATGCCCGCGCCGTCGTCCGTCACGCTCACGACGGCCTGGCCGTTCTCCGACTCGACGGTCACCTCGACGCTGCTGTCGGCATGGCGGCGGGCGTTGTTCAACAGGTTGTCGATGACCCGCATCAACTGGATGCGGCAGCCGCTGACCCGTACGTCGCCGGTCGCGTTCACATGCACGGGCACGGTGTCGATCCGGCCCGTCACCGCCTCCTTCGCCAAGGCGCCGAGCTCGATCGGCTCAGGCGGCTCCGGGTCGCTGGCGCGCAGACGGGCCAGCACCAGCAGGTCGCTGACGATGGCCTCGAGCCGGTTCGTGGTCGACAGCGCCGTCCGGAGGGTCTCCTGCGCGTCGACGTCCTCGGGATGAGCGATCGCGTCCTCAAGGGCCACGCGCAGGCCCGCGATGGGCGTCCGCAGTTCGTGAGAGGCGTCCGAGGCGAATCGGCGCTGCTGCTTGACCGCGATTTCGAGCCGGTCGAGTGTCTGGTTGGCGGTCCGCGCGAGCATCGCGATCTCGTCCCTGCCGGGCGGCAGCGGCACCCTCAGGCTGAGGTCGCTGCCGGTGATCTCCGACATCCGTGCACGGATCGTCTCCACCGGACGGAGTGTCCGGCCGACCAGCGTCCAGGTGACCCAGGCGACGAAGGTCAGGATCAGCAATATGCCCGCGAACAGGCCCAAGTCCAGCCAGCAGGTGGCGAGGATGGTCGGCTCGGGGAGTCCGGCGTAGACGACAGGCGAGTTCGCGGCGGGCGTCACCCGGATCGCCATGAGCAACACGCACTCGTGTCCGGGCTCACACGAGGTGATGTTCTGGAACCGGTCGTTCGACGGAGGGCGGACCGTGCTGATCGGAGGCCTGTTCCATGCCTGCTTGCTGGCCTGCAGGATGCGTCCGTCCGCGTCGACGATCTGGATCAGGTTGACCCTGGTCATGGAGGGCAACGTGTGCGGCACGCTGCCGTTCCGCACGGCCGCGCTCCACTGGCTGGCCACGGCCTTGGTGTCCTCGAACGCGTTGGCCTCGACCCGGTACCGGGTGGCCAGGTCGACGCTCACGCCGATCGTGACCAGAAAAAGCAATGACAGGGCCGTCGCCATCATCGTGTAGCGCATGCGGATGGAACGGGGGCGGAGCACCGGCCTCACCCGTCTCCTTCCGGCCGGGCCCACGGCCACGACGAAGACCGCGGCGGCACAGGGGTCCGGCGCGGGCGGTGGGGAACGGGCTGGAGCCGAGCCTGTCGGGGTGGCGTCATGGGCGACGGGCGTTCAGCAGGTCGAGAGCGCGCTCCGACCGGCTGCCCGGCTCGGCCTGGAAGATGATGAGCTGCTGGCCGGGCGCGCTGTTGACGGCGAACGTCTCGCAGTTGAGCCTCAGGTCGCCGATGCCGCGGACGTGGAACAGCTTGGACCCCTGGATCTTGGGCTGCACGTCGTGGCGCTCCCACAGCCTGTAGTCGGTGCTGACCCCGGCCAGGGTCGCGAGCTCTTCCCGGCGAAGTCCCGGTGTCCGGCGTCGGCCCGTGCGTGACAGTCCGACGTCCTCGATTGCCGTGCATTCACGGCGAGCTCGGAGAAATTGTCCGAGAAGACTGGATCTGTCCACATAGTCACTTTAGGGTGCTATGTCCTTTTTAAGGTGGCAGTGGTGCACCCAGGCAGAACGCACCCTGGCAGGTCAGGAGGCATGTGGCGGACTATTGGGTCATGGCGACAGCTCAAGATTCATCGTGGTCACCACTTCGGTGGAACGCACAGTGATCATCGAGCACCGCCGGCGGGACAGCGGCCCCACGTTTCGATCCTTCCTACCACCGCTCACCGCCGTCACTGCGACTCGTTCCGCGGCTGGGGGGCCGCCGGGCCGAGAAGGGAGAACAGCAAGCTGATGTTTCTTTACGGCATAGCGATCAGCGAACAGGAAGCGTTGTTCCTCATCGTCAGCGTCCTGTTCTGGGTAGCGATCATCGGTGGCGTGGGAGCCGTGCTCCGTACCAAGGTTCCCGTCTCCGGACGTGGAGCGGGATCTCGGGAAGAGGACATGTTGTTCCGGAGGTTCGTCGACGGCGAGATCGACGACGACGAGTACCGGTTCCGCCGTGAAGCCCTCCGTCAGATCCCTCACCCCTGCGGACACGACGGCTCCTGACCCAGAGCCGATCCGACGATCCGACCCCAAAACCAGATCCTGAGCGAGACCCGTGAGGGGGTGTGCCGGCACCTTATGCCTCCGTCGCTACGACATCTGCGGCTGCGTCCGCGGTCGATCAGGGGGCGAGTGACAGCCCTGATCACCTTCTTCGCGGTGCTGTTGCTGGTGCCCGGAGGAGTGGCGGCGGCCGCGGTGGCGCGGCAACGGCTGACCGACATGGAGTGGGAGCACGCACACGCTCAGGCAGTCATCACGGCAGCGGACATCCGCGCCGGACATCTGACGAATCCGATCACTCCCCGTGTCACGGGAGCCGACCTCATCCAGGTCGTGGCCTCTGACCACCGTGTCGTCGCATCCTCCATCGGCGCCAAGGCGCTTCCGCCGTTGACCGACGCGTGGCCGACCAGGCAGGAACCCCGCCTGGACGTGCAGACCTGTGGGCTTCCCCATGTCGGCTGCGTCCGGCTGGAAGCGGTGCTCGTGCCGAGCGTTCCGGTGAAGCCCGCCGTGAACGGCCCGCCCAGCGGCTCTCCCGGCACCGTGGACACGGCGTCGGCCTTGCAGGGCCCGTTCATCGTCTACGTGGGCGAACGGGTGTCCAGCCCGATGTCCACGGGGATCTTCGACACGTTGTTCGCGATCCAGGTCGCCGGCCTGATCTTCCTCACCGCCTGGGCGACCTGGAAGGTCACCGGCCGGACGTTGCGCCCCGTGGGGGCGATCAGGGCTGAGCTGGCCGCGATCAACGTCAACGACCTGAGCAGCCGTGTTCCCGAACCGGTCGGCGAGGACGAGATCGCACGGCTGGCCAGAACGATCAACAACACCCTCGGCCGGCTCGACCACGCTCAGCGCGGGCTGGAGCAGATGCTCGAGCAACAGCGGCAGTTCGCCTCCGACGCCTCCCACGAACTGCGCACCCCGATCGCGGGACTCCGTACGCAGTTGGAGGACGCCGTGCTCCATTTCGACGCGACCGACCTCCACGCGATGCTCGACCACGCGCTGGGCGACGTCGACCGCCTGGAGGCGATCGCCGCGGACCTGCTGCTCCTGGCCCGCCTGGGCACCGATGCGCCGGAGAACCGGGTCTCCCTCGACCTGGCCGAACTGGTCGAGGGAGAGGTCTCCACCCGGGCCGGCCGGCATCCGACCCATCTCCGCCTGGAGGCCGGCACCATGGTCGGCGTCGTTCCCGGGCAGATGCGCCGGGCGCTGTGCAATCTCCTGGACAACGCGCAGCGCCATGCCAAGGGCGCCGTGTCCGTCGACGTCCGCCGGGCCGGCGACGGCGCCGAGCTGATCGTCAGCGACGACGGGGAGGGCATCCCCGTGGCCGACAGGGAGCGGGTCTTCCTGCGGTTCACCCGGCTGGACACCGCTCGGAGCCGCGCCCACGGCGGAACGGGCCTGGGCCTGGCCATCGCCCAGGAGATCGCCCGCGCCCATCACGGCACGTTGTCCGTCGAGGACTCGCCCAACGGCGGCGCCCGCTTCGTCCTCCGTGTTCCCCTCGACGAATCGTCTCCGGCGAAGAGCTGACGGGGGAGCTGATGGGGGAGCTGACGGGGGAACCGGCGAGGGAGCCGGCGAGGAGTCGTCGGGGCCGCCATCGGCACGTGCGGCCCCGGAGCGGTTCAGCCCGCGGCCGCGTTGATCTCCCTGCTCCCCAGGATCCGGGCATCCGTCCCGCGTCGCGCGACGGCGATCATGGCTCTGCCCACGTTCGCCGTCGTGGTCACGTGGCCGGGCCACAGGCGCCTCAGGAGCGGGTAGGCGGGGGCGACGGCCCGGTACATGACCTGGTACCACCGCGTCTTGGATCGCACTCCGTGCCCGGGCTGGACGTAGCCGAGACGGAACACGTACGCCGCGAACGGCAGACGGAGCAGCGCGTTCTCCGTGCGGCCCCGGACACGCGCCCACATCACGCGCCCCTTCTCCGACCGGTCGCTTCCCACGCCCGAGACGTAGACGAAGGTCATGCCGGGGTTCTGCTCGGCGAGGACGGTCGCCGCGGCGAGCGTGATGTCGTACGTGACACGGCGATAGTCGTCCTCGCTCATGCCGATGGAGGAGACGCCGAGGCAGAAGAAACACGCGTCCTGGCCGGAGAACTCCGCCTTGAGTGAGGAGAAGTCCGAAAAATCCTTATGTATTACCTCGCGGATCTTCTCGTCGCGGAGGCCGGTCGGTGTGCGCCCCACGACCAGGACCTCGTCCACCCCGGGATCGAGGAGGCATTCCCGCAGGACGCCCTGCCCGACCATGCCGGTCGCTCCGAAGACGACGACCTTCATCGTGACTCCTCCTTCTCGTTCCCGGACGGCTGAATCACAGCAGCCGATCCAGGGTGATGGGAAGGTCGCGGACGCGCCTCCCCGTCGCGTGGTGGACGGCGTTGGCGATCGCCGCGGCGGCTCCGGTGATGCTCACCTCGCCCACGCCGATCAGCCCCAGGGGCATGGTCGGGTCGGGTTCGTCCAGGCAGGAGACGTCGATCGGCGGGACGTCCGCGTGCACGGGCACGTGATATTCGGCGAGGCTCGGGTTCATGATCCGGCCGTTTCTGGGGTCGACGAGCGTCTCCTCCGACAACGCCATGCCGATGCCCATCACGATGCCGCCGCGGAGCTGGCCGGCCGTCGTCTTCGCGTTGATCACCGTGCCGACGTCGAAGACCCCGACCCAGCGGGACACCCGTACCTCGCCGGTGTCCGGGTCGACGCGCACCTCGCAGAACTGCGCACCGCACGCCGCCTTGACCCAACGGCGCCGGTCGAGCATCAGCTTCGACATGAACCGGACCTGACCGGCGAGCGCGCCGACGCGGGTGTCGGAGCCCACCTTGGCCTCCACCGAGTCACGGCCCGCCCTGGCCAGGATCGCCGCGTAGGTCTCGCCGGAGCCGGAGCCGGAGCCGGAGCCGGAGCCGGAGCTGGAGCGGGAGCCGGACCCGGACCCGGACCGGTTCGCCCGATAGAGCCCCCCGTCCCTGGCCTCGACACCGCTCAGCCGCTGCCCGCGCAGCGGCGACTCACCCGACCGCCTCGCCAGGGCGAGCACCGAGCGCTTCAGCTTGTCGCACGCGCTCAGCAGGCTGGCGGCCACGCTCGCGGTCTGTCCGGAGCCGCCGGCTCCCGGCCCGGTGGGCAGGGTCGAGTCGCCGTACTCCACCCGGACGGCCTCGAACGGTACGCCGAGCGCGTCGGCGGCGATCTGCGCCTGCGCGGTGGCGCCGCCCATCCCCATCTCGTGGAAGCCGCAGCGCACCACGACCGTGCCGTCGGCCGACAGCCGTACCGTGACGTTGGCGGCGAACTGCCACGACGGGTGATAGGCGGACGCGACCCCCATGCCGACGAGCCATCTGCCGTCCCGCATCGAGCCCGGCTCCGGCGTCCGGGCGGACCAGCCGAACCGCTCGGCGCCCCGCGCGTAGGCCTCGCGGAGCATCCGGTGGGCGAACCGCTTGCCGTCGATCGGGTTGCGCTCCGGCTCGTTGCGCATCCGCAGCTCGATCGGATCGAGGCCGAGCTCGTAGGCCAGCTCGTCGATCGCCGTCTCCAGCGCGAAGGTGCCGATGGACTCGCCTGGCGCGCGCATCACCGTGTTCGAGAGCAGGTCGAGCTTGACGAGGTTCTGCTGGACCAGGATGTTCTCGGCGTCGTAGAGGTGCCGCGACTGGGAGGTCACCTGCTCGGGCCCGCCGCCGACCCGTCCGAGCCGGGTCACGCTCGTGTGGATGAGAGCGGTGAGCCTGCCGTCCCTCTCGGCGCCCAGCGCGACCCGCTGCGTCGAGGGCGTGCGCCCGCCGACCGTACGGTAGACCCCCTCGCGCGTGAGCATCAGGCGCACCGGGCGGCCCGTCACCCGCGCGGCCAGCACCGTGAGGATCGTCCCGGCCCAGATCATGGTCTTGCCGCCGAACGCGCCGCCGACGTAGGGGGAGATCACCCGTACGTTCCCGGCCGGGACGCCGAACTTCAGCGCGAGATTGTCGCGCACCCAGGAGATGTTCTGCGTCCCCTCGTGGACGGTCAGCCGGTCGCCGTCCCACGCCGCCGTCGTCGCGTGCGGCTCAAGCGCGTTGTGGTTGTGCGGAGGCGTGGTGTACCGCAGGTCCACCGACACGGGCGCCGCCGCGAGGGCGGCCTCCGCGTCGCCCTTCCTGGCTCCGCCGGACTGCACGAGATCACTCTTCTGGGGCTTGGCGTTCTTCTCCTCGGCGGCGAAGTCGAAGGCCGCCGGGAGCTCGTCGTAGGTCACCCCCACCAGCGACGCGGCCTGCTGGGCGGCCTCCAGGGTCTCCGCGACGACGACCGCCACCGGCTGGCCGTCCCAGTGCACCTCGTCGGTGTTGAGGTAGTTGACCGTCGTCCCTGAGGCGAGCGTGCTCAGATTCATCAGGCTCACCGGTGGAGGCGGCTTCATCGCCGGCGCGTTCCGGTGGGTGATGACGGCGAGCACGCCGGGCACGGCGGAGGCGGCCGCGTCGTCGATCCCGGTGATGCGGCCACGGCTGACGGCCGCGTGCACCAGCGCGGCATGCGCGATGTCGGGGTAGGGATACTCGGCGGAGTAGCGGGCCGCCCCGGTCGTCTTGGCCCTGCCGTCGACGCGGTCGATCGGCTTGCCGACGCTGCGCTCCGCCGTCGTGGGCAGAGGCCGGCTGTGCACCGGTGCCTGCGTCATGCCGCGCTCCCGTCGGTGAGCAGCCGGCGCAGCGTCGCCACGATCGTGCGCCGAGCCAGCTCGATCTTGAAGGCGTTCTGCGACTGGGCGACCGCGGGCGCGAGCTCGGCGTCCGCGGCCCGCTGGAACGACTCCTCGGTGGCCGGCGCCCCGAGCAGGACCTGTTCGGCCAGGTGGGCCCGCCACGGCTTCGCCGCGACACCGCCGAGGGCCAGCCGTACGGCGGACACCGCACCGTCGCCGGTCTCCAGCGCCGCGGCGACGGAGACCAGCGCGAAGGCGTAGGACGCGCGATCGCGGACCTTGCGGTAGGCCGAGGTCGCCGCGACGGGGGTCTCCGGAAGTTCGACCGCCGTGATGAGCTCGTCGGGAGCCAGCGCGGTCTCGGCGTCCGGCGTCTCACCGGGCAGCAGGTGGAACTCGGTCATGGGGATGCGGCGGACGCCGCGGATGCTCTCGGCGACCACGGTCGCGTCGAGTGCGGCCAGCGCCACGCACATGTCCGAGGGGTGTGTCGCGACGCAGGCCTCGCTCGCCCCCAGGATGGCGTGGTTGCGGGTGAACCCGCCGATCGCGTCGCAACCCCGGCCGGGCTCCCTCTTGTTGCACGCGGCGGCGCCGTCGTAGAAGTAGAGGCAGCGGGTGCGCTGGAGCAGGTTTCCGCCCACCGTCGCCATGTTGCGCAACTGGGCGGAGGCGCCGGTGAGGACGGCCTGGGACAACACCGGATAACGCGTCCTGATCAGCCGGTGCGCCGCGAGATGGCTGTTGCGGACCGTCGCGCCGATCCGGACCCCGCCGCCGGGCAGTTCCTCGATGCCGGACAGGGGGAGCCGGGTGATGTCGATGATCGTGTCGGGCCGCTCGATCTCCTCGCGCATCAGGTCGACGAGGTTCGTGCCGCCGCCGATGAACTTCGCGTTGGGCTCCGTGGAGATCGCCCGCAGCGCCGCCGGGACGTCGGTGGCGCTCACGTAGGAGAACGCTTTCATCGCACGGTCTCCATCGCGGTCTCCATCGCTGGTTCCGTCACTGGTTCCATGGCGTCGCGCCCGACCTCGCCGGGGACGGCCGCCGCGACTTCCCTGATCGCGCCGACGATGCCGTTGTAGGCGCCGCAACGGCACAGGTTGCCGCTCATCCGCTCCCGGATCTCGGCGTCGGACAGCTCGATCGTGTCGGCCGACAGGTGCTCGGTGGCGGCGCTCGGCGCCCCCGCTCCGTGTTCCGCCAGCATTCCGATGGCCGAGCAGATCTGGCCTGACGTGCAGTAACCGCACTGGAAGCCGTCGTTGCGCACGAACGCCGACTGCAGGGGATGCGCCCCCTCTCCGCCGCCGAGTCCCTCGATCGTGGTGATCTCGCGGCCGTCGTACTGGACGGCCAGGGCCAGGCACGAGTTGATCCGCTCGCCGTCGGCGAGAACCGTGCACGCGCCGCAGGCCCCCTGGTTGCAGCCCTTCTTCGTGCCGGTCAGGCCGAGGCGCTCGCGCAGCGCGTCGAGCAGGCTGACCCGCGGCTCCAGGTCGAGCGACTCCATGACTCCGTTCACGCGCATCCGTACCTCGACCACGGGCTGTCTCCCCATCGTGACGTCCACTGCTGGATGCCGCCGACGTTAACAGGACGGCGTTGCCTTAACAAGAGGACGGCGTTCTTTTAGCTCGGCGTATGCTTGCCGGGTCATGACAGGGCAGGGATTCGTCCGAGCCAGGCGGCCGGAGCACAAGCAACAGCGGCGTGAGGCGATCCTCGACGCCGCGCGCGACCTCGCCGAGCGATCCGGCGTCCGCAACGTCAGCCTGGGCGGCGTCGCGGCCGCCGTCAGCCTGGCGAAGTCCAACGTGGTGCGTTACTTCGGCACCCGCGAGGAGATCTACCTCGAACTCGCCGCCGAGGCGTGGCAGGAGTGGCGGAGCACGGTCTCCGAGCGACTGCGGACCTCGGCCGGCCCGGACGACATCCTCGCCGCTCTGACGGAGACGCTGGCCGACCGCCCGCTGTTCTGCGACCTGCTCAGCCACATGTCGACCAACCTGGAGCACAACGTCTCGGTCCCGGCGGCCCGCGCCTTCAAACGGGTCGTGCTCGGCGTGATCGCCGAGCTCGGAGCGCAGGTCGCACGGGCACACCCGGATCTGACGGAACCCGAAGGGGTCGAGCTGATCGGGGTGGCCACCGCTCTCGCCGGCACGCTCTACCCGGTCTCGAACCCGTCGGCCACGCTCGTCGAGCTCTACGCGCAGGACCCGGATCTCGCCGCGGCGTGCCCGCCCTTCCTGCCCACGTTGCGGCGGTGCCTCGCCGCGTTCGCCGCCGGGGTTCCGACGCTGCGCGGCAGCGGCTCCGCCGTCACCTGGACAGCAGGACCAGCAGCAGGCTGATCAGCGCGGGGACGGTCTGGACGAACAGGATCCGACGACTGGCGGTCGCGGCTCCGTAGAGTCCCGCGACCGCGATGCAGACGAGGAAGAAGACCTTCGCCTGGAAGCCCACCGGGTCGGCGGCGATCAGGCCCCAGACCAGACCGGCCGCGAGGAAGCCGTTGTAGAGGCCCTGGTTGCCCGCCAGGACCCGGGTCTTCTCCGCGAACTCCGGGTCGGTGCCGAAGGCCTTCATGGCTCTCGGGGAGGTCCAGCCGAACATCTCCAGGACCAGGATGTAGAGGTGGAGCAGCGCCATCACGGCCACTGCGACATTCGCCAACACCGTCACGGCGCCACTCCTCGTAAGACGGAGAATCCTGGTACGGCGGGTGCCGTACCAGGATTCTGTAGGGGTAGAACAACTCGCACAAATCGCCCTAGGGCGAATCCCGCCGGCTAGATGTACAGCTAGAAGCCGGCCGTGATGCGCGTGAAGTCCCAGTTGCCCTGGGAGGTGCCGCTGCAGGTCTCACTGACGCCACCGCCGGGGCACGGCCGGTCGCGGTTGACCGACCAGAAGGCCAGGCGGGTGAGGCCCTTGGACTTCGCGTAGTCGCGGATCTGGGTCCAGGTTCCGGTGGAGGTCATCTCCTGCTGGTCGGACACGCCGTTCATGCCGGAGATGCCCATGTGCGAGTAGGCCTGCGCGTCGGTCCAGCCGTACGCGCTCTTGAGCGCGTTCTTCAGGCCTTCGGACGCGTTGACCGTGCTCTGGTACATGTTCGAGCCGCCGCCGAAGTCGAATGGCATGATCGTGAAGTTGTCGACGGGCACGCCGAGCGCCCTCGCCTGGTTGATCAGCCGGATGCCGTCGTCGGTCGGGCCGGTGGTGCTGGTGCCGAAGGTCAGCGCGACCTTGACGTTGGGGTTGTTCTGCTTGACGATCTTCAGGCCGTTGAGGATGCGGTCCTGGACCGTGTAGTTCGAGAACTCGTCGGTGTTCTCGATGTCGAAGTCGACCACGGCGGGGCCGACCGCGTTGATGACCTGCTGGACCGCGTTGGCGTACGCCGACGGGGACGAGCAGTTGGGGCCGAGCTTGTTGCCGGACCAGCCGCCGAACGACACCTGGACGCTGCCGCCCGCGTTCTTGATGGAGGAGATCGTCTGCGCGTCGACACCGCCGGTCAGCGGCCTCGCGCCGTCCCACATCGGGTTGCAGCCGCCGCCCGACAGGATGAACGCCATGGTGAAGGACTTGACTCCGGTGGAGCTCATCACCGAGGTCGCGCTGGGCGGGCTGCCCCAGCCCATGTAGAGGTAGGGCGCGCCGGGCATCTTGGCGCCGGTGGGAGGCGGCGGGTTGGTGCCGCCACCGCTCGGCAGCGTCCAGCGCTGGTTCGACCCGGCGAAGCAGTCCCAGATCTGGAGCGGGGTGCCGTCGGCCGAGCTGGGGCCGGTGGCGTCCAGGCACTTGCCGAGAGCGCGCAGCGTGCCGTCGGAGTTCGCGGTCCACGACTGGGCGGCCGAGCCGTTGCAGTCGTAGATCTGCACCTTCGTGCCGTTGGCGCTGCTGGCGGCGGCCACGTCGAGGCACTTGCCGAGGGCGCGGATCGTGCCGTCGGCACCGACGTTCCACGACTGGGCCGCGGTGCCGTTACACGTGTAGAGCTGGACCTGTGTGCCGTTGGCGCTGCTGGCGGCCGCCACGTCGACGCACTTGCCGCCGAGGCCGGTGATCTGGCCGGTCGCGGCCATCGCGGGGGTCAGGCCGGTCGCGATCAGAGGGAGTGACGCGACCAGGGAGCCGAGGAGCAGCCGGAGCCGGAGCCGGCCGGAGCGTTTGGGGTTCAAGGGGGATGCCTCTTTTCTGAGAGGGGTCAACGCTTCGACTGCGAGGTGAAGAAGAGGTGAGGGGTGAGGACCTCCCGGGATCCGCCTTCCGCGTCGCCGGGTGGGCAGCCCCGACAACTGTTAGGAAGGTTTCTTTATAATTACTGAGCCGTAGTTAACTCCGGCGAACCGGGATGAGTCAAGAGTCCGGTTGATGTTCATGGAGCCGGGAGTCGACTCGAGCGTGGAGTCAGGCCTGGACGGTCCACTTCTGGTTGGAGCCGCCTGTGCAGTCCCAGATCTGGAGCGGGGTGCCGTCGGCCGAGCTGGGGCCGGTGGCGTCGAGGCACTTGCCGAGAGCGCGCAGCGTGCCGTCGGAGTTCGCGGTCCATGACTGGGCGGCCGAGCCGTTGCAGTCGTAGATCTGCACCTTCGTGCCGTTGGCGCTGGCGGCGGCCGCCACGTCGAGGCACTTGCCGAGGGCGCGGATCGTGCCGTCGGCACCGACCGTCCATGACTGGGCGCTCGATCCGTTGCACGTGTACAGCTGGACCTGTGTGCCGTTGGCGCTGCTCGCGGCCGCGACGTCGACGCACTTGCCGCCGAAGCCGGTGATGGCCTTGCCGCCGGGTCCGGGACCGCCGCCCGACTGGGTGCCGGCCCAGGTGAAGGTGGCGGAGGTCTTGGTGGGCAGGCTGTAGGTGAACGACTGGCCGCCCCAGTTGACCTTGACCGTCTGGGTGCCCCCCGTCGTGTTGTAGGCGATGAGCGCCTTGGACCCGTCGGGGTTCTTCCACGCCACGTTCTTCACCGCGGAGTTCGCGGTGGAGTCGATCCGATACGCGCCGGGCCGTACGAACTTGGTGAGGTGGCCCATCGTGTAGTACTCGATCGTGTAGTCGACCTGGCCGCTCCGGCCGTCGCCGTTGTGGACGGTGATCAGGCCGGTGCACGTGTCGCAGCCGCCGTTGTGCGGGCCGTGGTTCTGGTCGACGGCGAGGCTCCACTTGACCCAGCTACGGTCCCAGTTGCGGGTGTAGTCGATCAGGTTGTTCATGTCCTCGGTCTGCTGGTTCGCGATCCACGTCCCGCCCGAGTGTTCGGTCATGTACGCGTTGACCTGGGGGTACTGGTTGTGCACCGTCGTCTGGGTGGCGACGTCGCCCCCGTACCCGTGCCAGGCGATCCCGCCGAACAGCGGGTCGTTGCGGATGGCGGTGTCGGCGAGCAGCGGGGCGGCCCAGGTGTTGTAGGCGTCCCAGTTCCAGTCGTTGACGAGCGTCTTGGTGGTGATGCCGGCGTTGCGGAAGGCCGGCCACAGCGCGCTCTTGATGAAGTACTGGATGCCGGAGGTGTTCCACTGCATCGACGGATATCCGGCGCAGCAGGTGGGCTCGTTCTGCACCGACACGTAGTCGATGGGCACACCCTGCGCCTGGTAGGCCTGGATGTACTTCGCGAAGTACTCGCCGTACAGGCCGTAGTACTGCGACTGGAGCCAGCCCTGGTTCAGGGAGTTGTTGTCCTTCATCCACGCGGGCGCGCTCCACGGCGAAGCCATGACCTTGAGCGCCGGGTTGAGCGCCCTGGCCTGCTTGGTCAGCGGCAGGACGTCGGCGAGGTCGTGGTTGATCGAGAATCCGTTGAGGTCGCAGCAGGTGTCGTCGAAGGAGTAGTTGTTCCTGGCGAGGTCCGAGGAGCCCAGCGGGTTGCGGATGAAGCTCAGGCCGATGCCGTTGACGGGGTCGAACAACTTCTGCATGACCGAGGTGCGGGTGCTCGCACTGAGTGCGCCGCTGCTGTTCATCAGCCACGCGGCGGTGTCGGTGAACGACGCTCCGCCGCCCTCGAACTGCTGGTAGGTCGCGTTCTCGTTGACGGTGATCGTCTGGGCCGCCCCGGGACTCGTGGCGGCGAAGGACACGGGCGTCTGCTGCTGGAGCCCTCTGGTGACGGTACGGCCTCCGGAGTCGGAGGTCGTGGTGAGCCAGATGTCGACGCTCTCGCCCGCGGCCTGGGCGGCGGGGGCGCCGACGACGGTCAGCGCGCCGGCGGCCACCAGCAGGGCGGCGGGCAGCGCAAGGCGGAATCTTCGGAAGGGCATGAGCGGGGTCTCCCTCGGGGGGTGGAGTGAAGACCGCCCGTACGGGCCCTGCCCGGCAGCGCACTCGGCGTGACGTAAGTGATAACACGCCTGACACCGGTGTGCAACGGGTTGGCAACGGACAAGTGGCGAAAACGCCTGCCGTCAGTCCGCTGTCAGTTCACCATCAGTTCACCGTCGGCCCGTCGCCGATCCGTCGTCGGTGCGCCCTCGGTCCGTCGTCAGGGAGCCTCGATGCCGCCGTCGGGGCGCCGCACCCGGGTCGACCAGCGTTCGTGCAGGTGGGTGAGCGGCGGATGCTCGGCAGCCAGCTTCTCGTCCAGGTCGATTCCCCAGCCGGGGGCCTGGTTCGGGTACAGGTAGCCGTTGACCGGGCCGAGCGTGCCGGGGAAGACCTCGTGGACGATGTCGGGATACACGTGCCCCTCCTGGATCTGGAAGGCCGGGGTCGTCACGTCCAGCGCCACATTGGCGGCGGCGCCGACCGGGGAGACGTCGGCCGGCGAATGCCAGGCCGTACCGACTCCGATCAGCTCGCACAGCGCGACCAGCTTGCGCGTCGGGGTGGCGCCGCCCACCGCGGAGACGTGGAGTCGCAGCAGGTCGACGCCGCCGTCGCGGACCAGTCGCGCCGCGTCGGTGACCGAGCTGATCTGCTCGCCCGCCGCGATGGGCATCGGCGCGGCCGCGCGGACCTCGGGAAGGCGGTCGTAGAACTCCGGTGCGATCGGGTCCTCAAGGAAGAACAGCCGGTACGGCTCCAGCGACCTGGCCAGGGCGATGGCCTGCTTGGGCGTGAGCCGGGAATGCACGTCGTGCATCAGGCCGGGCTCCTCACCCAGTTCGCGGCGGGCGCGCTCGAACAGCCCGGGGGTGTCACGCAGGTAGCGCTGCACATCCCAGCCGTCGGGGTACGGCGAGCCGGCGTAGCCGCCGGGCGAACCGGGCGCGCCGTAGTGACCGAGCCCGGGGGCGCCCACCTGGAGCCGCACGTTCCGGTATCCCAGGGCCAGGATCGCCGCGGCCTCCTCGATCGTCTCCTCGACCGTCGCCCCTCCGGCGTGCAGGTACGTGTCGGCCGCGGCGCGCACCCGCCCGCCCCAGAGTTCGTGGACGGGCATGCCCGCGCGCTTGCCGGCGATGTCCCACAGTGCCTGGTCGACGCCGGACAGGGCGCTGTTCAGGACCGGGCCGCCGCGCCAGTAGGACGAGAAGTGCACCATGCGCGTGATGTCCTCGATGTCGGCCGGATGGCGGCCGATCAGGAGGGGCCCGACGTGCTGGTCGACCGCGGCCGCCACGGCGTGGAAGCGCTGGGTGAACGTCGCGCATCCCAGGCCGTACAGGCCCGGCTCGCTGGTATCGACCCGTACGACGACCAGGGGCGGCCCCTCGGGAGCCGTCACGATCGCGCGGACCCGGGTGATCCGCAGGGCGTCCCGGTCCGGCCAGGGCGCGGGGAACTCGGGGGAGGGGAACTCGGCCGACGGGGGCGCCGCTGATCCGGCCGTGACATCTCCAGCGTGCTCGGTCATCGCGACTCCCCCTGTGGTGTGCGAGCTGCCCGTACAAGCTGTGCCGTACAAGCTGCACCGTACAAATCGATTTGCATTCGTAGATCGCGAGCAGTTTTTCCCGGACTCCTCGCCTTGTCAACGGCCCGGCCTCGACCCGGAGGAGTGCCTTGTGCGACGCCGGCGGCCGCCTAGAGCCGCTCTCGTGACAGACACGGACATCGAGTCGCCCGGCGACCGACGCCCACTTCTCGGCGATCATCGAGCCGGCCGGGATGGGTCCCCTCGGCCGATTCCGCCCTTTTCCGGCGATGCGTGAGAAATGGGGCTCTCGTGCTAGAGAGGGTCTCGTTGTGCCCAAAATGCTAATTATAGGTTTATGGTGAGTTCGCTGCTCAAAGCATTCTGAGTCGTAACCCCAGGGGCGACGCCCATAGAGTGACTTCCTGCTAGCGTAAGCCCTCTACCGTCCTCGCGGCATTCTCGAATGCCCGTTCGCATTGGTCGTGGGTTATGAGCACTACTGCAATGACGCAGTTCAACGTGGCATCGAATGTCACGGATCTCCGGGACATTCCGCTGTCTCTCGTTCCCGCGTCCGATGTCGACCGTATTCTTGGACGTGTCCTTCCGGAGGCCGCGCCCGTCGAGTCGGTCTCCGTGGCGGCTTTCAACTCGTCGATCTGACCTCTAGGGGGGCCGGTGAACGGGCCCTTCACGCCATTCCGGCAATTCGTGGTCAAAGTACACAGTCGGTGCGATCTCGCCTGTGATCACTGCTATGTCTACGAACATGCGGATCAATCATGGCAAGTACGTCCGAAAGTCATTTCGGACGAAACGGTCGCATGGTCGGCCGGTCGGATCGCGGAGCATGTAAAGCGACACGGCCTCGACCGCGTGCATATCGTGTTGCACGGCGGTGAACCGCTTCTCGCGGGCCGGGCCCGGCTGGCGCGCATCATGGCCGAGCTGCGTGGCCGACTCGACGCGTTGTGCGATCTCGACCTTCGCGTCCACACCAACGGCGTGTTGCTCGACGACGCCTTCCTCGACGTCTTCGCCGAACACCGGGTGCTGGTCGGCATCTCGCTCGACGGCGACCGGATCGCCAACGACAGACACCGGCGCTACGCCGACGGTCGTAGCAGCTATGAACGCGTGATCCGGGCCGTCGAACTGCTGCGCCGACGTCGCGATCTGTATGCGGGTCTGCTGTGCACGATGGACGTCGCCAACGATCCGCTCGCCGTCTACAGGGCGCTGTGCGAGCTGGACCCGCCCCGCATCGACTTCCTGCTCCCGCATGCGACCTGGGACGCGCCTCCTCCGCGGCCGACTGAGACCGCCTACGCCGACTGGCTCATCCGGATCTTCGACGCCTGGATCGAAGAGGGGGCCAGGGTGCCGGTGCGCATGTTCGAGTCCATTCTGCGCACCAGCCGGGGAGAATCCAGCCTCACCGAATCGCTCGGCCTCGAGCCGGCCGACCTCGTCGTCATCGAGACGGACGGGGCCTACGAGCAGGCCGACTCCTTGAAGGTCGCCTTCGACGGGGCGCCTTCCACGGGGCTGAACGTCGTCACCGACGACCTCGACACCGTGGCCGCGCACACCGGCATCCTGGCCCGGCAGGAGGGACTCGGCGGGCTGTGCGACACCTGCCGGGCATGCCCGGTGGTCGAAAGTTGCGGCGGCGGCCTGTACGCGCACCGGTACCGGACGGGGTCCGCCTTCGCGAACCCGAGCGTCTACTCGGCTGATCTCCTCAAGCTCATCACTCATGTCAGGCACAGGATCGCCATGCCCACGCACGCCCTGCCGTACGACACGATCGAGGCTCTCGCCGCCGGGTACGGCGGCGACGACGACATGCAGCACCTTCTGGCGGGGCAGCGGACGCTGCGTCGAGGACTCCTTGCCGGAGTGCACACCCATCATTCCGCTGCCGAGGGATGGGATCTGCTGACCCGGCTCGACGCGGAGCATCGTCCCGCTGTCGACGCGGTGCTGGATCACCCTTATGTCCGGGAATGGGCCGCCCGGTGCCTGACCGGCGGCGGGAGCCCCGGCTACCTCGCGAACATCGCCGCCGCGGCCGCCGTCAAGGCAGGCGTCGACACGGAGATCACGCTGCAGGACGTGGACGGGGTCTTCCATCTGCCGACCCTGGGCGCGTTCGAAGCGGCGCGGGGCACCGACGCCCGGTTGCTCGTGAAGGACGAGCGGTTCACGCTGGCGGGGACTCCGGACGCCGTCTGGCATCCCGTGAGGAAGCTTCGGGCGAACGGATTCGAGGTCATCCTGGAGGACACCGATCCGCACCGTCACTGCCATGGTCATCAGACGGCCGGGCGCCTGTCCGAGGAGGAGGCCGGCGCGTGGCAGCGGGCGTTCGCCGACGCGTGGTCGCTGATCGAGTCCGATCACCCCCACTACGCGGCAGGGCTGCGTGGGGCTCTGTCCACTGTGGTCCCTCTGACTCCTCCACCAGTCGGCGGGGACGCCAGTTCGGCGGCCAGGCACGCGTTCGGATCCGTCGCCATCGCCCTGCCCAAGGACGCGGCCACGCTCGCTCTCCTGCTGATGCACGAGTTCCAGCACGTCAAGCTCGGAGCGGTCCTCGACATGGTCGACCTGTACGACCGGCAGCACGCGGGCCTCTATTACGCCCCCTGGCGTCCCGACCTACGCCCGCTCGAGGGTCTCCTGCAGGGGACCTACGCGCACCTGGCCGTCTCGGACTTCTGGCGGGTGCGGCGCAGCACCGTGGCGGGTCAGAGCGATGTCCAGTTCGCCCTGTGGCGCAAGCACACGGCCGACGCGATCGAATCGCTCGACACCTCGCGGGCGCTGACCCCCCTGGGGCTGCGTTTCCTGGCCGGCATGCGGCGGTCCGCGGAGCCGTGGCTCGCCGAACCGGTTCCCCGTGAAGCGATCGACGCGGCCGCGGAACTGGCGGAACGGCATCGAGCGGCCTCAGGCGCCGAGTAGGTCCCACCACTTTTTCTGGGGTTTCACGATCGCGGCCTTTCCTCGCAAAGGCCGTGTTTCTATAGTGAAAGCCCGGAAGGAGGCGGATGACGACTCCCCAGTCCTCGGCTCAGTCCTCGGGGCCGTACTTCTTCCTCAGCTACGCGCACGTGCCGCCATATGACCTCACCGACGGCGGCGATCCCAACCAATGGGTGGAAAAGCTGTTCAAGGTGCTCTGCGAGCACATCATGCATCTGACCCGGGTGCCCGCCGGAGCGGCCGGCTATATGGACCGGGAATTACGCGTCGGCGACAACTGGCCCCAAATGCTTTCGGAACGCCTCTCGAGTTGCCGGGTTTTCGTGCCTCTGTACTCACCGCGCTACTTCGAGAGTGATCACTGCGGCAAGGAATGGGCGGCCTTTCTCGACCGGGCACAGGGGCACACCGGGCCGGTGGCGATCCTGCCGGCCATCTGGGCTCCCATGCGGTCGATGACTCTTCCGCGGGCGGCCCAGGCGATTCAGTTCAACCACTCGGACCTCGGCTCCCGATACGCGGACGAGGGCTTCTACGGGATCATGAAGCTCAGCAAGTATCGGAACCAGTACCAGACGGCCACCTGGGGCCTCGCCCAGCGGATCATCGAAGTGGCGGAGACGTCCCCCATGCCGTACGGCAAGATCCGCGACTACACAGCCGTGCCGAGCGCCTTCACCGACCACACACCCGAGCGTCCGGTGACCGTCACCGTCGTCGCTCCCGACCTGCGCCACCTGCCCGAGGGGCGGGACGCCTACCACTACGGACGCACACCGCACGAGTGGGACCCGTTCCGCAGCCGCAACGGGATGCGCCCCCTCGCCGACTGCGCGGAGGATGTGGCACGTTCCCGCGGCTTCCTTCCTCATGTCGGCACCCTTGAGGATCACGGCGGCGAACTGGCGGCGGAGACGCCGCAGGCTCCGGCCGTGATGCTGGTGGACCCCTGGGCCACGACGCAGGAGGAGTGCCAGGAGTCGCTGCGACCGGTGAACCGGCCGGGTCGGCAGTGGATCTCCGTCATGGTGCCGTGGAACCGTGACGACCAGGAGACGGTCGAGCATGAGCCCCGGCTGAAGGGGCACCTCAGGGAAGCTCTCGGGCACAAACTGGCGGAGCCGGCGGCCGAGACGGACGTACGGAGCCTCGAGTTGTTCCGAAGTCTGTTGCCCGAGGCTCTGCACAAGGCGACCCAGCAGTACTTCAAGCACGCGCCCGCCTATCCACCAGAGGGCGCGAGAGTCGACAGACCCCGGCTGGTCGGGCCAGAGGAGTAGGCATGAGCGAGGGCCGGATCGTCACCTTCTACTCGTACAAGGGCGGCACCGGGCGCACGATGGCGCTGGCCAACACGGCGTGGATCCTTGCCAGCAGTGGTAAGCGGGTCCTGGTCGTCGACTGGGACCTCGAGTCGCCCGGATTGCACAAGTTCTTCCGACCATTCCTCGACACCGGCACGGTAGCGACCACCTCCGGGGTCATCGACCTGATCACGACCTACCAGTGGGCGGCGATGAAGCCGGGGGCCCGCGCCCGCGAATGGCATCGGCAGTACGCCCGCGTGGAACCGCACGCCGTCTCGCTCGACTTCGAGTTCCCCGGCGAGGGCACCCTGGACTTCATCTCGGCCGGCAGGCAGAACCGTGACTACTCCTCCCTGGTCTCCGGTTTCGACTGGGACACCTTCTACGAACGCCAGGGCGGCGGGCAGTTCTTCGACGCGCTGCGCGAGGACATGAAGGCCTGCTATGACTACACGCTCGTCGACAGCCGTACCGGGCTGAGCGACATCGCGGAGATCTGCACCATGCAGATGCCCGACGTCCTCATCGCGTGCTTCACCCTCTCCGACCAGGGCATCGACGGCACCTCGTCGGTGGCACGGCACATCGACGATCGTTACGGCGAGCGCAACATCCGCATCCTCCCTGTGCCGATGCGCATCGAGACGGGCGAGAAGGAGAAATGCGACGCGGGACGGACCCTGGCCAAGCGCAGGTTCGACAAGTTCCCGCGCGGGTTGACCCAGGAGGAGATCGACCGGTACTGGGGCGCCGTGGAGATCCCGTACACGCCCTTCTACGCCTTCGAGGAGATCCTGGCGACCTTCGGCGACGAGCCGGGTCGGCCGAGCTCCATGCTCGCCGCCTTCGAGCGGTTGACCGGCGTGATCACCGAGGGGGAGGTCGTTTCCTTCCCGCCGCTCGAGGAGTCCACGCGGATCCGCTATCTCGACACCTTCACGCGCCGCCACCCCACACACCAGACCGACGTCTACCTCAGCTACACGTCGAAGGACCGGATGTGGACGGACTGGATCGCCGCTCTGCTGGACCGATACGGCTACCGGGTGTCGCTGCGTGAGGTGGACTCCGACGAGGCCCTGGATTTCGCGGGAGACTCCCCGCGTACGGTCGTGGTGCTCTCTGACGCCTACATCCGCTCCTCCCGCAGCCACGAGGTGTGGCAGCGGCTCACGGAGGCGGAAGGTGCCGTCCGCGGCGAGCTGATTCCGATTCGGGTGTCCGAATCGCACTTTCCCTCGCCGTTCGGCGACCGTGCGCTCTCCGATCTCACCAGGATCGCGGAGCACACGGCCGCGGAGCGGGTCCTCAAGGCGTTCGGACGGATCGAAGAAGGGTCGGTGCTGGACACGACGGGGCTGGGGGCCCGGTATCCGGGAAGCGTGCCCGCGGTCTGGAACGTCTCCGACCGCAACGCGGTCTTCACCGGGCGGGGGGCCGTCCTCGACGAGTTGCGCACCCAGCTGGTGGGGGGCAGTTCCGCGGTGGTCCTCCCGCAGGCGCTCTACGGTCTCGGCGGGGTGGGCAAGACCCAGGTGGCGCTGGAGTACGCCCACCGGTTCCGCGCCGACTACGACCTGGTCTGGTGGATCTCGTCGGAGGATCGCGAGCGGATCAACTCGACCTTCGAGGAGCTCGCCCGTCAACTGCACATCCCGGTCGCCGACAACATCGCGGAGGTCGTCGCCGCCGTGCGTGAGTCGCTGCGTCTGGGCAACCCGTACGGCCGCTGGCTGCTGATATTCGACAATGCCGGCGACCCCGAGGACCTGAGGGGATTCTTCCCCGGCGGTTCCTCCGGCCACATCCTCATCACTTCGCGCAACCAGGCGTGGTCGGCCGTGGCGGCCCCTCTCGAGGTGGACGTCTTCAGCCAGGAGGAGAGCCTCGAGCACCTCAGCCGACGGGTGCCAGGACTGGCTTCACCGGATGCGATTCGCGTCGCCGAGGCCCTCGGCAACCTGCCGCTCGCCGTCGAGCAGGCCGCGGCGTGGCTGGCGGAGACCGGCATCCCGGCCGTGACGTTCCTGGAACAACTGGAGACCGAGGCGGCCCGGGTGTTGTCCATGACGCAGCCGGCCGACTATCCGCACCCAGTCGCCGTGACCTGGAACCTGTCACTCGGCCGGCTCAAGGAGAGCTCGCCCGCCTCGGTTCGCCTCCTCCAACTGTGCGCCTTCTTCGCGCCGGAGCCGATCTCGATGCAGCTCCTCTACAGCGACGAGATGATGGAGTCGCTGCTTCCGTACGACGACACCCTGCGTGAGAAGCTCGTCCTCGGCCGTGTCATCCAGGAGATCGGCAGGTTCGCCCTGGCCAAGGCCGATCAGGGCAACAACACGATTCAGGTGCACCGCCTGGTCCAGGCCGTGATCCGAAGCCAGATGACGCAGGAGGAGCAGGACGAGGCCTGCCACGAGGTCCATCGCATCCTCGTCGGCGCGAGACCGCGCCAGGGCGACGTGGACGACCCGGAGAACTGGATCCGCTACGACCTGATCTGGCAACACCTCCAGCCGTCGCGTGCAACCGAATGCACGGAGGAGGAGACCCGGCAACTGCTCACCGACCGTGTGCGGTACCTGTGGAAGCGCGGCGACTTCGACAGCGCTCTCGCGCTGGGCGACCGTCTCGCGAACTTCTGGGAGTCGGTGTTCGGAATCCACGACAGGCAGCGGCTCCATCTGCTGTTCAACGTGGCCAACGTCAAGCGCTCGCAGGGCAAGTACGAGGAGGCGCGCGACCTCGACACGTGGGTCCGGGAACAGCAACTGCAGGTCGTCGGGGAGCGCCATCCGCACACGCTTCTCACCGCGGGAGGGCTCGCGGCCGACCTCCGCGGTCTGGGGGACTACCAGAACTCGCTGGACATGGACAAGGTGACCTACCAGCAGTGGAAGACGCTGTTCGGCCAGGACCACCCGCGTACCCTCGCCTCGGCCAACAACCTCGCGCTGTGTTACCGGCTGGTCGGCGACGCTGTGAGCGCGCGCGACCTCGACCACGACACCCGCCAGCGCCGGAACAGGGTGCTCGGCGGGAATCATCCGTACACGTTGTTCTCCGCCGCTCAGCTGGCCCGCGACCTGCGCGAGATCGGGCTCTATCGCGACTCGGTGGATCTCCTGCGCACAACCCTGCAGCACTATCGGGAGTCGCTCGGCGAGTCCTTCGTCGACACTCTGCGGGCGGCCAAGAGCCTGGCCGTCTCGTTGCGGAGGGCGGGCGAACAGACGGAGGCGTGGCATCTGGCCAAAGACACAGAAGAGAGGTACATGCAGCGGTACGCCGGCACGCCGGACGCGCTCGCGGCGAGGCTCGAACTCGCCTGCTGCATGTCCGCTCTGGGCGACAAGACCGGTGCGCGTGACCTGGCAGGGGAGATCGCCCGCATCTATCAGGACACCCTGGGGGAAAATCACCCGGGAACGCATATCGCGCTGAACAACCTGGCGATCTACCTGCGCGGAACCGGGGAGAACGCCAGGGCGGAGAGCATCGCGAGGACGTCGTACGAAGGGCTCCACTCCCACCTTGGGGCGGATCATCCCTTCACCCTGTCGGCGGCGATCAACCTCGCCAACTGCCTGGGCGACGAGGAGCGCCTGGCGGAGGCCGAGACGCTGGAACGTCGGACGCTCGGGGATCTGCGCGAAAAGCTGAGCGACACGCATCCGGACACACTCGCCTGCGAGGCCAACCTGGCGGTGACCCTGCGGTCGAACGGGCAGGTCGCCCAGGCAGAGCAGTTACGGGGACGCCTGCTCCCGGTCATGGGCCGGATCCTGGGTGACAACCACCCGACCTTGGTCTATCTCAAGGAGTGGCGGCGAATCAACAGAGACCTCGAGCCTCAGCCGTTCTGAGGTCAGGCGGCGGACAACCAGGTCAGTACGTCCGGCAGGACGCCGAGGGCGCCGAAATGTGCGGCGCCCTCCTGAATGACCACGCGGGCCCCAGGGATCTGCCGGCCGAGCCAGCGGGAGTGGTCGACGGGTGAGAACACGTCCTCGTCCCCGTGCCACAGCAGCGTCGGTACAGAGATGTCCGCCGGCTGGAATCCCCATGGCGAGGTGAACGCCAGGGCGTCGTCGACCCACCCCGCCGCAGAGGTCCGGACGGCCTCCGCGAAATTGTGGGCGAGCATCAGGCGGATTCCGAAGTCCGCCATGACGTACCTGTCCGGTTCGGGGAGGTCGTCGTCGAAGGCGGGCACCAGCCGGGTCGGATCCGCTCGTATCCGCTCCACGGTGGGCGAGAGCAGTTCCATCATCGCGGCGTGACCGGTCTCTGCGGCCTTGTGCTCGATGACGTTGGACGGCGTCATGCCGTTGAACCAGTCCAGCCCTTCCGCTTCTCGTGGCGCCAGGGCGACGAGGGCGGCCACGCGCGTCGTCCTCTCGGGCAGCAACCCGGCGCAGGCCAGCGCGTGCGGAGCCCCTCCTGAGCGGCCGATCACCGCGAAGCAGTCGATGTGAAGAGCGTCGGCGATGGCTTCCACGTCGCCGGCGGCGTCGGCGACGGTCCGGCCCCTCCTCCGGTCGGACAGGCCGTACCCGGGCCGGTCATAGCTGATCAGCCTGATGCCGAGCCGGTAGAGGACCGACGCGCGCGGAAACGGCCCCAATCTGCTCCCCGGTGTGCCGTGTAACAGGAAGACCGGGCTCCCCTCCGGCTCACCCCTCTCGTCGACTGCCAGCGTCCGTCCGTCATGAGCCTTCACGAACGTCGTCAAGGCACCTCCCCGTCTCCCGATCGCAATTTTCCCTTATTGGTGCCTTTCGTCATATAGCTGTTTCTGACGAATATTCCGCACCGCAATGAAAGTGCTGGGAAAACTGGGGTGCGATGACATGAAACGTGATCACCCGATTAGAGGAATTGCGCCATAGCCATTCCGTTGACGTCTATGCGGAATGGCCGGGCGTCTCAGGCGGCGAACAGGAGCAGCAACCCCATCACGGTGTAGAGGACCATCAGCACCAGCAGGGGGATCTGCCCGGCGACGGCGGTGCGCCGCGGGAGCAGCGCCAGCGCACGGTCGTGGGCCAGCACGGTGCCGATCACGTGGCCGATGACGATGACCGTCACCTGGAGCATGGCGATGCCCGCGGGGGTGTTGCCGAGGCCGCCGACCGTCCAGCCGGCGGTGCCCAGCCAGTCGGCGCCGGTGCTCAGGGGGTCGGAGAGCAGCGCGATCGTCCGCTGCCCTTCGAGCAGAAAGAGCGTGTAGTAGTGCGCGACCAGATAGCCGACGGCGATCGGCACGATCGAGTGGGCGAGCTCGCCCGCCATGACGCGTGGCTCCGTCGCGCCCCGTCGGCCGGCCAGGGCGGTCGCGCCGAGGAATGCGGCGAGAACGAGGCCGATCACGACGACCAGGCCTGCCGTCCCCATGACGGGCGCCGGCAGCGGGCTCTCCTGGACGAACCGCACCCAGGCCGGGGTTCCGGAGAGGCTGTCGTACATCGTGGAGCCGAGGAGCACCACGACGAGCACCGGCAGACCGGGGGCCGGTCGTAACCCGGACATCCCGTCGAGGGAGTTCCGCCAGGCCACGACGCCGTCATCACGCCGCACCACGGGAGCGAGCCTGCCGATGAGGCCGCTGTAGGCCTCGAACGCGTCTCCCTTGTCGAACCACCGTGCTCCGAAGACCGCCGCCCCCGCCAGCATGAGCACGGCGTACGCGCCCAGCCAGATCCCGATGACGGGCAGGGTGGCCCGGTCGGGGGCGACCAGTTCCAGCCACACGAACGCGAACAGCCCCGCGGCGGCGGGCCAGTAGCCGAGCCCGTCGGGCAGCGGCAGCAACCCGGCGTCGGGGTCACGGCGCAGCGCCCTGGACGCCAGCAGGTGCAGCGTCCGCAGCGGGTTGAGGGCGCGCCACACCGGCCCGAACAGCAGTGAGACGGGAATGAGGCCGACCCAGAACAGGACGTAGAAGGCGCCCGCCGTCGGGTTCTCCACCTGGTCGGGACCGAAGATCAGGCCGATGCAGAAGTACGCGGCGACGACGAGCCCGGCCGTCCGCCAGATCCGCACCCAGGCCTGGGAGGAGACCGCCCGCTGGAACAGATCGGAGAACGGGCGGACCCGTGCGAGCGGCCCGCCCAGACGGGGCTCGGTCCACAACATGCCGAGGGCCGCGAACGACACCAGCAGCGCGATTACCGCACCCGCGAGCGCGGCGGAGAACGGGATCGGCAGATCCTGACGGCCGCCGACGCCGTGAGCGAGCAGCACCACGCCGCCCTAGCGGACCGCGAGCTGGAACAACTG
The DNA here is from genome assembly GCF_016863315.1 of Planotetraspora silvatica. GTDB lineage: Bacteria > Actinomycetota > Actinomycetes > Streptosporangiales > Streptosporangiaceae > Planotetraspora > Planotetraspora silvatica. The sequence continues at coordinate 38,622 of NZ_BOOQ01000047.1, forward strand.
CAGGCCCGACTCGTGCGTCTCGACCTCGAACAGGCCGTCCTGGTCGGCGACGAACTCGATCGTCGCCGGCGTTCCCGGCTGCAGGCTCGCGGCCTTGTCATAGCCGTGCACGTGCGCCTCGTCGGCCACATCGCTGGTCACCGTTATCCGTACGGTCTGGCCCTTGGTCACGTCGATCCGGCCCGGGGGAGGAGTCACACTCTTCGCGGCGATCGTCACATTGATCTCCTTGGCTCCCGCCACGGTGCTGGAGGCGGTGTCGGCACTCGATCCGGAGCAGGCGGCGGCGCCCCCCAGCAGGCCTACGCCGAGCACGAGGCCGGTGAGCAGCGAACGGAAGCGGGCAGGGTTCGGCGTCATGAGTGCTCTCCTGGGGGTGGAGGAGGGGGAATCCCTGTACTGGCGGAGGAGGTGGTTCAACGTCGCTTCGCGGTCTTGCCGCGTGGAGCCTTGCGCGGAGCGTCCACGCGCTGGGCCAGTGGTGATCTCCCGGGTGGGCCGGGGGCACGCCGGGCAGGAGCCGCTCCACCGGGTGAGGGCCGACGTGCGGCTCTGACCACCATGAAGCCCGTCCCCACGACGAGGACGGCGGGAATCAGCCACACGAGCACGCCGGTGCCGGAATCGTCCTGCGCCGCGGCCTGCGCGCCCACCGCGGGCGACGGACCGCCCGTGTCGCACCCGGTCTCCGGCACGCCCCGGGGAGTGCAACCGGCCGACGGGCTGGCGGACGTCGAGGTGCCGGCCTGCGGTACGGCGGCCGACGTGTCAGCCGCCAGGAGCGAGGCGTCCGGCTGGTTGGCCGGGGTCTGCCAGCCCTTGGGAGCCGCCGTCATCTTGCCCTTGTACGTGAACCTGAGCTGTCCCTGGACGTGCTCCCCGTCCGAGGCGATCGTCATGTACTTCGCGGTGTAGACACCCTGTTCCGGCCAGTACGCCACGGGGATCTTCGCGGGGTAGCCGGTGTGGTAGAGCTTCGGCTGCCAGACGCCGTCGATGAGGTGGTCCTCGCGGACCGGCTCGTCGAGCCGCTTGGGCTCATCCGTCAGCCACTGGCGGTCGACCCGGACCCCGCTCGGCGTGGTGACCGTGAAGTACGAGTTGGGCGCGGGCGGCTCGGTGAAGTAGAGGGAGACCGCCTCAATCGGCGCCCTGACCGTGCTGTCCTTGGCCGGGGTCGACATCCCGAGTTGGCCGTGGGCCGAGGCGGGCGACGACATGGTGGTCATGGCGGCGCCGCTGACGAGGGCCGCGAGGAGCATCAGGGACAACCGGCTCAGCCGCCGAGGGCCGCGACCTGTGACTGGTGAGGAAGAGGCCGGTGCTGGCGAAGAACGCATGACTTGGGACAAGCGCGGGGCCGATCCTTTCCGGTACCGAACACGTGCGCCGACCACGTCATACGTCGAGTTGTTCTCCCATGTTCGCCGGGTGCCGACCGGCTTACGCGAGAGACGCCTGGGGCCACATTGTCACCAGCAAGTTGATCGAGCGTCAACCCTCCGAAAACGGTGCGGGCCGGACACGTCGAGTGACGTGCCCGGCCCGGGAGTCGCAGACATTTACACGAGCGACTTGTAGTTCTTCCAGCCGGTGCCGATTCGGGTTTTGGTTCCGAAGGTGCTGTGGGTGTTGCCGGAGTAGCGGTAGAGGTTGCCTGCGGTGTCGCGGGCCAGGAGGTCGTTGTGACCGTCCTGGGTGAGGTCACCGATGCCGACGACGGCGTTGTAGCCCTTGAATCCGGAGCCGATCTTGACGCGACTGCCGAAGCGGTTCTTGCCGCCGAACCAGCGCCACAGGTTGCCGGATTTGTCGGTGCCGATCATGTCGCCTCTGCCGTCGCCGTTGAGGTCGCCGACGCCGACGAGCTTGGTGTAGCCGGCCTGGCCGGTGGCGATGCGGACTCGGGCTTTGAAGGCGCCCTTGCCGGTGGCGGCGTAGAGCCACAGGGCTCCGGCCTTGTCGCGGGCGACCAGGTCGTCGTGCCCGTCACCGGTCAGATCGCCCGGGGAGGTCAGCAGGTTGTACCTGTTCCAGCCCGTGCCGATCAGCGTGTACTTGCGCGAGCGCGAGAAGAACGGCAGGCCCGTGCCCCGGTACACCCGAACTGCGCCTTTGGAGTCACGGACCAGCATGTCCGCGTACCCGTCGTCGTTGAAGTCGCCGATCGGCACCAGCAACGACGAGGTCGGCCAGTTGGCGGTATAGCCGGACTTGCTCAGGGTCTTGTTGGAGCCCGTCCACGAAAGCGCCTTACCGTCCGTCCGTACAGCCACCAGGTCGGGAACGCCGTCGCAGTCGTAGACATGGACAGGCGTACGGCCGCAGTACACGGTGACGGCGCCGCTGCCCACTTGCACAGCGGTGGTTCTCCCGTCGTACTTGGCGGACAGCTTCCAGGTGTACGCCCCGCTGTCGGGGATGGCGCCGTTCGCTTCCTTGCCGTTCCACGAGACGACGATGGGGCCGTCGCCTCGTGGGGCCGTCCCCCGCAACGTCGCCACCCGGCGACCGGTGATCTTATGGAAGGCGCTCATCTCCCAGGAGTCCACCGGGCGGCTCAGCCAGATTTCGGCGTACCAGGGTATAGATCCCCTCGGCCTGACGATGGCCGGTGTCTGCATCGTGCCGATCACGGGCGCGGAGTTCGCCACACCGTCGACGTGTACGTGCACGCGGCCCGCGTCGTCCAGGTAGGCGATGTGGCCGCTGTACTTGTCCACAGCCCAGGTGATTCTGCGGTCGTCCTTGAGCTTGCCCGCCGGCAGGGCGACCAGAACGCGTTCCGCGATCGGGCTGCCGGTGTGGAAGTCGGTGAGCTTCAACGCACCGGTATTCCGGTCATGTCGAACGACGTAGCCGTCCCCGAGCATGGACGGCCCCGAGGGCACCGCGAACCCATGGTTTTTCGCCAGGTCGTACACCCCGGCCTGCTTGCCGTCCCCGCAGGACCAGTAGAGCCAGCGGGCGCTCGCCTGCATCTCGGTCGGCACACAGGCGACGCCGGTCTTCACCGTGCGGACCGGCTTGCCCGGGGTGGAGGCGTCAAGTGTCAGCTTCTCCGCCGTCACCGTGCCGGACGTGCTTGTGGATGCGCTCCACAGCGTGTCGTACCAGAGAGCCGCAGCCTGCACGGGACGGCTGCGCACGATCTTGCCGTGGTCCGGAGCGATGACGTACTGCGTCTTCGGATTGATGCCGTCGACCACCACATAATCGGCGGACGCGTCTACGACCTGTCTGCTGGTGATGTCAGGGATGCCCGGCTCCGCGCGGTCAGGCAGTTGGGTCTTCGTGTGAGACGGGCGGGTCTCAAGGTAGGTCAGACCGTCCGCCCCGGTCAGGTACGAAACCCCGTTGCGATTGCCTTCCACCGTCCGCACGCACTGGGAACCCACCGCACACTTCGCGATGGAATAGGCATCCGCGTACACCGACTCTGAATCACCCGCGACAGGTATCGCTCCGATGCCCACGTCACGCTGATCAATGCCGATCTCGCTCTGGGAGGTGTCCACCACGGTGAGTTCGCCTCGGTAGAGGTTCAGTCCCAGCACCTGGGCGGGCAGGGGAGGCAGTGGTTCGATCACCTTTTGCGTCAACGTTCCGTCGGAGCCTTCGGTGAACCGGCGGATCGCCCAGTCGTCGATGCCGGAGCCGCCGACCGACAGCACGCTTCCGTCCACCGCCCTGTTCAAGTTCGTGTAGTGACTGAGCAGGGTCTTCGGCTCGCCACCGTCGAGCGGCCGGGCCGTCACCCGCCGACCGAGATAGGCGTGGGGGTCGGTCTCCGGCTCCGAGGTCAGGAGGGTGCCGCCGATGAGTGCCTCGGGTCTCGAATCCGCAGGGTAGGAGAACTCCCGCGCCGGGGCCGAAGGGTCGTCGCGGGGCACCCAGTGCAGGGTGTGGTCGGCCGCCTGCCACCAGGCGAGACGGTCGGAGCTGAGCATGACGTGAGTGTCCCAGCCCCCCACGTCTCCGGGTATGGGCGTGAAGACGGCGGTGGCGGCGTCGAGTACGGCGTAGTGGTACGTACCGCCGTGGCCGTAGAGGATCACCGCGGACCGATCGTCCGCGGCGCCCCGCTGGACCTCCTGATAGCTCAGAAACGCCCCCGAGGGGATTCCAGTGATGGGGAGAGAACCCGTGGATCCGGGGGCGGCGTCGATCAGGACCCCTGACCGGCCTCTCGCCGTAGGGGTGTTGTCGAGCGCCAGCATCTTGTCGCCGATGGTTCCCATGAAGCGGTAGTTCGGCGGCAGTTGCACGTCATGCTGTTCGCCGGTGTGCGGATCGAGCGGGGTGACCCACCCGGCTCCTTGCGTCGGGCTCGGCGACAGGACGAGTTGGACGTCTCCCGCGCCGATCGCGTAATGCAGGGAGCCGGTCGGCAGCCAGGCGACCGGCACGCTCGTCGACTCGCCGGATGCGAAGTCGGTCCAGGCCGGGGTGTCCGCGGTCTCGTCCTGGTGAAGGAAGCCGGTGGATCCGCCCCCCATCAAGCTGGCCCCTTGAGGGTGGGCTCGAGTACCCGGCAGGATGACGATCTCCTGGGATGCCGCGGCCTCCGCAGGTGGCGCGCTCGTGGTAAGTGGTACCGCGGTGGCGGCGAGCGCCGCTGCCGCTGCCGCCAGGCAGTGGGTGATGCGCCGTAAGGAACGTCCTCGTCGGCGCGGTGACTCAGCCGGAACGTGGGTCGATGGCCCCACGGATCCTCCTTGGTGATGTCTCGAGGCTGCGTGGTACAGCGGAGGACGGCGCGGGATCATCGAACCATGAGCTTGTCGCCGACACGATCTCCGCTCGGTTGGGACCCCGAGGGCAGCGCAGCCGTCATGACGACCCGTGGATGGATCTTCGTCGTGTCGGCCGGTGGGTGGAAAGGGCTGCCGGGTTCACCGTCATGAGGGAGGACGGCCGACAGGCCCGGGAGAGTACGGCGCAAGGCTGCCTCTTCTTGGGGGGAGGAGAGAGGCAGCAGAATACCGTTCCAAAGCGAAAAAACAAGGCCATTAATGCGTATACGACTCGTACTTATCTATTACGGCAAGAGCCGCATATCGGTCATCAGCACCTCGCTCACCGCATGTGTACGGCCGGCGCTCTGACACTACGACGCCCTGCAGTCGATCGCCGATCTCGTCGACGGAGCCGCCGGAACGAACTGAGGGCGCGACGGCAGACCGCAGCGCCGGTCATGTCAGCGAAGGAGTATGCCCCTGACCTTGCCGGTGAGGCTCAGGCCGGCCTGCCACTCCAGAGTGAACGGCTTCCTGAGATCATCGGGCATCGGAAAGACCGCGTGGTCCGTGAACTTCTTGCCGGCCTTCACCGTCCAGTCCTTCCGGTGCGGATGGGCGGAACAGAAGGTCTCCTTCGAAGGGACGGCCTGGCCGCCGGCCAGCATGATCAGACTGGCGGTGGGAAGTTCGTCCTTACAGGTAAGCTGCCGCGTCCGTCCCCGCGGGCGGTAGTCGACATACGCGGTCAGAGTGTCCTTGCCCACCTCGAAGTAGTTCAGGACGAGAATCCACTGGCTCCCGGTATAGAACTGCCGATTGATGGGATATCGGCCGGGGGCCGGCCTCTTCGTTTCTGCCGGAGTCGTTTTGACCGGAGTCGCCGACGGGCTCACGCCCGCTGCCGCCTTCTGCGCGACGGCCGAACTCGTCGCCGTGGCCTTGGCTTCCGGTGCCCCGGCTTCCAGGTCCCGCGTGAGCTGCAGCACGGTGACCAGGCCGCCGACGAGCAGGACGCCGACGACGACCCCGGTGATCGCGGGGCGACGGGCCCATGACCGCCGAGGAGGGCTCGGCGACGTCTCCACCGAGGTGGCGTACTGGGTCAGGCGAGTGGTCAGCGTCGGCGGCAGCCAGTGGACCGTCGTGTCCGTGTCGCTCATCATCATGGTCTGGATGACTTGCTCGACCGTGGGACGCGCCTCCGGGTCTTTCGCAAGGCATCGGCGCACCAGCGACAGGATCGGCTCTGGGCAGTCCGTGAGCGTGGGCTCCTCGTGCACGATCCGGTAGAGCACCGTGGCGTCAGGGCCCTCTCCGAAAGGGGTGCGGCCCGTGGCCGCGAAATAGACCGTGGAGCCCAGGGCGAACAGATCGCTGGCGGGGCCCGCCGGCTCTCCCCGGGCCTGCTCCGGCGACATGAACCGCGGCGACCCGATGCGCAGTCCGGTACGGGTGAACGGCGTGCTGTCGGCCGCACGAGCGATCCCGAAGTCGATGACCCTTGGCCCGTCCGGGGCGAGAAGGACATTGGACGGCTTGAGGTCGCGGTGCACGATTTCGGCTCGGTGGATGGCTTGCAGGGCCTCGGCGATGCCGGCGACCAGCACGCGCAGGGTGTCGACCGGCAACGGCCCGAGTTCCGTCACCGCCTCGGCGAGCGAGGGGCCGGGGATGCACGCCGTGGCCAGCCATGGCTGCGCCACCCGGGTGTCGGCGTCGACGACCGGGGCGGTGTAGATGCTCTGCACCCGTTGCGCCGCCTCGATCTCCTGTTGGAAGCGTCGGCGGAACTCGGGATCCTCCGTGTATTCGGGCCGGATGACCTTGATCGCCAGTCGCCGCCCGCTCTGGGTGCTGCCCAGGTACACCCTGCCCATGCCACCGGCGCCCAGCCGGGCGAGAACGCGGTAACCGCCGATCTCGCGCGGGTCATCTGCGGCAAGGGGTTGGAACGGCGGATCGGACCATGCCGACTGCAAGGGGGCTCCTCCATCGCTCGGCAAGAACACGCAGCAACATAATGCGCCATTCACCCATTACTAGGCGATCTCCAAGCGACGACCATTCGCTGGTCGTTCTGCGAACTCTCACGTACGCGTAGAAGGCCACCGGAGTCTGAGCCACTGCGAGGCGAGCCGGTGACGGCAGTCGAACAGGGGCGACCCCCCACGGCCGCGCCGACATGCCCACGGCCTCGATCTCGAGGGCGTGGGCAGGCGCGGTCCCGCCGGGCGGAGGACACGGGTGAACTTCCGCAGGACGGGACCTGGGCTCGGCCGGGGGAAATCGCGACCCGAATCAGCCGCTATGCCGAGGAGATCTCAGGACGTGAAGATGGCGAACTCGTCCTGGCCGTACGCGCAGGGCCACACTTCGGACGTGGTGGACACCGCCAGGCATCGGCCGTTCGCGCCTTCGTGCCAGGAACGGATGAAGTGCACATTGGCGCCGGAGACGGACCCCGTTCTCTGGAGCAGCCATTGCTGGTTCTTCGCACCACTGCAGGGATAAAGGTAGACGGCCTGGGTCGTCGTCGTGTCGAGTGACTTGTCGATGCACAGGTTGCTGTAGCGCAGTCTGAACTGGACGATCCACTGGCTGTTGTAGATGTCGACGACGGTCATGTCGAATTGGGATGTGCCGCCGCTGAACTGGAGTGCCAGGCGACTTCTGGAAGTGACGCCCGTTGCCGCAACTTTCTGGGAAAGGCTGTTCTTCGGGCTCATGGAAGCGACGTACGTCGCGTAGACGGCGGCATTCGCAGGAGCGGACGGCACCGTGAACAGCGCCGCGGCTACGAGAATGCTCCAGGTGACGACAAGAGACCGACGGATGACGTTGCGCATGACTCCCTTTCCTCGGGCGAACACTCTTCTGTTGTGGCCGGCTCCGCTGTGTGATGCCGACTGGCGCCAGACTATGGTGATCAATCCCAATTCGCGCACATTGTGAATTAACGGCCGGTCATCCAGCCTCGCGCCGGGGAATCGACGGGAAAACGCCGACTACTTATGTGGGATTTGTCCGTAACCGAAAACGGTGTGGGGGATCCCGATGCCGCCCGTGGGCGCCTGCAGAGTCCGAAGATCGGCCTGAGGCCGCCCATACCCTGGAAAACAGAAATCCGGGCCGAGGAGAACCTCGTCCCGGATCAGCCGATCATTGAAAATGATCGTTGCTCAGAAGTGACTCTGTGTCCGAGGGGGGACTTGAACCCCCATGCCCATCACTGGGCACTAGCACCTCAAGCTAGCGCGTCTGCCTATTCCGCCACCCGGACGTGGTGCCTGCACGCGAGACCGTCATCCCGCGTCGGCTGATACAGATTAGCACTGTCCCGTGGCTGGTTCATACCGAGAATCCGGCGCCGTACGGCTTGTGCCCGGCCCGTGGTGATGGCCCGGGGCGACCGGCGGCAGGATGGAGACGCGAGCCGTCCAGGCCGCCTGCCGTACAAGATCGCAAGCCGACCCGGCAGCGAGCGCGAGGAGGCGCAATGACCCCATTGAACGGCGAGGACGAGGTCGTCGAGCTGTGTGGCGACCTCATCCGGATCGACTCGACGAACGCCGGGGACAACTCCGGTCCCGGTGAGCGGAAGGCCGCGGAATACGTGGCGGCCAAGCTCGCCGACGTGGGCCTCGAGCCGCAGATCCTCGAGTCCGACCACGGGCGGGCGAACGTGATCGCCCGCGTCGAGGGGGCCGACCCGGGCAGGGACGCCCTGCTGCTCCACGGGCACCTGGACGTGGTGCCGTTCACCGCGTCCGACTGGCGGCACCATCCACTGAGCGGCGAGGTCGCCGACGGCTGCGTCTGGGGGCGCGGCGCGGTCGACATGAAGGACATGGACGCCATGATCCTCGCCGTCGTACGGCAGCGCCTCAGCGCCGGCCGCAAGCCTCCGCGTGACATCGTGCTCGCCTTCACGGCGGATGAGGAGGCGGGTGGCAACTACGGCGCGCAGTGGCTGACGGAGAACCACCGTCACCTCTTCGACGGTTGCACGGAGGCGATCGGGGAGGTCGGCGGCTTCAGCGTGACCATGGGCGCGCAAGACGGCGGCTCACGGCGGCTCTACCTGATCGAGGCGGCGGAGAAGGGCATCGCCTGGATGCGGCTGACCGCCAAGGGCAGGGCCGGTCACGGCTCGATGCTGAACGATGAGAACGCGGTCACCGAGCTCGCCGAGGCCGTCGGCCGTCTCGGGCGCTACGAATGGCCCGTACGGCTCACCTCCACCGTTCAGGCCTTCTTCGACGAGGTTTTCGAGGTCGAGGTGAAGGCCGAGGACGCTGAGGCGGCGGTGGCCGAGCTCGGCCTGCTCGCCCGCATGATCGGCGCCACGCTGCGCAACACGGCCAACCCGACCATGCTCGCGGCGGGATACAAGGCCAACGTCATCCCACAGGCGGCGACGGCTCACGTCGACGGGCGGTTCCTCCCGGGCTACGAGGACGAGTTCTTCCAGACGGTCGACGAGCTGCTCGGGCCGAACGTCACCAGGGAGTTCGTCTACCACGACGTCGCGGTCGAGACCTCTTTCACCGGGCCTTTGGTCAAGGCCATGGCCGACGCCCTGCATGAGGAGGACCCCGGGGCGAAGGTCGTGCCGTACACGCTCAGTGGGGGGACGGACCTCAAGGCCTTCAGCCGGCTCGGGATCCGCGGGTTCGGCTTCGCGCCGCTCCAACTTCCCCCGGACTTGGACTTCTCCGGGATGTTCCATGGCATCGACGAGCGGGTTCCGGTTGATTCGCTCCGATTTGGGGTTCGAGTTCTTGACCGATTCCTCGATTACTGCTGAGAAATCTCTTGTGATCACGTGGTGTGCGGCTACAGTGACTCTGCGTTGAGGGCGGGATCCGCACCGGGCGGACTCCACGGACTCGGGAGGTCGTGTGACGCGCACGCCGGAGCTGCAGTGGGGGGCGCTCATGCCCGCCGCTGTCCGGTGCGCGTCCGCCGGTCCCGAGTCCGGCAGGGGAAACCGGATGGCGCGGTTCGCGGCCGGTTCCCGTCTGGGTCCGCTTCTGGCCATCGGCGGGCTGATCGCCGTCGGATGGCTGCTCGGTGTGATCTTCGGTGTCTTCGGCACGGCGACGTCCGTGGCGCAGACGGCCCTCTCGCATGTCGCTGCCGGATCGGCGCTCTCCGATGTTTTCCCCACGGCGGACTCCAGCGGATCGCTCGCGACGAGCGCCGACGGGGTCTCCACGGGGAGTTCCGGTGATTTCCCCACGGCGAGTGACAACGCCCCGGCGAACGCCGCGGCCATGGCGGGGCGCACGGTCGACGGGCTGACCAGCCAGTCGAAGCCCGTGCTCCCCTCACCGTCCACTGTGGACCACGCCCCGGACAACCATGGGCTGGTCCCACAGACGGGCAGTGGATCCTCCATGTTCGGGGATCTCGCGCGGCCCATTCTCGAGCCGCGTCTCTCTTCGCTGCCCGCCCCCTTGGCGGCAGTGGTTCCCCCGGTCGTCCGCACAGCGGCGGATGACCCTTCTTTCTCTCCAGACTGATCCCGCCTCGGCACCGGGTCCCCGTTCGACGGCGACCGGTGCCGGCGCCTGCCCTGAGCCGTTCACATGCGGCCCGGCGGGTTCCGCGCGGGTGACGCGGAATCTCTTCATCTCGTGACTGACGATCCAAGGTCCAGTGGTGCCTTGGCCTGGACGCATGTCCCGAGTTGTCAGGAAACCCCCTAAGAACGACATAGGAGCATTCATTATGCGAACGTGGGCGAAGGGCTCAGCCCCCGCAGCGTTTCTCGCCGCCGGCGTCATGGCCCTCGGCAGCGGCACGGCTCACGCCGACACCGTGGGCGACGGCTCGATCGGTGGCGGCAACCAGCTCAACCTGCCGATAACCGTGCCGATCGACATCAGCGGGAACGCCGTGGCCATCGCCGGCGACGCCGACGCGTCCTCCAAGGGCGGAGCGTCGGTACAGGGCGGGAACGGCGGTGGCATCTCGGGCCGGACCTCGGGGGCGCACAGCATCCTCGGCGGCAACCAGGCCAACGTGCCGATCACGGCGCCGATCAACGCCTGTGGCAACGCGGTGTCGTTGTTCGGAAACGCCGACGCGGGCTGCAAGGGCGGCTCGACGGTCAAGAACTCCGGCAGCGGCGGCGCCGGCGGGAACGTCACCTCCGGCCGCTCGTCCATCCTGGGCGGCAACCAGATCGTCGCGCCGATCACGGCGCCGATCAACGCCTGCGGCAACTCCGTGGCGATCTTCGGCAACGCGACCGCCGGCTGCAAGGGCGGCGCCTCGGTCCAGAGCTCCGGCAGGGGCGGCGCGGGCGGCAACCGTACGTCCGGGCGCTCGTCCATCCTGGGCGGCAACCAGATCATCGCGCCGATCACCGCGCCGATCAACGTCTGCGGCAACTCCGTCGCCGTCCTCGGCCGGGCGTTCTCCGGATGCCAGGGCGGCTCGTCCGTCTCCGGCGGAGGCGGCCACGGACACGGCGGTTACGGCGGCTGGAAGGGCGGCGGCCACGGCGGCTGGAACGGTGGTTGGAAGGGACACGGCGGCTCGACCGGCCGTAACACCACCGACGGCCGTTCGTCCATCGGCGGCGGCAACCAGGTGGTCGCGCCGATCACGGCTCCGGTCAACGTGTGCGGCAACGCGATCGGCAACGGCAGCGCGAGCTGCGGTGGCGGCGTCAGCGTCAAGCAGCCGAAGCCGGGTGGCTGGAGCGGTCGTAACACCACCGACGGCCGTTCGTCCATCGGCGGCGGCAACCAGGTGGTCGCGCCGATCACCCTGCCGATCAACATCTGCGGCAACGCCGTGGCGCTCGCGGGCGACGCCTTCGGGGGCTGCCGCGGCGGCGCGTCCGTGAAGGGCGGCTGGGGCGCGGGTGGCGCGGGCCACAATGTCACTTCGGGCCGTTCGTCCATCCTGGGCGGCAACCAGATCGTCGCGCCGATCACGGCGCCGATCAACGCCTGCGGCAACGCCATCGCGGTGCTCGGCCGGTCGAACGCGAACTGCGCGGGCGGCGCCTCGGTCCTCGGCGGTGTCGGCGGAGGCCGCAACACCACCTCGGGCCGGTACGGAATCCTCGCGGGCAACCAGATCGTCGCCCCCATCACGGCTCCTGTGAACGTGTGCGGCAACGCCGTCGCCGTTCTGGGCGACGCGGCCGCCGGCTGCCTGGGCGGCGCCCAGGTCGGCTCGCACCACGGCCGTTACGACCACCACGGCTGGGGCCGGACGCAGCACCAGGCCGCGTCTCGTGACGCGATGTCCGCGCTTCCGGGTGTCCCGGCGCTGTCGGGCCTCAAGGAGGCCAACGGCGTGCCCCAGCAGATGAGCGCCGCCGCCGCGCCGTCGGCGCCGTCCGTGGGCGACCTGCCGAGCATGGCGGGCCTCCCCGCGCTGCCGGGCGCGCCCATGGGTTCCAGCACGCTCCCCAGCGGCAGCCTGGACAAGACGGCGCGCACCCTGACCGGTCAGGACGCCGTCGGCGGCGTGACCGACGCGCTGCCGGTGAGCGACCTCGGCGAGGCCACCGACGCGCTGCCCCTCAAGAACCTCGGCCTGATGAGCGCGGAGCAGCCGGTCGGCGTGACCGGGATGAACTCCGGTTCGCTCGCCGCCCTGCTCCTTGGTGCCATGTTCGCCGCTTCGGCGAGCCTGTTCGCCGTGACCCGGCGCATCCGCGTCGGCCGGAAGTGACTCCAGCCCGAAGCGACTCCGGCCGGGGACGACCCGGCCGGAACTGATCCCAGCAGGAACTGGTTCCGGCTGGACGTAGCACCAAGCCCTTCACAGCTTTCCGCCGGAGGACGCCCGGTAGAGGTGGTTCTGGCGGAAAGTAACAAATATCACTCGTCCGAGTCAGGGTGAGGGACGGCGCATCAGTCGCCTGTCCAGCGCCGGGCGCGGACGACCAGAGACGCTCCCCCGCCGTCCAGGCGGTGGTGAGCACAGATGCTTTGCCCGTTCCGGGGGCGCGGCCCGGGGCGGGCAAAGCGCATTTGTCCGACCGGTCGTGCGACTATTACTCACATCGTCCGAACAGCGCGGATGACCTTGCGGCGCAACCGGACACGTCTGCTGCCGTCGGGATACAGCCGTAGCCGATCGATCTCCCAGCTCCCATGCTGGGCATGCTCCGTCAGCATCTGCCTGGCCACCTCCCGCGAGGTGTCGCGGGGCAGATAGATGTCCATGTAGGAGTAATCCAGCACAGCGATTAGTCTCCGAGGGCGTGCTAGGGAACCCGAACGGCTCTATTCTGCGTCCTCGTGGATAACGGGTCCAGGTGGGTTACATCCTCGGACAGAACCGGGTAGCCCGAGAGGGAAGGACTTGCGGATCCAGGTACCTTCAAATCGGCTCCCTGGCCGGGGACGAGCGAGGCGGCAGGCGCTGTGCCGCCCGGGGCCGGAGAGACGAAGGACACCAGTGATCGGGAACGCAAGGCCCGGAAACACGGGGAACGAACAGCGAACAGCGAGGTAGGAAGCAGCGTGCCAGCCAATAACGGCAACGCCGGCGGAACCCGCCTGGTGATCGTCGAGTCGCCTGCCAAGGCGAAGACGATCGCCGGGTACCTCGGGCGCGGCTACATCGTGGAGTCCAGCATCGGGCACATCCGTGACCTCCCGGAGAAGGCCGATGACATCCCGGAGAAGTTCAAGGGAGAGGCCTGGGCACGTCTCGGCGTCAACGTCGACCATGAGTTCGAGCCGCTGTACGTCGTCAACCCCGACAAGAGGTCGCAGGTCTCCAAGCTGAAGCAGCTGCTCAAAGAGGCCGACGAGCTCTACCTCGCCACTGACGAGGACCGCGAGGGCGAGGCCATCGCGTGGCACCTTCGTGAGGTGCTCAAGCCGAAGATCCCGGTGCACCGGATGGTCTTCCACGAGATCACGCCGCACGCCATCCAGGACGCGGTGTCCAATCCCCGCGATCTCGATCTCCGGCTCGTCGACGCTCAGGAGACCCGCCGGATCCTGGACCGCCTCTACGGCTACGAGGTCAGCCCCGTCCTGTGGAAGAAGGTCAAGCCGCGGCTGTCGGCAGGCCGCGTGCAGTCGGTGGCGACCCGGTTGGTCGTCGAGCGCGAGCGGGAGCGCATGGCGTTCACCGCCGCCAACTACTGGGACCTGCAGGCGCTGTTCGACACGGGCCGCGCGGCCGACGACCCGAGCACCTTCACGGCCACGCTGACCGGGGTCGACGGCAAGCGCGTCGCCCAGGGCCGCGACTTCGCCTCCACGGGCACGTTGAAGAGCGCGGGCGTCCTTCACCTCGACGAGGCGTCCGCCGGAGCCCTGGCGGGCAGGCTCTCCGGCACCTCCTACGCCGTCCGGTCCGTCGAGCGCAAGCCGTACACGCGAAAGCCGTACGCGCCGTTCCGGACCACGACGCTGCAGCAGGAGGCGAGCCGCAAGCTGGGCTTCTCCGCGAAGTACACGATGCAGGTCGCCCAGCGGCTCTACGAGAACGGGTTCATCACCTACATGCGTACCGACAGCATCACGCTGTCGGAGACGGCCGTGGCCGCCGCGCGAGGCCAGGCCATCAAGCTGTACGGCGCGGCCTACGTGCCCGACAAGCCGCGCGTCTACACGAGCAAGGTGAAGAACGCCCAGGAGGCCCACGAGGCGATCCGCCCGTCCGGCGAGGAGTTCCGCACGCCCGGCGAGACCGGGCTGTCCGGCGACATGTTCCGGCTGTACGAGCTGATCTGGCAGCGCACGGTCGCCTCCCAGATGAAGGACGCCGTGGGCGAGTCGGTGTCGGTCAAGGTCGCCGGCACGTCGAGCACAGGGGAGAGCGTCGAGTTCAGCGCCACCGGCCGGACGATCACGTTCTACGGGTTCCTCAAGGCGTACGTCGAGGGTGCCGACGATCCGGCGACCGACCGGGACGACTCGGAGAAGCGACTGCCCAACCTGGCCGAAGGCGACCGCCTGACGGCGAGGGACCTGACCGCGCTGGGCCACTCGACCAAGCCGCCCGCCCGATACACCGAGGCGTCGCTGGTCAAGGAGCTGGAAGACCGCGAGATCGGCCGTCCGTCGACGTACGCGTCGATCATCGGGACGATCCTCGACCGGGGGTACGTCTTCAAGAAGGGCACCGCCCTGGTGCCCTCCTTCCTGGCCTTCGCCGTGGTCAACCTGCTGGAACAGCACTTCGGCAACCTCGTCGACTACGACTTCACCGCCGACATGGAGAAGGTCCTCGACGACATCGCCAACGACCGGGCCGAGCGGGTGCCCGAGTTGCGCCGGTTCTACTACGGCGAAGAGGGTGACGAGGGTCTCAAGGAGATGGTCACCGACCTCGGCGAGATCGACGCCAAGGAGATCAGCTCGTTCGCGATCAGGGGCAGCGACATCGTGATCAGGGTCGGCCGGTACGGGCCGTACCTCGATCGCGAGGGCGCCCGGGTGAACATCCCGGAGGACATGACCCCCGACGAGTTGACCGCCGACAAGGCCGAGGAGTTGTTCTCGCGCCCGAACGGCGATCGCGAACTCGGCGTCGACCCGGCCACCGGCCGCACGATCGTGGCCAAGGACGGCCGGTTCGGGCCCTACGTCACCGAGATCCTGCCGGAGGAGCAGCCGCCCGCCGACACGAAGAAGCGGACCAGGAAGGCCGACGTCGTCAAGCCGCGCACCGGCTCGCTGTTCAAGACGATGTCCCTGGACACGATCACCCTTCAGCAGGCGCTGATGTTGCTGACGCTTCCCCGCGTGGTCGGTGAGATCGACGGGGAGGAGGTGACCGCCCAGAACGGCAGGTTCGGCCCGTACATCAAGAGGGGCACGGACTCCAGGTCCCTCACGTCCGAGGACGACCTGCTGACGGTCACGATCGAGCAGGCCAAGGAGCTGTTCGCGCAGCCGAAGCCGCGTGGCCGTGGCCGGGCGGCGGCCGCACCGCCGCTGCGTGAGCTGGGTGTGGACCCGAACTCCAAGAAGCCGGTCGTGGTGAAGGAGGGCCGCTTCGGGCCCTACGTCACCGACGGGGAGACCAACGCGTCCCTCCGCAAGGGCGACGGGGTCGAGGAGATCACGATCGAGCGCGCGGCCGAGTTGCTCGCGGAGCGCAGGGAGCGGGCACCGGCCCCGAAGAAGCCCACCACCAGGGCCAAGACGACCACGAAGAAGCCCGCCGCCAAGTCCTGAGGCGGCGGGCGGGCCCGCGGGAGCGGCGCGTTTGTCGGCGGTAGCTCGTAGCATCGTCGTCAGCCGGTCGAGGGGAGTCCGTCGTGGGGTTTGTGATCGCCATCGTGGTGGTCGTGGCGGTCGCGCATTACTACCTGTGGCGACGCCTGATCAGGCCGATGACGGCGCAGGGGTCCCGGGCCCGCCGGGTGGCGGTCTGGGCCCTGATCCTGCTGGCCGCCCCGCTGGTGCTGACGCGCGCCGGCGGCCGGCTCTTCGGCACCGGGTTCGAGCACTTCATCGCCTGGCCGGGCTACCTGTGGCTCGCGATCATGTTCTACCTGCTGGTGTTCACGCTCGTCATGGAGATCCCGCGGGCCCTGGCTCTTCTGGTGGTGCGGCGGATCGAGCGCCGCGAGGCCGGTTCCCCGGCGGCCGTCACGGCCGTCCAGGACGAGTTGCCGGTGGCGGCTCTGGCGGCGTCCGGCACGTCTTCCCCCGAGGTCGTCTCGGGGGCCTCTGGGCCCGCTGACATCGCCTCGCACGGCCGGGACGGCCGGCCGGGAGACGTGGCCGCCCCGGCCGCGGGCCGGATCGACCGGCGGATGTTCATCTCCCGTACGGCCTCCGCGGTCGTGGGCGTGGGTGCGCTCGCCACCGTCGGCTACGGCATGGCCACAGCCTTGGGCGACCCGATCATCGAGCGTGTCCCGGTCCGCCTGGCCCGGCTGGACCCGCGGATGAACGGGCTGCGGATCGCCGTGGTCAGTGACATCCATCTCGGCCCGCTGACGGGCATCGGGCACACCGAGCGCATCACCCGGATGATCAACGGGCTCCAGGCCGACGTGGTCACGATCGTCGGGGACCTGGTCGACGGCAGCGTCGCCGAGCTCGGCGCCCTCGCGGCTCCGCTCAAGGACCTGGAATCCCGCTACGGGTCGTATTTCGTCACCGGCAACCACGAGTACTACACGTCCGCTGGACCCCAGGAGTGGATCGAGGAGCTGGACTCCCTGGGCGTCCGGTCGCTGCGCAACGAGCGGGTCGAGATCAGCCACGCCGGAGCCGTGCTCGACCTCGCCGGGGTCAACGACCTGAACGGCGCGGCGTACGGAGACGGCCCCGACTTCGGCAAGGCCCTGGACGGCCGTGACGCCGCCCGGCCGGTCGTGCTGCTCGCCCACCAGCCGGTCCAGGTCGACACGGCCGCGGAGCACGGCGTCGACCTGCAGCTTTCCGGGCACACCCATGGCGGCCAGATAGCGCCGTTCAATCTGGTCGTCTCGCTGCAGCAGCCGGTGGTGGCGGGCCTCGCCGCGTTCCCGAGGGCCGGTGGGGGCGAGACACAGGTCTACGTCACCCGAGGCGCCGGTTACTGGGGTCCGCCGGTCCGGGTCGGCGCTCCGCCCGAGATCACCCTCATCGAGCTGCACGCCTGAATTCCCGGCACGTTTGGCCCTGGGCATATCTGTTGAAAAGGGACGGTAGAAGGTGACTGTTCCTCGCGTCCACAGTGCGGGACAGGGCGGGACGTAATACCCTCAGGCGACGAGCAGGCAGGGCATATCCGGCCCGCTCGTCCCCCATACAGCCCAGCGAGCACCTGGATACGCTGACATCATGAGCACCCCTGGCCGGGCAGCCCAGCGACGTAAGACGTCGCACGTTCTGGCGATAGCGCCGTTCCGCAGGCTCTGGACGGCGATGGGGGTGTGCAGCCTCGGTGACTGGCTCAACATCATCGCGCTGACGGCCCTCGCGGGTAACCTCACCCAAGGTTCGGGCTTCCAGGCGCAGAGCCTGGCCATCGGTGGCGTCTTCGTCGCCAAGATGTTGCCCGCGATCCTGCTCGGGCCGATCGCCGGAACCGTGGCGGACCGCTTCGACCGGCGCCTGACGATGGTCGTGGCCGACATCGTCAGATTCGCCGTGGTGTTGTCGATTCCGCTGGTCGGCAGCTACCAGTGGGTCCTCATCGCCGCGTTCCTGGTGGAATGCGTGAACCTCTTCTGGGTGCCCGCGAAGGACGCGACCGTCCCCAACCTCGTGCCCAAGGAGAGGCTGGAGGAGGCCAACCAGTTCAACCTCCTGGTCACCTACGGCACCGCTCCCGTCGCCGCGGCCCTGTTCGCCGTCGGGTCGGCGTTGACGAGCATGGTGACGGCCGCCTTCCCGGCGTCCGGCGTGAAGCCCACCGACCTGGCACTCGGCATCAACGCCGTCGCGTACCTGGTCTCGGCCGTCCTGATCTTCACCTTGCGCAGCATCCCCAAGGACCACACCCGCCAGGCCTCCACCCTCTCGGTGCTCGGGCAGATCGTGGACGGCTGGCGCTTCGTCGGCGGCAACCGGGTCGTCAAGGGCCTGATCATCGGAATGCTCGGCGCGTTCGCCGCCGGCGGCGCCGTCGTGGGCGTCGGGAAGGCCTATGTCAGCGCCCTCCACGGGGGAGACGCGGGATACGGCGCGGTCTTCTGCGCGGTGTTCCTCGGCATGGGGCTCGGGATGTTCTTCGGGCTGCGCCTGCTCGGCGGGCTCTCCCGGCGGCGCATGTTCGGGCTGTCCATCATCTTGGCCGGGCTGACCCTCGCGGCCATCGCGGTGATCCACGATCTCGTGATCGTCGTCATGCTCACCGTGCTGCTCGGAGCCTGCGCCGGCATCGCCTGGATCATCGGCTACACGATGATCGGGCTGGAGGTCGAGGACGCCCTGCGCGGCCGTACCTTCTCCTTCCTGCAGTCACTGGCCCGCGTGGTGCTGTTGCTGGTCGTGGCCGTGGCCTCCGGGCTGGCCGCCGTCTTCGGCAGTCATCTCCTCGCCGTCGGCGGGATCAGCTACCAGTTCGACGGCTCCAACGTGGTGCTCCTGCTGGCCGCCCTGCTCGCCGTGGTCGTCGGCCTGCTCGCGTTCCGGCACATGGACGACCGCCGCGGCATCCCCATCGGTGTCGACCTGATGGCGGCGCTGCGGGGCGAGAAGTTCGTCCCCGAGGCCGAGGAACAGCCCCGCGGGTTCTTCGTGGCGTTCGAGGGCGGGGAGGGATCGGGCAAGACCACCCAGTCGCGCCTGCTCGCCATCTGGCTGCGCGACCAGGGGTTCGACGTCGTCCAGACCCGGGAGCCCGGCTCGACCAAGGTCGGCATGCGCCTGCGGGCCATCCTGCTCGACGCCACTCACCAGGGCCTGTCCGCCAGGTCCGAGACCTTGCTGTACGCCGCCGACCGGGCCGAGCACGTCGAGAAGGTCATCCGGCCCGCCCTGAAGCGCGGGTCCACGGTCGTCACAGACCGGTACGTCGACTCGTCGCTGGCCTACCAGGGTGCGGGCCGGGCTCTCGAGCCTGAGGAAGTGGCCCAGATCAATTCATGGGCGACGGGCGGGCTGCTGCCCGACCTGACCGTCCTGATCGATGTGCCGCCGTCGGTCGGGCTGCGCCGGATGGCCTCCCCCGCGGACCGGATCGAGGCCGAGCCGCTGGAGTTCCACGAGCGGGTCAGGCGCGAGTTCCGGACGCTGGCCGCCGCGGCTCCGGAGCGGTATCTCGTGGTCGACGGCACACTGCAGCAGGCCGAGGTGTCCCGCCTCATCCAGGACCGGGTTCGAGAGGTCCTTCCCGACCCCGTCCCCTACGAGGCCGAAGCCGCCACCGGCACCATCCCCGCCATCCGCGACTAACCCTCCCCCGCGACACCCCTCCCGCTTTCGCCGTGATCATGCACAGGTTCATGGATGTGTCTTGTGACCTGCGCAAAC
Source organism: Planotetraspora silvatica (assembly GCF_016863315.1). Lineage (GTDB taxonomy): Bacteria > Actinomycetota > Actinomycetes > Streptosporangiales > Streptosporangiaceae > Planotetraspora > Planotetraspora silvatica. The sequence goes on from NZ_BOOQ01000047.1 coordinate 58,273, forward strand.
GCCGGGCGTGATCATGCACAGGTTCGTGGATGGCCGCCTGACCAGCAACGATGCCCTGCGTGATCATACACACTTTCGGTGATCTGCCTGTTGACCTGGCCACACCCAAGTCGTGATCATGCACGGTTTCTTGAGTGTGCTGCTTGACGTGCGACTTCTTGCTTCGTGATCTGGCAATGAGCCGTAGCGTGTGGCGCATGATCGCGGAGGCCGTCCATGCAGGTGAGCCCACTGTTCGGCGAAGATGTGCATGATCACGAATTGTGTTCGTCCAGCTCGGAGGCGCTTTCCCCGAACCTGCGCATGATCACGTGCGGCGTTTCCGCAGGTCACAAGACACATCCACGAACCTGTGCATGATCACGCCGGGCGTGGGGGCAGGTCATGTGGCACATCAACGAGCCTGTGCATGATCACGCGGGGGAAGGGTGGGGGCTGGGCAAGATCAGGGGGGTAGGTTGATGGGGTGAGTGTCTTCGGCGATCTGGTGGGGCAGGAGCGGGCCGTCGCCGTGCTCCAGAAGGCCGCCGCAGCCGCGGCCGACGCCGTCGCCGGGGGACGTGGTACCGGCATGACCCATGCCTGGTTGTTTACCGGCCCTCCGGGATCCGGGCGTTCCAACGCCGCTCGGGCCTTCGCCGCCGCTCTTCTCTGCCCCGACCAGGGCTGTGGACACTGTGACGCCTGTCACCAGGTCGATGTCGGTTCCCATCCCGACGTGACCTGGGTCCGCCCTGAGGGGCTCTCCTACAGTGCGAAGCAGACGCGCGATCTCGTGCTCAAGGGAGCCGGGGCCCCGACGCTCGGCCGCTGGCGGATCGTGCTCTTCGAGGACGCCGACCGTGCGACGGAGGCCGCGGCCAACGCTCTGCTGAAGGCCATCGAGGAGCCGCCGCCGAGGACGGTCTGGCTGCTGTGCGCCCCGTCACCCGACGACATGATCATCACGATCCGGTCCCGCTGCCGCGTCGTGACCCTGCGTACCCCATCGACCGAGGCCGTCGTCAACGTGCTGATGACCAGGGACGACGTCCCGCCCGACACGGCGCTGTTCGCCGCACGCGCGGCGCAGGGGCACATCGGCCGGGCTCGGCGGCTGGCGCTCGACGAGGAGGTACGGCGGCGCAGGGAGGACGTCCTCTCGATTCCCAAGTCGTTGTCCGGAGTGGGTGACTGCATCACCGCCGCGGAGCGGTTGGTGAAGACGTCGACCGCGGACGCGGACGCGGCGACGACGGCTCTGAACGAGGTCGAGACGACCGAGTTGCGCCAGGTGTACGGCGAGGGCTCGTCCGGCAAGGGGCTCAACAAGGGCCTGGTCCGCGGAGGGGCCGGGGCGTTGAAAGAGCTCGAGACCATGCAGAAGTCACGGGCTACCAGGATCAAGCGCGACTCCCTGGATCTCGCCCTGCTCGACCTCGTGGCGTTCTATCGCGACGTGCTGGCCGTCCAGTTCGGTGCGCAGGTCGAACTGGCCAACGAGGACCGGCGGCACGAGGTGGAGACCCTGGCACGCAACTCGTCGCCCGTCGACACGCTTCGCCGTACGGACGCGATCATGTTGTGCCGCGAGCGACTGGCGGCCAATGTGAATCCGCAGATCGCCGTGGAGGCCATGGCCCTGGCGCTCCGCGATCCCAATCTTGTGTGATCGCAGGGGTGATCGCTGCATTCGCGATATCCGGCCTGTCCGGAATCCCGGCTGATCGCATGGCCTGAGTTCGGGGGATACGGGAGCTTTCGGCATGATGATCCCGGCGGAAGTCGACCGGAGGCCCTGACCAGTTGTGGTGTGAGCCACGTATGGTGGGGGCACGGCGGAAGCCGTACGAGATCGAGGAGGGCCGGCTCTTGGGCATGATCATGGCCGTGAGCTTCACTCGTTACGGTCGGCTCTACTATCTCGACCCCGGTGGCCACAGCCCCAAGGTGGGAGACAAGGTTCTGGTGCCCACGGACACCGGTCCCGAGGTGGCCGAGTGCGTGTGGGCGCCGCAGTACGTGAGCGAGGACATCGACGGCCTTCCGGTCTGTCAGGGTGTCGCCGGAGACGAGCATCTGAGCCGCGACGAGGGCAACCGCCGCCGCAGGGCCGAGGCCCGGAGTGTGTCCAAGCGCCTGATCAAGCGGCACGAGTTGCCGATGAAGGTCGTCGGCGTCGACTATCTGGACGCCGACAACGTCTACACGGTCTACTTCTCCGCGCCGCACCGGGTCGACTTCCGGGCGCTCGTCCGGGATCTCGCCCGGAACCTGCGTGCGCGGGTGGAGTTACGCCAGATCGGCCCCCGAGACGAGGCCAGGCTTCAGGGCGGCATCGGCCCGTGCGGCCGCGATCTGTGCTGTGCGACGTTCCTGAAGGACTTCGAGCCCGTATCGGTCCGCATGGCCAAGGATCAGGATCTCCCGGTCAATCCGCTCAGGATCGCGGGGGCGTGCGGCCGTCTGATGTGTTGTCTGAAGTACGAGCACCCGCTCTACCAGGAATTCAGGGCATCTGCCCCACGTACCGGGCTCGCTGTGGACACGCCGGAAGGCCCGGGAACCGTCGTCGGCCACAACGTTCCGTCAGACTCGGTGATCGTACGGCTGAACGACGGAGGTCGGCGCTGTGCCTGTTCCAAGGCCAGCGTCTGCGCCCCGCGCAAAGCGTATGACTCGGCCTACGGGACGGAAGAGGCGTGACCAACCGAATCATGGCCGCTTGCACAGCGGCCCTGCTGACTGCTCCGCTCATGGGCGCGTGCTCGACGAGCGAAGAACCCGCGGCGAGGGCCGGGAACGACGCCAGGACGGCGCCGACCCCGGCACTGCAGCCGTTCTACAGCCAGACGCCCGACTGGGCGGACTGCGGCGAGGGCTTCGAGTGTGCGAAGGTCAAGGTTCCGCTCGACTACGCGAAGCCGTCCGGAGAACAGATCGAGATCAGCGCGATCCGCCTGCCCGCGACGGGTAAGCGCATGGGCTCCCTGCTCATCAACCCCGGCGGGCCGGGTGCGTCGGGGATCCAGTACACGCGGGCGGCCCCGTTCCTGTTCACCGACGACCTGCGTGCCCGGTTCGACATCGTCGGCTTCGACCCGCGCGGGGTGGGGGAGTCGGCTCCGGTCAGGTGCATGTCGAGCAAGGAACTGGACGCCTACGTGGGCCTGGACGGCAGTCCGGACACGCCGACGGAGATCGCCGCCCAGGAGAAGGGCTCGAAGGCCTTCGCAGCCGCCTGCGAGGCGAAATCGGGGAACCTGCTCCCGTACGTCGGTACGGCCAACGCGGCCAGGGACATGGATGTGCTGCGCGGAGTCGTCGGTGATTCTGGGCTGACATATCTCGGCAAGTCCTACGGCACGTACCTCGGCGCGCTGTATGCGGATCTGTTTCCGAAGAGGGTGCGAGCCCTCGTCCTGGACGGCGCCGTCGACCCGGCGGTCTCCTCCTTCTCGGCCAACAAGGTGCAGGCCGAGGGGTTCGAGGTGGCGCTCAAGGCCTTCACCGAGGACTGTTTGCGTGTCAGCGCATGCCCCTTCACCAGCCGTACGGTCGACGGCGCGATGGCGGAGGTCGCGGACCTGTTGCAGAAGGCCGACGCGCACCCCTTGCGGAACGATCTCGGGGACGGACGCGTGATCAACGAGGCCTGGACGGTCCTCGGCATCGTCACCCCGCTGTACGACCACCAGCAGTGGCCGAGACTGCGGACGGCCCTCGGCCAGGCCTTCAAGGGGAACGGGACTGATCTCCTCCGCATGGCGGACGTCCTGGTGGACCGGCAGGCGGGCGGTGCCTACTCCAACCAGACCGAGTCGAACATGGCGATCAACTGCGTGGACCATCCGTACCCGAAGGGCACGGCCACCTATGAGAAGGCAGCCGCCGACGCCGCCAAGGCGGCCCCGCATTTCGGGTCCTTCGTGATGTGGGGGTCGTTCCCCTGCTCGTTCTGGCCGGTGAAGGCCGCAGGTGACGACGCGGCGGACAGTGTCAAGCCGCTGAAGGCCGAGGGGGCCCCACCCATCCTCGTCGTGGGCACGACGCGTGACCCCGCCACGCCGTACGAGTGGGCGAAGGGGCTGGCCTCGGAGCTGTCCTCGGGCGTCCTCCTGGGCTACGACGGCGATGGGCACACCGCCTACCGGACAGGCTCAGCCTGCGTCGACTCGGCGGTCGACGACTACCTCATCTCGCTGCGAGTGCCCAAGAAGGGCATGCTCTGCCCAGAGGCCGGATAGCTCGGAAACCTTCGGCCGGCGGGGGTGATCAGGATGCACGAGAACCCCCGCTGAACCTGTAGACTTTCTCCTGCCGTTCTACGGCGTGCCGCCTTAGCTCAGTCGGCCAGAGCACTTCACTCGTAATGAAGGGGTCAAGGGTTCGATTCCCTTAGGCGGCTCCAGCTCAGAGGCCCTCCCGGATCATCCGGGAGGGCCTTCTGCGTGGGTATACAGCAACTGGTACAGCAACGGTACAGACGCGTAGATCTGCTGTAGAGCGACAAGCCGACCTTCGATCAAGACGCTCTGGGTCGAAGTGCCTCAGGAGCGGACCAGCGTTGGGGATAGGCGGATCACAAGCATGCCTGCCGACAACACGACGGCAAGCCTCTCCCCGTCCCACTCAATAGCTAGCCCTTCGTGGTGGACCGGTATCACGCAAAGGCAGTCAAGCGTCGCAGGATCCCAAATGCGAACGGTCCGGTCGCTGCTGGTTGTCGCTAGGAAAGGCCGCCCGTCAAGGATCAAGGCGCATATGGCGTTCGCATCGCCTGCGTGGGCATTGAGGAGGCTCCTATGTTGACCGGTGGCAGGATCCCAGATACGCAGGGTTCGGTCGTTGCTAACGCTGGCGAGGAAGGCGCGATCACCAAGAGTGAAGGTGCAAACGTCGTTTACGTTCCCCGTGTGGCCAGTGAGAGCATTCTTGCGCCGACTGGTGGTTACATCCAAGATCCGGATGGTTCGATCGTGGCCGGTGGCGGCTAAAAGAATCTCACCGTTGAGGGCGAAAGCACACATTGCTCGCACCCTGTCATTGGCGAATCGGGCCAGCCGGCCGGTGCGGTTAGGGCGCGTGAACCGACGGTTGTTGTAGATGCGAGCAAAATGGTGATCGAGGAAGAGATCCCCGTGCGTGGGATCGTGGTAGATCCTCCAAGACGTCTCGCGTACGGTACGAGCCCACGGGAGATGGTCGGTCTCGTCAGATGGGTGACCAAACTCATGCTTGCTCACGGCAATAGGCCACGTGCGTACGGTTAGGTCGTTGGTGGCGATGGCCAGTAACAAATGACCTTCGATCATAGATGTGCAAATGGCGTTTATTTTGCCCGTATGGGAGGAGATAGTGGTCTGGCGCTGGCCCGTAGCCGCATCCCAGAGATCCACATCTCCATCCTTGCTGCCGGTAACTAGGAACGTTCGATCATAAAGGGAGAAGGCGTGTATGTCGGTGACGTTACTCGTACGGCCGGCAAGGGCGCGCTGCTCGTGGCCCGTCTCTGCGTCCAAAATGCGAATGGGCGAATAGTTGTTGGAAGTGGCAAAGAAGGCATGCCCCTCGGAATTGAATGCGCAAACCGTCCGCACGCTGTCAGCGCGACGTAGGACCTCATTGCTTTGAACCTGATTGGTGGTTGGGTCCCAGATACGGACAGTTCGATCGTCGCCTGTGGTGGCGAGGAGTGTGCGGCCCTCGATCGTGAGGGAGCATATTGCGTTGACTGGGGCGTTGTGCCCCGTGAGGGTTTGCTGGTTCTCGCCGGTAACTGGGTCCCAGATACGGACAGTTCGATCGTCGCCTGTGGTGGCGAGGAGCGTGCGGCCCTCGATCGTGAGGGAGCATATTGCGTTGACTGGGGCGTTGTGCCCCGTGAGGGTTTGCTGGTTCTCGCCGGTAGCTGGGTCCCAGATACGGATAGTGCGATCATTGCTCGTGCTCAGAAGGTAACGACCGTCGACTGTGAAGGCGCAGAAGGCTCCAACACGGCCACTACGACGTAGGAATAAAGTATTTACGCACTTGCCCGTCCCTACATTCCAAACCCGTACGGTCCAGTCGTTGCTGACGGTGGCGAGGAAGGTGTGGCCGTCGACAGTATAGGCGCCTATGGATTTGACCCATCCTGTGTGGCCAATGAGGCGGTTCACTTGTGCGCCGGTGGCCGGGTCCCAGATACGGACGGTTCTTTCGTCTCCCGCGGTGGCGAGGAGTGTGCGGCCTTCGATGGTGAGGGAGCATATTGCGTTGACGCGGCTAGCATGGCAAGGCAGGACGTTCTGGTTTTGCCCGGTGGTCGCGTCCCAGACGCGAATGGTTTTGTCGTCTCCGGCGGTGGCGAGGAGGATACGACCGTCGACGGTGAAAGTGCATATTGCGTTGACAGGGCTGGTGTGACCGTTGAGTGTGTGCTGATTTTGCCCGGTGGTCGGGTCCCAGACGCGAATGGTTTTGTCGTCTCCGGCGGTGGCGAGGAGGATACGACCGTCGACGATGAAGGTCGAAACTGCGGCGACTCGGCCGGTGTGGCCTTCCATCACCATCCGCTCAACACGCGGCCCTGCCGATGCCCACTCTGCCCGATAGGGCATAACCTGCGTGGACCTTCGGAAACTTGTGCCAAGGTCCTCCAGCGCTTCGTTTACAGTGAACATCGCCCCGCGAACGGACGCGTTGGCAGCAACACCTTGCGGGGTCAACTGAAGTAGTCGTGCACGAGCCTGCCCTTGTGTGGATCTTGCAAGATCTGCTAAGGGTAGGATGCGTTGAAGGTCGGCATACAGCAGAAAATTGTCTTCTAAAAGCACAGAGTCAAAATCTTGTGCACGCGCCGCGTGTGCTGGCAATGAGCGCAGCAGGTAGGCTGGCGCATTCTTCCAATCGGTGCGTGCTCCTTCGGCTAGATAGCTGGCGGTGAGCCGATATTCATCATCGGCACGCGGGATAATCTGCGCTCTAGTGTTCAGGAGTGAGTCATTGAGTGCCTGATGGAACAATCGAAATACCGCCGTGGGCCCATCGGAGCTGGACTCGACCAGAAAATTAGCCGCTGATGACCGTGCAAACCGAGCTAGTTCTGAGGCGGAGACGTTCTCCTCCCCAAGGGCAGCAAGAGTTACCTTCCACAGTTCGGCTGTTAGGCCAGGTGCTTCGGCGAACGCCAATGCGGTCAATGCGGACTCAGCGGTCACCCCGGCAACCGGGCTTAGGCGTGAGAGATACGACCGAAGCGCGCTGTCGACCGTTGGGGAGAACGAGATGTGATGAGGAGCAATCGCTGTTTGGTCGTGCAAACCGTGCGTACGGGCGATAAGTCCAGCAATTAGGAAGTTTCCCTGAGATAATGTGGCGATACGGTCGGCAACAGGATGAGCTGCATCTTCATCCTGATATGGGTTTCCGTACCGCTCATCCCCATTGAGTTGAAGCGTCGCTAATGCATAGGCGCGAAGGTCCGCCAGGGCGAAAAACTCTTGATGGTCTAAGTCGATGATCTTTGCGCGACGCGTGAACTCTCTTAGTAGATCTCCTTTATCGTCGCGGCGGCGAGTGCCGACCAAAACCTGGGCGCCGACATCCGAGCAGTCTTCTACTAACGGCAACACGATGTCGGTGATGATCGCCCTAGCTTCTTCCGGGCTGGTCGCCTCATCCAGGGCGTCGATGACTACGTTGAATCGTCGCCCACGTGGCTCAGCCAAGACCTGTCGTATAAGTGTGGCCAAATCTTGAGTTTGCTGGGGGAGGGGCGCGGAGGCGGCGCGCGCGATCTCAGTAGCGACCTCCAGAGCGGTCTTGCCCTTGGCGTGGACCGCGCAGGCTACTGATCCCAGGGATGCTTTGACCGCTTTGTCGTCTAAGGGCAACTCTGCCTGCACCGAAGCATCGGCGGTTGTCACGATCCTGCCGAGGACAGCCGATTTGCCAACCCCTGGAGAGCCAGTTACCACTAGCGCCTGTCGATCGATTAGTTCCCTATCCAGCCAATCGGTCACGGCCTTCAGCGCTATTGCGCGACCCTGGAAGCGATAACCGCGCTCACTCTCCCGCGTGACCCCGCGAGCGCGAGGACGCCAGTGTCGTCCGGCCTCAGGGTCGCTCTCCAGTTTCCAGCCCCAGGCGGCTAGAGCTACCTCGTCAGCCTGTTCAACTGACCAAGTAGCCAGCGCCAACAGTTTTTCCTCAGGTAGCCAATGATCCGCCTGAAAGAGCGTTATCGCCCGGGCGTCGCCGCGGTCGTTGGCCTGGCCTATCAAACCTATGACTGCGTTGTAGTCGGGCGACCACAGTCCTCCACCGCTGAACCCAACATCAACGATGTAGCTCGAGTCTGACTGCAGGTGAATCCACCCGTAGGGGAGCGCCTCACGAACGTTGCCTTGTGCGGAATACCCAAGCGGATCGCCGCCGGCGAATCCGTGCGCCCACCAGCGCAGGCCGATCACATCGGTGCCCCGAGGACTTCTCAAGGGCGCCGGCAACACCCAGGAGGGAACATCCGCCTCTAACCGCAGAACGGCGATGTCCGCAACCTTATCGGCCGCCGTGGTGGCTAGATTGACCGCCGCGACCCTCCGTCGCGTCGTGGTGTCCCCCTCCGCCATGGGGAAGGCAACCCATAGAGGACTCTTGATCGTGTCGCGATCCCGCACCACATGAGCACAGGTAAGAACACGGCGTGCATCTATCACCACGGCCGAACCGATTGGTGTGTAATCATCCTCGGTCCGGTGGATCGCGGCTACCCATGCCCGCTCTCGGGGGCCGAAACCGGACTCGTTTGTCATGTTGCTGAACTGTGGTCGGACTTCCGATCGGCCGAGTCTGGTTGCCAGGTCAAAGTGATTTCGAAGTTGCCCTCGGTCGCGGCCTTTGCCACTAGCCAGTTCGCTGTCCCGGTGACTTTGATGCCGAACTTGACCTCGATCTCCCTGGGTCCCATGTGCTGGACCTTTTCCAACACTGCCCGAGCGGCCCGCACTGCAGGATCTACCGCGGCACGGACTTGGCCAGCGATCTCATCCGTGCTCGCTGGATGAAAACCCGGCACGGGCTCGATCTCGAATTGAACCGTTGTTTCCGGATCAAGCTGATACGTCACCACTCGCGACACTGCGCGTGCTCCCCTCGTCACCGGAAGTTTAGGAGCCGAGATCCTGTTGCGGGTGGCAAATCAGGATCTGGTCTTTGTCGGTTCGGATGTGAGCATTTCCTACATCTGCAGAAAGACAACGCTGGGCGTAGATCAAGGACGTTGTGTGCCTGATCTTCCTTGCGCCCTCTCGTCACCGAGGCTCTCGTTCAAGCGATCCAGCGCCTTACGGGTCTCTGGCGTCGGGACCTGTGTGTAGACGTCCATGGTCACGGAGATCTGTGAGTGTCTCAGGATGCGCATTGCGACCCGAGGATGCACGTCGAGGGCGGCGAGGATCGAGGCGCAGGTGTGCCGGGTGTCGTGGACACGGATCCGAGGGACGCCGGCCTTCCGGCAGTGCATGTCGAAGGAGCGGTTGAAGTTCCGCGGTTCTACCGGCGTGCCGTACTTCGTCGTGAATACGAGATCGGAGTCCTTCCACCTGTCCCCGGCCGCATCCCGCGCGTTCATCTGTATCCGCAGGCGGTGTCGGAGTGCTGTGACGCACAGCCCAGGGAGGGGAAGCGACGCTGCCGAGTCTTCAGTCTTGGTCGTGTCCCGGTGGAGGAGTTGACCATGTACGCGGGTGAGCTGGCGAAAGATCCACAGCTCTCGGTCGTCCAGGTCGACAAATTCCCATGTCAGGCCGAGCACCTCGCCACGCCGCAGGCCCAGGACCAGGGTTAGAACAAAGGCGGCATAGAGCGGCTCTTCGACTGCCCGAAGGTGTTCAAGGAATCGCCGTGCTTCTTCGACGCTCCAGGTGTCGTGCTTCCGCTTCTTGCCGTTCTTGCTCGCGTTCGGCAACGTCGTGAGCGCGATCACGTTCTTGGAGATCAGTTCTTCCCGGATCGCGTGGCCGAGGGCGGACCGAAGGACACGGCGAATGCTGGCGATGGTGCCCCTTGAGGGGAAGGTCTGGCAGCACTTCCCTTCGGAACAGCAGCGCTTGCCGTCCGACCGCTTGAGATCCTTCTTCTGATCACAGCAGGTGCAGAGCTCGGGCAGTGTGTTGATCCAGTTCTGCACATCGCGGACGGTGAGTTTGTCGAGTCGCTTCTTGCCCAGTCCAGGAATCATGTAGAGCCGGACGAGCGCCTCGTAACCGGCGTAGGTCGTCGGCTCACGATTGGGCTTGATCACCTCACGAAGCCAGCGCCCGAGGAAGTCACCGAGGGTCGGATACTTCGTGGCTACCGGCCCCTTGCCTGCCAGTTCATGAAGCTTGAGCCACTTCTCGTGGGTCTCCTCGCGGCTCTTGCCGTATGCCCATTTGCGAGTCTTCTTGCCCTCCGGCGTGGTGACCCAGACGTAGCCGGCCCAGCCATCTTTGTAGGGGAAGACGGAGCCCTCACCGTTTGCGCGCTTGCCCATCAGGCGGCCTCCTCGCGTAGCCGGGTCACGTAGTTGTTCAGTGCGTCGACAGGGACGCGGCGGCAGCGGACGCCGACGATCAGCGATTCCAGTTCGCCCGAACGGATCAGGCAGTACAGAGTCCAGCGGCTGACGCGGAGACGATCCGCGGCCTCGTTTACGGTCAGGAGTCGGTCGTCATCCATATGAGGCCTCCCATTCCGAATTGCCTCTCGGCGTGCCGGTCAGGGCAGCGGCGAGGAGGGCGTCTCCGGCTGAGTAGCCCTTGCCGGCGTACTCCCAGTGAGTGATGGCGAGGACGGTGTCTTCGTCGAAGAGGGGCAGTCGTCCGGTGGTGATCGCTTCCTCGCGCCGGTGTTCGGCGCGGGCGGCGCGGAGCGTGCCGAGGGTGGTGGAGTAGCGGCGGGATTTGGTGGAAAAGTGGCCGCGGAAGCCGAGCATGTGGGCCCATTGGATGAGCCGGAGGTCGGCCAGCTTTTCGAGGGCGCCCAGGCGGAGGCATTCGGCGATGAGCCGGCGCGCGTGGACGCGGATGGGCAGCGCGGACAGGTCTTCGGTGGGGACGATCCGCCGATCGAGGGTGCCCACGCACTCGGCCGCCTTGGTCGCATACTTCGCGATGTATGCCGCGACGGCCTGTTCGGTGAGGGCGCCGGTCATGGTGATCGGGCGAACGTCGAGCTGTTTGCCCCACCGCAGGACACGAGCCCGGACGCCGGGTGCGCCAGGCGTCTTCGCAGCGACCGCTGATACCGCGTGCTGTACGGCGTCCGTCAGCAGGCCAGCAGTTGCCCAGGACGGTGGCGGAAGGTGCGGGCCGGTTGGCCCGTCGAGGCGGATCACTGCGTGGAGGTGGACGACGCCGCGGCGCTGGTATTCGGCGACCTTGGCGAAGGAGACCACGAGCTGCTCCCGCAGGTCCTTCAATGTGAGACCGGCAAGACGGGCGATGCGCCGGCGCAGGGCTTCGGTGAAGCGCCGCCACAGTTCCGGTGCCATGGCGTTGAACAGGACCGACCCGATGTAGTCGTAGCAGTCCGGGCACAGTGGCTCACCCAGGCACGCCTCATCGGAGCCGTGCCGAGCCCTACAGCTCAGGACTGTCCCGTGCGGGCAGGTCTGCGCGTCGCGTCGCGGGTGGCACGGCAGGATCTTGCCGTTCTTCTCGCGCCGGCTGTGGACGGCGCCGAAGGAGGGTGCGGTGAGGGTGACGAACAGGCACGGGTGCGCGGTCACGGTCTCGGGGACGCCTTTGCCGCCGACGAGACCTGCGCGGATGAGCTGGTAGGTGTCGCCTCGGTAGGTCTCCGCGCAGGATGGGCAGCGGGTCGCGCGGCGGGTCTTGCACGGCACGCGCAGGATGCCGTCCGGTTCGTGGCGGGTGCTGTAGCGGTGGAGCAGGGTGCCGGTGGCGGTATCCCAGTGTTCGACTTTGCCGCGCAGGTGAATCGGCTGTCGGCAACCGCCGGTCCGACGGACCTGACCGGCCCACCGGGCATAGTCGGGGTCATGGAGCCGGGAGATCATCCCGGCGATCGCGTGTGGACTTCGAGTCTTGGGCAAGATGGGTTCCGTCCTGTTCCAGTGTTCTGGGTGGGATGGCCCCCGACGTGGCGGATGTCTTGGCGGATGTGCGGTCACGCCGGGGGCGCCGAGGGAGATCAGCAGAAGCCGAGGCCCTCGCAGTGCTGGCAGGTATCGCTGTAGCTGTCGACTCCTGTCCCGCCGCAGTGGCAGCACTGCCAGCGCTTGGGGATGACGTCGGCAGGCTGAAGGTTCTCGTCGGGGTCAGTCACGTGATCCACTTCCTTGCGCCACGCTTGGGCGCGGTGTTGATGAAGACGCGCCACCGGTGAGGGCGCTTGTAGCGCGGGAGGATCGGCGAGATGGAGCCGACGGGGAGGATCGTGCGGAGCTTGTGGATCGTGTAGGCGAGTTCGGCGTAGGTGCCGTCGATGCGGATGCGCATGGTCGGTTGTCCTTGGGTGGTCAGGCGGCGTGGGGGCCGGTCGCGTCGGTGTCGGGGGTGACGCAGTCGGTGTAGGTGTTGAGCGCGTCGAATCGAGCGCGGGCGTCGGCGAGGACGGCAGTGGCCTGGTAGCGGACGGGTCCGAAGTCGAGGCCGGTCGAGTAGTGGCCGTTGCGCAGGCGATTGGTGTCGACCGGAGTACCGAGCAGCGCGGCGATGCGGTCGATTTCGGCGCACATCTCGGCGTCGGTCGACTGCCTGGGGGCGTGGATGATGCGGACGGCGTAGCCGGGGACGGGGACGGCGCGGTTGGTCTCCAGGAACGTCGCCAGGGCGCGGAGCCCGGTGATGAACGCGGCGCGGTGGTCGGTGGTGAACACGGGGTGTTGTCCTTTCAGAGGGCTTCAGGTGCGGTTCGCAGGGTGCGGAGCAGGTCGGACGCGAGTTGGTTGGATACGCCGAGGCGGGAGCGGAGCAGGTCGCGGGTGATCGGCTTTCCGTGCTTTGTGTGGTGTTCGTCGGCCACGCGCCGGGCGTAGTCGACGAGTGCTGGGGACGGTCCCCGAGCGCCGTTCTGGCCGTCCTCGCTGGCGAGGAGCGCCGGGATCGGGGACGGACGGTCGAGGACGGGGGACGGGACGGGGACGGACGGGGACGCCGATGGTTCCGCCGGTACCGATGAGGACACCGCCGCCGAGGATGGCGTCGGAGCAGTCGCAAGGGCTGGGACTGTGGAGGACGCTGTGTCGAGGCGGGGGCCGGCGGCGCGCCGTTCGAGCATCGAGACCGCCACCAGGAACGCCCCGGCGGGAGTCGCGGCGGCCAATCGTCCCCAAGCGGTCGGTTCGGCCTGATGGAGGTTGGCGGCCAAGGACAGGACGATCCCAGCGACGAGGACGAGCGTCGGCCAGGACACCAGGCCCCGTCGTGTGCGTCCGGTCTTCTTGTCCCGCTGGCGTTCACGGGCGGCCATGACGCAGGTGAGGTCGACGCAGACCGCGACCGCCCAGGCCATCCAGCCGTCCTGTCCGCTCTCAGCGGCCGTGTCGCGGATATGGGTGAAGCTGCCGGCACCGGCGATGCTCGCCAGGATGAGGACCGGCCCGGAGTCGGCCAGCAGCGCGGCCAGTCGGGACAGCGACGCAGGCATGGTTGATTCCTCCTTTGCAGTGGGGTGAGCGCGATTCAGGCGGCGATCTCGGGGCTTCCGTTGCCGGACAACTCGTGGCCGAGGCCGGAGGCGGCGACCTGAGCCCACGAAGGGGTGAGGTCGGCGTAGGTGTTGGCAGCCCGTTCTGCGGCCGTGGTGGAGACGTAGCCGGACCGGGCGCGGTACCAGCGGCCGTCGCTTCCGGTGATCACCGCGACGCCCGGCAGCTCCGGCGGGATGGAGCGCGCGGCGACCAGAGCGTCAGGGTCGAGGTCGCCGAGAGTCATGACCGCGGTTTCCGGGTCATTGACCCGGTGGCAGACTCGCCCGCCGATCTGGGCGCGGAGGGCGGTGACGCCGGGGCCGAGGTCGGAGCCGATCCGCTGGCCCGACAGGACGAGGTGGATGCCGAAGGCGCGTCCGAGTTGGGCGATCCGCAGTAGGGCGGTGGCCGTACGGGTGACCTGATCCTTTTCGGCCTTGTCGGCAGTGAGGAACAGTTCAGCCAGTTCGTCGACCACCACGACGACGGGGATGGGCCGAGCGCCGTCGGGGAGCTGCCAGATGTCGCGGACTCCGAGCCGGCGGCAGATGAGCATCCGGGCGCCCATGACGGCGATCAGATCTGCCAGGAGGTTGAGGCACTCGGAGCGGGACGTGGCGAGGGCGGTGAGCCGCGGGAGGTATGGGGAGAGTTCGACTCCGCCCTTGAGGTCAAAGCCGACCAACGCGACAGGCTGGGGAGCGAGCCCGACGATGAGTGCGTTGATCAGGTTCGACTTGCCGGATTGGGTTGCTCCCGCGTTCATCCAGTGCGGGATGAGTCGGAAGTCCATATGCCAGGCGGCGCCGGTCTCCAGTACACCGACCACCGGACGGAGCAGGTCCTCCATCCGCCACCCGTCCCGAGGTTCAGTCGGGGGGACGGCCGGCGCGACGTATGCCAAGGGATCGCGGGTGATGCCCTGGAGGGTGACGCGGCCAGGTCGGGATCCGACCACGCGGACCGCCTCGATCCGCCAGGCGTGTGCGAGCCGGTCACAGATCTTGGCGTAGTCATCGGGGATCTGGCCGTCCAGCAGGTGGAAGGTGATGCGGAAGCCGTGCCGGACGGGCCGGGGCAGGCCCATCCATGGCTTGGTGTCGACGGCAACTCGCTGGAACCGGCGCTTGACCCGGACGACGCCGGTCGAGGCGACCAGGCCGGGAACGGTGGTGAACCACCAGCGGTGGCGCTTCTTGGTCAGCCCGCAGCCGGAGGCGACGTGCCGCCAGGACCAGCGCAGCCATACGGCCTTGCGTGGGAAGACGACGAGGTACCAGTACGAGACAGGTGCCCAGCGCCGCCAGACCAGAAGCGCAAACACGGCGGCCAGGACCAGAAGCAAGGGCCGGGATAGGTCGCTCATCGGTCCGTCCCCGTTCCCTGGGTGCCGGCGGGGACGAACGACTGCGCGCGGTAGGAGATGCCCCAGCGGTCGCCCTGCTCCCAGACGTAGCCGACCAGGCCGACCGGGATCACCTCGTCTCCAGCGGAGATCTGGGGTTCGGGCGTGATGGTGACCTTGACGAGCTCCATGCGGCCGAACTCGTCTTCGACCAGGAGCGTGACCTCGTGCATGGTGTTGCCGTCCTTGTCGCGCTTGATCTCGCCGGTCTCCTTGTTGACCAGGCGCGGCCGGGCGGCCTTGGCGCAGGAGATCTGCAGCTTGGTGACATCGACGGGGATGGGGATGTTGCGCATGATCGATCCTCTACTAGTAGAGCTTCTTAGAGTACATGGAACGCTTAGAATTCTAAGCTGTCAATGAGTGCTTTGAGGACTTGGTTGGTTTCTTTGCCGGGGTGTGCTGCACTGGAGGCGAGCTGAGGAGAGCGCAGATGGTGGAGAAGACCGGCCGGCCGGCCTATTTGCAGATCGTCGACGAGTTGCGTGACCAGATCCGTGCCGGCTCACTCGCGCCCGGTGCGGCACTGCCGTCCATCGCACAGCTATGCGAGCGGTTCGAGGTCTCAGCGAGCGTGGTCAAGTCGGCGATCAGCGTTCTTCGCACCGAGGGGCTAGTGATCGGCCAGCAGGGCAAGGGCGTGTTCGTCCGTGAGGACGCCGCGGTGACCCGCGACCCCGAACCGTCATCCGGCGTGAGCGCCGAAGTCCTGGACCAGCTTGGTCAGATGCGCCACGCGGTCAAGGAATTGGGGGATCGGCTTGCCGCTCTGGAATCGGCGGTGTTCCCAGAGCGCAAGTGAACTCGGTAACCCGGCAGGCCAACTCCTCCAGTTCCGTCCGCATCGCGGCCAGTTCCTGAATGATTCGCCGTTCGCCCACATTCATGCTCGTCTCCTGCGGCTCACCCCCTGGCGTGTTTCGCCTTTCGGGATGGCTCAAGTTCACCGTGAGCTGCGGAGTTCCGGTATCACGTTGATCTAGTTAAGCTTTGTCAGTCCGTCTCAACGCCGGTTTACACAAGCGTTTTCACATGCACGACCGCACAACACGCACCTCCCCCGAAGCGTGAAGGCGAAGGTATGCAATGAAGATGACCCAGCGACCCGGCTGGACCCCTGCTCGTCTGCGTGAACACCGCGAGGCCCACGGCCTCACCCTGGAGGCTGCGGGCGAACGGCTCCGCCAGGCGGCCACTGTTCACGGGTTGAGCGTGCCGGCGGCCAACTTCCAAACCCTCTGGGCTCACGAGCAGGGAACGGTGTTTCCCGGCCCGCATTACCGCCGTGCCTACTGCCTGCTCTATCAGGCGACCGAGCCTGAACTTGGTTTTCGACCTCCCTTGCCCGGCGAATCACAGAAAGCGGAAATTGTGATTTCCGAATTGCCTGCGCCTACTGACCCGGCCGCGGACAACGCTGCCGCCCAGGTCATCGAGGAAGCGTTCACCAAGGTCTCCGTTGGCGGCATCGAGCCGGGCGACTCTCCGCAGTCTCTGCTGCGTGGCCGAGTGGTCGACGCCTGGAGGCGGCGCCACGGCGGAGGAAGCCCGAGGCCGATCCTCGTTCTCGTCGGCGGGTATGCCGGTTCGGGCAAGACCGAGTTCTCGCGGTTCCTGTCCGACGTCACCGGTTGGGCGTTCCTGGACAAGGACTCGCTGACCCGCTCCATCGTCGAGCGGCTCCTTGTCTCGCTGGGCGGTGACCCCAACGACCGGCATTCTGACCTGTATCTCAAGGAGGTCCGCCCACTGGAGTACCGGTGCCTGATGGAGACCGCGTGGGACAACCTGAACGTCGGCACTTCGACCATCCTGTCTGCGCCGTTCATCGCGGAGTTGAAGGACAAGGCGTGGTTCACCCGCCTGGAGAACCGGTGCGCCGCGAAGGGCATCGACGTGGCGGCGATCTGGGTCCGCTGCGATCCCGAGTCCATGCGCGAGTACATCGAGTTCCGCGGCGCTGCGCGTGATGCCTGGAAGCTCGGCAATTGGGACCAGTACGCCGAGGGACTCGACCTTGAGGTGAGTCCGCCTACAGCACATCTCACGGTGGACAACCGGCTTGGTGCGGCGATCAGCCTTGCCGACCAGACTCGCGAGTCGCTCAGGCGGATATTCACGTGACGGCGCCGCCGATCGGGATCGTGCTGTACGGCCCGCCCGCCAGCGGCAAGAGCACCATCACAGCCGCACTGCACCGACACGACCGCCGGTTCCGTCTCCTGCGCAAGCTCAAGGTAGGCACCGGGCGCCCCGATGACTACGAGTTCGTCAGCGCCGAGCATCTCGATGAGCTGCGCCGCGTCGGCCGCCTGCTGACAGAGACCCACCGCTACGGCAACGTCTACGCCGTCGACCGACAGAACATCGAAGACATGACAGCCGCCCGACTGGTGCCGGTCGCGCACATCGGAAACATCGCAGACCTGCGCCGGCTCATCGGCCGTACTCCGGACTCCTGGCTCCGCGTGCTGCTGTGGACACCCCGAGACGTCACCGAGCAGCGGTCGAAGAACCGCGGCGACGCAGACACCGCCAAGCGGCTCCGAGCATGGGACGAGACGCTTGCCGACCTGACCGCCAACGCCGACGAGGCGTTCTTTCATCTGCGCATCCACACCGACCGCTTGGATACCGACGCCGCTGCAGGCGAGATCACCGATGCGTTCCTTGCACTGATGAAGGCTGCTGATCGCGCGGAGCTTCATCGCGAAAATACGGCTGCACACCGAGGGAAATGAGATCCGCACGCCACCATGTGCCGCAACCGGCGCATCGCGCACTGCTGGGAATCTCAGCGTTCGCGGAGGTCCAGAGGACATCCGAGTGAGCACATCCGGCCACGGGAGTCCCTCTCCGCGCTCGGGCGCGTGAAGGCCTGTCTTGGCTCTTCTCGTCATCGCATCTGTCCCGAAAGGATCTTCATCCACAATTGCTCGGCGTCAGGAGCACGGAGCCATTCGCTCTCCTGTATGAGCACCTCGTCGGAGCGATAGAGACGCCGGACGAAGAGCAACCCGCCGGCCTGACACAACTCGTAGACGATCGGTTGGCAGTCGCAGGTGTGACGGCGAACTCGTATGCGGTCCGTACGCGGCAAGTTCTCTCGCCACTCCATGCGGGCGTATCCAACCTGTGGTGCAGCGGGGTGAAGGCCCGGACATCCCGTGATGAGCTGAAGCAGGTCGGGCGGCGTCTTCTCGCGGTGGGCCGCGGTTGTTGGCCTTGTCGCGGTCACGACGTATGACCGCGTGGTGAGGCGGAATGATCGTGGCGCAGTTCGGCGTAGCGAGCAGCGACCCTGCGCGCAGCCGTCTTCACCGCGAGCGCCCGGCACCCTGTGTACACCCACCGACCGGTGTGATCGGATACCCGGCCGGTCCACCACCGGTACCGCCAGCCGTCAGGCCCCCACTCGCACCACACGACGAGGTGGACCCATACGGACAGGAGCGCCACCCCATCGCCTACTCGCGTTTCCGTGGAGATGCCCAGCCGTTCCAGTTCGACGCGAAGTCGCCCTGCCGCCGTCGCGGCGGGGGAGCGACCATCGGCCGGCATGCTCCTCATGGCTCCCCCCTTCGCCCAGGGTGCTCGCCACGGTCATTCAGCCCGTCCTTCCCCGTAGTAGGGGCGGCGGCCAGGCGCAGGGCGATCTCAGTCTGCCTTTCCAGCTCGACCAGTAGGCCGGGGGCGTCGTCGCCACACACGGTCTGCGCCATCCCGGAGGTGAGTTGCTCCATGCTCAGCGAGACTGCGCGTCGTGTGGCGTACCAGCCTTGCGGGCCGGTCTCACTGGCACCGCGCCAGATCACCCAATCCGGGTATCGGGTCGCCAGTTCCTGAAGCGTCATTCAGTCGTCCGATCAAGAGGAGGCCATCTTTCAATCAATGTAGCTATGTACGTACATACGTGCAAGGCGATGCGCCTATGCTGCTACGTAGCTTCGGCGCTATGACGATCGATCCCAGCGCCGACCGCCCGGTCTACAAGCAACTCGCGGACCTGATTCGGGCGCGCATCGAGGCGGGGGAGTACCGCCCAGGGCAGCGACTCCCTGCCGAGAGCGATTACGTCGCCGAGTACGGCATCTCCCGCGACTCGGTACGCCGTGCCATAGCCGTGCTGAGGGGAGAGGGACTGATCGTGACCGAGCTGAGAGGCTCTCGCGTCCGAGACGCGGGGGAGGCCGTCACCGTGCCGATTGCCCCCGGCGCACAGGTGACTGCCCGCATGCCAACCGAACCCGAACGCCGGCAGCTTGGCATCGCCGAGGGCGTCCCCATTTTGGTCGTCACAGAGCCAGATGGCGAGACCCGCAAGCTTCCCGCCGACCGGACGATCATCGAGGCCAGCAAAGAGCAGCAGGAAGTTTGACGCCATGTCACCGCCGACGAGGATCGGTGCCTCGTTCGAGGTGCTCTATCTAGACGGCCTCGAACTGCTTAACCGAAACGGGACGTCATGGAGAACGTTCTCGTAGGTCACCGCTGATGACGTGGGTAGGGGCGTAGGTGGCGGCGAGGTGGTCTTGCAGTTCGGCGTGGCGGAACTGGTAAATCGGTCCTACCGCGCGTAGTAGGCCCAATCGGTGAGCATCGTCGAGAAACGGCATCAGTTTGCGGGGCAGTTGGCCTGTCCGGGCCAGCCGATGGGTCGTCACCAGATAGGCGATCCACGCACGGTGAGCGCCGGCTGCGAGCCCGAATGTGAGTCCGGCCGTGAGTCCGGCCGGGAGTCCGACCGGGAGTCCGATCTCGAGCATGGCCGTGAGCCCGGCCGCGAGTCCGATCGCGAGCATGGCCGTGAGCCCGGGCGCGAGCCCGAACGCGATGATACGCAGGAGGTTCACCGCGCGGTCGGCTCGCCAGCTCGCCAGCGGACTGTTCGCCAGCTCTCCTGGTGTTGGTGCCTCTGCCCACGATAAGACGCCGAGCGTAAGCCAGGCCGCGAGCCCGACCGGGAGCGTGATTGGGAGCACGATCGGGAGCATGTCCGTGAACTCCCCATTCGTCCAGGACGAGAGCCAACTGGCCGAGAGCCCCGCCGCGAGCCCGAGCGCGAGCCCGAGCGCGAGCCCGAGCGGGAGCCTGACCGCGAGTTTTGATATGAGCTGAGGTAGCCGGCTATGAAGGCGGAGGTTAGCGAAGCCCGGTTCCTCCCGCGCCCAGGAACGGGCCGCGAGCCCCACCACGAGCCCGACCGGGAGCCCGACCACTAACCCGGTCGGGAGAAAGGACGTGAACGTGAACGCGAAGTCGGACACAAACTGGCTCACGGGCCCGTCCTCGAGCTGCGCGGACTTGCCTAATTGCGTGAGCGCGAATGTGAGCGTGAACGTGAGCGCGGGCGTGAACGAGACTGTAAGCGCGACCGTGATGGTGGTGAGTGCTGCCAGGGCGATGCGCGTAAGGGGGGTGAAGGTGCGGGTGGTGCGGGCGAGGTGCCACCAGGCCAGGTCACGGGTGCGGGGGCTGCCATCGGTGTGGGGGTGGCTCATCTGGTAGGCAAGATAGCTCAGCCAGCGGCGCACCCGCGCGGGGTCGTGGCGGTGGCGGGGGCGAAACAACTGCGCGGGATCGTCGCTGGGTGGGCGGGTGTCGATGAGAGTGTCGACCAGTTGATCAAACAGGTGCGCGCGCAGTGTCGCCGCGTCGGGGAAAGCGTCTGCATTCAGTAGATTAACCGGATCGGTGCGGGCGTTCAGGTAGACCGTGCGCACCAGCCATACTCCCAGCGGGGTTGTGCATAGTTCGGCCAGATTGGCCACTGGTCCTTGCGCCGGGGTAGAGGCCCGCAGGCCGGTGAGGATCTGCTCCCACACTGGTCCGGGGTGCGGGGGCAGGCACCTGCGTAGGTAGGCCGCAGCGGCTACCCGGTTCAGGGGGCGCGGCTGGATCACCACGGCGGAGGTCAGCACGTTGCCGGCCCGGTCGATGGCGTGGGTGAATTCGCTCGTGCGACTGGTGAGGATCAGCTGGTCATCGCGGCCCAGGAACCGGTTGAGCGCGGTGATGACGGCGGCCTGCGCGGGCGAGGGCAGCTCATCCAGGCCGTCCAACACCGGCAGCACCTGCCCGCTGGTGGCCAGATGCCGAGGGGCATCGGGCCCGAACTCGGGTGCGCGTAGCGCCGGGTAGTCGGTGGACAGTCGGACGGCGACCCATTCGTGCAGGTGGGGAAACCGTCCGGTGTCCCAGCCGGCCACCGACAACAACACCGGAACTGGCTCATGAGGGTGCGCGCCGCGGGTGTCGAGGAGCTCGCGGACCAACTGCACCGCCAGGGTGGTCTTGCCGGCGCCGGGGCCGCCGAGGATGACCAGGCGGCGGCGTTTCATCGCACGGAACTTGTGGACCAGGGCGGGAATGTCGTCGCTGGAGGCCTTCAGCCGCAGCGAGGCGGGGGTGAGATTGACCGCGTGATCCATCGCCTGCCGGTTATCGGTCAGATGCCACTGCACCGGGATCGGATCGGGATCATCCAGCGATCGCAGGATCGCCTCGGTGCGCCACTGGCCCGCAACCAGGCCAGCCAGCACCTGCTTAGCCGCACTCGCGCCCTCTGTCCCGTCTCGCGGGGTAGCGGTTCGGTGGCGGGTGTACTCGATGCGCAGGGTGACCAGCACTAGGAACGCGACGGTGGTCCAGATCGTCAAAGGCCACCATTTCCAGGTGACCTGCACGGTATTGGTCGCCAGATTCCCGACCAGTGCCACGGTGACGGCCACGAGAACACCGGTGATCGGTGAGGGGGTGCGCACGTCTTCATCATCACGCGATCATTCGGATTGCCGCGCCCCTATAGCTCGGTTTGTCATTCTTTCGAGAATGTCCCACCCCGCGCGGGACGGCATCGGGCGTGGATCGCGATGATCAATCCGTCATGGTCCACCGGACTTGTGGACCTGTGTCAGACCTCGGTTGATGCTTGACGCTTCGGCCCCGCCTGATGCTTTACATGATCACGGCGGGACTGGCGACACTTCCTCTTCTGCCGAGTTGAGGATGCTCGGTACCGGTGTTGAGTCCTCAGTCCCACCACAGGGTCACGAGGCGTGAGCCAGGCGGAACCGCGATTGGCCGCGCCGGAGGCCCGCCGGTCCACAAGTCCGTTCCCGGATCATCGGGCTGCAGTTCCGCTGCCCACACGGCAACGTCCGTGGCCGATGCGGTGGTAACCACATAGACATGGTCGCCGAAGGGCCACTCGTCGCCTCCCGTGCCCCTCTTGGAGTACTTCGCCGGCCCCGAGTGGAGAGGGGTGTGGCACAGGCGCTATCAGCAGGTGGCGGCGGACCCCTGCCAGCGCAGCATGGGTGACCGGTGTCATCTGGGATGAGCGGCGCAAGGTGGCCATTGGCCAGGCTGGTTATCACGGACCACCCGACCAGTCGGGGATGGCCGAAGTCGGCTATGCCGTGGACCCAGCGTGCCGGCGACGCGGCTACGCGCGACCCGCACTGGAGACTCTGCTCCAGCGTGCTGCCGGGTCCGGATCGAGGCCATGCGGCACGTGCTGCACCGGTTTGCGTACGAGGACAAGGACGCCGAGCCGGTCGGTACTCGGATCCGCTCCTCATCGGCTCGGCCGAACTGGCGCTGAATCCCGACGAGGCCCACCCCAGGTGTTCGCGCGGTTGTGAGGACCGCGTGCGGCCGGCCGGGAGCGGGTCAGTCAGGGTCGTTCAGGGCGTCGTCCAGCGGGACCAGCCCCTGCTGCAACCCGAAGATCGCGGCCTGGGTGCGGTCCGCCAGCCCCAGCTTGGCCAGGATGCTGGAGACGTGCGCCTTCACGGTGTCCTCGGTGATGGCGAGCGTCCTGGCGATCTGCCGGTTGGACCGGCCGCGGGCAAGTACCCGCAGCACGTCCAGCTCCCGGGGGGACAGCGGGTCGACCGGGCGGTGCGCGCCCGCCTCGCGGACCTCGCGCACCAGCCGCGCGGCGATCCGCGGCTCCAGCAGGCTCTCGCCGCGGGCCGCGGCGCGCACCGACGCGACGACCTGGTCCACGCCGGCGGACTTCGACAGGTAGGCGAGCGCGCCTGCGCGTACCGCGGCGAGCAGGTGCTCGTCGGCCTCGGACGAGGTAAGCATGAGCACCTCCGTGCCCGGCCGGTCCCGTTTGATCTGCGCCAGCACGCTGAGGCCGTCCTGCCCGGCCATGAACAGGTCCAGCAGGACCACCGTCGGCTCCAGCGCATGCACCGCGCGCAGCGCGGCGGCGCCGTCGGCGCACTCGGCCACCACCTCGATGTCCTCCTCCTGGTCCAGGAGGAGGCGCAGCCCCTGCCGGACGACCTTGTGGTCGTCCACGATCAGCACACGGATCACGGCCGCTCCCCGGGCAGCCGGACCAGGACCGTGGTGCCATCGCCGGGGGCCGAGTCGACCTGGAGGTCGCCGCCCAGCTCGGCGACCCGCTCGCGCATCATCGGCAGGCCCATGCCGTGCCGGTCGCCGGCGCGCTCCGGGTCGAACCCGGCGCCGTCGTCGGTGACCGACAGCAGCAGCCCGCCGTCGACCACGGCGAGGCGTACCGCGATCCGGGTCGGGTGGGCGTGTCTGACCGCGTTGGCCAGCGCCTCCTGCGCGATGCGCAGCGCCGCGTGCTCGACCACCGGCGCCACCGTCACCGGTGCCAGCTCGGTGGCGATCGGCACGCCCAGCCGGTCGCCGTAGGCCGCGCACAGCCCGGCCAGCGCGTCCGCGAGATCCGCGTCGCGCAGCGCCACCGGGCGCAGCTCCAGCAGCAAAGCCCGCATCTCGATCACCGTGCCGGTGGCGGTGCTCTCCATCGCCTCGACCCGGTCGAGCAGCGGCGAGCCGGCCGGCAGTGCCCGGCGTAGGCCGCCGGCGAGCAGCCGCAGCGAGTACAGGTCCTGCGAGATGGAGTCGTGCAGCTCGCGGGCGATGCGGGCGCGCTCGCCGGCGCCGGCGAGCTGCCACTGGACGGCCATCGCCTCGGCCAGGCGGACCGCCATCCGGTTGAAGTTCGCCTCCAGCTGGCCCACCTCGTCGGTGCCGGACACGGGTACCCGGTGGTTGTAGTCGCCGTCGGCGACGGCGACCGTGCTCGCCGCCAGCCGGCGCAGCCGGCCGATCAGCGTCCTGGTCGACAGCAGGCCGAAGACCACTCCGACCGGCAGCGCGGCGAGGGTGACCAGCAGCCCGATAATGAGCAGCGGCCCGACGTCGGTGCCCGGCGAGGTGAGGTCCGCGCCGAGCGGGAGCCGGTCGTCATAGGGAACCTGGACGTAGACGTAGCCGATCGCCGGGCCGGCGTCGTCGATCCCGGCGTTCGGCTTGCCGTCTGCCGCCAGCAGGTTCACCGGCACCAGCGCCCAGAGCACTGGGCCGATTGTGGTGTCCGCCTGACCGTTCTCCCCCTTGGCCATCTTCGGCGACACCGCGAGCGCGCCAGCCGGCAGCGTCACCACGCCGGGACCGCCGAACGCCGCACCGGCCGGGTATCCCGGCGGGTACGAGCTGGCGGCGATCCGGCCGTCCAGGTTGAGCAGCACCGCCAGCGACAGCGGCTTCTGCTCGTCCTGCCGTGCCGCCGTGTACGGGATGCGGACCCCCTCGCCGCCCGCCTCCATCCGGACCTCGCGGGGCGCGAGCACCAGGCCCGACTCGCCGAGCTGGATCTCGCTGCTGGTCGGCAGCCGGCCCAGCCGGCCGGCGGCGGCCAGCACCTGCGCGGCGTAGTCGTGCGCCGTGATGCCGACGAGCAGGCTGCGGTCCCGCTGCTTGCTATCCGCCACCAGGCGGGGCACCAGGAGTACCAGCGTCACCAGCTCGACCACGGCGACCGCCGCGGCGGTGACCAGGACGTACGAGGCGGCCATCCGCAGCCGCAGTCCGTGATGCCGGGCCATCGCCTCACCCCCTTCCGGCATTATCGTGCGCCGGCCGCCGGCGTCACGCGGTGCGCAGCGCCTCGGTCGGCGCCAGCCGCGCGGCGCGCAGTGCCGGGTAGACCCCGGCCACCGCGCCGATGACCACCGCGGCGGCCAGCCCGGCCGCCACCGCCAGCGGCGGGATCAGCGGTTGCCAGCCGTGCCGGTACGCCAGCGCGTGGGTGACCGCGGTGCCGGCCAGAACACCGACCGTGCCGCCGGCGGCGCCGAGCACCAGGGACTCCACCAGGAACTGCACCGCGACGTGGCCTCGGGTGGCGCCGAGCGCCCGGCGCAGCCCGATCTCGCCGCGCCGTTCCAGCACCGAGATCACCATGACGTTGGCGATGCCGATGCCGCCGACCAGCAGCGCCACCGCGCCCAGGCCGAGGAACAGCGCGGTGCCTGCGTCGGCCGCGGCGAGGCGGGCGACCAGCGCCTCCGCCGGCTGGCTGACCGTGACCTGGGACGGGTTCTGCGGGTTGGTGGCCCGGGCCAGCATCCCGCGTACCTCGGTCGTCCGCGCCACCTCGGTCCGCACGTAGATGCGGGTCGGGTGCCCGTCGTAGCCGAGCCGGTCGGCGGCGACCGCCAGGCCGACCAGCGCCGAGCTGTCGATCTCCGGGGCCAGCTCGACCGGGCGGAGGATGCCGACGACGGCGTACCATGCGCTGCCGACCGAGACGCGCGGGTCGCCGGCCAGGTCCGCAATGCCGAGTGCCTGGGCGGCCCGGTGCCCGAGTACCATCGCCGGGTACCGCGCGGTGGCCTCGGTCAGGAACGTGCCGGCGGCCAACTGACCGTCCAGTGTGGACAGCAACGCGGTGTCGGCCGCGCGGATGCCCACGCCGCCGGTGGTGTCCAGTTCGGACCGGGCCGCGACGGGGCCGTGCAGGTCGGCGGTCGCGCTGGCGGCGAGCACCCCCTCGGTACCGGCGATCACGCCGGTCGCGGTCGCCGGCAGGGGCACCTCCGAGCCGGCCAGGCTCTGCCCGCTGACCACGGTCAGCAGGTTGGTGCCGAGCCGGTCGATGCGGGCCAGCAGGTCTGCCTGGCTGGAGCGGGTGATGCCGAGCACGGAGACCACTGCGGCGATGCCGATGGCCACCCCGAGCATCGACAGCACCGCCCGGACGCGGCGGCTGCGCAGCCCCACGGTGCCGACCGCGAGCAGGTCGGCGGCGCGCAGCCGGGACCGCGGCGTCATGCCGGGCCGCCGCTGTCGTGCACGACCAGGCCGTCGCGTAGCTCCACCCGCCGGTTGCCGGCCGCGGCCACCTCGGCGTCGTGGGTGATCATCACGATCGTGGTACCGCTGGCGTTCAGCTCGCGCAGTAGGTCGAGGATGGCGGCGCCGGTGACGGTGTCCAGGTTGCCGGTGGGTTCGTCGGCGAACAGCACCGCCGGTCGGCCGACGAGTGCCCGGGCGATCGCCACCCGCTGCTGCTCGCCGCCGGAGAGCCGGCCGGCCGGTTGCCGGGCGCGGTGCCCGAGGCCGACCCGGTCCAGCGCGGCCGCCGCCGCCTGCCGCCGCTGCTTTGCCGGCACGCCCCGGTACAGCAGCCCGGTGGCGACGTTGTCCAGCGCGGTGAGGTGTTCGAGCAGGAAGAAGCGCTGGAACACCGCTCCCAGCCGGTGCGCGCGGACCCCGGATACACCGCGGTCGGACAGCCGCTCGATCGGCTCGCCAGCGATCCGCACCGAACCGCCGGTCGGCCGGTCCAGCCCAGCGGCGAGGTTGAGCAGCGTGGTCTTGCCGGAGCCGGACGGGCCGACCACGGCCACCAGCTCTCCACTGTGGATGGTGAGGGTGATGCCGGCGACCGAGGTCACCGGCGGCGTGCCCGGGTGGATCTTCCGGACGTCGCGCAGCTCCAGGACCGGGGTCATCGCGCCGGCACCTCCACCAGCTGGCCCGGCGTCAGCGCGCCGGTCACCTCCACGGTGCCGGCGACCTCGTCGTACAGGCCCGGCCGCACCTCGACGTAGTCCCCTGTGGACAGCCGCACCCGGAAGCCGCCGCCGGGCTTCGGGGTCAACGCGGCCAGCGGAACCAATAGCACGTTCTGCTTCGTCGCCGAGCTGACCAGCAGGCCGACCGGTGCCTGGTCCAGATCGGCCGTGCCGGGCGGCAATGTCAGCTTCACGGTCACCTGCACGGTGGCGACGCCGGGTTGGCCGTTCTGGTCCTGCTGCGTGGTGGCGACCCGGCTCATCCGCACCAGCGTGCCGGGGACCGGTGCCGCGCCGGCCACGGTTACCTGCACGGCGTCACCGGGGTGCAGCGAGCCACTGCGCCCGGTCGGGATGTCGGCGGTCACCACCCGGTGGGTGGAGGTGGCGGTCAGAACCGGCATCCCGGGGCCGACCCGCGTGCCGACCGCCGCCTGCGGCTGGGCGATCCGCAGCGCGCCGGGCGCGAACACCACCGCGCCCAGCGGCAGCGCGCCGGTGCGCTGCGCGGCCGGCAGGCCCCACTTCGCCTGCCACCGGCGCACGGCCGCCGCGGTGGCCGCGGTGAACGTCTCGTCCACCGTGATGTAGCGCCCAGGGTCCAGGCCGAGCGCGACGATGTTCTTCTCCAGCTGCCGCACGTCCGGCCCGGCCGTCATCCCCGGCCGCAGGTCCCGGTACGCAGGGAGCGCCCCATACAGCAGCCGCACCGGCTGGTTCGCCACCGCGTACAGAGCGGCGCCCCGGGTGACCGTCGAACCCGCCTCGGCGAGCGCGGTGAGGATGCCGGCCGCGGCCTGGTGCGCCACCGGGTAGCTGCCGTCGAAGCCGAGCGTGCCGGCGAACCGCACCCGCTCGACGACCATCCCCCGAGTGACCGGCGCGGTGCCGGTCGACACCTGCGGTGCGGGCGGCGCCGACGGCGGCCGCCCCAGCACCGCCATCGCGGCGCCGGCCAACCCGACCCCGAGCACCACCACCACCGCGATGGTCCCCACCCGTCGACCCCAGGGCGCGCTCATGACCGTTCCATTCCGCCGTTCCAGTACTGCTCGCACGCCTGCCACGCGGCGACGATCCGGGCCGACTTGCCCTCCTTGATGGCAGCGTTGTCGAGCGGGAACGAGCCATCTGGCTTGGGATCGGGCCACTCCGACACGCCGTGCTCACGTATGCACCGGGACCACTCCCGCAACACCGGCACGTCCTCCGCGGTCGGCTTGCGCTGCTGGTCGCCGTCCTGCCCCGGCTTTTCGAAGACGGACGCCGGCAGCCGCTCCTGGATCGACTTGCACGCCTCCGCGGCCGCGGCCAAGTTTCGCTTGGTGGCCTCGTCGACGGTGGTCTCGTCGGGCAGGACCACGCGCCCGTTCTCCGCCTTCACATCGGGCAGGCCCGGCGCCCCGTTGCTGCGGATGCACTGGACCAGCTCGTTCACGACGGATTGAATCTGGGCGTCGGTCAGCGTCGACGAGGCGGACGGGGCGGCACCACCGCCGCCGCCGGAGCCGCATCCGCCGAGCGCGAGACCGGCCGACAGCATGGCTGCCACCCAGTACCGATGCATGATCTTGAATTGCAAGATGCCTCCTCGGGAGCCGTTGGCCACGGGTGTCTGCACCACCGACGCTCCCAGCTCCCGCCGGCCGCGGCATCGCCGCGCGGTGGCGCCCCGCTCCCCCTTTGGGGGTACTGCGGCCGCCACGAAGGAGGGGGTCAGCCGAGCGCCATCGGCTTCGCCTCGCGGTAGTAGCGCCTCTGTTAGGAACTCTCAAGGCATGATTCGCACCAAGATCAAACGTCCGCTTCTGCCGCGAGTCGCACCCCCGGCCCCATTCCGGATTGATCATGTCGACCATCAACCGAGGCCGCAGTGTCAAGCATCAGCCGAGGTAGGACAGGACCTGTGGACCTGCCGGATGAGAATTTTCTCTACGCCTTTAAAGCGGCCCGCCTACGGCGGCCCGCACGCGCGTCGGTCGGCCAGCCGGCCGGGCATGCGGCTCTTCGGCCGATCCCGGCCGGCGCCGCCCACGCGCTCACACCCACCAAGGTGATGCTCGCCAGTCGAGCGAAACACCACACCGAGGGTGAGGGCGACGACGGTCCAGCGCGCCGGAGTCCGGAGGGCGAGAACCCTCAAGGGGCTCTGCCCCCTGCACCCCCGGCCCTCCTCAGAGATGGGCCGAAATGGCCCGGGTAGGTGAGGTCGTCTCCTCGTCAGCCCCCTCGAAGGGATGCCAGACCAGCCGCCCAAGGTCTAGCCGTCGAATGCGGGCAGGACAACCAGCAGGCGAGGAAGGTCACCGGGAGCATGTACACGCGATCGACGGCTTGACCCCAGACGGCCGGCCCGGCATGGCTACGCCTGCCTGACGAGGAGACGACCACATCATCTGCTCTAAGTCTGAGTTGGCGTGAACTAATCCTCTGCCTATCGGCGAGGCTTGGTTGGCACATTCCATTCCGATTGATCGTGTTTCTTGATAGCCAAGGCATAGTGATAAGCAGGATGAATATAGAAGGACTTGATCTCACTAATGGATTGTAGGCTGTCTGCTAGCCCCGGTACGTCATGAGAGAACGTGACGGTTTCTCCGGGGCCTTTGGCGAGGCCGATGAATCCGATGTCGTAGAAGAGCTTAACTAGAGGCTGATATAGATCTGTCCAGCTTAAGGTCTCTGAAGCGCCCCACATTGCCTCGGAAAGGGCGGTTAGCCATCGAACGCCTTCGAAATCCCGGTCGGCGAGCAGGATCATGACCTCGTCGAGGAGTTCGGCCAGTCGTGTGTTGTCGAGAGGGAGATCGACCTGTTTAAAGACGGCCAAGGCCTTTTGTATGTCTGGATAAGTCGGCTTCCACTCATCACGCAGTGCTAGTAGTCGCTTCTCCGAATAGGCGCGCTCTGCGAGATGCACGTCATTCCATGAGAGTTTCTCTTTTCCGAAGGTTAATGCAAAGCATTCATTGAAGAATGAGATGCTGTCGCGAGGTCGCATTAATGTCCGACAGAAAATATAGTGAAGCGCGTCGCCTCGTGTTTTGTTGGGGGTCGGTAATAAGTCCCGAACGCCAGAGATCGACAAGCCGGCATTCTTTCCAGCGATTCGGGCGCGCTCGTCGAGCATCTCCTCTAGATCTTGGCTACCCCAACGCATCTGGAGAACTAGTGAGCGGAACTTCTCTTCCTGCCCGCCGGTTCTTCTCCCGAAGTCGAGTTCGCGGAAGATGTTCGTACGCAGTGCCACCAGTACTTTCAGGTGTCTAACTCGCTTAAGGTCGAGAACCGTTCTGAATAGACATCTGATAAGGTCATTGGTAATTCGTTCGTCAACCCAATCGCGGTCGAGATCATCGATTACTACCCACGTCTGATGCTGTGGAGAGTCGAGAATATCCTCGTCCAAGACGTTGAGCATCTTGTTGAGGCGAGGGAGTTGTGTATCGTTCACGATCCTTTGAAATCGATCCGCTTGCTCTCCGCGAGACTCGTTGGCTACCGTTGTCCCGGTTCCAGCATTTGCTTCTAGTGATGATTTCGATACGCTTAGATTAGCTTTCGTGGCCGCGTCGATTCGCTGCTCGAATTTTTGCGTGATCTCCCGAACTCTTTCGTCGGTCTCACACCAAAATTTTTCGCCAAATTCGTCCAGATATTCTAGAGCTGCCCGCTTGCCAGGATCTCTTTTTATTTTCTCGCGGAGATTCGACAAGAAGTTCTGCTTGGCTGCCGGAGTGTCTACTTTGTATCTGTGGCGTATCAATTCGACAAGAAGTACATGCTTCCATAGTGCAATGAAAAGTAGATCAAGATTAACGTCTAAGGAGTCAAGGTGGCGCATTACCTGGAGGTCGACAATGTATGGAAGAGAGAGATCTTCGGGAGTGATCCGAATGACCTTGCCAGGGTATGCATCCTCGAGATGTTGTAATGCGGCAGACTTACCGCTCCCGGTACGCCCAATAAGAAAGCATCGGGGATCGAGTTTCGATGTGATTGCCGAATAATCTCCTGTCTCATAGAAAGCAAGTTCCAGTAGTGGATCGGCCTCCGCTTGCTCGCCCCCTAGGTTGAAGTTACTTCTGATGCGGCGGGATTTGTTTGGCATATGGATCCTTTTCGGCTGTCCCAAATGGTTATTTCGGGCACTGGTGTCACTCGTTGCTGGATAAGTAAGTGACTCTAACCAAGGATTGGAACCATATGTACAGATTTCGAAATGCTGCTGCATGTTGCCGCGTGCCGAGTCATGTTCCGCCGGGTGATGCAGACTCGCTGGCAAGGACGTATGCGGTCGCGCCCAAGAAGTACGCCAGCCGTCCAAGCCAGGCACTCGATGACGGGGGGCTTCCCGAGGCGTAGGTCTTCGCGACTCACCCTCAGGTCACCGTCTTGCTGGCCGTGTGGGACGCCCTCATAGGCATGAGGAGCACTTTGTCGCCCACTGCAATGACGGCAGAGCGCGTCGCCCCGCCCGCCGGCGGGCTGATGGACATCTTTTAGAAGATGCGCATGTCGGGAGGGCGGGTGGCGATCATCACGAACAGGATGGCCGACAAGCGACTCGGGAAGATTCAACAGACTTGCTTGGTCGTACGGCGGTCAATCTGCGTTCGTTGACCCGGTAGTCGGGCAGGGCCTACGGGCACCCGCAGCTAAGCGATTACCGTTTTGGGGAGCCTGCGCGAGACACTCCAACAGTGTCAAAGACGACCGACTCCCTCCTCGACAAGATCGAGCATGCGGCGCTTGATCCCACTGTGGCGTTGTCCGACGCCCTGCGCCTCTGCATCACCCTGGGAGGCCGACTCGGATCCAGCGCCCTTCGTGACTGGGCGACGAATGAGCTAAACGGCTATCGAGCCGGTGCTGAGGTCCCCGACTACCGCACCGTTCCGGCTGCGTTGTACCTGGAGATTACGAACAAATACGGCGTGAACGGCCACAATCAGCAGATAAGTCCCGAGATGCTTCGGCGGGAGCTTCCTGAAGACGTCTGGGCGGGAATTCGGGAGGAAGTACGGTTCGCTGAGCCGATCAAGGAGCTTGAGGAGCACGGTGCTGGCACGGATCGACTTCGCATTAGCTATAGCAACTCCCAGGCCATCGCCGCGCATCTCACGCGACGGAAGCAGGAGCAGGACCCGCTGGCATACCGACACACTGTGGTCGCGGGCATCTTCTGGAGCGTGACACCGGCAACTCTGCGAGGTGTCGTCGACCAGATTCGTACCGCCCTGGTGGTGCTCATCGCCGAGTTGCGCGAGAAGCATGAGCATGCCTCCGCCCTTTCTGCTCGGCAGGCAGACGAGGCCCTGGAGAAGGCTGTGCCGGGAGTCCATATTCACGACAGCCCTGGGACGATCGTTAACATCACGCAAGGCGACGCGGGCGGGATAACGAACACTATGAACCCAGCCGCGGAGCCGAAGAAGGGTCGGTTCTGGCCCGTCGTGGGCTGGACTCTCGCCTTCGTTGCCACAGCGATCGGCACGTATGCCGGGTTGGGTCAGTGGCTTGGTTGGCCAGCTCCGTGGAAGTAGGGGCCGTGTCGAGGTTATTGATGAAGTCGGCCTCGACCTGATCGAGGAAGTTCCGCATCTCTGGGGTGCTTAGCGGCCAGTCAACGCTGCCGCCAACTGCCTTGAGGTGAACGCTCCGGCATGGTGCTGGGGTGGCCAAGCTGTCCTTGCGCCGCGTCTGCGAACCAGCCGGCCCACCGATTGATGAACTCGTCCACGTCGCCGACGATCAACGGCGTGAACGGCCATGCAACCTGCCATTCCGCCATACCATTCCCGAGTGCCTTAGCCGACTCCTCGCCTGGATCCATCATGAACGGATCTTGCCGCCCACGCTTTGCGATGAACGGTGAGACCATGAATGCCGTCTCATGCCACTGGTACTGGCCTTTGCTCTGGGCGTCGCAGTACCATAGGGAGTGACTGCGGCCTTCGTAGCCGTAGCGGTCGACTGGGAACCGAATCCCAATTGTTGTATTGGCAACGACATCGAACGACGGTGGCGTCCAGGACCCCCATGGATTCGGTGACGTTATGACTGCAGAGGCGAACTCCAGCTCCGCCTGGTTCAGCCGAATACCCCACCCTCCGCCGCGCTTCGCCCGCACCTTCGCAGACGGAGCCGCCTCGCTGATCGCTTCTTTGAGCGCATCTGCGATTCTCGCCAAGCTCTTCATCGCAGCATCGGCGAGCGCGGTTCGTCGCTCGGCCTCGGAGCGAAACTCTGACTCGCGGCGCCCTAATTCGGCGCGGCGTATAGCCTCGGCACGGTTCGCTTCTTCGAGCTTGGCGAGCCCGGTTGACGGCGCCTTCTCGGTAATTCGTGCTAGGCGGGCCACGACGTTGCTTGGGCTCGGACGCGCTTCAGCGGCCTTGTACAGGCACTCTTCAATGAGCGCGCCCAGAGGTGCGGGTACTGACGAGAGATGTGCTGGGTCGTCGTGGAGATGCTGTTCGCGGAAGTCATACATGTCAGAACCGGTGAAGGGCAGCATGCCAGACAGCAATTCATAGGCAATCACACCGAGCGAGTAGATGTCAGTAGTGATCGTCGCACGTTCGTTTCGCCAGCGTTCAGGGCCGGCGTACGGTGGCGACAAAGCGTACTTGCGCGTGTCAGGCGCTGTAGTAGCTTCGGCATAACGGGAGATGCCGAAGTCGGCCAGACACCACCGCCCATTCAGGAGAAGGACGTTCTCCGGCTTGAGATCACGGTGGACGACCTTGCCGTCCAGATCCGCAAGCGTCACAGCTATATCTGACAGGATTGCGACGGTGTCGGCGATGCCGAGTGGGCCGTTGGTTTCATTGAGATGCTGGCGTAGAGACTTCTGCGCCCTGGGCATGATGATCACCCAGGCGTTGTCGGTCTGGCCACTGTCAATTACCGGAACAACGTTCCGGACGCCGGTGAGTTCAACGAACAGGAGCTCACGCTCGGCACCCGGCGCCATCGGCACAAGCTTTGCGACCGCAGTTTCACCCGTGGCTGACATCGCGGCGTAGACCTGGCCGAAACCGCCCCCGCCGATACGCTCACCAAGGATCCATTCTTGCTTGAGTTTCAGGTGCACCGGCCTGGCTCCTTGATCATCATCTTGTCACTCCGCGGATGCAGGCAGCATCGGGGTATCTTGCTGCCGTCTCCTTCGCTCTTGAGGGGGTTCCCGCGAGTCAGCGGCTCCCGCTCTCGTTATGTGGGGCGGTGAATCAGCCTAGCGGTCTCGACATGCACTGAGGCGGCCATCGGAACCGAGCTCCTCCTGTAGTAGGAGGACATGGTCGGAGATCCGGGGTATGTGCTGGCTGACAATCCCTCAAAGTGTTCAAAGTTCAGCGGGCTACGATGCTCCGACAAATCGCTACGTCCGCCACTCCGACTCTGGAAGTCACCTTGGGAACCACCAGGGCAGATAACAACGAACCGAGCCGGACTCATCTGAGTGATCGGTCGTTCGCCGACCTGCGTTGCGAACAGATTCGTACTGTGCTGGAGATCATTCGGGAACCTTGTAAGCAGGAGGCTTCGCGGAGGGCCGCGCGGAATAGGTGCGGAATGATCTCAAGTGGGCGTCATATGGAGACGATTGTTTCCGCAGGTCATGTGCTATCAGCCTGAGAGAACGCTCACGCCCTGTAAAACCATCGGCGGCCTACCCAGGTGCAACTCTGGGGGCCGCGACGGTGAGGGCTGGGTCAGCGCCTAATGCACGGGAACGTACCCATGGGCCGGAAGCGAGGGCATGGTGGCCGGCCCTTCGCAGGAGTTCGGTAACTGGGATCATGAACGTATGCCCGATGAATCGAACCCGCTGTCAGGCCTGTGGCCGCTCGCGCCGACCGGTACGACCGATTGGTTGCTGGAGCTGTGCGGCGATGGTCTGACCGGGTTCATGCCACCTGCGATGCCTGATGCGGCCTGGGTGCTCAACGCCATGTATGAGCACGACCAGGGGCCGGCCGAGGTGTCGTACCACGAGTATCGCCAGGCGCGTCTGACGGATGGGAGCATCCAGCCCCACATCGTCGCGGGCGTCGGCTTCGAAGCTGTGAGCATCACTATGGGAGGCGGCCTGGGCCGCGCCGAGCCCCCCGGCCTCGGTTGGCGGCGGCTGCGCTGGGCGGAACTTGCCCGGCGGACCGGCGACCCGGTCGTGCCCGACGGGCTGCTGCCCTCCTACCGTTGTTTTCCCTCGGCTAAGAAGGAGGGCAGCTGGCCGCTCAGCATCGATCCACCCACCGAGGGGAGCCTGGATCGTGTGACCTGGAACCGGCTGATCGGCATCCTCACCGAGTACAGTTTCGCGGGTCCGGACACTCCATGCCTGGCCTACTACAACCCGCTGTTGCTCGGGGCCACCGACTTTGACAACCTCCATGTGCGTGCGGGTCGTCTCGGTGATGCCGAGATCTTGTACGACAATCCCGAGGCCGACTTCAGCCCGTCCAACCTCTGGGCCGAGGACCGCTCATGGGTCCTGTGCACCGACTACGACCTGTGGGCCACCAAGGTCGCCGGACCCCCGGCTCTCATCGAAGCGCTGCTGAACGACACCGAGATCGAGGCGGTACGACTACCCTGGGCGCCTTGACGACGAGCCGCCCCGGACCCGACCTCAAGTCGTGGTTCGGTTCGAGGTGGCTGTGAAATCCGTGCGGGATATGCGCGGGATGATCTGCTACGAGAAAGATCATCAAAGATGCTCCCTGCATGGTCAGAGACACTTTTCTCATCAGGAACGCAGCCCTCTTGAAAACCGCTATGAGAGTGTCGGATGCGGTCGCTATTGCCTCCCTACTTCCAGGCGGCCATCGCCTCAACCGGCGGCTGGAAGGATGATCGATACCCGTAACTCGCGGTGAGCTACACCCACTGCGGTGTCTGTAGCCAGCCTCTGGCATACACGGGCAATCGGCCACCGACCAGGTCTCGGACAAGACGAGTTGCCCCTCGTCGGCGTTCTTGGGGAGGTCGGTCAGCCTGCTCCCGCCTCGGTACGGGAGATGCAGCCGATGAGCGTGATCATTACGCCTCGCCGTGCGACGGTGAGCTTTAGGCGATGTCGCGGATACGTTGGCGTGGTCGGTCGTTCCCTCACCGCAGCCCCCATGTGGGGGGAAGGCGCTGTTGACGTTACATCTCGACCTGACTGTCATCCAAGATCGAGCTGTTCGATGTGATTCGCCCGGTTTGCTGGCGCGCTTGTATGTCAGTGGCGAGACGGGCTAGTTCGACGCGGGAGCCGATGTCCAACTTGCTGAAGATGTGACCGAGGTGGTACTTGACGGTGTGGCGGGAGATGAACAGGCGGGTGGCCACTTGGGGATTGGTCAGTCCTTGTGCGACGAGTGTGACGATATTTCGTTCGGTGTCGGTGAGGCTCGCCCACCCAGAGGTCGGGCGTTCGATGGTGGTCCAGTGGCGGCGTCGCACGCCGAGTTTGCGTAGTGTGGCGCGGACGCGGGCCGCGTCCCGGAGGGCACCGGTCTGCTGGTAACCGTCGAATGCCTGGTCCAGGCTGAGGATGGCGGCATCGTGGTCGGAGCCGCCGGCCGTACGGGCGAGCAGGACGCCGAGGTCTTCTGCCGCCGAAGCACGATCCCACGGCCCCACGTGGGTGGAGACGGCATGGGTCAGTGCCTTGGGGTCGTTGTGGAGGATGCCGTGGGCGTGGGCGGCGGAGGCGGCCAAGGTTGAGAAGCTGGGGTTGTCCTCGGCGAGGCGTTCGGCCATGGCGGCAACGACCTCGGCACCGGGGCGTTCTGCGACTGCGAGCGCGAGACGGGTCAGCCACGCGGCGGCTGCGGGTTCGGTCATTAGCACCATGGGCAACGAGGATTGTTGCGGGGGATCGGTGTAGAGGGCGTTGAGTACCTCGATCGTCTTATGGGGGCCGTCTTGGGCCTCGGTGATCAGCGCCATGCCCCAGTCGCACCATTCGATTCCGTACGCCGGGCCTTGACCTGCCTGATGGCGAGATTTGTAGTGTCTGGCAGCAGTGTCGATGTCGCCGCGGCGCGCTGTGACGATGGCGAGCACGGCGATTCCAAAAGGGTCGAATATGTGCATGCCCAGATCGGCGGCCATGGCCAGCCCGGCCTGGGCCTCGGCGGCGGCATCGTCGAGGCGGCCTTGGGCGAGCCGAAGCTTGGCGCGGAAGAGCGCGGGGCTGGCGGCGTGCGCGGTGTGGCCAAGCGCCGTAATCTCTTCGGTGGCGGCTTGGAGTAGGGTCTCCGCCTCCTCAAGCTGCCGCATGTCGGTCAATATGCTGGCCAGGTACAGGCGTGGGCACTGGGCCTGGAAAGGCCCGCTGGCCGCGTAGCGTGCGGCTTTGCGGATGTGCCCGATCCCGTCAGCAGCGCGTCCCTCCGCCCGGGCGATGCTAGTGAGCAGAACGTGAGCGCTCATTAGTGCGGGTTGATTGCGGCACTCCTCGGCAGCCACGGTGGCTTCCGCCCGCTTCCGCCCTCGCCTGTATTCGCCGCCAATGTTCATCCCTGTCAACAGCACGTGTTCGGCGAGGCCGCGCAATTCATCGGAGAGGTCCTGCTGGCTGAGCATCTCCTCGGCCTCGACCACCGCCTCCAGCGGTCGGCCGGCCAGTATCAGGACGTAGGCCAGTTGGTACCGCAGGTGGGCGGCATGGCCGGGCGGCATGGTGTGGCACAGCGCGGCGCGGGCGAGCTCGGCGGCCTCGCGTAGCCGCCCCGCGGACGTCAGAGTGTGAACCGCGGTCTTCGTACGGTCGAAGCGGCCTGGGTCGGAAGGGCTGGAAAGTTCCACCGCTCGGGCGGCGATGTCGGCTGCGGTCTGCGGGGAGGACGGCAGCACCTCACGTACTGCCCGGTCAAGGCCGGCGAGGGCATAGATGTCTCCCGGGCGGGCGTATTGCATCAGGTGGGTGGCGGCCGGGATGGCCGAGCCGCCTCGTTTAAGCAGCATTTCCGCTGCCTGCCAGTGCAGAGCTTGGCGCACTGGCTCGGTGAGGGTCTCGGTTATGGCCCGCCACAATAGATCGTGCCGGAACGACAATCTATCGGCGGCTGGTATCACGACCCCCGCCGCCTCCGCCTCTTCCAGCGCCGGCAGCAGTCGGGTGGTGGGTTCGCCGAACATGTCCGCGAGATCGTTCACATAGAAGGAACGGCCCAGGACAGCGGCCACCTGCAGCAGATGGCGGGTAGGAGGGTGCAACCGACCTAGCCGGTTACGCGCGATCTCCTGCACCCTCTGGGGGAGTCGCTGCGAGACCAGCCGTGCGTGATCAGCGGCCACCTCGACCGCGCCTTCACTGTGTAGTCCCGCGAGCAACTCGATCAGCATGAAAGGGTTGCCTCCCGCCCCGGCTGCCAGCGCGAGCAGCTCCGGCCCCGGCGCCGCGCCTAGCACGTCGGTGATGACCCCGGCCACCGCTTGCTCGCTCAGCGCCTCCAACAAGATCCGCGTGGCGCCGTCGCGTTCTAGGACCTCGTACAACTTGTCCACATCTGAGTCGCCGATGCCGGTCGTACGGGACAAAATCCACACCAGCGGATAGGAGGCCAGCTCAGGTATCAAAGACCGCAACGCCAGTAGCGTCGTCGTATCAGCCCACTGGAGATCATCAAGCGTAATCAGCAGCGGGCCGTGTGCGACCCGCTCTTCCAGCCGGGCCTGTATCTCGTCTGCCAGCCACAAGCGCAGGTCAACGGCGTCCGAGGGCACTATCTCGCGGGCCGTTAGCAGTGTCTGGATCGACTCCCCGAGCGCTGCCATCAGCGGTGCCAGCGGTTTCAGCTGGCGTGGATCGTCTGTCGCGCCGTGGCCGTGCGTGAATCCCCGCTCCGCTGCGGCATCGATCGCCTCTGCGAGTAGCCGACTCTTGCCTATCCCCGGCTGGCCCTCGACCAGCAATACCCCACCGCGGCCTTTCTCGGCCGCCCGTAGCAGACCCGCCAGAATCCCCCATTCGCGACTCCTGCCACGCCAGCCACACCGTGATGATCGACTGAGGTCCACGCCAGTCGAAATATCTGACCTGGGCTCCGACGCACCGTCCATGGGGCCATAACAGAACACGCTCAAAGAGTACGTTGGCGTCCACTAGGGGAGGATTTTGGGCCTGACGTGAATTCATTCCTCCTCGCGCCTGATCGAGTGTCGGCGTGAAGTAGGACGGCCACCTCACGCTCCGAGGGATTCAAGGCGACGAGGGAAAATGGAGTGGCCGTAGTGACATTCCGCGCGCTACCGGCGAGTGGTTCGAGGAGACGCTGTAGGCGGGCGGTCCTCATCTGCCAGACGATGATCCGTGAGATGGCGCAGCCAATCATGGACGCCGAGATCGAGCGGTAGTGTCAGGCCACTGCGGGAGATCCCGGCTGGACGCTACTCAACGCGTCGCCAGAAGACCTGGCACCGCCGCGTGCGCCGCGCCTCTGAACCGCTCACAGAGTGGCTCTTCCCTGGCAGGGTTACACGACTCTGGCCGGTGCTCCTCGCTGCTTCGAATGAACCGAGACGTGGGCTGATCTCCATTGCCACCCATTCCAGAAGCACATCTGCGCGACCTGGTTGCACCGACGACCCCGAACCCACCAGTCCGGTACCGACGTCGCTTGTATGCAACTAGCCAGGTGGCCGATGTGGGGAGCGCTGATCTCCGCCAGCCTTATGTGGGGATATTCGAAGGCTCAATCTGGATGGAAGTTATCTGGGATATGCGGTTGAACGAGGGTGTTGAGTGGGCGATGCACTGCTGCCTGACACTGGCATGGCTCGGCGACGAGGAGCCAATCTCGACCGCGAGGCTTGCGGCCGGATATGAACTGCCGCCTCCATATCTCAACAAGCAACTCCAGGCACTGGTCAAGGCCGGGATTATGACCTCTACTCCGGGAGTACGGGGCGGCTTCCGGCTGGCCCAACCCCTTGCAAAGATCACGCTCTTGGACGTCGTCATGGCGATCGAGGGGCCCGCCGAGGCGTTCCATTGCACGGACATCCGGGAGCGCGGCGTCGGGGCGGAGAAAGCAGCCTGGCAGTTCCGCACCCCATGCGCGATCTCGACGGCGATGCGCACGGCCGAGGTGGCGTGGCGGCGCGCCCTGGCCGCGCAGACCCTGGCCGACGTACAGGCGGTAGTGGACCGTCGAATACCCCACCAGGGCGACGTGATCCGACGCTGGTATGCGCAGGGCTGATGCACTGCGGGTGACGCGAACGACTTGTCCCGGCGCTGAGACAGGGCCGCGAAGGGCCTTGTGGCCCCCGTCGGAGGTCGGTCCCATGACTAACCACGGTTCAAGCCCATGCTTTGCTGCGCACGGCGTCAGGCCCGAATGTTAGCAACATGGTTTGAGGAAGGAGGTAAAGATGTTGCGCCCGTTGTTACCACGCTCGATCCGGGCACGCTTCACACTGATGGCGGGGGTCGTGTCCCTGATCGTCATTTCGTTGATCGGGGCTGGCCTCGACTTCGCGATCCGGCACTCGATAGAGACCCACATCTTCAATGAGTCCCAGCGCGTTGCCACGAACTTGATCGGATGGCGGCCCGGCAACCCACTGCTGACGCCCGAGACCAAGATCAACCTGCTCCAGATCGTCGACTCCCATCGCCGGGTGCTGGCAGGCAGTCCGGGAGCGGGGGTCCAGCACACCCTGAGCACCATGCGGCCTCCGCTCAGTGACCGGGTATCACATGACACCGAGTGCTTTCCTCACCACGGGTGCGACCTGGTCACCGCCTTCCGGATCCCTCCGCTGGAGACCAGCCTCATCTGGCAGGGTGACCCCCATTTTGTCTACGCAGGAATGGCTCAGCCAGGCATTTTGGTCAGGGACCACCTGGAGATCGACACCACCGTCGCACTCGTGCTCCTCATCGCCCTCGCAGTTTGGGGGATCTGGTGGGGGGTGGGCCGGACGCTGCGCCCGGTCCACGCGATTAGCGCGAGAATGGCCGAGATCACGGTGAGCGATCTGAGCTTGCGGGTGCCAGAGCCGCCGGGGGGCGACGAGATCGCGCATCTCGCCCGCAGCGCCAATGGCACCCTTGCCCGACTGGAAGAGTGCCTCGTATCTCAACGCCACTTCGCCTCCGTTGTCTCCCACGAGCTCAGAAACCCGGTCGCCGGACTGCACACGCAGTTGGAGGAGGCGCTGCTGTACCGCGACACCGTGGATCCGTGGGTAACCATCGAAACGTCGTTGTGCACCACCGAACGGTTCCGGATGATCATCGACGACGTGTTGCTGCTCGCCCGCGTCCGGACCACAAACCCGGCCGCGCCCGAGCCGATCGACCTTGGCGCGCTGGTGAGGGAGGAGGCGGCCGACCGGACGTACGGCGTGCCCGTGCGCGCCCACACT
This sequence comes from Planotetraspora silvatica, assembly GCF_016863315.1. Taxonomy (GTDB): domain Bacteria; phylum Actinomycetota; class Actinomycetes; order Streptosporangiales; family Streptosporangiaceae; genus Planotetraspora; species Planotetraspora silvatica. The sequence continues at coordinate 99,572 of NZ_BOOQ01000047.1, forward strand.
CAGGGGGAGGTGATGGTTCTCGGTAACCGGATCCAGTTGTGCGGAGTCCTGAACAACCTCCTGTTCAACGCGAAGCGGCACGCCGAAACCATCGTCGAGGTCACAGCGACATGCTGCGACGGCCAGGCCGTGGTCACCGTGACCGATGACGGTGACGGCATCGCACCGGACGACCGCGAACGCGTCTTCGAACCTTTTGTCCGACTGGACAACGCACGACGTCGCGACCCCGGAGGCAGCGGACTCGGCCTTTCCATCGCCCGGGCGATTTCCAACGTTCACCACGGAAGCCTGCAGATCGAAGACTCGCTCCGAGGGGCGCGGTTCGTCCTTCGGCTGCCGCTCATGGACGCGGCTCAGGCGCCGCCAGCCTCCATGATCCCAAACTTGTGGGGCGACGTGCCCCTCATCAGGGACATTACGAAGGCCCGAGCCAGTGAGCAACAACCAGCAACGAAACCAGACGACACCTCAAACTGACAGCCGGCACGCGGCCCCGTGATCACGAACCTCCCGATGGGCGAGGACATCGCATGTTCGTGACCGTCCGGTTTCGTCAGACAGGATGGGCAAGTACATACGGTATGCATTCGGCCTGTATGTGGTATTCCATTGTTGGAAGGAATTTCGTTAGATGAGCGTGCACCGTTCGTCGATCACCACGCGCATCACTCTGTTCACCGGTGTGGTGGCGGCTCTGCTCTCTGCGTTGCTCGCCACGGTGCTCATGATCGCCATCTACCGTATCGCCACGGAATTCGTCACCGACGAGGTCGCTGCGAACGCCGGCCGCGTGGCCGCGGCGGTCGAGCAGGGACGGATCTACTATCCTCTCGCGTTCCACCAGTCCCGCAACATGCAAATCGTCGACTCACACGGCCAGGTCCTCGCTTCTACCAAGGGAGTACGGGGCAAGCCGCCCATGGCGAAGTTCACCCCAGACGGCAAGATGAGCGCGACCTCCGTCGTCTGCGGCGGGGTCTTCCAGGCGGGGAATTGCAATATCGTCGTCGCCATTTCGGCCCGCCGCGGCGGCGAGAACTGGGTCGTCTACAGCGCCTCCCCGGTCCTGCCCTTCTGGGTCGACCCGCCGCTGGCGGCATTGGTGGGAGGAAGTGCTGTGGTGCTCGCCGCCGCCATCACCTACCTCGGCCACCGGATCGCCAAGGCGTCCCTCAGGCCGGTGAGTTCCATCCAGGCGGAACTCGAGGAGATCAACGCGACCTGCCCCAATCGCCGCGTCCCCGTACCACCCAGCGATGACGAGATCCACGATCTCGCGGAAAGCGTCAACCACACCCTGAGCCGCCTGCAGGCCGCGATGGACCAACAGCGCCAGTTCGTCTCCGACGCCTCCCACGACCTGCGCAGTCCGATAACCGCGCTGAGAACCGAGGCAGAGGACGCGCTGATGGCACCCCAGGAGACCAGCGTGACCAAGCTCAGCTCGACCTTCCTAGCCAGCCTCAACCGGCTCCAGGCCATCGTGAGCGATCTGCTGATCATCGCACGACTGGACGCCGGGCTACCGGGCACACGCGACCGAATCGACCTGGGCGAGCTCGTCTCGGCGGAGTGTCGGCTGCGCCACAGTCCGCCAAAGGCGATCGCATGTTCTCCTGAGACCGGCGTGATCGTGATCGGCGACCGGTTACGGCTGGGCCGCCTGCTCACCAACCTCGTCGACAACGCCGAACGGCATGCTGACACCATGGTCACCATCACTGTGCGGCGCGAGCCGAGCGCCGAATCCGGCGATCAGCGCTTCCCGAATGGCGTCGCCGTGCTGGAGGTACTTGACGACGGGGCCGGTATCGATCCGGACAAGCGCGAGCTGGTGTTTCAGCGGTTCACCCGTTTGGACGCATCCCGTAACAGGGATGCGGGCGGGACTGGATTGGGCCTGGCGATCGCCCGGCAGGCCGCCGAGACCAGCGGGGGAACCCTCCAGATCGAGGACAGCCCCCGTGGCGCACGCTTCGTCCTCCGTCTACCGATCGCCCCATCGGCGGACGACCATGCACATGTCACCTCGTGAAAGGCGTCTGAAGACGAGGTTGGTCGCGGCCGGCGACGAACAGGGCAATGCCGATGATGAACAGCAGGATTCGGCCGTCCGATGAAGGCTCCACCGTTCGGTCCTAACGGGGGTGACGGCGAACCAACTCACGGTACGCCGCTACCGTTCCCGCGGCCATGGGTCAGTCCTCGATGCCTTCGACGAACCAGGTTCCGCCTCGGTCTACCAGCTCGACCACGGCGTCACGGCGCGCCCCGGAGGTCCGGACCATCCAGTGCTTCACCCGCAGCTCGTTCACGCTCTTCCCTGCGTTGTCCGGCTCCCACCAGGGTTCCTGCTCCTCCCAGTGGGGACCCAGCACCTCGACCACGCGATCCTCGCGCCCCCACGCGGTGAATCGGGCCGGCTGACCCCAGTCGTCCTCAGGGTCCACCTCGACCTCTGCAGGCTCCTTGTAACGGCGCGCGAGCTCAGTATCGAACACGTAGCCGATTGATCGGCGAACTGTCCGGAACTAGTACGTCGGGCAGATGTACTTCCGCACCGCCGCGAGGATCTTCGTTGCCTTGGCCTTGCCGAACCCGTCAAGGTGGCCTGGAGCTCGGAACCGCTTGTTCGTAAGGTCTACGAGCTTGGCCTGATCGTTCGGCCGATCCTTGACCACGCTGCACAAGCTGCGCGCCCAATCCACGGCCATCTCCTTCCCGGTGACGATCTCCCCATCGATGCTGTTAAGCGCCGTGATGGACCGCGCCTGGGTTTCACTGTCTGGCTTGGGCGGGAATCCGGACTCAGCCTCGATACTCGCGATCGCGTTCGGTGAGAGCGTGCCGGATGTGTCGTCTGTCGAGCCGCACCCGGCCAGAGCGGCGAGCAGTACAGCAGAGGCGATCAGAGCGGGGGGTCTCATGCCCCGCGACGGTACGCGACACCACGTTTAATCCCAGAACGGGGGTCATGGCCGACGACCGCGCCGAACTCACCACCTACGCCCACCGTAAGCTGCGAGTCCGAGACAACGGAGCTCTTGGCGAGCCGCCATGTCCGTGACCGGCACCCTGATGAGCATCCCACTAGGTGGTCTTGCTAACGCTGATGCTAACGACAGCCGTGGACGGCCCTGGACGATGCTGGACCGACAGACCCCATTGACCCCACCCGATCAGGGCGGCGAGACAACGATGGACGGGCCTGGACGGTCGTGTTCTAACTCGTAATGAAGGGTTGCTGAGGCGATCCCTGGTCTGCGTGGGCGTGGTCGTAGGGTGGGCCGCCATGGGCGTTCTTGTTGACTACTTCACGGTGGATTCCGAGCAGTCCGCGCGGCTGGCGTTGTCCGGTGGGCCGGCGGCTATGAATCTGCCGTACGTCGATTGCAAGGGGTGGCTCGACGGCCTTGATAGGTTGGCCGCCGAGCTCAGCGGACGTGACCTCAGCGAGTTCGGCGACAGTGAACTCATGGAGGAGGACGGAGAATCGGCGGCCGTCGATCGGGCGGCTCCGGAGGCCGTCGCCGCGCTCGCGGCCGTGGACGATGGGCGGCTGCGCGAGTACGCCGATGAGGAACTGCTCGACGAGTTCGAGTTCGAACGCGTGACGGCTCTGCGGGACCTGGCTCGGGAGGCGGCGCGGCTCAACCAGGGGCTGTATCGCTGGTTGTGCGCCTGACCGCATCAAACAGCTCCTCCCGGAGCGGGGGTGGAAGCTTTCTGCCCATGTCGGATGGGCTTACCAGCGCCTGGTCGTCGTTGTGCTCTCGCGCCATGTCTGCGAGGAACTCCAGGCTGAAGTGGGCCGCCTTCTGGTGTTGTGGGTCCGGCCAGCGTTGCACCAGCGGTAGCACTGCCTTCACCCGCTCGCTGATCTGGTCGAGGAGGGCGTAGCCGGGCAGTCCGGGCAGGTGTTGGGCGTGGAGGTCGATGTGCTTGAAGGCGACGTAGTCGAGCTCAGCGCTGGTGAAGTCGTTGCCGGTGAAGTCATTGCGGTCTCTGTCCAGAGCGGTCAGGTGGTCGGTCGGGCGGCCCCAGAAGTTGACGTTCTGTACGCGGCCGAGGAAGACGCAGTCGACGAACTCGGCTGAGAACGTGGACGTCTGATCCCTCAGCCGAGCCCCGTCAAAGATGCACCTCTCGAATCGGACGTTGCCGAAGAACGTGCGGGTCGCGAAGCGGGTGCGCCGGAACACGCAGTCCCGGAAGACCGACTGCGGCCAGTCGGTGCGATCCCACGGCCCTCTTACGCAGGTGGAGCCCATCGAAAGTTGTTCGAAGGCGGTGCCGGAAAAGTCGCATCCTACGAATTCGGTTGCATGGACACTGAAGTCGGTGAACCGCATATCGGAGAAGTCCACACTCACCAGTCGTGCCCGGTCGAAGGTCACACCGGACACGCCGTCGGGCAGCTCAAACCGCTGGTCGCGTAGCTCTCCGCGGGCGATCCGCTCAGGTCGCCACTCCTCTGGGCTCGTCTGAAGGCTGAACTGCTCAAAAGCGCTCATGTCGGCCGCCTGCCGCAACTGGGACCAGGACGCACACCCGAGCCGAACCTCACCACAGCGCGAGGATCGGGTGTGATGGCTCCCAGTGAGAGTGCGAGATCTCGCATGCGGGGAGTCTCGCAGCCCGATCCGACAAATCGCCGGCGTACCCCAGGGGGCGCAGCCAGTGGTGACGAATACCCTGGTCATCTTTCGAGGCCGATCGGACATCCTTGTTGGTCCGGCGGTCCAGTGCATCGAAGGCCAGGACGATCGCTGACGTCGGCACTCGCCATATGACGCTGGGGCGATCGCTGCCGCGGCCCTCCTTCGTCGGGCCTTGCCATCGGGTGACCATGGCCGAGGTGACAGCAGCGTTGACAGCAACGTCCCCACATGCGAGCACATGCCGACTACCGTTCGCACCCCTCTGACGACGGCTTTCTCTGTCTGAGCAGGGTGATTGGTCCGCCTGAAAAGCGGAGGGTCGACAATGCTCCAGAAAGACAGACAGTTACTCAGTGGAAACGTGCGAGGCGGATTGGCGAATTACTCGAGAGCGTCAAGTAGAGATAGCGTTACGGCGTGCATCTCCCGGAGAACTCCTATTGGAAGTCCGTGTAATGAAGGGGCGGCAATTTTGGTTTGTATCAGTAATGATTCTAGCGCTACGGCGCCGGCAAATTTACTATAGTCTCCATTGAATCGATGGGCGCGCTTGTCGTGCTTATTCACGGCCCGCTTTATGATTTCGCGAAATTCTTGAGTAAAAGACAGTCCCTGTCCGGGGTGGATTCTGATCATGCCCATGTTTTGCATCAAGCGCAGCGCGTGATCAAGCGCCAAGGCGTTGAGCTCGGATCTCTCATGCTCGTCCCAAGCCGCATTATTGTTAATAAATTGGTCGCCCGATGTGCGGAATCTTGCGATGGATTCGTCTGCGTGTGCTATTCGAGTTTCCCAAAGCAGGTATGCGACACTTTCGGCATCGAAATTCTGTTCCTTGTTGAATGCAAGCTTGTGTGGCCTATCATCGTCGAATTGTCCTAGGTGTTGTATGCTTACTTCATACGCTGGTATGAGATACCAGCCATGCTCTTGCGTAACGTTCCAAAGAATGACGATTACACGATCTAAGGTTGCTAACCAACGCCGTAACTGTCCCGCTTTAATCCGTACGCTTGGAGTGAGCGCTTTCGACGTGGATGTGGCGGACGTTCCCTTAACTTGAACCCAGATCCTGGCTGCGTCCATTTTCCCGTCAATGCTGGGCTGAACCAGCAAGTCTTCGCCGTAGTCCTCGCGAAGCTCATCTACTGCGGCACCGGCATCAGCCCAGAGCTTACGGACGGCTGCAACCGCCTGCGAGGCGATCTGGTGCTGGTTGGGTCGCTTAGGCATCGTGCCTCCTGACATTCACGAAAGGCCTGCGTGGCCACAATATCCGTATCTCCTTGACTGTCAGACTATCGTCGCATCCTCATGTAGTTGCCAGCCTCTCATTAGATGGTCGGGAAGCACCGTGGTCGACGCCATCATCGCGCATGGCGGAAAGGCCGTCGGAAGTAACGAATCAGGGCCGGATGTAGACACTGAATACGTGGAGTACATCAGTGCTGAGGTGTGTGAGGACTAGTGCGCAGAGACGACACCAGCGACGCCGCGCGTCCGGATGGACGGATATCCAGCCCCGAGACGCTCCGCCTCCGCAGGGCCACTCGCGCTCTGCGACTGCACCTCGACGAACTGCCGGTCGAATTCCACTTCTGGGGGCCCGGCGACCAGTTCCTTGCCGAATGTGCGTTCCCGTTCGCACGGCAACGGTACGACTGCGCGGAGTCAATGATCGGTGCCGGATTCGGCGGGACCGTGCTCGGCTCTATCGCACGGAGCCTCTTCGACGACGGGCTGCGTTGGTTCTGGATTGGCGACGATCCAGGGACCAAGAGGGTCGCCCTTCTCGGCAGCATGCTCGAAGAGCGCAACCGTGTATGCATGGCCATGGAGTCGGACCACGCTTCGTGCCCGATCCTGCCACGCTGGTTCGCGCCGCTTATTGGCGTAACAGATTTGACCGGTTCGTCCGAGATGTGGCTTCGCGCGCCCGCCGTGCCCGACCAAGCAGCGCTTCTGGCCGACTTTCTCGGCGGCGTTCGCCCAACCAACGCCACTCAGGACGAACTACTGGATGAGGCCCAGGATCTCCTCAACATCTCCGGTCTGCGCGGAGCTGTCATGATCCTCGCACACGCCGGCCACGGTAATCTCCTTGGCACGCAGAGCAGCCTCACTGAACGAGGCGGCATAGGTCACGACCTGCGCCCTGACCACGAAGCGCTTTACATGCAGGTCGCAGCCGTCGGGGTCACGCTCACGTTGCTAGGGGTCAGCCGCGCCGTCCCTGAGAGTTGGCCGAGCGAGGTGCCACAGCGACCCTTTCTGGTGGAGTCGTTAAGGTTGACCACTGAAATCGTCAAGGCAGCTACCGTCATTCATGGCCTGGGCGCCCCCAAAAGGCCTAAGACGTTGGCCCGTCGCCGAAACCCTCGCCCCACCCCTCTTCTTCGGCCCGCCGCCGTGCTGTCCCCCGACGATCTTCTGCCCGACGTCAACTCAGCCGACGAGGTCGCCGAGGCAGCGGAGCGATATTACGAAGCGGCGAAAAGTTGGATGGCCAACCCTTGGCGAGAGGACCGGACGACCAACCTGGCCAGCATCCTGACCTATGGCGGTGCCCACTCCTCTTTGCAGGCGGTGATGTCGACATACGACCAGCCGGGGAGCGCAGTAATCGCGGTCTTCGCAGCGCGTATGCTCCTCGAAGAGGCCGCACGATTCAAATGGATGATCGAAGGTAGGACGGAAGACAAAATCGCGCACCGCTTCACGCAGTTCTTCGAAGACCAGAGGGCCAGGCGTAAGAAGGTGCTCGACGAGTTCTCCGGGGACGGTGTCGCGCGCTCAAACGCCGAGACGCTTCTGGCCCTCCCGTCCAACGTCACCGTGATCACTCCGCATGACAGCATCTCCAAAAACCGCAAGCAGATGCCTCCCATCGAAAAGATGTTGGCGGTCATGGGCGAGCCCTATCCGGAGCCGGGTTGGCTGAATGTCGCATACTCGCTTTTGAGTCAGGTCACGCACAGTACGCCGATCGGCCACCTGCATATGACCCGCTACCGGGAAGGCACGCTATACGCGAATGAGATCTCTGCTGAGATGCTGGGACTGACTCTAGACGCGGCGTGCCTGGGCAGCGCCCATCTCATCGGAATCTCGGCCTCCTTCTTGACTGCCGGCAGCCAGGAGGCGCGCGATTATTCACTCTCGCTTCATCGGCTCGCCTACGACGTGCATAACCGGGCGCGCTTGGTTCATGGCCTCGACTGATCCGGGTGATCCACGCGAGATGCGTGGTATGTGGTCGTGTGTGTGGTGGGCGGGCGACGTGCCCCGAACTTCCGATCTTGTTAATGTCGGTACAACAACAACCCTGGACGACCGTGGACGGGTGTGGAATTCCCGAGGCCCGGCGTCCCCTTTGACCAGGTGCTCGTGTCGACGATGGACGTCTGTGGACATCTCCGATCTTGCTACGGATAAGAAGGCAAGGGGTTCGAGTCCTCCCGCTCAGGCTCCGCGATGCTCACGGCATCGCGGTGATGACCTGGAATTTCCATATCTGGATCAGTAATCGGTGTCTGGCTACGTCCGGGCGGGGTCGGGTGTGTCCGGTGTCGGCAGCTTGAACAACACTCCGGGCAGACCTACGACGTTGCTGCCTGTCGCGGTCTGAGGCAACCAAGCGTCGTACGGAGGCGTGGCCCCCCACGGGACAGTGACGACGGGTCCTAACAGCACCAGGGCGCAGGCGTCTTCGACTAATTACTAAGAAAGCACCCGCCAAGTCGGGATAATCATCTCCATGCCCCCCACGGCACCCTCCACCGGCACACGCCAGTCCCGGCGCCCATTCCCTCTGAGGCCCACCACAGCCTGGACAGTTGCCCTGGCAGGAGCGCTCGCCGGAGCTGTACTTGTTCGCGTCGCGGACCGATCGCGGCGTCGGCCAAGCTCCACGCCTGATCCAGACCCCCCCGTCAGCCCGCCTGCCGCACGGAAGAAGACCCACACTTCACTGCGTCGCTTGGCTGGAGTCGTCCGTCTCATCACGCGGACCCTGCTTCACCTTCTCGTCGCCACCTGGGGCTTGCTCATCGTCGTCGTGGGCGTCATAGACGCCGTCTCAGCCAGCAGCGTTCCGTCCCGGTTCCAGGGAGCCCTTCTCGCCATCGTGGGGGGCTACATCGTCGTCTCCCTGTGCCGCCTGAGCGGCATCCGCCTGCCGACCCGAGATGATCACCGCCGGGTCCTGATTGCCGCTCTAGCCGCGTTCCTTCTCGCCCTCTACCTTCTCTACGAGCTCTCGACGGATTTCGCCCCGCAGCCTCACCTGCTTCGAGCTGGCGTCGTATGCATTGTCAGCGCCCTCGCCAGCATCGTCTTGGCGGTACTCCGCGCGGTAGGTGTGGCTAGGTTTCCTCAACCGCAGGCCGGCCCTGCCTCGCCGCCACGCAACTGGCGCGAGGTATGGCTATCCTCCGGCGCCACGGTGGTTGCGGCCCTCATCGCGCTTCCCCTCACCTGGTATTCCACTCAATACGTGCCCGATGCGGCCGCCCCCACCATCACCATCACGAGTAGCCTCAAAGCTGGCCAGGCGGCAGTTAGCGCGCCCATCCCCATCACTATGACGATTACGTTCAAGAACACCGCCACCGCATCCGTGCGCGTGCTGGGCTCGATGTACCAGCTCACCGGCACCGCCACCAGTGTCAGCCCTACTCGCTCCGTGGCCATCGACACAAGCCAGCGGGACGCGGCCTTGAAGGAGAACTACGGCCCCGCAGCCCGTTATAACCGCTACGCCACCCACCAGCAGGCACAGGTCATCCAGTATGGGCAGGTCGTTGAGGACGCCGTCGAGCTGATCCCCAACGAGGAGAGCACCGCCACTATCGTGGCTTTCGTCCCGCCCAGCGTGCTTTCGGGTGACAAGGGCTTCTCACTTCTCCGGCTCACCGTGGATATCGTCTTCGTCCGTGCCGATCGGGTGTCCCTCGGTGTCCCCGACGCGGTCGACAGCACCAGCACCGCATCTGGAAGTGAGCGCGACCATGAAGGTTGTGAGGGGCGGCAAGTCCTCCAACGACGCTGGACAGTCACCTACGGAAGCTTGATCGACCGGCTGACCCAGTCCAGGCGCGAGGTCGCTATCGGCCGTACCGTCCAATCCTCCGCCACCGGCCTGCCCGAGCCGGACCTGTGGTGGGAAGCCATCCCATCGCTGGACTACTCCATTCACCATGGGCAACAGCCCTGCGGTCGTCTGGTCAACCCCGATCAGTACGGCTCCGATCGAGGGTTGGAGGAACGCAGCATGCTCAGCACGGCGGGCGCAGTCACTGAGCTCGCCGCCCCCAGGCCGATCCCGCCCTCAACCACCAAGCCCTGAAGCGGTATCCACTGTGATGAGGGCAGGGGTCACGTCCCGCGGTGTGTTGTAACTCCAAGCTGCTGACGCAAACCCCGGACATGGAAGGTCAGCGAGTTCTCGCCAAGGTTTCTCGCGAAGGAAGTCACACCACAACTCTGGATCAGGCTGCCCTGCTCGAGTTGCTGGAGTCTCTCAAGCCGCCGACGCCGACGAAATGATCCGGCGGGCGCTGCAAGCCGTCCAGTAAGAACTCATCGAGGCGGAGGCGGCGCGGTGATCGGCGCCCCCCGCATCAACGATCCGAAGCGCGCACCACCCAGCGAAACGGACACTGGGACCGCCTGCTGACCGCCGCTGCCGGGGAGCTGGAACTGGCTGGTAGATCACAAACGCCCCCGCTCGCCCTCCATCGGGGTGGGCGGGGGCGTCGTTTGTCGTTGGCCGACCCCTTCCGCGCGGCCTAAGACAGCCCATGGTCACCGGTCAGCGCCGACTGGCGCGGTAGATCAGCGGCCTGTGACGCCAGCTCTTGTAGGCTCGTCTGACGTGGCTGACTACGACATCCCGTCCGATCTCCTCGACCTACAGCGGGCCTACTTCGCCGCCGACCAGCGGGTCCAAGAGTCCGGAGAGGGCTTCCCCTCGGCGATCGACATCGCCAACCAGGAGGCGGAGATCAGCGACGAGCAAAGGTCGGCGCTCATTGAAGCCAGGGCCGCGCGTCTGGACTTGGTGAGCGAGCTGTACCGGCACCCGTGGTTCGACACGGTGGACAACACCCATGAGGCGCGGATGGCTTTGCGGAAGGCGGCTCGAGCTACCGGTTGAACTCGACTACCTCGACGAGGTCGGCCAGGTCCACGTGCCGGGCGACCTCGCAGACGGTGGTGCAGTAGGCCACGAGGTAGCCGTGCTGCTTCACCCGTAGGCGTTGCCGGCCGTCCAGGACGATCGCCTCGACCTCGAACCCGTTGACGCCTACCCACATGGTCATGCCGTGATGGTAGAAAACCGCAGGTCAAGACCACAGAACCGCCCCCTCATCCCGGAGGCCTGGGCTTGTGCTCAGCTCAGCTGGCCGCTCGGAGGATGATGCTCGGACGCTCACACCTTCGGGTTCGTTTCGGTGCATTCTGGTTCGATGCGTGTGTACAACGAGCCCTGCGAGGCGACCGAGAACGAGGACGGATCGCCTCGCACGTTCGTGTGGCGGGAGCGTGAGTACACGGTGATCGAACTGGTGGACGAGTGGCGGAGCATGCGCCCGTGGTGGATCGACCAACTGCCCGAGCCGATGGACCACGAGGTGCGGCATTACCGCGTGCGGGCGTCGTCCAGCAATGGTCAGGGCCTGGCCGAGCTTGAGCACCACTACGAAGGCTGGCGACTCGCCAGCATCTTGGACTGATATTCAAGGGGGCATTCGCATGCGGAGCCGCACGAGCCAAAAGCTTGATCGCCACACCGTGCAATATGCATGCAATGATCTTGCTGGCGGGAGCCGTAGGGCAGGGCTTTGCCGCAGGTCGGAGGTAGTGAGCGGCAGGGAAAGGTGACGTGCTGTAAAACCGTCGGCTCTCAGGAGCGTGCATCGAGTGCAGACGGGGTTGCCACTCACGCGGACCCGGGGGCCCACATGCTGCTCCCATGTTTCGGGGCTGGGATGCCCAAACCAGGCAGGGTTCCAACTGGTGGAACGAGGAAAGCGCCCGCCCTTCGGGGGCGGGCGCTTTGTGGGTTACTCGTTTACTACGGGGCTGCCGGGGAGGCAGCGGGCGGGGAGTCGGTGTCCGTCGCAGCCGTGGAGGATGCGGACGATTTGGGGGTCGTGGTCG
>NZ_BOOQ01000048.1 GCF_016863315.1 Planotetraspora silvatica
GCTAGTCGAGGCGAGGCCGGTCGGCCCCGACGGCATTGTGATCTTGACCTATCAGCCGTCGGACAAGAGGCAACAGGCCGCAGCGTAGGTCGCGTCACCGGTTGACCACGTCTCCCTTCGCGGAGGGCACTTCTCTGCCAGGCCCCCACGCGGACGCATGATCACCGATGGCGCTCATCGTCCACCAACCGAATGACATCGCAGAAATGAGGATCCACATGCAGAAGGCGACATCGGCCGACGGCACCACCATCGCCTACGACCAGGTCGGGAGCGGCCCGTCTGTCATCCTCGTCGGCGGCGGCTTCGCCGAACGGACAGACCCGATCTTCGCTGCCCTGGCCCACGCGCTGGCACCACATTTCACCGTGTTCAACTACGACCGGCGGGGCAGGGGTGACAGTGGCAACACCGCGCCATACGAGGTCCGGCGCGAGATCGAGGACCTCGCCGCCCTTATCAAGGCGGCTGGAGGGCAGGCGATGGTTTTCGGCGGCTCCTCCGGCGGCGCCCTCGCCCTGGAGGCGGCCGCCGAGGGACTGGCGATCACCAGGCTGGCGGTGTTCGAGCCTCCCTACGTCACCGACGGCAACCGCCCCGCGCTACCGAGCGAGAAGGAGATCAGCTCGCTGGTGGAGGCGGGCCGCCGAGGCGACGCGGTCGAGCTGTTCATGATCAAGGGTGCCGACGTTCCCGCCGAGATGGTCGGGCAGATGAAGACGCAGCCGTTCTGGGCAGGAATGGAGGCGGTGGCGCACACCCTCGCCTACGAAGCGGCCATCATCGGCCCAGGGACTGTCCCCGCCGAGCGGTTCGCTTCCGTCAACACCCCCACCCTGGTGCTGGCAGGTTCCCAGAGCCCGGCCCGTATGCGTGACGCGGCACAAGTGGTCGCCGACGTTCTCCCTAACGCCCGGCTTCAGCCTCTGGAAGGCCAGGCGCACGGACAGGTGGACCCGGAGAGCCTTGCCTCCGCGCTTGCAACCTTCTACGCAGCCTGACGCCAGGTACCGACCTCGACGCCCGCAAACGACCCCTACGAAAAGACCGAACACGGCACCTGTCAAGCATGTCCTGGGACTGCACTGTCAAGCATGTCCCGGGACAGGACATCAGCGTCAGCGTCTGTGCTGCCGAATTGTGCTTATAGGGACCGCGAGGCAGAGCACCGACTACTCCTCAAGGACCCGCCATTCACCCGCCCACCAGCCTTCCCCGCTGGTGTCCCGCACAGCCGACACGATGATGTCATCGACTATCTCGATGACGACCAAATCCCACGGCTCCTCGAAACCGTGAGCATGGCAATGTGGGCAACCCTCTAGAACGCCCTGGGCCGCCACGCGATGATGTCCGCGTTCGCCCTCTACATCCCACGTGTAGTCCCAATTCACCCTCTGGCCTACCTTGTACTCTTCAAGGTCGAGAGCGCCGAACTTGAACTGCGCTTTCCATGTCCCGGACTCCCCGCACTCCGGACAGACAAGCGGTTCGGGCATTCTTAACACGCTGAACATTCCCATAAGCACCGATAGTCCACGCCAGAGCGTTGGCCGGCCAACCCCATGTCCACCTGTTCCGACTCGTCCAGCAGAAGGCACCACGCCGCAAGATCGCGTCGCGCTTACGTCAGATGTCTTGCCTTCCGGACGAGCACCCAGGGCAGTTGGCCGAACGGCTTGTAGGAGCTGAGCGCGACGGTCACGATCAGCACGCCGCACGCACCTCCGGAGTCCTTGACCAGCGCGAACGGGTCAGCGAGAGCTCGACCGGCGAGCGCCGTGGCGGCAGCGTCTTCGAGGGTGGGCACAAGCACGAACAGGGCCAGGATGGTGCCGCCGGTGGTGAGCAGGAACTTGAGGAGCACCCACCAGTGGCGCAGCACCCCCCACGGAGTGAGCAGGCCCAGCGCAAGGCCGGTGGCGAGGGAGAGCAGCGCCAGGGGAATGATGAGCGCCAGGCCCAGCAGGTGCGCCGCCGGATAGATGCTCACAGGGTCGGCTCCCTGCCACCCGGCGATGACGAGAGCGAGGATGGCGGAGTCCGCACCCAGCAGCCCCACCGAACTGATCACATGCAAGGTGCGCAGGGCCTTGCGCCACGGCGGGGACAGCAGAGTCCCGGGCCGCCCGCGGAGCTGCCGCGCTCCGACCGTCCCGCGCGCGTCAGGCGGCCTCGGCCTGCCGTGAGATGCCTGCGCGCCTTGTCCCCTGTCCACTGGAACTCCCTCTGAGTTGATTGCCGGATTCGCTGGGCCACGCCCGGCCGACCGAACCGTCAGCCGGGCGTGCCGTTGGGGGGGAGGTGACGGTTCAGTTGCCGTTCCAGAAGGCGCAGTCATGCTCGGTGGCGAGGTCCACCGGCCGGATGCCGTCCGGCCCGGAAGCGAGCGAGAGCGTGGCGCCACCACCGGAGCGATAGGCCGGCCAACGCGGCAGCCCGGGACCGTTGGGGTCGCCGGTCGCGGCGAAGCGCGTCCAGTAGGCGATCATGCCGCGTGACAGCTCCTGCTTCGCAGGGGTGGTGGGCGGCGTGCCTGGGCCGTCCAGGAGGTAGGGCACGTCGGTGCCGTGCGCAGCGCCGAGCGGGAGGCCGACGATCTCCTGCCCAGAGTCTTCGGCGAACTCGAATTCGTATACCGGCATATGGCGGGCCGCCGCCTCGGCGGCCGGAAGCTGGGAGCAGGCGCCGAGCTTACGGCCCCAGTCGCTCAGGACGGTGGCCAGCGCCAGACTGGGCGTGGCGAAGCGGCCGAGCGGATAGCGATCGAGCACGGCTCTGGCGTCGTCGCCCATGAGGTCGACGAGGATCTGCGGGTACTGCTGCGCCGTTACGGGCAGACCCTGTGCGTCGAACTGCACGGCGACGAAGGGACGCATTTCATCATGGGTGCCGCCCTGGATCAGCGGCACCCGCGCGGTGCGCGCGCGGCGCAGCGCGTCAAGGGGCTGCAGCGGAAGCGCGGGCGTGCCCGCGGTGAAGATCCAGGGCATGTCGCCGATGCGGGCGGTCGCGGTGAAGACCCGGTCGGAGCCGATGGGCAGCAGATCCATCACGGGCTTTGCCCGCAGGCAGGACAGCACCTGCGTCGTACACCCGAGGTCGGAGGCGATCTTCGTGGCCCGTGCCCGGGCCTCCTTGAGGGTGACGAAATCATTGCCGCAGGGACCGCTCTGCACGATCGCCTTCTGGAACAGCCCTCGTGAGCCCGGCGCTTCGAGATGGGCGCACACGCTGAAGCCGCCGGCCGACTCGCCGAAGATCGTGACGTTGGCGGGGTCACCGCCGAAGGCCGTGATGTTGCTCTTCACCCAGCGCAGCGCGGCCTGCTGGTCCGCAAGCGCGTAGTTGCCCGCGTACGGGTCACGCAGGTCGGGATGGGCCAGATAGCCCAGAGCTCCCAGCCGGTAGTTGAGGGCCACCGTGATGACCTTCCCCTGCGTGGTCAGTCGGGTCGGGTCGTAGTCGCTGCCCGCGCCCTGCACGAACCCTCCGCCGTGGATCCAGACCATGACGGGAAGCGGCCCGGAGGAGCGCGCAGCGGGGGTGGTGACGTTGAGGAAGAGGCAGTTCTCGTTACCGACCACCTTGGGTGGCTGGCCGGGGGTGCTGCCGTCGAGCTGGGGACAGGGGCTGCCGGGTTTGGTGGCGTCGCGCACCCCCGTCCACACCGGAGCGCGGCCCGGGGGTTGCCAGCGCCGCGCGCCGATCGGCGGCGCAGCGTAGGGGATGCCGGAGAAGGTCCGGACGTCTGAGGTGACGACACCCTCCAGGGTGCCCTCGGCGGTATGCACGGTGGCCCTTTGGGGATCACCCGACGCCTGCGCATGCGTTGTCCCTGGCAGCAAGGCTACGACGGCGGCCAAGATCAGCAATGGGAACCCTATTCGCATGGAGAAAGCGTTTCAATCCTCCCGCTGTTTCACGTCGTCTCACTGATGTCCCCGCGACTACACCCCCCGTCGTACGGGTCGGCCGGAGCGAACCGACCCACTTCATCGTCGCGCCATTAGCCATGGTGACGAGCACCATGATCGTCGTGCCGTTAACCCCGGTAAGACAAGGGCACTCACGGTCATTAACGACCGGCCCCAGCCGCAGGCCAGCGCCCTCCACAAGGCATGTTCTCTGCAATGGCGCTTTCAGCGCGGGTTCGATTCCCGTCACCCGCTCCAACAGCAAAGGCCTAGGTCAGAGGATGTTTCCCGACCCGGGCCTTGATTGTTTTCTGGGTGATTTATCTTCACGGGCTCCCCCGAAAGCCGGCGCCATTCGGACGTGAGGGTGCGCGGTTCAGACGACGAGGGTGCCGATGTCGGCGGCGACTCGGGCGAGGGCCCGGATGCGCTCGTTCTCGGTCTCGGTGCGCCACACCAGGGCATATGGCAGGGCGTCGATGTCGCTGACGGGCAGATAGGCGATGTCGGGCCGGTTCCAATAGCGCGTCATGTGGGCGGGGAAGAGGTTGACGAGCTCCCCGGTGCTGGTCAGGGTGAAAATCTCCTCCGTATTGCGTACCAACGGGCCGCGTTCGATAGGGCGGCCCTTTCGGGTGTAGAACGGGCAGAAGCTGTCGGCCCAGTAGTCCGGTATCGACGGGCCGTCGCTGTGCTGGAAGTCGGCGAGCATCTCCAGCGAGACGGAGGTGCGCCGGGTGAGTTCGTGGTCGGCGGCCACGGCCACCACCCGCGGGTCGGCGAACAAGACCGGGCCCACCGTCAGGTCGGGTTCTTCGACCGGCAGCCAACAGATCAGGATGTCGAGGTCGCCGCGGCGCAACCCGGCGAACGAGTCGACGAAGGGGGCGTGCTGGATCTGCAGCTTCCACTGCGGGTGGCGGGCGCGGAAGGTCTCCCAGTAGGGACGCAGCTCGTGGGCGTTGAGGGGGATCATGCCGACGCGCAGCACGGCGGTGACGCCCTGGGCGGCCAGCTTGGCACGGCGCATGCCGTCCTGCAGCCCGGAGTAGACGGGCGAGAGATCGTCGCGGAGCTGCCGGCCGAGCGGGGTCAACCGGACCGTGCGGCTGGTGCGCTCGAACAGCTGGCCGCCGATCTGGCGTTCCTGTTTCTTGACGGCCTGGGTGATGCGGGCGGTGGTCACGCGCAGCCGTTCGGCGGTCCGCCCGAAATGCAGCTCTTCGGCCAGGGTCAGGAAGATCTCGATGTCGCGAAGTTCCACGACTCCCTCTCGCGTTAACTCGGGGGGTTAGTACGGCCCTGCGCAAGTTGCTGTTGTTTCGGGGTGTTCGTCACGTTGATCCTAGTCACCGGCCCGAGTCGGGCCACTTCTGCAGTGACGACATGACACCTTCGATGGGCAAACCTGGCGGCCCCGGCGACGAGGTCATCTGTGATCGACAGGCTATTAGCGGGCCAGCGCTCGAATCCCGGCCGGCCGCGTTGAAGAAGTCAGCTCAGCGCGGCCGCCTTGCGCAACAGCACGGAGCGTTCGCGCTGGTTGGCGCACAGCCGGGCCGCCAGCTCCAGCTCGGCGCGCGCCTCCGGTCGCCGTCCGAGGCGGGCCAGCAGCTCACCGCGTACGGTCGGGACCAGATGCGAACCGGGGAGCCGGTCCAAGGCGATCAGCTCGTCCACGATGGCCAGGGCTTGCGCCGGACCTGAGGCCATGGCCACGGCGACGGCCCGGTTGAGTTCGACCACCGGCGAGGGTGCGACTCGGCCGAGTGCCTCGTAGAGCACCACGATTCGGTCCCAGTCGGTTGCCTCGACGGAAGGACCCGACGCGTGGGCGGCGGCGATCGCGGCCTGCAGGCCGTAGGGGCCGAGCCCGCGAGTCGATGCCTTGGCCAGCGCGGCCAGCCCACGGCGGATCGCCGAGAAGTCCCACCGCCGCCGGTCCTGGTCCGCCAGCAGGATCGGCGAGCCGTCCGGGCCGGTCCGGGCCGGGAAGCGCGCGGCCGTCAGCTCGCACAGCGCGAGCAGGCCGTGCACGTCGGGCTCGTCCGGTTGCAGCGCGGCCAGTGTGCGGGCCAGCCGGATCGCCTCGTACGCGACGTCGGGGCGTAGCAGCCGGTCGCCCGACGTGGCCGTCGACCCCTCGGTGAAGATCACGTAGATGACGCTGAGCACGCCGCCCAGCCGTTCCCGGCGGTCGGCGGCCGGCGGCAGCTCGAACGGAACCCCGGCCGCCGCGATCGTCTTCTTCGCCCGGGTGATGCGGGCCTGCACGGTCGGCACGGGTACGAGGAACGCGCGGGCGATCTGTTCGGTGGACAGGCCGCCGACCACGCGCAGGGTCAGCGCCACCCGGGCCTCGGGGGAGAGCACCGGGTGGCAGCTGACGAACATCAGCGCCAGGATGTCGTCGTCGATCTTGTCGGGATCGATTTCTTCGTCAACCGCCGAGTCGACCGCCACGTCGGTCGCCAGCAGGGCGTATCGATCCTGGAGGGCGGTCCGGCGGCGGATCGCGTCGATCGCCCGCCGCCGGGCCGTGGCCATTAGCCAGCCGGCCGGATTCGCCGGAGAGGCGAGCGGCCACGACACCAGCGCCTCGGCCACCGCCTCCTGGGCGGCGTCCTCGGCCAGCCCGAAATCGCCGGTGAACCGGGTCAGCGCGGCGACGATCCGCGCCGACTCGATCCGCCAGACGGCCTCGACGTCGGCCGTACCCATCAGATCCGGCCGGTGCTCTCGCGCCCGGCCCAGTCCTTTACGGTCACTCGTCGACCTGCGGGACCTCGTCGTCCCCGGGCACCCGCCGGATCTCGATCTTGGACCCGGGGGCCGCCGGGACCCGCTTGGCCCACTCGACCGCCTCCTGTTTCGAGGCGACGTCGAGCATGAAGAAGCCCCCGAACAGTTCCTTGGTCTCTCCGTACGGCCCGTCCGTGACCACCGGGGCCTCACCGCTGAAGTCGACCACGACGCCCTGGCCTGGATCGTCCAGCCCTTCCGCCGCGAGGAGAACGCCGGCCTTGACCGTCTCCTCGATGAACTGGCGGGTCTTGGCCATCATCTCGTGGATGTCGGCCATCATGGCCGCGTTCGACTCATCGGTGCCCCGCATGATCAGCAGGTACTTCGGCATCGCGTTCTCCTCATCCGGCGGGGCCGCCTCTCGACCCTCGCACCCTCACGTCGAACGAGCGGACCGCGGATCGACACGGCCCCGGAGAAATCTCTCACCGCGACCCAGCCGAATCCGTCCGACCCGCGTTGCGCCCGTCAGACCTGGAAACGCTGATCGAGATCACTTGAACGCGTCACCGGTCGGGACAGAACGACAGGGCTCTGGGAACCCGGTCGCCCATCTGCATCCGGTCAACGAGTGCGAGCATGTCGGCGCGCTCGCCTGCCGTCAATGGCAGTTCCTCCTCGGAGAGCACGTCGGCCATCCGTTCGAGGGCAAGGCCCAGTTCGTTCGCGTCGATGAACTCAGCGATCAAGTTGAGGTCCTTGCCCGAGATGTTCCGCGGCCTGAGTCTTGCGCCGTGAGATGACTGTCCTATCCGCAGAAGCCCGCGTCATGGGTGCGGGTGGTGTCGGTTAGAGGGTCTTGACCTGGCCGCCGTCGAGGATGAACTCGGCGCCGGTGGTATTGGCGGAGCGAGCGGAGGCGAGGAACAGCACCAGGTCGGCGACCTCGCCGGGCTCGGTGATCCGGCCGGTGCTGATCGCCATGCTCTGCGGCACAACCTCGTCGAGCGCTTGCTGGGCGGTGACTCCGGCGCCGGAGGCGACGGCGTCCGCGAAGCCGCCCGGGTCGGTCCAGAACGGGGTCCGCACCGGGCCGGGCGAGACAGCGTTGACCCGCACGCCACGCGGCGCGAACTCCTCCGACAGGGTCTTGGTCAGGTTGGCCACCGCCGCCTTCGCCGCCGAGTAGTCGACCACCATCGGGAACGGCAGCCGGGCATTGATGCTGCTGATGTTGACGATCACCCCGCCGGTGTCCAGCAGAGCGGGCAGGGCCGCCCTGCTGGTGCGCACGGCGCTGAAGAACGTCACGTCGAAGATCCGGGCCCACTCGGCGTCGTCGACGTCGAGGAAACCCGACCGGGCACCGCCGGCGCCAACGTTGTTGACCAGCACATCCAGGCGCCCGTACGTCGAGAGCGCGGCGTCGATGAGCCGCTGCGGGACACCCGGGTCAGTGATGTCGGCCAGCACCACAGTGGCGCCACGCGCGGCCAGGGCGTCTAGTTCGGGGGTGCTCGTGCGGCTGCTCGCCACCACGTGCGCACCCTCGTCGAGCAACGCCGCCACGGTGGCCAGGCCGATGCCCTTGCTCGCGCCGGTGACGACCGCGACCTTGCCCTGCAGTTCGAGATCCACTACAACTCCTCAATTGTTGACTGATCAGTTCCTAATTCGGGCAGCAAAAATACTTCGGGTAGCAAAAGTCAGTCGAGCGCGCCCACGGCCACCTTGACGGCGTTTTCGAGGAACACTCGATCCGCGCGGGCCTTGCCCATCACCCGCAGACCCTGCAGGAACGTGGTCAGGAACTGGGCCAGTTCCTGCGGCTTCTTGTCCGCTGCGATGTCCCCGCGGGCCCGGGCCCGCTCCAACGCCCCGGCCAGGGCCGACTCAATCTGGCCCATTGTGCGGGAGGCCTGCTGCACCGTGTCCGGGTGCGCCGAGCGCTCCGTGGCCGCGTTGACCAGCAGGCACCCCCGCTCCGGATCGGCCAGGTCGGCCTCCACCAACTCCAAGAGCACCGCCCGGATCGCCGGACGCACCTGCTCCGCCCGGTCCAGTATCTCGATCAGCCCCTCCGCGTGGCGCTGGCAGTAACGGCGAAGCGCCATCGCATAGAGCTGCTCCTTGGATCCGAACGCCTTGTACAGGCTGCCCCGGGCGATCCCGAGACCCTCCACGAGATCCTCCGTCGAGGTCGCCTCGAACCCCTGACGCCAGAACAACTCCATCGCGCGGTCCACCGCCGTATCGATGTCGAACGTCCTTGGCCTACCCATGCGACGACCATACGGATAAGGAACCGATCAGTCAACAACTGTCCGCCGCCGTCTGAGCAACCACCTATATATGCAGTAGCCGCGATGGCCAGCATGACGATCTTGGCCGGAGTACTCTGTTGCTGATCTAGCACGTAGTGGCGACGCCAGGGCGGGGGCGGCGATGAGCGCCGAAGACCGGATCGAACGGGCCAAGACGCTCTATGAACGGGCAGTGTTCAGCGGTGACGCCAGCGTGCTGACCAACGCCGAACGGGGCCTGGACGCGGTGGAGGCCGATGCCGCGTTGGCCCGTGGGCGGATCCTGCATGCGCGGTTTCTCAACGAGCGCGCCAGCGCCGGCTCGTCACCCGTCGAGGACCCGGCTGAACTGCCGTTGTTCGAGCGCGCGATCGAGCTGTACCGGGCGCTGGGCGACGCGCGCGGCGAGGCCGAGGCGTTGTTCTGGATCGGCTGCCTACATCAGGTCATCCGGCGTGACAACGAGACTGCGGTTCCGGAACTGGAGCAGTCCTGCCGGCTGGCGGCGCAGGTCGGCGACAAGCCGACCCAGTCCGAGGCCCTGCGGCACTTGGGCATCGCGGCACACATGGCCGGTCGGCTGGATGAAGCGCGCGAGCGACTGGAGGAGTCGTCGCGACTGCGCCGGGAAGTCGGGGCCCTGCCGGGCGTGGCCGCCAACATGGTCGGGCTGGCCTACATCGCCGCCGCCCAGGACCGCCGGGCGGACGCGCTCGCGACACTCGACGAGGCTCACGCCATCGCACAGGCGCATGGTGCCCATGCCATCGTGCGGCAAATCGAGCAGGCGAGAACGGAGATCTAGCTAGGAAGATGTATCGCTTTCGGACACCTGCTTGATTCAAGCTGTCAGAAAGTCCGAGTGAGCAACGGAACGCCATACGTGTTGCGCCCAGGACAGGTCCTGCGGGTCGTCCCTCTGAATGCTCGGAGCACGCCTAGAAGGACAGCAGGGCCTCCTTCACTCCTTCGCGGCCGCCGCCACGTGTTCAAGGACGTATGTTGCCCACGTCTCCGGCGCCTCCAACGGGCTGAAGTGCCCGACGTTCTTCATGACGTGCAGGCTGTAGTCGCTGTAGTAGTCGTCCAGGGTGTCGCTCCACTCCGGGGGGAAGAGCGGGTCGCTGTCCGGCCACAGGATGGTGATGTTTCTTGGAGAACCGGTCGGACGGAGCCGGCTTGGTCTCATTGGCGTAGTAGGTGATCGGGTTGCCTTCGGGGTGCCGGAACCACATCACGCCGGCCAGGAAGGCGCCCGGTGCGGAATGGTTCTCGGTGAGGTGGTCGAGGAGTTCGTCGACGACGGAGGATCCGGGGGCCGACCAGTTCTGCAGGTTCTCCTTCAGCGCAGCCCGGACGGCGTCAGGCTTCCCGTCGATGAGATCCTCGACGAGTCTGGTTTTGTACAAGATCGCGTGCAGGAAGGCGTTGACGGCATCTTCCTCCAGGACCCGCCGCCCCACCCCGATGGGCGGATTCGAGTGATCATCGCAAGGCTTACCGGTCAGGTGGAGACTGGTTGCCGATGAGTTCCAGCAACGCTGCGTGCGTCTCCTGGTCAGCTGCCACGACGAGCCCACCTGCGCCGGTGTGCAGTGGCTGACCATGGATGCCGGTAACCACGCATCCGGCGGCTTGACACAACGCGATCCCGCTGGCGAAGTGCACGCTGTCTTGTAGATGGCCGTCAGTGACGTATGCGGCTCGCCGGCCGGCGGCGACCCAGGCCACGGCCAAGGTGGTGGAGACGACTCTCGGCCGGAATCGCTCGACGAACCCCTCGTCGGCAAGCAGCCGGACAGCCCGGAAAGTGGTTCGTTCGGAAACGGTGGATCAAGGTTGACATCCACCAGTCGCGAATCGGGCGACGGCGTGAGTTCCTCATCCACGCCGTCGCGGCGGACGTACGCGTGGTCGCTGTCCGAGCACCGGATGGTTTCCCCCAGCCACCCTCGCCCATCGGGCCATTAGCCAGGCTGACGGCGGTCGCGAAAACAGGTGGAGCTTGTGGACGGTGATCGCCTAGCTTGGGTTCTCCCCCAACGTGAGGACTTCGCGCGCATGACGCCGCCTGCTCTTTAGACCTGACACTCCCCTGCGCATTGGTCGCCGACGACGCCGTCGGCTCTGTTTTCCATGCTCTTCGTCGGGTCTTCAGAGAGATCATGTCTTCACATCCTCATATCGTGCTGCCCTGGGCCGTGCGGCGCACCCGCCTGCCCCTGCTCGCCCTCCGGTGCGTGGCCTGCCCCTCCGACCGCGCCACCGTCGGCAACGGCAGATTCCGCGTCAACGCCAACGGCAAACTTCTCGACGTCTGGCTCCTGGTCAACTGCGTTTCCTGTGGCTGGACCAGCAAGCTCACCGTCCACGATCGCGTCCCGGTCCGCTCACTGCCCGCTGACCTTCTGGCCGGTTACTCGGCCAACTCGCCTTCCCTCGTCGTGGATACCCTTCTCGACCCGTTGATCGCCCGGCGCAACCGGTTCGCGCTCGTTTGGGACGGGTGCTGGGAACTCCACGCACCTCCCGTTCCCGAGGATCCGTGGCCCCTTCAGATCACGGTCACCTTCGACGATCCCGTGCCAGTCCGTCCCGAACGGCTCATCGCTCATGGATTAGGCATCAGCCGTAATGAGCTCGCCCACAGAGTCAAGATCGATATGCCGCTGAACCGCAGGACGAAACTGGATTTCTCATTCGTCCTGATGCCGTCGGTCAAGTAGGTCCAGGTGTCGGGACGACGCTCTCCGCCAGGCAGGCGGGCCCAGCAGCCCTTCTCCTCGGTCGCCTCGAGCACCCCAACGCCTCTCCGCGGGCGCGATGAGTTCCGACCCCACCGCCGGTATGTATCGACGAGTTCGCCCGAATACCCCGGGCGAACCGATCACAAGGGAGAATCCGATGTCAGACAGTCGTGCGGAAGACAAGGCCGCCATCCAGGCGGTACTCGTTGCCTCCTACAAGGCGTGGGAGGCCGGCAACGCCGACGGCATGGTCGCCGACTACACCGCGGACGCGACCGCCATCATGACCGGCTCGCTCCGCGACAGCCGTGACGTGATCCGCGAGAACATGGCCCTGGCCTTCGACGGGCCGCTCAAGGGCAGCTCGACCTACAACAAGCAGCTCAGCCTCCGCTTCGTCGGCAGGGACGCCGCGATCGTCGTCAGCGAATCCGGCATCCTGTTCGCCGGCGAGACCGAGGTTCCGGACACGGGCAAGGTGAATGCGACCTGGGTTTTCGAGAAGCGGGACGGCCGGTGGCTGATCGCCGCCTATCACAACAGCCCAATGCTGGCGCCTGGGCAGTGAACCCTTCCCTGTAACCGGCGGTGTCCTTGTGTGGTGACGCAGGGGTCTGACGTAGCTGGCCCCGAGGTTCGAGCCCTGCCGTCGAACGGCGTGAAGCCCCTGGTAGAAGTCGGTCTTGACTAGCGACCAACTTTCATGGGGGCTTCACGTGGACACCATCGTGACAAGCCCGAGCGACCTATGGATTCAGGATCCGGGCTTTGATCTTTCTCGGACTTGTGGCCTACCGGAGTAGCGGTCAGTGGGTCGAGGTGGCCACGTGCAGGCCCAAGGCAATGAGAACGGCGCCGCTAACAGCTTCCAGGCGACGACGGGAACCAGCCTCCGGCACGGCCCACCGCGGCCGCCAGGGTGAGATAAGGGCGGTCTCGATCGCCACCTGCGCCAGCGCCAGCAGAGCGGTGGTGGCGAACAGCGGCCGGTTCGACGGCACGAACTGCGGATAGAAAGCGATCATGAACACTGCGGCTTTCGGGTTCGCGAGCATTACCACGATGCCCTCGCCGAAGGCCGTCCACCAGCCACGCGCGCTGCGCGACAGTGACTCTTCAACGACCTCCGGCGTCACTTCGGCCCCGCGGCTGCGCCAGGCCGTACGCCAGGCCTTCACCCCGAGATACAGCAGAAACAGCTCACCGATCACGCGGAGGACGACGAAGGCCACCTCCGAGGCGGCGACCAGGACGGCCAGGCCGCCTGCCGCGCATAGCGCCCAGACATACAGACCCGCCTCCAGTCCCAGCACCGTGGGCACCGCTCCGGTGAAGCCCCGCAGCGCGGCACGACGAAAATCAATGCCATCGCCGGCCCCGGCGAGGCCGAGATCAGCACGACGGCGACCACGAAGGCGAGGGCTGACAGCGCGGGTTCGATTCCCGTCATCCGCTCTAATCACAAAGACCCAGGTCAGGGAATGATTACCGACCCGGGCCTTGATTGTTTTGGGTGCCACTTCGGCACCTTGCGAGCCCTGAACGCCGCTCCGGCGAGATCAGCTCGCTTCCCGTAGCGGCTGGAACTGGACACTCAGCCGCATTTCCAAAGCCTCCGCGAGCCGCTCCAGCATCGGTATGGTCGGCATCGTTCCCCCCGCTTCGAACCGTGCCACCGCCGGCTGCTTCAGCCCTGTGCGCTCGGCCAGCTCGGCCTGGGTCAGCCCTAGCTGCTCACGCCGCAGCCGTACCGCCTCACCCAGTTCGAACCGAACCCTAGCCGCCTCATATGCCGCTCCCGCACCTGGACGACTCATGATCTCAGTTTTCTTGTCAGCCCAAGTCCTGCGCTCCCCCATGCCGCTCACTCCTCATCTGCGATATGAGCCTCAGCGATACACCGCTGCAGGGCCCGCCACGCACGCCCGATCTCGCCGTCCTCACGCATCCGCTGCTTGCGGAAAACCGTCAGCATGACGATCCGCCTTCCTGGGGCGATCCAGTAGGTGATCCGTACCGCCTCCCGATGAAGGTGGAACCGCAACTCTCGCAGCTTGCCGCGGAGTTGACGGGTGTGGGGCTCGTCGAGCAAGACGCTCGGCCAGCAGGTCGACATAGAACGCCGCTGTCTCCTGGTCTTCCTGATCAAGCTCGTCAAACCACTCATCGACTTCTGGCTCCACCTCTCCCCAATTCATAACACGGACGTTATAGCGGAAGCAAGAGTCACGTCTCGGGGAACGTGAGATCCGCCTGCTTCCGAGACAAGGTGACCAGGCAGACAGGGTCCGTCGCCAAGACAGAGCGTGCTCACCTCCCCGTGCCCGGCGTCGAGTGGCTGCTGTTCTCAGTCACCACGCAGGCTGGACGCCGGTCTGCGCCAGCCGGTATGCACCGGTTGTTGGGAGTCCGGCTGCGCCTGCGGCCTCTATTTCAGCAACCCCACATCTTGGCTCTGACCCTCGACGAATCAGCGCCAAGGACGACTGGGTGTGCAGCCTTGAGCCCGAATGCCGGGTCTCGCCCTGCGCCGGCGTTCGGCGCGGCGGCCCCACACTGATGCGGCAGCGATGGAGACGCCGAGCAACACGCCGCTTCCGACGATGTCGAGCACGTAGTGGTTCCCCGTGACGAGCACATTTGCCGCCATGACGAGCGGGAACACCCACGACAACAGCGCCGATCGCGGGTGAGAGGCCCGGAGCGCGGACCAAACGGCATACGCGCACCACGCCGACCATCCCACATGCAGACTGGGCATGGCCGAGTAGAGATTCTGGCCGTTCCCGGTCCCCTGTGAGGCATGGCTCCCCAGGATGTCGTATTCAGCGACGATGTCGACGACGCCCGGCAGGGCGAACCGCGGGGGCGACATGGGCAGCGCCCAGAAAACCAGCAGAACGAGGGCGACCATCGCGAGAAGGGTCCGGCGGACCTTGATGTAAACATCGGCGTGCCGGACGAAAAGCCATAGCAGCACACCGACAAGCACGACATAGTACAAGCGGTAGTAATACACCGCCGGCTGGATCAGGGCCGGATGTTCGGTGAGCCACTCGTTCGCCATTTGCTCGATGTCCACGTGGAGGGCGTGTTCCACGGACTGCAGGGCAAGAGCGTTGGCGGTGGCAGACGCGATGTCCTTGCCGGCGGCGGCGTGGAAGTGCGTGAAGAGCAGAAACCCGAGCAGCAGAACAATGACTTCAATGAGCACGGCGGGGCGCCCACGAACGCCTCCGACAAGCGCGGCCGATCGGGCACGCTCGATCTGGCGCGAAAATCGGCCGGTGACAACCTCGCGCCGCCGGTTTCCACAATCCGGCGGTGGGCCCATGTGGTCACCATAGCTGACCATGATTGAGTAGCGGACGTTCAATTCGTCCGGCCCTGGGGTCCGGCTCAAAGTAACAGGTTGATGCCGAACATCCTTTGTGGATCAGCGTAATTGCGGAGTGCGGCACGAATCGCTTGCGGCCGGGACCGGCCCCTATGCCGCAGCGACCCGATAGAGACGACAGGATATTGCCATGTTCAAAGCAAATGAGGTTCTTCGAGTATTGGCACTGCTTCATAGCGCGGGCTCCGACGTCTGGGTCGCCGGCGGGTGGGGCATCGACGCTCTGGTCGGCAAAGTCACCCGGGAGCATCGTGACCTTGACCTGATACATCGCATCGAGCAGGAACCTCTGCTGATCAAGACACTGGAAACCGCTGGGTTCATCGAAAAGCCCGCCTGGCCGGGGCGACCCGTCCGCTTCGTCATGAGCGATCTCAATGGACTCGAGTTGGACCTGCACCCGCTGCTATTCCACTCGGACGGCTCCGCCGTCCAGTCGGCCGATGATCACGGCGGCACTTTTCCCTACCCCGCGGACTCTTTTGTCGCAGGCCTGATTGAGGGCGTTCAGGTGCCCTGTCTGTCGGCTGCTCAGCAGGTCTACTTCCATCAGGGATACGAACCCAGCGACCGGGACCGTCACGACATGGCCCAACTCCGCGATGCATTCGGAATCACCACCCACTTCTGACCACATCGCCGGTCGCAGAACATCGTGTGTTCACGCCGATACAGATTCGGGCTTGATCGCGTGCTGTCGCCGGTCGGGTCCTCGGCGATCGTT
Organism: Planotetraspora silvatica; assembly: GCF_016863315.1. Lineage (GTDB taxonomy): Bacteria > Actinomycetota > Actinomycetes > Streptosporangiales > Streptosporangiaceae > Planotetraspora > Planotetraspora silvatica. The sequence continues at coordinate 15,834 of NZ_BOOQ01000048.1, forward strand.
CGATGAGTTTGCGTCCGGACGCCGGTCTAAGTTCGTGCCGGTACAAGCCGGGACGCAAAGAGGAGGACACCATGGGCACAATCCACATCGACCTGTTCGCGACGCTCGACCTGGTCGGCCAGGCGCCGGGCGATTCCGAGGAGGACCCCGACGGCTTTCCGTTCGGGGGATGGCAGGCGCCCTTGTTCGACGAGACGGTCGGCCGGCAAGTCGGGGCCGGAATGGAGGGCATGGACGCCCTACTGCTGGGCCGCAAGACCTACGACATCTTCGCCGCGTTCTGGCCGAACCAGGTCGACGGCGTCGACGGCGGGATCGCCACGCTGTTCAACGAAATCCCGAAGTACGTCGCCTCGCGAGGCAACCCGGATCTGGACTGGGCGGGCTCGACGCAGCTGGGACCTGACCTGGTGAGCGCCGTACACGAGCTGCGTGGCAGGCATGAGCACGTCCACGTGATCGGAAGCCTGAACCTGGTGCAGACCCTCCTGCACGAGCGCCTGTTCGACCGGCTCAACCTGTGGGTCTTCCCCATCGTGCTCGGCGTCGGCAAGAAGGTGTTCGACGGCGGTGCGGTGCCTGCCAACCTGATGCTCCTCGAGCCGCCCGTCGCCTCGCCCAAAGGCGCTGTGCTGCTGCGTTACGGCCTGGATGCAGGGACCCCCGGCACCGGAGACATGCGACGCGAAGACCGTGGCGTTGGTTCGAGCTGAACAGTAGCCGTATCGGTGGCGACCACTCCGCACCCGTACATCCAGCCGACGGTGCCGGTAGCAGCACAGGGTTCGAAGACAGGCACGTGGTCGTGGCTCGGTTGAGGTCAGCCTCCGATGGTGACGGGCATGGCGACCGGCCGATAGACCAGACCATCGGTCCAGGTCACCGACTCGGGCGAAATCGTCAGGCGGAGGGCGGGGCGCTGCGTGACCAGAGTCCGGATCGCCTCGGTGAGCTCGACCCTGGCGAGGCTGGCGGCCAGACAGCGGTGCGGGCCGTAACCGAATGCCACATGCGGGTTGGGAGGGTGGTCGGTGAAGCGGTGGATGTCGAACCGGCCGGGATCGGGAAACGCCTGCGGGTCGTGATTGGCCGCGTTCAGGTTCGGCATGACGACCGTCCCCGCACTCAGCGAGCCACCGGGGAGGTCGGTGTCTTCCGTGATCCGGCGCATGAAGGCGCTGGCGGGCGGCCCGTCGAAGCGCAGGATCTCCTCGACGGCGGTCGCCACCAGCGACGGGTCCGCGACCAGCTCAGCCCACTGTCCGGGATGCAGAAGCAGCCGGAAGACACCACGGCCGATCATCGACGCCGTCGTCTCGTGACCGGCCGTGATGAGAGAGAAGACGGTGTTGACCAGCTCACCTTCCGACAGCCGGTCATCCTCGTCCCTGGCCTGGATGAGCAGGTCGATGAGGTCCCTGCCGGGCGTGGCCCGATGCTGGGCGACCAGCTCCGCGGCATAGGCCATGAATTCGGTGTAGCCCTCGTAACGCGCCTGCTCGGTCACCGTGGAGGTGGTCAGGAACATGTCCGTCCACCGGACGAACTGCTCGTAGTCGTCCAGCGGCACGCCGAGCATCTCGCAGATGACACGGCCTGGTAGCTGCAGGGCGTATCCCTGGACGAGATCGAAGTCGTCACCCAAGTCGTCGAGGAGTTCTCCGGCGATCTTCGCGATGCGAGGGCGCCACGGTTCGATCTGGCGCGGAGTGAAGGTGCCGTGCATGATCCGGCGGTAGCGGGTGTGGTCCGGCGGGTCCTGATTGATCAGCGCGTCCGGGTCGTCGTCGATGCCGACGCCGCTCACGAACCGCGGCAACCCCGGCAGACGCAGATTGCGGCTGGAGGTGGGTGAGGCCAGCAGAGCCCGGATGTCCTCGTACCTGACGGCCACCGGGACATGGTCGCCGCTGGGCATGGGTGCGGGCTCCAGCGGCCCCGACTCGCGCCTGCGGGCGAACTCCGGTGACGGTGTCGCAAGTGGTCCTGGCACGATATCCGGCCAAGTTCCGTTCGGATCCAGCTCGGTGGTCATCGCAACCCCTTCCGGTTCCGGGCACCCAGGGGAAGGCCCACGCGCAACGTATGAAATGCCGTGTCGGCCGTCAACAGGCGGATCAGGGGCATAGACGGACCGCTTCATCGGCATCGGCATCGGCATCGGCCGGCGTCACACGCTCGCAGGAAAGGGTCGTTTCGATAGATTTGATGCTGGAAGGTCATAGATTGCGGGGTAGTGGTGTCGGAGGAACGAGGTTCGCGGGTGACGAGGCTGGGACTCCGGCGCTATGGGTGTCGCGCGTGGGCTGCACTCGACCGCCTGGACCGTCGCGCTGGCCGCGTTGCTGGGCGGCGCCACTTCCCACCTGCTTGACCGGCTCTTCCGCGCTCCCGGCTTCGCCCAGGGGCACGTCGTCGACTTCATCGACTATGGCGGCCTGTTTGTCGGCAACGTCGCCGACATCGCACTCACCGGGGGCTGCGCCGTTCTCATGCTGCTCAGCCTGCGTGGCGTGCCCCTCGGTGTCGTGGCCGACAAGGGGCATCCGTCCGCATAGAACGTGCGCACGAGCCGGAATCGCGATCCTGCCGGCCGTACCTCACCACAGACCTTGAGCCGTCTGCCGTGAGCACCGCGCGCCTTCGATATCCGCCACCCGGAGCCTCAGGCACTCAGCACCCAGCGGCCATCTTCAGGGCCGTGCCAGCACATCAAACAGGGTCTGCACCCCGCCAAAGATCTCCACAGCGGCCAAGACGGAGATCAGGAAGTTGAGACAGATGGCCATCAGGCAGCCTTGACCACCGCTCATCCGGCCAGAGGCAGGTTCCTGAGGTCCAAGCCCGCGCCACACCGCACGGGGCTCGGAGAACAGGAACATGATGGCACCGATCTCACCCACCGAGAAAAGCCAGAACCACGCCCATCGATTGCCGAGGCGGGGCCGTGCCGTACCGATCATGATCACGAACGTGGCGATCCATGCCACCGTGACCAGCCAGCTCACGCGCGGAACGGGAACCTGGAACGGCCAATCAGGCAACAGCCCGCCACCGTTGTTACGGCTTGAAACCCACCGCACCACCGGACGTGGACTCACGGCGCTGAGATCGTTCAGCAGATCGCGCCTCATGTAGGTCAGCGTCGACGACGCCTTCGCCTGATACCAGAACAGAGGGCCAATGGACCAGCGCAAATCATGCAAGTGATCACCGCTGCCCTCGTAGATCACGTACGTGATCTGCCCAGCGTGTAGCGCCGTCTGGAAGTCCGTGGCAGAACGCTCCCGGGGATTCGCGCTGAGAACGGTTAAAAGAGCACCCCATAGCAGCACGACCAGAAGGACCACACGCACCCACAAGCCCACGGTCCGATACGGCTCCCGCATGACCAGCGTTTCCTGCTGCAGGCGCACGTCTCCCCCGTCATGTGGCTACCTCCGAACCATAAGTATTCTCCTCGAAACGGGCACAGTCTGATCGATGGACGAAAGTGGGCCGTCAACCGGGCGACAAGGGAATCCACGGTCACTCATAACCGGCCTGACGCCCAGGTCAGCGGCGCTACGTGCCCACGATCACGTCAACCTCTCTCGTGGGCCGCCTCGCCGAGGTACAGCTCCGCGAGTTCGCGTGCCCTGGACTGGACGCGAGCGATCCCCGTCGGGCTGTTGAACGCGGCATAGGGCGGCCAGAGGAAGACCAAGACGGCGAGCTCTTCCGCCACCAGAGCGCATTCCAGAAGCTTGTGGTCCCCGGGGCGACGGTCCACGTAGGCATGGATCAGCGCCGAGGGGACGACCACACCCGAGGACGTTGCGCGCACGCTGAGGAAGGCCAGGTCGGATACGGCCCGGCCGACTCCGGTCGACTGCCAGTCGCAAAATACCGGTGGGCCCGTGGCGTGCACGATGTTGTCGGTGTGGCAGTCCCCGTGGACGAAGACCGGCGGCAGCGCACTGCACGGGAGCGGTCGGTGCGAGGTACCGGTAGAAGCGCAACTCCCGCCGGGCAGCCGCCAGCGATTGCGTACCCAGCGTGGGCGAAGTGACCTTGAGGTAGGCGGCCTCACCGTCGATCGTCCGCACGGCATGAACACCGGCGCCGGACCGGGACTCGATCCGCACATCACGCCGCTCGGGGGCCGCGCGAAACTCTCGTAGCGCCAGTTCCACGAGTTCGCTCGGCACGAGAACAGCATGCCACCGCTCGGCGGGGCTGACCCGCATGCTGTATTTAGGCATTCCGGGGCTCATGGACGTACGGCGAGTTCAGCGCATCAGCGGTGGCGTCACCCCTGATCGATGCGGACCAGATTGCCCGCGGGGTCGCGAACGGCGGCGTCACGGGCGCCCCACGGCCGATTGGCGGGCTCCTCCAGCACCTCGGCGCCGGGCGCGGCGACGACCTTCTCGAAGGTCGCGTCGAGGTCGTCGGCGCGGAACTGGATCATCTGCAGCTCACCTTTGGCGAGCAGGGCGGCGAGGGCGTCTCCGTCCTCCCGCGAGCGGCCGGCGTGCGGCTGCGAGAGCACGATCGTGATCTCGGGCTGGCTGTCGGTGACGAGGGTGATCCAGCGGAAACCGTCGTGGGCGACCTCGTTGCGCACGGTCAGACCTAGCGTGTCGCGGTAGAAGACGAGGGCGGCGTCGGGATCGTCGACGAGGACATGGACGCCGCTGAGTGAAACTGTCATGCCCCTGACATTAGGCGGACGCGGCGACGGATGAGCTGTTCTGTTGCCCGCGCCCCCGCCGCGGCCGGGTCAGCACCATCGCCTGGCAGCCCGACAGGAGGCGGAGGTCGTCGTGGTCGCCCGCGCGGTACGCACTCGGCGTCTGCCCGACGATCTCGGTGAAGCGCGCGCTGAAGGACCCGAGGCTCGTACAGCCGACCGCGAAGCAGACATCCGTCACGCTCAGGTCGCCGCGGCGCAGCAGCGTCTTCGCCCGCTCGATACGCCGCGTCATGAGATAGGAGTACGGCGTTTCGCCGTAGGCGTCGCGGAAGCGGCGACTGAAATGCGCGGTCGACATCAGCGCCGTACGAGCGAGCGCGGGCACATCGAGGGGCTGCGCGTACTCGCGGTCCATCCGGTCGCGGGCCCGCCGCAGTCGCCGCAGCTCGTCGAGGTCGGAGGTCATACGACCATTGTGCCCACACCGACCGATCCGCGGCGACGAGGTGCACCGTTACAAGCGCGATGCCTCCGACAAGGGCACTTCGGCTCCGGGGCGATCGCCACGGGCCTGCTCATAGCCGTCAACCTTGACCACGTACCGGAACGAACGGGCTCTACTCGGAACGAGGACCGGTCGTCTCGTCGGCCAGGCCCGCGTGCTGGGGTTCTCTTCGACCGAAGGCGCCCGGTCCCGCGTGGAACAGTCCGATGAGAAGTACGCCGAAGGCGGCGGAGCCGAAGGCCCAGACGGGATGACGGTCGGCATGTGCCCAGTACACGAGCAGCACCGCCAGGACGAGCCCGGCCCACCCGCTGACGAAATTGGACAGGGGCCCGTTGCCGGTCATGTTCGGGTAACGCTCCCTGGTGATGCCCCGTACGAAATGAGGGAGGGCGTTCCCGCCCATCACTCCACCGAGAAAACTGAGGATGATCGTCTGGCCCACGGCGTCTCCTTAACGGGCGCTGGACTGGTGATCGAGGAGGGGGAGAAGCACGGCGTCGACCAGGTGGCGGATGAAGGCGTCATCGAGTGGTTCGCCGGTGACGAACAGTCTCGAGAACAACATGGCCGAACTGATCTCCACGAACATGGTGTCGTCCACCGACGCGGAGAGCTCCCCCCGTCCGACGGCCTGGGCGATGACCGCGCCGAAGACCTCGCGCTTGTCATCGATGAGTTGTGCCCGCACCGTTCCGGCGAGCCCCTGATCGCGGTGCATCGCGATCATGAGGCCGAGGATGAGCGCGGCGTCCTGACCGACCAGGTTGTTCCGCATGAGGCGCAGCACCGCCAGCAGGTCCTCGCGCAGGTTGCCGGTATCGGGCGGGGACTTCGCCGGATTACCGGCGCGCCGCCTGACCGCGGTCACCACCAACTCGGCCTTTCCTGGCCATTTGCGGTAGATGGTGGCTTTGCTGGATTGGGCCCGCGCGGCCACGGCGTCCATGGTCATCTGGTCGTAACCGACCTCGGCCAGCAACTCCAGCGTGGCCCTCAGGATCGCCTCCTCGCGCAACTCGCTGCGCCTGGGCGTTTCCAACACCGTCACCCCGATTCGAAACGAAACCGTTTCGTACGGTACCCCGAAGACGAAGTGTACGCAATCGTTTCGTTCGCGCATGGCCCGGAGTTCACCCAGGAACCTGAGTGGTCAATGCCGGCGTACGCTCCCGCTGCCACATCGCGACTCCCAACGATCCGATCTGATGGATCAAGACTCTCAGCGCCAGATCCTTGGCAACAGAACGATCAATACGCGACGGGCGAGGACAAATGTCACAATCCCTGGCCGCCTTCCCGCCGGTCAGCTTGCGGGTGGCAGGTAGGGGAAGGTCCGCGTGGGCTTGGCCGTGACCGACTCCTTGGTGATGCCGAGGGCGACCGGGATGTTGCCGGCGAAGGAGAACATGACGTCCGGTGCGTTGTCGGTGAGCGAGCGGCCGTTCCATCCGGCGAACCCGAAGGAGGCAGGGGTGCCGACGGTGTAGGGCAGCACGTTGGGGAAGATCCTGCCGACGACGGTCCGCGCGTAGGCCTCCGGGTTCTCGGCGGTGCCGTACGCCCGCACCACGCCGGCCACCATGTCCGCGACCGTCTCGCCGTGGACCTCCAGGTCCTCGACCGGCCGGTTGGTGTTCAGCCAGTCACCGAGGTCCTCGTTAAGCTGGGTGAACAGTGGATGGATCATGGGCAGGCCCGCCCGGTTGATCGGCCGTCGGCCTCCTGCGTCGGTGGCGAGGGAGGCCAGGCCCCACACCCCCAGTCCGCGGTCCGGACCGGCCACCGGCAGCAGTTCCTCGTCGGCGATCTCCAACACGATGGAGTAGACCGTGTGCCCGGCGAACGCGTTCTTCGCCTCCTCGGGGTTCCAGCCGGAAAGGTCGATCGTGGTCCCTTCCTGGAAGGCCCTGCCGACCGCGTGCAGAACGTCCGGCTCGATCCAGAACGGGTCACCGGCCTTCCCGACCCACACCCGGCCGCCACCGTCAAGCTCCACGGTCTCACCGGTACGGCCCTGGGCGATCAACGTTCCGGCGGCGAAGGCCTCGCACGCATCGGGGCCGGCCAGGCGCCGCACCTGGTACGTCTGCGTTCCCTGCTCGTCGCGCTCGCCGAAGGTGAAGCGGTAGGTCAGGTCCTCGACGGCATCGCCGTTCGCGTCGATCTTGAACTCGTACGTGCCCTCCGGGTGCAGGCCCCGGGGAACGTCGTCGCCGGCGAGCGAGTGACTGTGGTTCGTGACGAAAACCGTGCCGCGCTCTCCCCGGAAGACATAAAGATCGGTGATGTCCAAGCGCGGGTCCTGCCGAGCGATCGGCGAATCGAGGTGGTGGGACATGTCGCACTCGCTTTCTCTGAATGATCCAGCAGGGCAGAAAGTGGCCGCCGGAAACCCGACAGAGCCGGCAGCAGGCCATCGCCACGATCCTGGCCAGGGACGCTCGAGGCCGGTACCCGTCAATCCGGAATGAGGTAATAACCTGCAGTTATGGGTGGGACGCCGCCGGATTTCGAGAGCCTCCTGCTGTTGACCCTCGTTGCGGAGCTGGGCAGTCTCGGACAGGCCGCCGAGCGGATGGGGATCAGCCAGCCCGCCGCGAGCAAGCGCCTGGCCATGCTGGAGCGGCGGCTGCGGCTTGCCCTCGTGGACCGGGGCAGCCGTGGTTCGGCGCTCACCACGGAGGGCAAGGCGGTCTGCCAGTGGTCCGAACGGGTGCTGGCGGAGGTGGGATCGCTGATGGCCGGCGTGGCCGCGCTACGCGCCGACCAGGACGACGACCTGCGAGTGGCCTCCAGCATGACGCTGGCCGAGCACTTCCTCCCGCACTGGATCGGCGCTCTGCGGCAGCGGTCGCCGGACGTCCGCGTCAGCCTCAGGGTGACCAACTCCGAACAGGCGGCGGCGATGGCCACCCGCGGCGAGATCGGCATGGGCTTCATCGAGGCACCGGCGGTTCCGCCCGGACTCAGCTCGCGTCAGGTGGGTGCCGACCGACTGGTCGTCGTAGTCGCGCCGAACCACCCCTGGGCGCGGCGACGCCTGCCGGTCGAGCCTGACGAACTCGCCCGTACGCCGCTCATCGTCCGCGAGCCGGGTTCAGGCACCCGGGAGACCCTGGAGCGCATCCTCACCGGCATCGACGTGGAACCGGCGCGGCCGCTGATGGTGCTGGACGCGAACGCGGCGATACGCGCCGCGGTGGTCGCGGGTGTCGGACCGGCGGTACTCAGCGTGATCACCGTGCGGGAGGAACTCACCGAAGGGCGCCTGCTGGAAGTCCCGGTGGCCGGGGTGGACCTGCACCGGCGGCTGCGCGCGGTGTGGCCGAAGGGCCGCCGGCTGACCGGCTCCGCCGAGGAACTCCTGAGCATCGCCTCACGCCGCCGGCGGATGGGCGCGACCTCTGTCCGCGAGTCGTGAACCTTCTTCCACGCACGTACGTCACATGACTATGCCCATCGATTTGCCGGGCCGGATACTACGGCGGGAATTCTTGGCGGTTTCCCTGCTCGCGGCCGCCGCGGCGGCCTGTGGGGGTGTCGGAGGTGATTCGCGGGTGCTGACGGTCGAAGGCGTGAGCCGCGAGGTTCCGAAGAACGCGCCCGTCGCCGAGGTCGTACGGGGGCTGACCGCCTTCGGCCATGCCTTGTACGAGACGACGGCGACTGCGACGGCCAACACGGTGATCTCGCCGCTGAGCGTCGCGTACGCGTTCGGCATGGCCAGGGCGGGAGCGGCCGGCGCCACCGCGTCGGAGCTGGACGAGGTCTTCGGTTTTCCCGCTGCGGGACCGCACACCGCGTTCAACGCGCTGACCAGGCAGATCGTCACGGTCGACGGTCCGCCGCCGGCACTTGACCGGAAGGCCGTGAGGGACGCGCAGAGCAGCGAGCCGAGTGCGCCCGTGGTCGGGATCGCCAATGGGCTGTTCACGCAGCAGGGCATGCCCGTCAAGCAGGAGTTCCTTCGTACGCTCGCGTCGCAGTACGGCGCCGGTGTGCGCGCCGTCGACTTCGGCGAGGACGCCGCCGACGTCATCAACGCGTGGGTCGACGAGCAGACCGCGGGACGTATCAAGAAGCTGTTCGAGCGGCTGGACTCGGCGACCCGGCTGGTCATCGCCAACGCCGTCTACCTCAAGGCGGAGTGGGAGCAGGGATTCGCCGACCCTCCAGAGGAGAACGCCACGTTCACCAGGGCCGACGGAACCACGGTGCGCACGAAGCTGATGCGTCAGAGCTCCGACCTGAGGTACGCCTCCGGCTCGGGCTGGCAGGCCGTCGAGTTGCCGTACGCCAAGAGCGACCTGGCCATGTGGGTGCTCGTACCCCAGCGCGGTGCGTCCCCTGCCGAACTACTCAAGCCGGACACCCTGCGGCAGGTGGCGACCGGGCTGACAACGACCGGTGTCGACCTTTCCCTTCCTGGCTGGGACTTCGGCACAGACCTCGAACTGAAGGCGGCGCTGAAGAAATTGGGGCTGAACACGGTCTTCGACGGCGCCGACTTCTCCGGCATCGCCGACGGCCTTTTCATCGGCCAGGCGGTCCACCGCGCGAACATCACGGTGGACGAGTGGGGGACCGAGGCCGCCGCGGTCACCGGGCTGGCGTTCGTCACCTCCGCTCGGGTCGGCCAGAACGCCGAGGTCCGCGCCGACCATCCCTTCGCATTCGCGATCATGCACCGGCCCACGTCGACGCCGTTGTTCATCGGCCATGTGGCGGACCCGACCGCATCGGCCTGAGGGACGCATGCGGGAGACGGGCAGGGGTGCGCCGGCCGGGCTGATGGTCGGCGCAGCGCAGGTCCACCCGGTGCGGTGAAGGCGTCAGCGCGCCTGCGTCTCCTGCTCGCGAAGCGCCTGCTCGACGGCGTCCCGTACGCGGGCGTCCTCACGCAGCTTGCGCTGTACGCGGCCGCGGCGCGAGAGAAGGATCGCGGCGACGATGACCGCGATGAGTACGACGACCAGCAGAGACAGCGTCCACGGGACGGCCCAGCCGCCCGCCGTCACCTGGACCGGCTTGAGCGGGCTGGTGGAGCCCGACGCGTCGGTGAGCAGGGGTGTGATGGTCGCGGTCACGCCCAGCCTGACGGCGGGTGCCGCACCGCGGACGGGCACCGTCACCTTCCAGCTCTCACCGGGGAGCAGCTCCGGGGGCGAGGCGATCTTGTCCGCATCGGCCTGCAGCCACCCGAAGGGGCCGGCGACCGACACCGTCTGCTGGGCGGACAGCATGGCGTTGCCGGTGTTGTGGATCGTGTACGTGACGGTGGCGTCACCCGTGGCGAACGGGTTGAACGAGCCCGCGTAATCGAGGGAGAGGTTCTCGATCGCGAGGGTCGGCTTGAGCTCGCCGCTGACCCGCAGCTTGACCCGGATGCCGAGGCGCCGATCCACGTTGATGCCCTCGGCCTCGTCGGCCTGCGTCAGGGAGGTGAGGATGCCGCCCACGTAGTCGCCGGGCGTGGCGTTGTCCGGAACGGTGACCGTGAAGGGAATCTCGACGGACTTACCGGGCTGGATCGTGACGCTGTCGCGGCCGGCGCGGACCCAGGCACCGATCGCGACGGATTTCTTGTCCTTGGTGAGCAGGTCGAGCTGGCCCGTGTCGGTCGTGAAGCCGTCGGCGGCGTAGACGCCGAGTTTGAGCGGGGACTTGCCTTTGTTGGCCACGACCATGGCGTCCTCGACCCGGCCACCGGGGTTGACGTCATAGCTGTAGCTGGACCGGTCGTCGCCGTAGTGGTTCGAGACCGTCCTGACCGTCCATGTGACGTTGCCGTCGTCTGCCAGAGCGGGGCCGGCCCCCAGGCCGGCGACCGCGAGAGCGGTGAGCATGGCCAGGACGGCGGTACGGACGAAGGCGGCGACGGGGGTCTTCCGGCGCGTTATGGGCATCTCGGAGTCCTCGGACGATCTTTGGTGAATCTGGAACGAGAGGCGGGGTAGGCCGCCCGAAGGCGCCTACCCCGCCAGGTCAAACGAGTACGATCAGCTGCTCAGCGCGGTGACCGTGAGCGTGGCGCGGTAACCACCCTTGGCGACGCTGTCCGGGATCTTCAGATCCAGGTCGGCGCCCAGCTTGGCCCCACCGCGAGGGTGACCCTGCACGGCCGAACCGAGGCCGCGCGAGACGGACAGGCCCTGGCCGTGGTCGACGTAACCGGAGGCCACCGGCTTGGCGGCCGTGGCGCCCGCGCCGCCGTCGAGGACGTACGGCGTCCAACCGAGGTTGGCGCCGGAGAACGTCTTGTCGGCGTCCTTGAAGTCGCTGACGTTGGCCGAGATCGACCACGGAGCGAGCGAGCGGCGGCTGTCCGACACGAGGATCGGGTTGATCTTGCCCGACGCCTCGAAGTGGTCGCCGTTGGTCTCCTTGGCGGTGCCGAGGTCGACGAGGCCGTTGTAGCCGTCGATCGTCCAGCCGAACTCACCCGGAGCGACGTTCGGCACGTTCACCTGCAGGGCCTGGCCGTCACCGTTGTACGGGTGGACGGTGACCTTGTCGACGAGCGAACCGACGGGCTGGCCCTCAGTGGTGTTGTTGCACCAGTTGCCCTTCTCGACCGACGAGTTCGGGGCCGCACAGGTGCCGCTCCGGACGTTCTCGACGACGAGCTTGTCGTTGCGCACCTGCACCTTGACGTAGGTGCGGACGTGCTCCTGGTTCTGAACCGAGTTGTACCAGTAGCTGTCCGGGTTCAGCGGGTCGGCACCGTTGCCGGCGCCGCTCGTGCCGGTGGTGTCCGGCTTCGTGATGTCGTAGTACTTCGAGCCCGAAGCCGAGTTGCCCGTCACGTAGAGGACGCCGCCGGGACCGGCGTAGACGTCGGCGGCACCGGGCTGCTCGTCCGGGTTCGCCTTCTCGCCGTTCTTGATCAGGTAGCTACGGGAGTAGCTGTGGTCGTGACCCTGCAGCACCAGGTCGACGCCGAGCTTCGAGAAGGTGGTCGGGAAGTCGACACGCCGGACCTTGTTGTCGCTGTCCTTGGCGTGGTCGGCCGGCGAGTAGATCGCGTGGTGGTAGGTGAGGACCTTCCACTTCGCCTCGTTGCCGTGCTTGTTGATGACGTCGGTGACGAAGCCGATGTGCGCCGCGTCGCCGCCGCCGTTCGCGGAGTTGTAGCTGTTGCTGTTGAGGTCGATGAACAGCACATCCTTGTAGATGTACCAGTAGTCACCGCCCGACTTGGTTCCCGCCGGGTTCCCGTTGTCGTAGTACGGGGCCGTGCGGTCCGTGTTCGGGGTGGTGAAGTGCTGCTCGTAGGCCTTGCCGCCGACGTCGTGGTTGCCGATGGTGGCGGCCCACGGGTACTGGCGGAGCTTGTCGGACGCGAGGAAGGCGTTCCACTGGGTCTCAGTGTTGGCCGTCTCGACCTGGTCGCCGCCCGACACCAGAAGCTCGGCGTTCGGGTTGGCCGCCAGCGCGACGTTCAGGGTGTCCGCGAAGCCGGCCCCGTCCTCCGCGACGTCGCCGGACGAGCCGATCTGCGGGTCGCCGAAGAACAGGAAGTCGTAGTTGCCCTCGAAGTCCTGCGTCTTGAAGGAGTACGCCGGGGACCAGTTGCCCTCGGAGCCGACACGGTAGGAGTACGCCGTGTCCTCCTTCAGGCCGGTGATCGTCGCGTGGCGGTTGAAGCCACCGCTGGTGGCGATGTTCGCCGCGCCGGTGGCGTCGAAGGTGGGGGCGTCAGCGGGGAACTCGCCGTTGGCGACCTGTGCGGTCGGGGCGAGCTGGACCTTCTGCGCGGTGTCGGCCGAGGAATACCAGGTCACGGTGCGCTGGGACTCGTTGGAGCCCACACCGAGGATGATGCCGGTGAGCGTGGCGGACTCGGCGGCGCTGGCGGGGGCCGCCAGGCTGCCGACGGTGGCCACAACACCCAGGCCCAGGAATGCCGCCGTGGCCCCTGCGGCCACGCGGCGCCGCACGAGGCCGCGGGCCTGTGCGGAGTTGCTCGAAGTCATCGGTGATGTTCCTTTTGCCGATGGGTTTGGAGAGAAATGCCCAGCAAACCTCTCGCTGCCAGGTAAACCGACCGTTAATGCGATCTAGCAGGTCAGCTGAACCTCCCAAGAACCTGTGAGGTCACAACCCGAACACCCGTTGCACAAACCAGATAAGCCCCATAACGGACACGCCCGCAGAAATCACGCCTGTTGCCCAGAGGCCGGCCCTCGGCGAACGGCGACGAAGCACGGCCAGCAACGGGAAGACGACGGCGATGATCGCCAGCTGCACGGTCTCGATGCCGACGTTGAACACCAGCAAGGACCACAGCAGGGTCCACGACCAGGCCTCGTTGATCCCCAGCGCGCCCGCGAAGCCCAGGCCGTGCACGAGGCCGAAGCAGAACACCACCGCGAGGCGGATCCAGCCCGCACGGTCCAGGCTGAAGTGACCGCGTCCCAGCGTGGCGATCTCGGTGGCCTGGTCGCCGCGGCGCCAGATCTGCCACAGGTGCCAGCAGGCGACCGCGGCGATCGACAGCGCGATGACGGGCTCCACGACACTCGCGGGGACGTCGACCAGCCCGAGGGCGGCGAGCATGAACGTCACCGAATGCGCCAGGGTGAAGCTCGTGGCCGCGAGCACGATCTCACGCAGGCGCCGCGACCCGGCGATGAGCGCCAGCAGGAACAGGATGTGGTCGATCCCGGTCAGCAGGTGTTCGGTGCCCAGGCGGAAGAACTCCCAGAACCGCTCGTACCACGCCTGAGCGGTCGAGAAGGACGGGTGCGCGGCGTCGAGCGCGGCGCTGCCCGAACGTCCGTCGAGCTCGTAGGTGAGGATCGTCTTGGTGCCCTTGACGTAGGTCTCGGCGTCGGGGAACAGCCCGCTGCGCACCTCGTGGTCGTCGCCCTGCTCGGGACAGACCCAGTCGAGCAGCAGCCGGGTGTACGGCACGCCCTCCCGAGCGGTCATCGTGAAGTCGCCCACCTGCGCCGGCGTGCAGGCCTTGCCGCCCGAGGCGACGGAGAAACGTTCGGCGACGTACTTGACGGCCGACTGCGTGTGGGCGTTGAGCGCGGCGGCCTGTCCTTCGGTGTCCTGCGCGTCGAACGCGGCGGTTCCCGCCTTGAAGAGGGAATCGTCCTTCTCGTAGTCCGCGGCGGACACGACGAAGAGGTCGTACTCGAGTTCCAGCGTCGTCCGTACGTGACCATCGTCGCCCGCGGCGACGTGGACGTACACGGTCGACGTGAACCCGTGGGCGAGCGCCGGGCCGGCGCTCAATAAGGCGATCACCGCCGCTGTGATCGCGATGACGATCCCGACGACGGTGCGGCGCACCCGCTGTGACATGTGGCTCCTTACGTTGCCAGTGCACGTTGCACGTCACGGGTGAATGAGAGCCAGACCGCCGACGAACTGCGGAAAAACAAATTCCTGAACGCCTCCTGAGGATGGAAGGCGGCATGACCTGGGATAGGAGGATGGACCCCGCACCATCCGCCATCACTCGGAGGACGATCGCCTTGCGCCCGCTGCTTCGGGCCGTCGCCACGCTGGCCGCGGCCGCAACTCTGATCACCGGATGCGGATCCGGCGGCGACTGGTCACGACCGCACTCCAAGCCCACCCCCCTCGGCGCACTCGGCGCGGGGTTCATCGACCCCTCCGTCACGCCCGTCCCGGAGTCGACCGTCACGCCGCGGCCCGGCTCCTGGACCGAGGTCCGTCCGTCGAAGGACTACCGCGTGGTGCTTCTCACCGCAGGGGACGACCGCCCGACCAAGGCCCTCGTCACGGCGGTGAAGGGCTGGGCCGAGGACGAGGACGTCGACCTCAGAACGGTGGTCGCCGACCCGGCCAACCTCGTCACCGGCATCACCAAGGCTCTCGCGATGGGCCCCGACCTCATCGTCAGTGCGGGCAACGACCTCATCGACCCCCTCGCGCTGGTCACCGCGAACCACCTGTCTCAGCAGTTCCTCGTCGTGGGCGCGGAGTTGGCCGAGCCCACCCACAACGTCACGGCGGTCGACTGGTCCGGCGCGTCGTTCCGCGGCGAAGGGCTCGGCATGTCCTCGACGTACGACCCCGAGTCGTTCACCGCCGAGCGCTGCTCGGCCGCCATCAGGTCAGGCGTCGCGGCCGTCCTCAACGATCTGACCGGGATCGTGATCTGGCTCGACTAGCTCCGGCCTCTGCCAGGAGCGACCGCCACCGGGTGATACCGGTTGACGTCGACAGGTTCGCAGCAGAAAGCCCGCGACCTGCGAGTTTGGTCTGACGGTCAGCCGATCGGTGGATCGGCTCAGCCGTCCGGCGGGGCCGCCGGTTCAGCCGCGCCCTCAGGAGATCGGGCGATGCGTGACCTGGTGTGACATTGCGACGCTTGAAGCCGACCAGAGAAGGAAGGCTCGCAATGAACACCCCCATTTCGCTTCCCGCCGAGATCTCCGACGAAGCCCTGAACAATCCGCGCAGCCGCACGGCGTTCCGTACGGTGAAGCTCCTCGTCGGCGGCTACGTCGCCATCAGCGTGCTCACCCTCGTGGCCGTCTACCTGCTCCGTGACGACGCCGGATTGGTGACCGACACGGTTTGGGTGCGCGGCGGGATCGTCGTCCTCAGCTCCCTGCTGATGCTCGCCTTCGCGACCGGCACCACCCGTGGACGTCGCCGGGCCTATCTGCGGTTGCGGATCGCCTCGGGCGTCATGGTGGTGGCCATCGCGGTCCTCGTCGCACTCCCGGGATTCCTGCCGATGTGGATGAGGATCGAGCAGACCGTCTGCGGACTGCTCCTTGTGTGCGTCGTCGCGATCGTGAACGGCAGGCACCTGCGCTCGTTGTTCGCCACCAGATAAGACGCCCCAATACAGCTAGATTTGTCCGATATGAACATGAGCCGCACAGGAGGACGCGGATGAGCGGTCCGGTGCGTCGCCGGCCCGTACCGGCAACCGTCCTTCCGTACGCCTTGCTGGCGATCCTGGTCGTCGTCACGGTGGTCGCCAAACGGTCGGCGGGCGAGTCCCTGCTCATCGACCTGGCTCTGTGCGCGCTGGCCGCGGCGTGGATGTTGTGGGTCTTCACGCTGCATCCCGCCTGGCGGGAGCGCACGCGGGTGATGGCGGTGTTCTTCACCGTACTGATCGCGATCATGGCGGTCCTGGTGGCCAGGGACCCGTGGTTCGGTTTCTTCACGCCCGCCGGGTACATCTACGCGTTCGGGGTCCTGCGCTGGCCGTGGGAGCCGGTCGGCGTCGCCGCGGTGGCGATGGTGTCGGGCACGGCGCAGGCGTACGGCGTGGAGAAGACCTCGCTTTTCGGCGTGACCATATGGGTCGTCATCATGGCCGCGAACGTGATCCCCCTGTGTGGCTTCGCCTGGTTCGCCCGGCGCAGCGCCCAGCAGAACGAGGAGCGAGAACAGGCGCTCGCAGAGGCACGCGAGGCGAACCGGAGGCTGGAGACGACGCTGGCGGAGAACGCGGTCCTGCACGAGCAACTGCTGGCGCAGGCGAGGGAGGCCGGCGTGCACGACGAGCGGCAGCGGATGGCGCGGGAGATCCACGACACTCTGGCGCAAGGGCTCACCGGCATCGTCACCCAACTGCAGGCGGCCGAGCACGCCGTCGACGATCCAGCAGGATTGCGCAGGCACATCGAAGCCGCGACCAGGCTGGCCAGGGAGAGCCTGTCCGAGGCTCGGCGGTCGGTGCACGCGCTGCGGCCGGAGCCGCTGCAGACGGCACGGCTGAGCGAGGCGCTGGCGAACGTCGCCGGCCACTGGTCGTCGCTGCACGAGATCCCGGTCCAGGTCACGACGACCGGTACGGCACGGCCGATGCGGCCGGAGGCGGAGGTCGCGCTGCTCAGGACCGCACAGGAGGCCTTGGCCAACGTGGCCAAGCATGCACGGGCGACGAGGGTGGGAGTGACGCTGTCGTACATGGAGCACGAGGTGGCGCTGGACGTGCGTGACGACGGCGGCGGCTTCGATCCGTCCCGGCTCGGTGACGGTGCCACCGATGGCCTGCACGTGGATCGCGGCGGGTTCGGCCTGATCGCGATGCGGCAGCGGATCGAGGGCCTGTCAGGGACGCTGCAGGTCGAGTCGGAACCGGGCGCCGGCACGGGAATCTCGGCCTGCGTCCCCGCCGAGCCGGCGGAGGTCTCCGCATGAGCCCCGGCACCGTGATCAGACTGCTGATCGCCGACGATCATCCAGTGGTCAGGGACGGCTTGAGCAGCATGTTCGCCCGCGAACCGGGGTTCGAGGTGATCGGTGAGGCCTCCGATGGGGCCGAGGCGGTCCGGCTCGCCGAGGCTCTGCGGCCGGACGTGATCCTGATGGATCTGCGGATGCCCGGCATGGACGGGGTGAGCGCGACAAGAGAGCTGGCCGGACGCGGGAGTGGCGCGCGCGTGCTCGTACTGACCACGTATGACACCGACAGCCATGTGCTGCCCGCGATCGAAGCGGGTGCCACCGGTTACCTGCTCAAAGACGCTCCCCGTGACGAGCTTCTGCGGGCGGTCCGGGCGACGGCCCGGGGTGAGGCGGTTCTCGCCCCGTCGGCGGCTGCCCTGCTGATGACCCGGGTACGTGCCCCCACCCCCGGTCCGCTCAGCCAGCGGGAGCTCGAAGTCCTCCAACTGGTGGCGGCCGGGGCCACGAACCGGGAGGCGGCGGCCAAGCTGTTCATCACCGAGGCCACGATCAAATCTCACCTGCTGAACATCTACGCCAAGCTCGGTGTGAGCGACCGCGCCTCCGCCGTCACCGAGGCGTTCAACCGAGGACTACTCGTCCCGCGAGCGCCGGAACAGGCCTGACTTCCAGCCTTTCCGGCGCCGCCCGCCGTCGGGCCGGCCTATGCTTCGGCGACCGGCTGGTAGGTGCACACGTGCACACCCGCGTCGCTGATCACCGTCGAGACCAGTTCGAGCGTGCGCAGTGTGCCGTCGCCAGGGAAGATCGTCTTACCCCCGCCGAGGATCACCGGCATGATCATGAGCCGGAGCTGGTCGACCAGGCCCTCGCCCAGGAGGGTGCGCACGAGCGTGGGGCTCCCCATGACCACCAAGTCGCCGCCGTCGGTCTTGTGCAGCTCCCGGATGCGGGCGACGGCGTCGTCACCGGGGATGCGTGTGGTGTTGTTCCACGTCAGCTCGTCATCGCCCAGCGTCTCGGACACGACGTACTTCGCAATGGCGTTCATCCGGTCGGCGAACGGGTCGCTGTCTTGCTCAGGCCACGCCGCGGCCATCGTCTGCCACGTGCGGCGCCCGAACAACAGCGCCTCGGCCTTGCTCAGCGCGTCGTCGAAGGCGCCACCCACCACATCCAGATCGAAGAACGGGTGCGACCAGCCGCCATGGGCGAAGCCGCCGTCCGTGTCCTCGTCCGGTCCGCCTGGCGCCTGCACGACTCCGTCCAAGCTCATGAACTCAGTGATCACGATGCGCATGGGACTCGCTCCTCGGGGGTTGCGTTGCCGGGATGGCAGCCGACCTTCTGCCGTCGCAGGCCGCTCCTGGCGGCCGCGTGATCGCAGGCTATCGCCGAAAAATAATCCAGTCAAGGACGTTAAATTTGTCGGTGCTGACCAGTCGGCGCGACCTGTGTCCGGTCGGTGAAGTCGGTGAATAGGCTGTCGACCATGCTGAGGTTGGAGCGGCTCCGGGCTGACCATGCACCTGCTCTCCTGGTCTTCGAGCGGGAGAACCGGGAGTACTTCGCGCGGTCTGTGCCGGATCGCGGGAACGCGTACTTCGTCGAGTTCGCCTCACGCCACAGCGCCCTGCTCGCCGAGCAGGACGCCGGTCTGGGCCACTTCCATGTCATCGTGGACGATCAGGGGAAACTGATCGGCCGCGTCAATATCGTGGACGTCGCGGATGGGTCCGCTGAGCTCGGCTACCGGATCGGTGAGCACGCCGGGGGCCGGGGCGTGGCGACGGCCGCGGTCGAGGAAGTGTGCCTCCTGGCCGCCTCGGCATACCGGCTCTCCGTGCTCACCGCGGTCACCACCCTCGACAACCCGGCCTCCCGGACCGTGCTCGAACGTAACGGGTTCACCGTTGTCGGGAGCATCTTCCTCGAGGGGCGCCCCGGTGTGCGGTACCAGCGCCGGCTCATGGCTTGACGCAGGTACAGGTGCCGAACAGGGATCCCGTGAAGTCCGAATCGCCGATCTCGATCCCAGCAGCAGCGATCATGGGCTCGAGCGGCTTCAGGACAACGGGGCGAGCCAGATCCGTCGCACGCCCGCGCTCAGTCCGCGCGCCTCGCCTTCGGGAGCGCCCCCGTGGGGCCACGTGGGTCAGCGGCCGGAGAGGGTGCGCATCGGGGGAGGCGCAGGACGAAACGTGCCCCTCGTTCACTGTCCTGGATGGTCAGGGTGCCCTCGTGCGCTTCGGCGATCTCCCGCGCGATCGCCAGCCCCAGCCCGGTCCCTCCCGCGTCCCTGTCGCGGGAGGCGTCCAGCCGGGTGAAGCGGTCGAAGACCATCTCCCGGTGTTCGGGGGCGATTCCCGCGCCGTCGTCGACGACCTCCAATATCGCCGTGGAATTCTCGGCCCGGACGTTGACGGTGACCTGCGAGCCGGCGTGGCGTTCGGCGTTGTCGAGCAGGTTGACCAGCACCCGGGTGATCCGCAGCCGGTCGCAGTTGATGGAGACGTCCTGCCGTAGATTCTTGACGATCTCGATCCGATAGGTCCGGCGGCCCAGTTCCTCGCCGACCAACCGGCCCAGATCGGTCGGCTTGCGGCTGAAGGGGGCCCGCGCGTCAAGTCGGGCGAGTGTCAGCAGGTCGGTCACGATCGCTTGAAGCCGTTCCACCCCGACGAGCACCGCCGCGGTCATCTTGGGCCAGTCGGTGTGGTTCGGGTACATGAGCGCCTCCTCCAGTTGCGCCCGCATGGCGGTGATGGGGCTGCGCAGGTCGTGGGAGGCGTCCGAGGTGAATTGGCGTAGCTGCTGGTAGGCGCCCTCAAGGCGGTCCAGGGTGTCGTTCACCGTTTCGGCCAGGAACTTGATCTCTTCGTACTTCTTGGGCACAGGCACCCGCCGGTCGAGGTCGGTGGCGGTGATCTCCGCCAGTTCCGCCCGGATGGCGTTCACCGGGGCCATGGCCTTGGTGAGATCACGGAAGACCCAGGCGCTGATCATCACCGTCACCAGCACCGACACACCGATCGCCAACAGCAGCGCCGTGGTGGTCCCGTACCAGAGGACCACGGGAACCGCTATGTAGAGAACCCAGAATCCGTCCGGCTGATAGACCTTGTAGGCGACGACGGTCATGCAGCCGCCCGTCAGCCCTGCCGGAGGGCACAACACCTGTGTGGAGCGCACCTGGCCCTTGTCCGAGTGGAAGGTGGCCATCCGCGGTTTGCCTACGAGTTGCCGGGTCGCCGCGACGACCCGGCCCTGTGAGTCCACGACCTGGATCGCCTCGACCCTGCCCTGCGTCAACACGGGCGGGAGGGGACCTTCTCGGATGAGGGGCACAACGCGGTCCCAGGCCGAGGTGACCCGAGTCTGGGCACCGTCGGCCTCCTTGTTGCCTGCGAACAGAAGGAAGAGCAGGCTGACTCCGATGCACAGCAGTGCCGCGAAGGCACCGGTCCCCGCCGTCCTTCGCGCCCGGAACGATGGTCGGTACCAGGCCGGCATCTCACTCCCCCCGAACGTGAACTGCTCGCCCCCCGCTAGTCAAAGAAACCGCACTATTCGGGCATTACGTCCCACAGCCAGGCAAAGTTTTGAGGCAGGCCGACAAGGGATCACGGTCGGCGCACCCGCATTGACGGTCTCTGTGACGCCGCATTTCCCCGCCCAGCGGGCAAATCGAATGCTCACGATGTGATCGTTCACATTGAATGCGGTGCCCACTGCGGTAACGTCGCCTCGGTCTCGCGCGCCCGTGGAGGAGTAAATTGCACGGTTTGCAGCAACTTCGTTCAGGTGATCCCCAGCAAATCGGCCCGTACCGGATCGTCGGCCTGCTCGGAGAGGGCGGCCAAGGCGTGGTGTACCGGGGCGAGGCCCCGAACGGCGAGCCGGTCGCGATCAAGATGTTGCACGCGCGGTTCAGCGGGGACGCCAAAGCGCGATCCCGATTCGCCGCGGAACTGGCACATGCCGAACGGGTCGCCGCGTTCTGCACGGCCCGCATGCTGGACGCCGACGCGGACGGCGACAGGCAATACATCGTCAGCGAGTTCGTCGACGGCCCCGCGCTGTCCGAAGTGATCGCGGCCGGCAAGGCGCCTCAGGGGCCCGCCCTGGAGAGGCTGGCGATCGCCACGGTGACCGCGCTCGCCGCGATCCACGAGGCCGGGATCGTGCACCGCGACTTCAAGCCCAGCAACGTCATCATGGGCGCCGACGGCCCCCGCGTCATCGACTTCGGCATCGCCCGCGCCCTGGACGCCAGCGGCACGTTGTCGAGCGCGATCGTCGGCACACCCGCCTACATGGCACCGGAACAGATCAGCGGAATCACCGTGGGTCCGGCCGCCGACGTCTTCGCCTGGGCGTGCACCATCGTCTACGCCGCCAACGGCGTCACACCGTTCGGGCAGGACTCGATCCCCGCGGTGATGCACCGCATCCTGAACGGCGAGCCCGACCTCGGCCCCCTGTCCGGGCCACTACGCGACATCGTCGCCGCGTGCCTCGCCAAGGACCCCGCCCGGCGCCCCACCGCACGGGCGATCCTGCTCCGCTTGATCGGTGGCAAGGACATGTCGGCGGACACGCTGCTCATGGAGGGCGCGCAGTTCGCCACCGCCCCGGCTTCGCCGTACACACTGCCGCTTCCCGGCGACGCCGCTCCGAAGGACGCCATGAGGCCCGCCGGGCCGTCAGAGCCCACCCGGCCGGTCGCGCGCGGGCCCGCATCCTCACCGGGGAGCGCACCAGCGCGGTCGAGGACAGGCGGCCTCGTGATGGCCACGCTCATCGTCGTGGTCCTCCTCGGCGGCGCGGCACTCGTCGGCACCGGGACGATCGCCGCGATGCCCGTGCTCGCGTTACTCCTGTTGCTGGTGCTGTTCTGGGTGCTGGTGGTGAGACGGCGCTAGCGGCTCACCCCTCCTCACTTCTCGGAGCCACCGCTGTCCGCCGTTGCGCGGGCATTGACGCTGGCCGGGCCACCTGTCAGTCTGGACTTACAGGTGAAATATCGAGACGACAGGAATGGGACTCTGACCAGTGAGGAGCTGCTGGCCGTATTGGCTGCCATCGGCCATCCGCAGCGGCTACGGATCATCGCCGGGCTGTCCGAAGGCCGGGTCCATGTCAGCGAACTGGCCCGGCGGCTCGGCATGTCCCGTCCCCTTCTCTACCTCCATCTGGAGCGTCTGGAGAAGGCCGGACTGGTCGCCGGAGACCTGGAACTGTCATCGGACGGCAAGGCGATGAAGTATTTCGAGTTGGTGCCGTTCGACGTCCACCTGACAGTGGACGTGGTCCTGGCCGCACTCCGAGCAGACGAAGAAGAAGGGCTCAAAGACGTGCAGGAGAATCCGAGATGAAGAACATCATCGTTCCCGTCGCGGCGCTCTTCGGCGTATTCGCCGTCGTCGTAGTAGGCCTCATCTACTACTTCAGGTTTCTCCAGCATCGTGCGGACACGGCCGTGATGGCGAGATACCAGGAGCTCGCCGAGCAGTCGAGCCAGAACCAGGAGCGACTGCACGCTCAGCTCGCCGAGCTGACGTCACGGCTCGCCGCCGTCGAACAACTCCTGCGAAGCGTCGGATGAGGCACCTGCGGCCCATGAGCTGAATTCACCCGATGAAGGCCCGGGGTGGCGAGCGGCAACTCGCCACCCCGGGAAACAGAAGCCGCGCGACCACGCCGTTACGGCGTGCCTTGAAGCGCACGTACCTCCGAAGAAAGGAGAGCAGCTCATGCTGCTCATACGCAAATCCCCTCGTGCGTCCGCTCCAGCGATCTCCCGCTCGACCCAGGTTCCCGGTGTGTCCGCGCTGTCGCGATCGGACCGACGTGGCAGTGCAGCCTGATGCCGGCGCAACGGAAAAGGCGACCACTCACCGTACGGGTGGCCGGCTGGAGCGCCACCCATCCATGGCGGGCGATAGCCGCATGGTTCGTGTTCGTGGTGCTGTGTCTGGGCACGGGCTCGCTGGCCGGAACCCACAGCGCCACCAGCGCGGACTACCGGGTGGGCGAGGCCGGCCGCGCTGAAGCCATCGCGGCGGAGGGCAACCTGGCGCGCCGGCCGATCGAGCGTGTCCTCATCGAGTCGCGGTCCGGTCCTGTGGACGGCCCGGCGGCGGACCGCGCCGTTCGCGATCTGACGAGTCGGATGCGCGCCCTTCCCGAGGTGGATCGGGTGGAAGCCCCGGTCCGCTCCGAGGACGGCACGCTCGTGATGGTCGCGATCACCATGAAGGGCGAGGAACTGGCCGCCAAACGCCACATCGGCCCGCTGGTCGAGCAGACCGCCGCGGTGCAGGCGGCCAACCCGGGCCTGCTCATCACGGAGACCGGCCGGCCTTCGATGAGCCAGGGCCTGGACACGCAACGCGGCGACGACCTCTTCCTCTCCGAAATGATCACGCTACCGGTGACGCTGGCGGTTCTGCTGCTCGTCTTCGGGTCGGTGCTGGCGGCCGGTGTGCCGTTGTTGCTGGCGCTGTCTTCGATCGCCGCCTCCATGGGGTTGGCGGCGATCGCTTCACACGTGCTGCCCGACGCCGGGGTGGGCAACAGTGTGATCCTTCTGATCGGCATGGCGGTCGGCGTCGACTATTCGCTCTTCTACCTCAAACGGGAGAGGGAGGAGCGCGCGCGTGCGGGAGGTCGCGTCAGCCCTTCAGCCGTGGTGGAGCTTGCCGCGGCCACCTCGGGGCGGGCGATCGTGGTGTCAGGTCTGGCGGTTATCGTCTCGACGGCCTGTCTCTATCTGGCCACCGACGTCATCTTCTCCTCCTTGGCCACCGGCACCATCATCGCCGTCCTGGTGGCCATGGTCAGCTCGCTGACCGTCCTGCCGGCCATCCTGGCCAAGGTCGGCGACCAGGTCGACCGCCGCCGTGCCCGCCGGGCCGTACATCCGGCTTCCGGGCGGCAGAACACCGGGCGGGTGTGGGCGGCGATGTCACGACCGGCGACGCGACACCCTGTCGCCACACTGCTCGTCGCCACGACGGTGATGCTGGCGCTGGCGCTGCCCGCCCTGGCCCTGAGGCTGAACGTGCCGGGGACCGACACGTTCTCACGGGAGATCCCAGCCGTGCGGACCTGGGACCGGCTGACCGCGGCCTTCCCGGATCTGAACGTGACACACCTGGTCGCGGTCCGCGCCGACCCGGCGCACTCCGGCGAGGTCGTCTCCGCGTTGAAGGACCTCGCACGGCGCGTGGAGGCCGATCCACGGTTCGCCGGGGACGCGGCCGCTGAGCCGAAGACCTCCTCGGACAGGGGGGTCAGCACGCTCGAACTGGCGGTCCCGTTCCCCGCGGGTTCCGAGCAGGCGCAACAGTCACTCCAGCGACTGCGGTCCGAATACATCCCGGCCACGGTCGGCACGGTGACCGGTGCCGAGGCGGCCGTGAGCGGGGACGTCGCCAGAGACGCCGACTACGTCACGCACCAGAACGAGAAGCTCCCCTGGGTGATCGGGTTCCTGCTGCTGCTGACCTTCCTCATGACGGTCGCGGCGTTCGGCTCGGTGGTGATCGGCCTCCTCGGAGTGATTTTGAATCTGCTGTCGGCAGGAGCCGCCTTCGGGCTGCTGGTCGTGGTCTTCCAGTACTCCTGGGCCGAGGGCCTGCTCGACTTCACCTCCACCGGATTCATCGGGTCCCGGGTGCCGTTGTTCCTGTTCGTCATCCTGTTCGGGTTGTCGATGGACTACCAGGTGTTCGTGATCAGCCGGATCAGGGAGTCCGCCCTGCGGGGCGTGCCGACCCGTGAGGCGGTGATCGAGGGCACCAGCGGCTCCGCCGGGGTGATCACCAGTGCCGCGGTCGTCATGGTGTCGGTGTTCGCCGCCTTCGTCTTCCTGTCGCTGGTCGAGATGAAACAGATGGGCTTCGGCCTCGCCGTCGCGGTGTTGCTCGACGCCTTCGTCGTACGGACGATGATCCTGCCGTCGATCATGACGCTGCTCGGCGAGGCGAGCTGGTGGCCGTCACGGGCGATGCGGCGCAGCCGAGCCGTACCCGCCCTGGCGGACGTCCAGCCGGTCGGCGCAGCGGATTGATGCTTCCTCCGGATGCCTGGTCACTGATGCGTTCCCTGCTCCGTGACCAGGCGTTCGACGACCTTCTCCAGCGGGGCCCTGAGTCGGGTGACCAGCTCGTGCCAGCGACCGTCGGCCATGCTCGCCGTCGCGGCAAGATAGGCGTCGGCCAGCTTCGGCTCATCCACCGCCTGCAGCCACTCGGCCTGGCGTGCCATGGCGTAGAACGTGCTCCAGATCGGGCCGATGGGCGACGGGGAGTGCTCGATGAGGCCCGCGTAGCCCTCGGCGACGTCCTGCCATGCGAGCAGTGCCTCCGCCGCGCCGGAAGCCTCCGCCGGACGCACCGGATACTTCGCGTCCGGCGCCAGCGCCTCGAACAGTCCCAGGGCCCGGGTCGCGTCCTTGATCAGAGGAGTCGCCCTGGCCGTGTTCCACATGCCCGGCGTCCGCACCCACAAGGCCTGGGTCTCGGCACGATTGCGGAGGTGGTCCGCGAGAACCTCGATGACGTCGCGGTCGCCCTTGTCACTCCGGTGAAGTCTGCCCGCCGCGCGTATCGCCCTGTCGCCGGCGTCCACCGCGATCTTGTAATGACCGTCGAGAAGGAACCGGGCGGCTTGCTCGCCGTAGTGGTTGCTCTCACGGGCGAGCGCCGTCCAACGCTTTTCGCGAAGACGCACGGGGGCTCTCCTCCGTCACCGATCGAGAGTGACACAGGCACGTGTTGGTCGAATCAAATTAAACACGGATAAGTCACGAATCACGCCTGGCTTCCTTGGGGTCTATCCCGGAAAACGAGGGAAGTACGCTGGTCAGCGTGCCGGCCGTAGCCACGAACAAGCTCGGGGAGTTCCTCCGGGCCCATCGCGCACGCCTTGAGCCCGCGGATGTCGGCCTGCCCGGGGGCGGCGACCGCAGAGTCGCCGGACTTCGTCGCGAAGAGGTGGCCGTGCTCGCCGGAGTGAGCATCGACTACTACGCCCGGCTGGAACAGGGACGAGAGCGCAACCCGTCCGCGCAGGTCCTGGACGCGATCGGCCGGGCGCTCAGACTCGACGCCGACGCCCGCGGCCACGTCTTCCGGCTCGCCGGGTTGAACCCGAGCCTGGCACCGGGCACCTCACGAGACCTGGTCCACCCGGCCCTGCTGCAACTGCTGGACTCCTTTCCCTCCGCGGCCGCGTACGTGCTGAGCCCGGCGTTCGACGTGCTCGCCGCCAACTCCGTCGCCGCCGCCCTGCTGTCCCCCTTCTCCGGTATGACCAACATGGTCAGGGTGTTGTTCCAGCATCCCCAGGCGCGAACCGTGTTCGCCGAATGGCCGGCCCTCGTGGAGAACGTCGTCCATGCCCTGCGCCTCAATGCGGGCCAGTATCCGGATGACCCGGAGATCCGGGCGCTCGTCGACGAGTTCCTGCGGAGTTCGCCCGAGTTCAGGACCCTGTGGCTCGACCAGACCGTCAGCGGACTCACCCGCATGTTCAAGGTCTTCGTCCACCCCGAGGTGGGCCGGGTCGAATTGACGTACCAGACCTTCGACGTCCGCGACGCTCCCGGCCAGCAGTTACTCGTCGGCACGCCGGAGCCCGGAAGCCGCAACGCCCTCGCCCGCCTGAGTTCCCCGCACGCGAGCGACGTGAGCCGGACCTGATCCGCAGGCTCAGACCTCGTGGATGTCGCCTCCGTGCGCGGCAGCCTGTGAGCGAGGCCGCGGCTACCTGGGAGTGCCGCCCCCAGGAAGACACGGCCTTCTCCCGGCGCGACCGCGGCCGCACGCTGGATCCCGCGGCACCTCTGCCGCGAGTTCGGCGTCTTCCAGGAGTTCTCATGCACAGCCCGTCGGCCACCGACAGCAAGATCGTTCTCATCACCGGAGCCAGCAGCGGCATCGGTGAGGCGACCGCCCGCCGCCTGGCCGCGGACGGCCACCACGTCGTCCTCGGGGCGCGGCGCGTGGACCGGCTCGCGGCGCTCGTCGGCGAGATCCACGCAGCGGGTGGCCGAGCCGACCACCGGGAACTCGACGTGACAAGCCTCGACAGCGTGCGCGCCTTCGTGGAGGCCGCCCATGATCGACTCGGTCGCGTCGACGTGCTCGTCAACAACGCGGGCGTGATGCCACTGTCGAGGGTCGACGCCCTGCGCGTCGACGAGTGGAACCAGATGATCGATGTGAACCTGCGCGGCACCCTGCACGGCATCGCGGCCGTCCTGCCGCACATGCGTTCACGAGGCGCCGGCCACATCGTGAACGTCGCCTCGACCTCGGGCCACCGGGTCGACCCCACAGCGGCCGTCTACTGCGCCACCAAGTACGCGGTCCTGGCGCTTTCCGAGGGATTGCGCCAGGAGAGCCGGGACATCCGGGTGACCGTCGTGAGCCCGGGCTTCACCCACTCGGAGCTCACCGACCGCGGCGGCGACCCGGAAGCACAGGCCGCCGCGCGGGCCGCGTCGCTGCAACTCGCCATCCCGGCCTCCGCCGTCGCGGGCGCCATCGGCTACGCGATCGCCCAGCCCGGCGACGTCGACGTCAACGAACTCATCGTCCGCCCCACCGCCCAGGGCTGATCGCGGACTGGCGAAGCCGTGCCCGGAGGGCGTCCCGGGCGGCGGGCCACTCGCTGTCGATCATCGAGTAGACGACGGTGTTCCGCTGCGAGGCGTCCGGCATGGTCTTGTGATTGCGGAGGACACCTTCACGTTGGGCGCCGAGCCGCTCGATGGCCCGCTGCGACCGCAGATTGTTGTGGTGGGTCATCCAGCCCACCCGCAGGACGCCAAGGGTGTCGAAGGCACGCTCGAGCAACATCAGCTTGGCCTCGGTGTTGAGGCCCGTCCGGTGCCAGCGACCGCCGATCCACGTGGAGCCGATGTGGAGCGCCCGGTCTTTGGGGGTGAGGTCGTGGTAGGTGGTGACTCCCGCCGGTTCCCCGGTTCGGATGTCGATCCGTGCCCACGGCGTCAGCGTTCCGGCCTCGTGCATCGTGAGCAGTCGCGTCACGTACGCGCGCATCGCCGCGAGGTCGGTCGGCTGCCCGTTGTTGAGCCAGGTCCACACCTCGGGGTCCTTGCCGGCCTCCAGCAGTCCCTCGGCATGCTGGAGCGTCAACGGCTCCAGCCGTACGTAACGGCCGGTCAGGACAGGTCGGTCGAAGTATGCGCTACTCATGTCCGAGAGGGTAGGCCGGGACAGAACCGGGCGGAATCACTTTTCCGTAGGCCCGCCACCACGCGGGGCCTACGGAGTGACCAACGTTCGCGCACAAGACCTCATACGGCGAAGGCAGGGCATGCATGATCACGCTCGACGTTCGCGCAGGTGGTGTCGCAAGCAGCCGAATGTGTGCATGATCATGAATGACGTTCACGCAGGTCAGGCCACATATCACCGAACCTGTGCATGATCACGCCGCAGGATCAGCTGGTTGACGCCGGCGCGGGCGTCTGGGCCAGAAGCCGCCTCACCTGCGGCACGACCTCCTCGCCGTACAAACGGATCGCGTTCATGAGCTT
Organism: Planotetraspora silvatica; assembly: GCF_016863315.1. Classification (GTDB taxonomy): domain Bacteria; phylum Actinomycetota; class Actinomycetes; order Streptosporangiales; family Streptosporangiaceae; genus Planotetraspora; species Planotetraspora silvatica. The sequence continues at coordinate 44,730 of NZ_BOOQ01000048.1, forward strand.
CTCGTGCGCGAGCGTCCCGGAGCTGTACTTGAACTCGAAACGGTCGACGCCGAGCGTGCTCACGGTCTTGGCGATCTTCGCGGCCACCGTCTCCGGCGAACCGACGTACAGGGCGCCCTCGTCGGCCTCCGCCTCGAAGCGGTCGCGGGTCGTGGGACCCCAGCCGCGCTCGCGGCCGATGCGGTCGTGCATGGCCCGGTAGTGCGGCCAGAGTTCCTCGCGTGCCTGCTTGTCGGTCTCGGCGAGGTAGCCCGGCGAGTGGACGCCGACCGGCAACCGCGGAACCTCCAGCTGGGTGAGCGCGCGGTGGTACAGATCGACGTACGGCGCGAAACGCTCCGGCTGGCCACCGATGATCGCGAGCATGAGCGGCATCGCGTAGCTCGCCGCCCGCACGACGGACTGGGGGCTTCCGCCGACGCCGACCCAGGTGCGCAACCGGCCGGACTCCGTCTTCGGATATACGTGCTGGTCCTTCAGCCCGGGGCGGAGTTTGCCCTCCCACGTGACCGGGCCCTCCGGGAGCAGATGGAACAGCAGGTCGAGCTTCTCCTCGAACAGTTCCTCGTACTGCGCGAGGTCGTAGCCGAACAGCGGGAACGACTCCGTGAACGAACCGCGGCCGAGAATGATCTCCGCCCGGCCCTGGGACACCGCGTCCAGCGTGGCGAACTTCTCGAACACGCGCACCGGGTCGTCCGAGCTGAGCACGGTCACCGCGGTGCCGAGACGGATGCGTTCGGTCCGGCCGGCGATCGTCGCCAGCACGATCTCCGGTGCCGAAATGGCGAAGTCGTCGCGGTGGTGCTCCCCGATGCCGATCGCGTCGATCCCCACGCTGTCGGCGAGCACGGCCTCCTCCACGACGTTGCGGATCACCTGCGCGTACGGCAGGCGGTTTCCGTCCGCGTCGAGGGTGACGTCTCCGAACGTGTCGATACCGAACTCAAGTGGTGCGGACATCATTCGCCTCTTTCTCTACGGCACAAGCTGTAGACCAAACCACTGTGCCGTGGCGAGAATTCCGGGCCCGCGACCCCTCGTGCCACCTGCGGCGGAGAGGCGGACCGCCACGTCATGACCGAGTGGCGCCGGCCGGTTTCCGGGCCAGGAGGAAGGCCTGCGGCGCAGTGTCCACGCCCTCGGGCTCACGCTCCAGCCGAGCGTGGACCGCCAGCCCGGCCTGGCCCAGCAATCCGGCGATGTGGTCCGGCCGCCGCCGCAGGAAGTCGAGCGACACCTCGTGGCCCCATGGTCGCGCCAGGTGCAGCGGCTCGTCGCCGGACTGGAAGGCGACCAGCAGATGGCCACCCGGGGCCAGCACCCGGTGGAACTCGGCGAACACGTCAGGCAGCCGGTCCATGGGCGTGTGGATGGTGGAGTACCAGGCCAGGACGCCGCCGAGGGCGCCGTCCGGCAGGTCCAGGGACAACATCGAACCCTCGTCGAACCGCAGGTCCGGGTACGTCCGCCGGGCCGACTCGACCATCTGCGACGACAGGTCGACCCCGAACACCGGCACCCCCAGAGCGTGCAGGTGTGCGGTCACGTGACCGGGACCGCACCCGAGGTCGGCGACGGGCCCGGCGCCGGCGTCCCGCACCACCTCGGCGAACCCTGCGAGCAACGCCCTGTCCAGGGGCCTGGTCTCCAGCGCGTCACGGAAGTGATCCGCGTAGTCGGTGGCGATGGTGTCGTAGAACGTCCGGGTGGTGCTGAGGAAGCCGGGTTCGGTCATGGCGGAACACCTTAGTCCCCTGTGGGGACGAGGCGGACGGCGCGAACCCGCACCGCCGCCTCGCGGTTCAGCCTTGGGCGTCCTGCGGATACCAGCGCAGTTCGACGGTGTTACCGTCGGGGTCCCGCACATAGACCGAGGTCGCACTGCCGCGCGCGCCGAACCGGCCCACGGGCCCTTCGAGGACGGTGAAGACGCCCGAATCGATGACCTCCTGCCAATCCAGCGGTTCCACGACCAGGCAGATGTGGTCGACGTTCGACTCTCCCCGGGGACGGCGCACGAAGTCGATGATGGTCTCCGGAGCGACCCTCGCGGAGGGGAACCCGACGTCGCCGGCCCGCCACTCGGCGACGCGCACCGGTTCCAGGCCAAGGAGCCCGCAGTAGAACTCCAGGGCACGCTCGACGTCCTCGACGTTGAGCACCAGGTGGTCAAAGGCTTTCACGCGCATCGTCGTCACTCCGAATCCAGGTCGCGGGCCTGAAGCAGTCTCTCGCCGATCTCTCGTGTCCTGTCGTCGAGGCCGGTCAGGTAGCCGGTGATGCCCGTCGTGCTCATTGGGGGTTCCCTGTCTCAATCGGCAAAGTGTCGGACCGGCTGGTGGAGCTGGGGTGAACCACGCCGGTGCCACCACCTACGATGCTCCGGGCGACGGCGGCGACCAAGCCACAATGAGACTACGATCGTTGACCCAGATTCAACGGTGGAGAGTCACATGCTGGAGCGGCACGAGATCGAGACGTTCTTGGCGCTCGCCGAGGAGCTGCATTTCGGCCGTACGGCCGAGCGCCTGGGGGTGACGACCGGGCGGATCAGCCACGTCGTCAAGAAGCTCGAACGTCGCATCGGCGCTCCGCTGTTCGAGCGCACCAGCCGCGTCGTCCGTCTCACTCCGATCGGGCGCCGACTGGCCGACGACCTGGCGCCGTTGACGGCCCAGATGGACGAGGTGATTCGCAGGGCCGTCGAAGCCGGGCGCGGTGTGACCGGACGGCTGCGGGTGGCCTTCCTCGGCGAGTGGACCGCGCCGGTGCTGCTCAAGGCCGTCGGCCTGTTCGCCGACCGCCACCCCGACTGCGAGGTCGACGTCCACGAGGTCCAACTGTTCAACTCGCGATCGAGCCTGCTCGACGGCTCGATCGACATCCTCATCGCCTCGTACCCCTTCGACGGCATGGCCCGCGGGCCGGCCCTGCTGTCGGAGAGACGTTCACTGGCCGTGTCCGCCGGGCACCCGCTGGCCCACGAGGAGTCGGTGTCCCTCGAAGTGCTCGCCGATCATCCAGTGGTGCAGTACCCGCAGGTCACCTCAGTGGAGTTCAAGCGCGACCGCACACCCGACCACACCCCGTCGGGGAGACCCGTCCCGAAGGGGCCGATGGGCAACACGTTCTCCGAGATGTTGTCCCTCGTCGCGATGGGCAGGGGCGTCCTCCCCGTGGGCGAGCACAGCCGGCGGTACTACCCCCGCCCGGACGTCGCGTACGTGCCGATCCACGACGCGCCGCCGATCGAACGGGGACTGGTCTGGCTGGAGACCAACACGACCGCCCGGGTCCGCGAGTTCGTGCGGGCCGCGACGGACGCCAACCGCCCGGCCGCGACGGACACCGACCCTCCGGCCACGGCGGACGCCGACCGCCCGGCCGCGACGCCGTCCCCGCGGCCTCATCGGGCCGGCGGGGCCGGCGGCTGAGTGCTCTGGGCCTGCGATCCGAAGGCCGTCAGGAACCGGTCCCTGAAGGCGCTCATCTGCCAGACCGGAGCCTGCGGGCCGGGCTTCAGGCCGTCCTGCCAGCCCCACCCGGAGATCCGGTCCAGTACGGCCGGGTCGTGGGCCACGATGGTGATCGGCACGTCGTGGTCGGCGCCCACGCCGCTGATGAGCGGCGCGGCCTGATGGTCGCCGAGGAAGACGAGCACGAGATTGTCGTCTCCGTACGTTTCCACGTAGGAGATGAGGCTGTTGAGCGAGTACTCGATGGAACGCCGGTAGTCGGCGCGTACCTGGGTGAAGTCGCTCCACACGCCGCCCTGTCGCTGGCCGGTGGTGGTCATGCCGTTGAAGGCGGAGCCGTCGCCGACGGCGTTCCAGCCGATGAGCTGGGGGATGGGCGTCCAGGGCGCGTGGCTGGAGACGAGGACCGTCTCCGCCATCACCGGGGCATGGCCCGGCTCGGCGCGCTCGGAGCGTTGGAAGTTCGACAGGGTGTACTGGTCGGGCATGGTGCCCCAGTTGAAGCCGGGGCCGTGATACCCGAGGTCCTGTGCGGTGTAGATCTTGTCGTAGCCGAAGAACGCCCCCTCCGGCCAGGGCTGGGTGGTGCCCGGCATGACGGCGACCGTCCGCCAGCCCGCGCGCTGGAAGGCGCTGCTGAGGGTCAGGCGGTCACTCGAGAGCAGACTGTCGGAGCGTTGCTGGTTGTCGATCCAGAGGCCGGAGAGCAGTGTGTCGTGGGCCAGCCAGCTGCCGCCGCCGTACGTGGGCGAGGTGAGGAAGGCACTGCGGGAGTCGAACCCGGCCGCGCGCAGCCGGCGGGTCCCGGCGGCGAGCACCGCGCCGACCTGCGACGCGTACGCGGGGTCCTCGACGGCGGCGCGGCCGTAGCTCTCGACGAAGGAGACGATGACGTCTTTGCCCCGCAGGCCGGTCAGCAGTTGGTCGCCCGGGGTGTCGCGGAAGGCGTCGACGGAGGCCTCCTTGGCGAACGCCTCCTTGTCGTGCAGGCTCGCACTCACCTGGAGTAACTGGTCGTCGGTGAAACCGGCGACCAGCACGCCCGGGACGATCTGCACGCCGAGCACCGCGCAGACGACCCAGGTGACTGCGAGCACCGCGACGCCGTGGGCCGCCGCGGTCTTGTGCCGGACCACGTGCCGGGTCAGGCGCAGGACCGACAACGCCATGAGGACCAGCACGGCCACGGCGAGAGCACCGACCGCGATCACGGAGCCGACTGCGCCGGCCTTGCCGATCGACGCCGAGAGGAAGTCCACGCCCGCCCCGAAGAAGCTCAGGTCGAACACCGGATTGAACGGCCGGTCGAGGACCGCGGAGAAGCCCAGGTCGATGATCTTCCAGATGGTCAGCAGGCCAAGGGCCACCCCGGCGAGCACCGCCGCCCATCGCTTCGCCCTCCCGGGCAGGACGAGAATGAGGGCCACGCCGAGGAGCCCCTCCGCCGGGATGCGCACGAACGCCCCAGGCGTGAGGTGACCGATCTCGTTCGGAGCCACGAGGGCGAACAGAACGAACAGACCGGCCAGGACGGTGACCACTCGCGCCGCGACGGAGCGCAGGCCCCGGCGGGCACCGGCGTCGCCACCCGCCGCTCCGTCCTCCGCAGTCAGGCCATCCGCGGTCAGGTCCTCCTCCGTGGTCGTCCGTCCCTGAGCCGGCGGCCGATGAAAGCGCGTGATGAGCGACAAACCGAAGGTCCTTCCCTGCGAAACCGATGATGCCGCCGCCGGTCGATGTCGTCGTCCGGGGCGGCGGCGCCACCTGTTTGTACGGCTCGCGGCCGCCGCTGGTTCACGGGCGGGCTACAGACCAGGCACGTCATCGGGCCCGCTCCCCCACGAGACCGGGAGCCGGGAGCCGGAAAAAGGGGCCTACGGCCGGACGGACGCCGCGGGTAGTCTCGTCACGTCATGGCGGACGAAGAGGTGCTCCAGAACTCACCGCATCGCCGGGTCGTGCGAGTCGGCGACACCGTCCGCAGGCCCACGCAACCGTGGACGCCGGCCGTCCACTCCCTGCTCCGGCATCTGGAGGAGGTCGGATTCCCCTACTCGCCCCGCGTTCGGGGAATCGACGAACAGGACCGCGAGGTCCTCACCTACCTGGACGGCCGATCCGGCGCGCAAGGCTGGATCGAAGCGGCCGACGACGCGGGCCTGGTGTCCTCCGCCCGCCTGCTTCGCGACTATCACGACGCGGTCGCCGGCTTCCGGCCGCCCGATCAGCTCAGCTGGTTCACCGGCCAGACCGGGCTGGGCGACGGCGAAGTGGTCTGCCACGGGGACTTCGGCCCCTGGAACATCGTCTGGCGGGACGGGCGTCCGGTCGGGCTCCTCGACTGGGACTACGCCCGGCCGGCGGACCGCCTGCACGACGTCGCCTACGCGCTGGAATACCTCGCGCCGTTCCGCGACGACGACGAATCCCTGCGCTGGATGGCCCATCCCCGGCCGCCCGACCGGCGCCGCCGTCTGGAACTGTTCGCCGGCGCCTACGGCCTGACCTCCCTCACGGGGCTGGTCGACGCCGTGATCGAGGTCCAGCAGGACGGGATCGACCAGGTCCGCCGCCTGGCGGACGCGGGATGTCAGCCGCAGGCCGGTTGGGTCGCCGACGGCTATCTCGGCGAACTGGAACACAAGCTCGCCTGGAGCCGCGCCAACCGGCACCTGTTCGAGTAGCCGCCGTCCAACGCCTCCGGCCCACGATCCGATCACGTCCAGCCCGGCGAGCGGCCCCGCGCCTTCGCGCTAATGGAGTGGGACCGTTCCGGCAGGGTCCGGTGCTCCAGCCCGGTGGACGGGACCATGGGGATCCGCGCAGTGACGCTCGGCCCGGTCGGCGGCGGGCCGCTCGGCTCCGCTGTGGTCGACCTGCAGGGTCGTGTGGTCGATGCCGTATTCGTCGTGCACGAGGCGTTCGGCCGCCTGCCGTACGGTGTGACAGTCGGCCAGCGGCTCGACCAGGATATGGGCGGACATCGCCGCGTAGCCGGAGGTGACCTCCCAGATGTGCAGGTCATGCACCTCGGTGACCTGGTCGAGAGTGGCGGTTCTCTGACCGATCTCCGCGGGATTCATCCCGACCGGCGCGGCTTCCATGAACACCCGGCCGGCATCGCGGACGAGCCCCCAGCCCGCCTTGAGCATCAGCCCGGCGACGACGAGCGCGGCGATGGCGTCCGCCCGCCCCCAGCCGGTGAGCACGACGACCACTCCGGCCGCGGTGGTGGCGATGAAGGCGTACAGGTCGTTCAGGATGTGCTGGAATGCGCCCTCGACGTTGAGACTCGAGCGGTCGGCCCTGCTGAGCAGCCAGGTCGCGGCAAGGTTGACGGCGATCCCCGCGCCTCCCGTGATGACGACGTACAGGCCCTCGACCTCGGGCGGGACGACCAGTCGCCGGACGCCCTCGTAGATGAAGTAGACGCTCAGCAGAAGCAGCGTGATGCCGTTGATCTGCGCGGAGACGATCTCGGCGCGCTTGAGTCCGTAGGTGAAGCCGCCTTGTGGCGGCCGGGCGGCGATTCTCATCGCGATCAGGGCGAAGACGATCGCGATGGCATCGGTGAGCATGTGGCCCGCGTCCGAGATGAGCGCGAGCGACCGGGCGACGAACCCGATGATCACTTCTGCCGCCATGAAGGCGACGATCAAGGCGAGGGCGCCGGACAGGTAGCGGCGGTCTGCCTCGGCGCTGACACCGTGCCCGTGACCATGTCCATGCCCGTGACGATCCCGGTCTCTGTCACTGCTTCGGGTGACGGTCTGCCGGTCAGTCATCGCCGCGGTCTCCTTCGTCATGCCCGATATGGGTGATGGCCAGGTCGAACAACATCCGCACGTGTGAGTCGGCCAGCCGGTAGTAGGCCATCCGCCCCGCTCGGCGGACTTTCACCACCCGGTCGGCGCGCAACAGCCGCAACGCGTGCGAGGCGGCCGACATGCTCTGCCCCGTCGCCGCCGCCAGGTCGCACACGCACATCTCGCCACCCTCGAGGAGCGCCGATATGAGGCGGAGCCGTCCGGGGTCGGCGAGCAACCCGAAGACGTGCGCGAGGTTCCGCACGGAGTCGTCGGACGGCAGCGCCTTCTGTACCGCGGCCACCCGATCGGCGTCCACGACGGACAACGAGCAGGCGTCCGCGGCGATCGGGACGACATTTGAACGACTATTCACATGTACAAGCATAGGGAGGGGTCCCCATCTGTCAAGACATCGAGTGACCGGCAGGTCGCACATGGTCATCACTGCAAACTCGCCGCAACGTAAAGAAACGATCGATCATCCGGTCGCGGGTGTAAGCGCTAAGTAAACAGAGCACTACTTAGAGTGAGCATCGCGGACCGGGTCCTCCTGACCCTGACCATCACACTGACCACCCCGGCCAGGGCGATGCGAACGAAGGGAGACATCGTGAAAGTCGCCAAGAGGGTCGTCCCCGTACTGACCATCTGCGCCACCGCAGGCTGGCTCGCGGTCACCGCCCCTCCGGCCCACGCGACCACCATCCCGGCCGCCGCACCCGCCCCCCAGACCGGTGCCTGCACCTACCAGGTCGCGAACCTGCGCGCAGGCGGCTACCTCAACGTCCGGACCGCACCCGCTTCCAACTCACGGACGGTGGGCACGCTCAAACGGACCGACGGGAGCTTCACCGGAAGCTGCACGTCCACCCGCGGCTGGTTCACCGTCACGTCCTCCAACGGCCGATCCGGCTGGGCCTCCGGCCGCTACCTGCGCAGGAGCGGCCCGGTGCCTCGAACCACCGTTCCGAAGCTTCCGACCATGGCCTGCAACTACCAGGTCGTCAACGTGCGGCGGGCCAGCTATCTGAACGTGCGCACCGCCCCCGGCGTCGGTGCCCGGCGGGTCGGCACGCTGAGGGCGTCCGACGGACGGTTCGCGGGAGGGTGCACGTCCACCCGCGGCTGGATCGCCGTCACATCCTCCAACGGCCGATCCGGCTGGGCCGCCGCGCACTACCTGCGTAAGACGAACAGGACCCCCCTCGCCGCATCCGCGTCGCGCCCCTGGGGATGCACCTACCAACTGACCCATGTCCAGCCGAACGGCGTCGTCACCGTCTACAACGGCCGCGACAACACCTACCAGCCGGTCGGCACGCTGAGGCCGGCCGACGGGCGATTCGGCGGCGGCTGCACCGCCACCCAGGGCTGGGTTCCCGTCACGTCCTCCAACGGCCGGCCCGGCTGGGTCTCCGACTACTACCTCCAGAGGGTGACCGGCTAGCCCGGATCGGCTGACCGGCGCCTGCCCTGCCAGGCGGATGCGGCCCGCTTCCGAGCTCGCCGGCGCTCGGAAGCAGGCCCACCCGCCTGCCGGCAGTGGATCACGACGTCGCCTTCGGCCGTACGGCACACTCAGAACGCTCCCGGGGAACCGGTGGAGGACCGGTCCGGACCGATCAGGGCGGGCACGAGTTCGTCCAGGGATCGGATCACGGTGATCCCGTCCGGGGGCGTGATTCCGGTGGCCGCCCTGTCGAGCCAGTACGAACGCAGTCCGGCCTCATGCGCGCCGACCGCGTCGATCTCGTATTTGTCGCCGACGTACGCCACCTGATGCGCCGGCAGGCCGAGAGTCGCGCATCCCGCGAGGAAGATGCCGGCGTCCGGCTTGGGGACACCGTGTTCGACGGCGCAGACGATCGCCTCGCCGAAATGGTCGAGCAGGCCGATCGCGCGGAGTTTGCCCTGCTGGTACGCGAGCGACGAGTTCGACACGATCCCGAGCCGGAACCTGGGCGCGAGTTTCCTGAGCACGGGATCGGCGTCGGGGAAGGCGGCCCACACGGCGTTGCGCAGTTCCCTGTACCGCGCGAACCAGAGCTCGGCCTCCTCGTCGGAGAGGCCGCCGGCCGGCAGGCGCCCCACGTACGACAGGAACCGCCTGGTCCGGGTGAGTTGCTGCCCGGCGAAGGTCAACTCGCCGGTGAGGAACCGCGTGTACTCCTCCTCCATGATCTCCCGCCAGACGGCCACGGCGTCGGCGGGCGACGGGAAGAGCTCCAGCAACCCCTCAGTCGTCAGGTGCCCCAGCACACCGGCCTGCTCCGACGACGAGTAGTCGAAGAGCGTGTCGTCGACATCGAACAGAACCCCGCGAATCGTCACTCACCCACCATGCCATCAGCAGGCCGGCCGGCTCCAACCCCGGGCCGTGCCCCACGATCAGCCGGCGACGGGACGGCCGAAGGTGACGGCGCCGAGGACGGCCTGCGGCGCGGTGGCGCCCAACTCCGCGTCGGGACGGGCGCCGAGCGCGTCGTTCACGGTCGAGAACGCGATGCGCAGCGCGACGAACACCGTGATCGCGAAGATCATCGCGTCGTCGAAACCGGCATCGCGCAACTCCTGGACGTCCGCCTCGCCGGTGTGGTTCGGATCTCGGGCCACCTTCCGCGCCCATCCGGCCAGCGCCCGCTCGGCGGCCGTCAGCGCGTCGTCGTCTCCTCGGAGGACCGCGGCCGCCGTCTCCTCTCCGGCCGCGTCGGCCAGTCTGGCGCCGTATGCCAGTGAGCAGTACGAGTCGCCGAACGCCGACGCGCAGGCGGCGACGAGGACGGCCCGCTCGCGCTTGGTGAGACCGTGGTCCGCCAGGGACCTCCGCATCAGGTCGAACAACCCGTCGGCCGTGGCGGGCTGGTGGGCCCATAACCGAGTGAGGTTCATCACGTAGCCGAGATCTGCCACGTCCTCGTCGTAGAGGCGCTGAGTGTCGGCGGTAGGGTCCGGAGGCCGGAGAAAGCCGCTTCTGTCCATGGCCGTAGGTTCCCCTCGGGTCGAGGCCCGTGCAACCATCTCAGGCTCGCCGGACACCGACCGCTTCCAGGTACTCGGCCTGAGCGACGACCGTGCCGTCATCGGCCCGGTTGTACTCCCGGGCCACCTCGGCGAGTTCTTCGGAGAAACGGTCCAGGTCCTGGCCCGGCAGGGCGCCGGCCAATCTGGTGATGGGTCCGTAATACCGACGGAACCATTGGGAGTAGTGCTCGGGCGAGTGGTACCGGAACGCGTACTCCCGCGTGGTGAGGCCGGTCCACTCCACCCGATCCCCGAAGAGTTCGGCCAGGTGATCCGGGGAGCCCCACAACGTCGCCGGTCGCACTCCGGCCGGCGGCGGCGCCCATCCGCCCACCGTTCTGAACAGCCGGCCGATCATGCCGCCCGGCGTCCAGCTGGCCAGCGCGATCTTCCCTCCCCCGGCCGTCACGCGGACCAACTCGTCGGCGGCCCTCTGGTGATCCGGCGCGAACATGACCCCCACCGTGCTGAGCACCAGGTCGAAGGACTCGTCGGGGAACGGCAGCCGTTCGGCGTCGCCTTCGGTGAACGTCACCGTGAGGTGCTCGACCGCCGCCCGTTCCCGGCCCTGGGCCAGGAGGTTGGCGGCGTAGTCGACGCCGGTGGCCTCGGCGAACCTGCGGGCCGCCGCGATCGCCGCGTTGCCCTGGCCGCAGGCCACATCCAGCACCCGCTGTCCGGCGCGTACGTCCGCCGCCTCCACCAGTTGTTCGGCGATGATCTGAAGGGTGTTGCCGACGCGCGGGTAGTCACCCGTCTCCCAGCCCGCCCGTTGTGTCTTCTTGATCGACTCGAAGTCGACGTCCATGCGTTCCTCCTCGGGTGGCGCCACCGGCGGCGGCGCTCTCTCCGCATTCGATCCCGAGTCCGCGCCCGGCACATCCGTGCTCAGTACGGAAGTCAGGTCCGTGGAATTCGGGAGGACTCGTCCGTACGGAGTGATACTCACTCCATGGGGCCAGATGTCTTGCCGGATCCGCTGCGCGCGGCCGGAGTGACGCCACGAGAGCTCGAGGTCTTCTGGCTCGTCGGGGACCGCCTGCACAACAGGGAGATCGCCGACAGTCTGCGGGTGTCGGAGCGGACCGTGGAGAGCCATGTGTCGTCCCTGCTGCGCAAACTCGGCGGCGCCGACCGCCGGGCCCTGGTCGGCGCGGCGGCCCGGCTTCAGACGCGACGGAATTCCGGCGACGTGCTGCCGCGACCCCTGTCGTCCTTCGTCGGCCGGATCCGGGAGACCGCGGACCTGTTCCGGCTCGTCGGCGACCACCGGCTGCTGACGTTGACCGGTCCCGCGGGAGCGGGCAAGACGCGGCTGGCACTGCACGTGGCCCATTCGCTGACCACGCTGCCGCCCGCGATCCTGGTCGATCTGGCGGCCGTGCCGCCCGGTGACGCCGTGGAACGAGCCTTCGCGGACGCCCTCCAGGTCTCCGGCGACGAACGCCGGCTTCACGTCCTGCTCCGCGAGACGCTCTCCGGCCAACAGCGCTGGCTGGTCGTGGACAACTGCGAGCACGTGGCCGCCAACGCGGCGTCGTTGCTCGCCGACCTGCTGGCCACCACCGACCTCCGGGTGCTGGCGACCAGCCACGGGCCCCTGGGCATCGCCGGGGAGGTCGTGTACGAGACCTCGCCCCTTCCGCTCCCCGAGGAGTCGGACGATCCGTCGGCCGTGCTGGACGCGGCCTCCGTGCGGCTGTTCGCCGATCGCGCGGCCGCGGTCTCCCCCGACTTCCGGATCACTCCGGAGAACGCCCGGCATGTCGCGATGATCTGCCGTCGGCTGGACGGCCTTCCGCTGGCCATCGAACTCGCCGCCGCCCGGATCCGCTTCTTCTCGCCGGTCGAACTGCTCGCGCGCCTGCACGACCGGTTCGCCCTCCTGACCGATGGCGCCCAGGGCGCTCCGAGCAGGCATCGCACGCTGGAGGAGGCCCTGCGGTGGAGCTACGAACTCCTCGGCGACGACGAACGGCTGTTGTTCGAGCGCTGTTCGGTGTTCCCCGGCGAGTTCGACTACGACACCGCCGTGGAGATCCTCGCCTATCCCCCGTTGGACTCCTCCGACCTCGTACGGCTCTTCCCGCGCCTCCTGGATCGTTCCCTCATCTCCCGCCGCCGCGGGGATCAGGTCACCGAATACCGCCTGCTCGACAGCGTCCGCCAGTTCGCACACCGCCAACTGGCGGCACGCGGCGCCGCCGACACCGCACACGAGCGGCATGCCCGCCACCATCTCGACCACGGCGTGGCCGTGCTGGCCGATCTGCGCGGGCGGGACCAGACCGCCGCGTTGCGCTGGTTCGACCGGCACTGGGCGGATGTGCGTACCGGGATGAGGTGGGCCCTCGAGCAGGGGGACACCACAGCCGCGTGGAGGTTCCTCGCTGGAGTCGGCACGGGATGGGAGATCCTGGGCGCACGCGGCGAGCTGTTCGACTGGCTCGAAAGGCTGCTCGAGCATCCCCTGCCGCCGGACATCCTGGGCATCCGGGCCGCCGTCACCTGCTCCATCCTGCTGGCCTATCAGGACACGGGCCGGGCACGGGAGTTCGCCGACCACGCGTGCGAACAGGCCGAGCACGGCACCGAGCGGGATCAGGCCCTCGCTCTGCTCGCGCTCGGCTGGGCGACGGTGCACGGCGTCCCCCGCTCGGCCGCGCTCGGGCCCCTGGAACAGGCGACCTCACGTTTCGAGCGACTGGGCGACGGATGGCATCGCGCTCTGGCGATGTCCTGCCTGGGGCTGGCCACTCCGGACATCACCACCGGCCTGCAACAGATGTCGGACGCCGCCGCCCTGTTCGGCCGGCTCCACGACCGCGTCAAACGCGCCAACTGCCTCAACCAGATGGCCATCCGCGCGATCGAGAACGGAACCCGTCTCGACGACGCGGCGGCCTGGCTGACCGAGGCGCGACAATTGGCCCGGTTGAGTGGAAACGATCATGAACGGCTTCACGCCGAGGTCTTCCAGGCCAGTCTCGAGCAGCACCGGGGGGACCACGCGGCCGCGCGGACCCGGTTCGACGGCCTCGTCTCCGAGTTCCGCCGTATCGGCGACCGCCGCTGCACGGCCCGGTGCCTTCTCGGCCTCGGCCGCGCCGCGGCGTACGACGGCGACCACGAGCGGGCCCGGTCCCATCTCGCGGACGGTGTCGAGATCGCCGTCGGCCTCGGCGACCACCGCGCCACCGTGACCGGCCTGCGCCTGCTCTCCGGCGCCGAACATGCGACCGGCGACTCCAGACGCGCCGCCGTCCTGCTCGGCGCCGTCGAACGCCTCGATCCCGGCCACCGGGATGAACGCATGACCACCCTGCGGACGACTCTGCGCGGCGAGCTCGGTTCCGCCGGTTTCGCCGCGGCCCTCGAGTCGGGACACCGGACGCCGCTCACCAGCCTGCTTCTCCACTGACCGCGTCGGCCAGGAGGACTCAGGTGAGCTGCTTGTAGAAGAAGCTGCAGTCTTCGAGGACGCCGTCCGGGCTGGTGGCGTAGTCGGGGACGACGCCGAACCGCGTCCAGCCGGCGGAGTCGTAGAGGTGGTCCGCCGGGCTGCCGGTCACGGTGTCCAGGAGCAGGAGGGTCGCTCCCGCCTGCGAGGCGGCCTGTTCGGCGGTGGCGAGGAGCTCTCGGGCGAGTCCCCGTCCACGGGCGTCGCGGTGGACCATGAGCTTGATGATCTCGGCACGATGCCGGCCGTTCGGCTTGGGTTCCAGGGCGAGGCTGATGGTCCCGGCGACGCCGTCGGGACCGTGGGCGGCCCAGATGATGAGGCTGCCCTCGGTCACGGCGGGCCGCCGCGCCCGCCACCAGGCCGCCGCCGCGTCCTGGTCGAACGGGATGAGGAAGCCGAGGGAGGCTCCCCCGGCGACGACGTCCACGAGGAGGTCGGCCAGGCTCTTCACACTGCGATCGAAGTCATCGGCGGACAACCGGGTGATGGTGTGCAACGGGATTCCTTTCATGGCAGGACGATCATCAGGGCGTAGCGGACCGGATCAGGGCCGGGACAGCGGAACCGCGACCGGTCCCACAGCCGGAATCGCAGGCAGTCCCCCGCCCGGATCTCGTGCACGCCGCCGCCCGCGGTGATCTCCAGCACGCCCTCCAGCACCCAGACGTGCTGCTCCAGACCCGGCACGGGCGGGCGGTCGTACGAGATGTCCGCGCCGGGCCGCAGCAGCGCCTCGACCAGCTCACCGCGTAGTCCGGGGTGCGGCGGGGAGACCGACCGCCGGGTGAAACCCGAGCCCTCATCCCGCCACACCATCTGCTGTCCGGCACGCACCAGTTGCGGCGGCTCCTCCTCGACCTCGGCCAGCAGTTGCGACATCGTGCGCCCGTAGGCCGCGCACAACCTGTTCAGCAGGGCCGCGGTCGGGCTGATCTCCGTGCGCTCCAGCCGCGACAACGTCGAACGGCTCACGCCCGTCCGCTGTGCCAGCTCATCCAGGGACCAGCCGCGCTCCTCACGCAACTGCGCGAGCCGGCCGGCCAGGCGGGCCTCCACCTGGCCGTCGACGGCGCTCCGCGATGCGGCTTCATCTCTCACATCAGAGACGATATCCCATATCTGAGACACCGCTCAGTTGGGGGCACCCGCGGAAAAGGAGCGACCCCCGGGAACCTGTCCATGTCCCGGGGGTCTGTCGATGCCGCCACATCACGGTGCCGGCGGCGTTTAAGAGAGTGGATCAGTCCTCACGATGTGCGCTCTGCCATTGAGCTACCGCGGCATGCGTGGAGCCGCGCGCCGGACTCGAACCGGCATCTCAACAATCACAGTCCACTCCCGGTCGATCCGGCACTCGACGGCGATGCTGAATCTGGAGCGAGAGTCTGAGTTTGACCGGCTGCCTCTACCAATTGGGCTACCCGGGCCCGCGTGCCCGGGGGAGGAATCGAACCTCCGCTGAAACCGTCGTTCAGGCTGAGCTTCATCTTCAGTTTGCGCTCCTTGCGCACCCATCCACACAGGGATGGGGGTCTGTGGGGCTACCCCAGCAGGTAGCCGAACACGGCGTCACCGATCCGGCGGTCGACGACCTCCGTGCCGTTGGCCTCCTCACGGGCGTACTTCACCGCGTCCTGGAGCTTCTGCACCCTGCCCAGAAGCTCGTTGACACGCCGCTGCGGCAACGCGCCGGAAAAGGTGACCTTGGTCCAGTAACCGACGACGACGTCCTCGTTGTAGACCTGCACCTGGGCCGGGTGCTTGTCGGTCGCCTCGGCGAGCACGTGGTTGCGCGGAACCTTCTTCGTCCGCGTCGTCTTCACCGGCTCCGTGCGCCAGGTGTCGGTGTTCTCATCGAGCGTCCACGTCTCGGACGGGTCCAGTGTGGGCAGCTTGCTGATGAACGTGTGCAGGTCGACCAACTGCTTCTCCAGGAACAGCAGGTACGTGACCGGGACATCGTTCAGGAGGGTCTCGCCGTCCACCGTGACGCTGGCCCTGGCCGAGCAGTTCGCCCAGTCCTTTGTCGCCGTCACGTCGAACAACCGCGTCAGCGCGACCCCTACGTCCTTCAGGACGTTGCCACCTGCACCTGCACCCTGGTCGACTCGGGCGGAAGCTGCTCGCCCTCGTCGTCGATCGGTTGGTACGACCGCGAGATGCCCGACAGAAGGGGGCTCTTCTGGATGGTGTGGTAGGCGTCGGTCACCTTGCGCTGGGCGTCGGCCTTGACGCCTTTCTCCACGGCGAGGATCTGGTTGAGCTTGGTCACGGGGGTTTCCCTTCCGTCGAGACACGGCGGGCGACGCCGGCCGACGGATCAGTTGCGGCATTTCGAGCCGCCAGTACAGCCGACCAGCGGATCTTGCGTCAACACATATACGCCGGACCGGAGCCGAGGCCGAACTCCGGAGCCTCACGCCGCGCCCAACGCAAGCGAACCGCCCGTGTCGGCCAACGGCTGACCCAGGCGCCACAGACGGGAACCTTATCGACGGCTTGATCGATAAGAAGACCCGGCGCCTTCGCAGGCGACGGCATCCGCTCCGCCGTACGGCCCGGCAGTCGTCAGTCAGCGGCCGTGGATCAAGCCACAGGGCCTGCGGGTCGGATCAGACGGCCGTGGTCGATGCCCCTTAGCCGCTGCGTTCACGTTTCTCACGGAAGTCGTCCGAGATTCCATGAGAAACGAAAACGCGGCCCCTTGCCCCCTCATCCGCAGGCCCTGGCGCCAGACTCCGGTCTCCTGCGAGATGAGGGCACGAGCCCGCCCCATCAGCCGGCCCGGCCGCCTCATCGCGTGGCGTCGGCGGCGGCGGCGTTGGCCGGGGCGTCGGCGGCGGCGTTGGCGTTGGCCGGGGCGTTGGCGTTGGCGTTGGCGTTGGCGTTGGCGTTGGCGTTGGCGAGCATGGCCAGAGCCCTCGACTCGAACAGCCGCGAGTCCACCGCCCGGAACAGGTCGAGGGCGCGGTGCAGATGCAGCATCGCCTGCGGCGTCCCTCCCTTCGCGAGGAAGTACTCGCCGAACGCGAGCGACACCCGCCCCTCGATCAACCGGTCGCCCGCGGACTGGGCCGACCGCAGCGCGCTGTCGAGCGTGGTTCCGGCCTCCTCCAGACGCCCCGTCCGCGTCCACGCGATCCCGAGACCCCACAGCGCGTACGCCTCACCGATCGGATCGCCGATGTCCTGGACCTTGGACAGCGTCTCGGCGAAGGTGTCGGCGGCGACCAACGGCTGGTCGAGCTGGAGATACGCCTCGCCGAGGCGATGCAGGACCTGCGCCTGGACCCGGTTGTCCCCCATGCGCCCGCCCAATTCGCGCGCCTCGGCGAGCATCGTCAGGGCGGCCCCGGCGTCACCGCGCTCCAGGCTGATGTGCGCCAGGCCGTGCAGCACGTAGGCGACGGCGACGAGTTCGCCCTGCCGGCGGAAGACGTCGAGCACCTTCTCGTAACGGGCCGCGGACGCGTCCAGATCGCCTCTCAGCCTGTCGATGTAGGCGAGATTCCGGACCGCGCGGGCCTCGTTGTTCTCGTCACCGACGCCGCGGAACAGGTCGGCGGACGATTTCAGTGCCCGGCGGGCCTCCTCGTGCCGATGTTCGCCTATGTGCAGCCCACCGATCGAATAGAGGATCGTCGCCAGACCACGGTCGTCACCTGCCGCCCGGACGGCCTCGAGCGCGACCTGGTGCGTCTCCCGCCAGTCGCCGAAGTAGGCCCGCGCCTCGTACCACGTCGCCGCGGTGTCGGCGAGGTCCCAGCAGGCCGCGCTGAAGCCCTCTCGTGCCGCCTGGCCGATGGCCGCGGCGAGGGTCTGACGCTCCCGTTCGAACCATTCCCACGGCGAGGACACCAGCCGGGCGGTCACCCGCGAGGGCAGTGACCACCGCAGTGCGTCGCTTCTGACCCCCTCGTAGTCGCCGCCGTACGCCCGGCGACGCGCGTCGTCGGCCAGGAACAGCAGTGCGCCAAGAGCCCTTTCCAGCGCGGCGGCACGGTCGGCGGCGTCCTCCTCCGCCGTGACCCGCTCGCGGGCGAACACCCGGATCAGGTCGTGGAGCCGGTAGTGGCTGGGAGCACCCTGCCCGACCGCGACGGTGTCCACCAGGTGCGCCTCGGCGAGATCGTCGAGCAGATCCTGTCCCGTGGCGTACGGCTGGTCGATCAGCGCGGCGGCGACCCAGCCGGAGAAATGGGAGAAGTCGAGCAGGGCCAACCGGCGGAAGAGCCGCCGGGCGTCGTCGCCCAGGCCGTCGTACGTCAGCGAGATGCTGGGCCGGATGCCGAGCCCTCCGTGGTCGAGTTCGTCGAGTCGGCGAGCCTCGTCCTCCAATCGCTCGACCAACTGCGCCACCTGCCAATGCGGCCGCGCGCCCAACCGCGCGCCGGCGATGCGCAGGGCGAGCGGCAGATGACCGCACAGCTCGGCGAGCTCGGCCGCGCCGCGCTCCTCCGCCCTCATCCGTTCGGCTCCCGCGATCCGGGCCAGCAGTTCGACCGATTGCGCGGAATCGAGGACGTCGAGCTCGACGTGCTCCGCGCCCGCAAGCCCGGCGAGACGGTTGCGGCCGGTGACGAGCACCGCGGCCGGCGGGGCTCCCGGAAGCAGCGGGCGGACCTGGCTCTCGTCTCCCGCATTGTCGAGCACGACCAGGACCTTGCGATCGGAGAGCAGGTCCCGGTACATCTCGGCGCGCGCCTCGAGCCCGTCGGGCACTCCGCTTCCGGGAACGCCCAGAATGCGCAGGAAGCGTTCCAGGATCTGCGCGGGATCGGCCCGGGTGCGCGCCTGCCCGTGCAGGTCGGCGAAGAGCTGGCCGTCGGGGAACCGGCCGGCCAGGCGGTGCGCGACGTGCACGGCCAGAGCGGTCTTGCCCACGCCGGGTTTGCCGCTCACAACGGTGATCGGTACGGCCGGCCCCTCTCGGCTCTCACCCGTCCGGGAGAACCTCCGCTCCATCGCGCGGACCTGGGCGGCCCGGCCGGTGAAGTCGGCGATGTCCGTGGGCAGCAACCGCGGTACGGCGACGGACGGGGGGCGGCGGCCCGCCCCGGTGAAGCCGGGCTGCGTCGCCGGGAGCTGCAGCCGGGCGTCGCCGACGAGGATCGCCCGCTCGAGCTGCTGGAGCCACGTGTTGGGCTCGATCCCCAGCTCGTCGACCAGGAGGCGCCGGGCCCGCCGGTAGACCTCCAGC
Organism: Planotetraspora silvatica; assembly: GCF_016863315.1. Lineage (GTDB taxonomy): Bacteria > Actinomycetota > Actinomycetes > Streptosporangiales > Streptosporangiaceae > Planotetraspora > Planotetraspora silvatica. The sequence continues at coordinate 63,702 of NZ_BOOQ01000048.1, forward strand.
GCCTCCGCCTGACGCCCGGACCGGTAGAGCGCGAGCATCAGCTGCCCGTGGAGCCGCTCGCGCAGCGGATGAAGCGCGACGAGCTCGGCCAGCTCGGCCAGCAGATCGTAGTGACGGCCCTGGGCCAGCTCCAGCTCGACGCAGTCCTCGATGACGCTGACGCGCTGCTCGTCCAGCCTGGTCGCGGCCGAGCGCACGATGTCTCCGTCCAGACCGTCGAGAGCCGGTCCGGACCACATCGCCAGCCCCTCCCGGTAGCAACCGGCCGCCTCGTCGTACCGGCGGTCGTCGCGTAAACGGCGGCCCCGCGCCACCAGGTTCTCGTAGCGCCGCAGGTCGATGTCGTCGTCGCCGGCCTCGATCACGTAGCCATGGGAGCGGGTGGCGATCAGGTCGGACAGTCCGTACGCGCCGAGCAGACGGCGCAGGGCGGAGATGCAGATCTGCACCTGGCCGCGGGAGGTGGGGGGCGGGTCGTCGCCGTAGAGGGCGGTCATCAGCCGCTCGACGGAGACCGAACGGCCGGCCTCGATCGCGAGCGTCGCGAGCACGATCCGCCGCCGCCGGCCGCCCAGGTCCACACGTTCGCCGTCGACGCGGACCTCGAACGGGCCCAGAACGCTGAACTCGATCCGAGAGACCCCTGATGCGGCACTCATGACATCCAATTCCGGCGACGTGAGTTCAAGCTCCAAACATAGCCCGGCCGGATGCCGGCGTGAACGCGAGCGGGGGATTCCCACTTCCATTCATGAGAATGAGGAGGGCCGGCCCACGCAATTTCCGGCTCGCGAATTGCGCATTCAGCGGGATGCGCATTCGCGGCGCGGCGAAACGTCAGCCGTGGAGTTTCCGCAGGCCGACGATCGTTAACGCGGACGCGATCCGGTCAATACGATCCCGTTCCGTACGGAAGCCCGCCGGTGTGATCGCCACTTCCACCGTCGTGGCCGTCCGGGGGAAGCCGCGTCGGCTTCCAGGCCCAGGAGCCGTCCGCGTCCAGAGGGATCACGTCCACCGTGCCGAGCCCTCGCCGTACCTCGAGTTCGTCCGCTGCCGAGCCGCCCTGCAGGGCCACCGCGACGTCCGGCATCCCCCGGAGGTTCCCCTCCCTGTACCGGGTCAGTGCGCGTACCAGCACGAACTGCCCCGCGTCGGTCAACGGGACCCTGCCCTTCGCGCGGGCGACCCGCCACGCGACCTCGCCGGCGACCACGGCGACGAGGGCGATCACCGCGCTCAACGGCTGCCGCTCGAAGGCGGCGAGCACCACGACGCCGCAGGCGATCCCCGTGGAGAGCCTCAGGAGCCGCCGGCTCCAGCCGGGGGCGCTGTAGCCGGGGGGCAGCAGCAGTCTCTGGCGGGTGAGCCGGTCCGGCAGATCGGCGATCGCGGCGCCGCCGTACATCCCGGCGCACAACTCGCCGACGGTGAGGCGGCCGTCGCGGGACGCCAGGATGGTCACCGCGGCGTCCTCGACCGCGTTCGTCCTTCCTCCGGCCGAGGCGAGTTCGATGTCCCCGTCGGCGCCGAGCCGTACGGCATCAGTCCGGACCAGGGCCGTCAGCGCCGTCAACACGACGCGTCGCGGGCCGCCCGCGAGATAGGCCAGTTCGTAGAGACCCGGATGACGTTCGACGGCGCCGCGCGGCACCTGGCGTGAACGGCGGCGCGCTTCACGATCCGTCAGCACGAAGAGGACGACCGTGAAAGCGGAGCCGAGGGACAACAATTCGACTGACAGCTGCGACATCCGGTCACCTCGCGCCCGCTGCGAATACACCCCCACAACGCGCGCAGAATGCCGATCGGTTCCAGCTCCGGCGAAGCGCCGATTTCCGGGCGGAACCCTCTCAGTCGTGGCGCTGTGGGGCCGGGATCGCCTCGCCGGTGTCCTTCCAGACGTTTCCGCTGTTCTGCGACAGGAACGACTTGGTGCTCAGCAGGATCGGGCACTGGTAGAACGAGTGCCGGCCGAACCGGTTGCCCACCACGCGGATCCCCGAGATCGAGGTGCCGGCGTCCTTGTGGCTGAAGTTCAGGGTGCAGCCGCCGCCGTCGAGGAAGTTGCCCTCGATGAGCGAGTCCCGCGCCGAACTCTGGTAGGCCGCGTTGGCGTCCTTCAACCCCGACATGTCGATCGTGTTGTGCCGGAGCGTCACCCGGGCGATGTCGCCGAACGACTGCACACCGTCGTTGTGCGTGGCGCCGCCGCCCTGGTTGGGGTCGCTGCCGAACCGTTTCATGTCGTGGATGTAGGAGTCCTGGACGAGCGTGTCGCTGAAGGCCTTGACGCCGTCGACGCTGCCGTGGATGTCGGAGCGGTAGATCTTGGTGTTCTTCGCCCAGATGCCGTCGATGGTCGCCGACGGGTTCGACGGCACGAACTCGGAGTCCTCGACGATCGTGCCGCTCCCGTCCTCGGTGTCGAGCAGTGCGGCGTTTCTGCTCGTGGCGCGTCCTCTGAACACGCAGTTCCTGAAGGTGATGTCGTTTCCCGTCACCTTCACGAATCCGTGGAAGTCCTTCCCGACGACGGTCTGCCCGTTGCCGGAGAAGACCTGGTCACCGGTGACGACCGTCAGCGGCGTCCCGTCTGGCACGCCCGTGGTGGCCGCGCTCGGCAGGCCGGACGGGGACCTTCGGGCGAGAGCGCGCCGGGCATCGGGGGTGGGCTTGACCTTCGGCTTCCTGGTCCGCGCGTGCCGAACCGAGGACGTGGCCCGGGGCAAGGGCGTGGCCTCGCCGGAGGTCTCCGCTTCCGGGACGGCGTTTCCGCCGCCGAACGTCGCCTGGTCCCTGGTCTCGGCCGTGGAGGCGCCACAGCCGGAGAGCAGGATCGCGGTGATCACGATCGCCACGCCCGTCGCGCTCGCCGACCTGACGGACGCGCCCTTCCGCCGTGTACGGCTGAACGCTCCGGGGCGGCGGCCGGGCATCACAGATCCGTACATCAACGCACTCCCGGCATTAGGCAACCGAACGATCGTAACCATCTGGTAGCGCTACGAAAGCGGAATCACGGATACCCGGCCGGGCCACGGACAGCACGAGCGGCCGACGCCGAGCCGGGCGCGGACGACGGCGGATATCCCATTAGGGTGCTTTCCGAACGAACATTATGGAGAGGCAGCCGGTCGTGAACTCTGTGGATGTCCCGTCGAGCCGGAGTAGAACACGCAGGTACTCGGCCATGCTCGTCGCCCTGGCGGTGATCGTGGTGTCCCTGGCGGCCAACCTGTCCCCGCAGCAGCCCGCCGCCCCGGCACGCGCCGACGCGATCGAGCAGTTGGTCACCCTGCGCCCGGACGGCAGCGTCATGGTGGCCCGGCCCGGCGTGGTGCGCCCTGTTCTCGAGGTCTACGAGGACTTCCAGTGCCCCGTGTGCCAGGAGTTCGAGCGGGGGAACGGCAAGGTGGCCAGGCAGGCCGTGCTCCGCGGAGAGATCGCGCTGCTCATCCATCCCATGACGATCTTCAGCGACTCGCCGATGCACGAGAACTCGCATCGGGCGCTGTCGGCCTCGTTGTGCGTCACCGACCCGGAGAAGTGGCTGGCCTACCACGACGCCCTCTACGCCGGTCAGCCGGAGGAGACGCAGGACGGCGGGTTCGCCATCCCCGATCTGGTGGCCCTCGCGGAGAAGACCGGCGTCCCCTCGGCCGGCTTCGCGGAATGTCTCACGTCCGAGGACACCTCCGACAAGGCCGACGAGATGTCCAGGGCGGCCTTGCGGGACGCGGTGCAGGGCACTCCGACGGTCCGGATCGACGGACAGGACATCGACTGGAGCGCCCCGTGGGGCGGCGCGGAGCCCGAGGGTGGCGCGAAGCCCGAGCAGGCCACCACCGTCTGAGCCGTGCGGCCCCGGCGCTCCCCTACGCCGTGGCGGTCTCAGGATGATCGCCGGTGGCTCCGTCGATCAACTCCCGCAGGATGTCCATGTGGCCGGCGTGCCGGGCCGTCTCCTCGATCATGTGGATGAGCACCCAGCGCATCGACACCGCGGCGCCGTGCCACGCCGTGCCGACGCCGTCGATCTCGACCTCCTCGATGACCTTGTCCGCCGCCGCCCGCGCCCGTTCGTAGAACGCCAGGATCTGCTCGGTCGTCTCATGCGGCAGCACGCGTATGTCGGCGTCTCCGTCCTCCTCGTCGAACGGGAGCGGCTCGGTCTCACGGCCGAAGGTCTCGCAGAGCCAGCCGTACTCCACACTGGCCAGGTGTTTGACGAGTCCGAGCAGGTTCGTCCCCGACGGGGTCATCGGCCGCCGCAACTGCTCGTCATCGAGGCCCCGTAACTTCCAGACCACCACGTCGCGGTGTCGGTCGAGGCTGACGTGCATGCTCTGCTTCTCGTCAGCGTTGTACGGCACGTGTCGCGTCATGGGGCCGGACGCTAACAGCCCCCGCCGACAGCCTTCCACCCGATACCCCGCCGGCTCGCCGGCTCGCCGGAGTTCACTCGGGAGCGGACCCACACGGGGGTGTCTCAGCGGTCGGCACGAGATCTCCCGATGGATCGACATGTCACCGGCCGGCCTCAGTCCTCGTCGAGCAGGGCGCGGACCCTCGGCACGACCTCCTCGGCGTACACGCGGAACTGCGTGGCCGACGCGGCCGACACGGCCGTGGGCCAGAAGACGAACGTGTCGAAGCGCAGCCGGGCGGCCCAGTCGGCCAGGGTCTCGGCCCACATCTCGACGGGGCCGTTCAGCCCCTGACCGCCGGTCTCGGGCCCGATCCTGCCGAGCACGTTGTAGATCCGGCGGATCCGGTTCGGATCGCGACCGGCGTCCGACGCCGCCCCGTCGATGATCTCCTGCAGCGGCGGCACCTCGTCGGGCGAGATGTAGATGTTCAGCGGGCACACCCATCCGTCGGCCAGGTGACCGATGAGCCGGAGCATCCGCGGCTTCTGCGCGCCCACCCACAGGCCGATCTCACGGGTCGGCGGGGGTCCGGGCTGGTAGCCCCGGATCCGGTGGTGGTCGCCGAGGAGGGCGAGCCCGGCGGCGTCCGCGATCCGGGTGAGGTTCGTGATCTCGTCGATGGCCGCGGCGTCGGGCGTGACCGACACGCCGAACAGGACAGGCGGGCGGGAACCGTTCACTGCCATGGCCACTTTCTCCACTTCCGCAAGGTCGGGTTGATCGACTTCTCCTCGAAGTCGAGATGCTCCAGCAGGTGTGTGCCGAGGTCGGTGAGCGCGTCGACCAGCCGCCGGCGGGTGCCGGCGTTCTGACCGTCGCCGAGCGCCTTCGTGAGGTCCTCGACCGTGTCCAGGAGGACGGCCACCTTCTTGTGGTCGGATTCCAGGCGGTCCACCGTCCGCCCGAGCGACGGGTCGGCCCGGCGCAGGGCGGGGAACAACATCGCGCTCTCGGAACCGTGGTGCTGGTGGACGAACTGGCAGTACTGCAGGCAGTTGGCGCGCAACTGCCACAGCGGCCCCCGCGTCTGCAGGGAACGGATCGTCGTGGTGATGTGCGCGGACGTGGCGCCCGAGGCGACCCGGGCGGCGAGCGCCTGCACGGTCCGGAGATCTTGCCGGACCATGCCGTGAACCCAGGCGAGCTCGCGCACCAGATGCTCCCCGGGCGCCCCCGGCGAGACCTTGCGTTGAGTCATACCGCGGACCGTACCAGATAGTTGAACCTCCTCAACTATTTGCATTCTATCGATCATTGATCGTCTGTTACCATACGGGCATGGCACTCGAGGACGCCCCGACGGCGACGAGCGGCACCGACCGGCTCGGGTTGCTGCTGGCCCGGCACGGAGCGATCACCAACCTCCGCATCCGTGACGCACTCGGCGCCAACGGGCTCACGTCACGCCAGGGGATCGTGCTGATGAACCTGGCGAGCGCGGGACAGATGAGCCAGCAGGCCCTCCTGGAGGCCCTCGAGGTCGATCCCAGCGTCCTCGTCGCGATCCTCAACGAACTCGAGCGCGACGGGCTCGTCGAACGCCGTCGCGATCCCGCCGACCGGCGGCGTCACATCGTGGAGATCACACCGGCAGGAAGAACGGCCATGACCGTGGCCGAGGACGCGATCGCGGCCGTGGAGCGCGACCTGTTCGCCGATCTCGACGACGAACAGGTCGCCCAGCTGCGCCGGCTCCTCTCACGGGTCAGGACCTCGCCCAACGATCCGGCGTGCACGGAGGCCTGACCACCTGGCGGGCGGGACGTCGCGAAGACCACCGGAGAGGGCGGGCGGACGCGTCCGGACGGGCCCACAGGCCGCACCGTCGACACCGGCGGCCCCGCTGGCCGGGGAGCCGAAGCCGATCTCTTACCTGTCCCTTCTCCGTGGCTTGCGAAATTCCTGGTGATCTGTGTCGTAAGTTCATTCAGTGACCTACTGTGTCGGAGTAAATCCAAAGAGTTACTGGTTGTCCGTGGTGCGGAATGACGTTCCCGCGTCGCTTGTGGTGTTCCTCGTCGCGGTTCCGTTGTCGCTGGGCATCTCGGTCGCGTCCGGAGCACCCATCGCGGCCGGCCTCGTGGCCGCGGTCATCGGCGGAGTGGTCGCGGGTGCCATGGGTGGATCGGTCGTCCAGGTCAGCGGGCCCGCGGCGGGGCTCGCGCTGGTCGTTGCCGAACTGGTCCACAAGTTCGGCTGGCGGGCGACCTGCATGATCACGTTGCTCGCCGGACTGCTGCAACTGCTGCTCGGCCTGGCCCGCGTCGCGAGGGCGGCGCTGGGCGTCTCCCCGGCGGTCGTCCACGGCATGCTCGCCGGAGTGGGCATCGTGATCGCGTTGTCCCAGGTGCACATCGTGCTGGGCGGCAAACCCCAGGGCTCCGCCATGGAGAACGTCCTCGCCCTGCCCGCGCAGATCGTCGACCACCACGGGCACGCCGTCCTGATCGGCCTGCTCACCGTGGGGGTCCTGCTGGTGTGGAGACGGCTGCCGAAGGTCAGTGTCGTGCCCGCACCGCTGGCGGCGCTGCTGATAGCCGCGGTGCCCGCCGCCCTGCTCGGCTGCCTGACCAAGATCGACCTCTCCGGCGGCTTCTCCTCGCTCCAGCATCCGCTGCTGCCGCAGGGCGAGTGGTTCGCCGTCGTCTCGGCCGTCCTGCTCGTCGCCCTCCTCGCGGGCGTGGAGTCGTTGCTCACCTGTGTCGCGTCCGACCGGATGCACTCCGGACCGCGGGCGAACCTCGACCGGGAGCTCACCGCGCAGGGCGTGGCCAACGTCATCTCCGGCGCGTGCGGCGGGCTCCCCGTTGCCGGCGTGGTCGTGCGGACGACCACCAACGTCCGGGCGGGAGCGCGCAGTCGCTGGTCGGCGGTCTTGCACGGCGTCTGGATCCTGGTGTTCGTCGTGGCATTCGGCTGGATGATCGGGCTCATCCCGTTGGAGGCCCTCGCCGCGCTGCTGATGTTCATCGGCGTTCAGATGGTCAACCTCGGCCACGTGCGCAACCTCCGCACCCATCGGGAGATGCCGATCTACTTCGTGACGATGGCCGGCGTCGTGGTGATCGGGCTGGCGGAAGGCGTCGCCATCGGCCTCGCACTGGCGGCGCTGCTCGCACTCCTGCGGCTCACGAGGGTCTCGGTGCGGGTGCGGGCCGCCGACGAGCGCTGGAGGGTCGCCGTCGACGGCTCGCTCACATTCCTCGCCGTCCCCCGGCTGACCAGGTCGCTGGCCGCGGTCCCCGCCGGAGCGGCCGTCGACCTCGACCTCAACATCGACTACATGGACAACGCCGCCTTCGAGGCGCTACAGGCCTGGCGGCTGGAGCACGAGCGCGGCGGCGGCACCGTCGACGTCGACGAGGTGCACAGCGAGTGGTACGTCAACGCGGTCAGCGGCACGCGGACGTCTCGGGGAAAGACGCACATGCGCCACGACCAGTGGTGGCTGCCCTGGGCCTACCGTCGTGGCGGCCTCGACCCCGCTTCGCCGTCCGGCGCTCCGCTGGAGCCCGGACACGCGGCCGGCAGGGGTGTCCACGATGCGGCGCCGCTGACCGACGACAAACGGGCCGACGACAAACGGGCGGACGACAAACGGGCGGACGAGCGGGCAGACGACGACGCGGCGCTGCCCGGCCTGATTGAAGGCGCGCGCGAGTTCCAGCGGCGGACGGCGCCGCTCATGCGCCCGCTGCTGCACGGGATGGCCCGCGACCAGGCGCCCTCTCACCTGTTCATCACCTGCGCGGATTCGCGGATCGTGCCGAATCTCATCACCTCCAGCGGACCCGGAGACCTGTTCACCGCGCGCAACATCGGGAACCTGGTGCCCCGCGCCGCGAGCGCGCCGCCCGACGAGTCGGTCACCGCCGCGATCGAGTACGCCGTGGGCGTGCTGGAGGTGCAGACGATCACCGTGTGCGGCCACTCGGGATGCGGCGCGATGGCCGCCCTGCTGGGGAAGACGCCCGACCTGCCCGGGCTCCGCGGCTGGCTGCGCCATGGCAGCCTCAGCCTGGACCGTTTCCGGTCCTTCGAGGAGTCAGAGGCGGCAGGAGAGCCAGCGGCGGCAGGAGAGCCGGAAGGCGCGCCCGACGGGAACCGGCTCGACATGCTCTGCCGGATCAACGTGATCCAGCAGCTGGACAACCTGCGCACCCATCCACTGGTCGACGACCTCGTCCGATCGGGACGGCTCGAGCTGACCGGCCTCTACTTCGACATCGGGACGGCACGCGTGCACGTGCTCGACGACGACGGCTTCACTCCGGTTCCCGAACGGTCCGCCACGGAGTGAGCGACGCGAACGTGGTCATGCGCTCGGGGAAAACGCATGACCACGTGATGCGCAGAGACTACCGAATCGGTTATCGAGTGGATTACCGGGCGATCCCTCCGGCCACCTGCACGCCGGACACCTGAGCGCCCTTGGCGCGCGCCGCCGCCGCGGCGGGCCGTACGTCAGGTCCGGGCAGGTTGCCACTGAACGCGTAGACGACCGCCGCCGTGACGATGGCGCCGGTGTTCAGCGCGAGCGCCTTGTCGTTGATGTTGGCGATGGTGTCGCACGCCTGGTGGTAGCAGGCGTCGTAGGCCGCGCCCGCCGTCCCGCCGAACAGCGCCTGCTCCTCGGGCGTCTTGATCCCCTCGGCTCCCGTGAACAGGCCGCCCGAGGGAATGCCCACGGCGATGAACGGCCCGTAGTCGGAGCGTCCGTCGAAGTCGGTGCCCACGTGGCCCTGCCGGAGGGTGTTGAAGTACTTCTCGAAGAGCTTCTCGATCTCGTCGGAGCCGGCGGGACCCGCGGGCGAACCCGTCGCGTCCGAGTCGTCCCCGTCGTAGATCTTGAGCGCGTAGTTCGGCGAGGCGACCATGTCGAAGTTGAGGTACAGCTTGATCTTGGCCGCGTCGGCGGGCGACAGGCTCGCGACGTAGTGGTCGGAGCCGAGCAGGCCCAGCTCCTCCGCACTCCAGAACGAGAAGCGCAGCTTGTTCCTGGTCGGGATCTTGCCGAGGGTCTCGGCCACCTCGAGGATCGCCGCGCTGCCCGAACCGTTGTCGTTGATCCCTGGGCCGGCGAGGACGCTGTCCAGGTGGGCGCCGAGCTGGACCACCTTGTTCGGGTCGCCCCACTTGGAGTCCGCGATGACGTTCTGGGTGGTGCGGATCTCACTCGTGGTGTCGGTCTTGATGCGCACCACGGTTCCGGCCGGGCTCGCGAGGTCCTCTCCGATGGTGAAGCCGACGCCGACCACCGGGATCGTGACCGTGGGCGCGCTCAGCGTTCCCTGGAGGGTCTCCGTGCGGCCCGGCTGGCCCTCGTTGAAGATGATCGCTCCCGCGGCGCCCGCGGCCTGCGCGTTCTCCGCCTTCACCTGGAAGTTGCAGGTGCCGCGCTGCAGCAGGGCGATGTTGCCGGGCGCGAACGAGGCGAAGTCCGCCGGCTCGCACCCCGAGGTGCTGCTCGGCACGGGGGCCGGCGGCAGCACCAGGTCGACGTTCTGCAGGGTTCCCGTCACGTCGCCGGACCCGGAATAGGTCATGGTCGCGAACTCCCCGACCGCGCTCCCGTCAGGAGGGGTGGGGGCGTAGGTCCTGGCGTCCGGCGCTATCTGCTGCAGCGTCGCGGTCGAGTGCTCCTCGTAGAAGGGGAACTCGAAGGGCTGCACCGTCACCTTGTAGCCGGCCTTCTTCAGCTGACCCGCCACATAATCACGGGAGGCGGCGAATCCCGGCGTTCCCGCGGCGCGGGTTCCGTTGTTGGCGTTGGCTATCGCCTGCAGCTTCTGCAGGTGCTGCTTCACTCCGGGGGCAGAGATCGATCGCGCCAGCAGCGCGGGGTCCGGATCGGCACTGGCCGGTCCGGCGAGCGCCAGAGGGAGCAGGAGCGCGGCGGTCGCGGCGGCGATACCGGCCCTGCGGCTTACGGGGATGCGCATTGGTCCTCCTTTGGATCCAATGACGGGATATCCACCTACCTTGTCCAAGGGAACCTAACCTCAGTCATGACTCCCGTGAAGGGCCCCCGGCCACCCGATCGACGATTCAGCTTGCACTGAATTCAGTGGCTGGTTTATCGTTAAAGAGTGCCTGCCACTTCTCCCGGTCCCCGCGTCGCCGTGGACGCGGACGCGCTGGCCCGTGTCGGCGTCGCCCTCGCCGACGCCACCCGGCGCCGTCTCCTCCTCACGCTGCTCGAAGGCCCGGCGTTCCCCGCCGACCTGGCCGAACGGCTCGAGCTGACCCGCGGCAACGTCTCCAATCATCTGTCCTGCCTGCGCGGTTGCGGGCTCGTCACGACCACGCCGGTCGGCCGGCGCGTGCGCTACGAACTCGCCGATCCCCGTCTCGCCGGCGCGCTGGCCGACCTGGCCTCGCTCGTGCTGGTGGTCGAGCACGACGAATGCCCGCCCGGCTCGCAATGTTGCGACGACGTGAGGCCGTCGCCATGACGGCGGCCTCGATCGGCCCCTCGCCGGCCCGGCGCCTGGCGCTGGCGCGGCGGATCCGCCTGCTCGTCGCGGCGACGATCACCTACAACGTGGCCGAGGCCGCGGTCGCGCTCACCGCCGGGACCGCCGCCTCCTCGGCCGCGCTGGTCGGGTTCGGGCTCGACTCGACCATCGAGGTCGCCTCGGCCCTCGCCGTGGCCTGGCAGTTCTCCGGCGCCGACCACGAGCGCCGGGAACAGGCCGCCCTGCGGATCATCGCCCTGTCGTTCTTCGCCCTGGCCGCATACGTGTCCTTCGACGCCGTCCGCGCGTTGCTCGGAGCGGGAGAGGCCGGGCACTCCACGACGGGGATGGTCCTCGCGGCGCTGTCCCTCGTGGTCATGCCGGTGCTCTCCCGGGCACAGCGCCTGGCCGGGCGTGAACTGGGCTCCGCGAGCGCGGTGGCCGACTCCAAGCAGACCCTGTTGTGCACCTACCTGTCCGCAGTGCTGCTCGTCGGGCTGGCACTGAACAGCCTGTTCGGCTGGTCGTGGGCCGACCCCGTGGCCGCCCTCGTCATCGCGGCCGTCGCGGTCAAGGAAGGCCGCGAGGCGTGGCGCGGCGACGCCTGCTGTGCCGTACCGGGTACCGCGGGAGCGGAGCCGCAGGAGGCCTGCGCCGGAGGATGCGCCTGCTGCGGGGAGCCCGCGTGAGGCGCTGATCTTTCCCAGGTCCGGCGTGGGTGCCGGAGCCGGGGAAAGGTCAGCCGAGCAGAAAGCGGCTCGCCGGCCGGCCCTGCGTGACGCCGTCCGTCGCGTAGACCGCGCCCGCCCCCTGCTGGAGCGGGTCGAGCCCGTACGCGGCGGTGGTGACGAGCAGCCGGCCGTCCACGAGGCAGACGCTGGTCGACTGCGGGGTGGGCACGGGCACGACACGGTCGAGGCGGCCGTCGGGCGCGTACCGGTGCACGGCGGATCCGCCCCACACCGCGACCCACAGATGGCCGTCCTCGTCCACCGTCATCCCGTCGGGGCTGCCGTCCGCGATCGTGGCGAAGATGGACGGTTCGCCGAGGTCGCCGGTGATCGGGTCGACCGTGTGGCGGTAGATGCAGCCCTCGGCGCTGTCGGCGAGGTACATGGTCCGGCCGTCCGTCGTGAAGGCCGGGCCGTTGGGGATCGTCAGGCCGGTGCGGACGGTGGTCACGCTCAGGTCGGCGTCGACGCGGTAGAGCGCCCCCGCCCCCGGGGTTTCGTCGTACGGCATGCCGCCCGCCCAGAACCGGCCCGCCGGGTCGCAGACGGCGTCGTTCACGCGGTTGCCCGCGGGCATCGGCTGATCGATCCAGTCCAGCGCGCCCGTCGCCTGATCGAGCAGCGCGAATCCCCGGCCGGCCGCCGCGATCCAGGTGCCTGGACGGCCCGCGACCGGTGCGACGGCGCCGAGCGGCACATCGAGCCTGAGCAGTTCCTCCGCCGGTCCCGGCCGGTCGGCCGGGGCGCTCAGCAGCCTCCCGGCGAGGATGTCGACGAAGACGAGCCGTCCGTCGACCCATCTCGCCCCCTCGCCCAGCTCACAGGAGGTCGGGCACCAGACGTCCATGTCTCACCTCGTTCAGCGCAGCGTGGATCCGGGCAGAGCGTCGAGCAGCCCGAGTTCGGCCCGGGTGGGCAGTCCCTCCCAGTCGCCGGGAGAGGCGACGGCGAAGGCTCCGGCGGTGACGGCCCGTTCGAGGCGTCCGGCCAGGTCCAAGCCGTCGAGCAGGCCGGACAGGTGGCCGGCGACGAAGGCGTCCCCCGCGCCGACGAGGTCCGTGACGGGCACCCGCCGGGCCTTCGCGTGGAGGGTCTCCGCGAGGGTGTGGCCGGTCGCGCCGTCGGCTCCGCGTTTGACCACGACCTCGGACACCCCCGCGTCCAGGAGCGCCGCAACCCGCTCGTGCTCCGTCGCGGCCGAGGCGGGGGCGACCAGTTCGAGCTCGTCGTCGGACGCGATCACCACCGACAGCAGGGACGCCAGCGGGCGCAGGACCTCGGCGGCCGCGTCGCGTGTCCACAGGCGCGAGCGATGGTTCACGTCGAGGCAGACGCGCACGCCCGCGGCCGCCGCCGTGCGCACCGCCGTACAGACGGCGTCGGCGGGCCCGGGGCCGAGCGCCGGCGTGATGCCCGTGACGTGCAGCAACCTGGGGGGCGGGTCGAGCGCGGGCAGCACGTCGGCGGCGTCCAGGAACGAGCCGGCCGATCCCGCCCGGTGATAGATGACCCGGGTCAGGTCACCGATCCGCCGCTCGAACAGGATCAGCCCTGTGGGCCCCCGGCCGTCCGCGCGTGCGTGGGAGACGTCGACCCCTTCCGCTCGGAGCGTGCGGAGCACGAGCTCGCCCGTCTCGTCCGTTCCGACGAGACCGGTCCACCGGACCCGGTGGCCGAGGCGGGCGAGGCCGATCGCGACGTTGGACTCGGCCCCCGCGACCGACAGGCGCATCGTCCCGCCGAGCCTGATGGGATCGCGGGCCCGCAGAGCGGCCATCGTCTCGCCGAAGGTGGCGACGTCGATCACAGCGTGTCCAGGAAGCTCTTGATCCGTTCCTTGAGCGCGCCGAGGTCGCCTCCGGCCGCGGCGTCGCCGACGAGCGGAGAGCCGACGCCGACCGCGACCGCTCCCGCATCCAGGTATTCGCGGGCCTCCGCGACGCCGACGCCGCCGACCGGCACGAACGGGACCTGTGGGAAGGGATCACGCAGTGCGCGCAGGTGACGCGTTCCCCCCAGGGAGGCCGGGAACAGCTTGATGGCGGTGGCTCCCTCGCTGAGCGCGGTCACCACCTCGGTCGGGGTCAGCGCGCCCGCGAGCACGGGCAGCCCCAGCTCGCGGCCGGTGCGCACGGCCTCGCTCACCGCCGGGGTGACGAGGTAGGACGCGCCCGCGTCAGCCGCCGCGCGGACGTCGCCGGCGGTGACCACCGTCCCCGCGCCGAGGCCCGCCGACTCCCCGAGCGCCGCCCGCGCGTCACGGATCACCCGCACCGCGCCGGGAGTCACGAGAGAGACCTCGATCAGCTCGACGCCCTCCTCGGCGAGCGTGATCACCGTGCGCAGCGCGGCGTCCGCGTCCGTCCCGCGGACGATCGCGAGCAGGCGCCGCTCGGTCAGCGTCGCCAGAAAGCTCTGTTCCTTCACCGTTCCATCCGTTCCGCGGCCGATAGGAGCCGCCAGGTCCGCACCCGTCACCATTCGGCGAGCCCGCCGTCCTCGTGCCGCCAGACCGGGTTGCGCCACGCGTGCCCGGTCTCGTCCGCCCGGCGTACGGCGGCCTCGTCGATCTCCACACCCAGCCCCGGCGCCTCCGGCCGCGCGGCATGGCCGTCCACGAAGCGGAAGACGGCGGGGTCGACGACGTAGTCGAGCAGGTCGGCGCCCTCGTTGTAGTGGATGCCGATCGAGTGCTCCTGGATCAGGAAGTTCGGCGTCGCGAAGGCGACCTGCAGGCTGGCCGCCAGGGCGATCGGCCCCAGCGGGCAGTGCGGAGCGAGCTTGGCGTCCCACACCTCGGCGAGCGCGGCGATTCTGCGGGTCTCGGAGATGCCGCCCGCGTGGGAGAGGTCGGGCTGCACCACGGCGACCCCGGCCTCCAGAGCGGGCCGGAAGTCCCACCGCGAGTAGAGCCGCTCCCCCGTGGCGACGGGGACGCTGCTCGCGGTCACCACGTCGCGCAGCAGGTGCGGCCGGTCGGGCAGGATCGGCTCCTCGGCGAACATCGGGTGGTATTCCGCGAGGAGCGGCAGGATCCGGCGCGCGTCCGCCGCGGACACCCGGCCGTGGAAGTCGACGGCCACGTCCCGCGCCGGGCCGAGCACCTGCCTGGCCAGCGCCAGCCGGTCCACCACCGCCGCGACGTCGGCCGCGGTCGCGAGGACGGACATCCGGCCGGCGGCGTTCATCTTCACCGCGGTGAAGCCTGCCTCGATCCTCTCGGTGATGCTCTCGGCCAGTTCGGCGGGCTCGTCGCCGCCGACCCAGGCGTACATGCGGACCCGGTCGCGGACCGGGCCGCCGAGCAGCGCGTGGACCGGGGCGCCGTAGGCCTTGCCCGCGATGTCCCACAACGCCTGGTCGAGGCCGGCCAGCGCGCTGGACAACACCGGTCCTCCCCGGTAGAAGCCGCCGTTCGCCATCACCTGCCAGTGGTCCTCGATGCGCAGCGGATCCTGCCCGACCAGGTATTCCGCCAGCACGTGCACGGCCGCGCGCACCGCCTCCGCACGGCCTTCCACGACGGGCTCACCCCAGCCGACGACGCCCTCGTCCGTCTCCACGCGGCAGAACAGCCAGCGCGGCGGAACGAGGAACGTCTCGATCCTGACGATTTTCATCGTCACCCCCGATTCTTGATCTCTTGTTCGTCCTTGGCCGCCTGCTCCAGCAGGACCCGCATCGCACGCTCGGCGCCGTCGGCGTCGGCGTCGCGGACCGCGTCGAGCACGGCCTGGTGCGGCGGCAGGAAGTCGTCCTGATGCCCTTCCGCGTGGACGAGCAGGTCACGGGCTCGCAGCCCGATCTCGATGATGTACTCCATCCGGATCAGGAGTTCGTTGTGCGAGGCCTCCAGAAGCTGGCGGTGGAAGGCCAGGTCGGCCTCGACGATCTCCTTGGCCCCCGCCCCCGGGCTGACCGCCGCGAGCGTGGCCGTCAGCCGGGCGACGTCCTCCTCCGTACGGCGGGACGCCGCGAGCCTGGCCCCGGCAGGCTCCACGATGATCCGCACCTCGTACAGGTCGTCGAGCAGCCCGGAGCCCGCGGGGTCCTCGAACTGCCAGCGCAGCAGGTCGGGGTCGAGCAGGCTCCACTCGGAGCGGGGGCGCACGAAGGTGCCGCGCTTGGGCCTGGCGTCCACCAGTCCCTTCGCGGCGAGCACCTTCAGCGCCTCGCGCACGACCGTCTTGCTCACGTCGTAGGTGATCTCCAGCGCCTCCATGTCGAGGGTCGAGCCGGGGGCCTCCTGGCCCGTGACGATTCGCCGGCCGATCGCCTCGACGACCTGCCCATGTACGCCACGGCCCGGATAGACGCTCAATTTCGCCGTCCTCGTATGGGGGAATCTGTGATCATGCGGAATCTTCCACCGCGCTCCAGCCGCCGTCCACCAGGACGGCGGGCGGTGTCATTTGGAGGATCCGATCAGCAGTCCCGAGATGAAGTAGCGCTGGAAGCGCAGGAACACGATCACGGTCGGGATCGCGGCGATCACGGTGGCCGCCGCGATGACGTTCCAGGAGGAGACGAACTGCCCCTGCATGCCGAGGATCGCCGGGGTGACCGGCAGCTTCTGCTCGTCGCGCAGCAGGGTGATGGACCACAGGAGGTCGTTGAACGTCCAGGTGAAGGCCAGCGAGCCGAGCGCCGCCATCGCGGGCTTCGTCAGCGGCAGCACGATCCGCAGGTAGACGCCGAACGTGGTGGCGCCGTCGATCTTCGCGGCGTGCGTGACCTCCTCCGGGATCCCCCGCATGAAGCCGTGCAGGACGAACGTGTAGAAGCCCAGGCCCACCGCGGTCAACACGACGATCATGCCGATCCGTGAGTCGAACAGCCCGAACTGCTCGGTCAGCTTCAGCACCGGGATCAGCAGCAGCTGGGCGGGCAACAGGTTGCCGGCGAGCATCAGCAGCAGCAACGTCCGGCGGAACGGGATGCGATGCCGGGCCAGGCCGTAAGCCGCCATCGACGCGAGCAGCAGCGTCACGACGACGACGGGGACGGTGATGATCAGGCTGTTCACGATCGAGTGCCATTCGCCCGACGCCAGCGCCTGCCGGTAGGGGTCGAGAGTCAGGCCCTTGGGCACACTCGCGAGCCCCGCGTCGGCGAGGTCGTCGAAGGTCCGCAGCGAGGTGACGACCACCAGCGCGAGCGGGACCACCCACAGGGCCGCCAGGATCGACATCCCCCCGTGGAACAACCACGGCCTGACCCGGGAGTTCGTGGCCGTCATGCGGTCTCCTCATCACGCAGGCTCCGGACGAGATAGACGACGATCGTCCCCACGGTGAGCAAGAAGATCACCACAGCGAGGGCCGAGCCGTAGCCGAGCTGCGATCCGAGCAGTCCGGTCGAGAACTGGTAGGTGCTCAGCAGCTCGGACGAGTGGTACGGGCCGCCCTTGGTCAGCGCCCAGACGATGTCGAAGGAACGCAGCGCGTCGATCACGGTGACCGCCAGCACGACGGTGGTGATCGGGCGGAGCTGCGGCAGCGTGACATGGCGGAACCGCTCGAAGGCGGTGGCACCGTCCACCTTGGCCGCCTCGTGCAGCAGGGGGTCGACGGTCTTCAGCCCCGCGAGGAACAACACCATGATGTAGCCGATCTGCCGCCAGAGCGCCGGGACGATCAGGGCGTACAGCGCCGTCTCCGGCTCGCCGAGCCAGATCCGCGCCTGATCCTCCAGCCCCACCGCGGAGAGGATGCCGTTGACCACGCCCTCCGGCTGGAAGATCATCCGCCAGACCAGGGCGGTGACCACCATGGAGAACACCACGGGCAGGAAGAAGATCGCCCGGTAGACCCCGATCCCCTTGCGCGGCTTGTCGAGCAGCAGCGCCAGTCCCAGGCCGCCCAGCACGGAGAGCCCGCCGAACAGCACGAGCCACAGGACCGTGTTGCGCAACGCCAGGCGGAACGTCTCGTCCGACCACATCCTGGTGTAGTTGTCCAGGCCGACGAACTCCGGCGGCGCGATGCCGTCCCACCGGGTCAGCGAGATGTAGACGCTGTTGAGCGCCGGCCAGAAGGTCCAGAGCATCTCCAGCGTGAACGGGATGAGCACGAACGCGAGGAGGACGACCGCGTCACGGGACCCACGGCGGGCACCCTTGGAAAGGGTGCCCGCCCTCGTGGGAACGGCCTTGGGAACGGCGGCCATCGTCAGTTACCGCGCGCCTTCGCGGAGTCGCTCTGCCACTGCTTGAGGATGTCTCCCGCCTCGGCGGGCTTGTCGATGAACCGCACGAGCGCCGTGGTGAGCGCGTTCAACTGGTCGTCGTTGGAGTCGCGGTTGAAGAACTGGGTGACGTCGGCGGCCGAGGCCACCATGGCCCGGCCCTTCTCCAGCAGCGGCGTCGACACGGGGGACTTGGCGTTGCTGTTGGCAGGGATGAGGGTGCTGCCGGAGGTCTTGAGGTAGAGCTCCTGGGCCTGCGGGGTGGCGACGTACTTCAGGAACGCCGCGGCGCCCTCCGGGTTCGCGGTGCGGGCGCTGGCGATGAAGCCGTCCAGCGGAGCCTCCTCCGCGACGGGCACGGCGGCGTCGATGATCGGGAACTGGAAGAAGTTGACGTCGGCCTTGACGTCCGCGGGCGTCGCGTCGCCGAGGAACGTGCCGGCCAGGAACATCGCGTCCTTGCCCTGCTGCCACTTCGCCGACCCCTCCTGGAAGGCGAGGCCCTTGCCCGCCGGGTCGAGGTACGGCAGGACCTCGCGCCAGGTGTCGAGCACCTTGGCGACGCGGGGGTCGGTGTAGGACTCCTGGCCGGCGAGCAGCGCCCGGTGGAAGGTCGCGCCGTTGATGCGCAGGTTGAGGTAGTCGAACCACGACGCGGTCAGCCAGGCGGAGTCGGCCAGCGGGAGCGCGATCGGGCTGACGCCCTTGCCCTTCAGGGTCTTGCACAGGGCGATGAACTCGTCCCAGGTCTTCGGCTCAGCGACGTCCCACTTCTCGAACTGGGACGTGCGGTAGAACATGCCCCACCAGTAGTAGTTGGTCGGGACGAAGATCTTCTTGCCGGAGGCGTCCGTCGAAAGGTCCGCGAACTGCTTGCTGTAACCGTCCGCGGGGAAGGCCGACGTCGCGTCGAGCAGCAGGTCCTGCTTGGCGAAGTTGCTCGCGATCTCACCGGCGAACCAGGTGAGCACGTCAGGCGGCGTGGCCAGGGTGAGGTCGGCGCGGATCTGCTGCTGGAAGGCGGCCGGCTCCATCGTGTTGAGCGTCGGCTTGTACTGCGGATTCACCTTGACGAACTCGTCCAGCAACGCCTGCATGGCCTTGCGGCCGCCGTCGCTGGTCTCGCGGGACTTCAGCTGCAGCGCGGTGGACTTCGCGCCGGATCCCGCGGCCGGCGAGGGGGTGCTGGTCGCGCACGCGCTCAGGGCGGACGCGACGCCGAGCGCGCCGACACCGGCGAGGAAACCGCGTCGGCTCACGATGGGGTGACTCACAGGTGACCTCCGTAGGGGCCGGTTGAGGGGGGCAGGGGGTCCGGCCGGGACAGAGCAAACCCTGGCACTCCAGCTCGAGCATCGTCAATAACTATTCATAAGAAATGAAAATTGAGACCTCTCACGGGCGCGCATGAGTTCGCCGCGTGATGCCGATCACAGGCAGGGAGAAGCCGGTGAGGCGCACACAGCGCACACCGCGCACACAGCGCACACAGCGCACGGCCCTAGGTGGACTCTCTGACCACGAGTTCGGTGGGGAGGATGACCGGGACGGCGGGCTGCCCCTTGAGCAGGGCGAGCAACAGCGTGACCATGGCCGCGGCCTGCTCGGGGAACGGGTGACGCATGGTGGTGAGCGGCGGCTCGGCATAGCTCGCCGCCTCGATGTCGTCGAAGCCCACGACCGCGACGTCGTCGGGGACCCGGCGGCCCGTCTCACGCAACGTGCGCAGGGCGCCGATCGCCATCAGGTCGTTGGCGGCGAACACCGCGTCGAGCCCCGGATCGTCGCGCAGGAGTTGCCGCATCGCGGTCGCGCCCGACTCCCTGGTGAAGTCGCCCACGGCCACGATGGAACGGCGGTCGGAGTCGCGCAGGACCGTGCGGTAGCCGGTCAGGCGGTCCTGCCCGGCGATCATGTCCGGCGGGCCGGCGATGGTGGCGATGCGCCTGCGGCCCCGTTCGAGCAGGTGCCGGACGGCCGCCTCCGCCCCTCCGACGTTGTCGTTGTCCACGTACGGCAGGGCGATGTTGACGGCCGGCCTGCCGTACGACACGACGGGGACGCGCATCCGCGCGAGGGCGGCCGGGATGGGGTCGGCGCCGTGCATCGAGATCAGCATGACGCCGTCCACGTGCCCGCCGGTGAGGTAGCGCTCGACCCTGCCGTGGCTCGTGCGGTCGCCGACCAGCATCAGCACGACCTGCTTGTCCGCCGCCTCGAGCTCGGCGCTAGCCGAGCGGATGACCGTGGAGAACATCGGGTCGTCGGAGAAGACCCTGGTGGGCGGCTCGGAAACGACGAGGGCGACCGAGTCGGTCCGCTGCGTGACGAGGCTGCGTGCCGCCAGGTTGGGAACGTAACCCAGCTCGTTGACGGCACGCAGCACCGCGTCGCGGATCCCCGGCGTGACCGTGGTCTCTCCGTTGACGACCCTGGAGACCGTGGCGCGGGAGACACCCGCCCGCGCGGCCACGGCCTCCAGCGTGGGCCGCTTCGTCATGCCCTCTCACGGGTCACGGGCTCGTCGAGCATGCTCACCGTCTCCCTCGGCGTCCAGAGTGGGTGGCTCAGGCCAGCCCGTTGCGTTCGATGACCCCCCGGTACCACAGCGCGCTGTCCTTCAGCAGGCGGCGCTGGGTGCCGAAGTCGACCCGCACCAGGCCGAACCTACGGTGGTACCCGTCGTGCCACTCGAAGTTGTCCAGCAGCGACCACACGAGGTAGCCGCGGAGGTCGGCCCCGGCCTCGATCGCGGCGTGCGCGGCGCGCATGTGCCCGTCCAGGTACGCCACACGGTCGGCGTCGTGGACCTGGTCGCCGACGACGACGTCGTCGAAGGCCGCGCCGTTCTCCGTGACGATCAGCCCGACCTCGGGGTAGTCGTGCGAGAGCCGTACCAGCAGTGATGACAGGCCGTCAGGACTGATCGGCCAGCCCATCGCGGTGGTCGGCTCGTCGGAGCCGTCGAACCCGATGCCCTCGCTGCCGGGCCAGGCCGGGTCGGCCGGCTCACCCGGCTTCGCGATGACGTAGGTGGGGTTGTAGTAGTTGATGCCCAGCAGTTCGATCGGCTGGTGGATCACGTCCAGGTCGTCGTCGTGGATGTGCCCGAGGCCGGCGCGGCGCTCCATGATCTCGAGCAGTTCCGTGGGGTAGACGCCGCGCAGCGCCGGGTCGAGGAACTGGCGGTTGAGCAGGATGTCGGCCCGGTTCACGGCCTCGGCGTCCGCCTCCCCCGCTCCGTGCGTGATGACCGGCGACAGGTTGAGCGTGAGAGCGATCTCCTCGACGCCCGCCGAACGCAGGGCCGACGTG
Organism: Planotetraspora silvatica; assembly: GCF_016863315.1. Classification (GTDB taxonomy): domain Bacteria; phylum Actinomycetota; class Actinomycetes; order Streptosporangiales; family Streptosporangiaceae; genus Planotetraspora; species Planotetraspora silvatica. The sequence goes on from NZ_BOOQ01000048.1 coordinate 84,825, forward strand.
GACAACCCGTGGGCGAGCAGCAGGTGGTGCGCGGCCCGCAGTGCGTCCGCGGCGTCCGTACGGCCGGGCGCGTGCACGCCGTTGCCGTATCCCAGGAAGGCCGCCACCCACGGCTCGTTCAGCGTGGTCCAGGTCTTCACCCGGTCGCCCAGCCGGGCGTGTACGGCCAGGGCGTAGTCGGCGAAACGGTAGGCCGTGTCCCGGTTGGGCCACCCGCCGTGGTCTTCCAGGCTCTGCGGCAGGTCCCAGTGGTAGAGCGTGACATAGGGGTCGATCCCGGCATCCAGCAGCCGGTCGACGAGCCGGTCGTAGAAGTCCAGCCCTCGCGTGTTGGTCGGCCCTGAGCCGTCGGGCTGCACCCGCGGCCAGGAGACGGAGAACCGGTAGACCCCGAGGCCGAGGTCGGCCATCAGCCGCACGTCGTCGGCGTAGCGGTGGTAGTGGTCGCAGGCCACGTCGCCCGTGTGGCCCGTGGCGACCCTGCCGGGAGTGTGCGAGAAGGTGTCCCAGATCGACGGCCCCCGGCCGTCGTCCCGTGCTGCGCCTTCGATCTGGTAGGACGCGGTGGCCGCGCCCCAGAGGAAACCATCAGGGAAGACCAGCGTCTGCCCCCGAGTCTCGACGGTGGTGATCGTCATCCCTTGACAGCTCCTTGCATGATTCCTCCGATGATCTGCTTGCCGAGCAGGGCGAAAACGATGACGAGCGGCAGCGTGCCGAGCGTGGTGCCGGTCAGGCTGAGCGCGTAGTCGCTGACGTAACCCGCGGCCAGCGTGGACAGGGCGACCTGGACGGTGGGGTTCTCGGGGGTGAGCACGACCAGCGGCCAGAAGTAGTCGTTCCACGCCGACATGAACGTCAGCATGCCCAGCACCGCCGCCGCCGGACGGGCCACCGGCAGCACCACGTGCCAGAACAGGCCCCAGGTCGTGCAGCCGTCCACGCGGCCCGCCTCCAGGAGCTCGGTCGGCAACGCCCGGGACAGGAACTGCGTCATGAAGAACACGCCGAACGCGTTGACCAGGGCGGGGACGATGAGCGCGTACATCGATCCGGTCCACTCCAGCTTCACCATGATCAGGTAGAGCGGGATGATGCCGAGCTGCGTGGGGACCATCATCGTGGCCACGGTGATCAGCAGGAGCGCGTTGCGCCCCCGGAAGCGCAGCTTGGCGAAGGCGAACCCGGCGAGCGTGGAGAAGAACATGACCGCGATCGCGATCGACCCCGCCACCAGGACGGAGTTCAGCAGCGCCAGCGCGAACGGGACGGTGTCGAAGACCTTCTCCACGTTGGCGACGAAGTTGCCTCCGGGCCAGAGCGGCGGCGGCACGTCGGCCAGCGCCGAGTTGTCGCGGGAGGCGACGACCACGCTGTAGTAGAGCGGGAGCGCCGAGAAGAACACCACGGCGATCAGCGTGAGGTAGGTGAGCGTACGGGCCTTGCCCGAACCCAACCGCGGGATCATGTCAGGTTCCCCCCCGAGCGGCGGGTGAGCAGGTAGTTGATGCCGGCGGCGATGACGATGAAGACGAACATCATCCAGGAGATCGCCGAGGCGTAGCCGAAGTCGAGCTTCGCGAAGTTCTCATAGATGAACAGCGAGAGCGTCTGGTACTGGCGGTCGGGGCCGCCGGTGGGACTGTAGGTGCCGAACAGCAGCGGCTCCGCGACGACCTGCATCGCCCCGATGGTGGAGGTGACGACCACGAAGACGATCGTGGGCTTGATCATCGGAATGGTGATCTTCCGCAGCTGCGTGAATCCGGAGGCGCCGTCGATGGTGGCGGCCTCGTAGAGGTCGCGCGGCACGGCCTGCATGGCCGCCAGGAAGATCAGTGCGTTGTAGCCGGTCCAGCGCCACATGATCATGGTGGAGATGGCCACGTGCGAGCTCGCGGTCCCGGCGTTCCAGTCGATGGCGCCGACGCCGAACCACGACAACACCCAGTTGATCAGCCCGTAGTCCCGGCCGAAGAGCTGGCTGAAGATGACCACGACGGCGACGACGCTGGTGACGTTCGGGAGCAGCAGCGTGACCCGGAAGAGCGTCTGGGCCCGGAGCGGGCGGTTCAGCAGGTGCGCCAGCCAGATCGCCAGCAGCAACTGCGGGACCGTCGACACCAGCCCGATGGACACGGTGTTGAAGGTCGCGTTCCAGAAGTACTCGTCGCCGAGCAGGAAGGCGAAGTTGTCCAGGCCGACGAACTTGTGGACGTCGGACAGCAGCGTCCAGTCGTGCAGGCTCACCCAGGCCGTGTAGACCAGGGGGAACAGCCCGAACGCGCAGAACACCAGCAGGAACGGCATGACATACGCGTACGGCGAGGCCTTGACGTCGAGCCGGTACGCGAGTTGCCGGCTGAACCGTTCAGACCTGTGGCGCGGGACCGCCGTCGGACGGTCGGGGGCGCGGGTGGCCACGGCGGGTCCTCTCTTGGTTCGTGAGACCGTTGGGGTGGCCGGCTCGCTTGGTCCGAGCCGGCCACCCGGCGAGCTACTTGATCCGGTCGAGGTCCTGCAGGGCCTGCTGCCACGCCGCGTCGGGCTGCTGCTTGCCCTGTTCGACGCGTTGCAGGGCGTTGCCGAACGCGGTGAGCACGTCACCGGCCTTCGGCCCCACGTGCTGGGGCTTCAGCGCCTTGGCGGCGTCGGTGAAGATCTTGCCCGTCGGCGCGTCGCTGAAGAACGGGTTGGTGAAGCCCGTGATCGTCGGGTCGTCGTACAACGCGGGGATCGACGGCAGAGCGCCGGCGTCGGTGAAGAGCTTGAGCTGGTTGTCCTTGCTGGTGAGCAGGTCGATCAGCTCGGCGGCCTCCTTGGGGTGCTTGCCCTGCTTCGGCGCCATGAGGTGGGTCCCACCCTGGTTGCCGCCGCCACCGCCGGGCACCGCCGCGACGTCCCACTTGCCGGCCGTGGTCGGGGCCGCGTCCTTGATGCTGCCGGTCTTCCACGACGGGCAGATGATCGTGGCGAAGGAGCCCTTGGTCAGGCCGGTGTTCCACGGCGGGCTGAAGGCCAGCAGCTTGGCGGACTCGTCCGCCTGGAGCATCTGGACCGACAGGTCCCACGCCTTCTTCACATCGGGGTTGGTCCCGGCGACGAGGTTGTTCTGCTCGTCGTAGTACCCGACCGGGGCCTGGTCGACCATGGCGCGGAAGTTCTCACCCGGGCCGTCGAACCACTTGGCGCCCTTCACCTTGGCCGCGACGAACTGCTGGCCGACCCTGGAGTAGTCCTCCCACGTGGGCCAGAGCTTGGACACCTCGTCGCGGTCGGTCGGCAGGCCCGCCTCCTTGAACAGGTCGGTCCGGTAGCACATGGCCAGCCCGCCGATGTCGGTGCCGAGGCCCAACAGCTTGCCGTCGGGCGACAGGCCCTGGCTCCACTTCCAGTCCAGGTAGTCGGCCTGCCTCTTGCCCAGGCCGTACTGGCCGAGGTCGTAGAACTTGTCGGCGAGCGGAGTGAACGTGGCGATGTATCCGGCCTCGACGGCCACCACGTCCGCGGCGCCCGCGCCGGTCGCGAGCTGCGTGGTGAGGTTCTTGTGGTGGTCGTTGAACTGCGCCCGACGCTCGACGATCTCGACGTTCGGGTGGGTCTTCTTGAACTCCTCGTACAGCGGCGCGTAGTGGAAGTCGCTGAACAGTCCAACGGTGAGCTTGATCTTCTCGGCCGGCTGGCCGGAGGCCGCCGGTTCGTCCGAGCCGCCACCACAGGCGGCCACACTGGCGGCCAGTAAAGCTGCGGCGAACATCGGGGCGATGCGTCCGGGGCGAAGCTTGCCCATAGAACCCTCCTTGGGCCCCTTAAGTGATCTTGTAGGGAGCGCTCCCTCACACCGTGGATTCCGGCGGCATTTCGTGTCAAGGGCCTCCCTGTAACAATGGTGGATACCTGGGGGACGGCGTCCGGAACAAAGCGAGAGAGCGGTTTCTTGTAACGCCTCCCATATATGCAGCTCAGAGCGCAATTACTCGATCGGGACGCCGGTTTTGAGAGCGCTCTCTACTTGTAACTCGAAGGATATTTCGGGTGTGCGTTGCATTTCGGTTTGGTTAACGGGGTTCTTGACAGCCCTTCCTAACAGGTAGCACGCTCCTGTCCGGGAGCGCTCCCTGAACCCCCCGCCCGCCAAGGAGACCCCGTGAGTCCATCCCGCAGTCCAGGACGTCACCGCCTGGGCCTACTGGTCGCAACGGCGATCATCCTCATCACGTCCTGCTTCGTCCTGGTCCCCGCCGCCGCGGCCGACACCCTCATCTCCCAGGGGAAGACGGTTACCGCGTCCTCAGTGGAGAACGCGGCGTTCCCCGCCGCCAACGTCGTCGACGGCAGCCTGACCACCCGCTGGTCCAGCGCGTTCAGCGATCCCCAGTGGATCCAGATCGACCTGGGCTCCGTCCAGACCGTCAGCCAGGTCGTGCTCAACTGGGAGGCCTCCTACGCCAGGGCCTTCCAGATCCAGACCTCCGCCGACGGGACGAACTGGACGAACGTCTACTCCACCACCACGGGGACGGGCGGCAACCAGACGCTCGCCGTGACCGGCTCCGGCCGCTACGTCCGCATGTACGGCACGCAGCGCGCCCTCCCCTACGGCTACTCACTGCTCGAGTTCCAGGTCTACGGTCCCGGCGGCACCTCGCCGGGTTGCGGCACGGCCGACGCCGCACGCGGCCGCCCCGCCACCGCCTCCTCCACGGAGAACGCCGTCTTCCCGGCCGCCAACGCCGTCGACGGCGACGGCGGGACCCGCTGGGCCAGCGCGTTCAGCGACCCGCAGTGGATCCAGGTCGACCTCGGATCCGCCCAGCAGATCTGCGGCGTCACGCTCATCTGGGAGGCGGCCTACGCCAGGGCCTTCCAGATCCAGACCTCCGCCGACGGCACGACCTGGACGAACGTCTACTCCACCACGACCGGCGCCGGGGGCACCCAGGCCCTCGACGTGAGCGGCACCGGCCGCTACGTCCGCATGTACGGCACGCAGCGGGCCACGGCCTTCGGTTACTCGCTGTTCACGTTCTCCGTCCGCACCGGTTCCGGCACCACGCCGACGCCCACGCCGACCCCCACCCCCACGCCGACCCCCACGCCGACTCCCCCTGACCCGGGCGGCGACAAACTGCTGTCGTACGGCAAGCCCGGCGTGGCCTCCACCTCCCAGAGCGACGTCAACTGCTACGAGTGCGTCCCCGCCCGCGCCTTCGACCGTGACCCGGCGTCGCGCTGGGCGACGAGCAGCACCACCGGCTGGGTCGACCCCGGCTGGATCTACGTCGACCTCGGCGCGACCGCGCAGATCCACAAGGTCGTGCTCCAGTGGGACCCGGCCTACGCCAGGGCGTTCCAGATCCAGGTGTCACCGGACGCCGCCAACTGGACCCCGATCTACTCCACCACCACGGGCACCGGGTTCAAGCAGACCTTGACCGTCAACGGCACCGGCCGCTACGTCCGCATGTACGGCACGCAGCGCGCCACGGCCTACGGCTACTCCCTGTGGGAATTCCAGGTCTGGGGAACCGGTGGCGCCCCCACCACCCCGCCCCCGCTCCCGTCCGACCCGCGCACCCCGCCGCAACTGGTGTGGAGCGACGAGTTCAACGGCGCCGCCGGCACCAAGCCCGACGCGGCCAAGTGGACCGTCGACACCGGCACCGGCCCGAACAACGAGCTGGAGTACTACACCAACAACAACAACGCCTCGATGGACGGAGCCGGCAGCCTCGTGATGGAGGCGCGCAGGGAGACCACTCCCGGCTCGGCCTGTCCCGGCGGCACCTGCCAGTACACCTCGGCCCGGCTGAACACCTCCAACAAGTTCCACTTCACCTACGGCCGCGTCGAGGCCCGGATCAAGGTGCCCAAGGGCAACGGCTTCTGGCCCGCGTTCTGGATGATGGGCGCGGACTACCTGACCGGCCGGCCCTGGCCGTACAACGGCGAGGTGGACATCATGGAGGTCCTCGGCAAGGACGTGAAGACGTCCTACTCCACGATCCACGCCCCCGCCTACAACGGCGGCGCCGGGATCGGCTCGCCGTACACGCTCCCGGGGAACGCGGACTTCTCCGCGGACTACCACGTCTGGGCCGCGAACTGGGACAGCAAGGGCATCGTCTACACGCTGGACGGCCAGACGGTGTTCACCCTCAGCAAGGACCAGGTCGAGGCGACGCGGGGACCGTGGGTCTACGACCACCCGTTCTACATCATCCTCAACCTGGCGGTGGGCGGCGACTGGCCCGGCCCGCCGGACGCGAGCACGCCGTTCCCGTCGAAGATGCTCGTCGACTACGTGCGCGTCTACCAGTGATCGGCACTGATCCAGAACTGATCGAGCACTGATCCGGCACTGATCAGCCGGTGGCCCGGGAGTCCTCCCGGGCCACCCACCCCCCACCCCTGGAGTCCGCCATGTCACCACCCAGCCATGTCCCCCGCCATGTCCCCCGCCATGTCCCCCGCCTGAGACTGGCGGCGCTCGCCGCCGCCCTGTTCGCGCTCCTCGGCGCCTCCGCGGTGTTCCTCCCGCGTGCCGAGGCCGCCGCGCCCCCGCTCTCCCAGGGGCACCCGGTCACCGCCTCCTCCGCGGAGAACGGCGGCTCCCCCGCCTCCTCCGCGGTCGACGGCAACCTGGGCACCCGCTGGTCCAGCGCGTTCGCCGATCCGCAGTGGCTGCAGGTCGACCTGGGCGCCACCGCGACCCTCAACCAGGTCGTGCTCAACTGGGAGGCGGCCTACGCCAGGGCCTTCCAGATCCAGACCTCCGCCAACGGCACGAGCTGGACCACCGTCTACTCCACCACGACGGGGACCGGCGGCAACCAGACGCTCAACGTCTCGGGCAGCGGCCGCTACGTCCGGCTGTACGCCACCGCCCGCGCCACCCAGTACGGCGTGTCCCTGTGGGAGTTCCAGGTCTTCGGCAGTGGCGGAACGACGCCTCCGCCGACCGGCGGCGGCGGAAACATCGTGCGCGTCGCGGAGTTCCTCGCCGACTGTCCCTTCAGTCACCGGCTCCCCGACGACCCGATCATCTACCCGGGCCTGCCCGGCGCCTCCCACATGCACAGCTTCTTCGGGAGCACCACCACCAACGCGAGCTCGACCCTGACGAGCCTGCAGAACGCCAACAGCAACTGCAACCCGGCCGTCGACAAGTCGGCCTACTGGGTGCCGACGTTGTACAAGGACGACGTGCCGGTCGAGCCGGTCATCACCACGTTCTACTACCTGGGCGAGGGCGTCCGTGACGACGTCATCGCGCAGACGCAGCCCATGCCCCTGGGCCTGCGCATCGTGGCCGGCAACGCCAAGGCGACCGCGCCGGACGCCACGACCATCTCCCGCTGGTCGTGCCTGCACGCCGGTGAGGTGAACCCCGGAAAGGACTTCGTCAACTGCCCGGCGGGCACGATGCTCGAGTCGTACCTCGACTTCCCGCAGTGCTGGAACGGCAGGGACCTCGACTCGGCCGATCACAAGAGTCACATGGCCTACCCGGTGAACGGGCAGTGCCCGGCGACCCATCCCGTGCCGGTGCCGAAGCTGCGCCAGGTCCTGCGCTATCCGGTGACCGGCGACCCGTCGCACTTCCGGCTGGCGTCGGGAGCCGGGTTCACGATGCACGGCGACTTCTTCAACGCCTGGCCCGCGGCGGAGATGGCGCGGCGCGTCAACGACTGCATCCGCCCCATCATCAAGTGCGGGGCGGACGGTCACCCTTGACAGGCCCTTGACTGCCCCTGGCGGCGGTCGCGGAAGCCCTCGGGGCGGGACCTGGATCACAGGGCCCGCCCCGAGGTTCAGCCCATCGGCTTGGTCGCCGGATCCGCTCGCAGTAACGCCTCGATCCCCCCGGAATTCTCGGATGATGTACTCGATTATTCCGATGGTTTTGGTAGGATTTCCCGATGCATTTCGACTACGTCATGGCGATCGGCTCTTTCCTGGTCGCGGTCGTCGTCGGACTGACCGGCATGGGCGGCGGCGCGCTCATGACACCCATGCTGGTGACCTTCTTCGGCGTTCCGCCCCTCGCCGCCGTCTCCAGCGACCTCGTCGCCGCGGCCGTCATGAAGCCCGTCGGCGGCTTCGTCCATCTGCGACGCGGCACCGTCGACCTCAGGCTCGTCGGGTGGCTCTGCGCCGGTTCCGTTCCCGCCGCGTTCTGCGGGGTGCTGCTCGCGCGGGCGCTCGGCACCGGCGAGGACGTCCAGGGTGTGATCCAGGCGGCTCTGGGTGTCGCTCTGCTCATCGCGGCGGCGGGCCTGGCCGTACGCGGCTATCTCGCCATGCGCGACCGGGCCGAGGGGCGCACCTCGGAGACGGGACGCCGGACGGCGACTCCGGGCGAGCCGGCCGCGACCGGCCTGCCCAAGGTGACCGTACGGCGACTGCCGACCGTGCTGGTCGGAGTCGTGGGCGGACTGGTGGTCGGCATGACGTCGGTGGGGTCGGGCTCACTGATCATCGTCGCGCTGCTGGCCCTGTATCCCGCGCTCAAGGCCAACCAGCTCGTCGGCACCGACCTGGTCCAGGCCGTGCCGCTCGTCATGTCGGCGGCCCTCGGCCACGTGCTCTTCGGCGACTTCCAGTTGTCGGTGACCGTCGCGCTGCTCGCCGGATCCGTCCCCGGCGTCTATCTCGGCTCGCGCATCTCCTCCCGCGCTCCCGGCGGGCTCGTGCGCCGGATTCTGGCGTTCGTGCTGCTCGCCTCGGCGCTGAAGATGTTCGGCGTGGGCAACACCGCCACGGTCTGGGTGCTGCTCGGCGTGCTGCTGGCCGCGCCCGCCGTCTGGGCCCTCCTGCGAATCCGGCACGGCCTGCCCGCGATCCCCTGGAGGCGCGTTCACGTCCCTGTTCGCAACGACAGCCCGGAAACCCCCAAAATGGGGCATGAGACTTCTGGCTCAGCCGCGAATTGAGGTCAACGGCCGTCCGCCGTCCGCCGAGCAGTTCCCGCTCCCGCTCGTCAACCACGGGCACTTCACCGCCATGCAGGTCAGAGGTGGAAGGACGCGGGGCCTCGATCTCCATCTCGCGCGACTCGACGGCGCCACCCGGGAGTTGTTCGGCGACGCCCTGGACGGCGACCAGGTACGCAACCACATCCGGCACGCCCTCGGAGACGACACCCCCGACGCGTCGGTGCGCGTCTATGTCTATTGGCCGGACGGCGACGACGCGGCGTCCATCGTGGTGACCGTGCGCCCGCCGGCACCCTCGCCCAAGAGTCCGCAGAGCCTCAGGTCTGTCGGCTACCAGCGGCCGGCCGCCCACATCAAGCACCTCGGCGGATTCGGGCAGGCCTACTACGGCCGCCAGGCCGTACGCGAGGGCTTCGACGACGCGCTGCTGACCGGCCACGGCGGCGTCATCGCGGAGAGCGGCATCGCCAACATCGGTTTCTTCGACGGGACGTCCGTCGTCTGGCCCGACGAACCGTCCCTGCACGGCATCACGATGCAGTTGCTCGAGCCGCGACTCCCGGACATCGGGATCGAGTCCCGGCGCGGGCCGGTGCGGCTGGCCGACGTGACCGGCTTCGAGGCGGTCTTCATCACCAACTCCCACGGGGTCGCCGCGGTGGGACGCATCGACGACATGACGCTTCCCACCGGGCACGACGTCGTCGAAGCCGCGGCGCGCCTGTACGAGTCCGTCCCCTGGGACGTCATCTGAGCATCGTGTCCGGCACCGCCGCTCACCCGCTCACCCGCTGACCGTGCGGCCACCGTCCCCGAGCCCCCCGAACTCCCCGGGCCCACGGGCTTCTGGGGGCGGTGGTCCCGGTTCAGTGGCCGGGCATCCCGGCGTCGGGGATCTCTCCGCCCGCCTGGCTCAGCAGGGCCAGATGCGCCCGTACGGCCGGCCTCGCCTCGGCGGCGAGCTTCTTCACCTCGAGAGACGAACCCATGCGCAACTCCTGGGCGATGGCCTGGAGAAGGTGGTGGTGATGATCGGCCTCGTGAGACAGCCAGGCCCGGTCGAACGCCGCCCCCTTGTTCCGCGCCATCCGGCGCAAGTCCGCCATCCCCGCGGCCCCCGCCGTACCGGGTAGCGGGACCGCGACCTGCCCGGCCACCCTCTTGACGTCCTCGTCGAGCGCGAGGTGATCCTTCACGAGCCGCTTCGCCAGATCGCGTACGGCAGGCGCGCTCGCCGTCCTCTCGACCATCGGGCCGTGTTCGATCATGTCCAGGTTCGCCTGATGGGTCTCGGTCAGAAACGTGCGGTCCTGCTGGTTCACGCCTTCTTGCTGATTCAGCCTTTCCTGCTGGTTCACGCCTTCCTGCGCGACGGCGACGCCGGCCGTCCCGCCCAGCACGACGGCGGACACGCCCAGCACGACGGCGGACACGCCCAGCACGGCGGCGATTCTCGACAGCATGCGATCCCCCGGTTCGGCCGTTGTCTTCCCGTTCCCTGTTGTCGGAGTTGATATTTCGGATATAAGGCCTATACCCGGACAAAGTTGCCGGTCACGCGGTCTCTCGACGGGCCACGAGGAGAGGGCGGCACCGATGACCGAACAGCACACCGCCACGCGGGCCCTCACCACGCGCGAGGTGGTCAAACCGACTCCGGCGGGCCTGATGGAGGACACCGGCACCGGGCTGGACTACTGCCAGAACGCGGTCCTCGCGCACCCCGTCCTGGTCGGGTGAGCGCGCCTTCCCTCGTCTCACCTGCCCGCGAAATTGCCGGCTCGTGCCAGCAATTGATTTGAATTCCTGCTAATGCCTCATATGCTCGCAATAGATCCCCATAAAGGAGCGAATGTTTGGCTGAGGACGAACCCCTGCCGCACGGAATCGATGTGCACATCCCGAACGCCGCACGGATGTACAACTACTTCCTGGGCGGAAAGGACAACTTCCCCGTCGACAGGGAGGCCGCCGAACACGTTCTCGCGGTCGCGCCCGAGGCCAGGCGACTGGCGTGGCAGAACCGACTGTTCCTGCGCAGGGCCGTACGCCATCTCGCGGCGGACGCCGGGATCCGCCAGTTCGTGGACATCGGCACGGGGCTGCCGACCCAGGGGAACGTCCATGAGGTGGCCGGCGAGGTCGACCCCGGGACCCGGGTCGTCTACGTGGACAACGACCCCGTCGTCCTCGGGCACGCCCGCGCCCTGCTGTCCAACGCCACCAACACGATCACCATCCCCGGCGATCTCCGGGAGCCGGAGCCCATCTTCGACAGCCCCGAACTCCTGTCGCTGATCGACTTCGCCGAGCCGGTGGCGGTGCTGCTCGTCGCCGTGCTGCACTTCCTGCCCGACAGCGACAAGCCCGCCGAGGTGGTCGCCCGGCTCCGTGACACCCTGCCGCCCGGCAGCTATGTCGTGTTGTCGCACGTCACCGGGGAAGAGCGCACGACATCCGCGCGCCAGGGCGCCGCCGTCTACCAGCGGGCCAGTTCGAGCGTGACGTTGCGCGGGCGCGCCGAGATCTGCGGCTTCTTCGAGGGATTCGATCTCCTCGACCCCGGAGTGGTACGGCTCGACGAGTGGCGGCCGGACCACGACGCCCCCCTGGCGAGCCGGGGGCTCGATCTGCCGACGTGGTTCCTGTGTGGCGTCGGCCGGGTGCCCTGACCTGAGGGTCTGTCAGCCGGCGAGACACTCCGACATCTCAGGCTCGGGCTCCGCCTCGTCATGGGTCCTGATCGCCAGACTGAACAACGCGACGAGCAGGTCCGCGTCGTCCTCGGTGTCCAACCGGATGCCGATCCAGTCGCGGTGCGGCTCCAGCGCCACCTGCTGCGCCGATTCGAGAGCCGGGCGCATCCGCTCGATGAGCGGGACGGTCAGCCACAACTCCGCCTCGTTGCCGGTGTGCAGGTGGAGGATCTGCCTCGCGCCCACCGACACCCCCGCCCCGCTGCCGCATACGGCCGTACCGGTCCGGCATTCCGGCCAGGTCTCCAGCTGCTTCAGGACTCGCGAGGCCATCGACTGCCTGGCGATTCCAGACACGCTCATGCACCCATCGTGACCGCCGGGGAGATCGGCTGGAAGCGGGTAACGGCAATCGTTATTCACCGGACGTACACCCGCATCTCACCCAACGCGGCGAACCCCCCGCCAGGAAGCCGAAACGAACTTCCGGCTAGTCCTCAAAATACGGTGAATATTGTGTTACGCGCCGCGTGTCCCATTTCTCCGGAACGGTGACCGCACGGAATGCTGTGCTCATCCCGGCCACAAGGGAGGATCTTCACATGCTTCGGCGGACCCGCCTTTTCGGACAGAAGACCCGCGTCACGTTCACCCTTCCCCTTGATCAGCCCTCCGGCGCCGTCAGCGTCGTCGGCGACTTCAACGAATGGCGGCCGGGCGACCACGTGCTGCTGCGCCGCCGCGACGGCACACGGACCGTGTCCGTGATCCTGCCGGCCGGCGTCCACCGTTTCCGCTACCTCGCGACCGGCGGAGTGTGGTTCGACGACGAGACCGCGGACAAGATCGACCACCTGGGCAGCGTGGTCTACCTCTGACACCGTCCTCCTGGACGTCCAGGCGTCCCAGGCGTCCTAGGCGCGTGCCTCTTCCGGCACCGCGGCCGGCGGCGCGAGCACGCCCGCCGCGGGCCGCAGCCGGCCCCGCAGAACCGAGGCGAGGAAGGCCACGCCGAACGCGGCGCCGCAGAACAGCGCGATGGACGCTCCGGCCGCGACGTTCCACTGCGTGGAGACCCAGACGCCGGCGAGGGCGCACGAGACGCCGACCGCCACGGCGATGGGGAACAGCAGGACGAGCCGGTCGGTGATCAGCCGTGCCGTCGCGGCCGGGCCCACCAGGAGGGCGACGGTGAGGATCGCGCCGAGGGCGGGCACAGTGGCCACCACGGTCACCTCGATGATCGCCAGGAGGGCGAAGTCGAGCACCGCGGTGGGCAGCCCGACGGCCGACGCCCCGTCCCTGTCGAAGGCCACGAGCAGCAGTTCCTTGCCCAGCGCGGCCATCACGACGAGCACGACGACGGCCACGCCGGCCGTGATCACCAGATCCGTGGTGCTCACCGCGAGCACGTCGCCCACCGTGTAGGCGGTCAGGTCCTTGCTGAAGCCGTCCTGCGCCGACACCAGGACGACGCCGAGCGCGAACCCGCCGGACAGCGCGATCCCGGTCGCGGCGGTGAAGTCCTGTCCGCGCGCCCGCGAGAAGACCACGACGGCGAGGACCACGAGCAGGCCGAAGACGCCGCCGCCGAGATAGAGGTCGACGCCCAGCAGCGCGGCGATGACGATGCCGGGGAAGGTCCCGTGCGTCAGCGCCATCGTGAAGAACGGCAGCCTCCGCGCGATGACGAACACGCCCACCACGCCGCCGAGGACGCCGACCAGCGCCGCCTCGATCATGGCCCGGTGGACGGTGGAATCGAGCCAGCTCACCGCGTCATCTCCAGTTCAGGGGTGCTCAGCCGGGCACGGCCGAGCCCCACGCGTCTCCGTACGGCTCCCGCCAGGGTGGCCACGCCGTACAGGACGACGAGGACCAGGACCACGGTGCCGCCCGAGGCGAGCCGCAGCCCGTGGTAGACGGAGGCCTCGTAGCTGGCCGCGAGCCCGAGCCAGCCGCCGAGGGCGCCGATGAGACAGGCGAGCGGCACGATGAGCACGAGGCGGTCGGACAGGGCGCGCGCCGCCGCAGCCGGGACGATCAATAGCGCGATGACCAGGATCGTCCCCACGGCCTGCACCGCGGCGACCACCACCAGGGCCACGGCGACGTTCATGACCAGGTCGAGCAGGCCGACGCGGATGCCCGACGCCGCCGCGCCCTCGGGGTCGAAGGTGCGCAACATGAGCTGTCGCCGCAACACCGCCAGCAACCCGGCCACGAGGACGGTCACCACGGCGGTCTGGACGAGCTGCTCCTGGGTGACGGTGAGGATCCGCCCGAACAGGAACTGCGTCAGATCGGAGGTGAAGGCGGTCCGCCGGGAGACGAGCACGACACCGACCGCGAACAGCGAGGTCAGCACCATGGCGAGCGCGGCGTCCTCGCTCACCCGCCTCCGATGGGCGAGCACGGTGAGCAGCACCGCCGTCAGCACGCCGGCGGCCAGCGCCCCCCAGAAGACGCCGTCCTGGCCGGCCATCAGGTAACCGATGACCACGCCGGGGAAGACGGTGTGGGTCAGGGTGTCGCTCACGAACGCGAGACGGCGCAGCAGCACCAGGACCCCGACCGTGCCGGCGAGCACTCCGAGGATGACCAGCTCGACCAGCGCCCGTGCCATGAACGGCAGGTGGAACGGCTCGAACAAGCTCATGTCTGGGTCACGATCACCCGGTCACCGCGCAGCTCCAGCGCGTGCCCTCCGTACGTCGCCCGGAGGCGCTCGGGGGTCAGGATCGCGTCGGTCGGCCCGAAACCGAACTGGTGGCGGTTGAGCAGGCACACCTCGTCGCAGGCGAGATGCGCGATGGCCAGGTCGTGCGTGCTGACGACCACCGCGGCCCCCTGCTGCTTGAGCAGGGCTATCGCTTCGAGCAGTGCGTGCTGGCTCACCGCGTCCACCCCGTTGAAGGGCTCGTCGAGCAGCAACAGCCGCGGCTGGGCGGCGATCGCCCGGGCGAGGAGCACCCGCTGCCGCTGGCCGCCGGACAACGTGCCGAACCTGTTCTTGGCGCGGTCGCTGAGCCCGACGCGCTCCAGCGCCTCGGCCGCGAGGGTGCGGTCGGTCGCGGACGGACGGCGGAGCCAGCCGATCTTCCGGTAGCGGCCCATCATCACCACCTGCTCGACCGACACCGGGAAGTCGGGGTCGAGGGTGTCGGCCTGCGGCACGTACGCGACGTCGCGGCGCGCCTGCGCGGGCGTGACGCCGAGCACCTCGATCCGGCCGCGGACCGTGGGGACCAGGCCGAGGACGGCTTTGATCAGTGTGGATTTGCCGGCGCCGTTGGGGCCGATGAGCGCGACGGCCTCGCCGGAACGGACGGTGCCGTGCAACTCCTCCAGCACCGGTACATGCCCGTAGGCGACACTGGCCTTTTCGAGGACCAGCGCCGCCGTACGGTCTTGCTGCTGTGTCATGTGGCGGAACCCTTGAGGGCGGTGACGATCGTGTCGGTGTTGTGCTCTTCCATCTGGAGGTAGGTGGCTCCCGCCGACCCCTCCGGACCGAGGGTATCGCCGTACAGCGAGTCCTCTCCCGCCTCCACCTTCACACCGGCCTCGCGGCCGATCGCGTCCGCCGTCTTCGGCGGCAGGGACGACTCGGAGAAGATCGCGGTGACACCGGTCGACTTGATCTTCGCGACGAGATCGGCGATCTGCTTGCCGGACAACTCCGCCGAGGTGTCGAAGCTCGGGATGATCGAGCCCACGAAGGTCAGCTTGTAGCGGTCGATGTAGTAGCCGAAGGCGTCGTGGTTGGTGACGAGCTTGCGGCTGTCCACCGGAATCGAGTCGATCTTCTTGGCGATGTCGGCGTCGAGAGCGTCGACCTTGGCGCTGTAGGCGGCCAGGTTGGCCTGGTAGGCCGACGCGTCGGCGGCGTCCTCGGCGGCGAACGCCTTCTCGATGTTGGTCGCCATGATCTTGGCGTTCATCGGGTTGTGCCAGATGTGCGGGTCCCCGGCGGCCTCCTCCTCGGACCCGTCGCCCTGACGGATCGCGACGCCCTGGCTGGCGTCGACGATCGTGCCGTTGAAGCCGGCGGACGTGATCACCTGATCGAGCCACTTCTCCAGGCCCACGCCGTTCTTGACCACGACGTCGGCCTCGGCGATGGCCTGGATGTCCGCGGGGGACGGCTCATAGTCGTGCGGGTCGACGTTGGGCTTGAGGATCTGCTGGACCACGACCTTGTCGCCGCCCACGTTCCGGGCGAAGTCGCCGACCTGGGTGGTGGTGGCGACGACCTTGAGAGGCTGGGGAGCCCCCGGGCTTCCGCTGGACTGTGACGAAGACGACGAGCCGGAGCCACAGGCAGCCGCGAACATCACGACAAGGGCGGCGACCGGCAGGGATCGGGCAAGAGGGGAGCGCACGACAGTCCTGTTCGATTCGACGTATGTAAGCGTATCGGGGGATACAACCGAATCGTGGCTCAAATGAAAATGATTGTCAACTTCGTTTCGAGGGGTCAACCCCGGAACGACGACGTGCCGATGACACCGGTCATCGGCACGTCGGGTTGGTTCAGGTGGTTCGGGTGGTTCTGTTGCGGTTACGGCCCCTAGTGAAGCGCGCGGGCTCCCAGCACCGCGCGGGCGATACCGGGGTCGTCGGAGAAGACACCGTCGATGTTCTGGTCGAACAGCTTGTTGAAGTAGCCCGTGACGTCACCGGTCGCCCGGGCGTACACGGGGCTCGCCGGGTCGCCGCGCCGATAGTCCACCGGGAGCTGCGAGTTCTCGGGACGCACCGTCCAGGTGTGCACGTCGAGGTGCGCCCAGTGCGCGTCCCTGACCAGCGTGGTCGGGGCGACCGTACGGCCGTCCGCGCCCACGGGCAGGATGCGGGTGGTCGCCACACCCACGCCGTACGCGTAGGACGCCACGTCCTTGAGGCCCGCCGGGGTGACCATCTGGTCGTAGGTGAAGCCGTCGCCCTTGGCAACGTGGTCGTAGGGCGCGCCGGACCCGTTGACCAGCTGGATCAGCCGTAGCTTGGTCTTCTTGTGCAGGTCACGGATGTTCGCCGTCTCGAACGACTGGATGAACACCGGGTCGCTCGCCTTCCGCCAGCCGTGCCTGGCCAGCGTGGCGAGCAGCGGCTCCTCGAGAGACAGCCCGATGGAGTCGAAGTAGGTCGGGTGCTTCGTCTCGGGATAGACGCCCACGCCGTGACGCTGGGCGAGGTCGATCACCTCGTCGAAGGTCGGGATCGGCACCAGGCCGTTGAAGGCCGTGCTCTCCGGGCGCAGGTCGGGGATGCGCTCCTTGGCCCGGAGGGTGCGCAGCTCGGCGAGCGTGAAGTCTTCGGTGAACCATCCTGTCACCGCCACGCCGTCGATGGTCTTGGTGGTGCGCCGGCTCGCGAACTCGGGGTGGTCGGCCACGTCGGTGGTCCCCCCGATCTCGTTCTCGTGCCTGGCGACGAGGATGTGATCCTTGGTCGAGACGAGGTCGGGCTCGATGAAGTCGGCACCCAGGCCGATGGCCGTCTCGTAGGACAGGAGAGTGTGCTCCGGCCGCCAGGCGCTCGCGCCACGGTGGCCGATGACGATGGGCTCACGGTCACGCTTGTCGGCGGTCGCCGAGCCGGGCTGAATCAGCACAGCGGCCACGGTACCGCCCGCGATGACGGCCAGGGCTCCGGCCACGAACTTACGGATCATGGTCATGGCCGGACCATAAACGCTGTAAACGACCCCCGCATTAAGGCGAGGTGCCCACTCGGCGCCGATTCGCGGACATGAACCTGGATTTCCAGGGCAGTCGGTGGTCGCCCGTGAATCAGAACCGCAGCGTGAGGTGAGGTCACATGGTCCTCCTGGGCCTTCTCTTTATCATTGTCGCGGCGGCGGCCATGATCGAGATATCGATCGACGACACCGCCGGCACGATGCCGATCACCATCTGGGATCGGACGTTCAATCTCAGCCCGTTCGAGCTCTTCCTCGCCGGCGCGGCGACGGCAGTGGTGTTCCTGATCGGACTTCTCATGGTCAGCGGCGGCATGCGCCGGTCGACCGCGAAGCGCCGCAAGCTCCGCGCGGCCCGGCTGGCCGAGCGGCAGCGCCTGTCCCAGCTTGAGGCCGAGAAGCGCGACCTGGAACGGCGACTGGAGGGAACCGGCCCCGCGGCCGATCCCGCCTCCCCTGTTGTCACCGACCCCGCCCCCGGTGCTGGCACCGATCCCGTCGCCGCCCGTGCGGCCGAACGGGAGCGGGAGCAGGCGGCCCGCGAAGCCGACATCCGCGAAGCCGACACGCGTGAGATGGCCCGTCCCGGCCGGACGGAACGCGACCGCACCACCGAACCGGCCGATCATCACATCTCGGTCCCGGCCCAGCCGTCCGATCAGCTCGTGGCCGGCCGCCGTGGCACGGCCCGCTCCGAGGACCCCGGCGACCGGGCCTGACCAGGTCTCCCGCGAACCGTGAACCTCATGCCGCACATATCGCTTCTGCCGCTCATACCGCTATGTGGTTCATGCCGCTCATAGCGCTCATGCCGTCCCGCGTCCCACCGGAACGCGGGACGGCTTGAGGTTCGCGTATGTCAGGGCTTCCCACCCGCGTGCATGGACTCGAGTTCGTCGAGTTGCCTGACGCGGCTCACGTCCCACCCTGCGTCCTCCGCCAGGACGGCGAGCGTGAGGGCGTTCCGTACGGCGGCGCCGCCCAGATCGTTGTTGAAGTAGACGTACACGTCCCGCACATCACCCGCGTCACCGAGCCGGTCGAGCCAGGTCTTCAGCGCCTGATCGCCATAGCCGGGCCAGGGCCGGGCCCGTCCCTCATGGAACCGCAGGTACGCCCAGTCGGCCGTGCTCCACAGAGGCGACTGGGGTTTGCCCCGTCTGTCGGCCCAGCACAGGGCCGCGCCGCTTTCACCACTTCCGGCGAGGACCTCCCGGATCTCGTCCGTCCACCACGACTCGTGTCTCGGCTCGACCGCGACCCTGACACCCTTCGGGAAGCGCGCGAGGCACCGGCGGAGCCGCTCCGCGTCGGCCTGCAGGGTGGGTGGCAGCTGCAGCAGGATCGGACCGAGCTTGCCGCCGAGCCCTTCCGCCACGCCCATGAGCCGCTCAACCGGCTCCTCCGGGTCCTTCAGCCGCTTGATGTGCGTGAGGAACCTGCTGGCCTTAACCGCCATGACGAAATCGTCCGGCGTGCGCTCCCGCCAGCTCTCGAACGTCTCCCTCGTGGGCAGGCGGTAGAAGGCGTTGTTGTTCTCGACGGTGGCGAAGGCCTCGCCGTACCTCTCCAGCCAGAGCCGCTGGGGCACGCCGGAGTAGATCATGTCCCGCCAGTCGGCGTACTGCCAGCCGGAGGTTCCGACGAACATCGGCATATAACTCCCCTACCCCACATTCGGCATAGATCGCCCATAGCTGGGCAGGCGAATTTCGGACATGCCACATCGCAAAGAAGTAACGCAGGAGAGGGGCGAATGATGATCCAGGGTAAGACGATCGCGTTTCTGGTCGCTCCTGAGGGAGTCGAGCAGATCGAGCTCACCGAACCGTGGAGGGCCGTCGAGCAGGCGGGTGGAACGCCGCGGCTGGTGTCCATCAGGCCTGGCCGCGTCCAGGGGTTCAACCACCTGGACAAGGCCGACACCTTCCCGGTCGACCTGACGGTCGACGACGTGTCCGCCGCCGAGTTCGACGGGCTGGTCCTGCCCGGTGGCGTGGCCAACCCGGACATGCTGCGCACCGTTCCGAAGGCCGTCCAGTTCGCCAAGAGTTTCTTCGACGCGGGCAAGCCGGTGGCGACCGTCTGTCACGCGCCGTGGACGCTCATCGAGGCCGACGTCGTCCGAGGCCGAACGCTCACGTCCTGGCCGAGCCTGCAGACGGATCTGCGCAACGCCGGGGCGGAATGGGTCGACCAGGAGGTCATGATCGACACGGCCGGGCCGAACACGCTGGTGACCAGTCGCAAGCCCGACGACCTCAAGGCGTTCTGCCAGGCGTTCCTGGACGCGTTCGGCAGCTGATCTGCAACTGATCTGCACTTGATCGGCACCTGATCTGCATACGCCTTACGCGTGGGGAACGGCCTCTGCCATGCTTTCACGCGGCACGATCGCGGCACGAGAGCGCGGAGAAATACTGGCATGACCGAGGTGTTCACGCTCGGAGAGGCGCTCGGCGTCGTCTCGGCCGACCGGATACGACATGACATGACGGCCCGTCTGGACGTCGAAGGTCCCGAGCTGACGATGGCCGTCGGCCTCGCACGGCTCGGGCACCGGGTGGCCTGGCTCGGCCGGGTGAGCATCGACGAACTGGGCGCGCGCACGCTGAGCGTTCTCCGCGGCGAGGGCGTGGACGTCTCCCATGCCCGGGTCGACGAGACCGCCCCCACCGGCATCGTGGTCCGCCAGCGGCGGATCGGCCGCTTGTCGCACGAGGTCTACTACCAGAGCGGCTCCGCGGGGTCACGCCTGTCCACCGGTGACGTCCCCGCCGAGGCCGTCCAGTCCGCGCGGATCCTGCACATCACCGGCATCACTCTGGCGCTGAGCGGATATGCCTGGAGCGCGGTGCACCATGCGGTCAAACTGGCACACGATGCCGGTGTGCTGGTCTCCGTCGACGTCAATCACCGGCCCCACCTGTGGGACAGCGTCGACGAGGCACGGCAGGCGCTGGCCGAGCTGGCCACCTTCGCCGACATCCTGTTCGCCAACCAGGACGAGCTTCCGCTCGTCGAGCCGGCGCTGGCAGGCGTGCCCGAGTTGGTCGTGACCCGCGGGGCGAAGGGTGCGAGCGCGACGGTCGACGGCCTGCGGTACGACACCCAGGCGGCACCGGTGACCGCCGTCGACGCTGCGGGTGTCGGCGGCGCCTTCGTCGCGGGTTATCTCAGCGCTCTCCTCGACGATCTCCATCCCTCCGACCGGCTGAAGCGGGGCATCTCGCTGGCCGCGTACGCCGTGGCCGGCCACGGCTCGTGGCAGGGACTGCCCACCCGGGGCGAGCTGCCCCCGTGACCAGCACCGCGACCAGCACCGCGACCAGCACTGTGACCATCCCCGCGATCGGCACTGTGATCGGGCCCGCGACCAGCACCGTGACCGGACCCGCGATCACACCGTCCAGGGCGCGCTTCTGACCCGGTCGTGACCGGGGTCGTAGAGGGGCTCCGCGACGATCTCCGCGCCGACCCAGGTGCCGTTCAGGCCGACTTCCACGCGCGTGCCCGCGGTGACGCCGGCGACACCGGTGCCTTCAGCGTCATCGGCGGCCCCGCCAGGCAGGTATGCGTAGGCGATCGAGCGGCCGACGCGACAGCCGTACCCACCGCTGGTGACGCGGGACACAGGCCGCCCGTTCAGCCGGACCGGCTCGCCGCCCAGGCAGATGTCACGTTCGTCGTCCACCACCAGGCAGCGCAACGTCTGGCGAGGCGCGGGAAGGGCGGCCCGCCGCTCGGGTCGTACGGCGAAGCCGAGTCCGGCTTCGAGCGGCGTCGTCTCGGGGGTGATGTCGAGTCCCCAGACCCGGTAGCCCTTTTCCAGTCGCATCGAGTCGAGGGCGCGATAGCCCGCGGGGCGCATGCCGTACGGCAGGCCGGCCTCCATGAGCGCGTCCCAGAGGGTCAGCCCGAACTCGGCCGGGCAGTACAGCTCCCACCCGAACTCGCCGACGAAGGTCACCCGCTGGGCCAGCACCGGGACATGACCGACGCTGATCTCTCTCGCCCGCATGTATCCGAAGGTCAGGTCGTCGTCGCTCAACGCGCTCAGGATGTCGTACGCCCTGGGTCCCCACAGGCAGTAACAGGCGTGAGCGGAGGTGACGTCCCTGACCTCCAGGCCGTGGCGGCGCAGGATCGCGGCGTCGTGGACGCCGAAGGCCGTCCCCGTGATCACCCGGAATCGGTCCTCGGCGAGTCGCGTCACGGTGACGTCGGCGTCGATGCCGCCGCGTTCGTTGAGCACCTGGGTGTAGACGACGGTGCCGACGGGCCGGTCGAGACGGTTGCCGCAGATGCGTTCCAGATCGGCCAGGGCGTTCTTCCCCGAGACCTCGAGCTTCGAGAACGACGTCTGGTCGAACAGCCCGGCAGCGCTCGCGGTGGCCAGGCACTCCTCGCGGATCGCCGGTGACCATGCTCTGCCCGCCCAGCCTCTCGGCTCGGCCCCGCGCGTGGCGCCGGGCGACGGGCTGGATGACGCCCGGGCTGAACCGGCGGGCGAACCGGCGGGCGAACCGAACCAGTTGACCCGTTCCCAGCCGGCCTTCTCCCCGAAGGTGGCGTCGAGCGCGGCATGCCGTACCCACGCGGGCGAGCGACGAAGCGGCCGGGCCGCGGTGCGCTCCTCACCGGGATACACGATGTCGTAGTACTTGCTGTAGGAGTCGAGCGCCTTCTCCCTCGCCCACCTGGCTGAGCGCGCGTGGGCGCCGAAACGGCGGACGTCCATTCCGAAGACGTCGTACTCGGGACCGCCGTCGACGATCCACTCGGCCATGACCTTGCCCACGCCACCGGCCGCGGCCAGGCCGTGAACGCAGAATCCCGCGGCGACCCAGAAGCCCTGAACGGCGGTCTCACCCAGCAGGAACTCGCCGTCGGGGGTGAACGCCTCCGGCCCGTGCACCACCTTCCGGAACACCTCCTCGGCGTTCTCGTGGTCGCCTGAGCCAGGCCGGGCGGTGAACTGGGCGGAGAACTGGGGGGTGGTCTGGGCGGCGATCTGGGCGTTGGTCTCGGCGAGATGCCCCGGCAGTCGGTGGACGGCCGACTCCCACGACTCCTGAAATTTCGCCATATCTGGGGCGAAGAGCGTGCGCGGCTCGGCCAACGGGTGTGCGACGTCCCAGACCTGCGGCGTACGGATGTAGCCCCCCACGAGGATCCCGCCGCCGTCCTCCCTGAAGTAGACGATGTTGTCCGGGTCGCGCACGGTCGGCGTGTCCGCCGGGACGCCCATGGGTTTCGTCACCACGTACTGGTGCTTGATCGGCACGATCGGCACGTCGACACCCGCGAGGCGCCCCACCACTCCGGCGGCCGCGCCCGCGGCGTTGACCACGGTCTCCGTGCGAACGACCCACTCGTCGCGTCGCCCGTCTTCTCGCCCGCCGTCCCGCCTGCCTACCCGCCCGTCTTCTCGCCTGCCCTCGCGCTCGCCTTCTCTTGCGCCTTCTTCTGCACGTTCTCCCGCACCTGCTCCTGCGGCCGTGGCGCGGAGCCGTACGGCATGCACCCGGCCGTCCTCGACCTCCACGCCGGTCACCTCGACGCCGGTGAAGATCTTGACCCCGAGCCTGCGGGCGCCTTCGGCGAGGGCCCGGCCCAGCCGCGCGGGGTCGAGCCAGCCGTCACCGGGGAGCCACAACGATCCCCGGACGTCTCCGACCTCCATCGAGGGAAATCGCTCCAAGGTCCCCGCGGCGTCGAGCATCTCCATGTCGAGGCCGTAGGTCTCCGCCGCACCGGCCTGACGCAGGAGTTCCTCCTGGCGTTCGGGAGTCGTCGCGAGCCGCAACCCGCCCACGCCGTGCCAGCCCGGGTCGAGCCCGGTGAGTTCACGCAACTCGGGGTAGAGGCCGGCCGAATACATGATCATGCGCGTCTGCGTCACCGTCGACCGGAGTTGCCCGACGAAACCGGCCGAGTGCCAGGTCGTCCCCTCGGTCAGGTCATGCCGCTCGACCAGGATCACGTCGGTCCAGCCGAGCCGGGCGAGGTGGTAGGCCACGCTGCATCCGGCCACGCCACCACCGATGACGACGACTTGGGCGTCGGCAGGAAGTTGCGACATTTAAACCGTCCTGTAACACCTGGCCCGCACAATCGGATCAATGGTCTGAAGGTAGACCAAAAGGAGCCGGGCATGCCAGATGCCGTCAAAGACGCGCTGGAGCTCGTCACGGCCTGGGCCGGTCGGCCGATCACCTCCACGACAATCAAGGGCGGCCTGAGCCACCACATCTCCCGGCTGGAGACCGAGGACGGAGAACGCTGGCTTCTCCGCGTCCTGGACCCCGCGATCGCGGCGGCCGGACTGGGCATCCCGCTCGACCAGGAGATCGCGAACACGCTGCGCGCCGCCTCCACAGGAATCGGTGCACGCGTCCTTCATGTCATGCCGGGCGCGTTGGTCCTCGAATACCTCGACGGCGTCACCCTCGACGCTCCCGCGGTGCGCACCCCCGCGATGATCGAGAAGGTGGCGGCCGCCTGCCGGCGACTCCACGCCGGGCCACCCTTCGTGAACGACTTCTCCATCTTCCGCAAGCTCGACGATCTGCTGGCGCGGTGCCGTACGCACGAGTTGCGGCTCCCCGCGGGATACGCGGACCTCCTGCCCGTCGTGGCCGACATCGAGGCGGCCGTCAACGCGCGCCCGCTGCCGACCGTTCCATGCCACAACGACCTGCTCGCCGAGAACCTGATCGCCACAGGACCGGACATCCGCATCATCGACTACCAGCTCTCCGGCAACAACGATCCCAGCTTCGAGCTCGGCGACATCGCCGCGGAGTCCGACCTCGACCCCGACCAGGTCGTACGGCTCACGCGCGCCTACTTCGGCGACGACGAGCAGGTCCCCCGGGTGCGGCTGAACCTGATCATGTCCAACCTCACCTGGACGTTGTGGTTCGTCGTCCACCAGGGCCTGGTCCGCGATCGGGCGCTTCCCGGCTTCGACTACAACGCGGAGGCCGCCGACAAGTTCGCGCAGGCCGTACGAGATATCGAAGATCCGAGCTTCGGCCATCTGATCGACGGCCGGACATCCCCCACCTGTTAGAGGAGGCCTCATGGCGCAAGCCCTCGACGACGACGCCCAACGACTAGCCGAGCTCGGTTACAAGCAGGAACTGTCCCGATCGTGGAGCGGTTTCTCCAACTTCGCGATCTCCTTCTCCATCATCTCAATCCTCGCGGGATGTTTCACCACCTTCGGCCAGGCGTGGAACAACGGCGGCCCCCTCGCCATCTCCGTGGGCTGGCCGTTGATCTCGATTTTCATCCTGATCATTGGTTTCTGCATGTCGGAGCTGGTCTCGGCCTACCCGACCGCCGGCGGGATCTACTGGTGGGCCACGAAGCTGGGCAAGCCGATCCACGGCTGGTTCACCGGCTGGCTCAACCTGGTGGGCCTGATCGCGGTGACCGCCTCGGTCGACTACGGCTGCGCCACTTTCCTCAACATCACCATCGGCCGGTTCAGCGACAGCTGGGCCGCCGGCAACGCGTTACACCAGACTTTCCTGCTGTTCGCCGTCATCCTGGTGCTGCACGCACTGATCAACATCTTCAGCCACCGGTTGATCTCCATCCTGCAGAACATCTCGGTCTGGTGGCACGTCTTCGGCGCCGCCGCCGTGGTCCTCATCCTGATCTTCGGCCCGTCCAAGCACCAGAGCGTCGGGTTCCTGTTCGAGCAGTTCAACAACTCTGGCTTCGGCGGTGGAGGCACCTCCGGACCGACCTTCTGGCTCTACGTCCTTCCGCTGGGCTTCCTGCTGACCCAGTACACGATCACCGGTTTCGACGCCTGCGCGCACGTCTCGGAGGAGACGCATGACGCGGCCAAGACCGCGGCCAAGGGGCTCTGGAAGTCGATCTTCTATTCGGCGATCGGCGGCTGGATCCTGCTCCTGGCGTTCCTGTTCGCAGCCACCGACGTCGACGCGATCAACAAGGAGTTCGGCTTCGTCGGGGCCATCTTCACCTCGGCGCTGTCGTCGCCTCTCGCTACGGCCATCTTCGGCATCTCCACCATCGGCCAGTTCTTCTGCGGCATGAGTTGCGTCACCTCCATGTCGCGGATGACCTACGCGTTCTCCCGTGACGGCGCCGTGCCCGGCTGGCGGCTCTGGTCACGCGTGGACCGCAACCGCACCCCGGTCAACGCCATCATCGGCGGCTGCGCCGTCGCCCTCCTGATCACGCTGCCCGCGCTGTACGCCCCTCCCGGAAGCGCCACCCCCGTGGCGTTCCTGGCCGTGGTCTCCATCGCGGTGATCGGGCTCTACCTGGCCTTCCTCATCCCCATCTGGCTCCGGCTCCGCGCCGGCGACTCCTTCCAGCCCGGCCCCTGGACGCTCGGGCGCAAGTACAAGGTCCTGGGCTGGATCGCCGTGGTCGAGATCATCATCATCTCGATCTACTTCATCCTCCCCATCGCACCCGCGGGCGTGCCAGGCAACAAGGACTTCGCCTGGACATCCGTCAACTACGCCCCCATCGCTGTCGGCGCCGTCCTGATCGGCATCGCCCTGTGGTGGAGCCTGTCTGCCAAGAAGTGGTTCACCGGCCCACGCCGGACGATCGACGAGGTCGAATCACCCGAGACGGTCGCCTGATCCTCCAGCCTTGATCATCCGAGATTGATCATCCGAAACCCCTGTCTTCGTACGGCCCGCCCCACCCGGCGGGCCGTACGAGTGTCAGCCGTCCCCGTCCCACCCAGCCCCAGCTGCCATCTCTCGGTCCCGGTCCTCCGAGCCACACCTCAGGCCCGGCATCCCGAGCCACACCTGGCCCAGCCCCTAGAACCGGCTCACTTGTCCGGACCGTTTTGGCCGTCTCGCCTGACCGGACCGCTTGGTGGATGACTCTGCCGGACCGCTCGGCCGAACCGCTCGGCCGAACCGCTCGGGCGCGTGCCCGTCGGGAGTCCCGCGCGTTCAGGGGACCCCACACCTTCGCTTCGTGCCTTC
>NZ_BOOQ01000049.1 GCF_016863315.1 Planotetraspora silvatica
TAATCGACGCTGAGGCGGGCACATGAAGGAATCACCCGTGAGCGAATCCACTCGCGGGCGATCCCCGACCGCACCGATAGGCCGCCACCACGCCAAGGCGTCACAGAGGCCAGCGGATTCAGTGAGGTCATGGGCCAGCGGGATCGGCAGCGCGAGGCCACGCCGCCAACCGGTGCGCGGTCGATCCCGGGCTTCGATCCCGCCGATCCGACCAGTCCAACTGGTCCAACTGGCCCAACTGGCCCAGCAGCCTTAGACGGCCCGATCCTCCATCTCCCAGATGTGGTCGATGACATGCCAGGCGATGCGGCGTGCCGCGTAGCGGGCGGACCAGCCCTGCTCGACCATCAGACCTCCGGACGACGGCCGGCCGAGGACCTCGGCGATCTCCGCCCGCATGGCGGTGAGGGCGGCCCCGTCCTTCAACGGCTTGTGCCGTACGCCGATCTTCTTGGCGTACGCGCGCTCGGCCTCGACCACGTGGGAGACCATCTTGTCGCGGTCCCGGCCGCCTCCTCGCGGGCCCTTGCGCAGCTCCTCGGGCGAGACCGCGGCGACCTCCTCGAACACGGCCCAGGAGGCCTTGATCAGCGCGACGGCGCGAGCCGCCTCGTTCTCTGGGATCGGCTCCTGGTCGAGCTCGGGCATGGCGATGGGCGCGCCGAAGTCGGTGATCGCGTCGCCCTTGACCCGTTCGACCACGACGGGGTCGCCGGGATCGAAGTCCAGGCCGGCCCGTCCCGCGATGACGCGATATCTCTCGACGTAATGCATCAGATTCTCGAGGGCGGCCTCCTCGGACCTGCCGATCCTGCACCAGCCCGGCCAGTCGACCGAGCACGCGAAAACCTTCTTGGGGCCGAGTTCGAGATACACGCGGTTCATACCGCCCAGCATCACACGCGTACCTGCCAGGGCCTGGCAGGTTTCGGCACGGACCAAGGGCGAACCGATCTAAGCCATTTCGATTCAAGCCGGTTCAACAGACCAGCCCAAATCAGACCAGCTCAGACCAGGCCCCGCGCAGATCCGGGCCCAGCGCAGGTCCGGGCTCAGGCCATTCAGGCCGGCTCGGATCAGGCCCAGCCCAGGCCCAGCGCAGATCCGGGCCCAGGCCATTCAGGCCATTCAGACCAGATCGATGAGATCGGCCACCGAGGTGACCACCTGGGACGGCCGGAACGGGTAACGGTCGATCTGCTCCTTCTGGGTGACGCCGGTGAGCACGAGGAACGTGTGCAGGCCCGCCTCGATGCCGCACACGACGTCGGTGTCCATCCGGTCGCCGATCATGGCCGTGCTCTCGCTGTGCGCGTCGATCTGGTTGAGAGCGCTGCGCATCATCATCGGGTTGGGCTTGCCGATGAAGTACGGGTCCACCCCGGTGGCCTTGGTGATCATGGCGGCCACGGCGCCACAGGCGGGCAGCGAACCCTCGTTCGAGGGTCCCACGGCATCGGGGTTGGTCGCGATGAACCGGGCGCCGTTGTCGATCAGCCGGATGGCCCGGGTGATCGCGGTGAAGCTGTACGTCCGCGTCTCGCCCAGGACGACGTAGTCGGGATCGAGATCGGTCAGCACGTACCCCACCTCGTGCAACGCCGTGGTGAGACCCGCCTCGCCGATCACGTAGGCGGATCCCTCGGGCCGCTGAGCGGCCAGGAACTTGGCGGTGGCGAGCGCGGACGTCCAGATCGCCTCTGGCGGCACCTCCAGACCCGCCGCGCGCAGCCGTACGGACAGGTCCCTGGGGGTGTATATCGAGTTGTTCGTGAGAACGAGGAACCGCTTCCCCGACTCGCGCAGACGCTTGATGAACTCGTCGGCGCCCGGCACCGGCTGGCCCTCGTGAACCAGTACTCCGTCCATGTCGGACAGCCAGGATTCGATCGGCTTTCGCTCGCTCATGTGCCCAGCATGTCAGCTCAGCCGTTGTCCGGCATAACCGGAGATCGCCTCGGGAGGCCCGGGAGTGAGCCACCCCGAGAAACAGATGGAAACCGGCTGGAAAACCGGGACTCTCGGAAATAACCGGAGTCAGCCGCCGGTTAGCCCCTCCATGGGCAAGGACAACATCCGCGGTGTGCCGCACGGGTCGGCCGAGGTACCGCTGTCGATTCTGGAGCTCGCGACCGTCAGCGAGGGAAGCTCCCCGTCCGAGTCGCTCGCCGAGGCCACGGAGCTGGCCCGCAGCGCGGAAGAGTGGGGTTACCACCGGATCTGGGTCGCCGAGCACCACGGCATGCCGGGCATCGCGAGCTCGTCACCGGCCGTCGTCATCGCGCACCTCGCGGCGGCGACCCGCTCCATCCGCATCGGGTCCGGCGGGGTGATGTTGCCCAACCACGCTCCGCTGGTCATCGCCGAGCAGTTCGGAACCCTGCACGCGCTGCATCCCGAGCGCATCGACCTCGGGCTCGGCCGTGCCCCCGGCACCGACATGGCGACCGCCAACGCTCTGCGCCGCTCCGCCGAGGTCGATCCGGACGACTTCCCGCGCGCGCTGGCCGAGCTCACCGGCTTCCTCGACGGCTCCTTCCCCGCCGGGCACCCGTACGCGAAGATCCAGGCCGTGCCCGCCTCGTCCACCCGCCCGCCGATCTGGCTTCTCGGCTCGAGTGGCTTCAGCGCGCAACTGGCCGGGATCCTTGGCCTCCCGTTCGCTTTCGCTCACCATTTCAGCGCCGCCAACACCGAGCCCGCGCTGGACCTCTACCGGTCGACGTTCCAGCCGTCCGAGGTGCTCGACGAGCCGTACTCCATGATCGGAGTCGCCGCCATCGCGGCCGACACCGATGAGGAGGCCCTGCGCCAGGCCATGCCCGGCGCGCTGTCGTTCCTGCGCCTGCGGTCCGGCCGTCCGGGCCGGTTCCCGACACCCGAGGCCGCGCAGGAGTACCAGTACTCGCCTCTGGAGGCCGAGTTCGTCCGCGATCGCCTGTCCACCACGGTGTACGGCGACCCCGAGACCGTCAGGAACGGTCTGGAGGAGCTCCGCAAGCGCACCGGCGCCGACGAACTCATGATCACGACCATGGTCCACGGCGCGGCGGAGCGCCGGCGGTCCTACGAGCTCATCGCGAAGGCGTACGGCATGGCGTGAGGCGACACGACGCGAGGCGACACGACGTGAGGCGACACGACGCGAGGCGACACGACGCGAGAGGACATGCCGTACGCCGGCACGATGTGTGACGGGTGAGTGAGCAGGCCGGGTGAGCCGGGTGAGACGTCAGGACGAGAGCCCGGCGAGCACGGCGACACTTACGAAGCCGGGGCGAGTTCCTCCAGCGCCTCCTCCGCACGGCACATCGACTCCCGCGGATCGGCGTCGGGGTTGCCGATCTCGGGATTGAAGTTGAGGTCGTGGAACACCTCGGTCACGCCCTTGGCCGCGAGCATCTCGACGTCCTCACGGATCTTCGCGTACGGCCCGGCCAGCGGTCCCGCGGCGTCATTGCCCGGCTGAGTGACGCCGCGGACGATGAACCGGAGCGCAGCCGGGTCACGCCCGGCCTCGACGGCCGCGTCCTTCACGATGGAGATCTGCTCATCGATCTTCGACAGGTCGGCCCGGCTGGAGCTGATCCACCCTTCCGCCAGCCGCCCCACGCGCCGGAGAGCCACCGGAGCGGCTCCTCCCAGCAGGATCGCCGGCGGCGTGGACGGCCTGGGGGCCTGGTTCACCGGGGGCACCTCGTAGAACTCGCCCTCGTGCTGGACCAGGTCCTCGGTCCAGAACTTCCGGAGCAGCTCGATGGCCTCCTCTGACCGCTTTCCGCGCCGTTCGAGCAGAACGCCCGAGGCGATGAACTCCTCGGGGAGCCAGCCGAGGCCGAAACCCGCGTCCAGCCGGCCGCCGGAGACGATTTGCAGAGTGGCGAGTTGCTTGGCCAGCAGCGCCGGAGAGTAGAAGGGCAGATTCAGCACGGCGACGCCGAGCCGTATCCGCTCGGTGAGCCCGGCCAGGAACGAAAGGACGACGGTGGGGTCCTGCACGCTGCGGTAGGCCGGCGCCAGCGGGTTCTCGGCCGGGTGGAGCAGCCGCTGGAAGGTCCACAGCTCGTTGTAGCCGAGATCCTCGGCCCGGCGCGCGACCCTCTGCATGTTCTCCCGCGTGGACCACGAACCAGAGACCGGAACGGCGAAGCCAATCTTCATACCGGCACCCTAGGCTAGAGCGGTGAACGATCAGCCTCTCCGCGCCCCCACCGGCTGAGCATGTTGAAGGAGGACGCCGCCTCGGCGACGCTCATCGACGAACTCGTACGGCTCGCGCCCGGCGGCGGGGCCGTCACGGTGCTCAAGGAAACCCGCGTGCTGGTCGTGCGCGTCGGCGACGTGGTGATCAAGGCCCACCCGCCCGGAACCGTCGAGCGTGATCTGCGCAGCCGCCTGGACGCCGCCCGCGGGCTGCCGGGAGTGATGCTCGCGCCCCTCGCTCTGGAGCGCCTAGAAAACCTGGAGCGCCGCGAACGCCCGGAGCGCCGCGAGCACCCGGAGCACCCGGTCGGCCGGCTTGTCACGATCTGGCCCGCCGGCGAGGCCCTCTCCCCCGACGACCTCGCCGATGGGACGATGCCGGAGGACGCCTGGGAAGAGGGGGCCCGGCTACTCGCACGGTTGCACGCCACTCCTCCGCCTCGCGGGATGCCGCAGGCCGGCGGCCCCGAACGGCTGGGCAAGGCCATGGCCGAGCTCGCCCGGGTCGCCGACTCGGCGGACACGCGGCAGATCAGGCACGTCATGCGGATCCGGCAGGCGTACCAGACTCTTGCGGGACCGCTACGCGCCGCCGATCAGCGCCTTCTGTCGCCCGGCGCCCGGCTCGCGCTGACGCACGGCGACTGGCACCTCGGGCAACTCGTCCGCCATGAGGGCGCGTGGCTGCTCATCGACCCGGACGATCTGGGCGTGGGCGATCCCGCGTGGGATCTCGCGCGTCCCGCGGCGTGGTTCGCGTCCGGGCTGCTCGACCCCGACCTGTGGCACAGCTTCTTATCCGCATATATCGGTGCGGGTGGAACCGCCGTGTCACACGACGACCCCTGGCGGGAACTCGACCTGCCGGCCCGGGCGTTGACCGTCCAACTGGCCGCGACGGCCGTGGTTACGGCGATGAGGGCGGGAAGCGCCCCCGACGAGGTGGCCGTGGCCCTGGTGTCTTCCTGCGGAAGGATCGTCGCGGCGGCCGGCTAGAGACGAGAGGGAGAGGGTTAGTCATGGAGTGTCCCAAGTGCCGGGGCCACATGCGGATGTTCGACCGCAACGGGATCCACATCGAGCAGTGTGACAACTGCAAGGGGATCTTCCTCGACTACGGCGAGCTGGAGACGCTGACCCGGATGGAGACCCAGTGGGCGCAGCAGCAGTACGCGCCCCCGCCCGCCCCCGGTGGCCCCGCGTGGGGCGCGCCGCATGGCGGGCACGGCGGCCACTATGGCCACCACGGTCACCGCAACCGCAGCTGGGTGGGCATGCTCTTCTCCAGCTGAGCCCCCGAACTTCATGAGAAAGGCCGCGGTCTCCCGACCACGGCCTTTTCACATCCCGCCGCCTCAGATCCGGACCGTCGTCACATCCCGCTCGACGTCACACCCGGACCGTGGTCACATCCCGCCGGACCTCACACCCGGACGGACGTCACGCCCAAGCCCTCGACGGGCTGAGGCGAGCCGGTCAGGACGGGAAGTCGTCCGGGTTCACGGCGCTGGAGCGGGCGTTGCCCCCCTTCACCCGGTTGAGGGTGATCGTCCAGGTGCTCCAGCGGACCTGCGTGGCCGTATACGTCGTCCGGAACGGCAACGAGTCCTCGAACCGCTCGAAGGTGCAGTTGCGGGTGAAGGCGCGCGCCGCCCGGTCGTAGTCGGCCCCGGTGGTGAAGTAGACGCGGTAGCTGCCGTCCTTGATGTTGGAGACCCTGGCGGAGGACTTCTTCCGCACGTACACGCTGACGGCTTTCTGCTTCCCCTTGAGCAGGGTGACGACGCCGTCCTGCGTGCCGCCGTTCTTGATGGTCAAGCTTCCCCGTCCGCCGCGGATGCGCGAGCTCACCACGGTCCCGTTGCCGAGGCGGCGGCTCCGCTCCTTGGGCGGCTTGAGACCGATCTCAGCGCTGCTGTAGTTGCCGTCCTGGTCCGCGAGGGCGGCGCCGGCCTCTTTGAGGCCGGTGAACTCATCCGATTTGCCGAGCCGGGCGAGCACCGCCGCGGAGGTGCAGAGGGTCTGATCGCTGATCGCGTCGCGAATCGTGACCAGTTCGCCGTCCATCCGGCGCAGCGCCTCGACGTAGCCCTGGTGCTGCTGCCTGGTCTCCACGGGCGCCTGGAGGTCGCCGAGCCGGGCCGCGGCGCCGTCGACGGCGTCTTGTGCCTTCTGCATCCGCTGGTCGAGCGACTTGAACGTACGAGCCTTGGCGATGGCCGCGAACGCGGCGCCGACGGGCTTGCCCGCGGTGTCCAGATCGATCTGGTACGCCTCGGGCGTCATCCCCGCGGGGACCGGCGGCGATGAGGGCGGGGAGTCCTGCGAGGCCTGTGATGGAGCGCCTGAGGCCGCCGCCGAGCCGGAGTTGTCAGAGCCGTTGTCTCCGGTGCAGGCCGCCAAGGCGAGCACCGCGGCCAGGGAGACGACCGTGAGCCGAGAGGTGATCACCTACACCACTTTTTACGGATTGATCAGGATGTGTCAATGTACGCGAAGCGTCAATACGGGCACCTCTCGGCCGACATGCCGCACGGCGGCACAGGTGTCTGACGCCCGCGGGCCTCGGGCGACCCTTGAGGTGACAGGTGACTACCCCCGTCACATTCGCCACCGCCTCTTGCGAGTAAGGTAACCCTGACCTAATTTAGGTGAGGCTAACCCCACCCCCGGAGGGCCCTGTGTTCGCGAGCTACCTCATCGGCCTCCGAGAAGGCCTGGAGGCCACCCTTGTGGTCTCCATCTTGGTCGCCTTCCTGGTCAAGAGCGACCGTCGCGACAGGCTCCCCCTCGTGTGGGCGGGCGTCACCGCCGCCGTGGTGCTCTCCGTCGGCTTCGGCGCGCTGCTCACCTTCACCGCCGCGCATCTGGACTCGCGGCAACACGAGTTCTTCGACGCCGTGACGTCCCTGGCCGCCACGGTGTTCGTGACCTTCATGGTCTTCTGGATGCGCACGGCGGCACGCCGGATGTCCGGCGAGCTCCGCGAGAAGCTGAGCGAGGCGCTCCAGCTCGGCGCGGGCGCGGTCGTCGTCATGGCCTTCCTCACCGTCGCGCGTGAGGGGCTGGAGACCGCGCTCCTGTGGTTCGCCGCCGTGCAGGGCGCCACGACGACCGCCACTCCCCTGATCGGCATCAGCCTGGGTCTGCTCACGGCCGTCGCGCTCGGCTGGGGCATCTACCGCAGCGCGCTGCGGATCAACCTCACCAAGTTCTTCACCTGGACCGGCCTCCTGCTGATCCTCGTCGCCGCCGGCATCTTCAAGTACGGCGTGCACGATCTGCAGGAGGCGGGCGTCGTGGGCGGCCTCGCCACCCACGCCTTCGACATCAGCGGCGTCCTCGACCCGAGCGCGTGGTACTCGGCGCTCCTCAGCGGCATGTTCAATATCACCGCTCAGCCGACCGTCCTGGAGACCATCGCCTGGGTCGTCTACGCCGTGCCCGTCCTCGTCCTGTTCCTCCTTCCCGCGGGCCGGCGGCCGGCCAAGCCTGCGGCGAAGTCCCCCACTCCCCCCGTCACCGCCTCCTGAGATTCGTTTCCTTACTTTTCTGGAGTACCTGATGCGCACCACCCCCGCTGTCGCAGTCGCCATCGCTTCCCTTGGCCTTCTCGCCGCGGCGTGCTCCAGTGCTGACAGCCCCACCGCGGCGTCGAGCGGCCAGGCCAAGCCCGGCAAGATCACCGTCGCGGCCAGCGACACCGACTGCAAGGTCGCCTCGACCCAGCTCCCCGCCGGCACCTCGACGTTCACCATCACCAACGGCGGCAGCAAGGTCACCGAGTTCTACGTGTACGCCGCCGGCGACCGCGTGATGGGCGAGGTCGAGAACATCGTCCCCGGCCTCACCCGCGACGTCATCGTCGAGTTGCCCGCGGGCACGTACGAGACCGCCTGCAAGCCCGGGATGATCGGCAACGGCATCCGCAACCCGCTCACGGTGACCGGCGAGCACAAGCCGCTGACCGACGACGCGAAGCTGGCCGACGCCACCGCCAGCTACAAGCGGTACGTGCAGACCCAGTCCGAGGCCCTGCTCACCAAGACGCAGGAGTTCGTGGACGCCGTCAAGGCCGGCGACATCGACAAGGCCAAGGCGCTCTTCCCGGTCGCCAGGACCTACTGGGAGCGCATCGAGCCGGTCGCCGAGGTGTTCGGCGACCTCGACCCGGCCATCGACGCCCGTGAGAACGACGTCGAGAAGGGCCAGGAGTGGACCGGCTTCCACAAGATCGAGAAGGATCTGTGGGTCGAGAAGGACATCAGCAAGGACGGCCCGCTGGCCGACAAGCTGATCGCCGACGTCACGACGATCACGCAGAAGGCGAACGCCGCGACGCTCTCCCCCGTGCAGCTCGGCAACGGCGCGAAGGAACTCCTCGACGAGGTCGCCACCGGCAAGATCACCGGCGAGGAGGACCGCTACTCGCACACCGACCTGTGGGACTTCGACGCCAACCTCCAGGGCTCCCAGGCGTCCGTCCAGGCGCTGCGGCCTGTCCTCGAGGAGCGCGACCCCGCGCTCGTGAAGACGCTCGACGAGAAGTTCGCCGCGGCTGAGGCCGCTCTCGAGGTCCACCGCCAGGGTGACGGGTGGAAGTTGCACAACGAGCTGACCAAGGACGACCTGAAGAAGCTCTCCGACACCATCAACGCCCTGGCCGAGCCGATCAGCAAGGTCGCGGCGGTGATCGCCCAGTGACCCGGATCAGCCGCCGCGGGCTGCTCGGCCTGGGGGCCGCCGGTGTCGCGGGCGTGGCCGCCGCCGGCGCCGGCGCCGTGGTGACCCGCTCGCTGCTCGACGAGCCCACGGCCCACGCCGCGTCGACGGCCGACCCGTTCCCGTTCTACGGCGCTCACCAGGCGGGCATCATCACCCCGGCCCAGGACCGGTTACACTTCGTCGCGTTCGACGTGATCACCTCGGACCGCGCCGAGCTTCTCGACCTGCTCCAGGACTGGACGTCCGCGGCCGCGCGGATGACCCAGGGGAAGGACGCGGGGACGTTCGGCGCGGTCGGCGGGTCTCCCGAGGCGCCGCCGGACGACACGGGCGAGGCCCTCGGCCTGCCCGCGTCGGGCCTGACCCTGACCGTCGGCTTCGGCCCGTCGCTGTTCGACAAGCGGTTCGGGCTGGCCGATCGCCGGCCCCCCGCGCTGGCCGACCTGCCGTCGTTCCCCGGGGAGAAGCTCTCGGCCGACATCTCCGGTGGAGACATCTGCGTGCAGGCCTGCGCGCACGATCCGCAGGTGGCCGTGCACGCGATCCGCAACCTGGCCAGGATCGGGTTCGGCAGAGTGTCGGTCCGCTACTCGCAGCTGGGTTTCGGCCGCACCTCCTCGACCTCCAGGGCGCAGGCGACTCCGCGCAACCTCATGGGGTTCAAGGACGGGACGGAGAACATCAAGCTCGAGGACACCTCGATGCTGACCGACCACGTCTGGGCGGCCTCCGGCGACGGACCCGCGTGGATGGACGGCGGAAGCTACCTCGTCACCCGCAAGATCCGCATGCACATCGAGACCTGGGACCGCACGTCGCTCAGCGAGCAGGAGGCGATCTTCGGGCGGGACAAGGGCAAGGGCGCCCCGCTCACCGGCAAGAACGAGTTCGACCAGCCCGACTTCGCGAAGACCGGCCCGGACGGCCTGCCCGTCATCGCCGCCGACGCCCACGTACGGCTGGCGCACCCGTCGATCCACGGCGGGGCCCGCCTGCTGCGGCGCGGTTACAACTTCGTCGACGGGTCCGACGGCCTGGGACGGCTCGACGCCGGGTTGTTCTTCATGGCCTACCAGCGTGACCCGCGCAACCAGTTCGTCCCGATCCAGACGGAGCTCGCCGCCAAGGATTCGCTGAACGAATACATCCAGCACGTCTCCAGCGGCCTGTTCGCGTGCCCGCCGGGTGTTACGGACGGCGGTGATTTCTGGGGCCGCACGCTATTCGCGTGAAAATTCATATGAAGATTCGGTGAACGATCACTGAATTCTCACGACGCCGTCTTTTCCTCGCGCACCATTAATTTCAGTTTCACCGCGTGATCTCACGCCGACTATGCGAGTGCTGCATAATTCGGGATGCGGGCCGTTCGGCCTACGGGAGTGCACGAAGGAAAACGAATGAAGCGATGGATCGGCGTCGGACTGGCGCTGCTCCTCGGCGGGGCCGTCGTCGTGGCCATCGTCCTGGGCGGCGGGGGAAACGGGGACGAGGGCGACGCGAAGGGTCTCACGACGGTCCGCGGGGTCATCGGATCGGAGAAGAAGCCCTTCTTCGACGATCCGCAGGTCCAGGCGGCGTTCGCCAAGCACGGATTGCGGGTCGAGGTCGACACCGCCGGGTCGCGGCAGATCGCCACCTCGGTCGACCTCGGTAAATACGACTTCGCATTCCCCTCCAGCGTCCCGGCCGCGGAGAAGATCAAGCAGGATCGCAAGGCCGCGCGCACGTTCTCGCCCTTCTACTCGCCGATGGCGATCGCCACTTTCGAGCCGATCGCGGACGTGCTGACCAAGGCGGGCGTGGTCCACGACTCGGGGTCCGGCTACCAGGTGCTCGACGTCAAGAAATATCTGGACATGGTCGGCAAGGGCACCCGATGGGACTCCCTGCCGGGCAACACGGCCTATCCGGCACGTAAGCGCGTCCTGCTCACCACCACCGACGTGCGGACGTCCAACTCGGCCGCCATGTACCTGGCCATCACCAGCTACGTCGCGAACGGCGACGACGTCGTCAACTCCTCGGCGCAGACCGCGAAGGTCGCCGAGACGATCTCCCCGCTGTTCCTCGACCAGGGCTACTCGGAGTCGTCGAGCGAGGCCCCCTTCGAGGACTACCTCGCGATGGGCGCGGGGAAGACGCCGATGGTCGTCATCTACGAGGCGCAGTACGCCTCCCATCTCTTCGCCGGCGACGGGGCCATCCGGCCGGACATGCGGCTGCTGTACCCGTCCCCGACCGTGTTGAGCAAGCACACGCTCGTGCCGTTCAACGACAACGCCGCCGAGGTCGGCAGGCTGCTGCAGGAGGATCCGGAGTTCGCGCGGCTGGAGACGCGGTACGGCTTCCGCACCGCGGACCCGAAGGTCTTCGCCGGCCTGGTGGCCTCGTCCAAGGCCGGGATTCCCGGCAGTCTGGTCGACGTGGTCGAGCCGCCCACCTACGAACACCTGGAGCGGCTGATCTCCACCATCGAGCAGCGCTACCTGGCCAGCGGCAAGCCCTCCTCGTGAACCACCCCCCTAAGGAGAACCGAACAGTGTCCAACGACCTGGTGCTGACTCCGCCCGCTCCCGTGGCGGCGGTGCCGGCTGAGAAGGCGGCCACGATGTTGCCGCTGCCGGACGAGCGCGGCGCCGAACTGGCCCAGAAGGCGGCGGGATTCGCCGAGGAACTCGCCACGATCGACCCGCGGTCGCCGGAGTTCACCAAGAAGGTGCATGACATCTCCTCCATGGGCGACTCGGAGATCAGGGCGTCCTCGCAGGTCGCCAACCGCATGCTGAAGCGCCCGGTCGCCGCGCTCGCCTCGGCGAAGGGCGAGGGCGCCGACGGCCAGGTCCAGGTGGCCAACCAGCTCGTCGCGCTGCGCCGTACGATCGTGGACCTCGACCCCAAGCAGGCCGCCAGCGGGACGAAACGCCTGCTCGGCCTCATCCCCTTCGGCGACAGGCTGCGTGACTACTTCGCGAAGTACCAGAGCGCGCAAAAGCACATCGACGACATCATCCGCGCCCTCAAGTCGGGGCAGGACGAGCTGCTCAAGGACAACGCCGCGATCGAGGGCGAGAAGGCGAACCTCTGGGAGTCGATGACCAAGCTGCAGGAGTACGCGGTGCTCGCGGCGGCGCTCGACTCGGCCCTGGAGCAGAAGATCAACGAGATCGAGCTGACCGACCAGGAGAGGGCGACGGCTCTGCGCTCGGACGCCCTGTTCGGTGTCCGGCAGAAGCACCAGGACCTGCTCACCCAGCTCGCCGTCTCCGCGCAGGGATACCTGGCGCTCGATCTGATCCGCAAGAACAACCTCGAGCTCATCAAGGGTGTGGACCGCGCCACGACCACGACCGTCTCGGCGCTGCGCACCGCCGTCACCGTCGCCCAGGCGCTTGCCAACCAGAAGCTCGTGCTCGACCAGATCTCCGCGCTGAACGCCACGACCTCGGACCTGATCCTCGCCACCAGCGAGATGTTGAAGACCCAGGCCGGGCAGATCCAGACGCAGGCGGCCTCCACCTCGGTGGACATGGACGCGCTGCGCAAGGCGTTCGACAACATCTACTCGACCATGGACATGATCGACACGTTCAAGGCCAAGGCCGTGGAGAGCATGGCGGTCACGGTCGACAGCCTGACCCTGGAGATCGACCACGCCAAGACCTACCTGGAGCGGGCCCGCCGCGGCGACGAGGCGATCGGTTCATGATCCGGTTCACGGGCAGGCGGATCGCCGCCGCCCTCCTCACCGTGCTGGTCGCCACGACCGCGGCGGCCTGCTCGGGCGACGACGGGCAGCCGGTGGCGCAGGACGGGCCGGACGTCCTGCGCGTCCTCGCCGGCAGCGAGGTCAAGGACCTGGAACCACTGCTGAAGGAGGCCGCCGGGGCCGTCGGCGTCCAGGTGGCGCTGACCTACACCGGGACCCTCGACGGCGCCGAGATGGTCGCGAGCGGCGGCGCCGACGGCCACTACGACGCCACGTGGTTCTCCTCCAACCGTTACCTCTCGCTGATCGACGGGGCGCCCGCCCGGCTGTCGACGCAGACCAAGGTCATGGTCTCCCCCGTCCTGCTGGGGCTGAAGTCGAGCAAGGCCCACGCCCTCGGCTGGGACACCAAGCAGGTCACGTGGGCGGACATCGCGGCGGCGGCCAGGGAGAAGAAGTTCACCTTCGGCATGACCAACCCGGCGTCGTCCAACTCGGGCTTCTCCGCCCTGGTCGGGGTGACCGCCGCCCTCTCCGACGCGGGCGAGGCCCTGGACAAGACGCAGATCGCGGCGGCGACACCGAAGCTCAAGGAGTTCTTCTCCGCGCAGACCCTCACCGCGGGCTCGTCGGGCTGGCTGGCCGACGCGTACGCGAAGCAGGAGTCGGTCGACGGCCTGATCAACTACGAGTCGGTGCTGCTCGGCCTGGAGGGCAGGGTCAAGGAGCCGCTCACGATCATCTACCCGAGCGACGGCGTGGTGACCGCCGACTATCCGCTCACGCTCCTCGCCTCCTCCGCCAAGAAGGACCTGTACGGCAAGCTCGCCACCTGGCTGCGCACGCCGGACATCCAGCGGAAGATCATGACGACGACCTTCCGGCGGCCGATCGTGCCCGAAGTCCGGCCCGACCAGAGGTTCGGCTCGGCCCAGCTCGTGGAGCTGCCCTTCCCCAACCGGCGCAGCGCCGCCGACGAGCTGATCAGCGCGTACCTCAACCAGGTCCGCCGCCCCTCGCGGACGCTCTTCGTCCTCGACACCTCCGGCTCGATGGGGGGTGACCGGATCGCGTCGCTCAAGCAGGCGCTCAGCACGCTGACCGGTGCGGACACCTCCGCGTCCGGGCAGTTCTCCCGGTTCCGCGACCGCGAGACCGTCACACTGCTGCCGTTCAGCTCACACCCCGGAGTCCCGCGGACGTTCACCGTGCCGGAGACGAGTCCCGACCCGGTCCTGCGCGAGATCAGATCGTACGGCGACAGCCTCGTCGCCGAGGGCGGCACCGCGATCTACGACAGCCTCCGGGCCGCCTACGACACGGTGGCGCTGCAACCGAGCGACGGCGACTTCACCTCGATCGTTCTGATGACCGACGGCGAGAACACCGACGGCTCGTCCTACGACGACTTCGCCGCGTACTACGGCACGACACCGAAGAACGTCCGGACCTTCGTGGTCCTGTTCGGCGACAGCGACGTGGAGGAGATGGGCAAGGTGGCGGCCCTCACCGGCGGAGCCACCTTCGACGCCCGTGAAGGCTCCCTCTCGTCGGCGTTCAAGGAGATCCGTGGCTACCAGTGACCGGATCCTCGGCTACCTCGGGTCGACGAAGAACATCGTCGGCTCGGGTCTGGCCATCGTCGGCCTCGTCCTGCACTTCCTCGGTCTGGCGGGCTCCCTGTGGCCCATCGTCGTCGGCGGGCTGTACGGGATCGGCGCGCTGCTGGCGCCGCCCGACCGGGTGCGGCTGACGATCTCCCACGCGGAGGTCGAGACGAAACAGCTCCGGGCCGACCTCGACGCGCTCGTGTCCAAGGTGTCGGGCGCCAGATTCCCCGAGGACGTC
This sequence comes from Planotetraspora silvatica, assembly GCF_016863315.1. Taxonomy (GTDB): domain Bacteria; phylum Actinomycetota; class Actinomycetes; order Streptosporangiales; family Streptosporangiaceae; genus Planotetraspora; species Planotetraspora silvatica. The sequence goes on from NZ_BOOQ01000049.1 coordinate 14,486, forward strand.
GTGGCCAGGGTGGACGGGCTGGCCGGGATCCTGCGGGACATCCTGGCCAGGGCCGAGGCGCTCACCTCCTCCCCCGACCAGCTCCACGTGGTGTCCCAGGCGATCCGCGACTACCTCCCGACGAGCCTGGAGGCTTACGCGAACCTGCCCAGGTCGTACGCCCTGACCCGCCGGGGCGAACGCGAGCGAAGTGCGCACGAGGAGCTGATCTCCCAGCTCGACCTGCTGGAGAAGGGGCTCGCCACCATCGCGGACGCCGTCTACAAGGGCGACGAGCAGGCGCTCAGGGACCAGGGCAGGTTCCTGCGGGACCGGTTCGGGGGCTCCCAGCTCGACCTGTGACACGCTGTTACCGGCTCTGGCAAGAGCCCTGGCCGGCTGTGACCGCCCGTGAATCAGAGCGCTGATCACGGGCACCGGTCAGGACGTGATCGCCAGGCGCGCCGCGTAGACCGTGCGGGCCTTCTCGATGAGATCGAGGTGGTCGTCGAGTTGCGCGGCGTCCTCCAGCCGGGCGTGACCGCTCACGAGGTCCTCCAGCAGGTCCAGCCACCTCATGCACCAGCGGACGTCCTCGGGCCGGGCGACGTGCCTGCACGCGACGTCGAGATAGACGGGGCTGGAGTGGGCGAACGTCTCCCCGTTCGCCGCCACCGGGTGGCCGTGGCCCGTCGCCACAGCCACCACGTAGGTGGGGGCGTCCACGACCAGGGAGGTGACGAGCTCGCCTCCCGGACCGGCGGCGAGCACGCCGTCGGCCGTCCGGAGCGCCAGGCGTTCCACCCCGTGTCCGGCCGCCCGTGCCCTGATCGTCACGTGGTCGCCCGGGGACAGGTCGAGCGTCTCCCCCGGTTCCCTGCCGTCCACCGTCAGCTCGAGCCACGGGCCGTTGGTGGCGAAGGTCCTGCCCTGCCGTACGGCACGGGCGAACGACTCGGCCGACAGGGGGCCGTCCGTGCGGGCGTAGACCCGTTCCCAGCCGGGCGGGTTGGAGACCGTCTCCTGGCGGGTGAAGGAGAGCATCGTGTCGGTGCCCGCGAGCGCGGCGAGCCGGTTGCCGGCGCCGATCAGCCTCCGGTAGACCTCCACGGTGCCGGACAGCTCGGAGAAATGCAGGAGCTCCATGCCGTCCATCAGGCCGAGCGCGGCGTCGACGACGAGCGCCCGGCCCGAGCAGTTCCGCCGCCCGCCGGCGATGACGTCCTCCGGCGAGGCGACGGGCCCGTGAAACGGGTGGGCGTAACCCAGCACCGCGTTCAGCTCGCGCAGCTCGCCGCACGCCGTGGCGTTGGGCGGCCAGTCGGGGGCGTCGGAGAAACCGGTGTGATAGGTCGACGGCGGTGCGGCCAGGCCGAAGGCGTGGACGTGCCCGAGCAGGTCGTTGCGGTATTCGACGCCCATGCGCGCGATGTGGGCGGCGTCCGACCACGGCAGATCGCGGCCGGCCCAGTGCTGGAGCGCCTCCCGGTCGTAGACGCGCTCGCCTGAGACGTTGCCCGCGACGAGGTTGAGCACGTGCAGGTCCTCGCCGTGCTGCGCCGCCGCCGCGTCGGCGGGGCCCGCGACCAGGTCGCCCGCCCAGTTGAGGTGGACGTGGAGGTCGGCGCCGTACCACCCGCGCGCGGCGGCGTCGAAGATCCGCTCAGGCGTCAGCTCGACGAGCGTCTCGCGCCATGCCTGGGGGGTCACGGTCACCTCCTCCGTGCCGTACTCCATGCCGCGGCCGACGCGGACGGTCAGCGGCTCGGCGGCCGGGACGTCGAGCACGAGGTCGTCACCATGGAAGAAGGGGATGCCGTGGTAGTCCCGCCGGCGGGGCGCCCCCTTCGGGTACCACCCCTGCCCGCCCTCCGAGACCACGGTCCAGCGGCACGGGAACCCGGCGCGCAGCCGCACCCTCGCGGGAACGGCCGCGCGCGTCATGGCCGCCAGGTCCACCGCCTCACCGCCGACGGTCACGGTGGAAGAGCTCGTGGCCTCGAGCAACCTGGCGCCGCGCGGCCGGATCTCGTACGGCACGGCGTCGACGGTCACCACGGCCCCGGTGTCCAGCGCGGAGTCGACGAGCAGGATGAGGGGCACGGGGTCCGCGGACAGGACGGCGCTCACGACAGAGGCCTCGAGCCGGTGCCCGTGCGCGGACAGCCTGAGCACGGTCAGCCCGCTGGGCACGCCGCCGTCGAGCACCTGGCGGAACGCCTCACCGAGCTCGCCGGGCTCATCGGGCTCATCGGGCTCACCTGGCTCACCGGGGTCGCCGGGCTCACCTCGCTCGCCGGGCCCGTCCGGGGCGTCCATTCTCCCGGCTTCCTTGGGGAAGCGGAGAAAGGGCATCAACCGCACGTAGGACAGCGGCGGCTCACCCCAGGTGAGCCCGTGCTCGGCCAGGAGCGCCCGGTACTCCTCCAGAGCCCGCGCGACCGGTGGCGGCGTCATCGGATCCTGATGCATCGTGCCTCCCCGCTTCGACGACACCGCGATCGTCTCCGCAGGCGTTCTACCTCGGCAAATATGCAATCGTGCATTAAGGGGCACGCGGGTAGGCATCTATACGACCGGGGAGTAAAGGTGATACCCCGAACGTCAGTCGGTCCCCGCCGGGCGGCTATCCGGAGGGCGTTTCCCGCTCCGGCAGGAACGCCTCAAGGATGCGGTCGGCGGCCAGGGACGGCGTGAGGGCGCCGTCGAGCACCTGCCGCTCGATCGCCGGCGCGATGGGGGCGGCCTTCTCCCCCAACCGGGCGAGGAGCCGATCACGGACGAGCGCCCAGGTCCACTCCACCTGCTGGCGGCTGCGCTTGGCCGCCAGGTCGACGCCCTCCTGATGACGCACGACCTGGATCCACAACTCCTCGAGCCCGGCGCCGGTCATGCCGCTGCACGTGAGGACGGGCGTGGACGAGCGCAGCAGCCGCAGGGCCCCGGCCAGCTCACTGGCCGCCTTGCGCGCGGCCTGCTCGTGCTCGCCGTCCGCCTTGTTGACCGCGATCACGTCGGCCAGTTCCAGGACGCCCTTCTTGATGCCCTGCAGCTGGTCCCCCGTACGGGCGAGGGTGAGCAGGAGGAACGTGTCCACCATGTCGGCCACCGCGGTCTCGGACTGGCCGACGCCGACGGTCTCGACGAGCACGATGTCGTACCCGGCCGCCTCGACGACGACCATCGCCTCTCGGGTGGCCGTGGCGACGCCGCCGAGGGTGCCGGCCGTCGGTGACGGGCGGATGAACGCGTTCCGGTCGGCCGAGAGCCTCGCCATGCGGGTCTTGTCGCCGAGGATGCTGCCGCCCGAGCGTTTGGAGGACGGGTCGACCGCGAGCACGGCGACCCGGTGCCCCCGCGCGGTGAGGGAGGTGCCGAGCGCCTCGATGAAGGTGGACTTGCCGACGCCGGGCACACCGGAGACTCCCACCCTGCGGGCCTTCCCCGCGTGCGGCGTCAGCTCGACCAGGAGCCGCTGGGCGAGCTCCCGATGGTCGGGCCTGGTCGACTCCACCAGGGTGATCGCCCGGGCGATCCCGCGCCTGTCGCCCTTCAGCACGCCCCTGAGGTAGTCGTCGTGCGTGGTCACGGAGGTCGTCCCAGGGGTCGTCACGGAGAGGAGGGGTGGCGGCCGGTGGACAGGTCCTTGAGGAGCTCGAGGGCGGCGTCCGCGATCACCGTGCCGGGCAGGAAGATGGCGGCGGCGCCCGCGGCCCTCAGCTCGTCGATGTCACCCGGCGGGATCACGCCACCGACCACGATCATGATGTCGTCCGCCCCCAGCTCGCCCAGGGCCCGCTTCAGCTCGGGCACCAGGGTCAGGTGCCCCGCGGCCAGCGACGAGACGCCGACGACGTGCACGTCCGCCTCGACGGCCTGGCGCGCCACCTCCTCGGGCGTCTGGAACAGCGGGCCGACGTCCACGTCGAAGCCCAGGTCGGCGAAGCCGCTCGCGATCACCTTCTGGCCGCGGTCGTGGCCGTCCTGGCCCATCTTGGCGACCAGGATCCGGGGCCTGCGGCCCTCGGCCTTCTCGAACTCGGCGCACGCCGCGCGGACCTCGTCCACCGCGTCGCCGGCCTCCTGGCGGTACACACCGGAGATCGTACGGATCTCCGCGGCGTGCCGTCCGAAGACCTTCTCCAGCGCGTCCGAGATCTCACCGACGGTGGCCTTGGCGCGGGCGGCGGCCACCGCCGGCTCCAGCAGGTTTCCGCCACCGGCCGCCGCCTTCGTCAGCGCCTCCAGCGCCTCGGCCACCGCGGCGGGCGAACGCTCCTCGCGGAGCCTGCGCAGCTTCTCGATCTGCTGGTTCCGCACGGCCGTGTTGTCGACCTTCAGCACCTCGATGGGCTCGTCCGCCTCGGGGCGGAACGTGTTGACCCCGATGACCGGCTGGCGGCCGGAGTCGATCCGGGCCTGGGTCCTGGCGGCGGCCTCCTCGATGCGCAGCTTGGGCAGCCCCTCGCCGATGGCGCGGGCCATGCCGCCCGCCTTCTCGACCTCCTGGATGTGGCCCCACGCCTTGCGCGCGAGCTCGTAGGTCAGCCGCTCCACGTAGTAGGAGCCGCCCCAGGGGTCGATCACCCTGCCGGTCCCCGACTCCTGCTGGAGGAGCAGTTGGGTGTTTCGGGCGATCCTGGCCGAGAAGTCGGTCGGCAGCGCGAGCGCCTCGTCCAGCGCGTTCGTGTGGAGGGACTGCGTGTGCCCCTGGGTGGCGGCCATCGCCTCGACGCAGGTGCGGACCACGTTGTTGAACACGTCGTGCGCGGTCAGCGACCAGCCGGAGGTCTGGCTGTGCGTCCGCAGCGACAACGACTTGGGGTTCTTCGCGCCGAACCCCTTCACGAGGGTCGCCCAGAGCAGGCGGGCTGCGCGGAGCTTGGCGACCTCCATGAAGAAGTTCATGCCGATGCACCAGAAGAACGACAGGCGCGGCGCGAACGCGTCGACGTCCAGCCCGGCCCCCACGCCCGCGCGGAGGTACTCCACCCCGTCGGCGAGCGTGTAGGCGAGCTCCAGGTCGAGCGTCGCCCCCGCCTCCTGGAGGTGGTAGCCGGAGATCGAGATCGAGTTGAACTTCGGCATGTTCCGCGAGGCGTACTCGAAGATGTCGGAGATGATCCGCATCGACGGGCCCGGCGGGTAGATGTAGGTGTTGCGGACCATGAACTCCTTGAGGATGTCGTTCTGGATGGTCCCCGCGAGCCGGTCGGGCGTCACCCCCTGCTCCTCGGCCGCCACGATGTACAGCGCGAGGATCGGCAGCACCGCGCCGTTCATGGTCATCGACACGCTCATCCGGTCGAGGGGGATCCCGTCGAACAGTTGCCGCATGTCGTAGATGGAGTCGATGGCCACGCCCGCCATCCCCACGTCGCCCGCGACCCGGGGGTGGTCGGAGTCGTAGCCCCGGTGGGTCGCGAGGTCGAAGGCGACGGACAGCCCCTTCTGCCCGGCGGCGAGGTTGCGCCGGTAGAAGGCGTTCGAGTCCTCCGCCGTGGAGAACCCGGCGTACTGGCGGATCGTCCACGGCTGGGTGGCGTACATGGTCGGGTACGGCCCGCGCAGGAACGGCGCGATGCCCGGATAGGTCGGCAGGTAATCCAGCCCGTCGAGGTCGGCGGCTGTGTACAACGGCCTGACCGCGATCCCCTCGGGCGTCTCCCACGCCTGTTCGCCGGAGCCGGGCGCACCGGAATCAGGCACGCCGGCGCCGGGCAGGGCACCGAGATCCGGTACGGCTTCCGCCTCCGGCCTCAGCCCAATTGCCGAGAAATCCGGAATCATCGGCTCACTCCCAGGTCGTCGAAGGTCGTGCGGAGCACGTCGAGCACGTCGCATCCGGCGTGGAGCGTGGCGTCCACACCCTCATAGTGGCCCTTTCCCGCCAGCCAGATCGTGGCGGCCCCGGCCTCCCTGAGCGCACCCGCCACGGCCGCCGCGTGCTCGCCGTACAGGCGGTCGCTGGAGCACAGGCACGCGATGGAGGTGCCCGAGTCGCGGAAGGCCTCGGCCATGGCCGCAGGGTCGGTGCCCGGCCCGCTGGTCACGGTCGCGATCCCTCCGGCCGCGAAGAGGTTGGCCGCGAACGAGGCCCGTGCGGTGTGGACGGCCACGGGGCCGATGGTGGCGAGGAACACGGTGGGGCGGGCCTCCTGCGCATCGGCCAGATCGCGCAGCGCCTCGAACTCCTCGGCGTACCGCACGGCGGGAAGGCCTCCGTGCACGGCCCGCCGCGCGAGCCCGTGACCGCCCTTCCGGGTGACCGGGCGTTCCTTCAGGTCGGGGAACTCGCTGACGCCCGTGATGGGATCGCGCCTGTGCGCGATGTTCGCGGCCCGGCTCGCCCGGGTGGCCGCCAGGCGTTCGGGGACGAGCCGCTCCAGCGCGTCGGCCATCCCGCCCGCGCGCTCGATCTCCTGGAACCACTCCCACGCCTTGCCTGCCAGGTCGGCCGTGAGCCGCTCGACGTACCAGGAACCGCCCGCCGGGTCGATCACCCGGGCGACGTTCGACTCCTCCATCAGCAGGGACTGGGTGTTGCGGGCGATCCGCCTGGCGAACCCGTCCGGCAGGCCCAGGCACGCGTCGAACGGCTGGACGGTCACCGCGTCGGCCCCGCCCACGCCCGCGCCGAAGCACGCGAGGGTGGTGCGCAACATGTTCACCCAGGGGTCGCGGACGGTCATCATGGCCGAGGAGGTCACGGCGTGCTGGCGCTGCTCCGCCGAGCCGCCGACCACCTGGACCACGCGCGCCCACATCCTCCGGGCCGCCCTGAGCTTGGCGATCGTGAGGAACTGGTCCGCGCCGGCCGCGTACCGGAACTCCAGCTGTTCGAGCGCCCTCTCCACGGGCATCCCCGCGTCCGTCAGCGTGCGCAGGTAGGCCACCCCCGTCGCGACCGAGCAGCCGAGTTCCTCCACGTCGCCGCCGCCCGCGTCGTGATACGGGAGCGCGTCGACGGTGATCGCGCGCAGGCCGGGATGGTCGTCCGCGCAACGACGGGCCAGCGACACCGCCCCTCCCATGTCACCGGCGGGCACGCCCGACCGTGCGGCGAGACCGATCGGATCCGCGCCCAGGTTGCCTCCCGCCAGTGCGGTCCCCGCCGCGAGGTCGAGGAAGATCTCCGCGGCCTCGCCCGTACGGCTGCCCGCGTCGAGGATCACGGGGGCGAGGTCGAGGTAGACGTTCTGGAGCACGTCGGGAAGCGCCGTGGGGTCCAGGGCGGTGAGGTCGAGCCAGATCGACGTGGCGCCGTTCTCCAGATCGGCGTGGATCGCCGCCCGGGTGACGTCGGGATCGGGATCCGCGTGCCGCTGCCGTACGTCCCACCGGCCGGTCGAGCGGACGACGCGCGGCCCTTCCGGGAGGTCGGACGGGTCGTGGAGCGCCGCGATCCGGACGTCGTCATAGGTCGTGGTGGACAGGGCCGCCTCCACTCCGGCGGCGTCGCCGGAGCCGCCTGAGCCGGCGGCCTCGCCCGGCGTGTCAGCCGGAACGGCGAGCCCGGACTTCCTCAGCACGCCCAGGGCGAGGTCCCGCCACTGCTCCCGGGAGGCGGGCGGGAAGTCCGAGACGAGGTCGGCGAGATCGTGAGGCGGCACCGTCATGCACCGGATGCTAAGCCGAGCCCGGGGCGATCAACGCCATGGGCCCCCGCTTAGCGTGTCGCGGCCGTTCCGGCCGGCCGCGTCCCGCTCTGGCGGGGTGTACGGCCGGCCTGGCCGAACCTGCGTCTTCCGCCGTCCTGATCAGTCGTCCGATCACACAACTGATCACGCGGCTGATCACGCGGCTGATCACTTGGCGGCGAAGGACGCCTTCCATGTGATCGGGCCGACGATCCCGTCCGCCTCCAGCCGCTCTTCCTTCTGGAACTTGACGCACACCGCCTTGGACTTGGGCCCGTAGTAGCCGTCCGCGACGATGTCGTAGCCGATCTTCTTCATCTGGGCCTGCCACTTGCGGACGTCGTCGCCCTGCATGATCGGCGGGTACCTCAGCAGGCGGCCGGGGTACTTGGGCGCCTGCGTCGAGGGCGGAGGGTTCTGGGTGCCGCCGCCGGGCCGGGGGGCGCCCTTCTTGACCCAGGCGTAGAGCTGGTCGCCCGGGCAGTCGGTCGAGTACCCGTCGCGGTGCCCCTTGATCTCCTTGCCCGCGTTCCCCTTGTCGCGGAGGTACTCGATCGCGTCGAGGATCGCGAGAAGCTGGGTGTCGCTCGGCTTGACGAGCCCGGAGTTGCCCACGAGGGCGAGGACGGCGTAGTGGCCGGAGTTGAGCCCGGCCCCGTTGGCGGCGGGCAGGTGCTTGGGCCCGCGCCCGACGAAGACCTTCCGGTGCGGGCACGCGACCATCGAGTAGCCGATGTCGAGCCAGCCGTTGCCGTCCATGTGGAAGTTCTGGATCGACTTCACCATGGCGACGCACTTCTTGTGGTCGTCCACGATCGCGGGGTCTACCCGCCCGCCGGTGTAGTGGACCTTGACGCCCTTCGTGGAGGCGAGTGAGGAGTAGGAACCTTTGGGGGCGCGGGCTCCCCATTCGGCACGGGTCACGAGATCGATGGCCACAGCGTTCTCCACCAGGGGGATTAAATTTGCGGGTTGATCGTAATCGGGATCGGTCCAACAGGTATGCCCTTTTACCGATATCCGCCTGCCTAAACACTCGGTAATGCCGACGACTCCGGTAAATCAATCGACATCGGGATCCCTGCCGGAGATCATGGAAACATGTCCGTTCTTAAGGAGGTTCACTTCTCCCCCAGCTCAGAGCCGGTTCCGGCGTCCGCGCCACAGCGTCCGGTGCCCGAATCCCTGCCGATGCGGGTGTGGCTGGACGACGGCGACAGCCCGGCCGACGTCATCGACGCCCTGGCCCTGTCGCCCTTCGCGACCGGCGCCCAGCCGTGGTCGCGCACCGCCAACCTCGACCGCGTGCGCTCCGACGCCCTGCTCACCGCCGCGGGCGGGCGGGTGCTGCGTGTCGCCCAGCACGTGGACGGCCTCGAGTCCAAGCTCATCGAGGGTGACGGCTGGATGCTCCGCGTGGTCCGCCACGGCAACCGGTCGGCCACCGTCACGGTCACCGCCGTCAGCGAGGACCTGGTCTTCTCGGTCCTCGAAGAGGCGATCCGCGACGCCGAGGAACCGGCGCCCGACGACGACGATCACGTCGAGATGGGCTTTTGGTGGATGTCCGCCCACGGGCCGCGCCGTTCCAACAAGCCGATCAGCACGCCCACATGGGAGTCGGTGCGCCGGAACTACTCGCGGGCGGCCGCCGACCGGCTCGACGGTCTCATGGCCGTCACTCCGGACGACATCTCCGGCCGGCTCCTCCTGCTGCACGGCCCGCCGGGCACGGGGAAGACGACGCTGCTGCGCAGCCTCGCGCGCGAGTGGGCGTCATGGTGCCAGGTCGACTGCGTCCTGGACCCGGAACTGCTCTTCGGCAGTCCCGGCTACCTGATGAGCGTGGCGGTCGGCCATGACGGGCCCGACCAGGAGGGGACCCGCTGGCGGCTGCTCGTCCTGGAGGACTGCGACGAGCTGATCCGCACCGAGGCCAAGCAGTCGACGGGCCAGGGCCTGTCGCGTCTGCTCAACCTGACCGACGGCCTGCTCGGGCAGGGCAGGGACGTGCTCGTCGCCATCACCACGAACGAGGAGTTCAACCGGCTGCACCCCGCGGTCGTACGGCCCGGCAGGTGTCTCGCCCAGATCGAGGTCGGCAAGCTGGACGCCGAGCAGGCCGCGACCTGGCTCGGTGGCCGCGAGGGCATCGGGGCGGACGGCGCCACGCTGGCCGAGCTCTTCGCCCTCCGCGAGGGGCGGGTGCCCGAGCCCACCGCGGTTCCCGCCGGTTCCCCGGAAACGGGGCTCTACCTCTGAGCCGGTCCCGCGGAAACGGGGCTCTACCTCTGAGCCGGTCCCGCGGAAAACCGGTTGCCCCGCCTCCGGGTGCCACGAGATCATGAACACATGTTCCGGCACGCCCTCCTCGTGACGCCCGCCACCGCGGGCGCACCGGCGCGTGCCTCGATGCCGCTCGACGGCGCGGAGCGCTGACCCTTTCCCGTTCGTCCTCAGTGACCCGGCGGGGAGGGGTCGACCATCCGCGCGGGTCACGATCTCAGACGAGCATCGAAGGAACAGGGACATGGCCACCAACACGGCCAAGCAGGCCTACGTACGGGCCAAGCCACACATCAACATCGGCACGATGGGGCACGTCGACCACGGCAAGACGACGCTGACGGCGGCCATCACCAAGGTTCTCAGCGAGCGGGGCGGCGCGAAGTACGTGCCGTTCGACCGGATCGACCGGGCTCCTGAGGAGGCCCTGCGGGGGATCACCATCAACATCTCCCACGTCGAGTACGAGACGGCCACCCGGCACTACGCCCACGTCGACATGCCGGGCCACGCCGACTACGTGAAGAACATGATCACGGGGGCGGCTCAGCTCGACGGTGCGATCCTCGTGGTGTCCGCCCTGGACGGGATCATGCCGCAGACCCGGGAGCACGTGCTGCTCGCCCACCGCGTGGGGGTGGAGCACGTCGTCGTCGCGCTCAACAAGGCCGACGGCGCCGACCCCGAACTGGCCGACCTGGTCGAGCTGGAGTTGCGGGACCTGCTCGCCGAGCACGGTTACCACGACGTCCCGGTCGTGCGGGTGTCCGGGCTGCGGGCGCTCGAGGGCGACCCGGAGTGGGAGGCGTCCATCGTTGCCCTGCTGGAGGCCGTCGACGACACCGTCCCGGTGCCGGTCCGCTACACGGACGCGCCCTTCCTGCTGCCGGTGGAGAACGTCATCACCGTCACCGGCCGCGGGACGGTCGTCACCGGGGCGATCGAGCGCGGCACGGTCGAGGTCGGCGACACCGTTCAGGCGGTCGGGATCGGCGAGGGCGTCACCGCCGTGGTCACCGGGGTGGAGACCTTCGGCAAGACCATGGAGAGGGGCGAGGCCGGCGACAACGCCGCCCTGCTGCTCCGCGGTGTCCGCCGCGAGCAGGTGCGGCGCGGCCAGGTGCTGGCGGCCCCCGGCAGCCAGACCGCTCACCGGCGGTTCACGGCCCGGGTGTACCTGCTCACGGCCGCCGAGGGCGGGCGCCACACGGCCGTCGTCAGCGGTTACCGCCCGCAGTTCTTCCTCAGGACGGCGGACATGCCCGGCCGGATGGAACTGACCGGACCAGGAGACGGCACGGGCCTCGGCACGGAGCCCGGGACGGAGCCCGGCACGGTCGTGGCGCTGCCGGGCGACACGGTCGAAGTGACCGTCGAGCTGGGCAGGCCGGTGGCGATCGAGGCGGGCCTCGGCTTCGCCATCCGTGAAGGCGGCAGGACCGTCGGCGCGGGGACGGTCGTCGCGCCGCTCGACTGAGCGCCCTCGACTGAGCGCCCTCGACTGAGCGGCAGGGCGCTGTCCGAACGCGGGCCGCGAGACGACGGAGGGGTTCCCCGGGGAGCCCCTCCGCCGTTCCGTCCGAGGGAGCCCCCACGCCGTTCCGTCCACCCTGCGTCGCACCCCCGCCGCCCGGCGTCGTCCTCCCGTCTGACGGTGGACGGTCACCGTGAGCCACCGCCAGGGCAGCCCTGTAACGTTCCATATGACGGATACGTAAACCATCCGATGTGCCCCATCAGGGTGGAAACAACAATCGGCGAGGTGGTCACCCTGCTGCCGGCCGGACTGAGCCGCGTCGTCCTTCACCGGTGGGCCGTCGAACCGCGGGAGAGCGGGGTGGCGACATACACCGACCCTTTCGGGGCCGGGAGGACCACGGCCTGGCCGTACATCCGATGGACCTCCGAGGAGCGGGAGATCGGCTTCCCCGCGACCGCCCTGGTGCCTTCATGGATCGCGCGGACGCCCCCCGGCACGTGGCTGGAGATCGAGTTGCGGGCCCGCACGACGAGCGGCGCGCTCACCAAGTGGTACGTGATGGCCCGCTGGGCGGAGGGCGACACCGACATCCACCGCACGTCCCTGCCCGGCCAGGGCGACGAGGACGGCGACGTCGCGGTGGACACCTTCGTGGCCGCCCGGCCCGTCACGGCCTACCGGATCCGGGTCACCCTGTACGGCGAGGGCGCCCGCGTGGGCTCGATCGGCGTGATGGCGTCGGCCGTACGGCCGGGGAGCCGGGCGAGCGCGCCGGGAACCGGGGGCGTCGAGCTGGACGTGCCGCCGAGGTCGCAGAAGAGCCATGCGGGGCACTACCCGGAATGGGACGGGGGCGGGGACGCGTGGTGCGGACCCGCCTCGCTCGCCATGGTGCTGAGCTACTGGGGGCGGGGGCCCGCACCGGCCGAGCTGAGCTGGGTCCGGCCGGACGATCCGTGCCCTTCGGTCGACCACGCCGCCCGTGACGTGTACGACCACAGCTATCAGGGCACCGGCAACTGGCCCTTCTGCGTCGCGTATGCGGGCCGGTACGGGCTCGATGGGTTCGTGACCCGGTTGCGCTCGCTGAATGAGCTGGAGAAGTTCATCTCGTCCGCCATCCCGGTCATCACCTCGCAGTCCTTCCGGGATCACGAACTGCCCGGCTCGGGATACTCGACGAGCGGCAACCTCATGGTGGTCGTCGGCTTCACCCCGGGAGGCGACGTGGTCGTCAACGACCCCGCGGCGCCGACGGACGACGCCGTGCGGAGGATCTACCCGCGCGCCGCCTTCGAGGGGGTCTGGCAGCGAGGCAGCGGGGGCATCGTCCATGTGGTGCATCCGCCCGGTATTCCACTTCCAGACTCCGAGGGAAACTGGTGAGAATTCACGCCTCCGACGTCGCTCGTACGGATGACCACCCACTATGGGTCGAAATATCAGGCGATGAGGCCTGGTGGGATGAGTCGCGGCCGCACGAAGGCGGCCGCCGCTGCGTCGTGCGGAGGACGGCGAGCGGGACGGTCGAGGACGTGCTCCCGCAAGGCTGGAACGCCAGGAACAGGGTCATCGAGTACGGCGGGCGATCATGGCGATCGCACCGGGGCCGGCTGATCTTCACCAACTGGGACGACGGGCGGATCTACGTGTGCGCCCCCGGCGAGGAGCCCGTCCCGCTCACTCCGGAGGGCCCGGCGCGCTACGGCGACCTCGTCGTCCACGAAAACAGGCACGGACCCGGCGACGGGGAGAGCGGGGGCCAGGGCGGCGAGATCCTGTGCGTCCGCGAGATCGGCGGCGGTCGCGAGGTCACGAGGGAGATCGTGGCGGTTCCCCTCGACGGCGTCTCCCCGATACGCAGCCTAATCAAGTCCCATCATTTCCTGATGAATCCACGCATTTCGCCCGACGGGCAGCACATCGCGTGGATCGGTTGGAATCACCCGGACATGCCGTGGGACGCCACAGAGCTCTGCGTCGCGCCCGCCGAGGGCGGCCCGTACCGGGTCCTCATGGGCGGCGAGGACGGCCGCATGTCGATCGTGCAGGCCGAATGGCGCGACTCCGGCAGCCTCTACGCGGTGGCCGACCCGACCGGATGGTGGAACATCCACCTCGTCGGCATGGACGGCACGAGCCGCAATCTGACCCCGATGGACCAGGAGTTCGGGGACGCCTCCTGGAGGATCGGGAACACCTTCTTCGCCCTCGCCGGACACAGGATCGTCGCCATGCACGGGACGGCGGACGAGCGCCGCCTCGGCGTGATCGACGACCCCGAGGCGGGCACCCCGATCAGGGACATCGGCGGCTCCTACGCGTTCTGGAGCCCGACGGTGTCCGCCGACAGCCGGTACGTGCTCGGCGTGGGCGCGTCGCCGTACAGGCCGCATGAGGTGGTCCGCATCGATGTGGAGACCGGTGCGCCGACCGTGTTGTCGGCGGCCAAGACGCTGCCGCCGGCCGAGTTGCTGCCCACGCCTGAGCCGGTGACGATCGAAGGTGTGCACGTCCACCTCTACGCGCCGCGCGCCGCCGCGGGGGCCCCCGGCGCGCGGCCTGACGGACGCGCGCCGTACGTGGTCTTCGTCCACGGCGGCCCGACCAGTTCGGCCGCCCCGATCCTCGATCTGACCGTCGCCTACTTCACGAGCAGGGGCATCGGCGTCGCGGAGGTGAACTACGGCGGCTCCTCCGGGTACGGCAGGGCCTACCGCGAGCGGCTCAGACACAACTGGGGGGTCGTGGACGTCCGCGACAGTGAGACCGTGGCACGGTGGCTGATCACGTCGGGGCGGGCCGAGAAGGTGGCGATCCGGGGCGGCAGCGCCGGCGGATGGACCTCGCTGGCCGCCCTCGTGCACAGCGACGTGTTCTGCGGCGCGGTCTCGCACTACGGCATCTCCGACCCCGAGGGCTGGGCGGCCGAGACGCACGACTTCGAGTCGCGGTACCTGGACGGGCTGATCGGACCGCTTCCCGAGACCGGCCGGCGGTACGCCGACCGCTCCCCCGTGCTGCACGCCGGCCGGGCGTCCGGTCCGGCTCTGCTCATGCACGGCATGGAGGACGCGGTCGTCGACCCGTCGCAGTCCGAGCGGTTCGTCGCGGCCCTGGCGCGGCACGGGGGCCGGTGGGCGTACCGCGCCTTCCCCGGGGAACAGCACGGATGGCGGCGCGAGGAGACGATCGTCAGCGTCCTGGAGACAGAACTCGCCTTCTATGGCCTGATCTTCGGTTTTCCGACGCCGGAGGTTCCCCCCCTCACCCTGGAAGGCACAGGCGCCCCCGACACGGGCGGACGAGGTGAGGAGACGACATGACCGACGTGGCGACGATCTGTTCGGACCTGCTGCGGATCGACACCACCAACGACGGCACGGGCGACGGGCCGGGTGAGCGGCGGGCCGCGGAGTACGTCGCGGGGCTGCTCGACGAGGCCGGTATCGAGCCGATCGTGTTCGAGTCGGCGCCGCGGCGGACGAGCGTCGTCGCGCGGATCCCCGGTGACAGCGACGACGCGCTGCTGATCCACGGGCACCTCGACGTGGTTCCCGCCGACACGTCCGAGTGGCGGATCCACCCCTTCTCCGGGGAGGTGCTGGACGGGTGCGTGCACGGCCGGGGCGCCGTCGACATGAAGGGCACGCTGGCCATGACGCTCGCCTGGGCGAGACAGGGCAGGCGACCCAAGCGCGACCTCGTGCTGGCCTTCCTCGCCGACGAGGAGGCGACCGGCGAGTACGGCGCGGGCCACGCGGTCGAGCGGCATAGCGAACTGTTCGAGGGCTGTTCCGAGGCCATCAGCGAGTCGGGCGGCTTCAGCTGGCACGACGGAGGCACCCGGATCTATCCGATCGCCGTCGGCGAGCGCGGCACGGCGTGGATGCGGCTCACCGCGCGGGGAGTGGCCGGGCACGGCTCCAAGCCCGCGGTGGACAACCCGGTCGCGGAGCTCGCCCGGGCGGTCGCCAGGATCGCCGACCACCGGTGGCCCGTACGGCTCACGCCGGAAGTGGCGCGGCTGATCGACGAGTTGTCCCAGGCTCTGGGCACGCCGATCGACCTCGAACGGCTGGACGAGGAGATCGAGCGGCTGCCCCGTGCGGGCATCCTGTTCAAGGGCGTGCTGCGCAACTCCGCCAACCCGACGATGCTCGACGCGGGATACAAGGTCAACGTCATCCCGGGCACGGCCGAGGCCCACGTCGACGGCAGGTTCCTGCCGGGCCTGCGCGAGGAGTTCCTGGCGACGATCGACCGGCTGCTCGGGCCCAAGGTCACCCGGGAGTTCGTCAGCTTCGAGGAGGGCGTGTCCTCCCCCGCCGACGGGCTCTTCGACGACCTGGCCGCCGCCCTGCTCGCGGAGGACCCCACGGGCAGGCCCGTGCCGTACGTCATGACGGGCGGGACCGACGCCAAGTCGTTCGCCAGGATCGGGATCAAGGGGTACGGCTTCGCTCCCCTCCTGCTGCCGCCCGGCCTCGACTACTTCGGCATGTTCCACGGCGTGGACGAGCGGGTCCCCGTCGAGGGCCTGGAGTTCGGCGTCCGCGTGCTCGACCGGCTGCTCGCCGCGGAGCCTGCCACGGAACCGGACGCGCGATCAGGCACGCGGCCGGCGGCGGATTCCTCCACGGAATCCGCGGGCGCGGGCGGCCTCACGAGCGGGTAGAAACGTTCATGGGAGGTGGACCATGGGCGAAGGGCTGCGTGTGGCGGTCACCGGCCACCGTGACCTGACCCCCGCGACCACCGACCTGGTGGGCTCCGCGATGCGGCGGGAGCTCGCCGAGCACGCTCCCGCCATCGTCGGGGTTTCGTGCCTGGCGCCCGGCGCCGACCAGATCTTCGCGGACCTGGTGCTGCGCCTCGGAGGGACGCTGGAGGCGATCGTCCCCGCCCGAGACTACGGCGGCTGCCTGCCCGCCCGTGACCGCGCGGCGTTCGAGCGACTGCTCGGGCTGGCGCGCAGGGTCCTCCACCTGCCGTACGACGCCCCCACTCCGGCGACCTACCACGCGGCGAACACGGCCCTGCTCGTGGACGTCGACCTGCTGATCGCGGTGTGGGACGGCCGGCCGGCGCAGGGGCAGGGCGGCACGGCCGAGGTCGTCAGCGCGGCGCGGCGGCGCTCGATCGAGGTCAGGATCCTCTGGCCGGAGGGCGCCACCCGCACCGGCGCCCCGTGAGCCCATCCTCGGAGACGGCGTGCCGGCGCCTGCCTGTCAGCGCAGGCGGGGGTCCAGGGCGTCGCGGACGACGTCGCCGAGCATGAGGAAGCTCAGCACGGTCGCGGTGAGGAACAACGCGGGGAACATCAGCAGGTGGGGGTACTCGGCGAAGAACGACTGGGCCACGTTGAGCTGCAGACCCCATGACACGTCGGGGTACTGCAGGCCGACGCCCAGGTAGTCGAGGGTCGCCTCGCCGGCGATGACGTTGCCGACGTTGAGCATGGCCACCACGAAGACCGGTGCGATCGCGTTCGGGAGGATGTGCCGGAACATGATCCGCCGGTCGCTCGCGCCAAGCATGCGGGCCGCCTCGATGAAGTCCATGTTCCGGACGGCGATGACCTGGCCGCGCATCAGGCGGGTCATCGTGGTCCATCCGAGCAGGACGAGCACCAGCGTCATCGCCCAGATGCCGTGGTCGGGGAAGGCCACCAGGACGACCGTCGCGCCCAGCACGAAGGGAATGCCGAAGAACACGTCGGTCACCCGCGAGATGAGCGCGTCGAGGAGTCCTCCGTAGAACCCACCGAGCAGGCCGAGCACGATCGCGATGGCCAGGGCGGCGACCGTGACCGCGATGCCGATCATGATCGACGCCCGCGTGCCGTGGACGATCTGCGACCAGTAGTCGCATCCCTGGAGGTCGTAGCCGAAGGCCGCGCCGGACGCGGGGCCCTTCTTGGACATGCGCAGGTCGCAACCGTCGTTGGGGCCCATGGCCGCGAAGACGCCGGGGACGGCCGCCATCGCGACGGCGACGGCCAGGACGACCGCGGACAGCCAGAACACCGCCCGGCCGCGCATCTCCCGCCAGGCGTCACGCGCGAGCACGGCGGATCCTCGGGTCGAGCAGGCCGTACAGGAGGTCGACGGCCAGGTTGGCCACGATGAAGATCATGACGAGCACGGTGGTGACGCCGACGACGACGGGCCCCTCCTGGAGCTGGATCGACTGGAACACCTGCTGGCCGATCCCCGGCAGGTTGAAGATGCCCTCGGTGACGACCGCCCCCGCCATCAGGTTGCCGAAGTCGACGCCGAGGAAGGTCACCACCGGGATCAGCGAGTTGCGCAGGGCGTGCAGACCGACCACCCGTCTTCTGCGCAGGCCCTTCGCCGTGGCGGTGCGGACGTAGTCGGACCGGAGGTTCTCCACCAGGGCGGTCCGCGTGAGGCGGGCGACGTAGGCGAGCCCGAACGAGCCGAGGACCATTCCGGGCAGCAGGTAGCTGCCCGGCCAGCCCTCGTCGGTCCCCGCCGTCGGGAACAGCCCCAGGTTGAGCCCGAGCACGATCTGGGCCGTGTAGCCGACGACGAACACCGGCGCCGCGATGACGAACGTCGTCCCGGCGAGGACGGCGGTGTCGGCGATCCCGCCCTTCCGCACCCCGGCGACGACGCCGAGGCCGACGCCGACGGCCAGTTCGAAGATCCATGCGGTCGTCGCGAGCTGGGCGGTCACCCCCCAGCGGTCCTGGAGGAGCTCACTCACCGGCTGGCCGGTGAACGTCTCTCCGAGGTCGCCGTGCAGCAGGCCGAGCATGTAGCGGCCGTACTGGACCAGGAGCGGGTCGCCGAGGTGATAGTGCTCCCGCATGACGTCCAGGACCTGGTCCGGCACCGGCTTGTCGCCGGCGAGCGCGAGGATCGGGTCGCCGGGGAGCACGAACACCATCGCGTAGATCACGAAGGTGGTCGCGAAGAACACCGGCACGGCCTGGGCCAGGCGGTGCGCGGCGTACCTCACTGCCGCTTGACCGTGATCTTGTCGAGGTTGGCGCTGTAGGGGGTGATCTGGACGTCGCCGAGCCGGGAGGAGTAGCCGATCTGGTCCTGCCAGTTCCACAGCGGCATCATCGGCATCTCGGCGAGCGCGATGTCCTCGGCCTGCTGGTAGATCGGCAGGCTGGCGTCGAAGCTCGGCGCCGCGTTCGCCTGTTTGATCAGGTCGTCGAACTCCTTGTTCTCCCAGCCCATCCGGTTGCCCGCGCCCCACATGTACTCGAGGTAGTCCTGCGGGCTCGGGTAGTCCATCACCCAGTTGTTGCGGTACGGACCGTCCTGCTTGTGCGCCCGGAGCGTCGGGAGGTAGTCGGCGGCCGGGAGCTTCTTGAACGTGATGTCCTGGATGCCGAGGTTCTGCTTGAGCTGGTTGGCGACGGCCGTCATCCACTGCTCGTAGCTGGGATCGGCGTTGGAGAAGTAGAGGTTCAGGGTGCCGCTGAATCCGCCCGCCTGGTCGAAGAGCTGTTTGGCCTTCGCGGGGTCGTAGACGCAGGCCTCGCCGCAGGCGTCCGCCCGGTACCCGGGGACCAGCGGCGCGAGTAGCGACGACATGGGCTGGAACGCCCCGTTGAAGACGGCGTCCACGATCGCCTTCCTGTCGACGGCCATCGAGAACGCCCGGCGCAGATCCGCGCTGGCGAACCGCTTGTCGAACAGCGGGAAGCCGAGGTAGTCCATCGTGCCGCCGGGTGTCGCGAGGAACCGGTCGCCGAGCAGCCGTTTCGCCTCGGACGCACTCGCCGGCGGGATGGTCTGCAGCAGGTCGACCCGATCGGCCCGCAGGTCGGTGTACGCGGTGTCGCGACTGGCGTAGATCTTGAAGAGGACGCCGTCGGAACGCGCCGGGCGCTCACCGGTGTACGTCGGGGATTTCTTGATCTTGATCTGCCGGTTGTGCTGCCACGCTCCGTCGAGGACGAAGGGGCCGTTGCCGATGGGCGCCTGGTCGTAGGCCTTGAGGTCCGTGAACGCGGCCTTCGGCATCGGGACGAACGCCATCCACGCCAGCGTCACGGGGAACTGGCTGAACGGCCCGGTGAGCGTGACCTCCAGCGTGTTCGGATCGACCACCTTGAGCCCGGTCATGGTGTCGGCCGCCGGGTCGCCCTGTTCGGGGTTGAGCGCGTCGTAGCCCTCGATGTTGGCGAAGTAGTAGTTGTTGGTCCAGCCGTTCGGGGCGTAGGCCGCGGCGTTCCACGAGTCGGCGAAGCTCTGGGCGGTGACCGGCTCGCCGTTGCCGAACTTCCGGCCCGGCTTGATCTTGATCGTCCAGACCTTCTGATCAGTGCTGGTCACCGACTCGGCGGCCCGCATCTGCGGCTTGCCCTGCGCGTCGATGTAGACCAGCGTGTCGAAGAGCGCGTCGATCACGGTCTGGGAGTAACTGCTCGAGGTGTTGCCGGGAGTGAGATGGTCGGGTTCGGTCAGCGCGACCGAGAACTCGCTCGTCGCCGGCGCCTCCGGGGACCCCCCGCACGCGCCGCCGAACATGACCGCCGCCACCGCGAGGGCGGCGGTCCCTCTTCCGCTGATTCTCATCGGCCCCCGCCTCTCCGTCGTGTTGCCGGTGAGGGTAGATAACGGGCCAGTCCACTACATCGGAAGCTTTACGTATTCCTTTGCAGTTTGTGGTGCGGGAGGCTGACCATGGAGGTCCCATGGAACGGATCAGCCTGAGCGCGCGCCACCTCCAGGCCTTCGCGGAGCTGGGATTCCAGGTGGCCCGGCAGGGGGCGCACGGTGCGATGGCCGCGCTGCGCGAGGTCATCCCGGTGGAGGCCTATGAGTTCGTCGGGTTCGACCCGGCGACCGGCCGCCACCGCTCTTTGGTGTGCGAGGGGTACGGGCGGGTGGACGACGACGCCGCCGAGGAGTACGCGCGCCTGGCGCCCTATCGCAGGGCCATGGACCTCAGGGAGCCGCTCGCCATGGGCTCCCCCGGCACCGAGCGCTACTTCCGCCGCCATCTCGAGCCGTACGGCTGGCGTGCCGGGATCACCGCACCGCTGTTCCTGAGCGAGGGCCGCTACACCGGGTTGCTCCATCTCGGCTCGCGCGAGGACCTCCCGCCGGAGACGGGCGCGGTGGTCGCCGCCGTCTCGCCCGCGCTCGCCCACCTCACCGACCTGACCCGGTGCGTCATCGACCCGCTCGGGCTGCCGCCGGGCTTCCGCGCGGCCGCCTTCGAGCGCGGCGGGCGACGCAGGGACGTCGCCGGCCGGCCCCCGTCGGAGGTGCTCGCGTCCGAGCCCGCCATGGCGGAGCTGGCCAGGTCCTTCATCGACTCACGTGAGCTGTCCCGCCGGGGGCTCTGGCTGGACGGGGACGGCCGGTGGCGGGAGGTGCGGATCCATCGGGCCGGCGTCGGGTTCCTCGGCGCGATCCAGGGCGCCGTCATCGCGGAGCGCCCGTGCGAGCTCCCCTACGACCTGACGGTCAGGGAGGTCGAGGTGCTCACCCGGGGTCGCCCAAGGCGACTCCAACCCGCAGATCGCCGCCGCGCTCGTGCTCAGCGTGCGGACGGTGACGACCCATCTGGAGCACATCTTCGCCAAACTGGGCTGCGACAGCCGTACACGTCTGACCACGAAGGTCATCGCCGAGGGGCTCTGCCGGCTCGACTTGGCATAGGGAGTCGGCCCTCGCCGGGCATCTCCGCACAAGGTCCGACATTATTGACGCATGGCGGATCACGAGCTACAGCAGCTTCCGCTCGACCTGGAGTTGCTGTTCGGCGACGGAGGCGACGGGCGGGCGTTCGGCGTCGACCTCCCGTCCGGCTCCCTCGTGTGGCCGGATCCCGAGTACGACACGTTGCGGACGCATCACCGGCCGTCGTTCTGGCTCAGCGACGCACCGGTTCAGGCCGGGTTGTGGGCCCTGCTGCGGAGCGAGCACCAACGGTCGGGACTGTGGCCGGTGCTGCTGGAGGACGGCGTGCAGCCCTGGTCGGCCGGGCAGATCGCCCCCGACTCCGTCACGGAGATCGGCCACTACACGGCCGCGGGGTTCATGGCCGAGACATGGGGCGACCTCACCAACAGAGAGGTGGACCTGGCGCCGTTCGGAGACGACTGCCCGGGACTGGCGGAACCCGGCGAGGCGGTCGCGCACCCGGACGTCGTCGCCGACTGGTACGCCGGGGTCGTGGCCGAGCGCAGGACTCCCCTCGGCCTGGCGGCGGTGGACCGGGGGGCGGACGCGCTCGTCGCCATCGGCTGGCAGGGCGCGCTGCACCACAACGAGTGGACGGTGCCGCTCGCCGCCGTCGTGCGCAGCTGGGAGGAACGGTTCGGGGCGCGCGTGGTCGGCCTCGGCTTCAACACGCTGGACCTGAGCATCGCGGCTCCCCCGGCGACCCTCGACCACGCGCTCCGCGTCGCGGCGGAGCACTGGACCTTCTGCCCGGACAGCCTCCTGCAGGGCCCGGGAACGCTCGTGGACTACGCCGAAGAGATCGTCGGACAGAACGCATGGTCGTTCTGGTGGGATTAACCAGCGTTATGTGGGCACAAAACGATATTTGTTAAGCAATAATCGTCAAGGCACAGTCAACGGCAAGGAGGCTGCTGTGGGTGGCGCGGAGCGGCGCGGTGTGGCGGGTTTCGACACGAGCACGGCCAACATCGCCCGCATGAGCGACTATCTGCTCGGCGGCAAGGACAACTTCGCCGCCGACCGGGAGCTCGCCGAGCGGCTGCTCACGATCGCGCCCGAGATCAGACTCATGGCCACCGAGGTCAGGGACTTCCTGGAACGTGCGGTGCACTACCTCGTCGACCAGGGGATCAAGCAGTTCGTCAACGTGGCCTCCGGTCTGCCGACGCAGCGCAACACCCACGAGGTCGCCCAGTCCCTGATCCCCGACGCCCGGGTCGTGTACGTCGACGACGACCCCGTCGTCCTGACGCACGGACGCGCGATACTCGCGACCAACCCCAACACCGGCGTCGTGAAGGGCAACATCCTCCAGCCGGCCGAGATGCTCGACAACCCCGACATCCGCCGCCTGATCGACTTCGACAAGCCGGTCGGGCTGCTGATCCCCGCCCGCCTGCAGTACCTCCCGGACGTGAGCGACCCGTACAAGTGCGTCGCCTACCTGCGCGACCACGTCGCGCGGGGAAGCCACCTCGCCATCGGCCACGCCGTCTTCGACGCCCGTCCCGACCTGGTGGGCCCGATCGTCGAGGCGTTCCGCCGCATCGTGCCCAACGCGGACGACGCGCCGCGCAAGCGCGAGGACGTGATGCGTTTCTTCGACGGCACCGAACTGGTCGACCCCGGCCTCGTCTACATCCGGCAGTGGCGGCCCGACAGCACCGTCGCCGCCTCGCGGCCCGACAAGGCCTGGATCGTCGGAGGCGTCGCGCTCATCCCCTGAGGCGCGCCGGGACACGCGGCGACGCGCCGGGACACCCGGTGGCCTCCTTCAGCGCATGAGGACGCAGGAGGGGCTGCCGGCTTCGAGGGTCGTACCGCTCGGTGTGGGGATCCCATCCTCCAGCGTGAGGACGGCGATCGCATCCGACCGCTGGTTGGCCACGTAGAGCCGGTCGCCGTCGAGGGCGAAGTGACGCGGCCAGACCCCGCCCCCCGGCACCTCGGCGACGCGGACCGGCAGCGCGCCGTCGAACGCGAAGGTCGTCACGGTGTCCGGCCCCCGGTTGGCGACGTAGAGATGGCGGCCGTCCTCGGAGACCGCGATGTGCGAGGGATGGTCGCCTGTGCCGCTCTCGCTGGCGGGCACCCGGGCGACCTCGTGCCAGTCGCCGTCGTAGACCCCGACCATCCCGTCCAGCTCTCCGGCGACGTACCAGTGGCCCTCGTGATGGAGGAAGTGCCGCGGCCCGCTCCCGGGAGTCAGCCGCACGGGACCGGCGGGGTGGGGGGTCATGTCGGGCAGGAAGCGCCGGATCTCGTCGGTGCCGAGGTCGCTCACGTGGAGCACGCCGTCCGGGCCGAAGACGGCCTGGTGGGCGTGTGGTCCCTCCTGCCGCTCCGGGTCGGGGCCGTGTCCCTCGTTGGGGAACAGCAGGGGCTCGGGCTCGGGCATGCCGTCCGCCGCGAGCCGGAAGACCGCGACGGTCCCGTCACCGTAGTTGGCCACGGCGAGCCAGGCCCCGGCCGGGTCCGTGGCGACATGGCAGGGGAAGGAGCCGCCGCTGGAGTGCTCGGCGAGCAGTCGGGGGCCGTCGGGGTCGTCAGCGAACACCGCCACGCCGCCCGCCTCCCGCTCGAGCACCGCGTAGAGCAGGGGCAGCCGGGGATGCGCGGTGACGAACGAAGGACCGGGCACGGCCGTCCGTGCGACGGCCTCCATCCGGCCCGCCGCGTCCACGCGCACACGGGTCAGCCCGGGCCCCGAGCCGCCGGTGTCCGGTGTGTATCCGCCGATGACGAGGTTCCGGAGTTCCGCGTGGCCGTTCGCGCCGGGAAGGGGTCGCGTCATCGTCGCTCCATCGGGTAGCCGTCCGTTCCGCCGCCGATGTTATCGGCGAACCGCTCCCGCTGATCTTTTCATCGGGCTCCCTCCGCAGGGCGCCGCATACCGGTTCGCGGGCCTCGGCAGGCCGAGGAGCCCGCGCAGGGTCACCGCGTGATACCGGATCCGGAAGGCGGCGAGCGACGTCCGCTACGGCGCGGGCCGTTCGTACAGCCGGGCCAGGTCGCTCTCCATCTTGGAGATGACCCGCTGGTAGCCCTCCCATCCGTACAGCCGGACCAGTTCGGATTTCATCCGGAGCGTCTCCTCCTCCACCGCTTCCGGGCCCTGGCGGCGCACCGCGTCGAGCGCACGGCGGGCCCGCAGGCCCTGTTCGGGGAGACCGTCGAGGCCATCGCCTCGGAAATCAGGAGTAGGCATGGGCCCTGCCATCTTGCGTCTGTACGAACGATGCCTAGTCCTGACGCACTACACGGGCGGAAGGTTGACCGCTTCCGTGAAATCTTGGCTAGGGCGTGATGGAGGCGGCCGGGGAGGCCGGAGCGGGCGGGATCTCGACCGCGATCTCACCGCCGAGCCGCGCTCCCCCGAGCAGGTCGAGGTCGTCGCCGCTCCAGAACCGGCCGGGGTCGTACCAGTTCGGGCGGCGACCGCTGGGAAGCAGTCCCATGGCCTCATAGGTGAGCGCGACGACCTCGGCGCAGTACGCCGTCTCGAGGGCGGTGTCACCGCGCAGGAAGTTGGGCAGCCGCCCGCGCAGCCATCTGCCGGCGAGCTGGGCCGTCGAGGGGAAGGGCGTGCCGTCCAGCCGGGCGATCACGCGCAGCGCCGCGTCCTCCATCGACCGCGACGCGGGCGGCTCGAGTTGACGCAGCCACGCCCGCTGGCCGTATCTGTCGGCCCACACGCGGACGGCCTCCCGCATGTCGTGGAGCTGCACACCTCGTTGGTGGGTGCCCGACCACATGTCGGGCAGCGAGCGGCCGAGTTCCGCATGCCACATGAGCGGCGGCATGTCCTCGATGACGACGGCCATGCCCACGTGGTTGACGGGGCTGTTGGTCGTCATCTGGATGGCCCGGTCCGGCACCGTGCGTCCGCGGAAGACCCAGACGTCTCCCGTACGGCTGAGCTCCACGGCCTCATCGAGACTTATCCGCATATCCGGCACAGCAGTAGCCTAGGCACATGCGGTGGTGGAAGGTGCTCGGACTCGCGGCCTTCGCGGGCGTGGCGGCAACCGGTGTCGTGGTCGTCCGGGCGGAACGGCGGCGGCGGGCCTACACACCCGAGGAGGTCCGGGACCGTCTGCGCGCACGCGTGGCCGAGGCCGGCGAGCCGGGATAGGCGGCCTCGCGTCGCCGAGGCCGGCGAGCCGGGGTGGCCGGCCGCTCAGACGGTGAACGCGTCGAAGGCGAGCTTGGCGGCGACTCCGAGACCGCAGAGGGCGGCGACGATCCTGAGCGCCTGCCCGGGAAGGCGCCGCGCGATCGCCGGGCCGAGCCAGCCCCCGATGAGGAAGCCCAGCGCGAGCGGCGCGACCGCCGTCCACCGCACAGGTCCGAACAGCGCGAATCCGATCGCGGCGACGCCGTTCGCGAGGGCGGACACGATGTTCTTCACGGCGTTGACCCGTGCGGGTACCTGGTCGAGTGCCGCGCCGAGCACCGCCAGCATGAGGATCCCGCCCGCGGCTCCGAAATACCCGAGATAGACCGCCACCGCGAACAGGGCGACGCGCAACGCGCGGCCGTTCTCCCCGCCGAGCCGTACGTGCCCCGGCCGCCAGCGGCGGAGCAGCAGCAGGACGGACGCACCCGCGATCAGGAACGGTGCGATCGCCTCGAACGTCTCCGCCGGCGTCGCGAGCAGGAGCGCCGCCCCGGCCGCACCCCCGAGTGCGGTGACCCATCCCAGGCGCAGGACCAGACGGCCCTGCCCGGCGAGCTCGGGCCGTGACCCCGCGGCCGCGCCCAGACCGGTGAACATCAGCGCGACGGTGTTGGTGACGTTCGCACTGAGCGGCGGAATGCCGAAGGCCAGCAACGCCGGATAGGAGACGATCGACGCCAGGCTCACCACCGTGCTGACCACTCCGGCCGCCAGGCCCACGGCGATCAGTCCGAGCGTTTCCCCCATCACAGGGACGACCCAACCACACGCCCCCCGAGCGGCCGAGACCGGCTTGGTCTCAGCCGCAGCGCTCCTTGGAACCCCGAATCGAATCGTGCACGTGGCCTGCATCGGCGAGGCCACGTGCACGATGACTGACATCCAGCCCAATTGACGATCGGCTCCGCAAGCCAGGACAGACGGCTCGAGGTGCGGCGTCGTCATTCCCTCGATTCGGGCATCAGGGGGTGCTGGAAGGCATGGCCGCCCATGCGCTGCAGTTGGTCAAGGATCCCGCCGTGGGGAACACCGTATTCATGCCGACGGCCGCGATGCCGCACGTGGTGGAGAAGAGACCGGAACCGGTTCGCGCGGTGATCTTCAGAGACTGGGTCGTCCCGACCACGGGAGACAGCGAGTTGTCGCCCTGGGCGAC
Source organism: Planotetraspora silvatica (assembly GCF_016863315.1). Classification (GTDB taxonomy): domain Bacteria; phylum Actinomycetota; class Actinomycetes; order Streptosporangiales; family Streptosporangiaceae; genus Planotetraspora; species Planotetraspora silvatica. The sequence goes on from NZ_BOOQ01000049.1 coordinate 40,890, forward strand.
GGAGATGTTGATGACGTTGCCGCCCTGGCTGCCCGGAACCCTTCGAAGGTTCTGCCACCTCGGCTGCCCCGACGGCTCCCGCGGGTCGTAGACCCACGGGACGCCGCCGTTGGTCGTCACAGTGAAGACCACCGGGTTGAGGGCGAACGGCGCCGGCAGACCGGCTACGCCATACGTGTCGAGCCACGGTTCCCCGTCCTGCTGACCGGCGGGGGCGGCCTTCGTCATGGCGGTGTCGGCGTCGGCGGCCATCGAACCTGACAGGCCCACGGCTCCACAGGCCACCGTCGTCGCGACGGCCCACATCAGCAGGCGGCCGGTGGTACGCGGGTCCGAAGTCGACCGACTCCTACGAGAAATCAATTGATTTCCCTCCAAAGTGAGAATGGGATTTCCGGGTTCACCGCAGTGAGCGATGCGGTCAGGGGATACCCGCCCGAGAAACGTAAACACCCGAGGGCATATTCAATGACGGCAAATAGATGCTACGCCGACACAAAAGTCGAACGCTTAATTCCGACCTTTCCCGATCTTGTCATATTTGGACATGCCTATGGCATTTCGGGTTGATTTTCAACGCCCCCCAATGCCGATTTGCCGGAGTTGCCAGAGCGGCAATTCGCCCGTCTCGAATTTAATATGACCATTGGTGGCGCTGATCTCCGGCAACCGTGGCGCAACCCGCGTCTGCGGCAAGGGGCGAACAGGCCCAGGCGCTTCGGATGAAGTCCTGGGGTCTCAACGGTTCGGGCCAGCTCGGCGACGCCACGACCACTGATCGGCACACGCCGGTAACGGTCGCTGGAGAGACGGGCGCCTCCGTTCAGGTCTCCGGGGGCGGGTTCCACAGCCTTGCCCTGCTCAACAACGGAACCGCCAGAGCCTGGGGGCTCAACATCGACGGCCAGCTCGGCGACGGCACCACCACCATGCGGACCGTGCCCACCGGCATCCGAACCGGGCGTATCGGAATCACCTCCATCTCCGCCGACTTCGGCCACAGCCTCATCGTGTGAGTCTCAGGCTCTCCCGCGTGCTCTCGCCCGCATGGAGGCGGGAGCACGCGCTGTTTGGCCGAAAATAATGCGATTTCGCGCCACAAACAGCTTTCTAACACTATCCGCCAGTTTAATTGGTTCTATTTAGCACAAATAAATCGTTCATCTTATTTATATCTGCCGCGACACGACTATCGGTAAGTGGGCCGGTCCTCCGACTTCGTGTCCACATCTTGGTAGCGTGCCAGTCGCCGTCCAATTCCATCGGGAGTGACGGAAAAGGTGTCACCGATCCAGTAATATATCTTTTCAGGGAAAAAATTATGCTTTTGTTTCCGACCACAAAACGTGCCCTGACAGCAATGGCGGCGGGGGTGACGTTCGCGGCCCTGATTGTGGGCACCTCGCCGTCGACCGCGTCGGCGGCACAGGCGATCCGGGTCAAGTCCTGGGGCGACAACCCATTTGGACAGCTGGGCGACGCCACGGCCACTGACCGGCACACACCCGTGACGGCGGCCGGGGTGACGGCGGCAGAAGTCACCGCGGTCTCCGGCGGCTTCAACCACAGCCTGGCCCTGCTGGCCAATGGAACCATCGAGGCCTGGGGCCACAACGCCGACGGTCAGCTCGGCGACGGCACCACCACCGACCACCCGACGTCCGGCACCGTGGCCGGCCTGCTCAGCGTCCGCTCCATCGCCGCAGGCGACGACTTCAGCCTGGCGAGGCTGGGCGACGGCACCGTCCAGGCCTGGGGAGACAACGACTTCGGTCAGCTCGGCAACGGCACCGTGGGCCCGGACAATCCGCTGCCCGCACCGGTCACCGGTCTGTCCGGAGTGGTGGCCATCGCGGCCGGCCAGGACCACGGCCTGGCACTGCTGGCCAACGGCACCGTCAAGGCCTGGGGCAGCAACAGCACCGGCCAGCTCGGCAACGGCAGCGTCGGCGGCAACAGCCCCGTCCCGGTCACAGTGCTCGGAGTCGGCGGCGTCGGCGTGCTCAGCAACGTCAAGGCCATCGCCGCCGGCGACAACTCCAGCATCGCCCTGCTCAACGACGGCACCGTCCGAACCTGGGGAAGAAACACCGAAGGTGAGCTCGGCAACGGTGTCCTGAGCCCCAACAGCCCCACCCCGGTCACCGTCGTCGGCGTCGGCGGAGTCGGCGTGCTCGGCAACGTCAAGGCGATCACCGGCGGCGGCCGCCATGCTCTCGCGCTGCTGAACAACGGCACCGTCCGCGCGTGGGGCAACAACGGATCAGGGCAACTCGGCAACGGCATCACCGGCCCCGACAGCCCCACCCCGGTCATCGTCCTGGGAGTCGGCGGAACCGGCGTCCTGAGCGACGTCGCACTCATCGCCGCCGGCGACATCCACAGCATCGCCTACCTGACGAACGGCCCCGTCAACACCTGGGGCAGCAACGCCTCAGGGCAACTCGGCGACGGCACCACCACCGACCGCAACACACCCATCGGCATCCGGACCGGCCTCATCGGCATCACATCCATCGCCGGCGGCGGCAACCACAGTCTCGCCGCCGCCTAGCCGGAAAGCTCACCTTCTGATCCACCGCAGCCCCGCCCCATCAGGGGCGGGGCTGCGTGTTCCAATCCCTGCCCCCGGTGCCATGTACCGCGGCTGACGCGTCAGGACTGACACTGATTCACGCACTCCCGTCACCAACCGGACGGGAGCGCTCGCGTTTTGAACAGTAATAATCTATCTTCAGCTGAAAACAACTTATGTGCGCCATAGATGGGAGCCAAGGAGCTTTTGTGGCCCTTGAATTATTCGCACTATTCGTGCCTCGGCGGCACGACTATCGGTAGTGGTTGGTTCTCCGGCATCGTGTCCACATCCTGATAGCGTGCGGTTCACCGTCCAATTCCATCACCAGCGACGGGAAAGGCGTCGCCGATGCAGTCATATGTCTTTCGGGGGAAAACAATATGCTTTCATTTCCGACCAAAAAGCGCGGGCTCACGGTCACCGCGGCGGCGGTGACGCTGGCGGCCCTGCTCGCCGGCGCCGCCTCGCAGCCCGCGTCCGCCCAGGCGACCCGGCTGAAGACCTGGGGCTTGAACGCCTCCGGCCAGCTCGGTGACGCCACGCTCCTGGAGCGGCACACGCCGGTCACCGCGGCGGGCGCGACCGACGCGGAGGTCACACAGGTCTCCGGAGGAGGCGGCCACAGCCTGACCCGGCTGTCCAACGGAACGGTCGAGGCCTGGGGCAGCAACAGCGACGGCCAGCTCGGCGACGGCACCCTCATCAATCACTCGACACCGGGCACCGTCGCCAACCTGCTCGGCGTGACCGCGGTCGCGGCCGGGGGGCTGCACAGCCTGGCCCTGCTGAGCAACGGCACCGTCTGGGCCTGGGGCGACAACCAGTTCGGCCAGCTCGGCGACGGCACCATCACCGACCGGTCCATTCCGGTCCAGGTGGTCGGCCTGACCAATGTGGTCGCGATCTCGGCCGGCACATTCCACAGCCTGGCTCTGCTGAGCGACGGCACCGTACGGGCCTGGGGCCAGAACGCCTTCGGTCAGCTCGGCAACGGCACCGGCGTGGACAGCCCGGTCCCGGTCACCGTCCTCGGACTGACCGGAGTCTCGGACATCGCGGCGGGCGGCCAGCACAGTCTGGCCCTGCTCAGCACCGGCGCCGGCCGCGCATGGGGCGACAACTCCCAAGGCCAGCTCGGCAACGGCACTCTCATGGGCAGCTCGACCCCGGTCGTCGTCTCCGGCCTGGCCGGAGCCACGTCCATCGCCGCCGGCAGCTTCCACAGTCTGGCCCAGCTCAACACCGGCACCGTCAGGTCCTGGGGCGACAACTCGAGCGGCCAGCTCGGCGACGGCACCACCACCGACAGGCTCACTCCGGTGGCCGTCCTGGCCCTGACCAACGTCAACCTCATCGCCGCGGGCGGCAACCACAGCCTGGCCTACCCGGGCGCCGGTCCGGTCACGACGTGGGGAGACAACACCAACGGCCAGCTCGGCGACGGCAGCGTCATCGACCGGCTCGTGCCCACCGGCATCAGGACCGGCCGGATCGGAATCACCTCCATCGACGGCGGCGACTACCACAGCCTCATCGTGTGACCTTCACACGCTGACGTCCTGACGTGCGCTCCCGCCCCTCCGGGCGGGAGCGCACGTGCTTTTCTCGTATTTCCCTTCCGCACCGGCGCGATTTCCGTCCTCCGCCCAGTGCCGCATCGGGCCCACGACGAACCCTCCTCACCCGCGCGGGCGATCCGCCCGTGAGCGGAACACGTGAAATCGCTTCGTGTAGCTGGAGCATTGACGAGGACATTCGGCGACGCATATCTTGGGCCAAGAATAGGGATGGCTTCTCCCGCTCGAATACAGAAGGCGTATTCCGACAGGTGCGGTCGGTTACCCGGTATGGTGCGCCCATTCTGATGGCGTCCCGCTCATCTTCGAATCCACGATTGGCGGGAAAGGCGCCGCAAGCGGCATATGCAATGTCTTTCTGAGGGATAGAATGCGCATATTCCGGCAATAGGTGCGGAATGGGACTGGTTTCGTCCGGCTCGACGGAGCGACGCGTGTATCACTCCGGTGTTCTGTTCTCGGGCGTGGTCGATCATTCTGATAACGTCCCGATCATCTTCCAATCCGCAAGCGGCGGGAAATGCGCCGTCGACGGCCTGTTCGATGTCTTTCGGGGATGAGTAATGAATTCACTTTCGGGTGCGATTCCGGGGAATCGGCGTCGCGCGGCGGCTGCGGCGGCTGCGGCGGTCGGGGTCGCGTTGACGGCTCTGATGGTCGGCGCGGGGGCGCTGCCTTCCGCTGCGGCACAACCGCTACGGGTCAAGACCTGGGGCGACAACGACAACGGCCAGCTCGGCGATGCCACGACCACTGACCGGCACACGCCCGTGACGGCGGCCGGGGTGACGGCGGCAGACGTCACCGCCGTCGCCGGCGGCCTCAACCACAGCCTGGCCCTGCTGGCCAACGGCACCGTCGAGGCCTGGGGAGACAACAACAACGGCCAGCTCGGCGACGGCACCACCATCGACCACCCGACGCCCGGCACCGTGACCGGCCTGCTCAGCGTCCGCTCCATCGCCGCAGGCGACGACTTCAACCTCGCGAGGCTGGGCGACGGCACCGTCCAGGCCTGGGGAGACAACGACTTCGGCCAGCTCGGCAACGGCATGGTCGACCCGGACAACCCGCTGCCCGCACCGGTCACCGGCCTGACCGGCGTGGTCGCCGTCGCCGCCGGGCAGGACCACGGCCTGGCGCTGCTGGCCAACGGCACCGTCAAGGCCTGGGGGGACAACAGCTCCGGCCAGCTCGGCAACGGCGTCACCGGCGGCAACAGCCCCGTACCGGTCACCGTGCTCGGTCCAGGCGGCGTCGGCGTGCTCAGCAACGTCAAGGCCATCGCCGCCGGCGACAACCACAGCGTCGCCTTGCTCAACGACGGCACGGTAAGGACGTGGGGTGACAATGCCGAGGGTCAGCTCGGCAACGGCAGCGTGAGTCCCGGCAGCCCCACCCCGGTCACCGTGGTCGGAGTCGGCGGCGTCGGCGTGCTCAGCGGCGTCAAGTCCGTCGCGGGAGGCGGCGATCACACACTGGCGCTGCTCATCAGCGGCGCCGTCCGAGCCTGGGGCAACAACAGCTTCGGCCAGCTCGGCAACGGCGTCACCGGCGTCGACAGCCCCACCCCGGTCACCGTGCTCGGTCCAGGCGGCGTCGGCGTCCTGAGCGATGTCGCGCTCATCGCCGCCGGCGACAACTACAGCATCGCCTATCTGACCAACGGCCCCGTCAACACCTGGGGACTCAACTCGGTCGGCCAGCTCGGCGACGGCAGCACCACCGACCGCAACACTCCTGCCGGCATCCGGACCGGTCTCATCGGCATCACGTCCATCGCCGGCGGCGGCCTCTTCGGCCTCGCCGCCTGAGCCAGGCCACCTGCTCTGATCTTCAATAGTGATCCCCGGCCGCCGCCTGCCCGATGAGATACCGGCGGCCGGGGATCACGTCTGTTCTCTCGCGTGCTACTTGTAAACCCCGAATTCCCAGAGCGAGTAGCCGTACGCCGTCCCGCGCTGGGTGAGGTTGAGCCGGACGTACCTGGCCGAGGCGGTCAGGTCGAGATCGTCGAACCCGCCGTCGCCTGTCGTGGTCGAGTAGACGCGTGGTCCAGTCGACACCGTTGGCCGAGGTCTGGATCTGGTACGCCCTGCCGTACGCGGACTCCCAGCCGAGCTGGACGTGCTTGATCGCCGTCGTCTGCCCGAGGTCGACCTGCAGCCACTGCGGGTCGCTCCACTCACTCGCCCAGCGGGACGTGAAGCTGCCGTCGGTGGCCCTGCCGGGATCGAACGGCCCGCCGTCGCCGGTCGCCTGGTAGGTCGACGCGGTGGTGGGCCTGCCGACGGCCGCGTTGGTGCCGGCGACCTGCGGGGGCACGACGCGGAACGACTTCTGCTCGATGCCGACGTTCCCCTGCCCGTCGTAGGCGTAGACGTACACCTTCCACACGCCCATCTGCTGCGGCGCCGTCACCGAGAACTGACCGGGGCCGGTCTGGGTGAACCGGACGTGCCGGAAGCCGGTGCCGCCGCTGATGTGCTTGTCGCTCATCATCAGGTTGTAGCGGATCGCGTCCCCCTGCGGATCGGCGGCCGACACGCTGACGGTGAACTGCCCGCCCGCTGGGACGGCGGTCTGCGAGCCCACGGTCATGGCGGTGATCTCCGGCGGCGTGTTGGGAGCCGGCTGACCGGTGTAGGCCTGCCTGAGCGCGTAGTAGCCCAGGCGCCGCCATCCGCCGGTGAAGGTGTTCAGCCAGACGCCGCCGAAGTCGTTCTCCAGGCCGTAGTGGAACTCGGTCGCGCCGAGGGCCACTCCCGGATGCGCCTTGATGGCATTCCAGCTCGCGGTGTAACCGGTTCGTTTCTGCAGGTCGGTCGGCTCGGTCGGTGCTCCGTTGACGTCCGCGGGCACCTCCCACTCCCCCGCCGGGCCGCCCTCGGTCAGGATGTAGGGCTTGGTGTACCCGCCGTCGATCCAGGCCTGCTTGACGCCGCCGATCGCGCCGTAGGAGTTCACCGCGAGCAGGTCGAGCGCCGGGGCGTACGCCTTGTAGTAGGGCCAGGCACCGGTCCAGGCGTCGGTGGAGGTCACGGGATGGTTGGGGTCGGCGGCGTGGATCGCCACGGCCACCTCGTTCACGAACTTCGCGTACGCGACGCGGCGCGCCTCGACCTCGGCGGCCGGCAGGCCGTGGTCCTGCATGGTGAGGATGACCTCGTTGCCGACGTCCCACAGGAGAACGCCCTGGTACCCCTTGAGCGTGTTGACCCGCGCGACGATCTCGTTCTTCACGCTCGTCTTGTACGCGGTGTCGTTGACGTAGTCGGCGCCCTGGTTGAGCCAGTGCCCGACGATCACCTTGATGCCCTGCTGGGCGGCCCTGTTCAGCAACGTCGGCGTGGCCGCGTCATCGACCCCCCAGGTGCGGATCGTGTTGACGCCCATGGACTTCAGGTCGCGCATGTATCCGTCCGCCGCCGCCTGCGGCGGGCCGTAGGTCAGACCCCGGATCTCGTACGGCTGGCCGTTCACCGACAACTGCCAGTTGCCCTGGCCGCCGGTGACCCGGACGTTGCTCGGTCCCGCGGGCGTGGCCGGATCGGTCATGGCGGCCGGCGCGGAACCGGTCTTCTTCGACACCGAGACCGACTCGACGCTCAGGACGCCGCCGGAGGTCGTGGTGGCGGTGGGCGTGGTGAAGCCCGCGAGGGCGTTCGGCAGCGAACCGCCGATCGCCAGGTCGAACCTGAGGTAGAAGCCGTGGTGGACCGCCGCCTGCCACGCGGTGACGCCGACCTGGCTCTCGCGGACGACCCACGTCTGCACGCCGTCGAGGGAGAAGCGGATCTGCTCGTCGGTGGTGCTGCGGTCGATCACCTGGGTGTATTCGTGGTAGCCCGTCTGGCATCCCGCACAGGTCGCGAACCCGCTGGTCCTGCCGTCGTACTCGTTGCACGCGCCGCCGGGGGCGGTGCCGCAGTGCAAGGTGTTGGACAGTTGGCTGCGGCCGTTGACGTCGGTCATGATGTCGGTCTCGCCGACGCCGGGCCAGTTCGTGTAGACACCGCGGTAGGCCGCCCCCGTGGCGCGGAAGCCCGGCCAGTAGCCCATCGCGTCGGCGACGTCGGGCTGCTTCAGCCTCGCGGTGAACCTGACCTGCTCGCCGGGTTGTGCGGCGAAGTCGGTGCGCTGGGTCTCCACGCGCCCCGACGTCCAGTTGCCGGCGCCGTCCTTGATCGCCTTGATGTTGAGCCGTCCGGCGCCGTCGAGGAAGACGTTGGCGGTCGACGCGGTGGCCGTCTCGACCTCACCGGTCCCCCACTTCTCCGCGCCGCCCGGGAACTGCGTTCCGGTACGGAGGATCCAGTTGGCGGCCGACGGAGACGTGCCGGCCGGGCCGTCGAAGTCGTCCTTCCACACCTCGGTCCAGTCACCGGTGCCGGGGCCGGTGCCGCCGCCCGTGCCGGTGTTCACCACGACCTCCCAGAGGGAGTAGCCGTAGCCGGTGGCCCTGGCGGTGCCGTATACGCGCAGGTAGCGGCCGGTGCCCGACACGTCGAGGGACTGGGTGCCGCCGGTGCCGCTCGTCGTCGAGTAGGCGTCGGTCCAGGTCGATCCGTCGGCGGAGGTCTGGATTTTGAACGCGGTCGCGTAGGCGGTCTCCCAGGTCAGGACGATCCGGCAGATCTGCTGGGACGAGCCCAGGTCGACCTGGAGCCACTGCGGGTCGCTGTACGCGCTGGCCCAGCGGGTGCCGGTCGCGTTGCCGTCGAAGGCGGCCGAGGCGGGAGTGCCCGCGCCCTCGGTCGAGGACGCCGTCGCCGGCCGTCCGAGGGCCGCGTTCGCGGAATCGCATCCGGCGGAGGGACTCGCGGAGGGACTCGGTGAAGGCGTCGGGGAGGGGGGCGTCGTCCCGCTCGTGCCGTAGATCTGGAACTCCCAGAGGGAGTAGCCGTAGCCGGTGGCTCGGGTGGTGCCGTACAGGCGGACGTAGCGGCCGGTGGCGGTGAGGTTGAGGGTTTGGGTTCCGCCGGTGCCGGTGGTGGTGGAGTAGGCGTCGGTCCAGGTCGTGCCGTTGGGTGAGGTCTGGATTTTGAACGCGGTGGCGTAGGCGGATTCCCAGGTGAGGACCACCTGGCTGATCGTGGCGGTGGCTCCCAGGTCGACCTGCAGCCATTGCGGGTCGCTGAAGGTGCTCGCCCAGCGGGTGCCCGGGTTCCCGTCCACGGCGAACGCGGCGGAGTAGCCGGCGCCCTCGCTCGACGACGCGGTCACCGACTTCCCCTGCGACAACAACGCGTCCGCCGCGAAGGCCGGGCCCACGAGCGCGGAGGCGACCCCGATCACGGCGGCCAGCACGGCGGCCAGCGTGGCGATGACCAGGCCTGACCGCGGACGGCCTGGACTACGAGATGGAAGCACGACCTCTCCTCACTACCGGGGGGTGCCTGCCGTACCCGTGCGAGGACATGGCAGGAGATGGGAGAGCGCTCTCCAGTGGAGAGTGGACCGATGACAGACACCTGTCAAGTCCCTTCCCGTCCGCCCGAAACCCTCCGCTGACATTCCGGAAACGACTGCGGCATCACGGGACGGGCACCCGGAGCCCCGATCCGCACCGGCATCCCGGGCAGACGGCAACGATTACCGGAACCGGGTCGGCCGGCGTGGCATGTCGCCCCAGGCCACGCCTCGGTCTCCACCATTGACAGGCCGCCACCGCCGCGTCGACGCTGTAACGATGGAGAGCGCTCTCCTACAACGCTCCGAAGAGACGAAGGGGTTCGCGTGACCGACGACGAGCTCGACCACCTGGTGGAAAAGCTGGACCTCGACCAGAAGGTGCGGCTGCTCACCGGCGCGACCGTATGGCGGACGGGCGCGGAACCGGACATCGGGCTGCGTTCCATGGCGACCTCGGACGGCCCCGCCGGTGTGCGCGGCGAGGGCTGGGACGAGCGCGACACGTCGTTGACGCTCCCATCCGCCACGGCACTGGCCGCCACCTGGGACGACGACCTCGTCACGCGGCTCGGCGCGCTGCTGGCCGGCGAGGCGCGGCGCAAGGGTGTCGACGTCCTGCTCGCGCCCACGCTGAACCTGCACCGATCCGCACTCGGCGGGCGCCACTTCGAATGCTTCTCGGAGGACCCGCTGCTGACGGGGCGGATCGGCGCGGCCTTCGTGCGCGGCGTGCAGTCAGGGGGCGTGGCCGCGACGGCCAAGCACTACGTCGCCAACGACTCCGAGACCGAGCGGCTCACCCTCGACGCCCACGTGGACGAGCGGACCCTCCGCGAGGTGTACCTCGCACCGTTCGAGACCGCGGTCGACGCGGGGGTGTGGGTGGTGATGTCGGCCTACAACGGAGTGAACGGCGCGACGATGTCGGAGAACGCCCTGCTGGCCGAGCCCCTCAAGGGCGAGTGGGGCTTCGACGGGGTGGTGGTGTCCGACTGGGGGGCGGTGCGGTCCACGGTGGCGTCCGCACTGGCCGCCCAGGATCTCGCCATGCCGGGCCCCAACGAGCACTGGGGCGACGCGCTCGCGTCCGCCGTCCGGTCCGGCGACGTGCCGGAGCCGGTGATCGACGACAAGGTGCGCCGCCTGCTGCGACTCGCCGTCCGGGTCGGCGCGCTCGCCGATGGCGCCGCTTCGGCCGGCTCGCCCGCTTCCGGCTCCGCCTCGCTCGGCGCGCTCGCCGAAGGCGCGCCCGGAGAGACCCGCCCGGAGGAGCAGGCCGGCCGTACGCTGCTGCGCCGTGCCGTGAGTGCGGGCACGGTGCTGCTCCGCAACGAGGGCGGCCTTCTTCCGCTCGACGCGGGGCGGCTGCGCAGGGTCGCGGTGCTCGGGCCGAACGCGGCCGTCGCCCGCATCCAGGGCGGCGGCAGCGCGGGGGTGTACCCGGCTTCGGCCATATCCCCGCTGGAAGGTGTCCGCGCCGCACTGGCAGGCAGAGCCGAGGTGACCCACGCGGCAGGGGCGCATCCGAGCGATCTCCCGACGCCCGTGGGAACCGCCGGCACCCGCGACCCGAGGAGCGGCGAGCCCGGCGTGCTGGTGCGGCTGCTCGACGCCTCAGGTGACGAACTCCACGCCGAGCGCAGGCTCACCGGGAAAATCCTCGAATCCGCGCCCGTCCGCGGGGCCCGCACCGTCGAGATACGCGCTCTCGTGCGCCCGGACGTCGGCGGGCGGTGGAGCGTCGCCGTCGGAGGGTGGGGCCATGTCTCGCTCGCCGTGGACGGGCGTCTCGTCGTCGACGCCGACGTTGCGCTCGACACCGCCGATCCGGCGACCGTCCACCTGTCCCCTCCCTACCGGCGCGCGGAGGTGGACCTCGAACCGGGCCGCGAGGTCGAGTTGGTCGCGCGGCGACGGCTCGACCGCGGCACCGGGCGCGCCTCGGCGCTCGCCATGGACCCGCCCCGTCTGAGCGACGACGACGAACTCGCCGCCGCCGTGGCGCTCGCGCGTGACAGCGACGTCGCGGTGGTCGTCGTCGGCACCGACGAGGCGGTCGAGAGCGAGGGACGCGACCGCGAGTCCCTCGACCTGCCCGGCAGGCAGGGCGATCTCGTCCGCGCCGTGGCGGAGGCCAACCCGAACACCATCGTGATCGTGAACTCCGGCGGGCCGGTCGCCCTGCCGTGGCGGGAGCAGGTCCCCGCCGTCCTGCTGAGCTGGTTCCCCGGGCAGGAGGGCGGGGACGGGCTGGCCGACGTCCTCCTCGGCACGGCGGAGCCTGGCGGCCGCCTGCCCACGACCTGGGCCGATGAGGCCGTCGCCGGCACGACGCCGGTGGACGGCGTGCTCCGTTACGCCGAGGGCCCGCACATCGGTCACCGGGCGTGGGCGCGCACGAACGACGCCCCGGCCTACTGGTTCGGCCACGGGCTCGGCTACACGTCCTGGTCGTACGAGGCCCTGGGCGCGCCGGCGGAGGTCGAGCCCGGGCGGCCGTTCACCGTCACCGTACGGCTGCGCAACACCGGCGACCGGGCGGGGCGCGAGGTGGTGCAGGTCTACCTTTCCCGGCCCGGGAGCGAGGTGGAACGGCCCGCGCGGTGGCTGGCCGGATACGCCGTCGCCGAGGCCGGGCCGGGCGAGGAGACCGAGGTCGCGGTCCCCGTCCAGGCGCGCGCCGTCCAGCACTGGTCCGTCGAGGATCGGGCCTGGCGCACCGAGCCGGGGGCCTTCCGTGTTCTCGCGGGCCGATCCGCCGGGGACCTCCCCCTCAGCGCCACGACGGCGACAGTGACGGACACAACGACGCTCACCGCGACGGGCCCCACGTCGGACACCGTGTCGGGCACCGGAGAGGCTCGCCCGTAGCCGCTCCCGTACCCGGGCGGGCACGGGTACGGGAGCACGGACGGAGAGCGCTCTCCACCTCGTGTTATAAAGACCCTATGAGTACGGATCTCCCGCCGGCGCAGGGAACTCCGACGCTGGAGGACGTGGCCCGGGTGGCGGGAGTCTCCCGGGCCACGGTGTCCCGTGTGATCAACGGCATCCGCAACGTCGCGCCGGAAATCCAGGAGACCGTCCAGCAGGCCATCGCGACCACCGGATACGTGCCGAACCGTGCGGCCCGCTCCCTCGTCACACGGCGGACCGGCTCGGTGGCGCTCGTCGTCTCGGGGGCCGGCGGCGACGCGGGCGGGGAACCGTTCGAGAGCCAGGTCTTCGCCGATCCGTTCTTCGGGCGGGTGGCCGGCGGCGCCGTGGCCTTCCTCCGCCCTCGGGGGATCCACCCCGTCCTGATGTTCGCCGAGACGGCCCACGCCCGCGACCAGGTGATCGGCTACCTGCGACAGGGCAGCGCGGACGGCGCACTGCTCGTGTCCACCCACGGCGAGGACCCCCTGCCGCGGCTCATCGTGGAGGCGGGACTCCCCGCGGTGTTGTGGGCGCGGCCGGCCAGACCCACGCCGATCAGCTACGTCGACCTGTCCCACCGGGCGGGGGCCGAACTGGCCGCCGACCGCCTGGTGGCGCGCGGCTGCCGGCGCGTGGCGACGATCTCCGGCCCCTTCGACGTGCGCGCGAGCCAGGACCGGCTGTCCGGCTTCCAGGACGCCATGGCCAGATACGGTCATCCGTACATCCCGGGTGTCGAGGGCAACTTCACCCATGACAGCGGCGAGGCGGGCATGCACCGGCTGCTCGCGGAGCATCCCGACATCGACGGGGTGTTCGCGGCCAACGACCTGATGGCGCAGGGGGCGCTCCTGGCGCTCCGCGAACGCGGCCGCGTGGTGCCCGACGACGTCGCGGTGATCGGCTTCGACGACAGCAGCGCCGCGACGGCCTCCCGTCCGCAGTTGACCACGGTCCGCCAGCCCGTGGAGGACATGGCGGGAGAGATGGCCCGGCTGCTGCTGGCCCATATCGAGGACTCCGACTTCCAGGTGACCTCGGTCATCTTCCCGCCCTCCCTGGTGGTCCGTCAGTCCGCCTGAGCGTCGCGGACGGCCCCGGACACCCACGGCGAGAGCCTCGACGAGGACCGCCCCGCCTGCGCGGAGTCAGCTGGAGAGCGTTCTCCAATGAGGCCCCCGCCGGCGGCGGAGACTCCGCGCACGGGCTGGTTCCGCGGGCTCGCGGACACCACGGCCGACGGCGTCAGGATGCCAATCTTGCCCGTTTTCCCGGTTTCGAGCGGATTAACTGGAAATTTCACCGAGTTGAAACGGGCTCCTTGACAACCCCTGACAACCAGGTCCACTCTCGTGGAGAGCGCTCTCCCACCTCCCTTCGCCGTCGCCATGCGGCCGGCACCCCCCGTAGTGAGGAGAGAACATGCACCAACCCCGCAGTCCCGGCCGGTTACGGCTCGGGCTGGTCATCGCCGCCGTGGCCGCGACGGTCGCGGCCCTCATCGCGATCGTCAGCCCCGCGGTCGCCGCCGACTCCCTGCTGTCGCAGGGCAGGCAGGCGACCGCGTCGTCCAGCGAAGGAGGGGCCTACGCCGCCTACCTCGCCGTGGACGGGAACCCGGGCACCCGCTGGGCGAGCACCTTCAGCGACCCGCAATGGCTGCAGGTCGACCTGGGAGCCACCGCCACGATCAGCCAGGTGGTCCTCACCTGGGAATCCGCCTACGCCACCGCGTTCAAAATCCAGACCTCACCCAACGGCACGACCTGGACCGACGCCTACTCCACCACCACCGGCACCGGCGGAACCCAAACCCTCAACCTCACCGCCACCGGCCGCTACATCCGCCTGTACGGCACCACCCGAGCCACCGGCTACGGCTACTCCCTCTGGGAGTTCAAGGTCTACGGGACCGGCGGCACCCCGGCGCCGACCCCCTCGCCCACGGACACCTCTCTGGTCACCCATCACGAGTTCCAGGCGAACTGCAGCGTGACCCAGAGCCGTCCTGACGACCCGATCGTCTACCCCGGTCTGCCGGGCGCGTCGCACATGCACACGTTCGTCGGCAACGTGACGACCACCGCGAGCTCGACGCTGGCGTCGCTCCTCGCGGGAGGGACGTCGTGCGTCGTCCCCGCCGACAAGTCGAGCTACTGGTTCCCGCCGGTCTACAAGGGTGACCAGCTCATCGTGCCGGTCGGCCCGCAGGTGCTCTACTACAAGTCCGGCGTGCTCGACTACACCTCCGTGCGCCCGTTCCCCCAGGGCCTCCGGTACGTGGTCGGCAGCCCCACCGCGACCCAGGCCGACTTCCAGCGCGCCCCCGGCGCGGTCGAAGGCTGGGAGTGCGGGGAGAGCTTCCACAACTGGGACTTCCCGGCCTCCTGCCCCGCCGGAAGCCAGCTCAACATCCGCTACCAGGCGCCGAGCTGCTGGGACGGCGTGCACCTCGACAGCGCCGACCACAAGAGCCACATGGCCTACCCCGTCAACGGCGAGTGCCCGACGACGCACCCGGTCGCGGTGCCGATGCTCGAATACAAGATCGCTTTCCCGGCCGACGGCGACATGTCGCAGGTGAGGCTGTCCAGCGGTCGCGGCTATACCTGGCACTACGACTTCTTCAACGCCTGGGACCCCGCCACGCTGGCCGCCCTGGTCACCCACTGCATCAACGGCGGCCTGCAGTGCAACGCCCGCGGCTACGACCTCTACAAGCCCGAGCGCGGCGCGGCACTCGATGAGAACTACCGGTTGCCCGGACACCCGTGAGGTCTCCGAGCCTGATGACTCCCGGGTCCCCGCCGTGCCGTACACGGCGGGGGCCCGGGGTGTCAGCCGACCCCGGCCGCGGTCATTCCCTGACCTGGCGCCGATACCTTCCGGGGGCGATGCCGTACCGGCGTTTGAACGCGTTGGCGAACGCGAACTCCGAGGTGTAGCCCACCTGCCTGCCCACGGCGCCGAGTGGAGCGTCGGAGTCGCGCAGAAGCCGTCCCGCGACAGTCATCCGCCACCAGGTCAGGTAGGCGAGCGGCGGCCTGCCCACCAGCGAGGTGAACCGCTTGGCGAAGGCGGCGCGCGACAGCCCGGCCTGCTCCCCGAGGGACTCGACCGTCCACGGGCGTGCCGGTTCGCCGTGGATGCCGTGCAGCGCGGCACTGACCGCCGGGTCGTTGAGCGCGGCGGCCCAGCCGGTGACCACGCCGCGGGCCGGCTGCTCCGCGAACCAGGCGCGCAGGATGTAGAGGAGCAGCATGTCGAGCAGGGCGGGCACGAGGGCGTCCGCGCCGAGCCGGGGCCGGCCCAGTTCGGCGCCGAGGAGATCGACCGCCGCGCGGATCTCCGGGTGGTGTCCCGGCATGGCCGGCAGGTGGACGATCTCCGGCAGATCGCTCAGGAGCGGATGCGCCCGGGCGGGATCGAGCTGGTAGGCCCCGCAGAGCGTCACCGTGAGCGCCCCCGGCCCGTCGTCCGTCCCGCCTTCCGCGACCGGTGAGGCGTACCGCCGCTCGTGCCGCTGGTCGTACGGATCGCAGGCGGGCCCGGCAGGCGGGGTGGCCGGGCTGTCGGCGAGCACGTGTCCCCGCCCGTTGACGAGGAAGACCACGTCTCCCACTCCGAGCGTGACGGGCGCACCTTCCGCGGGGAGCAGTGAGCACGACCCCTGCAGGACCACCTGGAAACCCACGCCGGGCACCGGCGGGTAGCTCTGGCCCCAGGGAGCCCGCCAGCGGATCAGCGCCGAGCGCGGCTCTCCGGTCCTCATCGTGGCGATCACGTCACTGAGGACATCCATGCGGACACCGTATCCCCGGAACCTCCGCGGGAGGACGAACACGTATGAAATCAAGATCAATAAGCATGGGGCGTCTCCCGGCGTCGCCGTACGGTCAGGCACATGACCGACACGCCCCCACCGGGCCACACCGCGCGCTGGTCGTCGTTCGCCGTCCTCAGCGCCGTCCAACTGATGATCATCATTGACGGGGGCGTCGTGAACATCGCGTTGCCGTCCGTCCAGGGCGACCTCGGTTTCACCCAGGCCGGCCTGGCCTGGGTGGTCAACGCGTACATGATCGCCTTCGCCGGCCTGCTGCTCCTGTCGGGCCGACTCGGCGACCTCGTCGGCCGCAGGCACATGTTCGTGGCCGGTCTTCTGACCTTCGTCGCGGCCTCCCTGATCTGCGGCCTGTCCCCCACCTCGGAGATCCTCGTGGCCGGAAGGTTCCTTCAGGGGGCGGGTGGGGCCATGGCCGCCGCCGTCGCCATGGGGATCACCATGACGCTCTTCACGGAGCCGCGGGCGATCGCGAAGGCGCTCAGCTGGACGGGGGCCATCGCCGCCGCGGGCGGCACCATCGGGGGCGTCGCCGGCGGTGTGATCACTCAGACCGCCGGCTGGCGCTGGGTCTTCTTCGTCAACGTGCCGATCGGCCTGGTGGTCGCCGTGCTGGCCGTCCGGCTGCTCGCGTCCGACCGCGGAATCGGGCTCCGCGCGGGGGCGGACGGCGCCGGGGCCCTGCTCATCACGGCCGGGCTGATGCTGGGCGTCTACACGATCGTCACCGTGGACGAGCACGGCTGGCGCTCCGCGCACACGGCGGTGCCTGGCGCGGTGGCCGTGGTCCTGCTGGCCGGATTCGCCGTACGCCAGGCGACGGCGGCCCGCCCGCTTCTGCCCCCGCGCGTCCTGCGATCGCGGGACGTCGCCGGGGCGAACCTCGTCCAGGTCCTCATGGTGGCCGCCATCACGGGATTCGGCTTCCTCAGCGTCCTCTACCTGCGACTGGTGCTGGGTTACGACGCCATGGCGACCAGCCTGGCCTCGCTTCCCCTGCCGGTGACGCTCGCGGCGGTCTCGCTCGGCGTCTCCGCCCGGCTCAACACGCGCGTCGGTCCGCGTGCCGTGCTGGCAGCGGGTCTCGTCCTCATCGTGGCGGGCCTCTGCCTGGCCGCCCGCGCTCCCGCCGCCGGGGCGTACGTCATGGCCGTGCTGCCCATGATGACCCTCGTCGGCGCCGGCGTCGGGCTGGCGATGCCCGCGGTGATGACGCTCGCCATGTCGACGGTGACGCCGGCCGACGCGGGGGTCACGTCCGGCCTGACCGCGACATCGGCGCAGGCGGGCGGCGCGCTCGGCCTCGCCGTTCTGGCCGCGCTGGCCACGGCCCGCACGGAGAGCCTGCCGGCCGGCGGCCGCACCGCCGCGGCCGCGCTCAACGAGGGATACCACCTGGCGTTCGGCACCGGCGCCCTCCTGGCCGCCGCGGCCCTCGTCATGTCCCTCATCCTCCTCGTCCCCGGGAGCAGGCCCCGGCGGCCGGCGGCGATCACGTCACCGGACGACGAGCCGAGCGGAGTCCGCAGTCGATCTTGAACAGTCCTTTGCATACGCCTGGATATCTTGGGGCTCTGCATGGCTTCGAGGGGAGCGAGCATGTCCGATGCTCGGCAACTGCCGGACCTTCTGTACGAGCTATACGAATCGATCAACAGGCACGACCTGGACGACCTGTTACGCCATTTCCGGCCGAACGCCGTCCTCGTCTCACCCGCGGGCGTCGCGGAGGGCCACGAGGAGATCGCGTGGCACTACGAACAGATATTCACCGCGTTCCCCGACCTCGCCTTCACGCCGTGGGAATCGGCCGAGCCCGGCGATCCCGCCCTGACCGAGTGGACTGTGAACGGCACGCACACGGGGCCCTTCCTGATGCCCAACGGACATGCGCTGGAAGCCACCGGCCGGCGCGTCACCGTCCGCGGGTGCTCCGCGTGCGAGATGGAAGACGACTTGATCGTCACCCACCGCGTGTACTTCGACCAGCTCGAGCTTTACTCCCAGCTCGGGTGCGACCTCACCCCCACCGCCTCCTGAACGAACCGGATCGGCGCGATCCGCCACGCAGAGGCCGCTGCCCCCGGAGCACGCTCCCGATCTCCCGGCGGTCAGGCGCGTTTGGCGATGGCGGTGATGAACGGCTGGACCAGCCGCGCCGCCAGCGGGCCGAACGCCGCGAGGATGAGCACGTACGCGGCGGCCACCGGCCCGAGGTCCGGATGGGCCCCGGACGCGACCGCCAGACCGGCGATCACGATGTTGAACTCGCCCCGGGGGATCAGCGCGATGCCGGCGCGGGCCCAGCCCGCTCGCGCGATGCCCGCCCGGCGGGCGGCGTACGCCCCGGAGAGCAACTTGGTGATCATGCTGACCACCGCGAGCAGGGCGGCGAGTCCGGCGACCGGGCCGATCTTCGCCGGGTCGGTCTGCAGACCGAAGAAGACGAAGAACACCGCCGCGAACAGGTCCCGCAGCGGCGCGAGCAACGCCTGGGCGTCCTCGGCCAGCTTTCCCGACAGGGCGATGCCGACCAGGAAAGCCCCCACCGCCGCGGACACCTGTAACTGCTGTGCGATGCCGGCGACGAGCAGGGCGAGGCCGACCACCTTCAGAAGGAGCACCTCGGAGTTCGGGCTGGCGACGAATGCCTGGATGAGCCTGCCGAAGCGCAGCGCGACCACCAGCACGACGCTGACCGTCGCCAGCGCGATCGCCACGGTGATCGCGCCGCCGACCAGGCTCAGCCCGGCCAGCACGGCCGTCAGGACCGGCAGGTAGATGGCCATGGTCAGGTCTTCGAAGACCAGCAGCGACAACACCACCGGCGTCTCGCGGTTGCCGATCCAGCCGAGGTCGGACAGGACCTTCGCCGTGATGCCGGACGACGTGGCATAGGTGACGCCGGCCATCGCCAGGGCGGCGACCGGGCCCCAGCCGAGCAGGAGCGCGAACGCCGCCCCCGGCAGGGCGTTGAGCACCACGTCCACGACTCCCGCGCGGGCGTTGCCCTTCAGGCTGGTCACGAGTTCGTCGGCGTTGTACTCCAGGCCGAGGGTGAGCAGCAGGAGGATGACGCCGAGTTCGGCGCCGACGGAGATGAACTCCTCGCTGGTCGCGAGCGGCAGGATGCCGCCCGTGCCGAACGCCAGCCCGGCGATCAGGTAGAGGGGAATGGGTGAGATGCCGACGCGCAGGGCCAACGCCCCGAGGATGCCGAGCCCGAGCACGACCGCGCCGAACTCCAGGAACAGTATTGCCGTTTCGTGCACAATCCGGCCTAACCGTTGGACAGGATGTCGGCGACGGCGGCGGTGCTCTCCGGGCTGCCCACCACGACGACCACGTCACCGTCGGCCAGCGGGAAGTCGGGTCCGGGGCTGGCGGCCACCTGCCCCGAGTGGACGATCGCCACGATGGAGGCGCCGGTCCGGGTGCGCACGCGGGCGTCCCCCATCGCGCGGCCGGCGTACGGCGAGCCGGGCAGGATCGGCAGTTGCAGGCTGACCAGCCCCTCGACCTCGCGGTGCAGGTCGTTGAGGCGCTGCACGATGCGAGGAGCGCCGAGCAGTTCGGCCAGCGCGTCGGCCTCCTCGTCGTTCAGCTTCACGGTCTCGCAGGCGCGGTCGGGATCGTCGGGGTCGTAGATCACCAGGTCACGGCGGCCGGTCCGGTGGGAGACCACGCCGATCCGGCGTCCGGACCGTGTCGTGAACTCGTGCCGCAGCCCGATCCCCGGCAGCGCCGTCTGCTCGACCTCCACCTGTACCTACCGCCTCACTTGATCTCGGACCTTTCGGACCACCGTACCTATACGGGCAAGTCAGCGGCGCACCCGCGCGTCTACGGTTTCCTGGCCCTCTGGATGACCTCCTCCGTCGTCAGCGGGCTTCTCGGATGGTGGCTCAGGCACATGGGGGCCTGGATCCTGGCGAACGCCGTCCCCTCAACGCCCGCGTAGAACTCACCGGGGCCGAGGCGCCCGACGTCCCCGATGGTGCTGTTCTTGGACCTCGCCACCTCCTTCGCCGCCTCGATCTGGGCGGGGCTGTTGAGCAGCCCGAAGAACTGGGTGGCGGAGTTGCCGGGGATCCGGTTGTGGAGCCCCCTCGGGGCCTGCGTCGCGAAGACGAGGCCGAGGCCGTACTTGCGGGCCTGGGACGCGAGCGCCAGCGTGCTGTGCGTGCACGCGGTCATCGCCCCGGACGGCGCGAACGTCTGCGCCTCGTCCATGACGAACAGGCCGCCCAGCGGCCGGTCGCCGGCCGGGTGTCTCCTGATCCAGGAGAACAGCGCGAGCTGCAGCAGGTTGACGAAGCTCTGCCGCTGCTCGTCGGACGGCAGCCCGACGAAGCTGATCACCGATATGCGGGCCCGTTTGCCGGGCGGCGGGGTCAGCAGCACGCCGGGGTCGGCCGCCGCGCCTTCGCCGCCGAACAGCGGGTCGCTGACCATCGTCGCGGTCAGGTTCTGCGCGATCTCTCCCGCGATCTTGTCGGCGTTGGCGAGCGTGCTCACCCCTTCCGGAAGCTCGGACAGCAGCGCGATCAGGCCGTGCAGGCCGGCGGTGCCGTGCCGCCCGTAGTACTCGACCGCCTCCTTCAGGACCGCCCGGCTCCGGTGGGCCTTCTGTGTGTTGCCCTCGAGCTTCGCCCGGGGCACCAGGGAGGAGACGGCCGCGCCGACGGCCTCCCTGAACTCGTCGGCGTCGTCCATCACCCCGCTGAAATCCGGGAGCGGCTGGAAGGCCAGCGGGCGTCCTGCGACCCTGCCCGGCGTCCAGACCGTGACGTCGGTGTCCGCGAGGTATCGCTCCGCCCTGTCCGCGTCGCCGTCCCGCCATCCGGCGGGCGGCTCCGGCCAGCCGTCGCCCAGGCGCGCGAGGTCGTTGTTGGGGTCGAGCACGATGGCCGACACCCCCTTGAGCGCGCACTCCTCGATCAGCCGGCGGATCAGCACGGTCTTCCCCGAGCCCGAGCCGGCGAAGATCGAGGTGTGCTTGCGCAGCGCCTCCAGGTCCACTCGCGCGGGAACCTGGCCGACGGTCGTCCCGATCACGATCGACGGGGCGTCCGCGCTCCCGTCCGAGACGGCCGACGCCCGTTTCACCCCCGGCACGGCCGGGGTCTCCGGCGCGAGATCCCCGGCTGGGACGTCCGCCCTTCCTCTTCCTGAATCACCGCTCATGGCGGCCACCGGGTCCGGCGTCGCGGTGTCCCCTCCGGCGCCGGGCATGCCGGACGGAACGGTCCACACGTCGCCGAGCGCCTCATCGAGCAGCTTGATCTCACTCGTCGGCCGCCGGGCCGCGAGCCACGCCTGGAGGTCGGGCGGATTGTCCTTCAGCAGAGCGCGAAGAGCCGCGAGGATCTTCAGGTCCTCTACCTCGACCCGCAGGGTCCTGCCGCCCGCCCGCTCGAAGGCCGCGACGGCCTCGCGCGTCTTGGCGCCGCCCGACCACTCCGTGTTGCGCAGGAGGAACAATCTGCGCTTGCGGACGTCGGGGTTCAGCCCCGCCGCGACGGAGGCGCCGCGTATCCGGGTGAGTGCGGCTATGGCGTTCGTCGCGGCTATGGCGCGGAAACTCCAGTGCTCCTCATCCTCGGTGGCCTCGTCGAGACTTCGCCGCAGTCTGGCGTGCAGCGGTGGTTTCGCACTGGGCGGCGCGTCCTGGCTGTACAGGGTCCCGGCCTTGCCCTGCTCGGCTACCCAGGCGGCCAGCCCGGCCGCCAGAAGCGCCGGCATCATCGTGTCCTCGGCCGCCGGATCGAGCGCCGCCGCGGCGTCCGCCGACACCTGTGCCGTGCCCCGCAGTTCGGCGAATCTCACGTCGAGCCTGCCGAGATCGGCCTCGGGGACGACGAAGCGCGGTTCGGGGCTCGACTCGGAGGTGCTCACATCCCCGCCGTCGAAGCTCCCCAACTCGGTGATCTCACCACTGGCCCGGCAGGATCTGATGTGGGCGTCGATCCTGATCAGAAGTTGCCGGGGAGTCAGGCCGGGAGTGGAGTCGAAGGCGGTCGGCTTGACCGGCCACGTCGGATGCGGTGGCCTGAAGCCGATCGCGCGGTACTGCGCCCCGAGCCGTCGCTCGATCAAGGTACGGCCTGTCTCGACATCAGGGATGGCCTTGAGCCGGATGGTTTCGCGGAACCGATCCTGAACCGTGTCAGTGGCGTTCTTCTTGATGTAGACCCAGGTCGGCGTAATGCATGAGACCACCGTAAGCGTCCGGCGGGTGATCTCCTTAAGAGTCATGAGGCCACCCGCGATCTGCTCGATGACCAGGGCGTCACGCTGATCATGACGGCCGCGATGATCGCTGACGGCCGTGGCGGCGGCCACCAGAGTGTCGATCTGATCGATCGCGATGACGGATGGTCCCGTTAGGGCAAGCAGACGTGACAGGCTCCTGACGACTTCCTGCGGCGACCGCTGTCCTCGTCGCATCCCCCATCTCGCGCGCTCGCCCTGCTCCTCCTCCGGTTGAGAGATGAGCCAGGCGTCGCCGACGTCACGCGCGTGCCGGTCCATCGATGCACGAAGCACGAGCGCCCTGGCGGCTTCCTTGCTTTCCCGGCCTACATGCCCGTCGAAACGCTCCAACGCCTCCATGAAGCCGTCGAGCACCTCCACGGTGAGAGGGGCGTCACCGATCACCGCGCGCCGCATCATCCGCGGCACTCCCACCTGTGAGGAGAGACGGCGCAGGAACGCCTTGAGCTGGCTCTCGCCGTCCAGCTCGCGCGACAGGCCGTCGAGCACCGATCCCACGACGTTCTCCCAGAACATCCCGGCATCAAGGAGTTCGACGAGAAAGAAGTAGCCGCCTTCTTCCTGGACCTTCTCCCGGATCCATCCCAGCAGGTGCGTCTTGCCGGCACCCCGCTGCCCCTGAACCACCAGCCCGATCGGGCTCGTGTCGGTGCTCCGCGTCGCCTCGCCGACCCCGTCGAGGACGGCCTGCACGGTCTGCAGGTTCAACGCCTCGACATGGAATGGCGAGGGATGCCAGACATCCTCGAACCCACTGACCCAGTTGAACGTGAGAGCGCTCAGGGCACCATGCTCGTCGACCGCCATCATGCTCCGATCGCAAGAAGGTGTTTGTCCTGGTCGCCGATGACCAGCGCCGCCTCTCGGTCCCGCCGGGTGAGGGCCTTCTGGTTCGACTCGGGGACGACGTCGACATCGGGCATGGCGGCCATCCGCCGAAGTGTCTCGTCGACCTTCGTCCTCGCCACGTCACGCAGGAGCACACGAAGCTCCGTGAGGCTCACCCAGCCTCCCGGCTCCATGACGAGCTCGGCGTAGGCCTCCCGGATGAGAGCCTCGACATTGGACACAGGACCGAAGACGTCTGACAGCCTGCGATCGGTCCGCTCCATGAACCCCTGGACACCGCCGATCAGCGCCCGGATGATCGGCCCAGGCGAACCCTTCAGCTGGCCGCCCGCCGCCCTTGCGCTGATCGCCTCGGCACGAAACTCCTCGGCCACGCGGGCCCAGCCGGCGTCGGTCAGCACGTGGACGTACGCGCGCCCCTGCTTCCAGCTGTCGACCAGTTTCAGCTCGTTCAGGCGCAGGCGCCTCTTCCCGTCGAGCGTGAGGCCGTAGCGCTCCGCGAGGTCCGGATTGGCGATCTCACCGGCCTCCACCATGAGTACGACGAGGGCGGCGACTTCGGGCAGGGACAGATTCGTGTCAGACATCGCGTGATCCTTCGAACGTTCCAGGGCGGCGGCTCACGACGAACCGCTCCAACTGGCGGACGACCGTTTCCAAATCGGAGGCGATCTGGGCGTTGGTGAAGCGCAGGACGGCGTAGCCGTCGAGTTGCAGTTGCACGTCGCGGCGCCGGTCGGCCTCGAACCTGACCGCCTCGCGGTGTTCGGGACCATCGATCTCGACCACACATCGCTCCTGCCGCCAGAGGAGATCCAGCCGGATCGACAGGGCGAGCGGATGCGACTGGTGGGTCTGGTTCCACGCTCGCCCGGCGGCCCAGTCGCAGGCGGCCAGTGCCCGCTCCAGGGCGTGCTCGGCGGCACTCGCCGGGTGCGGACGCCCGGCGACGGCCGGATATCGCACCGCCGGTTCCCTCAGACCCGGTTCCCGCATGCCGGACGGCGGCAGGAAGGCACCCCGGTACGCCGGCGCCGGAGCGGATCCGGCCCGCACGGGTCCTTCGGACGTGTGAGCGGTCACGGCCGGCCGTACGGGCGCGTCCGGGACGTCTCGGGCGATGGCGGCGACCTCGGGCGGCAGCCGCACCATCGCGGTCTCCAGGCGATCGACGGAGGCAAGGCGAGCGCCGGTGAGCCACATGCCCATGCCGGCACGATGGGCCAGCCATTCGCATCCCGCGAGCAGCACGTCCTCGTCCCGGGCGGAAAGGCCTTCGGGCACGTCGATCAGCAACGCCGCCCGTGGGCGGCCGAACGCCGCGGCGAGGACACGGGCGAGGCCGGCCGCCCGCACCTCAGGGGGAAACCGAGTGGGTCCCGGCGCCTCACCTCTGAGGGACGTCTGCGCGAGGTCGGCCACGAAGGGGCCGAAATGATGCGTTCCGGAGGCCATCTCCAAGGCGAGCACACGAACCGCGCCGACGCCCGCTCCCCCGGGCGCGATGCCCTCGGCGTCCGGCAGCCAGGCCGGATAGAGGGCGACGGCGGCCGTCTCGAGCTCGGACAACACCGACTCGACCATGGCGGACGCGGTGGGTGCGACGGTCGCGGCGTAGGTGAGGACGGCGGGGGCCCCGTCGGGCAGCGGTTCCAGCGACAGAGCGAGCGCCTCGCGACTCGCTCCCGTCAGCCGTATGACGCGGTTGGTCGGCAACTCCGTCCACGAACGCGCCACGCCGCTTCACCTGATTTCTGGTGATCCCCGGGTAACTCGACCTGCCGACGCTATAGGGGATCACTCACCCGCGCAGGGACTTTCCCGAAGAGCCAGACATTTTGTTATTTCGCAGGGAGTCCCCGAGCGTCCGGCCCGGGACTCCGGTCAGGTGACCGTCGGGCGTCTCATCTAGCAAGTCGCCCGACGACGCACCTGACCAGGCATCAGACGGCCAACAGCACCGACGTGGGCGTGTGCAGCGCGACCTTCTCGCTCACGCTCTCGCCGATCAGCACGCCGATCTGGGTGTGATGGGCGGGGCCGAGCACGATCAGGTCAGTGCCGAACTCCTGCGCCCGGTCGACGATGATGTCGGAGATGTCGCCGCGAAGTCCCGTCAGCAGTTCGCCCCGGGCCGCGACACCCGCCTCCTTCAGCCGGGCCAAGGCGTTGTCGATGACCGCCTGGGCCTCCTGCTCGTCCTCGACCTGGACCACCGTGTCGTACACCACCTGAGACGCGCCGACGTGAACCACGTCGACGGCCGCACCGGTGAGCTTGGCAAGGTTCTCGACCGTTTCCAGGACCCGGTCCGAGCGCGGGGAGTTGTCGACCGCCGCGAGGATGCGCTTGTACATGGCTGTTCCTGTCCTCGACGCCTTTTCAGGCGAGAGCTTCATTTAACGGATTAGAGTCTCCTCCACCACCAGAGACCGACTCATATCGGGCGGCCGCTAAGGCCGTCCTGAGGATCATCCGACCCGGCGGCCCGCCTCTTTACCCAGTTGACCGGTAGGTTCCCGGCACCTTGAGGTAGGCGCCTTCCACGGCTCGAACCGAGGGCGGACGTTACTTACCGTAGACACGCGAACGGATAGCGTCATTTCGGACAGCACGCCCCGATCCAACCGAAGGCGCGCATATGACTGCTCAGCTCGACATCACCATCAATGATCATCCGGCCGTCACCGTGGTCGCCGTAGCGGGCGAACTCGACATCGCGACCGGCGGACAGTTGCGCGGCACGCTCAGGCAACTCGTGTCCGAGGGACGCGTCAGGCTCGTGGTGGACACCTCAGGCCTGCGGTTCTGCGACTCGACCGGGCTGGAGGTCCTCCTCGATGGTCTCGACGACAGCGTGAGAGCGGGCGGGACGCTCCACCTCACCGGCGTGCACGGCACACTGGGCGTGGTCCTCGACGCCACCCGGCTCCGTGACGCCTTCCGGATCGAGGACGCACCGATCGAGTCCCTCGCCCGACGCTGAACCCGCACGCCGCTGAACCCGCTTGCCGCCGGTTGACCGGCCTGATCCCCCCGAAGATCCCTCATCGGACTGGACTGCTGAGTCCAGGCTTGTATCCTCCTGGCATGACCCGTGCTCTCACCGCCAAAGGCGCCGCGACACGGCAACGGATCGTCGCAGGAGCGGCGGAACTGGTCCGCACCAGGGGCGCCGACCAGGTCGGCCTCGACGACATCCGCGCGGCGACGGCCACCAGCAAGAGCCAGTTGTTCCATTACTTCCCCGACGGGCGCGCCGAACTGCTCCGGGCGGTCGCCGCACACGAGGCCGGTGAGGTGCTGAACGACCAGCAGCCCTTTCTCGACGAACTCGGCCCCGCTGGAACCTGGCAGGCGTGGCGCGACGTGGTCGTCCAGAAATACCAGGAGCAGGGCATCCACTGCCCGCTGAGCGCGCTGACCACTCAGCTCGGGCCGGCCGATCCGGGCATCCGCATGATCGTGGCGGACCTACTCGAGACGTGGCACACCCGGATCGCCGACGGAATTCGCCGCGCACAGGGAGAGGGGCTCGCCGAGCCGTCCCTCGAGGCGGAGAAGACCGCGTCCTCGATCCTGGCGGCGATCCAGGGCGGTGTGGTCATGATGCAGGCCACCGGGAACATCGAGTTCCTGAAGGTGCCGCTCGACGCGGCCATCGCCGATGTCGAGCCCGTGGCCGGCGTCTGATCCCCGCGTCACCTGCCGTGTCCCCGGGCGGGCGGCGTCCTAGCGCAGCGCGTCCAGAGGAGTCGTGGGGATCGCGATCCAGCCTTCCGTGACGGCATTCGCCACCTGCGCCGGCCCGGGCACGGTGACGAGTCCGCACGCGGCGGCCCGGGCCGTGAGAGCGGCGATGACCGCGTCGGCGGCGTCGTCCGATCTCCGGCAGGCGCTCTCGTGATCACCCAGGCTCAGCCACGGCGCGGCGGCCAGCAGGGCGTCGATCATCCTGCCCCGCGCCTCGGCGTTCTCCGTCCGCTTGTATCCGCGGTACGGCAGGCCCCATTCCTTGAGCGACGCGGCCGGATAGACCTCGACGACGGGGCCGCCGCCGTCGCGGGCCACCGCCGTACCCGTCTCCACCGCGAGCCTGGCCAGCAGCGCCGCGCACCGCATCGCGGGATGGGCGATGCGGTCGGCCGAGACGCTCAACGGCCGGAGGCCGGTCCGCTCGTGGACGGCCCGATCGGTCACCCGGAGCGCCAGATCCCTGCGCCAGTCACGGCCGAGGCCGCCGGGCACGACGACGTCGCCCGCGCGATGCGCGGAGACGAACGACACGAAAAGCTCCGGCCAGCCCAGCGGACAGTCGATCCCCGCCTTGCCGGCTCCTTTGATCGCCTCGATGATCAGGTCGTCGTCCGCGCCCACGGCGACGTCCTTGACGAAGGCCCGTCCCGCCGACCATTCCACCCAGGCCACGGCCGTCCGTACCGCCTCCGCCGCGAGATCCACCCCGACCGTCAGCACCCCCTCACCGTACGGCCGGGCGGACATCGGCGCCCACGGCTTGGCCGTACAGGCGGGGGATCGATGACCCGGCTTCGCCGTACGGCCGGGGGGGGATCGATGCCCACGGCTCGGTTCCTGGCCACGCTTGATCGGGCGTACGGTACGACCCGGATCGTGCGACTTACCGACAACTTCTTATGCGTTGACACTAATACTTGTCGGTGGAATGGTGGGGGGCATGTTCGAGGTGGCGGTGATCGAGGATGCGGCGGCGGCTGAGGTGTCGCTGGATCCGGTGCGGGCGCGGTTGCTGGCGGAGTTGGCGGTGGCGGGGTCGGCGACGATGCTGGCGGCGAAGGTGGGGTTGCCGCGGCAGAAGGTGAATTATCACCTGAGGGCGTTGGAGCGGCATGGTCTGGTGGAGTTGGTGGAGGAGCGCCGTAAGGGCAATATGACCGAGCGGGTGATGCGGGCGACGGCGGCGTCGTATGTGATCTCGCCGGCGGCGTTGGCGGCGGTGCAGCCGGATCCGTCGCGTTCGCCGGATCGGTTGTCGGCGCGGTGGTTGCTGGCGGTGGCGGCGCGGTTGGTGCGGGACGTGGGTGTGCTGATCACGGGCGCGGCGGCGGCGCGCAGGCGGGTGGCCACGTTCGCTCTGGACGGGGAGGTCCGCTTCGCGTCGGCGGCCGACCGGGCGGCGTTCGCGGAGGAGTTGGCGGGTGCGGTGGCGGCGCTGGTCGGCAAGTACCACGACGAGACCGCCGAGGGCGGGCGTGATCACCGGGTGATCGTCGCCGTCCACCCCAGCGTCACAGCGCACAGCGCCTGAAACCGGCCCGAGACCCGATGCCGATGCCGATGCCGATGAAGCCGAGACCACGAAGGCCCGGCGACTCCGACTGACACGCGCCTCTTCCTGAACCTTCAGACCCTCCATCTGCCCGATGAGCACCGCTCATCGGGCAGACATGTTTATGCCGGCACTCGGGCCAGGGACCGTTAACGGCGATACGAAGGTCAAGTAGCAACAGTTCCCAGCCTCTGGTATCGTCGATAACGCAAACGCGAAAGCGATGTTACGAATTTTTGGGAGACTTCGATGTCCATCACCACGGACAACGAATCCGGCCAGGCACGCGTCGCCGTCATCACCGGAGGATCGCGCGGCATCGGCAACCAGGTGGCCAGGAAGCTCGCGGCGGAAGGCCTCGCCGTCGTCGTGGTCTACGGGGGCAACAAGGCCGCGGCGGACGACACGGTGAAGGAGATCCGCGAGGCGGGCGGGCAGGCGATCACCGCCCAAGCCGACGTCGCCGATGAGAACGACATGGCCGCGGTGTTCGACCTGGCCGAGCAGACGTTCGGCGGAATCGACGTCGTCGTGAACGCCGCCGGCCGAATGGTCCTGTCCACCCTCGCCGAACTCGACCTCAAGGTGCTCGACGAGATGCACCGCACCAACATCCGCGGCACGTTCGTCGTCTCCCAGCAGGCCGTCAGGCGCCTGCGGCCCGGCGGCGCCCTCATCAACTTCTCGTCGTCGGTCGTCGGGCTGGCCTTCCCGCGTTACAGCGGATACGCCGCCAGCAAGGGAGCCGTCGAGGCCATGACGCTCATCCTCGCCCGGGAGATGCGCGGCCGCGACATCACCGTCAACGTCGTGGCCCCCGGCCCGACCGCCACCGACCTGCTGTACGACAACAACACCGAGGAGAACCTCACCCGACTGGCCGCCGCGCCTCCGCTGGAGCGCCTCGGCACGGCGGAGGACATCACCGCGGTCGTCGCCTTCCTCGCCAGCCACGAGGGCCACTGGGTGAACGGCCAGGTCATCCGTGCCAACGGCGGAGCCATCTGACGCGCGACCGAGTACCAGAGGAGAACCCCGGTGAACTCTAACAAGATCATCATTGTTACCGGCGCTTCCAGCGGCTTCGGCGCGCTGACCGCGCGTGCCCTCGCCCGTGCGGGTCACACCGTGTACGCGGGGATCAGGGAGACCGAGGGCCGCAACGCGCCCGCGGTCGCCGATCTCGTGCAGTACGCCCAGGACAACGGCGCCGACCTGCGGCCCATCGAACTCGACGTGGCCTCGCAGACGTCGGCGGACCACGCCCTCGCCGAGATCGCACAGACCCACGGGCGTCTCGACGTCGTCGTGCACAACGCCGGGCACATGGTGCTCGGGCCGGCCGAGGCGTTCACCCCCGAACAGATCGGCCAGGTCTACGACACGAACGTGCTGGGCACCCAGCGCGTCAACCGTGCGGCTCTGCCGTACATGCGGAGGCAGAACGAGGGTCTGCTCGTGTGGGTCGGCAGTTCCAGCACGCGGGGCGGCTGCCCTCCGTTCCTTGGCCCGTACTTCGCGGCGAAGGCCGCGATGGACGCCCTCGCCGTCAGCTACGCCGGCGAACTGATCCGGTTCGGCATCGAGACGGCGATCGTCGTCCCGGGGGCGTACACCAAGGGGACCAATCACTTCCTCCACGCCGGGCGGCCCGACGACGCCGACCGCGCGGCGGCGTACGACGAGAACTACGCGAGCCTGATGGACGACGTCAACGCCCGCCTGGCCAGGCTGCTCCCCCCGACGGCCGAGGTCGACGAGGTGGCGGAGACCATCGCGCGGGTCGTGGACATGCCCGCCGGGACCCGGCCGCTGCACACCCACATCGACCCGAGCCGTGACGGCAGCGAAGTGGTCTCCGCGGTCGCCGACCGTGTACGCGCGGACTTCTTCCGCCGCATCGGCCTGGACGACCTCCTCACCCCCGCCAGCAGCCTCTAACCCCCCCCCACCCCCCACATTCTTGGGCGTGATCATGCACACCTTCGGAGAATGCCCGGCTGAGCTGCGACAACCCGCTTCGTGATCATGCACGGATTCGGAAATACCTGCGGTGAGCTGCGACGATTCATGGCGTGATCATGCACACGATCGGGAAGCGCATGATCACGCCCGGCAGACGGCCAGGTCAGCGGCGCCCCATCCGAAGGTGTGCATGATCACGCTCGACGTATGGGCAGGCCGGCCAGGCTCCACCCGAATGTGTGCATGATCACGGCTAGTGAAAGGGCAGGTCGTCGATGACACGGCCGAACCTGTGCATGATCACGGGCAATGAAAGGGCAGGTCGCTGCGGGTACGGCCGAGCCTGTGCATGATCACGCGGATTCTGGTTCGGGGGGTGTGGGCCTTACCCCACCGCCACATGGGCGGACCTCGCTGACATATCCTCCCTGAGTGGTCCCCCACCAGACGGAGCAGCACCGACCGGAGAAGGGCGAGGCACAGGACGTGACGGATCGACCACCCGTACCGCAGGCGGTGCTTTCCCCGCTCACCAGCTCCGCGATCTTCCTGGTGGTGACGGTCGACCCCGGCGGCGAGCCGGTCGTCCGCGAGTTGCTGGCCGACGTGGCAGGGCTGGTGCGATCGGTGGGGTTCCGCATCCCCTCGGGCGCGCTGACCTGCGTCACCGGCATCGGATCGGCCGTGTGGGACCGGCTGTTCGCGGGCCCCCGGCCGGCCGAGTTGCATCCCTTCCGCGAGGTGACCGGTGCGCGGCACACTGCCGTCGCGACGCCGGGCGACCTGCTCTTCCACATCAGGGCCGGCCAGATGGACCTGTGCTTCGAGCTCGCCTCACAGATCATGGAACGCCTGCGCGGGGCCGTGACGGTCTGCGAGGAGGTCCAGGGGTTCAAGTACTTCGACGAGCGCGACCTGCTCGGCTTCGTCGACGGCACGGAGAACCCCGAGGGAGTCGACGCGTACGCCGCCGTGAGCGTCGGCGCCGACGATCCGGACCAGGACCCGGACTTCACGGGCGGCAGCTACGTCATCGTCCAGAAGTACCTCCACGACCTCGCCGCCTGGAACGCCCTGCCGGTCGAGGCGCAGGAGCGGGTCATCGGCAGGACCAAGCTGTCCGACATCGAGCTTCCCGACGACGTCAAGCCGAGCGACTCCCATGTGGCGCTCACCACCATCACCGACCCCGACGGCACGGAACGCCAGATCGTACGGGACAACATGCCGTTCGGCGCTCCCGGCCGCGGCGAGTTCGGCACGTACTTCATCGGCTACTCCAGCACGCCCGCGGTGACCGAGCTGATGCTGGAGCGGATGTTCGTCGGCGATCCGCCGGGCAACCACGACCGGATCCTCGACTTCTCGACCGCGGTCACCGGCGGCCTCTTCTTCGCGCCGTCGGCCGACTTCCTGGACGACCCGCCTCCGCCTCCCGGGCCCCGGCGCGAAGCCGCGCGGGTGACCGACGAGCCTCCGGCCGAGACCACGCACGCGTCCGACGGTTCCCTGGCGATCGGCGACCTCAAGAACCTGAAGAGGAGCACACCGCGATGAACAACCTCCACCGCGAACTCGCGCCCATCTCGGAAGCGGCCTGGGCCGACCTGGAGAGCGAGGTCCGCCGGACCTTCATCCGGCATCTCGCGGGACGCCGGCTGGTCGACGTGCCCGAGCCGGGCGGTGTCACCCTCTCCTCGGTCTCCACCGGCCATCTGTCACCGGTCGAGTCGCCCGCACCGGGGGTCGCGGCCCGCCTGCGCGACTCCCAGGCGCTCGTCGAGCTGCGTGTGCCGTTCACCGTGGACCGCCAGGCCGTCGACGACGTGGAGCGCGGGGCTAAGGATTCGGACTGGGACCCGGTCAAGGAGGCCGCGCGGCAGATGGCCTACGCCGAGGACCGTGCGATCTTCGAGGGGTACGCCGCCGCGGGCATCGAGGGCATCCGGCGCGGTTCGACCAATCCCGCGCTCTCGTTCCCGGCCGAGGCGCGCGACTACCCCAACACGATCAGCCAGGCGATCACCACCCTGCGCCTGGCCGGAGTCGACGGCCCCTACTCGCTCGCGCTCAGCGCGGACGCCTACACCGCGGTCAACGAGACGTCCGACCACGGCTACCCCATCCACGAGCACCTCGCACGGCTCATCGACGGGGAGATCATCTGGGCTCCCGCCATCAGCGGCGCGTTCCTGCTGACCACCCGTGGCGGTGACTACGAGCTGCGCATCGGCCAGGACCTGTCGGTCGGATACGACTCGCACGACGCGACCACCATCCGGCTGTACCTCCAGGAGAGCCTGACCTTTCTCGCCTACACCGGCGAGGCCGCCGTCGCCCTCACCTGAGCCTGCGTACGGCGCAGGCCGCCGGGGGCCGGTCCGCGGACCGCGCGGCGAGGGGCACACGCCGGAAGAAGGCGGCGCCGCCGCGCGTCATGTCAGGGCGCCGGCATCCCCGAAGAGCGAGTGACTCGCGGCCTCGAGCAGCCACCGCTCCGCCTTCTCGTACGACCATCCGTTGTCGTCCACGAGTGCGAAGAACCCGGCGTAGCCGAAGTAGAGCCACAGGATGTCGTCGGCGTCCCGGGCGTCGAGTCCCGGACGCAGCGCGCCCAGATCGGCCATGCGCCGCGCGGCGAACCCGTTCCCCGCGCGATAGCGCGCGGTGGCCGTCGCCAGGCTTTCCGCGACCCCCGGGTCGTGCGGCGCAGTGGCGATCATGACGCGCATGATGTCGCCGAACTCCTGCCGCATCTCCCGGGTGACCGTGGCGACCGTGCGCAGGATCGCGTGCGCGTCCTCGAGCCTCCCGATGCGCTCGATGTTGTCGGCCACGATCGGTGCCGTGGTCCAGACGTCCATCAGCGTCCTGAGCAGCCCCTGCTTCCCGCCGCCGACCGCGTAAACGGTGGCCGGGGCCACCCGGGCGGCGGCCGCGATGTCGTCCACCTTGGTGGCGAAGAACCCCTTCTCGCCGAAGAGTGTGCGGGCCGCGTCGATGATCGCCTGTCGCGTCGCCTCGGCATACTCGGCCCGCCGGCTGACCGGCCTCCGACCTGCGGCCATTTTGTCACTCATATGACCACCCTAGGACTATTTTCATCAGAGTCACACTCTGGTAAGTATGGCCGGGATGTTCTCAACAGAGCACAGATCCACCTCGACTGCGGCGGCCCTTCGATCGGGCCCGCCACGTGAAGGGAGTGATCGTGGGCACACATGACAGGGCCCGCGCCGCCGCGCGCGACCTGGAGACGAGACTCGGGCCCGGGCGTGTCTCGACGTCCGGCCCCGCCTACGACCAGGCCATCCGCATCTGGAACGGTGCGGTGGCTCATCGCCCCGCGGTGATCGTGCGCTGCGCGACGCCGTCCGACGTCCAAGCCGCCGTCGGCGCGGCCCGCGCGCACGGCCTGCCGCTGTCCGTCCGCGCGGGCGGGCATGACTGGGCGGGCCGGGCGTTGCGGCACGACGGGCTGGTCATCGACCTGACCGGAATGACCGCCGTCGCCGTCGACCCGGATTCCTCCGTCGCCACCGTCAACGGCGGCGCCACTGTGGCCCACGTCATCGCGGCCGCCGCACCGCACGGCCTCGTCGCGGTGACCGGCACCGTGGGGCACGTCGGAATGGCGGGCCTCACTCTCGGCGGCGGATACGGGCCGCTCGGCGGGCGATTCGGCCTGGCGCTCGACAACCTGCTCGCCGCCGAGGTGGTCCTCGCGGACGGGCGTCTCGTGGTCGCGGACGAAACCCACGAAAGCGAGCTCTTGTGGGCTCTGCGCGGCGGAGGAGGCAATTTCGGCGTCGTCACGTCGATGCGGCTCCGGCTGCACGAGATCCCTGGGCTGATCGCCGGGCTCATCGTCTACCCGTGGTCTCAGTCGGGCTCCGTGCTGCGCGGCTTCGCCGACCTGATCGCCTCCGCGCCGGACGAGCTGACCGTCCAGACCGGCGTCCTGTCGGGGCCGGACGGCTCCCCCACGCTCTTCCTGTCTCCGGCGTGGAGCGGCCCGCCGTCGGAGGGCGCCAAGCACATCGACGAGCTCACCCGGCTCGGCACGCCGCTGCTCTCCCAGGTCGCGCCGATGAGCTACGGAGACATGCTCGGCTTGTTCGATGCGCACATCGCCACAGGCAGGCACTACTCGATCCGCACCCGGTCGCTCCCGGCCTACACCCCTGAAGCGATCACCGCGATGGTGTTCGCCGGCGACACACGGACGTCCCCGCTGTCCGGCATCGCCGTCCACCACTTCCACGGCGCGGCCGCCGCGGTGCCTCCCGGCGACACGGCGTTCGGCGAACGGCGCGACCACTTCGCAGCCGAGATCGTCGCGGCCTGGGAGCCGGACGGCGACGGCAGCGCGCACCGGGCGTGGGCGGGCGCCGTCTCCTCCGCGCTCGAACCCTGTGCGCTCCCCGGCGGATACCCGAACCTGCTCGGCCCGGACGACCGGGACCAGGCCGAGCTGGCGTACGGCGACAACGCGGGGCGCCTGCGCGCGGCGAAGAGGCGGTACGACCCCGACGCCGTATTCTCCGCCATCCCCCTCCCCCACGCCGACTGAGATCGCCGAGCCGGCCGGGTTCCCCGACCGGCCGAGCCCCGGCACCCGCGGATCCGGACGCCGCCTCTCAGGCGGCCGCGGCCTCGCGCACGGCGGTCCGCGCGCCGTCCGGATCGGCGGCCGCCAGTGCGAGCCGGGCGTGCTCCCGGCACTGGTCGAGCGTGTGCCGGGCGAGGGAGTCCCGTACGGCCGGCACGCTCCTGGCCGACATCGACAGGCTCGTGACGCCGAGCCCGACCAGCACGGTGGCCAGCAACGGATCGGCCGCGGCCTCTCCGCAGACCCCGACGGGCTTGCCGGCGGCTCGCCCCGCCTCCGCGCACTGCGCGATCAACTGGAGGAGCGCCGGCTGCCACGGGTCGAGAAGATCGGCCAGCTCGCCGTGCTGCCGGTCGGACGCGAAGGTGTACTGGCTGAGGTCGTTGGTGCCGATGCTGAGGAAGTCCACCTCGTCCAGGAGCCGGTGGGCGTGCAGGGCGGCGGCGGGAACCTCCACCATGACACCCACGTCGGCGAGCCCCCGTGCGCGAGCCCGCCTGGCGAAGTCGGCCGCCTCCCCCGGCGTCGTGACCATCGGCGCCATCACCCACGGCGAGGTGCCGCTCACCCGGGCCGCCTCAGCCAGAGCGTCGAGTTGGGCGTCGAGCACCTCGGGTGACCGGCGCGACACCCGCAGCCCGCGCACGCCGAGCGCGGGGTTGAGCTCCTCGGGCAGGCCGAGGAAGGGCAGCGGTTTGTCGGTGCCGGCGTCCAGGGTGCGAACGACGACCGTGGCCTCGGGGAAGGCCCGCAGGACGGCCTCGTACGCGCCGGTCTGCTCCTGGTGGGTGGGGGCGGTCCTGCGGTCGAGGAAGAGGAACTCGCTGCGGAAGAGCCCGACACCCTCCCCCGGTGAGCCGGCCGGGATGTCCGCCACGGATCCGATGTTGAGCAGCAGCTTCACCGGGTGCCCGTCCGCGGTGCGTCCGGGGCCGGTCGCCGTGGCGAGGCGGTCGCGGTCGGCGCGGGCGGAGCGCTCGACCTCCGCCGCCGTCCGCTCGTCGATGCCGGCGTGGACCTCGCCGGTGCCGCCGTCGACGGACGACCAGGTCCCCTCGGCGATGGACAGCGCCCCGGGGCAGGCCACCACCGCGGGGATTCCGAGGGCCCGCGCGAGGATGGCGGTGTGGCTGGTCGGCCCGCCCTTCTCCGTGACGAGCGCGAGCACCACGCCCGGGTCGAGGTTCACGGTGTCGGCGGGGGCGAGGTCGTCCGCCGCCAGGACGAACGGATGGCCCGGCGACGGGAGGCCCGGCATGGGCAGGCCGAGCACGGCCGCGACGGCGCGGTTCTTGATGTCGTCGAGGTCACTCGCGCGTTCCGCGAAGTAGCCGCCCGCGGCCAGCAGCGCCTCCCTGTGCTCGGCGCACGCGGCGTCGATGGCGTGGGCGGCGTCCGACCCTGCCGCGACCCGCTGCTCGACCGACTCACGCAGCAGGGGATCGGCCGCGATCATGGCCTGCGCCTCGAGGATCTCCCGGGCCGCGGGATCGGCCACGCCCTCCGCCCGTGCGGTCAGTTCCCCGGCCGCCGACTCAAGGCCGCGCACCGCCAGAGCGGTCTCCGCGCCCGTGTCCGCGACCGGCGCGGGCGCGGGCAGCAGGGGCGGGCCCGCCATCTTGTACAGCCGGCCGGCGGCGCGGCCCGGGCTGATGCCCAGACCGCGCAGGACGTCGAGCGCCGGCTCAGGCACCGGGGACCTCTTCGGCGTCGAGGTCGCGGGAGAGCAGGTCGGCGAGCGAGTCCAGGACCTCTTCGGCACCCGGCCCGTCCGCGTCGAGCGTGACCTCGGTGCCGTGCCCGGCCCCGAGCGACAACACGGCCAGCATGCTGTTGGCGGGGACCGGCTTGCCGTCCCCGACACGGATGCGGACCGCCGTGCCCTGCCTGGCCACCGCCTGGACGAAGATCTTGGCGGGCCGCGCGTGCAGACCGGACCGTGAGGCGACGGTCACTGTCCTTTCCGGCATCAGGACTCCTCCTTCTCAGGGTTCGATCGTTACCTTGATCGCGGCACCGCGGCTCACGATGTCGATGGCGTCGAGGACCTCGGCCAGCGGGAGCCGGTGGGTGATGAGATCGGCCACCGGCACCGATCCGTCGGCGATGAGCCGCAGCGCCCGCTTGTTGTGGGCCGGGCTCGATCCGTTGGCGCCGACGATCGTGAGCTCGCGGTAGTGCACGAGGTTGGAGTCGAGGCGGATGATCGGATCGTCCTTGGGCAGGCCGCCGAAGAAGCTGATGCGTCCCTGCCTCGCCGTCATCTGCAGCGCCTGCTCCTGAGCGGCCCCCGAGGCGGCGGCGGTGATGACGACGTCGGCTCCCCTCCCCCCGGTGAGCTTCAGCACCGCGTCCACGACGTCCGTGTCGGCGCCGCAGATCGCCGCGTCCGGCCGTACGAGGTCGGCCGCCATGGCCAGCCGCTCGGCGTTGAGGTCGACGAGGAACACGCGGGACGCGCCACGCGAGCGGGCCAGCCGTACGTGGAGGCAGCCGATGGGGCCCGATCCCACGACGACCACGTCGTCGCCCTCGCCGACGCGGGCCAGTTCCTGGCCGTTGAGGACGCAGGCGAGCGGCTCGGCCACCGACGCCTCGGCGAAGCCGAGCCCGTCGGGGATCCGGTTGAGTCCGTCCACGGCCAGGATCTTGGCCGGGACGATCATGTACTGCGCGAAACCGCCGTCGTAGTGGTAGCCCATCGACTCCTGGTTCGGGCACACCGTCATGTGGCCCCGGCGGCACTCCTCGCACTCACCGCAGGGGATCGCGGCGATCACCTGGACGCGGTCCCCCGGCGTCCAGCCGGTCACGCCCTCCCCTACGTCGACGACCTCACCGGCGATCTCGTGCCCCATGACCCTCGGCGGCCTGATGTGGTGGTGGCCGAACTTGAAGATCTTGACATCGGTGCCGCAGGTCGAACAGTTGCGGACACGGATCTTGACGTCGCCGGGGCCCGCGACGGGCTCCGGCACATCCTCGATGCGGATGTCGCCGGGAGCGTGGAAACGGGCGACCTTCACTCGGATGGTTCCTCTCTGGACGGTTGCAGCAGGCGGATGACGTCGGAGACCTCGGTCGCCTCCCGCAGGGCCTGTGCCTGCTCCGGATCGAGCAGGATCTGGGCGAGTTCCGACAGCAGCCTGATGTGGCCGTCGCCGCGCGCGGCGATGCCGACGCAGACGGCGACCTGCTCGCCGTCCCAGTCGACGCCGCCGGGAAAGCGCAGCACACAGATCGCGTCGTGGTGGACGGCGTCCTTGGCCACCAGGGTGCCATGCGGGATGGCGACGCCCTCGCCGACGTAGGTGGAGATCGAGCGCTCGCGTTCGAGCATCGCGTCGATGTAGCTCGCCTCGACGGCGCCCAACTCGACGAGGACCTCACCGCAGCGGCGGATCGCCTCGTCGCGGCCGTCCGCCTCCTCGTTGAGGCGGACGGCGCGGGGGTCGAGCGGCAGCGGGGCCGTCTCAGCCATTGATGGTGCCGCCGCTCTTGATGGTGCTGA
This sequence comes from Planotetraspora silvatica, assembly GCF_016863315.1. GTDB lineage: Bacteria > Actinomycetota > Actinomycetes > Streptosporangiales > Streptosporangiaceae > Planotetraspora > Planotetraspora silvatica. The sequence continues at coordinate 79,744 of NZ_BOOQ01000049.1, forward strand.
CCAGCTTGGTGACCGCCGGGTCCCCGATGAAGACCTGGAAGGGGATCAGCACCACGTCGGGAGCCGTGGCCCGGGCGCGGGCGGCCAGCCCCACGTGGCAGACCACGACGTCGGCGTCGGCCGGGATCGAGTTGACCGGGGTGTGCTCCACCTGGACCTGCGCGCTCTTCAACTGCTTGCGGAGCTGGCTGGCGAGCATGACGCTGCTGCCCATGCCCGCGTCGCAGGCCACGACGATCTTGTGGACGTCCTTGCTCTCGATGCTGGACATGGTCACGTCTCCTTGGTGGCGGGCACGGACTCGCTGCCGATCGCGCCGTCGGTCTGGGTGGCTGTTCCGGTACCGGTCTCGTCCTCGGGCAGGGCGCCGGGCTCGGCCTCCGCCCGTTCGTCGCCGTTCTTCCTTCCAAAGCCCAGCAGTGCCGACGCGACCGCGAACGAGACCGCGGCGGCCACGACGATTCCGGCGATGACCCCGAAGTAGCCGCCCTTCGGAGTGACCGCGAAGTAGGCGAAGATGCTGCCCGGCGACGGCGAGGCGATGAGCCCGGCACCCGTGACCAGGAAGGTGAGGATGCCCGCTGCGCCGCCGGCGATCGTGGCGAGGATGAGACGGGGCTTCATGAGAACGTACGGGAAGTAGATCTCGTGAATGCCGCCGAGGAACTGGATGACTATCGCCGCCGGCGCGCTGGCCCGCAGCGCCCGAGGCCCGAACAGCATATACGCCAGGAGGAGGCCCAGGCCGGGGCCGGGGTTGGACTCCAGCATGAACAGGATCGACTTGCCGACGCCGGCCGACTCCGCCACGCCGAGCGGGGTGAGCACGCCGTGGTTGATCGCGTTGTTGAGGAACAGGACCTTGGCCGGCTCGATCAGGACCGACGCCAGCGGCAGCAGATCATGGTGGACCAGCCACTCCACGACGTCGCCCGCGGCGTTGGTGATCGTGCTGACGACCGGCCCGATGGCCCAGACGCCCAGGATGGCCATGATTCCGCCGACGATGCCCGCGGAGAAGTTGTCGACGAGCATCTCGAAGCCCGCCTTGATGCGGTCCGCGAACAGCCTGTCGACCTGCTTGATCACGAACGCCCCGAGGGGACCCATGATCATGGCGCCGAGGAACATCGGGATGTCCGCGCCGACCACGACGCCCATGGTCGCGACGGCGCCGACGACGGCGCCGCGCTGTCCGTGCACCATGCGGCCACCGGTGTATCCGATCAGCACGGGAAGCAGGACGGTGATGATGGGGCCGACCAGTTCGGCCAGGGTCGCGTTGGGCACCCAGCCTGTCGGGATGAACAACGCGGTGATCAGGCCCCACGCGATGAACGCGCCGATGTTGGGCATGATCATGCCGGCGAGGTGACCGCCGAATCGCTGGACGGTCGCCCGGATCCCGGTCCCCTGGACCGGCGGTGTATAGGGAGTGGCCAACTGAATGTGCTCCTTCCGGGGAGCCGGCCTGGCAGGCCGGCTGGGGTGGTGCCGGGTGGTTACGTGCCGCTTCTCATCCCCCGGACATAAGCGGCTGGGCCGGATCAGGAGTGCTGATCCGGACGGCTGAGCGATCGATGTCGGACGGGGCGGGCATCCGGCTTCCCGGCAGGCCCACGGCGGCGCTCGCCCAGGCGAGCCCTTCCGCCAGGGCCGACTCGCCGGTCGCGCCTGCGGCCAGGAAGCCGGCGAGCATGGCGTCGCCCGCCCCCACACTGCTGCGCGGCTCCTCGACGGGGCACCTGCCGTACCAGACCCGGTCGTCCTCCATGAGGAGCGCGCCGTCCGCACCGAGGCTGGTGAGCACGGAGCGCGCGCCCATCGCCCGCAGCTTCTCGGCGGCGTCGATGACGTCGCCGAGGCAGGCGATCGGCGTCCCGGTCGCCTCCGCGAGCTCCTCGCGGTTGGGCTTGACCAGGGTGGGGCCGGCGGCGACGGCCGCGACGAGGGCGGGCCCGCTCGTGTCGATCGCCGTCTCGATGCCCGCGGCGGCGAACCTGCGGCACAGCCCCGCGTACACGTCGACGGGCACCCCGGGCGGCAGGCTGCCCGAGGCGACGACCCAGTCGGCCGACTGCGCCGCGTCGAGCACCGCGCTCGCCAGGGTGTCGAGTTCGGCCGGCGTGAGCGCCGTGCCCGGCTCGTTGATCTTGGTGACCGTTCCGTCGGGCTCGGCGAGCGTGACGTTGGACCGGGTCGCTCCGCCCACAGGAACGGGGATCATGTCGATGCCCTCGGCGGACAGCAGGCCGACGAGCTGCCGCCCCTCGTCGCCCCCGAACGGGATGACCGCGCACGAACGCACCTGGTTGGCCAGCAGCGCGCGCGAGACGTTGACGCCCTTGCCGCCGGGGTCGAGATGGGCGGCGGCCGCCCGGATGACCGCTCCCCTGATGAGCGAGCCGACCTCTATCGCACGGTCCAGGCTCGGGTTCAGCGTCAGTGTGAGGATCATGCGCGGACGACCTCCGGTCCGGCGGCGGCGAGGTCCGCCGCCAGCTCGAGATCGAGGCCGGCGTCGCTGACGATCACGTCGATGTCCGACAAGGTCGCGAACCGGGCCAGGTAGTTGCTGGAGAACTTCGTGTGGTCGGCCAGGAGCACGGAACGCTGCGCCGAGGCGACCATGGCCCGCTTGATCGCGGCCTCGGACGGGTCGGGCGTCGTCAGCCCCCGGGTGACCGAGCAGCCGTTCGTCGCCATGAAGGCCACGTCGACGTGCAGCTGCGAGAGCTGCTGGAGCGCCCAGTCCTCGACGGTCGCCAGCGTCCTGCCGCGAACCCTGCCGCCCAGCAGGAACACCGTCAGGTTGGGGCGGGTCGCCAGCACGGTCGCCAGGGGCGGCGAGTTGACGATGACGGTGAGCTCACGGTCAGGGGGAAGCGCCTGGACCAGGCGGCCCGTGGTGGTGCCCGCGTCGATGACGATGGCCCCGTCCTGGGGCAGCTCGGCGAGGGCGGCCTTGGCGATGCGCTCCTTCTCCGCGGTCATGACCTCGTCACGCGTCGCCACGGCCGGCTCGAAGCCGAGCCGTTCGACGGGGATCGCGCCACCGTGCACACGTCGCAGCACGCCCGCGCGTTCGAGGACGGTCAGGTCCCTGCGGATCGTCTCGGTCGTGACGCCGAACTGCTCCGCCAGGGTCACCACGTCGACACGTCCGGCGGCACGGGCCTCACGGAGGATTTCCTGCTGCCGTTCCTCGGCGTACATCCTGTTGGTTCACCGCCGTTTCATGTTGTTTCGCCTTTGTTTATACCCGTCTCTGTTGGGCCGTCAAGAGGTCGACACATGGTGTTTGCAGGGTCGTAATACAGGGGCGTAAGTAGGAGCCCCGAACGTCTCCGCACTCGACCGGTGGGCCGCCCGCCGGGCCCGTACGATGGGCGAGCCCGTTGAGGGCGCGTCCACTTCGGCTTATGCGCCGCCCGCACGTGCCGTCGCCTCGGCGCCCCGCGGAGCGGAGGATCAGGTGAGGAGATCACATGGCGGGCCCGCGGGTGGGCGGCTGAGCCCATGGCCTCTTCGCATCTCATCGAGACCGTTCCCGAGGCGACTCCCCCGCGCCGGTGGTTACGTCGGACCCTGCTCGGCCTCTGCGTGACCGCCGCGGCGGGGACGGTCGGTTACTGCGCGGCCGCAGGCGCGCTGGCGGGCGAGGTCCTGCCGGGCACCCGTGTCGCGGGCGTCGACATCGGCGGCCTGTCCCCCGCGTCCGCGGAAGCGGTGCTGCGGCAGGGGATCGCGAAATCGGCCGACCGGCCGCTGATCGCCCACCTCGGGGCCGCCGGCTCGGAAACCGTCGACGGACGCGAGGTCCTCCCGCCGGGCGAGATCGGGCTGTCGGTGGACGTCCCGGGAACCGTGGCGGACGCCGGAGCGGGGTGGCCGACCCCGGTCGCGGTGGCCCGCGTGCTGCTCGGCGGGCGGGAGGTCTCCCCGCGCGTGGCCGTCGACGGCGCGCGTCTCACCGCGGGCGTCGCCGAACTGGCCGCGGCGATCGACGTCCCGGTGCGGGAGGGCCACGTCGGCTACCGGGACCTCGAACCCCGCGTCACGCTTCCGAAGGACGGGCGCGCGCTCGACCAGGCGGAGGCGGCGCGGGCGCTCCGCTCGGCCTACCTGCGCTCGCAGGAGCCGGTCCGGCTGCCCGTCGGCGTCGTCAGCCCCCAGGTCTCCGCCGCGGTGATGCGCCGTGTCGCGCAGACCACCGCGCGTACGGCCGTCGCGGCTCCCTTCACGCTGAGGAACGGTTCACGTGAGACTGTGCTGAGCCGGCAGGATCTCGCGGCCGGCCTGCGCTTCGTCGCGGCGGGCAGGGACGTGATGCGCCCGTCGTTCGACGCGGACGAGGCCGCCGCGGACTTGAGGTCCAGGCTCATCGGCGACGACCGCGCCCCCAGGGACGCCACCTTCGAGATCGTCGCGGCCAGGCCGCGCGTGGTCCCGTCCCGTACCGGGCAGGCGATCGACGCCGACGGCCTCGGCCGCATCGTCTCCGGCGTTCTCGCGGACGGCGGGAGCCGGACCGTCGACGTCCCGGTCACGAAGGACGCACCACGGCTGACCACCGCCCAGGCGCGCAAGCTCGGAGTCACCGAGCAGGTGAGCTCATTCACCACCGAATATCCGTGTTGCCCCCCGAGAGTCACCAACATCCACCGCATCGCCGAGATCGTGAACGGCCACCTGGTCAGGCCCGGGGAGACGTTCTCCCTCAACGGACTGGTGGGCAGGCGCGACCTGGCGCGAGGGTTCGTCGAGGCTCCGATGATCCTCGACGGCAGGTACGTGAACGACGTCGGCGGCGGCGTCTCCCAGTTCACCACCACGCTGTTCAACGCGGTCTTCTTCGGCGGTTTCCAGGACGTCCAGCACACGCCGCACTCGTTCTACATCTCCCGGTATCCGGCGGGGCGGGAGTCGACGGTCTCCTTCCCGCAACCCGACTTCCGGTGGCGCAACGACTCTCCGTACGGAGTGTTCATCACGACGTCGTACACGAGCACGTCCGTCACGGTGCGGTTCTGGAGCACCAAGCGGTTCGACGTCGAGGCGGAGAGTTCCGCGCGCTACGACGTGAAGGGCTTCCCCACGCTGGCCGACGACGGGCCCGAGTGCATCCCGATGACCGGCGTCGACGGATTCACGATCGACGTGTGGCGGATCTTCAAGAAGGACGACGAGGTGGTCCGCAGGCAGAGGTTCCGGACGACCTACACGCCGGAACCTCAGCTCACCTGCCGCCCGTGACCGGAGCGCTCAGCCCTTCCACTGGGCGCCGCGGGCGTCCCAGTCGGTGTAGGTGTAGGGGTTGTCGAACACCTTCGTCTCGGGGACGTCGGGGTTCATGCCCTTCGCCCACGCCTCCTCGCCGAGCGCGCCGACGAGGTGCTCGACGGTGCTCTCGACGCTTCGCCTCGCGGCGGCGAGGTCGATTCCGACCAGCCGGTGGTCGAGCTTGACGATCCGCCCGTTGACCACGACGGTGTGCACGTCGCCGCGCTGCGCCTGGAAGGCGACGTGCCCGTACGGGTTGAACAGCGGGAACATCACCGGCGAGTGGTCGTTCTTGATGAGGACGATGTCGGCCTTCTTGCCCACCTCCAGGCTGCCGACCGCTCCGTCGAGGCCCAGCGCCCTGCTTCCGCCGCGCGTGGCCCAGTCGACGACGTGCTCGGCGCGGAGATGGGCGTGAGTGATCGTCTCCTGCTTGCCGTGCGCCTCGAAGTGCTCCCTCGACCGGTCCGCGCCGAGCGTGGTGCGCATCGCGGAGAACAGGTCGCCGCTCCACCACACGCTGGTGTCCATCGACAGGGACACGGGGATGTCGTGCCGGCGCAACCGCCAGGTGGGCGGGTAACCCTGGCCCGCGCTCTGCTCGCTCTCCGTGGACACCGAGACCGAGCCGCCGGTGGCGGCGATCCGGTGATAGGAGTCGGGGCTGAGCGTCGCGGCGTGGACGTAGACGGTCTCCGGCGTCATGAAGCCGTTCTCGTGCATCAGGCGGATGCCGTCGTCGTTGGTCGCGCCCCAGACGCCCGCGTGGGTGGTGACGGGGATGCCGAGTTCACGGGCGACCTCGAAGGCGGCCCGCTCGGGGAACTCCGGGTCGCCGGTGACGTCGAAGGCCATCTGGAACCCGAGCATGTCCCCGCGCCCGTGGATCCGGCGGCCGACGAAGTCACGGAACTCGGGCGTGGTGGACCACGCCCACGGGCCCTGCTGGATGTTGCCGTAGGCGAGGACGAAACGGCCGGGAACCGCCTCGAGCGCGTCGACCGCGGCGTCCGCGTGGTCGACGGTCTGCAGGCCGTGGGACCAGTCGACGGTGGTGGTCACGCCCGCGTCCAGGGCCTCGATGGCCGCCAGCAGGTTCCCCGCGTGGACGTCCTCGGGGCGGAAGACCTTGCCCCACTCGAGGTAGTACCAGACGAAATACTGGGTGAGCGTCCAGTCGGCGCCGTAGCCGCGCATCGCCGTCTGCCACATGTGGCGGTGCGTGTCGATCATGCCGGGCATGACGATCCCGCCGGCGGCGTCGATCTCGAGGGTCCCCTCGGGGACCTCCAGGCCGTGCCCGACGGCCGCGATGCGCTCGCCCACCACCAGCACGTCGGCGTCGCGCAGAATGTCGTGCCGGTCGCCCATCGTCAGGACGGTGCCCTTCCGGAACACCACCGGCCGTCCCGGTCCGAGGTCACCGCGGCTCGTGTCGTGGGTGGTCGTCGTGCTCATCGTGCCCCACTTCTTCCCTGGGCCTTCATCCGCCGCCGCGGGGGATCGCGGCACACGGGCATCCACGGACGAATGTCCGTAGAGCGGTCAACGCAATGTGGATGTAACAATAGGTGAGCCACCGCCTCTGTCAAGGGTGCCGGGGGTCCGCAATCGCGGACCCGTCCCGTCCCTCCGATCCGACATACGGACATCACGCCGCACCACGATTAGAGTCGGATGGCCGGCGAACCGACACGAAAGAAGCCCACATGGCGCGCAAGGACACCGGACCGGACTTCATCGAGGCGCTCGCGCGCGGCCTCGATGTGATCAAGGCGTTCCAGCCGGGGCGGCCCGTCATGTCCCTCACCGAGGTGGCGACCGCCGCGGAACTGGCCCGCCCGACGGCGCGCCGGATCCTCCTGACTCTCGAAGAGCTCGGTTACGCCAGGAGTGAGCAGGGCGGCTTCGCCCTCACGCCGCGCGTCCTGGAGCTCGGAGTCTCCTACGTGCACTCCACCGGACTGTGGGAGATCGCCCGCCCGCACATGGAACAACTCGTGACGAGGACGCGGGAGTCGTCGTCCATAGCCCAGCTGGACGGCTCCGACATCGTCTATGTCGCACGCGTGGCCGTCCCGAAGATCGTCACCTTGTCGGTGAGCGTCGGGACACGCTTCCCCGCCCTGCAGACGTCGCTCGGGAAGGTCCTTCTGGCGGGCCTCACCCCCGCCGAGGTCGACAAGGTGCTCGCCGAGCCCGGCCGGTCGGGGATCACCGCGCGCCGTCAGCCCTCGCCCGCCGAGCGGGAGGCCGAGCTCCGGGACGTGCGGGCCAAGGGCTGGGCGCTGACCGACCAGGAACTGGCGCTGGGCATCCGGTCCGTGGCCGTGCCCCTGCGCGACGGGGCCGGCCGGGTCGTCGCGGCGCTCAACGTCAACGCCAACGCCGCCGAGACGCCGGTCGAGAAGCTCACCGAGGAGCACCTGCCGCTCCTGCTCAGGACGGCCGGCGCGATCAGCGCCGACTGGGCCCTCTACGAGTCGATCCCGCAGGTGACCGCGTCCTGACAGCGCGCGGTCCCGACACCGTGCTCCGGCCACCGGCGGAGGGGACGCTGCGCGGTCCGGCGCGGGCGGAGCGCGGCCGTGCCTCATCTGCGAAGTGCCAGCAAACGGGCCTTCCGGCAGCTTGACAGGACGGATGGCGGCGCACAGACTTCCACGACGGACAGTCGTCCGCTCAACGGACGAGCGAGCCGATCGGCCAACGATCAATCGTTCAGAGGGGAACCCGCTTCTTCATGACCGCCTCCAGCGCCGCGATCCCGCCCGCCGCGTCCGGACCGTTGTCGGGCCTGCTCGTGGCCGACTTCTCGCGCGTCCTCGCGGGGCCGTACGCCACGATGCTGCTGGCCGACCTCGGAGCGGAGGTCGTCAAGGTGGAGAGCCCCGCGGGAGACGACACGCGCACGTGGATGCCCCCGGTCCGTGACGACGTGTCCACGTACTACCTGGGCGTGAACCGCAACAAACGTTCGATCGCGCTCGACCTGAAGGACCCCGGAGATCTCGCGGCGGCCCGGGAGCTCGCCCGGCGGGCCGACATCATGGTCGAGAACTTCAAGCCCGGCGGCCTGCGCAGGTTCGGGCTGGACTACGAGTCCGTGAGCGGGTCCAACCCCGGCGTCGTCTACGCCTCGATCAGCGGGTTCGGCTCGGGCGGCGGCGCGGCCCTGCCCGGCTACGACCTCATCGTGCAGGCCATGTCCGGGCTCATGAGCCTCACGGGCGACCCGGACGGGTCGCCGTTCCGGGCCGGGATCTCCGTCTTCGACGTGATGGCCGGCCTGCACGCGAGCATCGGCATCCTCGCGGCGCTGCACCACAGGGCGGCCACCGGCGAGGGCCAGCACGTCGAGGTCAATCTGCTGAGCACCGCGCTGTCCGGGATGGTCAACCACTCCAGCGCGTACGTCGCCGCCGGTGTCGTGCCGCTGCGCATGGGCAACGCCCACCCCAGCCTGTTCCCGTACGAGCCGCTGCCCGCGGCCGACGGCGAACTCATCATCGCGGCGGGCAACGACGGCCAGTTCCGGAAGCTCTGCGAGGTCCTCGGAGTCCCCGAACTTCCCGACGACCCGCGGTTCGCGCGGACCCGGGACCGCACGGCCAACCGGGAGACTCTGCGCCCGCTCCTGTTGGAGCGGCTCGGCCGCCGGTCGAAGATGGAGTGGTTCCACGAGCTCACGGCGGCCGGCGTGCCCTGCGGCCCGATCAACACGATCGACGAGGGCGTCGCCTTCGCCGAAGGGCTGGGCCTCGATCCGGTCGTGACACCCGGCGACGGCGACCAGGCCGTCCCCTCGGTGCGCAACCCCATCACCTTCTCCCTGACCGAGCCCTCCTACCGCCTGCCCCCTCCGGCGCTCGACGAGCACGGCGCCGAGATCCGCAAGTGGCTGGGCGAGCCGGAACATGCTCCCTGACGTGCCCCGCGACACGTACGGCAGGTGCGGTACGGCGGCAGCGGTGACAACGACGATGACGGCGACAGCGAGGAACACACATATGGACGGCGCGACGTTTCCCACCTCGATCGGGACCTCCGATCCGACCAGCATCCGGTTGCTCGGGCAGGACCTGGCGGCCGACCTCATGGGGAAGGTCGGTTTCGGGGAGCTCGCGTTCTGGCTGGTGGCCGGGCGCCGCCCCTCCCCGCAGGAGACCCGGGTCTTCGAGACCGTCCTGGTGGCGCTCGCCGACCACGGGTTCACTCCGACGGCGATCGCCGCCCGGCTGACCTATCTCAGCGCGCCCGAGTCCGTGCAGGGTGCGCTCGCCGCCGGCCTGCTCGGCGGCGGCTCGCGGTTCCTGGGCGTGACCGAGGACAGCGGGCGGTTCCTCGCCGGCGTCCTCGCCGCGCACGAGGGCCCCGTACCCACCGACGACGAGGGCTGGGACGCGCTCGCGCTGGCGGCCGTCACCGAGGCGCGCGAGGCACGCCGCCTGGTTCCCGGGCTCGGCCACCCCGTCCACAAAGTGCAGGACCCCCGGACGCCCGTCCTGCTCGCCATCGCCGACGAGGAGGGCCTGCGGGGACCGCACCTGCGGCTGTTCGAGGCGATCGGCCGGGTCCATCCGCGGGTCCTGGGCAGGACGCTGCCACTGAACGGCGCCGGAGTGTGCGGGGCCGCGCTGGCCGACCTGGGCCTGCCGGTCGACCTGCTGCGCGGATTCGCCCTGCTGGCACGGGCCGCGGGACTCCTCGGCCATCTCGCCGAGGAGTCCCGGCGGCCGATCGGCATGGACGTTTACATGACCGTCGACCGGAACGCGACGTACGTGCCGGACGAGGACTGATCGGTTTCCCATCCCGCCCCGGGAGGTCTCATGGCAGAACTGGTCGCGGTGATCGCGTCCACGCATCACCCCTTCTACTACCGGGCGAGCACGGCCCCGCCGGAGGAACGCCCGCCGTTCGCCGACGCCTGGGTCGCCAAGATCGCGGCCTTCCGCGAGACGCTGACCCGGGCGAACCCCGACGTGCTGGTGATGGTCGGCTCCGACCACTTCCACCAGCTGTGGCTGGACAACATGCCGCAGTTCCTCGTCGGGAAGGCACCGTTCTACGACGCCAACTTCTACAACGAGGAGCGCGAGTTCGGCCTGCCGCGCATGTTGCTGCGGGGCCAGGAGGACCTGTCCGCCCACGTGCTCCGCGAGGGACTCGACGCCGGCTTCGACCTCGCCTTCAGCAACGAGCTGCGCATCGACCACAGCGTGACGTGCCCGATCATCACGCTCAGGCCCGAGGCCGACCTGCCCATCGTGCCGATCTACACGAACATCTTCGCGCCGCCGCTCCCCCGGCCCAAGCGCTTCGTCGAGCTCGGCCGGACGATCCGGCAGCTCGTCGAGTCGTGGCCCAGCGACAAGAGGGTCGCCGTCATCGGCACCGGCCACCTCTCCCTGGAACTCGGCGGGCCGCGCCAGTTCGGCCCGCACGGGCCGGATCCGGAGTTCGACAGGAAGGCCGTCGAATGGATCGCCTCCGGCGACATCGAAGGCTGCCTTTCCGAGGTCACGCTCGACAGCCTGTGGGAGCCGGGCAACGCCACACACGGCTTCATGGACTTCATGCTCATGATGGGCGTCGCCGGAGAGGGCGCGAAGGCCGACTACGTGGACACGCTCGATCTGTTCCACACCATGGAGGCGTACTTCACCTGGTATCCCAATGGGGTGACGGCATGAGCAAGTACCTGATCGACAAGTTCCTGTTCACCGTCGACCGCGATCCCGACCTCGTCGAGCGCTACCGGGAGGACCCTCGCGGCACCGTCGACTGGTGGGAGGCGGAGCGGGCCAACTCGATCCTCGGCTGCCACTCCGGCGAGGCGAGCACCTGGCTGCGGTTCGAGGACACCGAGCGCGAGGCGCTGGCGAGCCACGACTACGTGCGGCTGTTCGAGCTGGGCGCCCACCCGTTCCTCACGCTCACGCTGTTCATCGCCATGTTCGAGCGTGACTACGACGAGCCGCTCGCCTTCCAGAAGGAGTACGGCATGCGGCTCCAGCACTTCAGCCTGCCGTACCCCGACATCGCAACGTGAGCGACGCCAGCGACATGGACGACGTGGGCGGCGTCAGCGACATGGACGACGTGATGCGCGCGGCGGTCATCCGAGCGTGCGGGGACGCGCCGGCAGCGGGAGCGCGCGACCGGCCTCGGCGGGAGAAGGGCCGGGTCGTCGTCAGCGTGCTGGCGGCGCCGATCACGCCGCTCGACCTCCTGTGCGCCTCGGGCACGTCGTACTTCGGCATCCCGGAGTTGCCGTACGTGCCGGGCGTGCAGGGCGTCGGGTTCGTCACGGAGGACACCGAATGGGGACCCGCGGGGACTCGTGTCTGGTTCCCCACCCCGGCCGGGATGCGGCCCGGTGACGGAAGCCTGGCGCAGTACTGCTCCGTCCCCGAGGAGGACCTCGTGCCGCTCCCCGACGGCGTCGGGGAGGCCCAGGCCGCGGCGCTCGGTCTGTCCGCGGTCGCGGCCTGGATGGCGCTGACCTGGCGGGCCGCCCTCCGGCCGGGCGAGCAGGTGCTCGTCCTCGGGGCGGGCGGCGTCGTCGGGCAGGTGGCGGTGCAGGCCGCCCGGCTGCTCGGCGCGCACCGGGTGGTCGCCGCCTGCCGGTCCGACGCGGCACAGGAGACGGCCCGCGCCGCCGGAGCGGACGCCGTCGTTCCCATCACGGCCGGCGACGACGCCGCGACCCTGGCGGAACGGATGGCGGCGGCCTGCGACGGAGGGGCGGACGTCGTCATCGACCCGCTGTTCGGAGTGCCCGCCGAAGCGGCTGTGCGCGTGCTCGCGCAGGGCGGCCGTCTGGTCAATCTCGGCGGGTCCGCCGGGGAGACCGCGACCCTCGGCTCCTCGGCGCTGCGCAGCCGTTCGGCCGCGGTCCTCGGATACACGAACAACGACCTCACCAAGGACCAGCGGCGGACCGCCTTCTCGCAGGTCATGGAGCACGCCGTCGCCGGTCGGCTGAAGGTCGCGTTCGACACGGCCCCGCTCGACCACATCGGGACGGCCTGGGCGAGTCAGGCGGCCGCCACCGCACCCCGCCGGATCGTCGTCACCCCCTGGGCCCGGTCCACGCCGGACGGCTCCGGGCTCAACTGAGCCCGGACTCCCGCACGCGCCCTGCTCGTGCGAGCAGGGCGCGTGAAGAGCGCATGCGAGGCGAGCGCGTGCGGGGCACGTGCATGCGGGGCACGTGCATGCGGGGCGCGTGCGCACATCGATGTCTCATGGGCACATCAATGTGCCTTTTGTGAGCCACGTGACGTTGGTGCATCATGAGCATGCGCACAAACAGTAACCAATGGCGCTGAACTGCGATTATGCGGTTTCTCGCGTGCGTTTCACACCCGCCGGCCGCCTCACGCGGCGGGCTTCCCCCACGGAGTCTCCATGAACATCGTCTTGTGGGTGCTGCAGAGCATCCTCGCCCTTCTCTATCTTTTCGCGGGAATCAAGAAGACCTTCCAGTCGCGTGCCGCGCTGGCCCCGCAGATGGGCTGGGTGGAAGACCTTTCCGACGGCCAGGTCAAGCTCATCGGCGTCCTCGAGCTGCTGGGCGCGATCGGGCTGATCCTCCCGGCCGCCCTCGACATCGCGCCGGTCCTCACGCCGCTCGCGGCGACGGGCCTGGCCCTCGTCCAGGTCGGCGCCATCCCGGTGCACGTGCGCCGGGGCGAGACGAAGCTCGTGCCGTTCAACGTGGTCCTGCTCGTCCTCGCCGCGATCATCGCCTGGGGGCGCTTCGGTCCCTGGGCCTTCTGAGATCCGGCATCACGAGAGTCGCCCGATCGGGCGCGAAGAGCGGGGGCGGTCGCGAGCGGAGCGCGCGGCCGTCCCGGCGTTGCCACGCAGGGGGCGCAAAGGGGGCCGGACAAGGGGCCATACGGGGGTCGTACAGGGGGGAACGGCACCCGGAGCTCGTCAGGGCGACATTTATTCATATCCCATATTACTATGATATTTGAGCATTAAAGGATGGGCCGAATTCCTCTCGGCAGGCCCCGACCGACCTGGAGACGCGATGGACGACGGGAAGGGGACACCCAACCCCTGCGACCGCGTCTCACGTGAAGGGCCGATGGTCAGGGAGGTCCTCGACCGGGTGGGCGACAAGTGGAGCCTGCTCATCATCGGCACGCTGCAGCACGGACCGCGGCGGTTCGGCGAGCTCCGGGAGGCCGTCGGCGGCATCTCGCAGCGCATGCTGACCCTCAACCTGCGCCATCTCGAGCGCGACGGACTGGTGACCCGCTCGGTCTACGCCGAGGTGCCACCGCGGGTGGAGTACGAGCTCACCCGCCTGGGCCGGACCCTGCTCGAACCGGTCTTCGCCCTCGCCGCCTGGGCCAGCGCGAACTACACGGAGATCGAGGCCAACCGCAGGGCGTTCGACTCCCGCTGACACGCGGGTCACCCGGAAACCGGGCCACGAGGCGCCGCCCGGAACGAACCCGGATGAAAAAAGTTCGCATACACGGTCATTTGTTATTTTCTTGATATCCATCAGATATCTGATCGAATTCAACGACCACAACAGACAATTCTTATCCGACAGCTATGCTTTGCACATAAATCCCGTTTGATTGAACCACCGCTGTTGCCCAGGGGACGGCGCCGCCGGTGAACGCCGGCGTGCGCCCGCAATCACCAGTGGAGACGTTCAACAGTGCATATAGCGATATTCGTCGAGAACCGTAATGCAATCGCCCTCACTGGCCGGCTCATCGCGGCCGAGCGCCCGGAAGCACCGGACTTCTCGGTCCTGACCGCGGACGTCGAAGGCGACGTGGCCGCCTGGGTCGCCGCCGAAGGTCAGGCCCGCCTCCCGCACACGACCGTCCGTAATCTCTTCGAGGTGGGCGAACCGGTCGGCGACCGGGAATTCGCCGACGAACTCGAGCGGCGCATCGTGGAATTCGCCGAGAAGGAGAACGTCGACCGGCTCGTCCTGTTCAACGACCAGTCACGCCGGGGGCGGCTGGTCGCCCGTGCGCTCAACCGGCGGCTGCCCGTCGTGCTCGTCCAGGACGGGCATCTCGACTTCCACTACAAGCGCCACGCCGGATCTCAGCGCGACCAGAACTGGTATTACGGCGCCTCAGGCCCCTCCGCCGTCTGCGTCTGGGGCCCGGCGACGAGCAACCACCTGAGGTTCCGGTCGAGCTCCGAAGCAGGCGACGTTGTGATCACGGGGGCGCTCGGCCACAGCGACGACCTCGACCTGGTCAACGCCGCCCGCGCGCAGTCCTTCCGCCCCTCCCGGACGGCCGGAGAGCCGCTCCGGATCGTCGTCCTGGACCAGTCGCTGTCCGACCAGGGCAAGCTGACCGCCAGGGACCACCGCGAGGTGCTGACCGAGATGCTCGCCGCGCTGGCGCCGTACGGGACGATCGACGTGAAACCCCACCCGTCGTCCCGGGACTCCCACCTCGAATGGCTGCAGACCCTGCCGGACGTGACCGTGCGCGGCGCGGACGTGCTCGTCGACGCGGCCGGACTCCGGCCGTACGACCTGGCCGTCACGTTCTTCTCCACGACCTACCTCCAGACGCTGCGCGCCGGCACCCCGCTGGTGCTCTACAACCCCGAGCGGCTGAACATCGTCTTCCCGGTGATCCAGCACGCCATGCTGCGCAACGTGGGCTCCATCGGCGCGCTGACGGACGTCGCCCTGCAACTCAAGACGTCGGCCACGTTCGCCGGCAACGCGCACGGCGAGCCGCTCGACCACTTCCTCAGCTTCGGCGACGGCGTGGCCGACAACATCCTCGACGTGATCACGGGGGCGCGCGTCCCGCGAGAGCCTTCACCCGCCCCGGTGGAACGTGCCACCTCCTCGCCGGTGTCCGCACCCGCCACGCTCGCGGAACGCGCCCTGGCCGACGTTCGCGACCGGGTCACCCGGCCGCACTCGCTCGCCGTGCTCGGCGACGACTTCTCCTACGCCACGGGCGTCGCCGTCCCGGTGCTCACCTACACCCAGTCGCTGCTCGCCCGCAGTCCCGTGGCCGTCCACTACTTCGACATCCAGGCGTTCTCCACCGTGGGGGACGTGCTGGCCGCGTTGCGCGACATGGAGGTGGTGCTGGTCAACAGCCTCGCCTTCTTCTGGCGGTCCCCCATCGCCAACGCGGTCGTGCGCGCCCTCGTCGAGTCGGGGGTCCGCGTCGCGGTGTACGTCCACGAGACGCAGTGGGTCATGGACTACGAGGCGCGCATCCGCGGCGACCGGCACACGGACATGCTGGAGCTGCTGCCCCTCGTGCAGCTGCTGTGCGTCTCCAAGGCGCAGGCGGACCTGTTCCGCATCCTGGGCGCGAGGGACCCGATGATCGTCTACAACACCGTGCCCCGCGATCCCGAGCGGCGGCGGGCCAGGGAGGGGGTATCCAGCGAGTCGCGGATCGTCATGGTGGGCAGCGTCCAGGACCGCAAGGGCGTCGACCTGTTCTCCCGGGTGGCCGAGCGGGCCCGCGCCCTCGGCCTGCCCTGGCGTTTCACCTGGATCGGGCAGCGGACCCGGCGGCTCGGTGAGAGCACGCTCGTCTCCGACGCCGTCGAGTGGCTCGGCCCGCTGCCGCGCCGCCGCGTGCGGCGTGAGCTGGCCGAGTCCGACGTCTTCTTCCTCTCGAGCGTCGACGACCCGATGCCGCTGTCGGTGATCGAGGCGGTGCAGCAACGGCTGCGCGTGGTGACGTACGAGCGGGTCGGCTCCCACGAGGTCCTCGCCGGGGTGTCCGGTTACCGGTCCTTCGGCGAGTACACCCCCGACGCCGCGTTCGCCGCGCTCCAGGCGGTGTTGTGCGAACCGATCTCGGAGGACGGCTTCCGCGAGGTGGAGGACCTGTTCGACATCCCGGCCTTCACCGAGCGCATGTCGACCGCGCTCAGCCTGCCGCGTTCGGCGGATGCCGGGCGGTCGAACGGCGGCCTGTACGACGAGCGCCTCGCGGCGCGGGCCGAACAGCGGCTCGACTTCCGGGTGGCCGAGTTCAAGGAGCTCTACGACTCCGGGCGGCACGACGACGCCCTGCGCGTCGGGAACACCGTGCTGCTCGACCGCAGCCCGATGGACGTGCTGCTCGGCATGGCGGACATCCTCGCGCAGGAGGGCGAACTCACCGAGGCGCGAAGGCTCCTGACGGTGGCCGCGCTCAACGCCGGCGACCGGGCCAAGGCCTGGCTCACCATCGGCCGTCTCGCCCGCGGGCTCGGTCCCGGCGGCAAGGCGCTGTCCACCATCGCGGCCTATGAGGCGTTGCGGATCAACCCGTCCGCCCGGACCGCGTGGGCGCTGTCGCGTTCCGCGCTGGGCGCCCGGATCAGGCGGCGGCCCGACCGGGGCCGGCGCAAGCCGTAGGCGCCCGCGGGGCCCGGGGCGCGGGTCGGCCACCGCGCACCGGGCCCCTCACTTCGTCACCGACTACTCACGTCAGCACCTACGACGGGGGCTCGACGAGCCCCGCGTGATAGGCCTTCACGAGTCGCCTGGGGACGAGGATCCGCCTCCCGTCGAGGACGATGGGCACCAGGTCGAGTGCCTGCGCCTTCCATTGGGAACGGCGGCTGCGGGTGTTGCTGCGGGAGGTCTTCCGCTTGGGGACGGCCATGTCTCTCCTACCAGCTCGACTTGGTGACACCGGGGAGCTCTCCCCGGTGGGCCATCTCACGGAAGCGGATCCGCGAGAGCCCGAACGTGCGCAGGTATCCCCGGGGCCGGCCGTCGACCGAGTCCCGGTTGCGCACGCGGGTGGCGCTGGCGTCACGCGGCTGCCTGCCCAGCTCCCGTACGGCTCTCGCGCGCTCCTCGGCCGTACCCGTCCTGACGACCTTCTTGAGCTCGGCACGACGGCCGGCGTAGCGGGCGGCGACAGCCTTCCTGCGCTCGTTGGCCGCGATCTTGCTCTTCTTGGCCATTAGATCTTCTCTCCCCTGGCCCGGATCCGCGCGACGGCCCGCTCGATGCCGATCTTGTCGATGGTCTTGATCGCCTTGGCGCTCAGCGTGAGCCGTACGAACCGGCCCTCGCTCGGCAGCCAGTAGCGCTTGCGCTGGACATTGGGCTCCCACCGGCGCCGGGTGCGCCGGTGGGAGTGGGAGACGTTGTTACCGAAGACCGGTGCGGCCCCGGTGAGCTGGCAGCGAGCCGACATCACCGGCTCCCGTAGCGCTGCCGGAAGCGCTCGACGCGGCCCTGGGTGTCGAGCACGCGCCCGCGACCGGTGTAGAACGGGTGGCTCGCGGAGGACACGTCGACGTCGACCACGGGGTAGACGTTGCCGTCCTCCCATTCGACGGTCTTGTCACTGGTGACGGTCGACCTCGTCAGGAAGGCGAAGTCCGCGCTCGGGTCGCGGAAGACGACCGGACGGTACTCGGGGTGGATGCCCTTCCTCATGGTTATCGGTCCTCTCTGAACAGCACGTGCTGCCGGGCGATGGGGTCGTACTTGCGCAGCGTCATCCGGTCGGGATCGTTGCGCCGGTTCTTGCGGGTCACGTAGGTGTAGCCGGTTCCCGCGGTCGAACGCAGCTTGATCACGGGACGCACCTCGTTTCTGGCCACTCCAGCTCCTTTCGAGTCGTAGAATGAAAATGATAACCGTTTTATTCCTGAAGGGAGACCTCGTGTCCGTCCCTGTTGTCCTCGTCGCGGGCCTGCACGACTCGGCCAGGACCGCCGCCGTCGATCGGCTGCTCCGCGCCCACCCCGGCTCCGTCGCGGTCCACCACGACCTCCGCGACGTGACTCGCGGCCGAGTGGAGCGCGTCGTCCGCGACGCCTCCCGGATACGTGACAGGACCGACGTCCGGCTGGCCCACGGCTGCGTCACCTGCACGGTCCGCGAGGATCTCGTCCCCGAGCTCGTACGGCAGGCCGCCTCGGCCTCGCTGCTGATCGCGGACCTGTGGGACTCGGTCGAGCCCCGATCCGTCGCCGAAGCGCTCGACTGCGAGGAGGCGCGCGACCTCCTCCGGGTCACCGCCGTGCTGACCGCGCTGGACGCCGTGCACATGCCCGTCGACATCGCCCGAGCCGATCGCCTCTCCGAGGTCGGCCGGCAGGCGGCGCAGGGCGACCAGCGCTACCTGGCCGAGGTGCTCGCACGGCAGATCGAGTACGCCACGGGCCTGATGGTCCACGGCGGCGACGGTGACGAGGGGGACGTGGAGCTGACGCGCGCGGTGCTGGGCCACCTCACCCCGCTGACCCCGGTCGCCCTGGTGGACGGACCGCTTCCCGAGGTGACGGGCGCCGCCCTGCGGGCCGAGGAACTGGCGGCGCGCGTCGACCCGCCGACCGCGCAACTGCCGTGCGACGCGGTGACGGACGAGATCACCACGGTCGTGTGGCACCGCCTGCGCCCGCTCCATCCGGACCGCCTGTTCGAGGCCGTCGACGAGCTGGTCACGGAATCGGTCCGCAGCCGCGGCCGGTTCTGGCTGGCCACACGGCCCGAGCGGTTGCTGGCCTGGGACGCGGTGGCCGGCGTGGTCTCCGTCGAGGACGCGGGCCCGTGGCTGGCGGCGCTGCCCGACGCGGCGTGGGAGCTGATCTCACCCGCACGCCGGATGGCCGCCGCCCTCGACTGGGCGCCGACGGTGGGCGACCGCGTCCAGCACCTGGTCTTCACCGGTCCCGAGCTCGACCGCGAGCGCATTCACACGCTGCTCGACTCCTGCCTGCTCACCCCTGAGGAGTCCCTCGCCGGGCCCGCTGCCTGGGCCGCCTACGACGACCCGTTCGCCGCCGTCCTCGACCTGGAGGAGATCGCATGAAGCCCCGCCGCGTTCCGCGGAAGAAGTCCAATCCCCTGCTCGGCGTCGGCTACATCGATTACAAGGACACCGACCTGTTGCGGAAGTTCATCTCCGACCGCGGGAAGATCCGCAGCCGCCGGGTCACGGGGGTGACCGTCCAGCAGCAGAGGCAGGTCGCACGGGCCATCAAGAACGCTCGCGAGATGGCCCTGCTCCCCTACTCCTCCCGCGCCCGCTGACCCCTCGGCGTTCCGGCGCCGAGGCCTTTACAACGTAGATTCATACGCGGACCCGCCGGGACGCTGTTCCGGCGGGATCCGCGTGTGGCGTCGTGCCGTCAGCGGGAAGCGGGGAAGCGCCGCGCGAACTCGGCGGTGTACGCGGGCCACGCCACCGGGTCGTGCCCCGGTATCAGCGGATACCCCTTCGCCTCGGCGATCTTCTTCAGTTTCCTGATCTGCTCGACGGTGGCCTCCGGCTCGCAGTCGATGAACCCGCCCACCGCGAGTTCCCCGTCGATGTTCTCGGTGAGGTCGGCCGCGTCGAAGGCGAAGACGAAGCCGCCGCCGCCCACGGACTCGTCCAGGTCGACGACGAAGCTCTGGTGTCCGGGGGTGTGGCCCGGTGTCGGCACGGCGGTCACCCCCGGCGCGATCTCCGCCTCCCCGTCGGCGACGCGCCAGTCGATGCGCGGGTCGTCGAAGTCGATCCGGAAGATGGCGTGCGCCTCCGCCGCGTCGGACAGGCCGTACCGCAACTCGGTCCGCTGGGCGTGCACGGGCACGCGGCCGGCGAAGTGCTTGAGCCCTCCCGCGTGGTCGAGGTGCAGATGGCTGACGGCCACCGCGTGGATCTCCTCCATCGGGATGCCCGCCTCGGCGAGCGTCTCCTCCAGCGGTTCACCCGGGCCGGGGAGCAGGGGGAGGTACTCCGGCCGCTGGTAGAACCGCCGGGCGAGAGCCGTGTCGCGGATCAGCGCGGTGTTGAACCCGGTGTCGAGCAGCACCCAGCCGCCGTCGACCTGGAGCAGCACCCCGGGCACGGGCTCGCGCAGCCGCGTCCCCGAGGTGTCGCCGTGTACCGAGACCGTCTTGGGCAGGTCCTCCCAGCCGAGTGTGAGCAGGACGATCCGCCGGACTCCGCTTCCCATGGCCTCAGCCCACCCGTCCGGCGGACGGCGCCGCCAGGTTGGGGGCGGTCGGCGCGACCCGCGCGCTCGTGTGGTGCGGGGTGTTCTGCGGGGCCTGATCCTCGGGCGTCATGTGCGCAGGGTACCCCCGGCTTCCGTGGAGCCGCGGACCGCGGGCACCTGCCCGGGCAGGGCGCGACCGCCATGTACCCCCAGGGGGTATATTGAGCACGTCGACGGAGTCAGAGGGAGATCACCATGTCCGGATCCGCACCCGAGCCGGCCCCCGCTCACGACCCCGCGCCCGGCGGTTCCCGGACCGTCCACGGCGAGCACCGCCACGTGGGGCACCCGCACGGCGAGCACACGGAGCACAGGCAGATCGAGCACGGGCACATCGAGCACGAGAACACGGAACACAGGAACGCCGAGCACAGGCACGCCGAGCACAGGCACGGGCCGGCCACCTGGCGGACGGCCGCCTCGGCCACCCTCCATTGCCTCACCGGATGCGCCATCGGCGAGGTGCTCGGGATGGTTATCGGCACGGCGCTGTCCTGGAGCAACGCGGCGACGCTGATCCTTTCGGTCGCCCTGGCGTTCCTCTTCGGCTACGCCCTGACCCTGCGAGGCCTGCTCCGCGCCGACGTGGGCTGGCGGCAGGCGGTACGGCTGGCGATCGCGGCGGACACGCTCTCCATCCTGATCATGGAGATCGTGGACAACGGCTTCATCGTGGTCGTCCCCGGCGCCATGGACGCGGGCCTGGCCACGGGGCTGTTCTGGGGCGCGCTCGCGGCCTCGCTGGCGCTGGCCTTCGTCGTCACCACGCCGGTCAACAAGTGGATCATCGGCAAGGGCCGGGGCCACGCCGTCGTACACGCCTACCACTGATGTTCAAGCTGTGACCGGCAGAGCAGCCAGATCGACGGGGTGGCACAGCGGCTCGCCGTCGATGACCCGGAACACCTCGTCCAGGGCTTGCGATCCCAGTCGAGCCAGTTCGTTGCCCAGCGATCCGG
Source organism: Planotetraspora silvatica (assembly GCF_016863315.1). Lineage (GTDB taxonomy): Bacteria > Actinomycetota > Actinomycetes > Streptosporangiales > Streptosporangiaceae > Planotetraspora > Planotetraspora silvatica. Next base: position 100,965 of record NZ_BOOQ01000049.1, read on the forward strand.
CGACGTGGGGCGTCAGGACCACGTTCGGGAGCTCCCACAGCGGCGAGTCCGGCGGGGTGATCTCGGGCTCCGTCACATCGAGCACAGCGGAGATGCGGCCGCGCCGCAACTCGGCGACGAGGGCGTCGTGGTCGACCAGCGACCCCCGCGCGGTGTTGATCAGCGTCGCGCCCGCCCGCATGGCCGCGAGGCGCGACGCGTTCACCATCCCCCGCGTCTCCTCGATCGCGGGCGCGTGCAGGGACACGACGTCGCAGGACGCGAAGAGGTCGTCGAGGCCGGCCTTCCGCACACCGAGCGCGGCGGCTCCGGCCTCGTCGAGGTAGGGGTCGCTGACCAGCACCCCGAGATCGAACGGCCGGAGCAGTTCGGCGACCCTGCGGCCGATCTTCGACGCCCCCACCAGGCCGACGGTCTTGCCGTGGTTGCCGATGTCGGGATACTCGCCGATGAGGTCGATCGCCTCGCGCCGTGCGCGGTACTCCCGGGCCATGGCGGGGACCGCCTTGTTGGCGAGCAGGATCATCGCCACGGTGTACTCGGCGACCGGGACCGCGTTCGCGTCAGCCGCCGAGCTCACCAGGACGCCCCGCTCGAAGACCGCGGCACAGATGTGGCTCTTCACCGTGCCCGCCGCGTGGACGACGGCTTGCAGGCGCGGCGCGTGGTCGAGCACCCTGTCGTCGATCACCGGGCTGCCCCAGCCGGTGAGCAGGACGTGTGCCCGCGCGAGCCGGTCGCGGGCCTCGGCCGAGTCGAACCCGGTGAGGGGCGGCCCCCAGTCAGGGCCGACCAGAGCGCGGAGCCGCTCCGCGCTCCGGCCCTGGAAGAGCCTGTCGGGCAGGCCGGGCGGCATCGCCAGCACGACGGCGCCGGGATCCGCGCCACCCGCCGAGCCGCCCAGCGGGGCGCTCACCGTGCCGCCCAGACGAGGCCGCGCTCGGTGAGCGTCCGGACGACCGGCTGCTCCAGGTCGGCCACCCGGTGACCGATCGCCGAGAAGAAGATCTTTCCGGCGCCCCATCTGCGGGTCCACACCACGGGCATGTCGACGGGCCCTCCCCCGTGCTCGCCGTCCTCGGGCGTGAAGGTGGTTCGGGCCAGGACGGTGTTCAGCGAGTCGGTGAGCATCCAGTACTGCTCGGTCCTCACGGTGAAGTCCGCGAGACCCGCGACGATCGGGTGGCCGGCCTGACCGGGGACGATCGTGACCTCGTAGTCGAGGAAGTCCTCGGGGTGCCAGAGGAACAGCCCGCCCACCATCCTCAGGTAGTCGTGGCTGTCGCCGAAGGTCCCGACCACGCCTCCGTGCCAGCCGGCGAAGCCGGTGCCGGCGTGCACGGCCGAGACCAGGCCTCCGCTCTGCTCCCTGGTCAGCTTGCCGATCGACCAGCACTGGACGACCAGGTCCGTCGCGGCCATGAGCTCCGGATCGGTGTAGACGTCCAGATCCTCGCTGACGGTCACGTCGAACCCGGCCTCGGTGAGCGACGGGATGAACAGCTCCGTGGCCTCGACGGGCACGTGGCCCTCCCAGCCGCCCCGGACGACCAGGGCCCGGCGGCTCCCGTCGCTCATTGCCGGCCCGCCGGGTCGGCGGTCCAGGCGGGAACGTCGAGCGGCGTGCGCTGGACGCCGATCCACTGGCGCCGGGTGAAGCCCGGCATCTGGTTCTCCGCACCGTGCCGCGCGTGCGCGTCGTTGACGTGCACCTCGCCGGCCTGCAACCGCTCGGCCACCTGCATGCCTCGCATGAGGTCGGCGGTGAACACCGAGTTCATCAGCATCGGATACCCGTTCGTCAGGGCGACGGCCTCCTCCTCGGTGTCCACGACCGTGATCGGGACGACCGGGCCGAAGATCTCCTCGGTGAAGGCCGGCATGTCCGGCGTCACGCCGGTCAGCACGGTCGGCCGGTAGAACAGGCCGTCGTAGGTGCCGCCGGCGACCAGCTTGGCGCCCATCGCGATGGACGGCTCGACGATCGTCTGGTGCACCCGGTCGCGCTGCGCGGTGCTGATGAGCGGGCCGAGATCGGCCTCGCCGGACAGCGGGTCGCCCACGCGCAGGGCCTCGACCCGGCGAGTAACGGCCGCGATGTACTCCTCGGCCACGTCGCGGACCACGATGTGCCTGCTCGAGCTGATGCAGGTCTGACCCTGGAACTCGAGGGAGGCGACCATCGCGAGCGAGGCGGCCAGGTCCACGTCCGCGTCGGCGAGCACGAGGAAGGCGTTGTCGCCCCCGAGCTCGAGGCGGATGGGCCGCAGGGTCGCGGCGGCCGACGCGGCGATGTCCAGGCCGACCTTGCGGGAGCCGGTGAAGTCGATCAGGTCCAGGCCGTCATGGGTGGCCAGCGGCCATCCCGCCCCGGGCCCGTCGCCGGTGACGACGTTGAGCACGCCGGGCGGCAGACCGGCGGCCTCTGCCGCCTCAGCGAGCACCTGCCCGCCGATGATCGGGGTGAGCTCCGCGGGCTTGAGCACGACCGTGTTGCCGAACGCCAGGCCGGGCGCCACCGCGCGCATGGCGAGGTTCATCGGGTAGTTCCACGGCGTGATGATCCCGAGCACGCCGAGGGGCACCACCCGCGACAGGGACAGCTTGCCCGCCTTGTAGGGCGGCAGGATCTCCCCGGCGTTCTCCGTCGCCTGCACCGCCGAGATGCCGAGCTGGCGGATCGTCGTGGAGACCTCGTCCTCACCCTTGGCCCGCACCCCTCCGGTCTCCCGCATGCTCAGGGTGACGAGCTCGTCGTAACGGCCCTGAAGGTGCTCGGCCATCCGGCGCAGGTAGCCGGCGCGCTCGGGGGCGGACAGGGCCGCCCATCCCGGCTGCGCGGCGCGGGCCGCGGCCACCGCCTGGTCGACGTCTGTCGCGTCGCCCAGGGCGTAGCGCCCGATTCGAGCACCGGTCGCCTTCTCCTCCACGTCGGCGAACCGGCCCGACGTGGAGGGACGCCAGGCGCCGTCGATGTAGAGATGGCCGTCGGCATGACGAGATGGCATTCGAACTCCGATGGAATCTTCCGGTGCGCGGCACCCCGGTCACGGATACTTAGTCCACGACTTAAGCTAAGTTCCACTGGTTCGAAGGTCAACCGGAGATTTCACCTGATCCGCCCCGGAACCGGACGTCCCGGCCGCGTCAAGGAACGTCGCGATGATCCGGGTGAAGCCACCGGGGTCGTCGAGCCATGGAAAGTGACCGGCGCCCGGCAGGACGGCCAGTTCAGCCCGGTGGAACATCCCGGCGACGACGGCGGCGACGCGGGGAAGCGGGGTGCCGTCCAGTTCGCCCACGAGGACCAGGACCCGCGCGTCCAGCGCGGCCGCGGCGGCGCACGCGGCACCGGGGTCGAAGGCGCCGGCGGACGCGTACAGCTCCCCCGCCTCCAGGTTGCTCTGTTCGAGGTCGGACGCGGCGTGCGCCTGAGCGGCCGCGTCCCATCGGCCGTAGAAGAACGGGGCGACGGCGTCCCAGTCGGCGTCGGTGGCCGAGCCGGCCCAGACGGCTTCGTAGGCGTCGTACGCGGCGCCGTACCAGGGCTCGGCCACGCGCAGGGCGGCCGCCTCCCGCCGGTGCTCTTCGGTGAAGTCCACGCCCAGGGCGCGGGCGCGGGCCGTGACCAGGGTGAGCGTCCGGACGCGCCGCGGATGCGCGGCCGCGTACAGCAGGGCGAGATCGCCGCCGGCGGAGTGCGCGAGGACGTCGAGGCGATCCAGCCCGAGGTGATCGCGCAACGCCTCGACATCGGCGACCTGCCGGTCGCAGCGGTACGTCGCCGGGTCCGCGGGGACGGCGGAGTCGCCGGTGCCGCGCAGGTCGAGCATGACCAGCCGGCGGTGCCCCGGCAGCCCGCCGAGATCGCCCAGGTAGGCGGAGGCACGCATCGGCCCACCGGGCAGGCAGACGAGCGGCTCTCCCTCCCCCGTGACGTGGTAGGCGAGCTCGGTCCCGTCGGGGGCGGTGAAAGTAGGCATGGCCCTCATCCTCACGACCGCGTGGCGATCATGGCAAGAGGGGCGGGGCCGTCAGGCGGGGAGCGACCCGCCACTCGCCAGCACCTGGACCACCGGCAACGTCGCGGCCCCCAGCGCCACGGCCTCCTGGCCGAGCTGGCCGAGCTCGATGCGGACCTGGCCGTACATGTAGGACACCGCGTGGCGCCGCACGGTCTCCCGGACGGCGGGCAGGATCGCGGAGCCCATGGTCTCCCCCGCCCACCCGGACAGGACGACCCGGTCGGGGCTGAGCAGGTTGATCAGGTTCGCGATGCCGATGCCGAGATACTCCGCGGTCTTGCCGAGGACCTGGGACGCGCCGCCGCCGTCCTCCGCGCGCGCCACGAGCTCCGCGAGGCGCGCCTCGGTGCCCTTCGACTCGAACGGCCGGGCGTCCGGGAGCGCCAGGTAGTCGTCGAGGACCGCCTCCGCCCCCACGTAGGCCTCCAGGCAGCCGCGAGACCCGCATCTGCACGGCCTGCCGTCCACGTTGATGACGGTGTGGCCCCATTCGCTGGTCGTGCTGGTCATGCTGGTCATGTCGCGGAACGACTCCGACGACGTCGCGACGGCGGCCCCCACGCCGACGCCGAGGAGCGCGACGATCGCCCGCCGTGCCCCGCGGCCGGCTCCGCGCCACATCTCGGCCTGCCCGAGCGTGCGGGCGCAGTTGTCGAGGTAGACCGGCACGGGAAGATCCCTGCGCAACATGTCGGCCAGCGGCACCGCCGACCAGCCGAGGGTCGGGGCGTACACCAGCTCCCGCCCGCCGATCTGCTGCACCGCTCCGGGGACGCCGACGCCGACCCCGAGCAGGCTGCCCGTCTCGACACCGACCTGGGAGACGACCTCCTCGACCCCGGCGAGCACGAGGCCGATGACCGACTCGGGCTCCAGCCTGGTGGAGGCCACCGAGTAGGTGGCGGTCGCCAAGGTCGCGAGCGTGTAGTCGAACAGCCCGATCTGGACGTGGGTCTCACCGATGTCCACCCCGACGACGTGGCCGAACTCGCCGCGTACCTGGATGAGGGTGCGCGGACGGCCGCCGTCCGAGCCCACCAGCCCGGCCTCGGCGACCACGCCGTCGTTGATCAGGTCGGAGACGACGTTGCTCACCGTCGCCGAGCTCAGCCCGGACACCTTCGTCAGATCCTGGCGGCTCGTCGGCCCCTGGACGTACAGGCGCGAGAGCACCGCGGACCGGTTGTGGCGACGCAGGTCGCGTGTCGTCTGCTGCACCGCGCGGGTCACACGGTGAATTCTGCCAGAGCACCCGGCCGTGTCCGAGATCCCCGCCCGGCCCGTGGATCCGGCCCTCCCCCCTGCGCGTCAACGAGACGTCAGCGTTCGCGCGGATCACGTCGGAATTCCGTAGCGAACGAGCTTCAGACGGAAATCCGGGTCTAGCGTCCTCTTTGTACGAGTTCTCCCTGGAGGCGACCCATGCTGGAAGATCCTTTATATGTGCCCGTCAACCACGGCACGCTCTCCCTTTCCCTTCGCCTGTTCCGTACGGCATCGGGCAAGAAGACCTCAGTGGCCTTCACCTCGCCGCTACGGCTGGCCAAGGTGCTCGGCACTGACCAGGAATGGATCCGCCTCAGCGAACCCGCCCTTCGGTGCATGATCAACGATCTCGACGTCATCGGGATCGTCATCGACCCCGCCGGGACCATGTCCCGGCCCGTCGCCCGTACCGCCTGATGTGCGTCCTCGAACAGGACCTGGCCGACCAGGATGAGGATTCCGCGTCGATCGCGACGCTCCTGACCGCTCGCCTCGGTGAGCCCTCGGTGAGCGAACCCGAGCCGCAGGGCTGAGCCGCGGCGCTAGCAGTACAGCCCTGCACAGGACATCACCGCCTCTTGGCGGTGATGTCCTTCCATTCTTGCTCCCAACCGGCCACGGCGCGCCGCGCCGTCCACGCCCGCCGTCCGACGCGCAGGAGCCGACCGGCCGACCATGCGGCACTCGCCGCGGCGAGTCCCCCGAGCACCGATCCAAGGATGATCGTGCCGTTTCCCGGGGGACCCCAGTCCAGCCGTTCCCCCGCGTCGGTCCACACGCGGACGGGACTCCTCAGGTCCGGAAGCGGGCCCACATGCGTCCTGCCGGTGTGAACGGCCCCGTCCCGGCCCGTCCACGACAGTTCCACCTCCGCTCCCGGTGCGGGCAGTGACCGCCCGCCGCCGCCCGGAAGCCCGACCACCCGCACAATGTGGGCGGTGACCTGCCGGTGGCTCGCGGGATACGCGTCGGCCGCACGCGTCATGACGAAGCAGGCGACGACACCGGTCACACAGCCGACGAGCACGATCACCATGGCCGCCACGCTCCACCGGGCGCCCACGTCCGTGACCGCTCCCGGAGATCCGCCGGCGGAGTCGCCGAAGTCAGGCCCAGAGATGCGGGGACTCATCTGACCGTCTTCTCCCGCCGGCCGCCTTCCGCGTCCTCGCCCGGACCGCCGATCCGGAACCGCATGCGGCAGACCACGACATCGGTACGGCGGCGCAGCGCGCGGGCCAAGATCACTCCGCGCTGGTTCTGCAGCAGCCGCTGCCAGACGTGCTCGGGCTCGACCTCGGCGATCAGCACGAACACGTGGGGTTCGGGGACGCTCGCGAGGTAGCCGACGAGTGGCTCGTCCAGCCGCCAGTGGGCGTCGAAGAGCCGCACCAGCTCGACGTCGGGCGCCCAGCGCGCCCAGTCCTCGCCGAATCGGCGGCTCCCCTCCTCGTTCTCGGGATGGGAGATGTTGACCGCCACCACGCGGTCGCCGAGGGAGAGCGCGGCGGACAGCGCGTCGCGCGTGAGCCGGTTGACCTGCTGAACGGGGACCACCACGAGCGACCGGCGCGGCCGGGGCGGGGCAGGGGTCCTGCCGAGCTCGAGGCGCGTCCCGATCCGGGCGTACGACCGGTTGATCCGCCGCATGACCAGCACGATCACCGGAAGCGCCACCACGATCAGCCAGCCGCCCTCGGCGAACTTCGAGATCGTCACCACGATCGCGGCGACGGCTGTCAGCAGCGCGCCGAACCCGTTCAGCGCCGCGTGCCGCCGCCACCCGGCGGGCCGGTCGGTCACCCAGTGCCTGACCATGCCGGCCTGGGACAACGTGAAGCTGACGAAGACCCCGATGGCGAACAGGGGAACCAGCAGGTTCATCTCGCCGCGGGCCATGACCAGCAGCGCGGCCGAGGTCACCGCGAGGAAGGCGATGCCGTACCGGTGGACGTTCCTGTCGGCGCGCAGTGCGAACAGGTGCGGCAGGTTGTTGTCCTGGGCCAGCAGCCGGGCCAGCACGGGCAGGCCGCCGAAGGAGGTGTTGGCCGCCAGCGCCAGCAGGATCACGGTGACGAACTGCACCAGGTAGAACAGCGGCCCGTCGCCCACGGACGCCTGGGTGACCTGCGCGAGCACGGTGACCCCGTCGACGGGACGGATGGCGAACTTGCCGATCAGGACGGCGATGCCGATCAACATGAGCGCGAGCAGCGCGCCCAGGGCGACCTCCGCGTTCTGCGCCCTCCTGACACGCGGCGTCCTGAACGACGGGACCGCGTTGGCGATCGCCTCGACGCCGGTCAGCGCCGCGCAGCCGTTCGCGAACGCCTTGAGCAGCAGCAGGACGCCCACCGCCTCCAGGTTGTGCGCCTGCGCGGCGTGCTCGACGGCCGTCGCCGGTTCGCCGCGGACCAGACCGGCGACGATCACCAGCAGGATCGCCCCGACGAAGACGGCCGTGGGCGCCATGAAGGCGCGGGCGCTGTGCGCGATGCCCCGCAGATTGATCGCGGTGACCATGGCGAGGACCGCCAGGCACAACCAGACGGTGTACGGCAGAAGCCCGGGGAACGCGGAGGTGAGCGCCGCCACGCCCGCGGCCACGGAGACCGCGACATTGAGCACGTAGTCCACGATGAGACTCGCGCCGGCGACGAGGCCCGCCGGACGGCCGAGGTGGGTCCTGGCCACGCCGTAGGCGCCGCCGCCCTGGGGAAAGGCCGCGATGACCTGCCGGTAGGACAGGGTCAGCACGGCCAGGAGCAGAGCGATCCCCAGCGTGATCGGGAGGGTGAAACCCAGTCCCGCACCACCCGCGACGGCGAGCACCACGACGATCGCCTCGGGGCCGTACGCCACCGACGCCATCGCGTCCAGCGAGAGCGCGGCCAGGCCCCCGGCCACTGTCAGCCGGTGCCTCTCACCGGTATCGGCAGGCTCCTCTCCGGCGGTCGCCGGCGCCGGGGTCGCAACTGCGGACATCGTGTCCTCTCAGGGTTTGAAGCGGTAGCCCATGCCCGGTTCCGTGATGAGGTGGGCAGGATGCGCCGGATCCCGTTCGAGCTTCCTGCGCAGCTGGGCCATGTACTGGCGGAGGTAGTTGGTCTCCTTGACGAACCCCGCACCCCAGACCCGGGTCAGCAGCTGCCGCTGGCTGACCAGCTTGCCGGGGTTGCGCACGAGGATCTCCAGGAGATGCCACTCCGTGGGCGTGAGCCGTACGGAGCCGGAGACCGTCTTGTCGACGAGGTCGATCGCGTGATCACCGATCTGGATCACGGCCGGTCCCGGCTCCTGGGCCACGACACGGCGGCTGACCGCCCGGACACGGGCGAGCAGCTCGTCGATTCCGAAGGGCTTGGTGACGTAGTCGTCGGCGCCGGCGTCGAGGGCGTCGACCTTGTCCTGGTGCCCGGTGCGCCCGGAGAGCACGATGATCGGGACGCTGGTCCACCCACGGAGGCCGTGGATGATGTCCACACCGTCGATGTCGGGCAGCCCGAGGTCGAGGACGACCAGGTCGGGATGCCAGTCGGCGGCCTCGCGGAGCGCCGACGCGCCGTCGGACGCGACGGCGACCTCGTAGTGGCGGGCGACCAGGTTGATCCGCAGCGCCCGGATGATCTGGGGCTCGTCGTCGACGACGAGAACGCGCGTCACGAGGGCCTCCGCGCCTTCCCGCGCGGCGCCGGGCGCCGTACGGAGCACCGGGCGGGCCGCCGCCGGGCGTCGCCGCCCGGCACGCGCCCGCCGCGGAGGCCCGCCCCGGCCCCGGAAACGAGTCCGGAGCCGGTGCGGGAGCGTCCCCCTGGCACCGCGGTCACTGTCCCGTGCCGGAGGCCAGGTCGTCGAGGGCCAGGTTGAGCTCCAGGACGTTGACGGCGGGCTCGCCCATGAAGCCGAGAGCCCTGCCGGTGGTGTTGTCGGCGATGAGCGACCGCACCTTCGTCACGTCGAGTCCGCGCTCCTTGGCCACCCGAGGCGCCTGAAGGTCCGCGTAGGCCACCGAGATGTGCGGGTCGAGCCCGCTGCCGCTCGCGGTGACCGCGTCCGCGGGGACCGTGGGCGTGGGCGCGTCGCCCCGGATGGGCACGGTCCTGCCGGCCGAGTAGTCCTCGGCGGGCTTGCCGCACTCCACCTTCACGCCCTGGTAGTCGGCGATGAAGGGCGTCGCGGGGCAGGCCTGGTTGACGCTGACCGCCCGGGTGGGCGTTCCGGCGGCGGGGAAGACCTTCAGCACCGCGCCGACCCCGTCGGCGGTGCAGTACGGCCGGGCGCCGCTGACGCCGTCCAGCTCGCCGATCGCCTTGGAGCGGGCGCAGACCGTGGTGAGCAGCGACTGGCTGCCCGCCTTCGCGTCGTCGTCGGCCCCGTTCGGGTCGGGCAGGGTGTCGACGACGTCCTCGGGACCGAGGTTGCTCGCGGCGGTCGAGAGCATGTCGTACCCGTCGCCCGCGGCGGACGGACGGCTCTGGAAGTACTTCCCGATCGGGTTGCCGTCCTTGTCGGTGAAGAGCTGGCCGATGATGGCGCTGCCGACGTCGGCGCCCTTCTTCTCGATGATCTGGCCGTTGGCGTTGGAGTTGAACAGCGCCTGGGCGACACCGGTGACGACCAGTGGGTAGATCCCGCCGAGCAGCAGGGTCAGCACGATGACTGCCCTGAGCGCGGCGAGGTGCTGGCGGATCCAGCTAGGCAGACGGTCCATTACGACATCCCCGGAAGGAACTGGATGAGCAGA
>NZ_BOOQ01000050.1 GCF_016863315.1 Planotetraspora silvatica
TTGTGCCGTGTTGTTTCTGACACCGGAAACGCTACGTTGCTTTCCAAAGTCATGCAACATCGACGTTGCACAGATTCGACATTCATGCAGGTAGCTGCTGGAAAACTGTTGCAACAGCCTTCGCGGTTAACGCAACATCGAGGATCATTGCGTTGCAACGGATGCAGGTGAACGCTATGTTCGAGGCATCAGGAATGCACGGGCGCGGCCTCGGGAGGGTGTTCCAGCACCCTCCCGGGGGTCCGTCCAACTGGACGGCGCCTACTCGCAGAAGACACGCACTCGGGCATCGGGCTGGTCGACCTCCACGGTCATCTCGTCCAGGTGCTCCACGAGCGCCTCGAGCTGTTCGGGCTTGAGCTGCGTCAGGTCGAACGGCACGCCCGACTTGTTCAGTTCGGCGGTGGCCTTGCCCAGTGCCGGCGGCGGGATCAGGGCCGCCAGCCGTACGCCGGCCCGCAGGAGCTGCAGCGGCACCCGCATGTTGACCCGCGTCGGCTCGCCGTCCTCAAGGGCGTCCACCACCACCCGCAGGTACTTCGCCTTGCCCTTCGGCCGGGCGTCGGGACTCGACGCCGCCGGCGGCTGATCCCGCTCGAGCGCGGCGATGAGCTGCTCCGCCTCCTCTGCGGTGATCTTGCCCTCGGCCAGCATGTCGAGGACGTCCTTGCGCTGTTCGTTCATCGGAACCTCTCCTATCTGATGGTTACGAGCACAGCCGTACGGCTCTGCTCGACGTCGACCCGGGTGCCGGGCAACGCGGAGACGATGCGCCAACCGGTGGCGAGTGCCCGCACCACGCTGACGCCGTACACGAGACAGGCCACGGCCGCCGCCAGCACGGCCAGGACCACGATCGGCGAGAACACGAGCACGACGGGGAGTACCGGGACCCAGATCCGGATGGGACGACCGTCCGGGCGCTCGACCCGTACGGTCACCAGCTGCGGCATCATGTCCGACCGTCCAATTCGGACAATGCCTGCTGTGCGGTGATCTCGCCGCGGCGCAACCGATCGATGATGTCGGTCCGCGACGGCGCCGGATCGGTCTCGACGAAGTCGAGCATCTGCGTGATCCGGTTCAGCCGCGATTTGATCGTCGGGTAGCTCACTCCGAAGATCCGCTCCATCTCCTTGATGGAACCGTGGCAGCGCACGAACGCCGTGACGAAGACCTGGTCCTCGACGTTGAGCTGAGCCAGTTGCGGCAGCTCGAACTCGCCCTCGATCGCGACGCCGCCATCTGCCAGGCGCACCCGCTCGACGACGAACGGCCGGCCCCGGGTCAGGTTCGTGAGTTCCTGCCAGTCCATCGCCTGATCTGTCATATATAAAGTTCTACCGCGCGGCGGAGCATCAACTTTCAAGATGTTGATCTTAATTTTCTTAAACCAGCGCTTCCCTGGGCTCCTCGCTGGTCCGCCCGCCCCGCCCTGCCACCCGCCCCGCCCTGCCACCCGTCACGGCCCGCCGCCGAACCGGTCGACCGAGTGCGGCTCGACCCGCGGCATCCCATGCGGAGTTGGGAGGGGTCGTTACCCCGCGATGACACGGTGCCTGGCCGGGGTCGATAGCCTCGAAAGTGAGTCCGTAGGCATGCCCATCCCATCCATGCCGGGCACGTCGAGGGGCTGGTGAACGCGTTCGGTCCGGTCGCCTCGCTGTATCGGGCCGGTCCGCACACGGCATCCGGGAGTTCTGCGACCTCAAGACCGTGTGGGTGGGCTGATCGGTTGCCGGCACCATCCGGCACACCCCGCCAGGCGGGCAAGCTGAGAAGGGATCCCGTGATGACCGCCGACGCCTACGGCCCGATGGTCGCCGAGCCGCTGCTACGCCGCGCTCTCGCCCCGTACGACGAGAACATCGTCATCGCCACCAAGGCGGGGTTCACCCGGCAGGGCCCCGACAAGTGGACGCCTGTCGGCAGGCCGGCCTACTTGCGCCAGGAGTGCGAGATGAGCCTGCGCATCCTCGGAGTCGACCGGATCGCGCTGCTCCAGCTGCACCGCGTGGACCCCGACGTGCCCCTGGAAGACCAGGTCGGCGAGCTGAAAGCGCTGAAGGACGAAGGAAAGGTCGCGCACATCGGTCTGTCGGAGGTGACCGTCGACCAGATCGAGGAGGCCCGCGCCAGCGCCCCGATCGCCTCGGTGCAGAACCGGTACAACCTGGCTGACCGGGCGGCCGAGGACGTGCTCGACTACTGCGAAAGCCACCAGATCGCCTTCATCCCGTGGTTTCCGCTGGCCACCGGCGGCCTGGCGAAATCGGGCGGGCCCCTCGAGGCCATCGCGTCCCGGCTGTCGCCACGCCGTCGCAGCTCGCTCTCGCGTGGCTGCTCCGCCGCTCACCGGTTCTGCTGCCCATCCCGGGCACCTCGTCGGTGGAGCATCTCGAGCAGAACGTGGCCGCCGCGGGCGTCCAGCTGACCGATGACGACGTCGCCGAGCTGACCGCGGCCGTCTGATCCCAGTCGCGGTCGCGGTGACTGTGCTGGTGGGCATGGGGGCGGGGGTCATGAATCGGGTTGCGCCGAGCTCTCGTCGTCTTCAATCGCCACACGCGGCTCCTCGCCGAGAATCTCTCTGATGTTGTCGGCGAGCTCTTCGAAGATCTCCGTACTTCCGACCGCCTTCAACGGAAGCCCAGCGGCCTTGGCCCTTCGCTCTGCTTCCGCCCCCGCTTGGGGGTCGTCCAAGGACGAGGCGGGGAACCGGACCTTGAGTAGCGAGGCGAACCGTACGGGAAGAACCGGCAGGATGGCCTGGATCCTCTGGACAGCGACTCTCTGCTGGGGCATGTGCGCCAGTGCCGAGTATTCGCTCCAGGCGTCCCCTGCCCGCTGAAGCTGCTCGATCAAGAAGTCTCGGCGGTCACGTTCACGCTGCTGGTCGAGCTGTCTCGCAAGGAGCGCGCCGGCGGCGTTGCGCTCATCGGTGAGGCGCCGGTCCGCGTCCGCGCGGTCTTCCTGCCGCTGCCGCTCGCCCTCTGTGCGGTCGCGATTCGCGGTTCTGATCGTGACGATGAGCGCGGCGACGGCGACGAAGGCCGCGACCAGGGAGCCCCAGCCTTGGAGTTGCTCGCTGACACCAGACCAGTCGATGCTCGATGTGCCGGTGAGCATGGGGATGAGGGTCATTCAGGTGTCTCCTCGAGCGCGGCCCAGTAGGAGGCCCAGGCCGGCTGTGTGGGTTGCAGCGGCCGCGGCAGGCCCGTCAGGTTAGTCTCACGTCTCCCGTCTCTGGGGGGAAGCTCGACCGGCTCTAGAAGCGCCGACGGTCAGGCGGCGCTGCGGGGCGGGGTGGCGGTGCCGTACAGGCGCTTGGCGTAGGAGGCGTAGACCCGGGGGCCGACGAACGGCATCGTCAGACGTGCCATGAACGGCGCGAAGCGGAGGACCTCCTTGATGACCTCGGGGTCGCCCTCGTACATCGCCATGCCGAAAGCCAGCGGCAGCTTCTTCTTCGGCACGTCGTTCATCGCCTGGGTGCCGAGTTCCTGCCATTCCGCGGCGGTGATGTACTTCTCTGCCAGCGGCAGGATGTGCCGCTCCTCCAGCGCGGTGTGCTCCACGAGCACCGAGTTGAGCCGTTCGAGGGCGTCGGCGAGCGCGTCACGGTGGGCGACGTCCGCGTCCGCGCGCCACGGGCCGAGTTCCTTCCGGATCTCCTGGTACGCCGCGTCGATGGTCTCGTGGTGCCCCTCCATGAGGTGCACGACGGTGGCGACCTCGTCGGATCCACGATCCAGGAGTTTCGGCCACAGCAGCGCGTCCTCGGCCGCGTGATGGCCGTGGAGGACGCCGGCGATGAGCGCGATGTGGTCGGCGACCAGTTCGGCCCGGCTCACGTCACCTCCGTCGACCGCGCGGACCACGCCGGCAGCTAGACCGAACTCCCTGCGCATCAGAATGTGCGCCATGTACATGTCCCGGATGTCGGCCATGGGCCCTTGCTCGATCGCCATCTTCGTTCCCCGATGATCGCCGGAGCCGTACAGGTCACTGCGATGTACGGCGCCTTTGCTGAACAAACAAGGGTGAAGAATGACAGGGTGACAATATCGGCGTCAAATGAGAGTCCATGCTGGTCAGGCGCATTGTTTCGATTATGTGAAATCTTTTCGGCGGATGTGATGTCGGCCACTCCGTGTCGAATTCTCGATGTCGACGCCGTGAATGTTCTCTGTATGCAAGGCGAAATCACCGGTCAATCGGGTGCGGCAGGATCATTTGAGCGGCCTTCGGGTGCGTACCAGGGTTTGGCGCCATCGGATACGAATCGCAGGCCCACCCCGGCTTCCAGAGTGATGTCCCCGGCGCCCAGGTCGGCAGCCCAGGTATGGGGCTCAACCACTCCGCGCTCCGACAGGCCATGCCAGCGCTGGAAGGCCTGGACCGCCACCCTCGTGGACGGGCCGAACACCCCATCGATCCGCCCCGGAGTCGTGATCCATCGCCCGGCGGCGTACTCGGTGAGTGCCGCCTGCAGGCGCACGACGATCTCGCCCCCTGTGCCTTCCGACAACACCGGCATGGCCCCGCCCGTAGGCAGTTCGGCCCACGTGTCCGGCCCGCAGACGCCATCGGGCGCGAGACCGTGGGCGCCCTGGAACGCACGCAACGCCTGTTCGGTGTCGCGGCCGAACAGGCCGTCAATGTGCTGGGGCACGTGACCCGCGCGACGCAGGGCCCGCTGCAGATGGCGGACCGCCGGCCCTTGGTCACCGAATCGCAATACGGGTTGCGCCGCGGCCGGGGAAGCCACCCTCGGCGCGGACTGGCCGAGTTTCCCTTGCTGGAGCAGATGAAGCATGCGCAGGTTGAGTACGTACACCTCGGTGCTCAGACGATCCAGTCGGTGGCCCAGTGGCGGCACTTCGAGATCGTCTACCGGTACGGTTCCCACGTCACCTACGAACTGATCGAGTCCCCGTCCGACGGCCGCGTAGTGGTCGTACAGCTCTTCCAGTTGCTCACGTAAGTCACCGCCGAAGTACGCCTCGATCAATGCCATTCCGCGATTGAGGTTGTCGTTCCAGTCGAGCAGCACCTCTCGGTAGCCGTCGAGAGCGGCGGCTAGACCATCGTGGTCGCTCCCTTTGACACGACGCCTGGCCGCCCAATGGACCAGTCGCATGCGGTAGAGCCGCTTGTCGAGCAGGGTGCTGATCTCTTCGAAGATCTTGATGGCCTGCTGGCGTTCCTGTTCTTGAAGCTCGACCACCCGCTGATGCTCGCGCTCCTCGCGCTCGACCTCATGCTGATGCGCCCACGTCCTTCTCTGGAAAAGGTAGGTCAGCACGCCACCGGCCACGCTGGTGAGGAAGAATCCCAGCCCGAGCAGAATGCGCTGGTCCGCCATTCATCTCCCCCGGGGCTCGCGCCGCTCCCAAGAATGCTCCGTGATCGAGTCGCGATCAACAGGACGGGCTCCGCCCCCCCAGGCCCTTCACAGTGGCTCCGTTCGCCGCCCGCACGCCGACCCCGTCCGCGAGCGCCCTGATCGACAAGCTCGTGGCCGAGGCCGGCCAGGTGAACCGCCGGTTCAGGCCCGGTTCGTGAGGACGGGACCGCGTGATCGCGCACCCGTGCGCGGTGTCGGTCACGGTGCGGCCCGGTGGGTCATGCGGTGACCGTGTCAACCGGAGATCTGGACAGGCTGTGCGACCGGCTGTGCGCCGGCGGTCTCGCCGCCTCCCCTATCGGCCACCTGGGCGACCAGGAGAGCGAAAAAGGCCAGCGTCGCCATCGCCGTCCGGGCCGTGTGCAGCGTCCACCAGCGCAGGCGGACATCCGACCAGTCGGCCGGCAACTCGTCGACGTTCCAGGAGTTCGCAAGCTGATTGAGGGGATCCAATTTGGTCAAGGTGAGCACGATCGTGGCCACCAGTAGCAGCGAGGCGGCGATGGTGAGCCAGAAGACGAGCCAGCCACGCTGGTAGGACACGACAGCCGTCGTCACGAGCAGCGCGAGGCAGGTGAGCAGTAACACCGGCATCGCACGGCCGTAATCCACATTGAGCGCCTGCCAGTACCGCACGTACGCGGGTCCGGGCAACGAGCGCAGCGATGGAGCCAGCACGGTGAAGACGAGGCCTCCGGCGAAGAGGCCGAGCAGTAACGTCGCCCCCGTTCGAGCGACCTCCAACAACACGAGACGCATGCTCCACCCCCGGCGAACCAAGTGATTGACTAGATGCACAAAATTTCATTTGAATCGATTAAAGTCAATATGACGGCGGTGATCATCCATGGAGCAGAAGCCCAAGCGGCGATATGTCAGTGAGTTACGACGGGAGAACGCGGAGGCGACCCGGCTGCGGATCGCCGAGGCGGCCCGGGCGCTCATGCTGGAACACGGCTATGCCGCCACGACGATGGCCGACGTCGCGCGGGCCGCGGGCGTCGTCGTGCAGACCCTGTATACGTCCTGCCCCGGCGGCAAGCCGAGCTTGGCGAAGCTCGTCTGGGACGTGACCTTGGCCGGTGACGCGCAGGCCATCCCGCAGAGCGCACGGCCACAGGTACAGACGATCATCGCCGAGCCCGACCCCATGCGGAAGCTGGCCGCCTTCGCGGAGATGGCGTTGGCGATTCATCAACGTGTCGGTCCGGTGCATCGCGTGCTGCGCGCCGCCGCAGCGACCGATGCCGGCTTGGCCCGCCTGTTGTCCGACACGGAACAGCAGCGATTGACAGGCAGCCGCGGACCTGCCGAACACCTTGCGGCCGTGGACGCACTGCGCACCGGACTGAGCGTCGAGCGAGCCGCCGATCAGATCTACGCCCTGACCTCGATCGAGTTGTTCGAGCGTCTGATCGAGGTCTGCGGCTGGACCGTGCGCGACTGCCAGGACTGGCTGGCCCGGACTCTGAGCGAGACCCTGCTCGGACCGACCGGCCATGGACGCCGCTGAGCATGAGGAAACGAGCGCTGCAGCCGGTGATCCCCCTCCGCGGCCGCGGCCACCGCATCTCGCCCGCGCGAACCGCGTCGATCCCTGATCGGATGGCGAGCGCCACCCGTCGTCACCGTTATATCGAGATGGGGCCGAGGTCGGCTGCGGTTTCGGCCAGCGCGCGAATGGCGGGGTTGTCGGCGGTGGAGCGCCACGTCAGGGCCCATTGGACGGTAGGGGCGTCATGGATGGGCAGAAAGACGATGCCGGGGGGCTTGTTGTAGCGGGCGGCGATCTCGCCGAGCGGGTGGACGCAGTGTCCCGCGGCGACCAGGGAGAGGATTTCGTGGAAGGTCCGTGCGGTGGGCCCGCGTGGGATCCGGCGGCCGAGTGGTGTGCGTGTGGGGACCATGGACGCGACCCAGTACTCGGGGGCTTGGGGGCCGAGGTCGACGACGTGGTTGTCGGCGAGGTCTTCCAGGGACGCGGTGCCGCGATCGGCGAGCGGGTGGTCTGCCGACACGGCCAGTACGCGGCCTCCGGTGAGCACAATGGGGCCGACCGTGAGGTCGGGTTCGGCAACGGGCAGCCACAGCACGTTCACGTCATGGTCTCCGGTGCGCAGGGCGGTGAACGGGTCGCTGCCGCTGATTTCGCCGAACTGGACGTCGCTGCCGGGGTAGCGGGTGCGGAACGCGTCGAGGAGAGGGCGTAGTTCGTGTCCGGCATGGCCGAAGACGCCCAGCCGTAGGGTCTGGCCCGTGCCGGCTGCTTGGGCGCGGGCGAGTCCTGCCTGGAGGAGGTCGAGGGCCTGCTGGAGGTCTTCGCGGAGGCGTCGGCCGACAGGGGTCAGGGTTACGCGTCGGCTGGTGCGATCGAACAGGGCCACGCCCAGGAGTCGTTCCTGTTTGCTGATGGCTTGGCTGACGCGGGCCTGGGACACGCGAAGCCGTTCGGCGGTGCGGCCGAAGTGCAGTTCCTCGGCCAATGTCAGGAAGATCTCGATGTCGCGTATCTCCACAAATAACCCCTGCATTATAGATCGCCCCACGAAGCTTACATTGTTCCGCCCCTGACCTGCCTGGATGCTGGACACGTCACCCTTCGAACAGGCGGCACACGCCTGATCGGCACATCGATAAGGCGGGGGAAATCAATGCGGGACATGCAGGCCATCGCCGATCGCTTCGAGATCGAGGCACTGCGCGGAGAGCTCACCGACGCGGCGATGATGCGCGATTACGACCGGGTCGTATCGCTGTTCACGCCCGAGGGCGCAATCCGGTGGCCGCACATCGACAAGGAGTTCGTCGGCCGCGAGGAGATCCGCGCGGGGATCGAGTGGGGGCAGGGGCTGTGGGAGTTCTTCGTGCAGCATGTCCACCCCGGCATCATCCAGTTGGACGGCGACATCGCGGCCGGCCGTGCATACATCCAGGAGTTCGGGCGGATGCGTGACGGCAGCTCGCACTTGAACTACGCGGTGTACCACGACCGCTACCAGCGCACCCCCGGCGGCTGGAAGTTCAGCGAACGCGTCTACGAGGTCAGATACCTCGACGCCACCCCGCTGGCGGGCTCGCCGCCCCACACGGCGCCAGAGCCCCATCGGAGCTGAACGATTCCTCCCGCCCTTTCCCTAGGAGCGACCTGCATGACAACCACGCCCATGCGCGGCGAGCTGACCGGCGACTACGTCCTCGACATCGCCCGCACCCGGATCGGCTTCGCCGCCCGGCACACGATCGGCCCCAAGGTGCACGGACATTTCGAGGAGTTCGAGGGCAGCGCGCACCTGGACGGCGACGACCCGTCCCAATCGAGCGTCAAGCTCACGATCCGGGCCGGCAGCTTCCAAACCCACAACCGGCAACGCGACAACCTGCTGCGCGGCAGGTTCCTGAAGACCGCCGACCACCCGACCATCACCTTCACCTCGACCGGGGCACAGCAGGTCGACGAGACCACCTTCAAGCTCACCGGTGACCTGACCATCCGCGGCGTGACCAAGCCGATCACCGTGGCCTTTGAGCAGACCGGTGCCGAGCACGACCCGCGCGGCGACGTCCGGATTCGATTCAAGGGCGGCGCCACGATCAACCGCAAGGACTGGGGCGTGAACTGGACCGCCGCCGCGGGCCTGGTCGGCAAGAAGGTGGCGCTGGAGATCGACGTCGCCGCGATCCGGCAGACCTGACAAGGCCGACCCCCCTCGACGCAAGTGGCCGACGCTGTACGGCTCGTCCGGGAGCACACCGACCGGCTGGATGTGCTGATCAACAACGCCGACGGGCCGACCGGGACCTTCATCGATCGTCTTGGCCCCGTCGCGTGGTGACCCGGCACGGCCGCATGTCAGACCGCTTCCAGCTCGATCATCTTGAAGCTGAGACTCGTCGGGCTGACCGAGACTCGGCGCCATCCCGAGGCGGCGAACAACGCATCGAATTCGGACAGTTCACGCTCTTGTCCCGGCGACATGGCCAGCATGTGCATGTCGGCGAGCGGTTCGACACCCGGGGCTCCGATCTCACCGATCACGTTCTCCACGACCACGGCACGGGCCCCCGGGCGGGCGGAGGCACGGCAGTTGCGCAGGATCCGCACGCACTGCTCGTCCGACCAGTCGTGCAACACCGCCTTCAGCAGGTACAGGTCGGCTGCCGGAACGGTCTGGAAGAAGTCACCGGCGACGGCCTCGAAACGGTCCGCCACACCATCCTTCTCGGCCTCTTGCCGGGCCGAGGCCGCATTGACCGGCAGGTCGAGGTTCAGGCCGCGCAGCGCCGGGTTCTTCTGAAGGAGGGCGCGTACGAGTGCTCCGGTGGCGCCGCCGACGTCCACCGCGACCGAGACGTTCGTGGTGTCGACCGTCGCGGCCACCAGCCGGTTCAGCTGGTCGGTGACGCCCGCCAGCGCGGTCGAGAACAGCGCGGCCTCCTCGGGCCGTCCGGCCAGGTAGGAGAAGAAATCGGAGCCCAGCACCGCCTCGATCTGAGTACCGCCCTTGCGGACGGCCTCAGGCAACCGCTCCCAGGGCCGCCAGTGGGACGGGCCGGCCCAGACCAAGGCCAGTTCCCGCAGCGTGTTCGGCACTCCCGACCGGAGCAGCTCGCTCATCGGCGTCCCGGAGAACCGGCGATCGCCCTCGTAGGCCACCAGGCCGAGCGACGCACACGCTCGCAGGAGCCGGTATGTGGTCCGCGGGTCGCTGGACTCGCGCTCTGCGATCTCTTCCGGGGTCAGTGACTCCGTGGCGAGATGATCAGGTAGGGAAAGGTCGACCGCCGTGCGGACGATCTGGGTCACCCAGAAGCCACTGATCATCTGCATGAGAGTGCCGACGACGGCCGGGGTGTCGGTTTCGCTCGCCGAAGAGCTCACGGTCTCGGGCATAGGTTGATCACGCACCTTCGTTGTGGGGATTCGCGCGCACCGCGCACGTATGAATCCGGCGATGCTCCGCCGGATCAGCTTCTTCGCCTCGTCTTCGGTGACGGTCGCGCCGAGCGCGCCGAACTCGTGGAGATCACCGAAGACCTCGATGCGGATCGACTGGTCAATTCCGCCGATCGAGACCGGCGTGTATCCGCCGGGCACATCGGACGACCGCGGCAGCCTTACCGGCGATTCGCACACTGATCACGAGTGCTGCGCTTCTTGTTCGTCCGCGACCTGAATGATCGTCTTACCGGGCGTGCGGCGATGGCGGGCGAACGCGGAGGCCGTCTCGGAAAGCGGTCGAACGGCGCCGACGATGGGGTTGAGCCGTCCGGCCCGGACGCGCTGGGCGAGGTCGGTCAGCCGGGCGCGGTCGGGTTCGACGACGAAGAAGACGGCTCGCCCGTCCTTGGGCTGCGTGGCAGGCGGCATGGCGATGGTGACGAGGGTGCCGCCCGGGCGCACCAGTTCGGTCGATCGCTCGAGGATGTCGCCGCCGATGACGTCGAACACCACGTCCACCTCGCCGACGTACTGCAAGCCGTCGGCGTCCAGGTCGAGGAAGGTCTGCGCGCCGAGGCCGAGCGCGACATCACGGTCGTCGGCTCGTCCGGTGCCGATCACGCGGGCGCCCACCTCTCGCGCGAGTTGGACGGCGATCGAGCCGACGCCGCCCGCGGCGCCGTGAATGAGGACGGTCTGGCCGGTCGTGAGGCGGGCGTGGTCGAACAGTCCCTGCCATGCGGTCAGTCCGGAAATGGGCAGCGCGGCGGCCACGGTGTGGTCGATGTCGGCCGCGAGGGGGGCGAGGTTGCGAGCCTCCACCGCGGTGTATTCGGCCAGGGATCCGTTGCGGGTCCAGTCGGTCAGTCCGAACACCCGCTGGCCAACGGTGAGGCCGGTGGTTCCGTAGCCGAGCTCGACCACGGCTCCGGACAGCTCGTGTCCAGGGATGCTGGGTGTCCGGTCGCGGCCGGCACGATCGGACCACGTTCCCGGCCAGTCGAGCTCTCCGGGGGTGAAACCCGCGGCGTGTACGCGCACGATGACGTCGTTTTCCGCCGCGTGGGGGTAAGGCATGTCGGTCAGGGTGAGGCCGCCGACACCCGCGCCACGGTCTCGCACGGTGATCGCTCGCATGCTCGACTCCTTTCAAGAACGTTCGTCGGTATGAGGCGGTTGCGGGGGCTCAGCACGGGTCCGCCCGTCAGGAACTCCAACCCCGCGATGACCTCTGGCATGACCTCTGACCTTCCGGGAGGTATGTCGGGCTGTGGACCGTCTGTCCGACTTCCATACTCCCCACCGATCGGCGTACGGCGCTGCCTTCGTCTGGCCAGGAATCACCTATATCCGGACAGGGCGAAATCGCGCGCACGGCCCGCCCACGAGGCTCCCCCGTGATCTCCGGTAACGGTGTGCTACCAATGAACGGTGTCCATGCCTCCTGCGCCGCCGACCAGACGGCGGTCGACGCCGCCGGGGCCGGCCGGTCACCGGGCGGATCCGGCTCCGGAGGGACCGGCGTGGTGAACGCCGCCCCCCATGGCGTCGCGATCCTCGTCTACGACGGAGTGACGTTGCTGGACGTCGCCGGTCCCGCGGAGGTGTTCAAGGAGGCGAACCGGTTCGGTGCCGACTACCGGATCGTGCTGCTGTCACCGACCGGCGCGGACATCACGTCGAATCTCGGGGTCCGGATCGCGGTCGACGGCGCCGTCTCCTCGCAGCCGGCTTTCGACACGTTACTGGTGGCCGGATCCGACCTCTATCCCCGAGCCCGTGTCCCCGGCGACCTGGCGGAGGCCGCGCGGATACCGGCGGCTGTGGCCGGCCGGGTCGCGTCGATCTGCACCGGGGCGTTCGTCCTCGCCGCCGCCGGCCTCCTCGACGGCAAGCGCGCGACCACGCACTGGAAGGTCACGCACGAGCTCGCCGCCCGGTGTCCGACATGCCGCGTCGAGCCCGACGCGATCTACGTTCGCGATGGCACCACGTACACGTCGGCGGGGGTGACGGCCGGCATCGATCTGGCGCTCGCTCTCGCCGAAGAGGACCACGGGCCCGACCTGGCGCGCGACGTCGCCCGCGCCTTGGTGGTTTACATGCAGCGTGCGGGCGGCCAGTCCCAGTTCTCGGCACCGCTGCAAGGACCGCCGCCCCGCTCGCCGGCTCTCCGCAAAATCACCGACTTGGTGACGGCGAACCCCCGCGGGGATCACTCGCTCGGCGAACTCGCGAAACACCTCAACGTGAGCACCCGGCACATCACCCGGCTTTTCCACGACGAGCTGTCCACGACGCCGGCCCGCTACGTGGAAAACATCCGCTTCGACATGGCCAGGGCGCTGCTCGACCAAGGACACACCGCGACGCAGGCCGCGACCCTCGCCGGGTTCCCCAGTTACGAAAGCCTGCGACGGGTTTTCGCCAGAAAGCTGTCGATCAGCCCCGCCGCCTACCAACGCCGGTTCAGCACGGCCCGCCGCGCCAACGCGGGTTAGCCGCCGACCCTTCAGTGGAGACGCTTGACGAGCCGTAGGTGGCCGATGAATCTTTACCGCGCGAGCAGCGGGAGCGCCGGGAAGGTGTGGTCCTCCCACAGCAGCCGCGAAGCCTCTTCCGGGTAGGCGGTGACCATCGACGGCGTGTCGAAGAGCTGTGCGAGGCGGTGGTCGGAGTCGTACGGAGGCCAGCCCGGGTCGCCGTGAGCGGCGAACGCCGTCCACGCCCTGCGGACCTGCGCGGACAGCTCCTCCGCCTCCGGGGAGGGCGGGTCGCCGATCAGCATGGCGGTCTGTCCGCTGCTCAGGTTGCCGAAGACGAGCGGCACGTCCAGGCCGTGGCAGGCGCCGAGGGCGCCGTCCAATCCCGGGGCGGACCAGGTCAGTTCGTAGAGGTGGGCCTGGCCGCCGCCGGCGATCTGCGCGTCGGCGAGGTGGAGGCTCGGCATGCGGAACAACCAGTCCGCGTTGACCAGCTCGTACAGCTCCTCATCGGCCGCGGCCGGGAATGCCTCCCGATACCGGCGTGCACCGTCCGGGCCCGGGGCGAGCACGTGCAGAGCGGTCTCGGTCTGCTCGGGCGTGACCTGGCCGAGCACGCCGTCGATCAGGCTGAACAACCGGTGCTCGTCGCGAGTGTGCCCGACGAGAAGTCCGACGTCCCGGGCTGCGCCCTCAGCCAGCGCCTGCCAAGGGGTCGTCGGCAGGACGTCACCATCGACGACCGGCGCGAACGGGATCGGCCGGTGTGCGATCTGCCCCCAGCGCTCCCGCCACTGGACCATCTTGGCGAAGATCGCGTCGCCGGCGGTGGGCAGCCGGGCCGGGGCCACCGCCGACAGGCCGGACACCGTGGGCCGTACCCCCAGCTCGGCGGCGCAGGCGGCGGCGATGTCGGCGGCCAGCTCGGAGGAGAAGAACGTCCCCGGCACGCTCTGCGCGACCGCCCGGCGGAAGAGCCCGGCGGCGCGCGGCATGGCGAGCAGCGCGGCGACCGATCCGCCGCCCGCCGACTGCCCGAAGACCGTGACCCGGTCCGGATCGCCGCCGAACATCCGGATGTTGTCCCGCACCCACTGCAAGGCCGCGACCTGGTCGAGCAGTCCCCTGTTGGCCGGGGCTCCGCCGATCTGCGCGAAACCCTCAATACCGAGACGGTAGTTGAGGGTCACGACCACGGCTCCGCTTCCGGCCAGGTGCCCGGCGTCGTATTCCGGGAGGCTGGAGTCGCCCATGGCGTAACCGCCGCCGGGGATCCACACCATCACCGGGAGCGCTGCCGGTGGATCCGGTTCCGGTGTCCAGACGTTGATCGTCAACCAGTCGTCGCCGGCGGTGTCCTGCGACATCCCGAGCACGCTGGACTGCGGGGGCGGCGGGCCGTACGCGACCGCCGGGCGCACACCGTCCCAGCTGCGCACCGGCTGCGGCGCGGCGAAACGGAGGGCGCCGACCGGCGGCTCGGCGAACGGGATGCCGCGGAAGACCGCCAGCCCCGCCTCCCGGCCGCCGCGGAGGACGCCGGCCGCCGTGCGGACTTCCGGCTCGGACTCGGACGGCTTGCTGGATCCGGTGACGGCCACGTTGCGGGTTCCTCTCCGTTCCTGCTTCGAGCATCCCAATCCGCGCCATCAGCGGGCAAACCATTTAGGGGGCAGCCCACATGAGCCTGTAACCCGCGCTGAGTTGATCTTGAATGCTTTCCGCAGACGATCCCCGACCCCTGCTGGACATCGGCGCCAGCCGTCCCTTCTTGTCAGGCGGCGGCAGACGGATACCGCGATGCCGCAAGGTCTTCGGCCAGGTCCTCCAACTTGAGGTCGGCGTTCAGCGCGGTGACCACTTCCTGCGTCAGCGGACGAAGGGCATAGACGTGCCGCACCGCATCGAGATCCACGGGGACGTCGTAGTAGTCCTCAGCGAACCGCTGGAACACCTCCGGCGACGGATCGACGAGCAGTGCGAACAGGTGCGTCGATCCATCGGGGTCGCTCTCGCCGTCCGGGTACTCGATCTCGCCTACCCGCCAACGATCCTCGCCGGCCTCACGCCACAAACAGGCGGTCACGACCGGGAATCGCAGGCAGCAGACGGGCCACATCATGAGCAGTCATGACGCCATCCAATCGGACGCCGACGACATCCTCACGATGCTCATCCACACCATCACTGTCAGTCGGCGACTGTGAGGACGATCTTCCCGCTTGTACGGCCGGCCTCACCGATCTCGTGGGCCTTGGCGGCCTGATCCAGCGGGAGGACCGTGTGAATCTCGGGTGTCAGCCGACCGGAGTCCACGAGCGCGGCGATCTCCCGCATCCCTGACTGGTCAGCCTCGACGATCATGAAGGCTGAGCGGAATCCGAGGGCGCGCGCCTGAGCCGACAGTCGTGCCTCGGCCGGAGACGCGAGCGAGACGACGATGCCTCCCTCGCGCAGGGTACGCAGCGAACGCGGGCCGTACTCGCCGCCGATGGTGTCGACCACGATGTCGATGTCGCCGACCGCCGAGGCGAAGTCGGTGCGGGTGTAGTCGATGACCTCGTCGGCGCCGAGGCGCCGTACGAAGTCGTGCTTGGAGCCACTGGCGGTGCCGATGACATGAGCGCCGAGCGCCTTGGCGATCTGTACCGTGACATGGCCGACTCCGCCCGCCGCGGCATGGACCAGCACTCGGTGGCCGGGGCGCACGTGGGCGGTATCGACCAGCGCCTGCCATCCGGTGAGCGCGACCAACGGCAGCGCGGCGGCCTGAACGTGGGACAGTGAGGCCGGCTTGCGGACCAGATGCCGCGACGGGGAGACCACGTATTCGGCATAGGTGCCGGCGGGCCGTGGCTGCAACGGCATGCCGAACACCTCCTCGCCGGGCTCGAACAACGTCACGCCCAGCCCTACCTGCTCGACCACGCCGGAGACATCCCACCCCAGCCGAATCGGCCCGGCATCCCCCGCCAGCCCACCGGTGGCCCTGTGCCAGAAGTCGGTCGGGTTGACCGACGTCGCATGAACCCGGACGAGCACCTCGCCGGGGCCCGGCTCCGGACGTTCCACCTCGACGATCTTCAACACTTCCGGACCGCCGAACGAGTCCTGACCGATCGCGCGCATGCTCATGTTCCTCTGCTCTCGAGGGCCTCCCCCTCGTGGGCTGCCCGCGTACGGCCAGGCTGCCAGCGCCGAGGCATCCCCGACGATTGGCCAGACTGCCAATATTTGCAAGAATCTGGCCATGCATCGCGTCGTCGTCCTGGCGCTCGACGGGGTCTACCCCTTCGAGCTGAGCATTCCCGTACGGATCTTCGGCACCGCTGCCGGCCCCGATCAGGCGCCGCTGTACGAAGTGCTCACCTGCAGCGTCGACGGCGGGCCGGTCAGGACCGGTGCCGACTTCAGCGTCATGGTGGAGAACGACAGCGAGATCATCGCGACGGCGGACACGCTGGTGGTCCCCCCGTTCTCCTGTGGCCCGCAGGAGGACGGAGTCTGGCTTCCCGATGAGGTCGCCGGGATATTCGACCGTCTCCGGCCCGGCGCTCGCATCGTGTCGATCTGCACCGCCTCCTACGTCCTGGCGGCCGCCGGCCTGCTCGACGGGCGACCGGCGACGACGCACTGGAACGAAGCGGAGCGTTTCCAGCGGATGTTCCCCAACGTCAAGGTCAACCCTGACGTGCTGTTCGTGGATGACGGTGAGGTGCTCACCGCGGCCGGCGTCGCGTCCGGAGTCGACCTGTGCCTGTATCTGGTGCGTCGCGACCACGGCAGCGAGGTGGCCAACCGTGTCGCCCGGCTCTGCGTCGTCCCGCCCTGGCGGGACGGCGGCCAAGCGCAGTTCATCGAGCGTCCGGTGCCCGAGCCCTCAGCGGCCACCACCTCCGAGACCCGCGCCTGGGCGCTGGAGCGACTCCATCGGCCCATCGCGCTGACCGAGATGGCCGGGCGCGCGAGGATGAGTGTCCGCACCTTCACCCGGCGCTTCCGCGACGAGGTCGGGACGACTCCCGGCAAATGGCTGATCCAGCAGCGCGTCGAGCGCGCACGTCACCTGCTCGAAACCACGGACCTCCCCGTGGACCGCGTCGCCGAGGAGGCCGGCTTCGGGACCGGCGCGTCCATGCGCAAGCACCTGACCACCATGATCGGCGTGTCCCCCACGGCTTATCGGCACACGTTCCGCGCCGACGCCTCCCTCCGCTGACCGAACACGCACTCGGCGGTGCCGGAGCCCTGAGACCGCTGCTTCCCGCGTACGCCGGACCTTCTTGATCACGCAGAGTCGGCCGCCACACCCGGCGCGAGTCCGCGAGATCAAGCCTCACCCGGCGTTCAGGCCCAGGTCATCCGGGGGCCATCGCCTGCGTGAAGGGTGGAACGCGTCCGCCTCTCTCTCCGAGGCAGGACGTCCCTACCCAACAGACGGAGAAAGTACATGCGCATCCGCGCACTGTTCGCTACCGCCGCCGCGGGCGCGCTCGTCCTCATAGGCGCCACGAGCCCCGCTCTCGCAACCTCCGGTGCGGCAGGCAACGCTCAGACCGAGAAGGCCGCGGTCGTCACGACAACCAACACCGGTTCGCCTCGCGAGCTCATCGGCGCGCTGCACGAGCACAGCGGCTACTCCGACGGATGGCCCGGCTCCCGACCCGCCGACTACTTCGCGTCTGGGCGTGACAAGCACGACCTGAACTTCGTCGGTTCGAGCGAGCACACCTCGAACGTCAACTCCCCGCTCGTCTTCAACGAGGAGTGCCTGGACCCGCGGGTCGCGCCGAGCTGCCAGAACGCCGATCCCGTCAACCCGCTCGACGCGCTGCGCAAGTGGGACGCGACGCTCGAGCAGGCCAAGGCCGCGACCGACCCCGCGAAGGACTTCGTCGGCTTCCGCGGCTTCGAGTGGACCTCGGACCGCATGGGCCACATCAACGTCTACTTCTCGAGCAAGAACTCGATGCCCGAGATCGACGGCGGCACCATCGCGATGGATCGCTTCTACGACTGGCTGACGACCACCGGCAAGGACGGCCTGGCGGTGTTCAACCACCCCGGCGACAAGACGCTGTGCGGCCCGCTGAAGTGTGACGTCCGCAGCGACCTCGGCTTCGGTTGGGAGGACTTCAAGTACTTCCCGAAGGCCGACGACCAGATGGTCGGCATCGAGGTCTTCAACGGCGGCAGCGACTTCGGCTCGGCGCCCGGGCACAACGCCCCGCCCGAGGGCTGGTACGCCCACGCGCTCGACAAGGGCTGGCACGTCGGCGCGATCGGCGCCGAGGACAAGGGGCACGACCGCACGGACGACTGGGGCGGCTCGCAGTACGCCAAGACCGTCGTCGTGGCCAAGGCCAACACCGAGAAGGACATCAAGAGCGCGATGGCCGACCGCCGCTTCTACGCGGTGCTCGACAACGCGCTGCGACTGGACTTCACGGTCGACGGGCACGGCATGGGCGAGCGGATCCACACCAACGGCAAGCGCCCGCTGGCCATCGACGCGCACGTCCGCGGCTCGAGCACGCCGCTGCAGCTGGAGCTTGTCAGCAACGGCGGCCAGGTGGTCGCCAGCGCGACCGGCGACCAGCTCAACGCCTCGCTGAAGGCGGCCGACGACACCTGGTACTTCCTCCGGGTCCGCCGCGACGGGCGTCCGGTCGCGTACTCCAGCCCGATCTGGGTCGACGACCACAAGCAGGCGGGCGCACCGAACGCGCCCAAGGGCGATCTGAACACCAAGGACGGCCGTTGGCTGGCGGGCGACCTGAACGTCCACAGCTGCTTCTCCAGCGACGTCTACTGCGCCGGGACCGACGAGGCGAGCGAGGCCGACCCGTTCCTGGCGGGCGTCGACGTCCGCTCGCGCTTCGCTGAGGCGGACAGCCGCGGGCTCGACTACCTCGCGGTCACCGACGACAACGACGTCCGCTCGGCGAACTCGCGGGACTCCGGCAGCCACGGCGTGCTCGCGATCCCCGGCTACGAGGACCGCGTCAACGGGTCTGCCCACGTGCTCGGCATGGACCGGCTGCTCAACAACGGCGACGGTTCCGCCGCCGCGATCAACGGGCTCGCGAACGAAGTGCGCGCGAAGGGCGGCGTCTTCCAGATCGACCACCCCGGCTCCAAGATCACCAAGTCGTTCACCGGCTGCAACGCTTCGACGCTCACCTGGGGCTACGGGTTCGACGTGCGGCCGGACACGATCGAGGTCTGGAACCCGAGCTCGAGCATCCGCACCGCCGAGGACTACCTCGACTGCTGGCTGCAGCGCGGCGAACGCGTCGCGCTGACCGGCGGCAGCGACGCCAAGACGCAGTACGGGCAACCGCAGGGCGCCGGCTATCCCACCACCTGGGTGCTCGCGCGTAACCACTCGGCGGGTGCCGTGCTCGAGGCGCTGCGCGCCGGCCGTACCAGCGTGTCCGCGCTGCCGCCGTCCGTCGGCGGGCGTCCGCTCGTGATCGAGGCTCAGCGCGGCACGAGCTTCGTGCCCGTCATCGGCGACGACGTCCGCCCGGGCGAGAAGCTGCGTGTGCGCTCGCTCGACTCGCTCACCGACGGCTCGCTGCGCGTCATCGCCAACGGCCAGAAGGTGCTCGACCAGCACCTCACGCGCGACGGGTCGATCGAGTTCACCGCCCCGGCCACGCCGGGCTGGGTGCGTGCCGAGCTGCGCCTCGGCAACGACCTGCTCGAGCAGACCCCGCTGTGCGGAGCGATCAACGTCGGCGTGAACCTGTGTCCGTACGACGCCGCGATGGTCGCCATGACCTCGCCCGTCTACGTGCGCTGATTCCGTCGATCTCGGTCACGATGAAGGCTCCGGTCCGATGGACCGGGGCCTTCGTCCCACGTGGGAGGTCCCGCGAGCGCTCCAGTGCGGCCACAGGAGTTTCTAAGGTGCCTGTCCCTGACAGAGGGTGCTGCGCCCCGCCTGAGATCGGGCGAGGACTGCGTGTCATGCCGTCAACTGAGTCAATTGGCTTAGTCATCCCGATTACGGACGTTCTCCAGATTAGTCATCCGTCTCTATCAGGGGCCCCCTTGGGCACATAGGTTCGAGCCCGTTGGTGATCTTAGCGGGGCCCCGGCTCCCTCCGGCCGGGCCCGGATGCGAAGGAGAAGCACAGGTGAAGACCCGAGTAATCGCCGCCGCCGCGGCAGCGGCCGCCGCCTCGGTCGTCGTTCTGACGGCTCTGCCCGCGAGTGCGTCCTCGCTCGATGGCAAGGACCCCTACAGCACCGGATGTAACAGCAGCGCGTACTCCGTCAGGAGCGCATCCATCAAGAACCAGATCGGCGACTCGCTGGGCTCCGTCTACCTCTACTGGTCGCCCACCTGCAAGACCAACTGGACGGAGGTCAGGGTTTCCACCTCCGGCCACGGCTCGGTCAACGTCTACACCGACGACGGAAGGTCGGCACTGTTCAGCTACAGCGCCGGCAACGGCGGTCACCACTGGGGCAACATGCTGTACGCCCCTGGCGTCTGCGCCTGGGGTACCGGCACGGTGGTCGCCGGCACCGGCACCGTCAACCACGGCAGCGGCACGACGGCTGACGCCTGCGGCTGACCGCCCAGCGCCCCGGCTTCCGGTACGCGGACGGACATCGCTACAGCCGCCTAACGGTCCCGCCGGCCGAGGGCGCAAAGGCTGGAACACCGCGTTGGGCGGCTGTGGCGTGGCCCCGCCGCTGGGACACCTACGAGCTGGGTGAACCTTGGGGAACTCCATTCGGGGGCGGCCCTACCACGGACGTAAGGTAGCCCAGGATGTAGCGCTTCGGCCCTGCACGCGGCCCCGCCGACGACGTATGAGCGGGCGGCGACACCCGGACCACCGTCCGAGCCTTCAGACCAGACCGTATCCCCCGTCGATGTAGAGGACCTGCCCGGTGACGTACCCGGACTCCTCGGCGGCGAAGAAGGCGACGGCGTTGGCGATGTCGGCGGGGACGCCGCCACGGCGGACCGGAGCGGCGGCGGCGACCGTACGGCGCATGTCGTCGATCGTGGTGCCGATGCGCATGGCAGTGGCGGCGGTCATGGTGGTTTCGATGAAGCCCGGGGCGATGGCGTTGGCAGTGATGCCGAAGGGGCCCAGCTCGATGGCCAGCGTCTTGGTGAACCCTTGCACGCCGGCCTTGGCGGCGGCGTAGTTGGCCTGGCCGCGGTTGCCGAGAGCGGACGCCGACGACATGCACACGATCCGGCCGTATTTCGCCTCCACCATGTGCCGTTGCGCGAGTTGGCTGGCGATGAAGGCACCGCGCAGGTGCACGTCCATCACGGTCGACCAGTCGTCGTCGGTCATCCTGAAGAGCAGGTTGTCGCGGATGACACCGGCGTTGTTGACGAGGATGTGCAGCCCGCCGAACACATCCACGGTTCCGTCGATCGCGGCCCGCATGTCCTGGCGGCTGCTGACGTCGGCGGAGAAGGCCGCCGCCGCGCCTCCGGAGGCTGCGATCTCCGCGGCGACGGCCTTCGCGTTGTCGCCGTCGCGATCGATCACGGCGACGCTCGCACCGAGCGCCGCGAGATGGCGGGAGACCTCGGCGCCGATCCCCTGGCCGCCGCCGGTCACGACGGCGACCTTCTGAGCGAAGTCGGGCATGAAGCTTTTCCTTCCTAGGAAGAGAGAATGAGCAGGGCTCAGCCTGCGACGGTGTCCCGGTATCGGTCGCGGAGCAGGCGCTTGTAGAGCTTGCCGGTGGGGAGCCGGGGCAGGTCGTCGACGAAGTCCACCGACCGGGGACATTTGTAGTGAGCGATCCGGTCCCGGCAGTAAGCGATGAGCTCGGCGGCGAGGCCGGGGCCGGCCGCCGCGGAATCGACGAGCTGGACCACGGCCTTGACCTCCTCGCCGAGGTCGGGATTGGGAACGCCGATGACGGCGACGTCCGCCACCGCCGGGTGGGCCGCGAGGAGGTTCTCGGTCTCTTGAGGGTAGATGTTGACCCCTCCAGAGATGATCATGTGGCTCTTGCGGTCGGTCAGGTAGAGGTAGCCGCCGGTGTCGAGGTGCCCGATGTCGCCGATCGTGGAGGCGACGCCGCGGTCGTCCGCGATCCGGTTCTCCGCGGTCTTGGCCGGGTCGTCGAAGTACACGAAATTGGTCGCGCCACGGAACCACACGGTTCCGTCCACGCCAGGCGGAACGGGACGGTTGTCGTCGTCGAGGATCTCAACATCACCGATGATCGCCTTGCCGACCGTTCCGGGATGCGCCAGCCACTGCTCCGAGTCGCACCACGTGAAGCCGTTTCCTTCGGTGGCACCGTAATACTCGAGAACGATCGGGCCGAGCCACTCGATCATCGCCTGCTTGACCGGGACGGGGCACGGTGCGGCTCCGTGCACGATCCGCTCCAGCGACGACAGGTCGTAGCGGTCACGCACCTCCCGGGGCAACCGCAACAGTCGGATGAACATGGTCGGCACCATCTGGCAGTGCGTGATGCGGTGTCTCTCGACCAGCGCGCACCACTGCTCGGCGTCGAACCGCTCCATGACGATGACCGTGCTCCCCAGGCGCAGCGCGCCCGAGACACTCCCCTGCGGCGCGGAATGGTACAGCGGTGCCGGGTTCAGGTACGTCATGCCTTCGCGGAAGCCCAGGAGGTCGCGGACCCAGTCGAGGACCTCGTCGGCGTCACCCGGCCGCAGATCCTGGAGCGGCCGGCAGATTCCCTTCGGGCGTCCGGTGGTCCCGGAGGAGTAGAGCATGACGTTGCCCCGCTGCTCGTCGGCCACGGGCACCCCCGGGTGACGCTCGACTGCGGCCGTGAAGGACTCCCACCGCTCATCCGGTTCTTCGAGCCCGACCATGAGGAACCGTTCCACCGCCGGGCAGCTTTCCGCCGCCTTCGTGGCGACGTCACGAAGCGTCACGGTGCTGACGAATACCCGCGCTCTGCAGTTGCCGACGATGTAGGCCACCTCGTCGCCCGTGAGGTGCGTGTTGATCAGCGTGTAGTACAACCCGGTGCGCTCAGCCGCGGACTCGACCACGAGTAGTTCGAGGCGGTTCTCCGCCATCACCGCGATGTGGTCGCCGCGCCGCAGGCCCTGGTTCCGCAGCAGGTGGCCCACCTGGTTGGCCGCGTACTCGAGCTGCGCGAACGTGAGGGACCGGCCCGAGTCCGCCATGACGATCGCAGGCTTGTCCGGGTGGGTGACGGCGTGACTGCCCGGGTACATCCGGTGCTCCTCGCAATGAGTGGGGACGTGAGGATGCGTTCAGGCGACGTCGAACAGCCCGGCGGCGCCCATGCCTCCGCCGATGCACATCGTGATCACCACGTGGCGGGCTCCACGCCGGCGGCCTTCCAGCAGCGCGTGGCCGACGAGCCGGGCGCCCGTCATGCCGTAGGGGTGGCCGATCGAGATGCCGCCACCGTTCACGTTGAACTTGTCCGGGTCGATGCCGAGTTCGTCGCGGCAGTACACGGCCTGGGACGCGAACGCCTCGTTGAGCTCCCACAGGTCGATGTCGTCGATTCCCAGCCCGTGTGCCTTGAGCAGCTTGGGGATGGCGAAGACGGGCCCGATGCCCATCTCGTCCGGCGCGCACCCCGCCACTGCGATTCCGCGGTAGACCCCGAGCGGTTCCAGCCCGCGCCGCTCGGCCTCCCGGCGTTCCATGAGGACGGACGCGGAGGCGCCGTCGGACAGCTGCGAGGAGTTTCCCGCGGTGACGCTGGCTCGTGCCGTCACCTGCCCGTCGGGCAGGACGGTACGCAGGCCCGCCAGCGCTTCCATCGTCGTGGCCGGGCGGTTGCCTTCGTCCCTGCTCAGGGTGACGACCTCATAGCGGATCTCGCCGCTTTCGGCGTCCACGATCTTCTTCCGGCTCGGCAGCGGGACGATCTCGTCGTCGAACCGGCCCGCCTCCTGGGCCGCCGCCGTCCGCTGCTGGGAGCTGAGCGCGAACGCGTCCTGCCGCTCGCGGCTCACGCCGTAGCGCTCGGCGACGATCTCCGCCGTCTGCAGCATCGGCATGTACAGGCTCGGCATGTGCTCGACGAGCCACGGGTCGGTCGCCCGGTAGCCGTTGAGGTGCTCGTTCTCCACGACCGAGACCGACTCGACGCCGCCCCCGACGGTGATCTGCATGTCGTCGGCAAGGATCTGCTTGGCGGCGACGGCGATCGCCATCAGGCCTGACGAGCACTGCCGGTCGATCGTCATCCCGGCCACGGACTCGGGCAGCCCGGCGCGCAGCAGGCCCTGCCGCGCCACATTCGCGCCAGACGATCCCTGCTGCACCGCGCAGCCGAGGATCACGTCGTCGACCTCGGCACCGTCGATCCCGGCCCGCCGTACGGCGGCGGCGATGGCGTGCCCGGCGAGTTCCTGGGCCTGGGTGTCGTTGAACGCGCCCCGCCTCGCCCTGCCGATCGGCGTTCGTGCGGTGGAGACGATGACGGCTTCTCGCATGCTGGGCTCCCAACGGCCGCGTCGCGAAGGCGCGGGTATCGGCGATGCGTGGAATGTCGGATCCGGCTACGCGAGTCGACAGTAGCTAAAGATGAACTTGAGCTCAAGTTCTGATAGGAAGTGGAGCAACGACCACGGCCCCACGCCGGCGTGGGGCCGAGAGACAGGGGCTTTCGATGGATGCTCCCGTGCGTCCGCGCACACTCGCCGACCTTCAGCACCTGATCGGAAACCAGCTCGGGCCGACCTCGTGGACCGACGTCACGCAGAAGGCGATCGACACCTTCGCCGAGGTCACCGGCGACTCCCAGTGGATCCACGTGGACCCAGCGCGTGCGGCGTCCGGGCCGTTCGGGACGACCGTCGCGCACGGGCTCTACACCTTGTCGCTCCTGCCGATGTTCTCGGCGCGGCTCATGCGCTTCGACGGATTCGCCCACAGCCTGAACTACGGCTACGACCGGATCCGCTTCCCCGCCCCGGTCCCCGTCGGCTCCCGGCTGCGGATGACCCTCACGGTCGCCGCCGCCGAACGGGCGGCACGCGGGGGGATCCAGATCCGTACGAGCCAGACGGTGGAATGCGACACCGCCGACAAGCCCGTACTCGTCGCCGAAAGCATCGCCCTGGTATTCGAAGCGAGCGCATGAGCTCCCGACCAACGATCCAGCGAGGTACGGATGACTGACGACGAGGCGATCGCGACGGACCTGACCCTCCGCGTGAAACGGCTGCTCGATGACGTCGACCTGGCCGGCGTAAGCCGCGAGGACTTCCTCGGTGCCCGGTTCGACGCGGGCCTGGCATGGGTGCACTTCCCGCCGGGCTCCGGCGGTCTGGGGTTGCCCGCCAGGTTCCAGGAGTTCGTCGACTCCCGGCTGCGGGCCGCCGGAGCGCCGGAGCACCTGCCCGGCCGCAACGGCATCGGCCGTGGGATGGCCGCCCCCACCATCGCGGCCTTCGGCACCGAGGAGCAGAAGGCGCGCCTGCTGCGTCCCCTGTGGACCGGCGAACACGAGTACTGCCAGCTGTTCAGCGAGCCCGGCGCCGGGTCCGACCTGGCGGCGGTCGGCGCCCGCGCGGTGCGCGACGGCGACACCTGGGTGGTCAACGGCCAGAAGGTCTGGACGTCGAGTGCGCACACCGCCCAGCGCGCGATCCTGGTCGCGCGGACCGACGCCGACGTCCCGAAACACCGCGGCCTGACGTACTTCGTCTGCGACATGGCCGATCCCGGCGTCGAGGTCCGGCCGCTGCGTCAGATCACGGGTGAGGCCGAGTTCAACGAGGTGTTCCTGACCGACGTCCGGATCCCCGACGCCGACCGCCTCGGCGAGGTCGGCGAAGGATGGCGGGTCGCCACACTCACCCTGAACAACGAACGGGTGGCCATCGGCGGCGGCGTCCCCCGCGAACAGGGCATGATCGGCAAGGCGGCCCAGGCGTGGCGCGAGCGGCCGGAGTCGCGCAACCCCGCGATGCACGACGAGCTGATGCGCCACTGGGTCGAGGCCGAGGTCGCCCGCCTGTCAGCCGCTCGCATGCGGCAGCGTCTCGCGGCCGGCCAGCCCGGCCCCGAGGGTTCGGCGATGAAGCTGACCTTCGCCCGTCTCGCTCAGGCGATCTCCGGTTTCGAGCTTGAGCTCCTCGGCGAGGACGGCCTGCGCTACGACGACTGGACAGCGCGCCGGCCCGAGAGCGTGGAGTACACAGGACGCGGAGCGGGCTACCGCTACCTGCGGGCGAAGGGCAATTCGATCGAGGGCGGGACATCGGAGATCCTCCGCAACGTCATCGCCGAGCGTGTGCTCGGCCTGCCCGCGGAACACCGGACCGACAAGGACATCCCGTGGAAGGACGTGCCCCGATGACCGACGCCGACCTGCTGTACGGCGACGTCGAAGAAGAGCTTCGCGCGAGCGTACGCCGGCTGCTCGCACAGCGTGTCTCCACATCGGCGGTGGCCGCGGCCTACGACGAGCCCGCCGACTTCTCCGCCCTGTGGCAGGGCCTGGCCCGCGACCTCGGCGTCGCCGCCCTGCTGATCCCCGAAGAGCTCGGCGGCGCGGGCGCCACCGCCCGCGAGGCCGCCGTGGTCGCCGAGGAGATCGGCCGTACGGTGGCACCCGTCCCCTTCCTCACCAGCTCTGTGATCGCCACGGTCGCCCTGCTCGAGAGCGGAGATCACGAGACACTCGCCGCCCTGGCCGGCGGCGAGGCGACCGCGGCGCTCGCGCTGGGGCTGGGCGCGGCCGCGCCGCCCGTGTCGGCCACGGTGAAGGCGACGCCGACCGGCCTGTCCGGCCACGTCGCGAACGTCGCCGATGCGGGCACCGCGACCGTCCTGGTCGTGCCCGCGGAGGGCGCCGACGGGATCGAGCTGCACACGGTCAGCGTGCCCGGGCCCGGGACGACCGTGACGCCGGTCCCCTCGCTCGACATGACCAGGCCCGTCTCAGACGTCGTGTTCGACGACGCACCCTCGCGCAGGGTCGACCGAGGGGACCCGCGAGGCGCGATCGGCGAGGCCCTGCGGGCGGGCGCCGTGATCCTCGCTTCCGAGCAGTTCGGCGTCGCGAGCTGGTGTTTCGAGACGACGCTCGACTACGTCAAGCAGCGCTACCAGTTCGGCCGCGCGATCGGGTCGTTCCAGGCGGTCAAACACCGGCTAGCCGACCTGTGGGTGGAGGTGGGGCAGGCCGGCGCCGCGGCGCGCTACGCCGCCGACACCCACGCCCGCCGGGATCCCGACGTCGCGGTCGCGGCGGCCGTCGCGAAGTCCTACTGCGGCACCGTGGCCGTGCACGCCGCCGAGGAATGCGTGCAGCTGCACGGTGGCATCGGGATGACCTGGGAACACCCCGCACACCTCTACCTCAAACGCGCCAAAGCCGACCAGCTCGCGCTCGGCACGCCGTACGAGGTGCGGGGCGCGCTGGCCGCCCTGGTCGGGCTGCCGCGCACGTGAGCGGCCGAAGCCGGCCACGTGTCGCGTGGCCGGCTTCAGCGCCCCTGGAAGACCGGGGTCTGCTTGGCGGCGAAGGCCGCGACCGCGGCGGCATGGTCGTCCGTCTCCGCACATCGCACGATCTCGTTCACCTCGAGATCCATGCAGGTCAGCAGGTCTCCGCCGACCGCGCGCAGCACGTTGCCCTTGATGGCCGACAGCGCGACCGCCGGCCCTGCCGCGAGCGTGCGGCCCCAGTCGAGCGCCGCCTTCAGCGCCTCGCCTGGCGGCACGACCCGGTTGACCAGCCCGGCCTCCGATGCCTGCGCCGCCGTCATCCGTGGTGAGAACAGCAGCAGCTCCAGCGCCTTCGCGGTGCCGAGCATCCTCGTCAGGAACCACGTCGCGCCGTAGTCGCCGCTCAGCCCGACGCGGGCGAACGCCGTCACGAAGACGGCGGCCTCCGAGGCGATCCGCAGATCGCATGCCAGCGCGAGGCCGAGCCCGGCTCCCGCCGCCGCACCGTCCACGCACGCGATCGTCGGTTTCGCCATCGCGTGCAACCGGCCGGCGGTCGCGCGCTGCAGCCTCCGCTGATGCTCGATCTTCTCCTGCGGGGGCGGCCCGCCCGCGCCCTCCTCGGCGAACGCCTTGACGTCACCGCCCGCGCAGAACGCGCCGCCGGCGCCGGTGAGGACGACGCAGCGCACCTCACGATCGGTTTCGCACGCCGCCAGCGCCGCGGCCAGCGCTTCCAGCATGGAGTCGCTCAGGGCGTTACGGCGTTCCGGCCGGTTCAAGGTCAGGGTCGCGACACCCTGGTCGATCTCGGCGAGCAGCTCGCCGGTGCCTGTCTCAAGGACGCGATGCGCCATTTCACTCCTTCGCAGCGGGTGAGCCGTCGACGGCTTCAGGCGGGATGGTGAGCCCGAGAGCGGCGCCCCACAGCATGGACAGCGTGCGCACCGACTGGTCGAAGTCCACCGGTTTCGTCACCGCCGGGTTCCCGACGAACAGCGAGTACGCGGTCCTGCTCACCATCGAGGTGAGCGCGATCGCCGTCGAGTAAGGGTCGAGCCCCTCGGGCAGGACGCCGAGGCGTCCGACGGCGAGGATGTGCGCCTCGGTCCGGGCAAGGTAGGCCTTCGACCGTTCGGTGAGCATCTCCTGCACGCCGGGGTCGAACGTCGCCACCTGTTCGATCACCCCCATCAGCGCGGCGTTCTCGCGGTATCTGACCAGGTACCTCCTGGTGGAGCGGACGATTCCGCGTGCGACCTGATCGGTGTCGCGGTATTCGATCTCGCGTGTCGTCGGGGCCGTCTTCGACAGCACGCTCGAGGCGACGACGCGGAACAGCTCCTCCTTCGTCGCGAAATGCGTATAGAAGGTGCCGTGCGCGACCCGGGCCTCGCTCGCGATGTCGGTGATCCGCGCGTTCAGGAACCCGTCCCGTTCGAACACGCGGCGCCCGGCCTCGACGAGCGCGTCGTAGGTGCGCTGGCCTCGTGGCGTCCGCCGTACCGTCGTCACCGCGTCGGCTCCGCGGAGGCGGGCACCCGGACGGCCGCCGCGAACTCGCCGTCCGCGGCGGCGTCACCCGGCGGGCCGCTTCCGCCGCGGCGCACGGCACGGATCGCCTTTTCGACGACCCCGGCCAGACCACCGGGCAGGAAGAGCACGAAGAGGATGAAGACGACGCCGAGCAGCAGCTGCGGCTGTGCCAGCGGAATGCGGATGGCGTCCGGCAGTGCGGCGACGCCCGCGGACGAGGTGATGGCGGGCAACCGTTGCTGAAGCAACGTGTACACGACCGCCCCGAGCAGAGCGCCCCACACGCGGCCGCGGCCGCCGAGAATCAGCATGATCACCAGTCCGATGGAGAAGCTCAGTGACGTTTCCCCGGGGTCGGCCGCGCCGAGCAGGATGGCGTACACGACCCCGGCCACACCGGCGAGCGTCGAGGCGATGAGGGCGACCACCAGCTTGTACGTGTACGTGGTGAACCCCATCACTTCGGCGCGCAGCTCATTCTCCCGGATCGCGCGCCACACATGCCCGATCCGCGTCGTCGTCAGCCATCGGGCGAGCACGAACGTGAGCACCAGGAGCCCGAGCGCCAGCCAGTAGACGTGCTTGGTGTTCACGATGCCGACCAGGCCTGCGGGGAGCTTTTCGAACGGGATGGTCACCCCGTCGACGCCGCCGCTGCCCAGATAGTTCTGGCCGATGGCGATGGCCATCAGCTGCGCGGCCGCGAGCGTCACCATGGAGTAGGCGATCAGGCTGGCGCGTAGCGCGACCGCGTTCACGATCACAGCCGCCACGACGGTGATCCCGACGGCCACCGCCGCCGCCGTCCAGAACCCCGCGGAGGTGAAGGCCAGCAGCATCACGAAACCGTAGGACCCCAGGGCGAAGAACATGCCGTGGCCGAAGGAGACCAGGCCGGTGTAGCCCATCAGCAGGTCGTAGGTGATCGCGAGCGCGGCGATCACATATGCGGTCCCGAGAACCTGCAGGCTGCCGATGCTGCCGACCGTGTCGGGCAGAACGCCCAGGCCCGGCACCGCCAGGTACGGCGCGCAGGCCAGCAGGGCCACACCGCCCGCCAGCACGAGCGGGATCACAAGCTTTCTCACCGTCACACCCCGTTCAAATTAGCCGGATCTTCTTCCCGCCGACGCCCTCGGGCCGCAGGAGCAGCATCGCGCCCATGAGGATGAAGGAGAGGATCTCGCCCAGGCCCGGATTGACGTAGAAGTTCGCGAACTGCTGCAGCAGCCCCACGGCCAGCGCCGCGATCGCCGCCCCGCGCAGCGAGCCGAGGCCGCCGACCACGAGCACGATGAAGGCGTACAGGAGGTACGTGTCGCCGATCGTGGTGTTGACGGCGTTCGCGTACAGAGCCGCGAGCACACCCCCCAGTCCGGCCACCGCCCCGCCGACCGTGAAGATCAGCGTGAACGAGCGCCGGACGTCGATGCCGAGCGCGCGCACCATCTCGCGGTTCTCGACGCCCGCGCGCACCACCAGCCCGTGCCGGGTGTGCTTCAGGAACGCCTCCAGCGCGATCAGCAGCAGGACCGCGACGCCGATGAGCACGAAGTCGCCGCGCGCGATGTGCGCACCGAAGATGTCGGTGGTCGTCCTGGTGAACCACGGCGGGGTCGGCACCGCCCGGCTGTCCGGCCCCCAGATCCCGTTCAGCAGCGCGACCAGTGAGAACCCGAGCCCCGCCGTGACGAGCAACTGGTCGAGGTGGTCTCGCTGGTAGAGCGCGCGGAGCAGGACCCGCTCGGTGAGAAAGGCCAGCGCTCCGCCGACCACGACCCCGACGAGCAGCGCGAGCAGGAGGGTCCCGATCGACGGCCCCGCGGCGAGGCTCGAATGCCGGAGGATGAACCAGCCCGCGTACGCGCATGCCGTCAGGTAGGCACCGTGCGCGAAGGTCAGCACCCGCATCAGCCCGAAGATCAGTGCGAGGCCGGACCCGAGCAGGAAGTAGACCGCGCCGACGGACAGGCCAGTGAAGATCATCAGGATCACGTTGCTCATGAGCCGGCCCCCGATACGGCGGATTCGACGCTGAGGTAGGCGCGTACGGTCTCGTCGTCCTCGGCCAACCGCGTGGCGGGGCCGTTGAGGACGATCGTGCCGTCGACCATCACGGCGATATGGTCGGCCAGCCGGCGCGCGACCGCGAGGTTCTGCTCCACCATCAGCACCGTGGTCTGCCCCGCCGTGCGCTCCAGCACTTCGACGACCTCACGCACCACCACCGGGGCGAGCCCCTTGGTCGGCTCGTCGATCAGCAGCAGGTCGTTGTCGTTCAGCAGGCCTCGGGCGAGCGACAACATCTGCTGCTGGCCGCCCGACAACGTGCCCGCCAGGTGTTTCGCGCGGTTCTTCAGCTCGGGGAAGAGTTCGTACACCAGGTCGTAGCGGGGACGCCCGCCCCGCCGTTCCGCGAGGCGGAGGTTCTCCCCCACGGTGAGGCCGTGGAACACGTCGCGGTCCTCGGGGACGTAGCCGATCCCCCGCCGCACGATGTCGTGCGTCTCCTCCCGGCCGATCTCGGATCCGGCGAACACGATGTGGCCGGTGCGGCGGACGAGCCCGAGGACCGCCCGCATCGTGGTGGTCTTGCCGACCCCGTTGCGGCCGAGCAGCACCGTCACCCGGTGCCGCGGCACCGTCAGGGAGACCCCTTGCAGGATGTGGGATTCGCCGAGGTAGGCGTGGACGTCGTCCAGTTCGAGCAGGGGATCGTGGTCCGGGTTCACAGCGGCTCCCCCAAGTAGGCGTCGCGGACCGTGGCGTCGGCGACGACGTTCTCCGGCGTGTCGAAGGCGAGCAGGGCGCCGTGGTGCATCACGGCGACCCGGTGCGCGAGCTCCAGAACGACGTCGATGTGGTGCTCGACCATCACAACGGTGGCGTCGGTGTCGCGCTGCACGTCGCGGATCAGCTCCATCAGCGACGGCAGGTCCTCGCTGTTCACCCCGGCCATCGGCTCGTCGAGCAACACGATCGTCGAACCGCTCGCGAGCATGATCGCCAGCTCCAGCTTCCGCCGGTCTCCGTGCGAGAGCGACCCGGCCGGCCTGTTCCGGGCTCCGTCCAGACCCACCCGCGCGAGGTGTTCGCGAATCGGGGCGAGCGCGGCGGCCGACCGGCCCGGCGCGCGCCAGAGTCCGCCGAACCGCTGGCCCTTCGCCTGAGCGGCCAGCCGTACGTTCTCCAGGACTGTGAGGCCGAGGAAGAGGTAGGAGGTCTGGAAAGTACGGCCGAGCCCGCGCCGGGCCCGGCGCGCGGGACTCGCCGTCGTCACATCCCGGCCGTGCAACGCGACCCGCCCCTGTGTGGGACGCATGGTCCCGCTGACGACGTTCAGAAGGCTGGTCTTGCCGGCCCCGTTGGGCCCGATCACCGCGACGAGCTCACCGGTGGCGACGCCGAGCGTGACGTCGCGCAGGATCTGAGCCCCGTCGATGACGAGGCTCAGATCCTCGACCGCGAGGGCCGCCGACTCCGTGTCGGTCACGTCACTGCCTCTTGATGGGGTCGGTGACGGGGGTCTCCATCTCCTTGGCCGGGTAGGCCTTCACGAGCACCGGGGTCCACGAGCCGTCCGCACCCTGGGTGAGCCGCACGGCGAACTGCGGGGTCAGCTCGGCGTGATCGGCGGCGCGCATGGTGACCTCGCCCTGGGGGCTCGTCCACGTGTAGTCGTCCAGCGACGAGGCCATCTTCTTCACGTCGGTGCCGCCTGCCTGGACCGCATGGACGATCATCGCCGCCGCGTTCCAGCCCGTCGGGTCGTCGTACTCCATCTGGTGCTTGTGCTGCGCCGACCAGGAGATGAGGAACTTCTCCTGGTCGTTGCCCGAGAAGCCCGGGTAGTAGTACAGGCTGAACAGCGCGTTCTCCACGCCCTTCGGGCCGAGAGCCTGGCCGATCGCGGCGTAGGTCTCCCGCGTGATCAGGTAGCCGACGAACTGGCTGGTGTCGAAGACCCCCTGGGCGCGCAGCGCGGCGAAGAGCTGATCGGTGCCCGCGCCGACCCACGAACTGTAGATGTAGTCGGGGTTCTCGGCCTTGATCTGGGCCGCCACCGCGGTGAAGTTCGTCGTGGTCGTCGGCAGCAGGTGCTCGGTGGACTTGATGCCCAGCGGATCTATCTGGGCCTTCAGCGACGTGTAGGTGTCCTGCCCGTACGCGTAGTCCTGCCCGACGTAGGCGAGCCTTTTCGACGACAGATCGCCTTCGCCGAGCAGCTTCGGGAAGATCTTCGAGCCGTTCTTGTTCGCGTTGCCGAACACCAGCGGGCTCATGCCGGTGAGCTGATAGCTCGCCGAGCCTCCGGGCAGATAGATGACGT
The DNA here is from genome assembly GCF_016863315.1 of Planotetraspora silvatica. GTDB lineage: Bacteria > Actinomycetota > Actinomycetes > Streptosporangiales > Streptosporangiaceae > Planotetraspora > Planotetraspora silvatica. The sequence goes on from NZ_BOOQ01000050.1 coordinate 33,122, forward strand.
TGTTCTGCACCGCCTGCTGGGCGACCGGGATGGCGATCGAGGAATCCGTGATGCCGGTGAGGAACGTGGCCCCCGACGCGATCATGCTCTTGGCCTTGGCGATGCCCACCGCCGGCTTCCCCGTGTCGTCGGCGTAGGTGACTTCGATCTTGCGTCCGTTGACCGTGTTCGTGCCCTTGGTGAGGTAGTTGAGCCCGGCTTCGAGCCCGTTGCGGAAGTCGGCCGCCTGCACGGCGTACGTGCCGGTGATCGACGAGATGACGCCGACCTTGACGCTGTCGGAGCCTCCCTGTGCGGAACCCGAGGTCGAACATGCCGCCATGGCGAGCCCCAACGGGACCATGAGCAGCGCCGCGCGAAGACGTGCGCCGGTGACGCGCATAGACACTCCTGAGTTTCTGGTGACCAGCCGTCCAACTCCGCCGCGACGCGGTGCAGACGGAAATGCGGGGACAGACCGGGACTGTGAGGCGCGTCTCTGTCTATTTGACTATGAGGTCGGTGTCAAGTTACAAATCCTTAACGCAGGCAGCCCATCCTGCTGCGCATGCCGTATCACCTGTGCAGTCGGCATTTCCGCCGCTCATTACACATCCGCCCGGCTCGGGATACTTGACGCCGACCTCAATCTCAGCTTGAGTGTGACCCACGCAACACTCACGCCCTCATCCCCAGCTCAGCGAGCCCTTGGCGAGCCGATTCCGGCTGGGCCGGGCCCCTGCGGGCCACGCATTCGGCCATGCGCACACCGCGAATCCCGATCGTCACAAGCGAGACCGTTTGGGAGACGGCAATGAAGACAACGATCATCCCCCTCCACCCGCGGGCGAGCGCCTGGCGCCGCCTGGCGGCCGTCGTCTTCGGTGTGGCTCTGGGCGCCGCGCTGATCACGGCTCCCGCCGGGGCCGCGTCCACAAGCACGCCGAGCGCCCTGTACGTCGCGCTCGGCGACTCCTACACCTCGGGTTACGGCCTGCCGACACAACTGACCAGCCCGGCGATCATCGCGGGCTGCGGCCAGTCATCGAGCAACTACCCGAAACTCGTGGCGGCGCACTACGGCATCGCGGTCGACGATCGCAGCTGCGCCGGTGCCACCACGGCGGCGTTCACCAACTGGCAGGGCGCGAACCCGCCCCAGACCAGCGCCCTCGGCCCGAACACCGTGCTGGTCACCATCGGCATGGGCGGCAACGACGTCGGCTCCTCGACCATCACCACGTCGTGCCTGCAGGCCGGCGCGGCCAACCACAGCTGCCAGACACCCCAGCTGAACAACCTGATCAACACCAGCCTGGCCAATCTGGCCGCCCACCTCCCCGGCGACATCGCGCACATCAAGTCGCTCGCCCCCAACGCGACCATCGTCTACGTCAGCTATCTGACCGGCCTGCCCAGCCAGTCCACGTGGACCGCGACGGGATGCTCGTCCAACCTGCCGTACTACTCCGGCGACATCACCTGGTTGAACAACTTCGGCCAGCGACTCAACAACACCCTCAGGACGGCCGCGCAGTCTCAGGGCGCGATCTTCGTCGACGCGCTGAACATGAGCGCGGGCCACGATCCCTGCCGGCCCGTCGGAACCCGCTGGAACGAGGGAATCCATCCCGCCGCACCGGCGACCGCGACCTTCCACCCGAACCTCGCGGGCCACTCCGCGTACGCCTCGATGATCATCAGCGCTCTCGGCGGCTGACGTCCCGTCGGGTCCGGCCCACGGTCGGCGGCCGGACCCGGCTTTCTGTCCGTGCTTCTGCCCGTGCTTCAGTCCGTGCTTCAGTCCTGCCAGTCCGAACGCTTCTGTCCGACGCTCCTGTCCGACCTCGGCGATGCCGCACCGGCTGCAGGCCGGCGCAGCATCTCGGCCTCTCGGCCCAGGCCGGCCTCCCGGGTGCGACTCTTTTCGTGGCGCGAGATCCCCGGTTCAGCCGGGGGTGCGCTTGGAGCGGCCGCTTCGCGGCGTACCCCGGGCGGGCTTCGCCGCAGGTCCCGCGGCGGACTCCTCCGCCTCTTCGCCGGTCTTGATCTTCAATGCGTTCACCCAGAGTCGCGTGAGCATCGAGACGAGCTCCTCGAACGGGATGTCGTCACCGAGGACGTAGGTGCCGTAGGCCATCCGGCCCACCATCGCGTCGACGGCCTTGGCCGCGAGCAGCGGGTCGAGATCGGGGTCGGCCAGGCCGCGTTCCTGCAGTTCCCTGATGCTGCGGGCGTTGCGCCGAGCGAAGGCCTCTCCGCGTTTGCGGCGCAGCTCGCGCAGGTTCTCGTCGCACGTGGCCGCCTGCTCAAGCGCGCGCATGAGCCGGGCGTTGCGGCGATACCACGTCAGGTAGGCGCGGTTCCCTGCCTCGATCTCCGCGATCGGGCCGCTGCCGTGGGTCGCCGCGCGGACGTGCGGGTGCAGCGCGGAGTCCTGGACCTGCTCGAGGACCGCCGCGAAGATCTCCTCCTTGCTGGTGAAGTACACGTAGAAGGAGCCGACCGAGACGTTGGCCTCGCTGCTGATGTCACTCAGACGGGCGTCGAGGTACCCGTCGTGCTCGAAGACGCGACGGGCCGCCGCTATGAGCCGCTCTCGTGTCCGCTGACCCCGTGCGGTGGCGGGCAGCGTTCGCTGCCCCGCGATGTCGGGCTCGGCGACTTCGGGCGGGGAATCTGTTGAGGTTGCACGGGATCGCGAAGGCATGTCATCGACAGCCTAGCTGAGGATCGCGTCAGTGCGAACAAGGCCGCTCCACAAGCCACGAACCACGCTTTACCAGCTCGGCGTGGTTCCGGATGGCCGGAAATCGAGCCACAGGCAAAGTTGACGTTGACCTCAATTTCAGATAGAACCACGGGGTCGGCGCCCGATCCAGCGGCGGTCTCGACCCACAGTGAAAGGTTGGTGGTGACGTGCCGTACACGGAGATCGATCGGCAGCGCGACGACATGGGTGTCGTGACGATCACGATGAACCGCCCGCACAAGCTCAACGCGTACACCACGACGATGTGCGAAGAGTTGTCCGCCGCCATCGACGACTTCGCCCGCACCGACGCCGACCGCGTCCTGGTCCTGACCGGCGCCGGGCGCGGGTTCTGCTCAGGCGGCGACCTCTCCGGTCACTTCGAGGCGCTGAAGGCCACGACACGTCAGCTCGGGCACGCCGCCGTGATGCGGGAGGGAATGCACCCGGTCTCCCGCCGTCTGTTCGCCCTGGACAAGCCCACGATCGCGATGGTCAACGGCCCGGCCATCGCCGGCGGCCTCACTCTCGCGCTGCTGTGCGACATCCGCGTCGCCGCCGACACCGCCGTCCTCGGCGACACCAGCGGCGCGGCCGGAGCGCTCCCGGACGAGGGAGGCGCGTGGCTGTTCCCCCGCGCCATGGGCTACGACCAGGCGTTCAAGATGGTCGCCCTCAGCGAGAAGTACGACGCCGCCACGGCTCTGCGCCTCGGCCTGGTCACCGAGGTCGTCCCCGCCGCCGAGTTGCGTGAGCACACGATGGGCCTCGCGCGCGACCTCGCGTCGCGGGCCGCCGTCACCCTCCGCATCGCCAAACGGATCATGCGGCGAGGCCTCGAGTCCACGTTCGAGGCGTCGCTCGGCGACGCCGAGATGGCGGTCGTGATGAACAACGACACCGAGGACGCACGCGAAGGCGTCGCCGCCTTCCTCGAGCGCCGCAAGCCCACCTTCGAAGGCGCGTGAAACGGCATGACCGAAACCCCCCGCACGGTTCCCGGCCGTTCGGCCCCGCTGGCCGGCCGTACCGCGCTGGTCACCGGCGGATCCCGCGGCATCGGCCTGGGCATCTCCCGCCTGTTCGCCGAACTCGGGGCCAACGTGCTCATCGTCTCCCGCCGCGAACCCTCCCTCCTCGAGGCGGTCCGCTCCATCACGGAGACCGGTGTGGACCCCGGCGCCGTGCTCCATCGCGTCGGCAAGGCGGACTCGGAGGACGACGCGCACGCGAGCGTGGCGCTCGCGGTCGAACGGTTCGGCGGCCTCGACATCCTGGTCAACAACGCCGCGACGAACCCCTATTTCGGTCCCCTCGTCGGGATCAGCCGCAGCCAGGCCGACAAGACCGTCGCGGTCAACCTCTGGGGACCGCTCATGTGGGTCCAGGCCGCCTGGGAGCAGCACATGCGCGAGCACGGCGGCGCGGTGCTCAACATCTCCTCCACCAGCGGGATCGACGTGGACGTCGACCTCGGCTGGTACGGCGTCACCAAGGCCGGGCTGATCCACCTCACCAGGCTTCTCGCGATGGAACTGGCTCCGGCGGTCCGCGTCAACGCCATCTGCCCTGGCCTGGTCAAGACCGACATGTCCCGCGCGTTGTGGGAGAACGGCGAAGACGGGGTCGCCGCGACGATGCCGCTGGCCCGGCTCGGAAGTCCCCGGGACATCGCCGAGGCCGCGGCCTACCTCTGCTCTGACGCCGCCTCCTGGGTGACCGGGCAGACGCTGGCGGTCGACGGCGGTTATCTCGTACGGCCGTCGGCATGACCGAGCTCCCGGGTCTCGACCTCAGGAGGTTGGAGGTCTGGCTGGACCGGAATCGGCCGGGCCTGCGCCAGGGCGAGCTCAGCGGGCGGCTGCTGACCGGCGGGAAGTCCAACCTCACCTACCGGCTCACCGACGGCGTCCACGCATGGGCGCTGCGCCGCCCGCCGCTCGGCCACGTTCTGCCGACCGCCCACGACATGGCCCGGGAATTCCGCGTGATCAGCGCCCTGCGCGGGACGGGCATCCCGGTCGCCGGCGCCGTCGTGCTCGGTGAGGACCCCGAGGTCGCGACAGCGCCGTTCTACCTGATGGACTTCGTCGACGGCCGCGTCCTGAGCTCCGCCGACGACACCCTCGCGCTGTCCCCGCAGGAAGCCGTCAGGACCGGTGAGCTGCTGGTCGACACCCTCGCCGCCCTTCACGTGCTCGACCCCGAGTCGGTCGGCCTGGCGGATTTCGGTCGCCCGGCAGGGTTCCTCGAACGGCAACTGAAGCGCTGGCACCAGCAGTGGCGCTCTTCCGAGACGCGCCCGCTCGACCTGCTTCAGGCCACAGTGGACAGGCTCTCCACGGCGGTCCCCGACGGAGCGCGACCGGCGATCGTGCACGGCGACTTCCGGTTGGCGAACACGATCTTCACGTCGGCCCTCGACCGGATCGCCGCCGTCATCGACTGGGAGATGGCCACGGTCGGCGATCCGCTCACGGACCTGGGCGTGCTCATGGTCTACCAATCGCTCGCCGCGGACGGCGATTTCGGCCTCGCCCCGCTGCGGCCCGTTGCAGGCCACCTCACCGCCGCTCAAATGGCCGAACGCTACCGGACACGGTCGTCCCGTGACCTCGGGCGGCTGAACTGGTACATCGGGTTCGGTTTCTTCAAGTTGGCAGTCATCTCCGAGACCATCCGCCATCGCCATCTCGCCGGCAAGACGGTGGGAGCGGGCTTCGATCGCCCCGGCGACGACGTCCCCGCGATGCTCGAGGCGGCCCTGCAAGCCCTCTCCGACGATTAGGGAGACATCATGGACTTCGCGCACAGTGAGCGATCTCTTCAACTGCAGGAGGACCTGCGGCGATTTCTCGACGAACACGTTTACCCCGCCGAGCCGGTCTACGAGGAGCAGGCGGCCGCCAACCGCGCGGCCGGCACCACCTTCCGCACTCCCGCCGTGCTCGCCGGACTCAAGGTGGAAGCGCGCAAACGCGGGCTGTGGAACCTGTTCCTGCCCGACGAGCGGCACGGCGCCGGGTTGAGCGTCCTCGACTACGCACCCGTCGCCGAACTCAGCGGCCGGTCGCACCTGATCGCGCCCGAGGTCATGAACTGCGCGGCACCCGACACCGGCAACATGGAACTGCTCGCCATGTTCGCCACCGAGGCTCAGTCCGCGCAGTGGCTGACCCCACTACTCGAGGGCGAGATCCGCTCCTGCTTCTCGATGACAGAACCGGCCGTGGCCTCCTCCGACGCCGCCAACATCGCCACCACCATCACGCTCGACGGCGACGAATACGTCGTCAACGGCCGCAAGTGGTGGTCGACCGGAGCGCTTCGCGAGGAGTGCAAGGTCGCCATCGTGATGGGCGTCAGCGACCCGGACGCCGCCAAGTACTCGCGCCACTCGATGATCCTGGTGCCCCTGGACACCCCCGGGGTCACAGTCGAGCGCTCCACCAGCGTCTTCGGCTACGACGACGGCCCCCACGGCGGGCACGGCATCATCGACTACGACAACGTCCGGGTGCCGCGCGAGAACCTGCTCGGTCCCCAGGGCGGCGGCTTCATGATGGCGCAGGCCCGCCTCGGACCCGGCCGGATCCACCACTGCATGAGGTCCCTCGGAATGGCGGAGCGAGCGCTCGAACTGATGTGTGACCGCGCCGCCTCACGGACGGCCTTCGGCCGGCCGATCGCCTCTCATGGCGTCGTCCAGGAGTGGATCGCCGAGTCACGGCTGGCCATCGACCAAGCCCGGCTGATGGTTCTCAAGGCCGCGTGGCTCATCGACACCGTCGGCGCCGGCGAGGCCCGCACCGAGATCTCAGCGATCAAGGTGGCCGCGCCTCGCGCGGCGAGCTACGTGCTCGACCGCGCCATCCAGGTGCACGGCGGCGCGGGCGTCTCCGCGGAGACCCCGCTCGCCGGAGCATGGGCCCAGCTCAGGACACTGCATCTGGCCGACGGGCCGGACGAGGTGCACCTCAGGTCGATCGCCCGTCAGGAACTGCGCCGAAGGGGCGCCGCGTGACCCCGGCGGGTGCGATCATCGTCGTCACCGGCGGCGGCAGCGGCATCGGCGCCGCCCTCGCGGCCCGCTTCGCCGCCGAGGGCGCCGAAGCGGTGATCGTCGCCGACATCGACGCCGGAGCCGCCCGGTCGGTCGCCGGACGGATCGGGGCCCTCCCCGAACCCCTCGACGTCGCCGACCCCGCCGCCGTGACAGACCTGGTCGAGCGGACGGTGACGCGGTTCGGACGCGTCGACCTGTTCTGCGCCAACGCCGGAATCTCCACCGAGGTCGGCCTCGACGCACCCGACGAGACGTGGAGACGGGCATTCGACGTCAACGTCATGGCCCACGTGTACGCGGCACGAGCCGTCGTGCCGCACATGCTCGCTCGTGGCCGCGGCCACTTCCTGGCCACGGCCTCGGCGGCCGGGCTGCTCACGGCTCCCGCCGACGCGCCCTACTCGGTGACCAAGCACGCCGCCGTCGGATTCGCCGAGTGGCTCGCGATCGCCTACGGCGACCGTGGCATCGACGTCAGCGTGCTGTGCCCGATGGGCGTGGCCACCCCCATGCTGATGAGACCTCTGGAGGCGGGCGTCGCCTCCGCCAGGGCCGTTGCGGCGTCCGGGGAGATTCTCAGCCCGGAGTCCGTCGCCGATGCCGTGATCAAGGGTCTCGCCGCCGGCGACTTCCTCATCCTCCCGCACCCGGAGGTCGGCACGTTCTGGGCGAAGAAGGCCGCACGCCCGGACCGCTGGCTGACGGCCATGCGCGGGCTCGGCGGCGAGCCCTCCTGACGAATCGGACATCAAGGAGCACACATCATGGGCAAACTCGATGGCAGGGTCGCCGTCGTCACCGGAGGTTCTTCCGGCATCGGCGCGGGCGCCGCCCGCCACCTGCGAGACGAGGGAGCCCAGGTGTGCATCACCGACGTCAACGCCCCTGACGACGGTGGCGGCCTGATGTTCCTCGATCACGACGTGTCCTCGGCTGACGCGTGGCGGCGGGTGCACGACCGGGTCGTGGCCGAGTTCGGCAGAGTAGACGTCCTGGTGAACAACGCGGGGATCTTCCTGCCCGGCATGATCGCCGACATCTCGCTAGAGGTGTGGAATCGGACCCTCGCCGTCAACCAGACCGGAATCCTGCTCGGTATGCAGACGTTCGCGGACGTTCTGGAGGAGTCCGGCCGCGGTTCCATCGTCAACATGTCGTCGTACGCGGGAATGCAAGGGCATGGAACCTCCGTCGGCTACCAGGCGGCGAAGTGGGCCGTCCGCGGCATGACCCGCTTCGCCGCACGTGAGTTCGCCCCTCGCGGGATCCGCGTCAACGCCGTCGTGCCGGGATTCGTCGACACGCCCATGATGGCGGCCGGAGGGAAAGAGCTTCGGGACACCGTCGTGCGCCGCACTCCGCTCGGCCGCCTGGGCGACGTCACCGACATCGCGTATGCGATCAGCTATCTGTCCGGTGACGAGAGCGCCTTCGTCACCGGAACCGAGATCGTCGTGGACGGCGGGATGCTCGCGTAGGGGCTCGATCGACCGCGGTCATGCGGCTCATCCGGTTTCCCCGGACGGCAAATGGCCGACGAGCCCGCGGGCAGGTTGCCTGCGGGCTCGTCCCACGTCAGGGGATCAGGAGATGTTCGAGGTGCTTGCGCAGTCGGCGAAGGTGTTGGTTCCAGTGCCGCCTGCACAGGAGTCCGACGGGCCGAAGCCGCCGTTGAGGTAGTCGTTCCCGGCCATCCCGACAAGGGTGTCCTTGCCGTCGCCCCCCCACAGTTCGTCGTTTCCGTCCATGGCGAGAAGCAGGTCGTCACCGGCCATGCTGACCAGTTTCTCGCCGTTTTCACGGCCGCTCAGCGTGTCGTCGTAGGCCGTGCCGTAGATCCATTCGAAGTCGTTGAAGACTCGATCACCCTCGCCCGGCATGCCGTTCGGGGTCACCCGGCTGAGGCTCACATCGACCCCGGCGGTCGCGTCAAGGTACAGCAGCGCATCGGTGCCGACGCCCCCGTTCATGCTGTCGGCACCCACGCTCCCCAGGACCACGTCGTTGCCCTCGTTGCCCTCGATCCGATCATCACCCGCGCCGCCGTAGAGGGCGTCGTCGCCGGGACCACCGTCGATGACGTCGTCACCACCCAGCCCGCAGATCACGTCGTTCCCGCCGGCGCCGTAAACGGTGTCCGGCCCAGGAGACCCGTACAGGACGTCGTCGAACGGCGAACCGTAGAGCGGCTCGGAACCGGAACTGGAGCCGGTGACGAAATCACCCGCACAGTCCTGCGCCTGGTCACGCAGAACGACGCCCCAGCGGTTCGCTTCGGTCTCACCGTTCGTCAGCAGGTAACGGCCATCGCGGGACAGCACCGAGCCTGTGACGGGCGCCGTAACCGATGACGCCCGGCCGTCCATACCGGTCAGCACGCGACGCGCACCTGTCGCCAGGTTCCAGAAGACCAGAACCGGACTGGGGCTGCCGCCCCATTGCGAGTAGAGCACGTAGCGGCCGTTCGCGCTGATGGTGGCACCGGTGGCGGCGCCGGTGTCGGGTAAGCCCGCGCCGGCTCCCCGGGTGACCGTCCCGCTCACCAGATCCAGAACGTAGACATCCGGGAAGGTGTCGGTGTCCTCGGGGATCAGGGCATCCTGGGTGACGAGCGTCATCTTGCCGCTGTTGCTGATGCCGCCGATCGGGTTCTGTTCCCAGCCGAACAGGCTGGCCACTCGGGTATACGTTCCGGTCACCTGATCGTGGACCGACACCCAACTCTTCGAACCGTCCAGCCAGGTGAACACGATGAACCGGCCCCCGGGGCTGACCGCCGAGCCGTAGGCGACCGACGGGGCGCCGTTCACGGGGGCAAGAGGATCTTTCAGCAACCGGGTGACCCCCGTCACCAGATCGCGTACGTACCAGTTCAGGGTCCCCGCTCCCGGAACCTGAGGGAGCCGCGACTTGAATACGACCGTGCGCCCCCCGTCGAAGGACAATTCGCCTATCCAGCTTTGCTTCTGGCCGTCCGGCACATCCAGCCGGGTTTCAACGCCCGTGGTCAGGTCCCTCACGTACAGCTGGGAGCAACTGCCGCCGCATTCGGTGAGGTAGACCGCCCTGCTGCCATCTTCGTTCAGGTAAGCGCGGCTTGTGGGGAGGGAGATGGACTGCCCGGTTCTCCGGTTCAGAACGACGCTGTGCGTCTCATTCGGTTGGTAGGACGTGGAAGCGTAAACGATCGTGTTGCCATCGGCGCTGATGGCGGATGCGACGAAGTCGCCTGTGTACGGCGCGGAGTCGCCGTAGGTCCCGGAAAAACCTGCCACCGTCGCCGCCGGAAGCGGCGGACTCGGCACAGTCGCCGTGCTGAAACCGCCGGCGGCGTCCGCATGGGCCGGGGACAGCGGGGACACCAATGTGGTGGACAGTGCGGCGGCCAGGACGACCAGCGGCAGTAAGGCCCTGCCCTTATGGACGAAGACACGCCTCATATGAACTCCTCGTACGTGATTGGACGTCGGAAACGGGCGGATGGATTCTCCCGCGGGCTCTCTCCATGGCCGGGCCGTGCATTCGTTGCACCGGGCACCCTGTCGGCCTGGCGACGGTCCGGTCATTTGTGCGGCCCGACGTGACAGGGCACTGGTATGTCCAAGGGACGCGCACGAACGCGAATTGACAGGCCCAAGCGTGTGCGGATCACATTGCCGAGTAACGAACCCGGTATGAATGCGAGGCCACGGATGAGCCATATCAAAGCCCAAACCTGAATCCTTCGTGAATTCGGCCATATGGGCGCTTGACCAACGCGCAGTTTCTAAATTTCATCCGAAAAATCTATGCGTGGCCATTCTGGAAGTTCGACGACGACGTCGGGCTGTCAGGGTCCCGGCTCCGCCGACAATGGCGACGGTCGCGCCCGCCGGCTCCGGATGTCAGCGCAGCTCGGCCGACACATGCGTCGATCGGGACATCGGCAACGCGCTGATCGTGCGCCGAGCCGTTCACACCGGGACAGACCCTGACCCTGGTGCCCTCCATCACCTGACCGGCGCCTCCAGCACCGGGCTCGCAGCCACCCGGTTGCGGGGGCCGGTCATGTTCGGCGAATGTGGTCGAGCACGACCGGCCACAGCGGCTCGATCGGTAGAGTTGGGTCGCCTCATGCGCCCCACCCGAAAGGCCAAGATCACCCGTGGCTGATTCGTTCGTACATCTGCATGTTCACACTGAGTACTCGATGCTGGATGGCGCGGCGAAGATCGGCAAATTGGCTACGCGAGCAGCTGAACTGGGGATGCCGGCGATCGCGATGAGCGACCACGGCAACCTGTTCGGCGCCTACGAGTTCCAGCAGAAGATGACCGCTGCCGGGGTGAAGCCGATCATCGGGATCGAAGGCTACGTCAGCCCCGAATCCCGCTTCTACAAGCACGCGGTGTTCTGGGGGGAACCCCATCAGCGCAAGTCCGACGAGCGGACCGGGCTGGGCGGCGACGTGTCGGCCAGCGGCACCTACCTGCACAAGACGATGTGGGCGGTCAACGCCCAAGGGCTGCGCAACCTGTTCCGGATCTCTTCGCTGGCCTCGCTCGAGGGCCACATGAAGAAGTATCCGCGCATGGACGACGAACTTTTCGAGCAGTACCACGAAGGGATCGTCGCCACCACCGGCTGCCCCTCCGGTGCGGTCCAGACAAGGCTCCGGCTCGGCCAGTACGACAAGGCTCTGGAGCATGCCGCCAAGTACCAGGAGATCTTCGGGCGCGACAATTACTTCCTGGAGATCATGGATCACGGCGGGATCCCGATCGAGACGGGGGTCCGCAGCGACCTTCTGCGCATCGGTGAGACGCTGGGCATACCGCCATTGGTCACCAACGACTCCCACTACGTCACCGAAGACCAGTCCACCGCCCACGACGCGTTGCTCTGCGTCGGCACCAACTCCCAGATCAACGACCCGAGCCGGTTCCGGTTCTCCGGCAACGGCTACTACGTGCGCTCCGCCGAGGAGATGTGGGCGCTCGACCCGAACTCCGAAACGTGGGCACAGGGCTGCAAGAACACCCTGCTGATCGCTGAGCGTGTCGAGTCCTACGACGAGGTGTTCGCCCACCGTGACCTCGCCGCCAAGTTCCCGGTCCCCGAAGGGGAGACCGAGATGAGCTGGCTTCGCAAGGAGGCACAGCGTGGCGCGGTCCGCCGTTACGGCGACCCGGTGCCGGCGGAAGTGCTGGAACGGATCGAGTACGAGCTCGGCGTCATCGAGAACATGGGGTTCCCCGGCTACTTCCTCGTCGTCGCCGACATCTGCAAATACGCGCGCGACAACGGAATCTGGATCGGCCCGGGCCGAGGATCGGCCACGGGCTCCATGGTGGCCTACGTCACCGGCATCACCGAACTCGACCCCATCGAGCATTCCCTGCTGTTCGAGCGGTTCCTGAATCCCGAGCGCATCTCCATGCCCGACGTCGACCTCGACTTCGACGAGCGTCGTCGCGGCGACATGATCCGCTACGTCACCGAACGGTACGGCGAGGACAACGTCTCGCTGATCATCACCTACATGACGATCAAGTCGAAGGCGGCGGTCAAGGACGCCGCTCGCGTCCTCGGCTACCCCTTCATGGTCGGCGAAAAGATCACCAAGGCGTTCCCTCCCGCCGTCATGGGCAAGGAGATCCCGCTCACCGGCATCTTCGACGACAAACACCCTCGCTACCCCGAGGCGACCGAGCTCCGGAAGCTGTACGAGGACGACCAGGACGTCAAGCAGGTCATCGACACCGCTCTCGGCCTGGAAGGACTGACCCGCGGCACCGGCGTGCACGCCGCGGGCGTCATCTTGTCCTCCCAGCCTCTGATCGACGTGATGCCGATCTTCATGCGGGCCGACGACGGCGCCCGCATCACCGGCTTCGACGGGCCCAGCAGCGAGAACATGGGCGCGCTGAAGATGGACTTCCTCGGCCTGCGCAACCTGACCGTCATCGGCGACGCCGTCCACAACGTGAAGGCCAACCGCGGCATCGACCTGGACATGCTCTCCCTGTCGCTGGACGACAAGAACACCTACGAGTTGCTGGCACGCGGTGACACGCTCGGGGTGTTTCAGCTCGACAGCTCGATGATGCGCGACCTCACCAAGCTGATCGCCCCAGCCCGGTTCGAGGACATCTCATCGGTCCTGGCGCTGGGCCGCCCCGGTCCCATGGGAGCCAACGCCCACACCAACTACGCGCTTCGCAAGGCCGGGCAACAGGAGATCAAGCCGATCCACCCCTCGCTCACGGAGGCACTCGAGCCGATCCTCGGCACGACCTACCACCTGGTGGTCTACCAAGAGCAGGTCATGGCCATCGCCCAGCAACTGGCCGGGTACACCCTCGGCGGCGCCGACATCCTGCGCAGAGCGATGGGCAAGAAGAAGAAGGAGGAGATGGACAAGCAATGGGCCACCTTCTCCTCCGGAATGGTCGGCAAGGGATACACCGAAGAAGCCGCCAAAGCCGTCTGGGACGTCCTGGAACCGTTCAGCTCCTACGGATTCAACAAGTCCCACACCGCCGGTTACGGGCTCGTCTCCTACTGGACCGCCTACCTCAAGGCCAACTACCAGGCCGAGTACATGGCCGCCCTGCTCACCTCGGTCGGCACCAACAAGGATCGGATGGCGCTCTACCTCGCTGAATGCCGTCGCATGAAACTGAAAGTCCTGCCGCCGGACGTCAACGAATCCGGCCTGCGTTTCAGCGCTGTCGGTGAGGACGTGCGGTTCGGGCTCGGCGCCGTCCAGAACGTCGGCGAGAACGCCATCAACGGCATCATCTCCGCCCGAACCGCAAAGGGCGCCTTCACCGATTTCAATGATTTCCTGACGAAGGTCCCCCAGGTCGTCTGCAACAAACGCACCATCGAATCGCTGATCAAAGCCGGTGCGTTCGACGAACTCGGCCACTCCCGAATGGGTCTGGTTCAGATCCATGACCAGGCGGTGGACTCGGTCATCGACGTCAAACGGAAAGAGGCCCTCGGCCAGGACTCGCTGTTCGGCGCCTTCGATGACGACGGCGGTGAAAACGGCAGCGTCTTTCACGTCATGATTCCCGATGGCGAGTGGGACAAGAAGACCAAGCTGGCCTTCGAGCGGGAGATGCTCGGCCTCTACGTATCCGATCACCCGCTCAATGGAGCGGAACGCGTTCTGGAGCGCAATCGCGATCTGACCATCGCCCAGATCCTCGACGGTCAGGCGGGCTTCGGCAACGTGCGCATCGCCGGCATCATTTCCGGCGTCGACAAGAAGGTCACCAAGAAGGGCGACGTGTGGGCGATCCTCAAGATCGAAGACCACGACGCGTCCATCGAGGTGCCCTGCTTCCCCCAGACCTACCAGTTGTACGGGACCAACCTCGCGCCCGACCTGGTCGTCTCCGTTACGGGCCGGATCCGCTCACGCGGCGACGGTGAGGAGGCGACGGTGTCGTTCAACGCCATGGACATCTCGTTCCTGGACATCTCCGGAATCCAGGCGGACGGGCGTGAACCTGTGGTCATCGCTCTTCGCGAGGAACGCGTGACCGAAGATCTTGTCAGTGAACTCAAAAGGATCTTGACGGTACATCCCGGTGATACGCCGGTCCGTATCCGTGTGGAACGCCTCAACCGCAGGATCAGCCTCGTCGAACTCCCCGACTATGCGGTCAACATCAGCAACGGAGCATTCGCGGGGGACATCAAAGTCCTTCTCGGCGCAGGCGCGCTGGTCGGACCATGACAGGGCGATACGACCTCGCACTCAAAGGCGCGGAGCCGAACTGTCACGCAGGATGAGGCACACCGGGCGGTGACCGGCTGGTCGAGCCGGTACGTCTCCGACGTCGCCGTTCAGGTGACAGCTCGCTTCGCGGCCGTCCATGTGTTGCACGCACCCGGCTCGCCGGAACGGTAACCCTTCTCCAACCAACGCAACTGGGTGGACAACTTGCCATGGATCGTGACCCATGCCGATCCGAGTACACGGCCCACGTACAGCGACCGATACCGCTGCCACGACGGCGTATCGCTCCGCATGCCGCTGATGGCCACTCCGGCGAAGCACGAGGCCTGGAGTGCCGCCTGCCTGCTCACAAGGTCCTTGTCCCGCTGCGTGGCGAATTGGTGGCGCCGCAGTAATAGCCGTCGGCACCTCTCGGAGGCACCGCCCCACACTCGGGATCATTCATCTGGCGCTGGATGAACTTCCGTTCGGGTGGCGTATAGGCGATTCTCGTGGCTTTGAATTCGCGGCTCCAGAGGTCGTCCAGGCAGGTGGAGACCGACGCCATGTACTTCTGCATCGCCGGCCGACTGCCCGGTGTGATCGCCGGGAGCCTGCAGTCGGCCTTGGCCCGCGGGGCCGCGTAGAGCGGGCTCTTGGTCGCGGCGGGGGGACCTGTGAGCAGCGTGACGAGGTCCGGTTCCGCTGCGGCCTCCGGCGACGGCGATGAGGTCGCTGTCGACGCGGAAGGCCGCGAGGCGGAGTGGGACGCACGGTCGGCGGGTCCCGACGCGGTGCTGGGAGAGCAGGCCGTCAGCAGGGCACAGCTCACGAGTACAAGCGGGGAGAGGCGGAGCATATGGCGCAATTTACTGTGTACGCACTCAAACCAGTGCGATCAGGACCTCGCGTGATCAACGGGATGATCCATCGCACTCACCACGCCCCACGGCGCCGGCCCCCGCTCAACCATGCGCTCCGCCTTCCCGTCGCCATGCCGCGGCGGCATCCCCGGCTCAGGCCCTCGCGCCGCCGTCGACTCGCAGGACGGTACCGGTCACGTAGGAGGAGCGGTCACTGAGGAGCCAGGCGGCGGCCTGGGCGATTTCGTCGGGGTCGGCCGCGCGGCGCAGCGGGGTGTGCTCATTGAGCCGCTCGACGAGACCGGGCGAATCCGCCTCCCACGCACGGATCATCTCGGTCAGCGTGGTGCCGGGGGCGATCGCGTTGACGCGGATGCCTTCCGGGCCGTAGGTGATGGCAGCCGACTCGGTGAGGCTGTTGACCGCCCGCTTCATCGCACCGTAGGCGGGCAGCTCGGGATTGCCCATCAGGCTGCCGACGCTGGAGTTGTTGACGATGGCCCCCGTGCCGACGGTGGCCCGGATGGCGGCGACCTCGGCGACCATGGCCAGCCACGGGCCCCGGAGGTTCACGGCGTAGACGTGGTCGAAGTCGGCCTCCCGCACCTGGTCCATCGGGCCGGGCGGCACGATCGTCGCGCCGTTGTTGAAGGCGACGTCGAGCCGGCCGTACAGGTCCACGGCCCGGTCGACGGCGGCGCGCACGCTGGTCGCGTCGGCGAGATCGCACACTGCGTAGTCCGCGATGCCGCCCGCTGCCCGGACCTCTGCAGTGACCGCCTTCAGCTGGGCCTCCGTGCGGGCCGCGAGCAGCACCCGGGCGCCCTCCCGGGCGAACAGCCGGGCCGCGGCGGCGCCGATGCCGCGCCCGGCACCGGTGACGAAGGCGACCTTGCCGGCCAGCAGGCCCAGGGCGGCGGGGGTGGATGTTTCGGTGGTGGGTGTGTTGTCCATGGCAGCGAGCCTGCCGACAGTCCGCGGAGCGGATCCAGGCACCGGTGGTACCTGGATCGGCTCGGCGGCCACCTGCGCATACTGGGGGTGTGGACAGACGAGAATTGGCGGCCTTCCTGCGCAGCAGGCGCGAGCGGATCACCCCCGCCGACGTGGGGCTGCCTTCCGGTCCGCGCCGCCGCACCCCGGGGCTGCGCCGCGAGGAGGCGGCGCAGCTGGCGTTCATCTCGACCGAGTACTACACGCGGCTGGAGCAGGCCCGCGGCCCGCGCCCGTCGCGGGAGGTGCTGGCCGGGCTGGCCCGGGCCCTGCGCCTGTCGGACGCCGAGCGCGACCACCTCCACCACCTCGCCGGAGCACCGCCGGGTCCCCCGCCCGGGCCCTCGCGCGAGGTACGGCAGAGCATCCTTGACCTGCTGTACCGGTTGCCGCAGGCCGCCGCGATCGTGACGTCCGCGACGCACGAGGTGATCGCCTGGAATGATCTGGCGGCCGCCCTCATGGAGGACTTCTCCGCCCTGTCGCGGCGCGACCGCAATCTTGTGCGCCGTGTCTTCCTCGGCCCGCACCCGCAGGGGCGGCGGTTGTACGGGGTGTCGGACGCGGACGGTTTCGCCCGCAGCGCGGCCCAGGACCTACACGCCGCCGCCGCCCGTTACCCCGACGATCCCGAGGTGGCCGAGCTGGTGAGTGAACTCCTCGCCGGCAGCGAGGAGTTCGCCCGCCTGTGGGCCTCCCACGACGTGAGCGCCGAACTCACCCTGTGCAAGACCTTCCAGCATCCCCTGGTCGGCCCGGTCACCGTCAACTGCGACGTCCTCGACATCACCGACCGGGACCAGCGGGTCGTGATCTACACCGCCGCGCCCGGCTCACCGTCCGAGGAGGCGCTGCGGCTGCTGTCGGTCGTCGGCACGCAGCGCATGGACGTGCCCGGCTGAGCGACAGGGCTCGCTCATGGCACCTGCCGCCGCGGTTTCCGGTCGGCGGCGATGACCGACATGACGTGCGCGTCGACCCACTCGCCATCCATCAGCAGCGCCTGTCGACGGGTGCCCTCGTGCCGGAACCCGGCCTTCTCATACACACGTCGCGCACGAGGGTTGAAGTCGAACACCTCGAGCTCGACCCGGTTGAGCCCGACCACCTCGAAGGCGTAGTCGAGGACCAGGCGGGTGGCCTCGGTCCCATAGCCCCTTCCTCGGGCGGCAAGCCAGATCCGGTAGTTGCACCACCGGTTCGCCGAGTCGAGATCGTTGAGGACCGCCTCGCCGATGATCCGGCAGGTGCTGCGCTCGAGCACCACCCACACCATCCGGTCGCGCGCTGTGGACCAGGCCTGGTAGATCCGCTCGAGCTCGTCGGCTTCGTAGGCGGGGGCGGGTGCGGTTCTGCTGTTGACACTGCCGGTGAGGACCGCCACTTCGGGGTCGTCCAACTCCACGTTGAGAATGAGTGCGTCGCCGGCGCGTACCGGGCGGAGGTCGACGAGGTCTCCGTGGAGCGTCGGCTTGTGGGAGAAGTCGAGCTGGTCCGTCACTTCCGTGCCTCGAAGAGAGACTGGAGATCGGTGTGCAGGTGGTCGAGTGCGCTGCGGTACAGCTGGGGCCCCACGGAGACCCGGGCCACACCGATTGCGCGGAGCTCGTCCAGCGACCCGCCTTTCAGCGGAAGACCAGCGTTCACCGGCGCGCCGACCTCGGCGACGACGGCCCGGAGGTCGTCCGGCCCGGCTCCGGGAGGGAACACACAATCGGCGCCGGCCGACCAGTACGCCTCAGCCCTGCTGATCGCATCGGCACGCTTCTGCTCCTCGGCCAGAGGCGAGGTGGGGAAGAAAGAGTCGATCCGGGCATTGATGACCAGCGGCACCCCGATACGGTCGGCGGCTGCGCGCATCCGCGCGATGTAGGTGGCGCGGACATCGACGTCGATCAGGCCGCCGTTGGCGTGATCACTGTCCTCGATGTTGCAGCCGACGGCTCCGATCCCATTCAGCAGTTCGACCAGCTCCTCCGGCGCCATCCGGTAGCCGGCCTCGGCATCGACGGTGACCGGCACGTCGACAGAGGCTGCGATGCGTCGGGCGACGAACATCATCTCCTTGCTCGGGGCGCCCTCACCGTCGTCGTAGCCCAGAGCGGCGGCGATCGCGTTGCTCGCGGTCGCGACCACCGGGAAGCCCGCGTCGACGACGGCGCGGGCGCTGCCCACGTCCCAGGCATTGGGCAGCACCAGCGGAGCGCCCGGGATGTGCAGGGAACGAAGCAGCTTGGCCTTGTCGGCCTGATCAGACATGGCGGCCTCAGTCGACAAGTGCGCCGGCGGACAGATTGGCGATTGTCCCGGTCATGGCTCCAGCTCGATCCGAAGCCAGGAACGCGGCCGTCTCTGCGATTTCAGAGAGCGTAGGCAGCCTCTTGAGAAGCGTCCCCTGGACCATCCCCCCGCCTTCGAGCATTTCCTGGACCGACTGCCCGGCCGCTGCCGCGGTTTGCTTGAAGAGGTCCGTGGTGTAGGAGCCCGCCGCCGGCGCGTCGACGACGGCGTGTGGACGGATGCAGATCACCCGGATGTTGCCGGGTGCCAGCTCCGCGGCCAGAACCCGCGAGAAGGCCTCCTTGCCGGCCGCGCTCACGCTGTGCCCCAAGATGCCGCCCACAGCCAGTTTGGAACCCGGCTCGGACAAAGTCAGGATGACGCCAGGACGCTCGCGACCCATGTGCCGTGCCACAGCCTTGCTGGTGATGAACAACGTCCGCAGAAAGCCATCAATCGGCCGCATGAACTCCTCCAGCGAGAGGTCCGCCAGCAAAGTCCCCTGGTCGTGCATGACACTCACGGCGTTGAGGGCGATGTCGATGCCGCCGGTCTTCGCCGCGATCGCATCGGCGTGCTCTTCGACCGCCTGTTGATCGAGAACGTCAACCTGTGCGGTCTCGACCGTTCCGCCCGTGGCGGCGATATCACGCGCCACGGCGTCGAGCTTCGCCTGCGTCCGCCCGGCGATGAAGACCCTCGCACCTTCCCGGGCGAATACCCGTGCGATTGCGCCGCCGATCGCGCCCCCGCCTCCATAGATCACAGCGTTCTTGTCGCCAAGCAGCAACCCGCTCATATGTGTCCTCCAAAGGTGATTGATTCGTCCGAATGATTCGTCGTCGACGGCGACGCTCATCGCGCCACCACGGAAGTGGCGTAGCCCTGCAGTCGGGGCAGGAACATGTCCCAGCCGCGTTCGTGGTCGTGGAAGGCATCCTCGAGCACAGCGGCTTCCCAGCCCTTCTCTCGCCAGCCGCTCTCAGTCAGGCGCACAATCGTGCCGTCACCGCAGGGCTCGAGCTCGAAGGTGACCAGGAGAGAGTTGTCTGCACCGGGCAGCCGACCATCGGGAGCGATCCAGCGGAACGCGAACCTGCGGGGCGGATCCACGTCGACCACCGTGATCGGTTCGACCCCCGCGTGGTCGCCCCACACCAGTTCGCCGACCGCGCCTGGCGCGGGCTCAAACGACGCGTCGTCGGACCACCACATCTTGATGTGCTCAGGACGACTCACCACATCGAACACGATCTCCGGTGCCGCGTCGACGCGGATCTCGCGCTCCAACTTTCCGAACTCCACCACAGCCCCCCAATAAGCAACCATCGGTTGCGTGTGACTCTAACGGTCACACCGGCGACCCGCAACCTCATGTTGCGTAATGACCGTGAGTCGACCCGAGGGGACGCTTGACCAGGCGACGGCGGCCTTGGGTGCGGGAGTGACGGCCGTGCCGAGGTACGGATCGCTCATGCACGACTGCGTTGGAGCAAGTCATCCATCGATGGCACTCGGACGGCGATCCATCACGCGGTCTCGCCGTAGCGTGGGGCCTAGCGTGTGTCGTCCGTCGTGGTCGGGCAGCTTTCTCATTCGTCGCGTGCCCGACCACGCCCGGCTTCGGTCAGTCGTGTACGTGGCCGACGGCGTCGAAGACGGCGGCGGCCACCGCCTCGGGCTGAGACGCCCCGACGGCGTGGGAGGCACCCGCGAGCTCACGAGTTCCCCGCGAGCCGGCGCGTTCGGCCATGAACCTCAGCGCCGCGGCCGGAATGTTGAGATCGCGATCACCATGAACGAACCACGACGGCTTGGCACGCCAACCCGGCTCGCCCACCGTCAGCCCATCAGTCAGCGCCCGCTCGGTCACGCCCCCATAGGAATGGCCGACCAGAACAACTGGCCGGCCCAGCCCGGCGATCACGTCACGCACGTAGGCCGCGTCACCCTCCACACTCCGCAACGGGTTCGCCACCGCGACCGCCGACAGCCCACGGCCGTGCAAACGCTGGATGACACGATTCCAACTCGCCGACTCAGCGAACGCACCATGGACCAGGACGACAACGGGCTGTTCGGTAATGGTCATGAATTCACCTTTCCAGAGGTCAGAGCAGTCTTAAGTACCTCGATGGCCTGCGCGATCGCGGCGCCTGCCGCCGCGGTCGAGCGGACGGGATTGAGCATCATGAAGTCATGCAGCGTGCCGTTGTAGTGGACGCTGATGGTAGGCACCCCCGCCGCGATCAGCTTGCGGGCGTAAGCCTCACCCTCGTCGCGCAACACGTCGTTCTCGTCCACAACGACGAACGCCGGCGGCAGGTCTTCGAGATCGGCAAGGGTGGCGCGTAGCGGTGAGGCGGTGATCTCGGCACGCTGGGCGGGGTCAATGGTGTAGGCGTCCCAGAACCAGGCCATGGCGTTTGCGGTCAGGTAGGGGCCGTCGGCGAACTCGCGGTAGCTGTCGGTGTTCTGTGCGGCGTCGGTGACCGGGTAGTACAGCGACTAATGCACGAAGGTCACGTCGCCTCGCCGCTTGGCCAGGATGGTCAGCGCGGCGGTCATGTTGCCGCCGACCGAGTCGCCGGCCACCGCCAGCCGGGAGGCGTCCAGCCCTTCCTTCGCGCCGTGCCGCGTGATCCATTGCGCGGTGGCGTACGCCTGCTCGATCGCCACCGGGTAACGGGCCTCGGGCGAACGGTCATACTCCACGAACACCACTGCGGCCTGGGCGCCGACGGCCAGCTCGCGCACCAGCCGGTCGTGCGTGCCGGCGTTCCCCAGCACCCATCCGCCCCCATGGACGTAAAGGACGACGGGCAGCGTCCCGGCCGCTCCGGCGGGCTTGACGATGCGCACCCGCACGTCGCCGACCTCGGCCGCAACCGTGATCCACTTCTCCGCGACGTCGAGCTTGTCGATCGGTGCGGCCTGCAGGTCGTCCAGGACCTTGCGGGCGCCGTCGGTGCCAAGCTCGTACAGGAAGGGCGGCTTCGACGTCGCCTTCGCCAGCTCCTGGGCGGACGGCTCAAGGATGTGTCTGCTCATGATGTGCCTTCTCTGCTCGTGATTCTTGATGGTCGGCCAGTGCGCCCCGGCCCGGTACTGCTCGCGCGAGTCGAGCTCCCGGCGGATCCCGCGTTCACGCCGTGGGGGAACACCGCCGGACACGACGTACGGGCGTTCCGGAGCACGACGATCCGCCACCGGTCGCCGACGCTCTACCGGCGCAGGTCGGGGGCGACGTATTCGAAGGTCGGCCCGGCCGCGGTGCCGTCCTCGTCCGGCATCCGCATCAGGGCCTGGGCTTGGGCCTTGAGCGCGTACATGGTGCCGGTGGCGACGGCGAGCAGCTTCGGGCTGCCGTTGAACGCCTGTTCCAGCAGGTGAAGGAGGCCGCAGTAAGTGTGGTTGAACTCTTCCTGAGCCGTGCGGATCGCACTGCCCACGGCATGATCGGCCAGCCTCGGGTTGCGTCTCATCGGACGGACGCCGGCGAGATCCACGCAGATCGCCTCGCCGGTGGGGCCGGACTGAGGCGTGTCGCCGCGCCGGTACCGCCGGCCCACCTTGAGCTCCTGGAACCGGTAGAAGTGCCCCACCTCATCCCGATCAGGATGGAAGACGTCCTGGTCGCCGTCCCAGACCTCGCCGCGGGCCGTACCCTCGCCCTGCTCGACGATCTCCTCCAACGCCGCCAGCGCCGACGCCAGATCCGTGACCGCGATCAACCGCCCCGCGGTGTGCCGGAAGTGACCGGCGTCCACCTGGCGAACCGGATCACCGCTGAAGACCTCCCGCTCCCCGAGCCGGTCGCACAGATGGCGTAATCCCTGTTCGATCGCGTCGTAGAACTGCCCGATCGTCTCGTAGTCCTCGCCCTCCGCCGCAGCACCAGGCGGCGCCGGCCGCTCGATCCGCAAGAACATCTCCAGCGCTTCCCCGCCGAAGGGAAGCAGCGACAACTCCAAAGACCGATCGCCATGCGGCAGCCGCCGCGGATGCGACGGCAACATCCCCGGCATGTCCAGCCGCGGGCGGCCCCCGACGGCGTTCAACAGGTTCGCCGCCAACGTCAGATGCAACATCTCCTCGACGAAGACGCCGCCCACCACATCCACGGCTTCCGGATTCCGCTCCGGGTCCAGCGAATACAACGCACATAAGTAAGGCGGCAACGTCGCATGTTCCAACTCGATCGCCCACTGCAGATGCTCACGAAGGCCGTCGAGCGTGTCGATCCGCACCGACGAACCCGGAACGGCCGACCCTTGCTGCTCTATGTGATTCATATGGTGTCTTTCCTCCGGTGTCTTGCCTCGGCTGTCTGAAGGGGTGGATTTCACCGGCGCCGGGCGGGTGCCGGGGCTCGTCACACGCGCGGATCATCTGGCCGGTGGTCGCCCTCCAGCGCCTCGACGGCGCCGAGTAGGCCACGCAGGCCGACCTCCTCGCGCTCGACGTCCGTCGGATCGAACTGCCAGTCGGTGACAGGCAGGTTCATGACCTCCTCCGCACGGCTCGACTCGACCAGGGTCACCTCCTCTTCGACCTCGATCTCGAGCTCGTACAGAAATCCGTCTTCGCCGCTCGTGGCGTTCATCGTTCCTCCATGCATGGCTGGGATGTGTGTTCGGGGGGCCGGCTGAAGGCGTGGATCGCCCGCAGGCAGATCTGCCCGGAGACGAACAGGCGGGCGAAGCGCCCGCCCTGGCGAGTCGCCAGGGCGGAGGCGGGACCGGCCCGATGGCGGGCCGCGATGTAGTCCGAACAGCCGCGCGGCGGCCCCGCATGCGGTCGGCATCGGTTCCAGCAGGATCGGCCGGGCTCCTGTTGTCCGCCGGTCGCCTCTTGCGGTCATGCCGTGGGCATGGAGCCACCTGTCGCTGATCTACTTTCCGGTGGCGGTCCGGTCGAGCCAGTCGCGGTATCGGATCTGGCCGAGGGTGGCGCCGTCACCGGGCACCAGCGTGCGCTCGCCCGGCACGCTGCCGAAGTAGCGCGCCTGCGGGTCGGTGACCACCTCACGCGGGTCGCCCCAGGCGGCCAGGGCCGTACGGAAGAACTCGTCCATCCGGAACTGCTCGGGCCCGGCCACCTCCACCCTGCCGTTCAGCGGCGTCCCGACTGCGACCCGGCCGACCGCCTGAGCGACGTCCTCGCCCGCCATGGGCTGGAAGAGCACGGGCGCGATCCGCACCTTGTCGCCGTCCGTGGCCTCGTCCGCGATGCCGCGGACGAACTCGAAGAACTGAGTCGCGTGCACGAGCGAGAACGGGATCGACGAATTCTCGATCAGCTTCTCCTGAACGATCTTCGCCGCGAAGTAGCCGTTCTCCGGCATCTTCTCCGTGCCCACAACCGACACCGCGACGTGGTGACCGACACCCGCCGCCGCCTCCGCCGCGAGCAGATTACGCGTGGAGGTCTCGAAGAACTGCAGCACCGCGGCCCGCTCGAACGACGGAGAGTTCGACACGTCGACCACCACCTGCGCGCCCGCCAGCACCTCGGCCAGCCCTTCGCCGGTGAGGGTGTTGACCCCGGTGCTCGGCGCCGCCGCCACCGCTTCGTGGCCGTGCTCCCCCAGCTTTGTCACGAGCTTCGACCCGATGAGGCCGGTCCCGCCAATTACCACGATCTTCATGATGAGCCTTCTTGTCCGCCGGGGCACTTGATCGCCGCCGGTCGCCAGTTAAGACAGGACAACCCTCCGGCATGTGACAGCTCCAGCGAAAAATTCTGGAGCGCACGCCGCCCGGGTCGACTCGTGGCCGGTCCAGCCCCTGCTGGAAGGCGCTGCCAGCCGATGACGGGCAGGATTCCGCCCTCCCCCCGTAGCGCTTTGGAAGCAAGGGTGCCCGCCGCGTTCTCGGGTGCGATGAGACCCGACGGGTGGAACTGCACCAGCTCGGCGTCGCGGATGTGGCAGCCTGCGAGCACGGCCAGCCGGGACGAGTCCCCCGTGTTCTCGTCCCGCCGAGAGGAGGTGCGCCGCCAAGTTGGCGGCGATCACGCCTACCATGCGACCCGCGCCGACCTGCTGCGCCGGCTGGGCCGCAGTCAGAAGTCGCGCGCGGCGTACGGCAAAGCCATCGAGCTTGCAGGCAACACCGCCGAGACCGCCTACCTGACACGCCGCCGCGACCAGCTGGGGTAGTGCCGGTCGCAGCCGGTTGCAGCCGCTTCGGCGTGGGCGAGGCCGACGCGGTACGGCCGGCTCGGCTCAGCGCTTCTTCTTCCCCGGGGCCTTGACGATCCGGGCACGGACCTGCGGGCGGGTGACGCTCCAGGCGACGCCCAGCAGCAGCAGTCCCTGCACGGCCTGCTCCACGCGGGCCCACATCGGGTACGGGCCGGGCAGCAGCACCAGGGCGGCGATGCCGATCGGACCGACCACCGACACCCACAGCATGCGCATCCACGCCGAGCGGGCGCCGTCACGCATCCTGGCAGCCCAGCGCAGCGACAGCAGCGCCAGCAGCAGCACGCCGGCCGCCCGGATCCACACCACGGGGTCGAGACCCTCGCGGAAGAGGAACGCCAGACCGAGAAAGCCCACGCTGAGGCCGACGTTGGCCCGGAGCAGCGTGAAGGTCCATCGCGTCGGGGCATCGACGGCGGCAGGGGCAGGAGTGGGAATCGGAACCGGGACAGGATTGGCGAAGACGTCGGACCCGGCGGCGGGACCAGCGGTGACGGAGGCGGGAACGGTAGCGGGGGCGGTGTGCTGAGCGGTCATCGTCCTGAACCTTTCGCAGTGTGTTGCGGTGATGTGGATGACGCTACGGATCAAGCACTGGCTGCCGGTATCCCGTTAGCCACCGTCCCGGGTGGGGCTGGACCCACTTGATCGCGGGGCCCAGGTGGGTACGCTCACCTCAGCGGGGGACGGCACACTTGGGGCTGTGGTGAACATCTGGGCGCCGGCCCGCGCGCACGGCGTGGCACTGACCCGCGGCCTGCTGCTCACCGGTCTGAAACCGGTGGCGACCGTGCTGGCCCTGCTCCCGGTTCTCGTCGTCGCCGACGGCTACGCCGGCGTGGTGTCCCTGACGCTGCTGATGATGTTCGTCCTCGGCCGCCGACTCGCCGGGCTGAGTCGTAAGCTGGCCGGTCGCTGGGGCGGCGTCGAGATCCCGGCCCCCTACCTGCCCCGCCCGGCGCTCAAGCAGGCCGAGCACGGGTGGTACTGGACCGGGTACGACTACCATCGCTCGCGCTGGGCGGCCAAGGCCTCGCTCTACACGAACTGGTTCTTCCGCGACCCCGCGAGCTGGCGCGACATGCTCTGGCTGCTGGTCGATCCGGTGGTCGGCGGCGTGTTGGCGCTGGCGCCCGCCGCGCTGGTCGCCTACGGGCTGGCGAGCGCGGTGCTGGCGTGGCTCCCCTGGAATGGCGCCGACCTGCCGGAGTTGGCGAGATACGGCGTCATCCACGGCGGCTCCACCACCACGGCTCTGCTCGCCACGCTGGCCGGAGCGGCCATCCTGCTCCTCGGGGTCGCCGCGGCGCCCTCGGCCGTGCGCGCGCACGCGCGCTGGACCCGGGCGCTGCTGGCCCCCACCAGACAGGCGTGGCTCGCCCGCCGCGTCGAGCGCCTCACCGAGACCCGCACCGACGCGATCAACGCGCAGGCCGCCGAGCTGCGCCGAATCGAGCGCGACCTGCACGACGGCGCCCAGGCCAGGCTGGTGGCGATCGGCATGACGCTCGGTGCGGCCGAGCAGTTGCTGCGGACCGACCCCCCAGCCGTCGCCCCGCTCCTCGCGGAGGCCCGCGAAAGCTCGGCCGCCGCGCTGCGTGAGCTGCGCGACCTGGTGCACGGAATCTACCCGCCGGTACTGGCCGAACGCGGCCTCGGCGACGCGCTGCGCCTGATGGCCCTGGAGAACCCGCTGGACGTCACCGTCCAGGCCGATCTGTCCGGCAGACCGGAGCCGCCGCTCGAGTCCGCCGCCTATTTCGCGGTGTCCGAGGCGCTCACCAACGTAGTCCGGCACGCCTGCGCACGTCACGCGCAGGTGGAGATACGGCACGACGGCGAGTTGCTGCGCATCGTCGTGCGCGACGACGGCCAGGGCGGCGCCGACCCTTCGCGCGGCTCGGGCCTGCGGGGGCTGCAGCGCAGGCTCGGTGTCTTCGACGGTAACGTGATCGTGGACAGCCCCCGTGGTGGTCCGACCGAACTGACGATGGAGATCCCGTGCGCGTTGTCCTCGCCGAGGACCTCTACCTCCTGAGAGACGGGCTGTCCCGGCTCCTCCAGGCCCACGGTCTCGAGGTCGTCGCGGCCGTGGAGAGCGGCCCCGAACTCGCCGACGCCCTGGCCGAGCACCACCCCGACGTGGCCGTGGTCGACGTGCGGCTGCCGCCCACCTTCACCGACGAGGGCCTGCGAGTCGCGCTGGAGGCCCGCCGGGAGATGCCCGGCCTCCCCGTGCTGGTGCTCTCGCAGTACGTCCAGCAGCTCTACGCCCGCGAATTACTCGCCGACGGCACCGGCGGCGTCGGCTACCTGCTCAAAGACCGTGTCTTCAACGCCGAGCAGTTCGTCGACGCGGTACGGCGGGTCGCCGCCGGGGGCACCGCCATGGACCCCGAGGTGATCTCGCAACTGCTGGCCGGCACCGGGCGCGAGAGCACGCTGAGCCGCCTGAACCCGCGCGAGCTCGACGTGCTCGCCCTGATGGCCGAGGGCTATTCCAATGCCATCATCGCCCAGCGCCTCTTCCTCAGCGAGGGCTCGGTCAGCAAATACACCACCACGATCTTCGCCAAGCTCGACCTCGCGGCCTCGAACGACATCAACCGACGCGTGCTGGCCGTCCTCGCCTACCTCAACGGCATCGGACCCTGACCCGCCGTCGAGCGCTGACACGTCAAGAGGTTCTCGAAGAAGATGTCGCAGAGGATGTCGAGAACGGCCTGGCAGCTCCGTCTCAGGGGTGGATGCGGCCACCGGGTCGCACCACACCAAGGAGACCCAGCGTGACGATCCAGCGGATGGACAACGTCCTCATCGTTGTCGACGACCTCGACCGTGTCATTTCGTTCTTCGTCGAACTCGGCATGGAGCTGGAGGGCAAGTCGCCGGTCGAGGGACGTTGGGTGGAGCGTGTCATCGGGATCGACGACGTCCGGCAGGACATCGCAATGCTCCGGACCCCGGACGGCCACGGCCGAATCGAGCTGGCGATGTTCCACACGCCGAAGACGGTCAGCGCCGAGCCGAAGGACGCACCGGCGAACACGCTGGGCATTCGTCGCATCATGTTCGCCGTCGACGACATCGAGGACGTCGTTGCCCGCCTGCGCACCCACGGCGGCGAACTCGTCGGCGAACTGGCGCAGTACGAGGACAGCTATCGGCTCTGCTACGTCCGCGGCCCCGAGGGCATCATCGTCGGCCTGGCCGAACAGCTCAGCTGAGGGCCGCGCGCAGCCCCGGGCCGGCTCAGGTGCCCGGGCGCCGGGGAGCTGTCGGGACGGGCGGGTGTACAACGGGCAGGCCCGAGGTGCGCCAGGACTGGAATCCACCCGGGATCTCGCCGTCGGCGGCCCGCTGGAACTCCGGTCGCGTGTCGACGAGCAGAGCCCCCCGCCGTACCGCGTGATAGGCCTGAACGGCGGTCAAGCGCTGCAGCCCCCGCCGCGCCCGGGCGAGCACGTGATCTATTCCCCCCGACTCCATTCGTCGATCATGACCCGAGATGGCCACGTCAAACGTCCCGGTGACGTTGACGGAGTACCGAAGGGGTCGCGTTTCGCAAGAGTCTCGCCGATGGGTAGACCGGCGGTGTGTCGCTTGAATTCGCTGTCCAGTGGCGGCTGACCCTGCTCTGGAGGACTGCGTTCAGGAGAAGAGATTCGGCCAGTTGCCGCCGCGAGCCCGTACGTCCGCGGCCACCTCCTTCACCGACCGACCGTCGGTGTCAACACGCAGATCACCTGTCCCGGCGCTGTCGAGCGCCCTGGCCTCGAACGCCGCTCGTTCGGCGATACGGTGCAGGGTGTCCGAGTTCAGCCCTTTCAGCCCATCACCCGGGAGGGCCGGCCCGCCTCCCCGGCCACGCTGCGCGACGCGCTCGGCCAGCGTTTCCGGCCCCGCATGCAAGCGGCACACGGTCAAGGCCGTTCCGGGCAGCAACTCGGCGTAGCCGCGGACGATGTCGTCGGAGCCGGCCTCCCCGGAGACGACCAGGCATTGGGCACCCGCCGCGCGGTGCCCTGCCCAGACGGCCGCAAGGTTGCGGGCCTTGAGGCGATGGCTGTCCACGTCGTCGTCCGCGACGGGACGCAGCGCACCGATCTGCTTCACATCGACATAGGCGGCACGCACGCCGGTCCGGTAGACCTGCATGAAGATCTCGTAGCCGACCGTCGACTTCCCAACCGCCGTAGCACCGCACAGCCACAGCACGGGTACCGGCACGGAAACGGGTGCGGCATCCACCGAGGTCGGGGGGTTCTCCCGGTCAACGACACGGTGGACCGTCGCGGCGGGGAGGATGCCCGGCCATCCCCCCACACGCTCACAGACCAGCCGGGCAGTCTCGGACACCGCTAAGCCGCCCGTATCCACGCACACGTCGGCGTAGTCACTGCGTTCCAGCGTTTCCGCTTCAACGACCGCCTCCTCTACCAGATCAGGACGCCATCCCCGCGCGAGGAACCGTTCCTTGAGTTCAGCACTGTCGACGCGCAGTCGGCACACGGTGAACGTGGCCTCAGGAAGAAGGGCGGTGTACTCACGAACCTCCTCGGGAGTGTCGACGAAGCCCGCGAGGACCAGACACTGCACCCCTTCCTGCAGGAAATTCGGCCACATCGCAGCCAGATTCCGCGCGCGGAGGCGATGCGTCACCCCCTCTGGCATGGGGTAGCACAGGCTGATCTGGTCAGCGTCGACAAACGCCGTCTTGACGCCGGCACGACTCAGCTGCGCGAACACCTCCCAGCCAACCGTGGACTTCCCGACACCCGTAGGCCCCGACAGCCAGAGCAGAGGCAGAGAAACGTTGCTCATCCGCGTGACGCTAGCGGGCCCCCGGTGGAACGAGCGAGTGCATTTCGCCGCCGTCAGGGGGTGGGTGAGGCTCCGAACAGGACAGACACGGGGGCTCCCCCCCTCAAAGGGCGACCGGTACGACGGTGACGGTGGCCGTGCATATAGACGAGCGCACCGTCGCGGCAGCGGGCGCTAATAATGCCGCAATCCAGACCACAGCGCCGACCAGGGCTTGGCCGTGCCGGAGCACAGTGCGATCTGAGCATTCTGCTCCTCGTTGTCCACGCCCTCCCCGTTGTCCACGCGGCCCACCTGCCGGCAGCCGGTGAAGAACTGCTCGCTGGCGTCGTCGCCCTGCAGGCCCACCACCAGCACCGGCCCGTCGGCCGCGTCAGAGGGTGGCCCCCAGTCGGCGTAGCTCATATGGCCGGAGTAGGGCATCGGCAGGTTGTACCGGGGGCCGTACCGGACCAACGCGCTCGCCTCGCCGTAGTTGGCGGTGAAGATCACGGCTCGGGAGCGCTGCTCGGCGGGGATGGCGGCCCACTGGGCCGCTACCGCAGAGGTGAGTTCGGGCCACCCGACCTGCTCACCCTGCTCCTTGTTGATCGCGTTCACCACCGACAGCGCGTTCGGCGGCAGTACCGGAAGCGAGAACAGACCGCTCACCATGATTGTGACGGCACCGGCGGCGACAACCGTCCATACGCGTCGCCGGTCTCGCATCCATCTGGCCACCGGTTCACAGCCGGCCGCCAGCAACACCAAAAGGAGCGGAAGCGCGTAGTACGGCTTGCCGCCGGCCAGGAGCACCAAGGCACAGAGAAGCGGATAGGCCAGCGCCATCGCACGCGCCCATCGCAGTTCGGGATCGCGCCACAGACGCAGGAACCCCGCGATCCAGATCGGCACGAACAATGGGGACAGGTACACGATCTGCATGGGGAGGAACAACAAGCGGTTCTCAAGCCCATCGTCGGCACTGATCCCACTTGCGACGGTGAACTCCGGCCACCCGTGCGCGGCCTGCCACCACAGGTTGGGCCCGGCCACTACGGCTGCGATGACCACCCCGACTCCCAGCCACCGGCTGCGCAGCACCTGGCGCGGTCCCAGTGCCAGCTGAGCCACGAGCAGGGCTGCCACCAGAATGCCGACCAGATACTTGTTCTCCAGGGCGAGGCCGACGGCCGCGCCCATCGCGACCCAGAGGCGACCGTCGCCGGTGCGCAGCAGCCGCAACGCCAGCCATGCGATCACCACCCACGCCAGCATGTCGAACGTCGACGTGGACACCATGTGACCGACCGCCAAGACGAATACCGACGTCGCCGCGGAGAACGCGGCGATCACCTGCGCTCGCCGCCCCCCGCGCAATTCCCTGGCCACCAGGGCCACCACCAGCACCGTCACCGCGCAGGCGAGCGTCGAGGCGACCCGCAGCCCGGCCGGGGTGTCCCCGAAGACCGCGGTGGTCGCCCTGGCCACGATCGGGGTCAGCGGGGGCTGGTCCACGTATCCCCAGGCGGGATGATCTCCGGCGACCAGGAAGTACAGTTCGTCGCGGTGGAAGCCGTAACGCCAGGAGAGCGCAGTCAGCACCCCGGCCAATGCGGACACGATCGCCACCACCGGAACGTAGGCGAACGCCGCCACCGGGACTGTGGCGAACTTCGCCGGGCCTGTGGCGGGCACTGAGGCGCCGGCAGGCGGCGGGCCCAGGTCGGAATTGATCAACTTGAGGACCTCCGAGGGGATGCCGGGCCGGCGCGACCGCCGTCGTGGCCCGGGAGTTCATAGGTCATCGGCGGGATGCCGACACGAGGAAGGTAGACGGTGGGCCACGGCTGCCGGATCCCCTGCGCTCGCCAACTCTGGCCTCCCCCGTCGGGGGGAGTCACCCGGCCGGGCTCACTCCTGAGAGGGAGGCGGTCCACAGGCGCCTACCCCCCGATCTGCCGCCGCCATACCGGTGTCTGTGGAGACGGACGTGGAACGGCCGGCGCCGAGCGACGAACGCCCGAGGATCCCTCTTGCTGGGGAGGCATTGCTGAGGGCACGGGCCGCATACTTGATCGCATGCAGACGCGTCAGCTCCTCAGCGTCGTGGCGTGGATCAGGGCCCGCCCGCTGATCGCCGACGCGCTGCTCGGCGTGCTGCTCGCCGTCGTCTCGCTCATCGCGCTCGTCTTCCAGTCGCGCGATGAGCACATGCCTGCTCCGGGGCCGCTCGCGGTGGCGTTCGTCCTACTCATCAACCTGCCGCTGGCCTGGCGGCGGGCTTACCCCCTCGGGGTCAACCTGGCCATCGGGGCGGCGGCCGCCGCCTACGGGGCCACGGCGTTGCCGGACCTGGTGACGCCCGTTCCGCTCGCCGGCGTGGTCGCCATTTACAGCATCGCCGCGTGGTGCGGGAGGCGGGTCTCCATGGTCGTGGGCGTGCTGACCGCGATCAGTATCGTGGTCATCACCGTGCTTCCCGCGACCGACAGCGACTTCCTCGACTTCACGTTCGGCGCGCTGCTGCTCGGCAGCGCGTGGGTGCTGGGCGACAGTGGGCGCATCCGCCGTGTGCGCACCGCCGACCTCGAGGCGAGAGCGATCTGGCTGGCGCGGGAGCGTGACTTCGAGGCAAGGCGCGCAGTGACCGCCGAGCGAGCCCGCATCGCCCGGGAACTGCACGACGTGGTAGCCCACCACGTCAGCATGATGGTGGTCCAGGCCGAAGCGGGGCCGGTTGCGGCGGAGCACGACGTGCGAGGGGCGCTACGGGCGTTCGACACGATCGCGGAAACGGGCAGGCGGGCACTGGTCGAGATGCGCCGCCTGCTCAGCGTGCTGCGCGAGGAGACGGACGGACCCGAGCCGGCCCTCGTGCCGCAGCCGGGTGTGGCGGAGCTGCCCGGTCTCGTCGAGCAGGTACGGCAGGCCGGTCTGCCGGCGACGCTCGACATCGAGGGCGAGCCCGTCCCGCTGTACGCCGGAGTCGACCTGTCGGCGTACCGAATCGTGCAGGAGGCGCTCACCAACGCGGTCAAGCACGCGGGCAAGGTACCGGTTCGCGTCCATCTCCGTTACGGCCGGCAGGAGCTGCGCATCGAGGTGCGCGACGACGGGCACGCCGCAGGGCCGGAGCGCGGTGGCGGAGACGACGGCGGACCGAACGGCGGGAACGGCCTGATCGGCATGCGGGAGAGGGCGCACCTGTTCGGTGGCGAACTGACCGCGGGGCCGGATCCCGAAGGAGGCTTCACCGTCATGGCCCGGCTGCCACTCGGCAGCACCAGAGGGTGATCATCATTTCTTACCGTGGCGGATGAGCACCGGGGGCAGACGCGAAGTGAGCATCAGGATTATGGTCGCCGACGACCACGGGATCGTCAGGGACGGCTTCCGCATGATCCTTGGGGCCCAGCCGGACATGGAGGTGGTCGGGGAGGCCGCCGACGGGTTGGAGGCGGTCGAGGCCGCCCGCAGGCTGCGCCCCGACGTGGTTCTGATGGACATCCGCATGCCTCGGATGGACGGCTTGGAGGCCACCCGTAGGCTCGCCGGCCCCGACGTGGCCGATCCCGTCAAGGTGCTGATGCTGACCACGTTCGACCTCGACGACTACGTCTATGAGGCACTACGTGCGGGCGCCAGCGGCTTCCTGCTCAAGGACGTGCGCCGCGACGACCTGGTGGGCGCCGTACGGGTCGTCGCCTCCGGGGAGGCCCTGCTCGCCCCCTCGATCACCAAGCGGCTGATCGCTGAGTTCGCCGCCCGCCCACGCCCGTCGAAGAAGGCCCCGCCGGCTGTCGAGACCCTTACGGGGAGAGAGCGCCAGGTGCTCGAACTGCTGGCGAGAGGCCATTCCAACGCCGAAATCGCCGCCCGGCTGGTGGTCTCAGAGGAAACGGTGAAGACCCATGTGAGCCACGTCCTGGCGAAGCTGTTCCTGCGCGACCGCGTGCACGCGGTGATCCTGGCCTACGAGATCGGCGTGATCACCCCGGGCTCCGGGTGAGACTCTTCCGCGCGACGCCCGGCATGGTGTCCCGGACAACGCCGGGCCTGCCCGGCGATGTAACCGATCAATGGCAGCTCCGGCCATTCAGTCGGTTAGGGTCGCGGGGTGGGTCCTCACCGCATGCCTGCCGCCGAGGTCGACGTCTCCCCCGGTCTGGTTCGCCGGCTCTTGGCCGCCCAGCAACCCGACCTTGCTCACCTGCCTGTCGAAGTGATGGCGAACGGGTGGGACAACGTCATGTGCCGGATCGGCGACGTGCTGGTCGCCCGGCTGCCGAGACGTGAGGTGGCCGCCAGGTTGCTCGTGCACGAACAGCGGTGGCTCCCCGTTCTTGAGCCTCGGCTGCCTCTGCCCGTACCCGCGCCGGTGCGGAACGGGCAACCGGACCTCGACTACCCGTGGCCGTGGAGCATCGTCCCGTTCCTGCCCGGGGAGATTGCCGCGCGGAAGCCGCCGGCCGACCTGCGAGACGCAGCGGTCAGCCTTGCCGGGTTTCTGGCGGCCTTGCACACTCCCGCCGCACCGGACGCCCCCATGAACCCCTACCGCGGTGTCCCGCTCGCGGACCGCGGCGCGACGGTCACCCAGAACCTGAGCGTATTGGGCAGCCTGGTCGACCACGGGGCCGTGATGCGCGTATGGGAGGCCGCGGCCGCAGCACCGACGTGGGGCAGGCCCCCGTCGTGGGTGCACGGCGACCTTCACCCCGCCAACATCCTGGTGCACCACGGCCGCATCAGCGGTGTGATCGACTTCGGTGACATCACCTCCGGCGACCCTGCCACGGACTTGTCCGTGGCCTGGATGCTCCTGCCCACCGAATGCCACGATGCTTTCCAGAACGCCTATCGGGCGGCGGCCGAGTATGTGCCCGACGACCACATCTGGGCACGAGCGCGAGGCTGGGCGCTCGCGCTGTCGCTCGCGTTTCTGGCCCATTCCGCTGACAACCCGCTGATAGCGGAAATAGGCCACCACACCATCAATGCCGTGCTCGCATAGGCAGCGCGGCCGAATATCGGATGGCAGGCCGGGCCCGCAGGCTGTCAGGCTCCGCACATGAGTCCCCAGACCAACGGCGTGTCCGACACCTCCTGGCTCGGCACACCGATCGACGCCCGCCCCCTGTTCGGGCCGGAGCTGACCTCGCTCCTGGACCTGCTGCGCGCACTGTCAGCGGCCGAATGGAATCAGACGGCCGTACCAGGCTGGAGCGTGCAGAACCTTGCCGCACACATCCTCGGCGACTACCGCGGCCGACTCGGCTGGAGCACAGACGGATTTCGGCCCGCCTTCGCACCCGGCGAGACCCTGGAAACGTTCATCCATCGCGTCAACCAGGACTGGATCGACCTCCACACCGGCCACAGCCCGGCCGAGCTCATCGACGCCCTAGAACTGGCAGGTGACCAGGTCAACCGTCGATTCGAGTCCACCGACCTCGGTACGGCGGGCCTGGGAGTGTCCTGGGCAGGGGCAGACCCGGCACCCACATGGCTGGACATCGCACGGGAGTTCACCGAGTACTGGACGCACCGCCAGCAGATCCGCCATGCCACCGGCCGCCGCACGGATCCGGACCCTCGGGCCCTCGCCACGGTCCTGGACACCTTCATGCGGGCCCTGCCCCACACGATGCGCGGCACCTCCGCAGCCGTCGGGACGCAGGTGCAGGTGGCCATCAGCGGTCCGGTCGGCGGCATCTGGAACGTGACGGCGATGAAGGGCCGATGGTCACTGGCCGCGGCGCCCAACGGGCAGCCGGCGGCATCGGTGACGCTGGACTCGGAGACGGCCTGGCGCTTGTGCACGCGTGGCATCGAGCCCAGTACCGCCCTGACACGCGCGCGCATCCGGGGGGATCGTCAGCTTGCCGAAGCCGTCTGCCAGATCGTGTCCATCGTCTACTGAAACCGGGCGTCGAAACGCAGCCGCCGTGGATCGTGTTCGACGAGTTGGGGGCACGCGCCGACCGCCGTTGCCCGTCGTACGGCACTGGGCCGACCATCCCGGCCGCTCCGTTCTGGTCAGGCGCGTAGCGGGCGGAAGAACTCGCGGATCTCGGTGACCAGCTCATGCGGCCGCTCCAACGCCGCGAAATGGCCGCCTCGGTCGAACTCGGTGAACCGGGTCAGGCGGTAGCAGCGCCGTACCCATTCCTCGGGCGGCGTGAAGTTGTCCTTCGCGAAGGAGGCGAACCCGGTCGGCGTGCCGACGTACCCGGGCACAAACCTGCCGAGCATGCCCTCGGTGTGCATGGTCTCGTAGTACAGGCGAGTGGAGGTGGCGATGGAGTTGGTCAGCCAGTAGAGGGTGATGTCGGTGAGCAGTTCGTCCTTGCTGAAGACCGACTCGACGTCGCCGCCGCAGTCGCTCCATGCCCGGAACTTCTCCACGATCCACGCGGCCAGCCCGGCGGGCGAATCGGACAGTCCCGCAGCGAGCGTGGATGGCCGGGTGCCCTGGATTTGGGCGTACCCGCCCTCCTCGGAGAAGAAGTGCTCGGCCTGGGCACGGAGATGCTGGCCGCCTTGAAGGAGCGCTTTGCCGCGATCAAGGTGGGTGACCCGAAGGACGAGGCCACTCTGGTCGGCCCCCTGTCCAGTGAACGCGCCCTGGAGGGACTGCTTCGGCTGATCGAGGACGCTGAGGCCGCGGGTGCTCGAATCGTCCACGGCGGCAACCGCGTCGACCGCCCCGGGTTCTATCTAGAACCGACGATCATCACGGACATCGGCGAGGACAACCCGCTCTATCAGGAAGAAGCCTTCGGACCAGTGCTGTCCTTCTACGTCGTGAACACCGAGGAAGAAGCGATTCAGCTGGCCAACGCCACGAGGTTCGGCCTGGGCGGCTACGTCTTCGATGCCG
This sequence comes from Planotetraspora silvatica, assembly GCF_016863315.1. Classification (GTDB taxonomy): domain Bacteria; phylum Actinomycetota; class Actinomycetes; order Streptosporangiales; family Streptosporangiaceae; genus Planotetraspora; species Planotetraspora silvatica. Next base: position 69,666 of record NZ_BOOQ01000050.1, read on the forward strand.
ACGTCGAGCATGCCCAACAGGTGGCGACCCGGATCGAGGCCGGCATGGTGTACATCAATTCCTGCTTCGCCGACTCGCCGAGCCTGCCCTTCGGAGGGGTCAAGAACTCCGGATTCGGACGTGAACTGTCAGAACTGGGCATCGGCGAATTCCTCAACCGCAAACTGGTGACGGTCGCGCCGTAGCGCGAAGACGCCCGTATCCTCCGGCACGTCGAGGACCAGATCGATGCGGCCAAGCCCGCTGGCGCGCGAGGTCCGCAACCGCCCACTGGGCGGATCACGAACGTACGCTGAGGGCATGCGTAAGGTCGTTGGGGTTCTTGGCTTCATCCTGGGCGCCTACCTGATCGTCCGCGCCATCGCAGAACCGTTCGTCATCGACATGTCCGACCCGGCAACATACCGAAACGACTGGGGCGGTCCCAGCCTCGCAGGGGTCGTCGCAGTGCACAGTGGACCCGGCCTCATAGCAGCCGCGTTGATGATTTGGGCACTGATGCGCCGTCGATCGCGCCTCTCGCGGTAGGACGGGCGCGGACCGTCGCCTCTATGAGAGCGCGGCGCCCGGCATGCTCGGCGGTTACCGCCGGAACAAGGCCGGGCCGTTTATCAGCGTGTACATCTTGCCCTTCTTCATCACGCTGATCCTTTCTGGCTCGTGTGCGGATGTGGGTCATGTGGCGTCGTGGAAGACGAGGCCGAGGGTGTGCCGGCGACCGGTGCGGACGGTGGAGACGCCATGGCGTACCGGTGCGGCGGACCAGCCTCGTGCGGACGGCACGGGCCTGTCTCGGGTGGTGAAGATCAGGCCGTGGCCCTGAGGGATGAGTACCGCCGTTCCGCGGGATTGCGCCCGAGGGCGCTGTTCGACGAGCAGGAACTCACCGCCGGTGTGGTCTTCGGCCGGGGCGTTCAAATTGACGACGACCTGGAGAGGGAAGACCTTCTCGCCGAAGATGTCGCGGTGGAGCGCGTTCCAGCCGCCAGCCTCGTAGCGCAGCAGGATCGGAGACGGTCTGCCCTGGCCGGCGCTGTGGCAGATCTCCAGCCATTCAGCCAGGGTGTCGGGCCATTCGGCGTCGCGGCCGAGCTTGCCGTACCAGTCGCGGGCGATGGGCAGCAACCGCACATACAGTTCTTCGCGGAGTCGCTGGACGGCCTCGGGGAAGGGGCGGTCGAAGTAGCGGTACTCCCCCTCGCCGAACCGGTGCCGTCGCATGCTGACCGTGGAGCGGAACAGTTCCGGCTGGTCGTACAGTCCCGCCAGGTCGGAGCATTCGGCGGGCGTGAGCAGTTGAGGCAGCAGCGCGCATCCGTATTCGCCGACCTCGCCGGTGACCGCGTCCCAGTCCGCGGCGGCGACCCGCTCGGCGAACCTGTCCCTTGCGGCGGTGTTCCGTCCCGCTGTGCGCGACGTGGCGGTGATGGCGTTCATGGTGTCGCCTCCAACGTGAGAAGGGCGTGTTCGGCATGGTTGCCGCCGGCGTACCCGCCGAGGCTGCCGTCGGACCGTACGACTCGGTGGCAGGGCACGACGGGCAGCACCATGGGGCCGTAGACGGTCACGATCGGCTCGAAAGGCGGCATGGTCACATCCTGAAAACGCCCGGCGCGCCGAAAACGTGAGATCACCTTCAGAACAGCCGCGCATCTTCCCGTTTCGGCGGGCTCGGCGGCAGGGGCGGCAGGCTCCTCCAGGTTCGGCAGGAACCGCTTACGCTCCAACTTCCCGGCTCAGGGCGCGGGCTTTGGGGTCGGACAGTTCGTCTGCGGGTCGCAGCGATCTCCATAGCAGCGCGGCCGCATACGTCCGATAGGGCGCCCACGTGGTCGCCATCTTCCGCGCCTCCTCCACGGTCGGCAGATCCTCGCGCTGCCACGCCTTGCCGATGGCGCGGCGGATGCCGACGTCACCGGCGGGCAGGACGTCGCTGCGGTGGAGTTGGTGGATCAGGAACGTCTGTGCCGACCACAATCCGATACCTTTCACCGCGGTCAGCGCGGCTATCGCCGCACTGTCGTCCAGGTCGGCCATGTCCTCGATGTCGATGAGGCCGCTCACCTGCCGGTGCGCGAGGTCAAGGACGTATGCCGCCTTCGCCCGAGACAGGCCGCACTCGCGCAACCGTTCGGCTCCCAACGCGATGATGCCGCCGGGTGTGGGGATGCCGCCGACCGCGGCCGCGATCCGGTCGAAAACGACGAACGCAACGACGGCGGAGATCTGCTGGCCGACGATGTGCAGCGTCATCGCCGCGAAATTGCTCGATCCGGTACGGCCGCCGTCGTGCCATTCGAAAGGGTTGGGATGACCGTACTCTTCGGCCAGGCGTGCGAGGACCGGATCACGATCGGCAAGAAATCGGTATTGGCGCTCATAATCGCTGGTCATGATGGTTCCCCTCAGGTGGCCCGCCTCCGATCGCCTGGCCCGACAGGCGCGGGCCGCGGCCTGCGCAAGAAGGTCAGACGGCGGCGACGCAGTCGATTTCTATGTCGAAGGGGCCGGGCCATGCGGGAACGCACACGAAGATCCGCGCGGGTGGATCGCTGGGGAAGTATCGGCCGTATACGGCGTTTACCGCGGCGAACTTCTCGACGGATGTGCAGTACACGTTGCATTTGAGGACGTTCTCCAAGGACGAGCCCGCCGTCTCCAGACAGAGTTTCATCTGCTCCAGGACGAGCTCGGCCTGGCGCTCGATCGAGGCTCCCTCTATTACGTCACCGGTGTCGGGGTCGAAGGGCGGGAATCCCGAGACATAGATGGTGTCGCCGCTTCGAGTGGCGGCCGAGGTCGGCGCTTTCCATCGCTCCAGGTAGCTCGACAACGGCTCGACGCGGATCATCTGTCTGTTCATCGTCGTACTCCCGTCAGTGAGTATGCGCGGATCTGTTGAGACACCGGCGGGCTCCGCCCGGCTCTCGCCGATTTCGGCTTCCCGCAGCGCCCGGCGCGAGACGGAGCCGTCTCCGGCGACGGGCACGTGATCCCGGCGCATCCGTGCGTGCGTGGCCTACGAGCGCCATCGCTGGATGAGCTGGTCGGCCAGGCCGGGCAGGTCCGGTGCGACGATGTTGGGCTGAGGCAGCGAGGCGACGGGCAGAGGCGCGTTGCCCGGCCGGGTGACCAGGCCCGCGGTGTAGCCGGCGCTTTGGGCGCCCACGGTGTCCCAGACATGGCAGGCGACCATGAAGCATGTGGACGGCGGCACCGCCAGTTCCTGGGCGACCAGATGGTAGACGTGCGTGTCGGGCTTGTAGGCGCGGACGGTCTCGACGGTGAACTGCCGCTCGAAGAACGGCGCGAGGCCCGCGTGCTCCAGCGGGCTCTGCCCGCCGGGGTTGCCCGGCGAGTTGGTCAGCGTGACCAGGCGGAAGCCCGCGTCTCTGAGCTTGGTCAGACCCGGCTCGACGTCGGGATGGGCGGGCATGGTCAGCATGGCCTGCCCGATCTCCTCCACGTCGTCGTCGGAGACCTGGACGCCGTGGACGTCGCCGACCATCTTGAGCAGCCCCTGGCCCAGAGTGAAGTAGCCCTCCCAGAGGCCGGACAGGGTGATCGTCATCGAGTACATGATGAGCTGGCTGAGCCACTCGCGCATGACCCGGGCGTCGCCGAAGATCTTCTCGAAGAGCGGGTCCATCGACTCGAAGTCGATGAGGGTCTCGTTCACGTCGAAGACGAGAACGCGGGGCTCGCCACCGATCCACTCGCCGTCGGCGCCGGCGGGCGTGGCCAGGTTGTGGTTCATCGTTGTCATCCCCCTGTTCGGTTCCGATGGTTTGCGCGGTTTGCCCGAGCCCGGCGGTCACCAGTCGGCGGTGTCCACGTAGGGCCGGGTCCAGACCGTGACGTGCAGCATGACCGACTTGGTGAAGGCCGCGTGCATGCGGTCGACCTGCTCGGGCGAGGCGCCCTTGGCGGCCAGGTACTCACGCGCCGTGGCGATCACGACGGCGGTGAAGGCCAGCAGGTAGCGCATCGGAATGTGGTCGAGCGAGTCGGCGTGGTCGGTGGCGTTCTTCTTGGCCCGGGTGTGACGCAGCCCGATCTCCTGCTGGTAGTTCAACCAGGCCTGATCCAGCGGGCGGGTACAGGCGTCGATGATGAACCGGTCGAAACGTGGCTTGGACGCCGCGCCGTACTCGGGGTTGGACCTGCCGTCGGGATGGCCGGAGTAGGGGCGCATGAACGGCAGCTCGCCGAGCCGTCGGCGGTAGGCGGTCACCATGTCGTCGGCCTGATCGGCGAGGATGCCGGCGGCATCCTCGAGAGCTCGTTGATCCTCTTCGGTGAGCCCCACCACTTCCTTGAGCCGTTCCAGGTCCTGCATGGTCAACGGCGAGGCGGCGGCCTCGGCCGTGCCGTAGGTGTAACCGGGAATGGCCTCGGCGTGCTCGGTGACCAGTTTGGGTGTGGGCGTGTGCTCAGTCTTCACAAGAGCCCCCTTCGTACGACATCGCAAATCGGGCCCTGGAAAATCGCAGTGCGCGCGGCTCCGGCGTCCTGCGACGCGCCTTCGATCTGCGGAGACTTGTCCATCCAATAGGGCCGAGATGTCTCTGACCTGGGCCGCAAGCCCCATTGAGATCCGGCTTCTCCCCTGGCCTACCCATTCGGTAGGTGCTACACCTCGACCGTACGCGCACGATGCTTCGACGGCGCTCGAACAATGATGGACTTGACCTGGCCGAATGATTGTGGCGAGGAGCCGCGGTCACCGGATCTTCGCGTTATCAGATCCGCTGGAACTGCCTGGAGACGCTCGGCGTTCCCTCACCCCGGGCACCGCGAAGCGGGTCGAACGGCGTGCGTGCCGTCCGGTGCAGGCACCGGACGGCACGCTTACGCGGTAGAAGAGCTCGACTCAGGAGGGGCGCTGGCCCGGCTTCGCGACGATGCCCACGGCGGTACGCAGCCGCTCGTACTCCACGGTCCCCTTCTTCACAAAGACCGGCGGCCCGCCGTCCGACTCGAATGTCTGGTCCTTGATCGTGATAATCCGGTCCCCCAGGAAGGCATAGGTCTTCGGGTCGAGTAGCACTTCCTGGTGCATCGCGTCCATTTCCAGCCCCAGAGCGATCGCCGGTCGGCCGGCCGCGTCGACCCTGCCCGTGATCAAGGTCACGTTAGGGATCTTCTTGATGGCCTGGAAGATCGCCGCTTCCTGCTTGGGCGGCACGACATTGAAGGCCAAGATGTTGACCAGACTGTCATAAGCCATCTCATAGCCACCCGTCCGCACGCCGAGCTTCTGCAGCAGCGCGTCGGGGTCTGTGGGTAGAGGAGCGTAAGAGAACGGGCGCTGCGGCCTCACTAGCTCGGGTCCGACATAGACCTTGCCGTTCGTGATGCCGGCGCCCTGCTTGCCGTCGGCCCGCTCCCATCTCTCCTCGACCACGGTCTTGTAGGGCCCGCCGTCGACCCCTCCTTTGGCGTTCACACCGGTCGTTTCCGACATCTTCGTGTAGATCCACTGATGGCTCTGTAGCGGGGTGAAGGGCCGTTGCTCGGCGGCCGCGGAGGCCCGGTCCAGTACGTTCGCCGCCAAGGCGACCGACCCGATCCGACCAGGCTCCCGGTTCCCACCGGAGGTCTGTACGACGGTCACCCCGGCCGCCACGACCGCTGCCAGCGCGCCGACGGCGAGGAGTCCCACGCCCGCCCTGAGCATCCGGAACCGGCGGCGGGGCCGTACCGGCTCCGGGGTACGGCCCGCGGCCCTGGTCAGCAGAGCCGCCCGAGCCTCCATCCGTGCAGTGTGCGAAGGCGTCTTGGGCTCGCCCCAAACCTCGCGCAGAGTCGTCAAGTCATCCATCAGGCGTCCTCTCCGATTGTCGTGGGGTCGATGCCGCCCAGCGCGGCGCGTATCTTCTTGCGGGCTCGATGCAGGCGTGATCGGGCCGTCCCCGAAGGGATGTCCAGAGCCCGCGCGGCCTCCTCCCCGGTCAGCCCGGCCCATGCGACGAGCAGCAGCACGTCCCGGTCACCCTGGGAAATCGCGGCCAGCGCCGCCGCGAGCCGCCCCCGGTTCGACTCGGCGACGACGCGCCCCACGATCCGGTCCGCGGGCCCGTCGACGGCGCCGGGCGGGCCGACCCGGGTCAGGGCCCGGTAGTGGCGGGTCTCGGCTCGGTGGTGACGGGAGATGAGGTTGGAGGCGATCCCGTACAACCACGGCCTGGCCGTTGAATGCGCCGTGTCAAAACGGCCTCTTCTGTCGAAGGCGATCAAAAAGGTCTCCGCCGCCACGTCGTCGGCCATGCTCGGCCCGAGCCGCCGCTCGACGTATCCGTAAATCTCGGCGTAGTAACGATCGAAGATATCGGCGAACCGCTCCGGTTCTCGCCCCGAAAGCCCGATGATCTCGGCATCGGTCGGCCCGGCACTTACATCGCCGAGCTCTCCTGCCACCTCCGCCGTCTGTGCCTCCGCTCGTCTCATGGGTTCCTTCCTCGGGTGGGTGGTCACTCCCCCTTCGCCGATGCGCCGGGAAGTGTTCGCAGGAGACGCTGCACGAGAGCGGGCCGAGTCGAAGATAGCGATCTTCTACGCTGTGGAAATTGTTTCTCGACTTGTCGATTGGCGATCGGTTTGACTCGTCGTAGGGGTAGGCGGGCCCGGCCGGGCCCCCACCTGAAGGGATGGCTGACGTGGCGCAGTATCTGATCCTCATCCACGGCGACGAGAGGGAGTGGGCCGCGATGTCCGCTCAGCAGCGGGAGGAACTCGCCGAGGGTCATCGTTCCCTCGTCAAGGCGGCCGGGGCGGCGGTCCTTGACTCCCGGGAGCTGGAGCCGGCGACGGTCGCGACCACACTGCGCGCGGACCCCGCCGGTCGGCTGACCATCACTGATGGGCCGTTCCTGGAAACCAAGGAGGCGGTGGGCGGCTACTACCTGATCGAAGCCGCCGACCTCGACGAGGTGATCGGTCTGGCGTCGCGGCTGTACGAGGTCTCCGCCGGCCACAGCGGGGTGGAGATCCGCCCGGTGGTCGATCACGGATGAGCGCCGAGGTCCTCGCGGCGGTCGCGCAGGCGCACCGCCGCGACTGGGCCCAGGTGCTGGCCGCGACGGCGCGCCTGACCCGGGACCTCGATCTCGCTGAGGAGTGCACCCAGGAGGCCTACGCCCAGGCGTTGCAGACCTGGGCGCAGGTCGGCGTCCCAGATCGCCCCGGTGCGTGGCTCACGACCACTGCCCGCAACCGGGCGCTGGATGTGCTGCGTCGCGAGTCGGTGCTGCGCCGGGCCCTGCCGCTGCTTGTATCGGAACAGTCGGTGCCCGGGCCCGAGGACGGCCTCGACGACGACCGCCTGCGGCTCATCTTCACCTGCTGTCACCCGGCGTTGTCGCGCGACGCTCAGGTGGCGCTGACACTGCGACTGGTGTGCGGCCTGTCCACGGCCGAAGTGGCCCGCGCGTTTCTGGTGCCGGAGCCCACCATGGCCGCGCGGATCACCCGGGCCAAGAAGAAGATCACCGCCGCCCGTATCCCGTACCGCGTGCCCTCACCCGACCACCTCGCCGAACGCGTCAGCGCCGTCCTCGAGGTCCTGCATCTGATCTTCACCACCGGCCACACGGCGCCGATCGGCGCGCATCTCGTCCGCCGGGACCTGGTGGACAGCGCGATCGGCCTCGCCCGCATGCTGCATCTGCTCATGCCCAACGACGCCGAGGTCAGCGCCCTGCTCGCGCTGCTGCTGCTCATCGAGGCGCGCGCCGACAGCCGCCTGTCCGCCGCCGGGCGGCTTCAGCTGCTCTCGGAGCAGGACCGCACGCGCTGGGACACCCAGCTCATCGGTGAGGGCATCGCCCTGCTGACCGATGCGCTACGCCGGCGGCCGCTGACGCGGTACGCCGTCGAGGCCGCGATCGCCGCGGTGCACGCCGAGGCTCCGACCTGGCAGGACACGGACTGGGCGGAGATCGTCGGGCTGTACGACGTCCTCCTCCAGCTCTGGCCCTCGCCGGTGGTCGAGCTCAACCGTGCCGTCGCCGTGGGACTGCGCGACGGCCCGCAGGCAGGCCTCGACGCGCTGACGCCGCTGCTCGCCGAGCCGGCGTTGGCCACCTACGGCTACCTCAGCGCCGCCCGCGCCGACTTCCTGCGCCGACTGCACCGGTGGACGCAGGCGGCGGACGCGTACCAGGAGGCCCTGGCCCTCACCGAGAACGGCGTCGAACGCGCCTTCCTCACCGAACGGTTGGGCGAGGTCCAGCGCATATCAACCGGGGAAGAGCGGCCTCAGCGCCCGCCTACCGATGACAGCTAGAGCCTGTCGCGGTGTCCCGGCGGATCGCACTCAACTCGGCATGAGCGCGCGGTCAGCGGCAGAAGAGTACGTTCGATGGCCGTCAAATCATCGCCTTGAGAGTCAGTCGGCCGGTCCCGTTCTCCCGCATTTTCGGGGGTACGCAACCATCTCGTGGTGATGGTCCCTCCGTGGAGGGCCAAGGCGCCAGCCTCCAGTAGTGCTTGCCGTTCGGACAGTCGCGATTGGTACCGGGTCATGGCTGACCCGGTACCGGGACCGGCGGGTCCGGTGGTCCCGTCCTTGTTGTTGGCCGGGGTGGTGCCAAAAAAGGATGGCCGAGGATGTCGAGAACGTGACGCCGGCTCCGTCCCCGGGGCACGAGCGGCCACGAGGGGCCGTGCGATACAGGAGGAAATCATGACGATTCACCGGATGGATCACGTCGGCTTCGTGGTGGAGGATCTCGCGGCGGCGATCGCGTTCTTCGTCGAACTGGGCCTGGAGTTGGAGGGCCAGACCACGGTCGAGGGTGCCTGGGTGGATCAGCTCATCGGGCTGGAGGGCGTGCGATCGGACATTGCTGTCGTGCGGACCCCGGACGGCCAGGGCCGGGTCGAGCTGTCGACGTTCCATCGGCCGGTGGCCACCAGCAGTGCGCCGTGGGAGCCGGTGAACACCCCGGGCATCCCTCGGCTCACGTTCGTCGTCGACGCAGTCGAGGATGTCCTCGACCGGCTGCGCGGCCACGGCGCCGAGCTCGTGGGCGAGCTGGCGCAGTACGAGGATTACTGCCGGTACTGCTACGTCCGCGGCCCCGCCGGCGTCATCATCGGGCTGGTCGAGGAACTCCGCTGAACGACGCTCCGTGCGTCCGCGTGATAGATCACCGACCATTACCATCCGCATCGGAAAGGACCGCCGCCATGGCCGCCGCTGATGATCTCGACCGTGCCACCGACTCGAAGTGGGACTGGGTCGCCGAGCAGACCCGGACGTATCTGGCCTCGGGCGGAACCGAGGGACACGAGTCGGACGGCGTATACACACTCGTGCTCGCCACGACCGGACGCAGGACCGGCGAGCCGCGTCGCACCTGCCTGATCTACGGCACCTCGGGGGACGACTTCGTCGTCGTCGCCTCCAAGGGCGGCGCCGACGAGGATCCAGAGTGGTTCAAGAACCTCCAGTCGGACCCGAGCGTCGGCGTGCAGGCCGGCACCCGCCGGTTCACCGCCCGCGCCCGGGTCGCGTCCCCGGCCGAGCGCGAGCCCCTCTGGGCCCAGATGGTGAGCATCTTCCCGCTGTACGCTGAATACGCGCAGAAGACCGACCGCGTGATCCCGATCGTCCTGCTCACTCCACAGGACTGACTCAAGTCATCTCCGGCCTGCGGTCCATGGCCCTGAATTCGAACGTTCGCGACGTGTCCTGGCATGGCTGACCGAACCACCCGGTGATCCACCGACGCCGTAAGCGGCAGGCAGGCGCTCAGCTGATCGATTCCGTGTCCTGCTCTCAACGCGCTGTCGTCGGCAAGAGCGCGCGGTCAGCGGCAATGAGGACGTCGGCCTGCAGCGGGCTCGACCTACACTGTCGTCGGCTGAGTTCGTCGTGAAGACCGTGCGACCGGTGGGAGTGGAACAGCAAAGAGGAGTCGTCGCCCCTGTCCCCAGGAGCGCCCCTCAATCAGGTCAACGTCAAGCGGAGCACACCCAGCAGGCGAGCGGTGCATTGCTTCAGTTAGCGGCGTCCAGAGGGATTTCTGGTTCTGCCTTGGCTAGTCGGCGCGCGACGATCAGCATTCCGTCTACGGCCCTGCGGTCTCGGTCGCCGATGGCAACGCCGGTCGGCGTGACGTCCAGTCGTTCGAGAACGGCGGCTACGAATGAGGCCGAGCCCCGTCGATGCTCGAGGTCCAGTCGGAGGTAGGTCGTGAGTGAGGGTACGGCCTTCGCTCCCAGACCATGAAGGGCGACGGTCGCCAGAGGCGGCGCTGTCAGCGTCCCCAGCGAGGTCTCCAGGCTTTCCAGCAGCGCAGCCTCCAGGCGCTGGGTCCGACCAGACGCGAGCCAAGCGCCCATGACGCGCGGCCGCCAGTGCGAGGCCAGCAGCTCAGCGACTTCGTCGTCGGTCGTCCCTCGCGCCACTTCGCGCAGAGCGTCGAACGGGACGCCATGCCTTACTGCATTCAGGCCCATCATCGCCAAGTAGAACGGCAAGACGCACCGCCGCTCCAGATCCGTCAATCCCGACACAGCCGTAGGCTACGGCACGCACCTCGCGGAGATCGTCGTACGTCGCACGGCATGACCGCGCGACCAGCGGCATGACAGGATGTTTCGCTCTAGGCCTGTCGACGGAGCCTGTACCACTGCGGCGCTGTCTGCGTCAGCGGCCACCCCAGCCCCGTGGTGTCCGCGGGCTCGACCGAGAGCGTCTGCCAGCTCGGGAATGCGGCCTCGACGTCCGCCCTCGACACGCCACCTGCGACGGAACGCATCCTGGTTGGTCCGAAGGCGAGCATCAGCAGCGTCGCACCCGGGTCGGCAAGCGCAGAGACACCCCGCCCCTCGGCGAGACGCTGCTCGGAGTTCAGGCCCTGAAAGCAGCCGATGTCGAAGAAGAAGTCGAACGTGCCCAGGTCGGCCGGCGCGAGGTCCGTTACGTCGCCCACTACGAAGGTGGCGCCGGAGACACCCCTGCGGTTCGCCGCGTCGATCGCGCGCGGGATGTTGTCGATGCCCACGGCCTCCCAACCCCTCCTCGCGAGTTCGGGGGTGTACTGGCCACGGCCGCAGCCGAGATCGATCGCACGACCGAGCGGGCGCGACCGCTCTGGCTCCTCCCGGTCCAGCAGGGCCCCGATACTTGCCGCCGCGGCCCTTCCGTAACGCTCCCACGGAGTAAGCCCGAAGCGATATGCGAGGGCGTATCTCATCATCGCGGTGACCTCCCGGCACAAATCGATACGTCTCTTCTCGACGACGCGAGGTGCCGTTTCATCACAGCACTGAACGGAACCGCCGACTGCCGCTCATCGGCATGTCAGTGTGTGCCGGTTCGGCTGAGACTGAACCTGTTGACTTGGAACGGGCGGCTCATCGTTCCCAGCCGTCAGGGCCTGAGGTTGCGGTGGAGGAAGTCGGCGGTCGCCTGAGCGGCTCGGGTGACGTGCGGTTTCACGTCATAGAGGTCGATATGCTGGTCGGCGTCCAGCCAAAGGATCTCCTTGTCTCCGGGCTTGCGTTCGTAGAGCTCCCGAGCCAGCTCCGGCGAGCAGTAGGCGTCGGTCTTTCCGTGGACAATCAATAGCGGGGTGGCGGCCAGGAGATCAGCCGCGCTGAGGGCGTCGAAGGTCATCAGGGAGTGGAGCGATCCTCTGGTGACTTCGTCGCGCCAGTACGGCGACGCGGACCGGGCGGTGCCGTAGTAGGCATACGGTTCATCGCCTGCCATCGCGGCCTCGCCGCCGTCGGGCGCCACGGCGGGCACGTACTCGTCGTACCGGTCCAGGAAGCCGCCGAGCGCGGACCGATAGGCGTCAATGCCCATGGTCTGGGTGATCTGAGCCGGGCTGTTGTAGGCACCCGCTATTCCGGCCACCGCCTTCACGCGGGAATCCGTGGCGGCGGCCCGCACCGCATAGCCCCCGCCGAGGCAGACGCCGACCACACCGATCCGAGCCGGGTCTACCTCGGGCCGGCCGGCCAGCACGCCGACCGCGGCCCTCAGGTCAGCCAGTTTTCCCTGACTGTCCTCATGCTGGCGGCGTCCGCCGCTTTCCCCGAAGCCCCGGTGGTCAAAGGCGAGCGTGACGAGCCCAGCCTGAGCGAGTACCTCGGCGTAGGTGCCGACCACTTGCTCTTTCACCCCGGTGAAGGGGCCGGTGAGTGCCACGGCAGGCTGCGGACCGTCCGCGTCCGGAACCCGGAGCTCGCCCACCAACTCCACACCTTCGCTGCCGAAGGTGATCCGCTCAGTTTTGACAGTGGTCATGAGCCCTCCCAGGCGCCGAGATCCCAACCTTCGTGATCACGCGGCGAGTTCGGCGGCAACGGCGTCCGCGCCCAGGCCGACCAGCCAGCCCAGGGGCGCATCAGGCAGGAAGCGGGTCATGGTCTGCGTCAGCTCCAGCTTCTGCGTGTCGCTCAGATTCGGCGCACCGGCGGCCAAGTGCCCCACCGCCTCTCGGTACATCAGCAGGTACTGGCGCTGCCGGGTCAGCAGGCCGGTGTCGCCGGGCGCGCCGTGGCCCGGATACAGCGGCACCTCGGCCAGCTCGTCCACCAGCCGGTCGAGCACACTCAGCCACGCGCCCGAATGCCCGTCCACCGTGTAGGAGTGCACGCCGTCGAAGGCCAGGTCACCGATGAAGGCATTCCGCTTCTCGCCGGCCTCGACGAGGAGATAGGAGTCGGCGTGACTTTCAGCGGCCCCGAGGTCGTGCACCTGAATCCGCAGCCCGGCGACGTCCACGGTGCCGCCACCGTCCAGCGGCCGGTCCGGCACCCGGAACCGGTCCGGCCACTCCTCGCCGTAGGTGGGCTGCCACTGCTCCCGCTTGGCGACCGCAGTCTGCTCGATCGTCTTGGCGACCAACGCCGTCGCATAGACCGGCACGTCGTCGCCGACCACGTATGGCAGCCCGTTGAAGTGATCCGGGTGGGGATGCGTCACGAACGCCGCAACCAGCGGCTTGCGCAACGCCGCGAGCCGCGCGGCCAGCGCCCTGGCGTCGGACACCAGCAGTCCGGCATCGACGAGCACCACGCCGTCCACCGTCTCCAGCAGGTAACTGTTGACGAAGATCCCGGGCTCCGCGGCCGTGTACGTGTGGACCTTAAGCTCTGTCATGACCGAGACACTAGGCGCCCTGATCTTGAACCGGCCAGAAGGCACTTTGAGGTGCCCCTCCACACGGGAGAACCCCATGGCACTGGTGATACCCGACGTCCTGGAAGAAAGCTGCACGACCCGGCAGGCGCTGGAGCGGCTGGCCGCCAAGTGGCGCGTCCTGCTGATCTACGCACTACTCGCGGGACCACAGCGGCACGCCGAACTGCGCCGCAGGCTACCTGGCATCACTCAAAAGGTCCTGACCGAGACCCTGCGGAACATGGAAAGCGACGGGCTGGTCGAACGGCGGGTGCTCAAGGAAACCGCCCCACAGCATGTGGAGTACGCCCTGACCACACTCGGCAAAACCCTGCGGGAGCCGCTGTCTGCCATCTGCGCCTGGGCGGCGGAGCACGGCTAGCGATGCCTCACGCAACAGCGGCATCCGCTCATCGGCTACTTGTTAACTGGCGGCACGACCTCAGCCCGGCCAGGTCGTCGGCCTGCAGGCGATGCGGTGCTTCCGCGGCGACAGCGAGTTGATGCACCGCGTCTACCCGGTGATCCGGGCCGGCCTGGCCGCGCCGGACCCGGCATGACCTGGCTCAACGAGACCATCCGCGGTCGGCACATCAGTCTGACCACCTTCCGCGAGAACGGCCAGGCCGTCCCCACCCCGGTCGGGTTCGTCGTCGACGGCGACGAATTGTTCGTGCTGACGGCACGGGACAGCGGAAAGGTCAGACGACTCCGTGACAACCCGTCCGTTGTGGTCGCACCGTGCGACGGCAGGGGGCGCATCGCCGAGGGCGCACCAGGCACGAACGGCACGGCCCGGCTTCTGGATGAGACGGAGACGGCCCGAGTGCGACGGCTCATGTCGCGCAGGTATCCCGCGGCCCGGTTGGTGTTCTGGTGGAACCGGTTCCGCGGTGACCGTGACCGTTGGATCGGGATCGAGGTGACGCCCTCCACGATCGCCCTGGTCGCCGATCTCGCCAAGGGGCATCGCCGGTAGAACCGGCCGAGCGAGGTCGAGGACGCGATTTTCGTCCCCACGGACCTCCGGGCAACCGGTGAAACCCGGTCGAGGGTGCCGTGAAACCGGCGCCGCGGAGAGTGGAGCCATGAGCATCACAGAACTCGGACGTACCGGGGGCGGCCCGGCCCCCAACGAGAGCACCGATCTGGCCGTACGTGCGGAAGGGCTGATGAAGACGTTCGGCGAGCACCGTGCCGTCGACGGGATCGACCTACACGTACGCCCCGGCGAGATCTTCGGCGTCCTCGGCCCGAACGGCGCCGGCAAGACCACCACGCTACGGATGCTGGCCACCCTCTTGAAGATCGACGCAGGCCGTGCCGAGATCTTCGGGGTCGACGTGGCCGGCAACCCGCACGTGATCCGCCAGCTGGTCGGCGTCACCGGACAGTACGCATCGGTCGACGAGAACCTGACCGCCCGCGAGAACCTCTGGCTTTTCAGTCGCCTGCAGGGCATCGCCGCGCCGCGCGCCCGGCGCATCGCCACCGAGCTGTTGGCCCAGTTCGGCCTGGAGGAAGCCGCCGGCAAACCGATCGCGCAGTTCTCCGGCGGCATGCGCCGCCGCCTCGACCTGGCGGCCAGCCTGATCACCAGGCCGCCGCTGATCTTCCTCGACGAGCCGACCACCGGTCTCGATCCGCGCACGCGCGGCCAGATGTGGGACACCATCCGCGGTCTGGTCGCCGACGGCTGCACGGTGCTGCTGACCACGCAATACCTGGACGAGGCCGACCAACTCGCCGATCGCGTCGCCGTCATCGACCACGGCCGCAAAGTCGCCGAGGGCACCCCCGACGAGTTGAAGACCGCGGTCGGCAACTCGGCCCTCCAGTTGCGACTCGCCGACCCGGGCGAGGGGTCCGCCGCCGTGGAGGTCGTGCGGCGCGTCCTCGGCTCAGACCCGATCCTCAGCCCGGAGCAGGGCCGCCTCAACGTCGCCCTCGACCAGGCCGACCTGGCCGCGGACGTACTGATCGCGCTTCGCGCCGCCGGGGTGTCGATCTCCTCGGTGAGCGTGGCCAAGCCCAGCCTGGACGAGGTGTTCCTCGCCCTCACCGGCCACGAGACGGACGGCGACGACGAGACCGGCACGGAGGAGAACCGATGAGCACCCTGATCGCACCTGCCCGCGAAGTGGTCACGGCCGCCGACCGCGTGGCCGCCGCCCGGCGGCACGTCTCCATGGCGGAGACGCTCGCCCAGACGATGATGATGGCGTGGCGGGCGCTCAAGAAGATGCGCCGCAACCCGGAGCAGTTCTTCGATGTGGCGCTGCAGCCGATCCTGTTCACCGCGATGTTCGCCTTCATCTTCGGCGGCGCCATCGCCGGCGACGTGCAGAGCTACCTCCCCCTGATGATCCCCGGCATCCTCGCCCAGACCGTGCTGACGACGTGCATGGCCACGGGCACGCAACTCCGCGAGGACATGGAGAAGGGCGTCTTCGACCGGTTCAAGTCGTTGCCGATCGCCCGGATCGCGCCACTCGCCGGCCCGATGGTGGCCGACCTGCTGCGCTATACGATCGCGGCCACGCTGACCTTCGGCATGGGTCTGGTGATGGGCTACCGTCCGGGCGGCGGAGCGGGCGGCGTGCTCGCCGCGATCCTGCTGGCGATCTTCACGGGCTGGTCGCTGGCGTGGGTCTTCACCTGGGTCGGCACGATCGCCCGGAGCGCCCAGGCCGTGCAGGGCATCTCCATGATGATCTTGTTCCCTTTGACGTTCCTGTCGAACGCGTTCGTCCCCGTCGACACCCTGCCCGGCTGGCTGGCCGCGTTCGTACGGATCAACCCGGTCTCACATCTGGTCACGGCCGCCCGCGACCTCGCCAACCACGCCGTCGTCAGCGGAGAGGTGGCCTGGACGATCCTGGCGTGCCTGATCGTCATGGCGATCTTCGCGCCGCTGTCGGTACGCAGCTACAAACGGCACATGTGACCTCCGTCCGGCACGGCCGGAGACCTGCTCGACGAGACTCCGTGCCTCGTCGAGCACGTCGGAGCCGCGTCGATCGCCGTAGTGGGCCCGCACGGCGGCGATCAACCCGGGCGCGGCCCGCTCCGCGTACGGTTCGATCCGCTCGAAGGTCATGCTGGGCATGAGGCTGTTGTACGCGAACCGCTCGGCGAGCACCAGCAACCCGATCGAGTCGCCGGGGGCCATGGCTCCGCGCAACAACCCCCAGGCGCCGAGGGCGAAGAGCATCGAGCCGCACAGCGGGTAGTCGAGGACGGGGTTCTTCACGGCCAGCAGGTCGTAGCCCCGGACGGCGGAGAACAGCTCCTCGCCGTACCGGACGTCTTCCGGCGGGGCGTGGTACGCGTACGCCGTCAGGGTGACCGACACCGCGACGAGCGACCACGGCGTGAACTCCGCGCTCGGCATCCCGGGCAGGCGCAGATCGCGGGCCCGCTGGACGGCCAGGCGGTATTCCGCGAGCGCGGCGGCCGTCTCGCCGCGGGCGAGGGCGAGCTCGGCCGCGCACAACGAGACGATCGCCACCCCGCCGAGCACTGCCTCATTGTCGTTGATCCGGGTGATCTCGGCGAGCTCGGCCTCCGCGGTGTCGAGATCGCCGTCGGCGAGCGCGGAGGTCAGCAGCAGCGCGCGTAGCTGGGTCTCGTCTTCGGCGGCGCCGAGCCGGCTCAGCACCGGGATGGCGGTCCGCGCGTGTCCGACCGCCCGCCGGCGGTCGCCGAGCTGCATGACCAGGTGGGCCAGCACGGCGCGCATGATCGCGGCGAACCACGGGCCCTCGTCCTCTCGGAGCATCGACAGGGTCCGCTCAGCGGCCTCGATCGCCCCGGTCACGTCACCCGCGTTCTCCAAGACGTGGACGTTCATCTGCGTCGCCGCCAAGGCGACGTCACGGTCGGTGCTCCGGCACAACTGCTCCAGCCGGCGATGCATCTCGGCACCGTCGGCCGCGTCGCACGCGAGCAGCACCGCGGCCATCGCCGTCACGCGGGAATCCGTCGTGCCGCTGGTGGGCAGCGCACGGAGGAGATCGCGCAACGGATCGCCGCGGCGATCGGTGACGATCGCGATGTTCATGAGCGTGATCAGCACGGCGGCCCTGGTCACCTCGACAAGGGACGGCGGCGGCACCCAACCGGTGATCACCTGGCTGATCGCGTCCCAGTGAACGAGGATCCGGAAGTGGTCGCCACGGATCGACCACAGCGCGCCGAGGCCGGCCAGCAACTGGACCGTGGCAACGGGATCGGACTCGCCGAGAGCCTGCCGCAGCAGATCGGCGAGGTTGCCCTCCTCGGCGCGCAACGCGTCGACCGCCGCGAACTGTGCCAGGCTGAAGATCTGGGAGGCGTGTTCGAGGGCGTACGCCGTCGCCCAGTCCCGCTGCGCCGTCCGAGCGAGCGCCTCCTCGCCGGCCTCCTTCAACCGCATCCGCCCGAACTCCCTGACGGTCTCCAGCATCCGGTAGCGGAGGCCGTACGCCGTCTCGCGGACGCTCAGCATCGACTGCTCGGTCAGCGCGTCCACGACGTGCAGGGCGTCCGGGCCGAGTACGTGCTCGGCCACGGCCAGCGTGAAACCATCACCGAACAGCGACAACCACCGCGATGCCTGCCGTTCCGGCTCATCCAGCAGATTCCACGACCAGTCGATGACCGCGAGCAGCGTCTGGTGCCGGTCGGGGGCCGTACGGTTCCCGCCGCGCAGCAGGGCGAACCGGTCCGGAAGGCGCAGCGCGATCTCCTCCACCGACATCACCCGCACCTTGGCCGCGGCCAGCTCGATCGCGAGCGGCAGCCCGTCGAGGCGGGCGACGACCTCCTCGACCACTCGCACGTCGATCCGCGCACCCGGGCGGGCGGCCGTGGCGCGCTGGCGGAACAACTCCACCGCGTCGCCTGTGGGCAGCTCACCGAGCAGGTAGACGCGTTCGGCGGGGATCGACAAGGGGGCGCGCGAGGTGATGAGCACCCGCAGGTCGCGGGTCGTCACGGATAAGAACGCCACCAGGTCGGCGACGGCCTCGATCACATGCTCGCAGTTGTCCAGGATCAGCAGTGCCGGAGCCTGGTCGAGATGCTGGGCGATCCGGGCGCGAACGTCGGAACGCTGCTCGGCGGTCAGGGCACGACGCCCGCTGACCGAGTCCCGAACCCCGAGCGCCGAGCCCACCTCGCCCACCACGCCCTCCGCCGAGGAGACGCCGACAAGCTCGACGAAGTGAGCGATGGGCTGCACGGCGTTCCTGCCGACGACATGAGCCAGCCGCGTCTTGCCCAGCCCGCCGGGGCCGATGATGGAGACCACCCGGTTGGTCCGCAACAGGGCGTGCACCGCACGGATGTCGCCGTCGCGGCCGAGAAGCGAGGAACCGTCGAACAGGATGCCCTCGCGCACCGGCCGATCCGCGGCGAGGAGTTCGGCGTACACGCGGGCGAGCTCAGGCCCTGGTTCGGCGCCGAGTCGCGCGACCAGGCCCGCGCGATACCGCTCGTAGCGCTCCAGAGCGGCGGCGGCGCCTCGTACGGCGGCCTCGCTGCGCAGCAGGCAGGCGAGCAACTCCTCGTCGTACGGCCGATCGGCCGCGGCCTCCTCCAGCAACGGCAGCGCTCCCTCATGGGCGCCGCTCCGGCCCCGCGCGATCGCCGCCACGCGTCGCGCCTCGGCCACCCACTCCGCGGCGACGCCTCTCAGTTCGGCGAGTGGGCCCGTGCCGCCGTCCAAGCCGCCGGACACGAGATCCATGGCCTCCTCGGCGCGGCGACGCGCGAGCGCCACGTCGTCTTCGCCGACCGCGGCCCGTGCCTGCTCCACCAGCGCGCCGAGCAGCAGAACGTCCACCTGATCGGCGGGCAGCCCCAGCCGGTACCCACGCGGGATCCGCACCACGATGTCGGCGCAGGTCGCCGCCCTGGTCCGCGAGACGACCACCTGTAGCGCCTTCGTCGGGTTGGCCGGCGCCTCGTCGGGCCACAACTCCTCGACCAGGCGCTCGTCACTGAGCCCCGTACGCCCGTGTACGGCGAGCACGGCCAGCAGGGTTTGAGCGCGGTCGCCGACCACACGCACGCCCTGCCAGCGGACGCCGTCGAGCAGGACCAGTGCGGGGGACATACCTTCAGCTTACGGACGAGTGACGTTTGAGGAGCATGACCGCGTGCGTCTCGACGAGCGAATCGGATGATCGAGGCAACCGGGGTATTCGTCACCGAGGATCCAGGAGGGGTCGGTGTGACGGCGTCTCGCCGCGCTGATGGTCGGCGTTCAGGTGACGCGGGTGTCATACTCCTCGCGATTGGCGAGCACCTCGTCCATGTGCGCCTCGGCCCAAGCCTTGACGCCGCGCATCATGTGGTGGAGCGAGAGACCCAGGTCGGTCAGCTCGTAGGTGACGGTGACCGGCACGGTCGCCGTCACGGTGCGGGTGACCAGGCCGTCGCGCTCGAGGGAGCGCAGCGTCTGAGTGAGCATCTTCTGACTGACCCCGGCCAGCCGGCGGGCCAACTCCGAGTAGCGCATCGCTCGCGGCTCGCCGACGCGGTTGCTGCCGGAGGCGTGCGGGCCGTCGCTGCCGAGAGCCGCCAGGACCAGCGTCACCCACTTGTCGGAGATCCGGTCGAGTAGCCGGCGGCTGGGGCAGCCTGCCAGGAACGCGTCGTAGTCCGCCTGCGCCTGAGCCCGCTTCTGCGCCGCCGTCAGTGTTGGCATCGGCTGCTCCTTCCTACCGGGCGGTGCCCTACGCACCCTGAGGTGCCTACTTCCTAATGGAGAGTTACCCCTCAATAGTGATGTTGGACGACCGCAGAACACAAGCCCACAAGGAGCGAACCCATGAGCATGTCAACCTTCCGCACCGCCGTCGTGCGCACCCCGGGCGGACCCGGCTCGATCGAGATCATTGAGGTTCCCGTCGCCGAGCCCGGGCCCGGCGAGGTCCGGATCGAGATCGCCGCCGCGCCGGTCAACCCCGTCGACCTCGGGGTCGCGGGTGGCTTCTTCCACGCCATGGGGTTGATCGATCAGCCGGAGCGTACCGGCCTGGGCTGGGACTTCGCCGGCATCGTCGTAGCCACCGGCCGCGGCGCAGACCTGGCCGTCGGTACCCGGGTCGCCGGTCTGGTGGTCGGGTTCGACCGCGACTTCGGCACCTACGCCGAGCAGCTCGTCGTGCCGGCCGCCGGCCTCGCCGTCGTGCCCGACGGGCTGGACCTGGTCGCGGCGTCGACGGTGCCGCTCAACGGGCTGGCCGCGGCGCAGATCGTCGACCTGCTCGGCGACGCGCCCACCGGCGGTGACCGACTGCTGGTGACCGGGGCGGCCGGTGCGGCCGGGGGGTACGTCTCCTCGCTCGCACAGGACCGCGGCTGGCGGGTGACCGGCCTGGCCCGAGCCGAGGACGAGGAGTTCGTCCGCAGCCTCGGCGCCGGCTTCACCACGCAAGCCGAGTCGGGCTGGGACGCGGTTGCCGACGGTGCCGCACTGCAGGAGCAGGGTCTCGCCTTGGTCCGCGACGGCGGGGCGTTCGTCGGCGTCCGGCCGAACGCCGTGCCGGCCACGGAGCGCGGGATCACCGTAGCCGCCGTGGTGACGCACCCCGACGGCCCGCGATTGGGCGACCTGCTCGCCCGCACCGCGTCCGGCGAACTGCCGGCTCGAGTGCACACCGTCGTGCCGCTGGAACAGGTCGCCGACGCCCACCGGGCCGTGGCGAAGGGTGGGGTGCGCGGTCGCTACGTGCTCCAGCCCTGACCGGCGACTTCCAGCTCGACGATCCGACCGGTGACGTCATCGGGATGATCATCGCGGTCAACGGCCGCATTCAGCCTTGGGCTCAACCGAACCCACATCAACTATCATCACAAAGGCATCCTTTGCGATCAACGCTAGATCTCGAGCGCAAGGCTTCGATCCGACCAGGGCCGCGTACAGCGGCAGCCATGGGCTCACGGTGATCAACTTGCTCCGCCGAAGTTGCAGCAGTCCGAACCGGGGGATCTGTTCGGGCCGTTGGTAGCTTGATCGCGTGCGCCCCGCACTCACACGCCCTGCCGGCAGGCCGGAGCAAGGAGGGAACACGGTGTCCAGGCGCATGAGCACTCCGTCGGCGGCGCAGATCCGTTGGATCAACGCCGCCGCGATCTACGAGGCCATGCGTGCGCGGGAGTCCTGCACCGCCGGGGATCTCATGACGGCCACCGGTCTGTCGCGCCCGACCGTCCACACGACGTGCGACTGGCTCATCGCCCAGGGTCTCGTGGCCGAAGTGATCACCGATCTCGTCCAGGACGCGCAGCCGGGCCGCCCCGCCCGCCGCTATCAGATCAACCCCCGCGCCGGGTTCGTCCTCGCGCTCGACATCCGGGAGAGCCGGGTCACGGGGGCCGTCGCCGACCTGACCGGCGGGATCTGCGACGAACTGTCGCGCGACATCACCGCCGACCCGAGCCTGCGATCACAGGCAGCCGTCCACGCGCCGTCGATCGCCCACGACCTCGTCGAACTCGCCGGTATCGATCCTGGCTTGGTGTGGCAGGTCTGCGTGAGCATCCCCGCGCCCGTCCAATCTCGCGAGTACGCCCCCTCGACCGCCGCCCAGTATCGGGCGGGCACCCGGGACGTGATCACTGAGCTCGAAGAGACCCTCCCGTGGCCGGTGGTCGCCGAGAACGACGCCAACCTGGCGATGATCGGCGAGCAGTGGCAGGGCGCCGCCCACCACCACGACAACGCCGTGCTCCTCGACGTGTGCGAGAACGGCTTCGGGGCCGGGCTCATCGTCAACGGCCGCCTCGTGCGGGGCAGCAACGGCCTGGCCGGCGAGATGACGTCCGTCGACCTGCTGTCCGGAATGGGTCCCGCCGGAGGGGTGACACGCAAGGTGGCCCAACTCGGAGCCGACGTGGTCCGCGACGCGCGTGACGCCTCCGGTGCGGATCCGTCCCCGGCGGAGACGGGGGCACTCGTCCACCTCGCGCACGGCGATCCCGAGCAGGTGACTGACGAGATGGTGTTCGCCGCACTCGACGTCGGCGACCCCGCCGCCCAGAGAATCGCCGACCAGGTGGGCGCGATCGTGGCACGTCCCATCGCGATGCTGGCCACGCTGCTCGACCCGGAGTTGGTCGTCATCTGTGGACTTTCGGCCGAGGCCGCCGACCGGCTGATGCCACCGATCGAAGAGCAGACGCTGGAGCTCTACCGCAGGCTCGCCACCCCGCCGCCGCGGCTGGCGATGTCAGCCCTCGGCAGCAGGGCGACCGTCATCGGCGGAGTGCGCCGCGCGCTCAACGAGGTCGAGAGCCGGCTGTTCGGGTCACCTCACAGCGAGCGCTGGCCGGCCACGACCCTTCGCGCCGCCGACGCCCGGTAGTCCCCAGGTCCGCTCTCCACTGACGCGCCTTCGGCCTTCGATGCCTGCCGTACGCGTCTGATCCCGCGGGTGCGGGATGTCCCCTCCTGGTCCCGGCTTGCGGGCGCGCTCCCATGACGCGGCCGCCGTCCGCGGGGACATTGGCCAGGCCGTCCTGGCAGCCCCTGGCCGTTCGCCATTTCGACCGTTGACGCCCCGATCTACGTGGGGCTATGGTATCGAAAAACCTTTAATAAATACCCCTTCGTAACATTGCGGTAACACCCCTCCACTAGCTCGCAACACGACCGAGGCAGTCGGCACCCGCGGACGGATACGGAAGCTTCGCGGCACCGAGGACGCCACATACGAGACCCCCACTCGTCGGCATCACTGCGCCGTCTCAGCGCGCTCGCACCGAGGGGGCCTCTCCATACCGAGAAAGACTCCAGTGAGACACGACAAGCTGATGATCGCCGTTGCCGTCCCGTCCCTCACGACGCCGGCCACCCACGGCCGAGGCCCCACCGGATGGAACGCCCGGGGCGACCAAGCTGAGCAAGTGTCAAACTAAAACGGACATTAATGATGCAAACGTGACAATTGACACCATAGCTTCTTAAATAGGAAGCTTGTACGCGGTCGAGCCCCAGCCACCGTAGTCGGGCCGCAGGTGCCCCCCAGTAGTCGTGCTCCTGTCTGGGCCGGAGGCCGCGCCCGACGGTGATGTGACCGGGAGACGGCAGCCGAGTCCGCTCGGCGGCCCCGGGGCGATCAACCACGCGATCGACGACACCGCCGGGCCTGCCGGTCCGGCACGCAATGAACTTGTCCACCCCTCATATCAGCCACCGCTGATCCAATCCCCCGACCCGCACCGCCTGGGAGGGCGAAGCGGTCCCTTCCAGAATTAGTGAGGAACAACCGTGCTCACACGCAAGCCGTACGTCTTCGCCGTCGCAGGCGCTCTCATGTTCGCCGCCGCGGCCTGCGGCAGCAGCGACTCGTCCGACAGCGGGTCCGCCGCCGCCCCGGCTTCCATCACCTACTGGGCGTCCAACCAGGGCACGAGCCTGGAGAGCGACAAGCAGATCCTCCAGCCGGAGCTCGACCGGTTCACCAAGGAGACCGGCATCAAGGTGAACCTCGAGGTCGTCCCCTGGTCCGACCTGCTCAACCGCATCCTGGCCGCGGCCACCTCAGGCAAGGGCCCTGACGTCGTCAACATCGGCAACACCTGGTCGGCCTCCCTGCAGGCGACAGGCGCGTTCGTTCCGCTCGACGACGCCCAGTTGAACGCTCTCGGCGGCAAGGCGCGCTTCCTCGGCCCGAGCCTCGCGGCGACGGGCGCCCCCGGACAGCCCCCGGTGGGCGCGCCCCTCTACAGCACGGCCTACGCCCTCTACTACAACAAGCAGATGTTCAAGGACGCCGGCATCGCGGACGCGCCGAAGACCTGGGACGAGCTGGTCGCCGACGGCAAGAAGCTCACCAAGGACGGCAAGTGGGGCCTGGCCGTCGAGGGCGCCAGCGTCAGCGAGAACGCCCACATGATCTTCACCCTCGGTCAGCAGCACGGCGGTGACCTGTTCGACAGCTCGGGCAAGTCGCAGTTCGACTCGCCGGCGAACGTGGCCGCCGTCAAGCAGTACCTGGACTTCATCGCAACGGACAAGATCACCAACCCGAGCGACGCCGCCTACTCCAACGGCACCGAGGCGCTTCAGGACTTCATCGGCGGCAAGGCCGCGATGGTGATGTGGCAGTCGGCCAGCGGCACGCTGAAGACGGGCGGCATGACCCCCGACGACTACGGCGTCGCGCCGATCCCGCTGCCCGACCCCTCCTCGGGTGGCAAGCAGGTCGACAGCATGGTCGGCGGCATCAACATCTCCGTCTTCAACAGCGCCGCCAACAAGGACGGCGCGCTGAAGTTCGTGAATTTCATGACCAGCAAGCAGACGCAGCAGGACCTCAACAAGGCCTACGGCTCGCTGCCGACGGTCACCGACGCCTACGACGACCCGGCGTTCCAGACCCCGGAGATCAAGACGTACCAGCAGATCCTCGCCAACACGGCCGCCCCGCTGCCCCAGGTCGCCAATGAGAGCCAGTTCGAGACCCTGGTCGGCAATGCGATGAACCAGCTGTTCGCGGACGCCGCGAGCGGCAAGCCGATCACTGACGAGTCCGTGAAGGCCAAGCTCACCGAGGCCAACCAGCAGATGGCCGGCTGAACCGACCTGCCCCGTGGTGCCGGGCGGTGACAACGACCGCCCGGCATCACGTGCCCGACCACGAAGATCGAAGATCGGAAGGACGTCAATGGTCGTGTCCGCCACGTCCCGGCCCGGCAGGGGACGGGGATCCGGAGACCCGGGGAGGCCTCCGCCACCATCCAGAGGTGGGCGGGGCCGGGTCACCGCCTGGCTGCCGGTGAGGCTGCGCCGTCTCGGCCTGCCGTACCTGCTGATCCTGCCCGCCCTCCTGCTGGAGTTGCTCGTCCACCTGATTCCGATGCTGATCGGGATCGGCATGAGCTTCATCAAGCTCACCCAGTTCTACATACGGAACTGGTCGGCGGCCCCCTCCGCAGGGTGGTCGAACTATCACCTGGCGGTGGACTTCAACGGCCCCGTCGGCCGCTCGCTGCTCCACTCGTTCTTCGTGACCGTCGGGTTCACCTTGCTGACGGTCGCGCTGTCCTGGTTCTTCGGGATGGCCGGAGCCGTGCTGATGCAGGGGGAATTCCGCGGGCGGGGCTTCCTCCGCGCGCTGTTCCTCGTGCCGTACGCGCTGCCCGTCTACGCCGGCGTGATCACCTGGAGCTTCCTGCTGCAGCGCGACTCGGGGCTCGTCAACCACGTGCTGGTGGACCAGCTGCACCTGTTCGGCGACAAGCCGTTCTGGCTCATCGGGCAGAACAGCTTCGCCTCCATCGTCGTGGTGTCGCTGTGGCGCTGGTGGCCGTTCGCCTTCCTGGTGCTGATGGCGGGCCTGCAGAACATCCCCCGGGACCTGTACGAGGCGTCGGCGATCGACGGCGCGGGATGGATGCGGCAGCTGCGGTCGGTCACGCTTCCCATGCTGCGCCCGGTCAACCAGGTGCTGGTCCTGGTCCTGTTCCTGTGGACCTTCAACGACTTCAACACGCCGTACGTGCTGTTCGGGAAGACGGCGCCCCAAGAGGCCGACCTGATCTCGATCCACATCTACCAGAGCTCGTTCGTCACCTGGAATTTCGGAACCGGCTCGGCCATGTCCGTGCTGCTCCTGCTGTTCCTGCTGCTGGTCACGGCGGTCTACCTGCTGATCACTTCGCGGAGGAGGAGCGATGCGTGACCCCAAATGGCTGAAGTGGGTGCGCATCATCGGGCTCGGCCTGCTCGGCCTGTTCACGGTGACGCCGATCTACGTGATGATCACGTCGTCGATCAAGCCGTTGAAGGACGTCCAGGGGGACTTCCACTGGATCCCCACGACGATCACCTTCAGTGCCTTTCACGACATGTGGTCGACGGTGCCCCTGGCGCACTACTTCGTCAACAGCCTCATCGTGTCGACCATCGCGTCGGTGGTCTCGGTGGTGGTCGCGATCTTCGCGGCCTACGCCGTCAGCCGCTTCCGGTTCGCCGGGCGCAGGGCCTTCTCCATCACGGTTCTGTCGACCCAGATGTTCCCCGGCATTCTGTTCCTGCTGCCGCTCTTCTTGATCTACGTGAACCTCGGCAGCGCGATCGGTGTCGACCTGTACGCGAGCCGCACCGGCCTGATCATCACGTACCTGACGTTCTCGCTGCCGTTCTCGATCTGGATGCTGGTCGGCTACTTCGACTCCATCCCCGTCGCGCTCGACGAGGCCGCCAAGGTCGACGGCAGCGGGCCGATCGGCGCGCTGATCCGCGTCGTCATCCCCGCCGCGACCCCCGGCATCATCGCCGTCCTCATCTACGCGTTCATGAGCGCGTGGGGCGAGGTGCTGTTCGCCTCGGTCATGACCGACGAGGCGAGCCGGACGCTCGCCGTCGGCCTGCAGGGATACGCCACACAGAACAACGTCTACTGGAACCAGATCATGGCGGCCTCGCTGGTCGTCAGCATCCCGGTGGTGGCCGGGTTCCTGCTGCTCCAGCGCTATCTCGTGCAGGGGCTCACCGCGGGCGCGGTCAAGTGACCCGTTCCGATCCGCACGACGCGATCCATCAGCGCACCACTCACCGCACAACGAGGGAGAACAACTCATGAAGTCGCACGGGGGCGAGGGCCCGGATCTCACGGCCTTCGGAAGGGACTTCGTCTGGGGCGTGGCCACCTCGGCCTACCAGATCGAGGGCGCCGTCGACGAGGACGGCCGGCTTCCGTCCATCTGGGACACCTTCAGCCGGGTTCCCGGCGCGACCGACGGGGGCGACACGGGTGACGTGGCCTGTGATCATTACCACCGGTGGCAGGAGGACGTCGGCCTGATCAAGCAGCTCGGCGTGGACGCCTACCGGCTGTCGATCGCCTGGCCGCGGGTCGTCCCGACGGGCTCGGGGGCGGTCAACGCCAAGGGACTGGCCTTCTACGACCGGCTCGTCGACGCGCTGCTCGAGGCGGGCATCCGGCCGTTCGTGACGCTCTACCACTGGGACCTGCCGCAGGCGCTCCAGGACGAGGGCGGCTGGCCGCGGCGGGACACCGCCTACCGCTTCGCCGACTACGCCACCGCCGTGGCCGAAGCGCTCGGCGACCGCGTCACCGACTGGACCACGCTGAACGAGCCGCTGTGCAGCTCGTGGATCGGTCACCTCGAGGGCGCGATGGCGCCGGGCCTGAAGGACCTCGAGGCCGCCGTTCGCACGTCGTACCACCTGCACCTGGGCCACGGGCTGGCCACGCAGGCCATCCGTGCGGTCGCCAAGAAGACGCCCTCCGTCGGCATCGTCAACAACCTCAGCCCGATCGAGCCCGCCACGGACAGCGACGCCGACCGCGCCGCCGCCCTCCGCATGGACGGCCACGTCAACCGCTGGTGGCTCGACCCGATCCTCGGCAGGGGCTACCCCGAGGACATGGTCGAGGTCTACGGCGTCGACCTGCCGATCCAGGACGGCGACCTCGAGACGATCGCCCAGCCGCTCGACTACCTGGGGCTGAACTACTACTTCCGGCAGATCGTGGCCGACGACCCCGAGGGGCCCGCGCCGTACGCGCGGCAGGTTCCGGTGCCGGGGGCGACCACCACCGCCATGGGCTGGGAGGTGAACGCGGACGGACTGGAGCAGCTCCTGCTCCGCCTGACCCGCGAGTACGCCGCCGAGCAGATCTACGTCACCGAGAACGGCTCGGCCTGGGACGACAAGGTCACCGGCGACGGGACCGTCGAGGACCCCGAACGGGCCGCCTACCTTGAGGACCACCTCGCCGCCTGCGCCCGGGCCGTCCGTCAGGGCGCCCCTCTAGCCGGGTACTTCGCCTGGTCGCTCATGGACAACTTCGAGTGGGCCTACGGCTACGCGAAGCGGTTCGGCCTGATCCACGTCGACTACGACACCCAGGTCAGGACCATCAAGGCCAGCGGCCACCGCTACGCCGAGCTGATCCGCGCCGGTAAGGAACCGCAGGAGGGCTGAGCCCCGTCAGGTCGTTCCGTAGTCCGTCAGGTCAGGCATTCCCTGGCGGACTACGGGCGTTCCCCGGCGTCCTGTGGCGCTGGGGGGCGGCCGACTACTGGTCGGCGGCGCGGTCCTATGTTCGTCCGGTCTTTACAGTGGGCGACGCCGGCGCAGACGTCCGACTCGGCCTTCAGCACCCAGGAGTGGCTCCATGGATCGATACCTTCTGCCTGGACAATCGGCGGAGTTGTACGTGCTCGATGTGAACACGGGTGACCGGAGGCTGGTGTACCGGTCGTCGGACGTGCTGTTCGAGGCGCCCAACTGGAGCAGCGACGGGCAATGGCTCGTCATCAACGCCGACGGGCTCCTGTTCCGCCTTCCCGTTTCCGGCGGCACCGAGTTGGAACAGATCGACCTCGGCGGTGTGCCGCCGATCAACAACGACCATGTCCTCAGCCCGGACGCCGCGACTGTTTATGTGTCGGCCGAGGATGGTCATATCTACGCGGTACCCATGACGGGAGGCCGCCCCCGGCGCGTGACGAATGACCACGGACCGGATTTCGCTCACTACCTGCACGGGATCTCCCCGGATGGCACGTCCTTGGCGTACATCGGGTTGCAACGTCGCGGCGACCGGCAGCCCATCACGAACGTCTATCTCATCCCCGTCACCGGCGGAGCGGATCAGCAGTTGACGGACGACGGCTTCCCCGACGACGGATCGGAGTTCGGCCCCGACGGCCGGTGGATCTACTTCAATTCGGAACGTGCGGCTTCCGCTCCCGGCCACGCGCAACTGTTCCGTATGACCTCGGATGGATCGACGACGGAGCAGCTCACCAGCGATGAGCGGGTGAACTGGTTTCCCCACCCGTCCCCGGACGGCACGCGGATCGCCTACATCAGCTTTCCGCCCGGCACCCTGGGTCATCCACCGAATGTGGATGTGATCGTCCGGATGCTCGATCACGACGGTATTCGCGATCTCACTCACCTGTTCGGCGGCCAGGGGACGATGAACGTGCCGAGCTGGGATCCGACCGGCAATTCGATCGCCTACGTGGCTTATCCCTTTGGGCAGCGCCTCGAGCATCCTGACAAGATGACGATCAGGCTCAGCGAGATCGACCTGTGAATCCATTCGACATCATTCACCCTCCGCCTTGCTGCACTTAAGTCCAATGAAAAGCATCCGAGCCCAACTGGACTCGGATGCTTTTATTCCATTTCCCGCGATCAGCCATCTGTCGTTACGTCCCGGGAGGGGACGCGACCCTCGGGAGGATCTGGACGGCGGCGGCCACGACGATGCAAAGCCCCACCAGGAGATCGAGCCCGAGAGTAAAGGCGTGCGCGTAGGCGCCAGAGGCGGGCTGGGCGTCGAGAGAACCGTAGAAGACGGCCCCGATGACGGCCACGCCGATCGCGTTACCGGCCTGCTGGGCGGTGTTGAGGACACCGGAGGCCGCGGCGGCGTGCCGGGGATCGGTGCCGGCCAGCACGATCGCGGGTAGCGGTGCCATCACGAACCCCATCCCCGCCCCAGCGATGAACAGGCCGGGGATGACCCAGGCGATGGTGTGCAGGGCGCCGAAGAGGGTGGTGGCGACGAGGACGGCGTACCCGCCGGCAGCCACCGACGTGCCGACGGTGATGACCTGACGGCCGAGCCGGGCCGCGATCCGGCCCGACAAGGCCGAGGAGGCGAAGTAGCCGATGCCCAGTGGCAGGAAGACCAGACCGGAGTCCAAGGCGGAAAGGCAGACGGCCATCGCCAGCACGGCACTCGGTATCGCCGAGGACACCGGCCAGCACCAATGGGTCATCCATCTCAAGAGCTTCCTGGCCTACCTCGCCGCCGTCCAGGGCGACGAAGAGCGTTTCCGGAGACTCGCCACCGACGCGCTGTCGGGCACCGTGCCCATGCAGGGCGCCCTGTGGGTCGACTGGGGCCAGGGGATGCTCGACCTTGGATCCGGCCGGGTGGACGCCGCCCTGACCCGGCTTGAGGCCCTCACCCAAGGCCCCGGCTGGTATCACGTCTCGGCCATGCGCTGCGTGCCCGACCTGGTGGAAGCCGCCGTACGCAGCGGCGAACCCGGCCGTGCCCATCACGCCTTCGCCCGGTACGAACGATGGGCGCGGCAGCCCTTCACCAGAGCCCTCGCGGAACGCTGCCGGGCGCTTCTCGGTTCCGACGCCGACGCCGAGGAGCGCTACCTGGCGGCGCTCGAAGCCGGGGGTCCGCCGTTCGAGCACGCCCGCACATCTCTCCAGTACGGCGAGTGGCTGCGCCGTTCTCGCCGCAGGGGGCCGCCGCCGGGCATCTGCAACTCGCGCTGGAGACCTTCGAGCGCCTGGGCGCGAGGCCCTGGGCCGACCGCGCCCGAGCTGAGCTGGAAGCGACCGGCGCGAAGGCCCCGGGCACCCCGGCCCGCGGGATCCTGAACGACCTCACCCCGCAGGAGTTGCAGATCGTCCGGCTGGCCAGGCAAGGATTGTCGAACAAGGACATCGCCGCTCAGCTGTTCCTCAGCCCTCGCACCGTCGGCTACCACCTTTACAAGGCCTATCCCAAGCTCGGCGTCGCCTCCCGCGGCGAACTCACCACACTCGATCTGGCCGACTCCGCCTGACACCGGTACGTCCTCATCGCACCGGTAGCACGCACCTGGACTCGTCCTCAACATGGTCGGGTTTATGAGGCGCCGACGACGCCGTAGTACAAAGCCAGGAACTCCAGGATCTCCTTACGGTGGGGCGACAGGGCGGGCAGGTAGCGGTCGATCGCGGTGTCGACGGCCGCCCGGAAGTCGCCGTATCGCGAGGTCTTGTCGCGGACGAACGGGCCGATCAGCTTGATGAGCTCGTAGTTGCTGTCGATGTCGAGTTCCTGCAGGGCTCGGTCGATCGGTGCGGGGTCGTCCTGGAGGCGGGGAAGCACCCGGCTGACGTAGGTGACACGGTGCAGGATCCGCCAGCACGGCGGCCGCTTGCCGTCCTGCCTGGCCTGGCGTAGTGCGACGGCGGACGGGTCGCCGGACTGGTCGAGCCAGATCGGGTCGACCACCTGGTTGAAGAACAGGTCGTGGTGGTCGGTCGCCGGGGCGAGGTAGAAGGTCATGAACCGGTAGGCGTCGACCTTGCCCGGCACCCGCGTCCGCTGTCCGAGCGCGTCGACCTCCGCGATGTCCTGGCCGGGCGGCAGGTTCACCTCCAGCCCGAAGGAAGTCTCGGAGTCGCGGGTCTTGGAGACGTTGAGTTCCAGGTGCCCACCCAGGCTGGCCTTGACATCGACGGTGACGGCGACCGTGAAGACCGAGACGTCGGCGCTGACCTCTCCGCCGGCGGAGGCGGTGAGGCTGTACGACCCGCCGATGGTCTCGGAGTAGGTGTCGAGTGTCTCCTGCGTCTCGGCGTAGCGGCCTCCGTCGGCGGTCCAGACATAGGTGTTGACCAGGTTGCGCCGCACCAGCGGCGGCATGGTCCCCGCCGCGGCCGGACCGGCGTCGTACTGGTCGAACAGCGTCGCCGTCTCCTGCTGCTCGCGCTCGATCCGGGCCTTGAGCTGGTACGCCTCGATCGGTTTGAAATAGCTGGAGTCGGGCCGGTATGTCAGCGCATTGGGATAGTCGGGGTCGGCGTCGCGCCCTACCTTGCCGTCGAGGGTGCCCTGCTTGGTGTACTGCGGATTGATCGGGAACGTGATGATGTTCCAGTCCTCGGGGATGTCCGGGTTTGGGCGCATCTGGTAGGCGATGAGGGCGCCGGTGTGGGCGAGGCGCAGCGCGAAGACGTCCGCGGTCTGAGACCGCACGAGCGCCATGCCGGCGTTGTCGGGCACGTACCTGCTGCCGAGGTCGGCGAACAGCGGGACGCTCTCCTTGCCGCCGGCCAGTTCGAGGCCGCTCACACGGGTGGCCTTGATTCCCTGCCCGGTCTGCGTGTCGTGCAGCCAGCTCGCCGACGTCTCGACACTCGCCGACACGCCGACGCTGACCTTGGCCTGCTCCACGGGCATCATTTCGACCTGGCCGATGCCGACTCCCAGCGGCGCCTCGATCTCCATCAGCCCGGCCAGGATCTCCGAGTCGTCGCCCGTGGACGCGGACACCTCCAGCGAGGCGTCGATACCGGCGTCGCGTGAGCTCGCGTAGGTGTAGGTCGTCGTGGTCGCCTCGGTCAGCGCGACCGAGCTCGCCCCGGCGTAGTCGCCGTCCCCGGTGAGGTTCTCGCTCGGGACCGGCGGCGCCCCCTCGATGAAGCCGATGAGTTGCGGGTCGAACTGGGCCTGGCCCACCCACTCGGTGACCACGTCGCCGATCTTGAAGCCGGTGACGAGCCGCCAGGCGCCGTCCTCGATATAGGCGTGGCACCGCTTGAAGACACCGGCCGACGCGGCGTCGGTGCCGGGCTCGAGCATGGCGTATTCCGCGACCGCGGGCGGACTGTCGATCGTCGCGTTGAACGGGGTCGCCGTGCCGGCGATGGCGTCGCGGGCCTGGGGCACGTCATCACCGATGGGCGCCGTGGACAGCGCGTAGGATCCGGCGCGCACGGTGAGGTCGTTGCCTCGCGGGCCCTCGTCCACCAGCCGCCGGTTCGCCTGCGCGTCGAAGGTGTAGTAGGCGATGAGGTTCTCCCGCTCGCCGGCCAGGCGGCGGAACATGTTGTCCCGTATCTGCTCGGCGGTGCGCTCCGTCCGCCAGACGCGCAGTTCGTCCAGCTGCCCGCGCAGCCCGCCCGGCCCGGTCGAGGACCCGCCCAGCGAGAACCCGTCGACGAACCCGAGACCGGCCGGGAAGCCGGGCGAGGGGATCAGCGCGGCGGGGAGGCCGTCACGGTAGACGACGAGCCGGGACGCGGACGGATCCGGGCTCCGTACCCACGCGGCCGGGCCGTGCAGGAGTGCGTCGTTGCCGCCCTTGGCGTCGAAGGCGACGTTGCCCTCCTGCTCCTCCAGCCGCCACCAGCCGGCCAGGCCCAGTTCCTCGCCGGTGATCGGACTTCCGATGAGCGCGACGTCCCGAGCCGTGTTCCACAGCCGTACCTCGGTGAGGGTGCCCCGCAGCGTCACGTCGGCCGCCCCGGCGCGCCGTACGAGGCCGATCGTCAGGGGATCGGCGTTCGAGCCCACCTCGGGCCCGCGGTAGGTCGCCGAGCCGACGCGCTCGCCGTCGATCGAGAAGACGATCTCGTCCCAGGAGCCCTGGGAGGTGTCGGCACCGAGGGTGCGCTTTCGGGTCACCGCGAACCGGTGGACGCCGCCGGGCGACAGCTCCTTCGGCGAGGATGTGCAGCTGTGGACGGCACGCGTGTTGTCCTCGAAGGTGAAAACCAGCCGGCCCTTGTCGTCGACGACGAGGGAGTACGGCACGGCATCGCCGGTGCCGCCCGTGCCGGAGCCCACCGTCCCCCGGCTGATCAGGCCATGCGCCTTGGCGTCGTCCAGTTTCGCCGTCACCTCGATGGTGAGGTCACGGGTCAGGTTGAGGCTCGCGGCGCTGCCCGCGTCCAGGTACGCGCCGCCGCCGAGTTTCAACGCCCAGGATCGGTTGACGGCCAGCGCCAGATGGGTCCAGGTGCCGGCGGGGAACGGCTCGGAGGTCTCGGCCTGCGTGCCGCCCGCGTAGGCGTACACCCGATAGCCGTCCAGGGGTGCGGCCTCGGTGCTGAGCGGCGCGGGGGTGACCCCGCCGTGGATGTAACCGTGGTCGGGCCCGCTCACATTCGGCATCTGGCCGAACTGAAGGGGACCACGCCAGCAGCCGGCCAGATCGGCCACACGGCCGCCGAGCCGCCGCCGCATGTCCGCGGCGATCTCGACCGGTCCGCGGGCACGCTTCCAGATGCGCACCTCGTCGACGTCGCCGTCAAAAGGCGCCTCGATCCCCCCTTGGGGCGTGACGGCGGCGCCGATGGCCCAGGGGCCGTTGACCTCCAGCGGGCCGACGGTCGTCTGCTTCGACGCCAGCAGCTCTCCGTTGCGGTAAAGGTGCCACGCGGTGCCGTCGTAGACCCCGGCGAGGTGCACCCAGTGGCCACCCTCTCCGGAAGGGATCGCGGCGATCGCCCAGTTGTCCGTGCCGTTCCAGCACCCCGCCTGGTAGGTGCCGCCGGCGATGCGCAGCGCCACCTGGGCGTTCTGGCCGGGGCCGCGCTGAGGCCCGTGCGAGACGACCGTGCGGACGCCGTCGGTGTGATCGGCGCGGACCCACGCCTCCATGGTGATGGTCGTGAGGTTCCTGAGCGTGTCGGGCAGGGGGATCTCGACGTATCCGGTGGTCCCGTCGAACGCCACCGGACGCTCCTGCCGCAACGCGAGGGCGTAGTCCTCCCCTTCTTCGGTGACCGACCGGTGCTGAACCAGCCAGCCGAGGTCTCCCGGCTGGTCTGCCTTGACCCAGGTCTCGATGGTCAGATCGCCGGGCGCCGAGAAACCTTCGGTGCCGGTGAGGGCAGGCGGGGATTCCAGGGCCCAGGGCCTGCCCTTTGTGCTGCCGTGGTTCCCGGCCGGCGTGTGGTCACGCAGCACGCCGTTGTCGCCGTACCAGTAACCGACCAGGCCGGGCTCGGCGCCGGTCAGCCGGGTCCGCACGCCCCCGGCGATCTCCAGCGCCGTACGGGCGTGCTTCCACAGGCGGATCTCGTCGATGCCTCCGACGAAGAAGCGGTCCTCGCCATCGGCCGAGGCACCGATCGACCAGCCCGCGGGGACCTCGATGGCACCCACGGCGGCGGCCTGCGAACCCACCCGCACGCCGTTTCGATAGAGGTGCCAGGTCTGGGCGGCGCCGTCGTAGACACCGGCGAGATGCACCCAGGTGCCGAGGTCCTGCGGATCGACCGGGACGCTGACCATGTGGTCGGTCCCGTCCCAGGATCCGACCTGGTACATGCCGTCGAGGATCCGCAGCACCACCTCGGCCCGCGGGTCGAGGGTGTAGCCGCGTCCCACGATCGTGTGCGAGCCCGTGATCACGTCGGGACGGACCCACGCTTCGATGGTGATGTCGCCCACCACGTCGAGGTCGCCGACGGCGGGGATCACGACCGCCTGGTGGTCGGCCGGGTTCTGTATGTTGACGTAGAACTGCAGCGCGGTCTCGTGGAGGACGCCCGCCAGGGTGTTCTGGCCGTCGAAGTTCAGGGTCGTTCCGGGCGTGACCGCCGACCACCCGCACGACCGCGTCGCCGCCGCGGTGTCGGATGCCTCCCCCGTCACCGCCCCGGCCGCCCGGCTCGCGTCCACCACGACCAGCAGAGATCCGGCCGACAGATCCGCGCCCGGCTGGGTGGTGGACGCCCCGGCGGGATCGTAGGGGAGGCGCGTCACCGGCGCGCCTTCACCCAGGTCGAGCTCCGACGGCTCGATCGGCACGCTCACGGCCCCTGCCCGCACAGCGTCGGCGACCACGACGAGCCCGGTGCCGACCCGCAGCAGGTCCCCTGCCGCCAGCGGCACCCGCAGCCCGTCGCGGAACGACAACGTCCCCGTCTTGCCGTCGACCGGGTCAGCCTGCCCGGCGAACGACGCGGCCGCCGTCCCGTTGAGGATCGCCGCGAGCACCGCCGGATCGCGCGGCATCCGCCGCCATGTCTCGGTGATCGCGCCACCGTCACGCGGCAGAGTGACGGTGAGCGTGCAGAGGTCCGGGTCGGCATCCTTCGTTGTCACGACGGTCAGCCCGTCATAATCGGGTTCGGTGCCCCTGGCGACGAAGACGAGCTCGCCGGGGATGTCTCCCCCGGTCGGCAGCGTCAGCCTGGCCCGTGCGGTGAGCGCGTCGTAGGAGGCGGCGGAGAACTCACCGGCAGGCCCCCGGAAATACAGGGAGAGCCGGCCGAGGGCGCTGTCGAACAGCACCGGCGCCTCACCGGTCCGCGCGAAGCCGAGTACGGCGCCCGTCACCCCGAGTCCCCGCCGGTCGAGATGGACGAGCGGCATCACCAGCGGCCTGTTCCCCCTCAGGCGCGCCCGCTCGTCGGCGACCTCAGCCGTCTTCGCCGTCCAGGCTTCCCGGTACGAAGCGAGCAGGGCGCGGTGGCCGGGGAGCGTCTGGGCCAGTTGCCGCTGCCATGCGCGCAGTTCGGATGTCAGCCGGTCCACGTTGGCCCTGGCCTGGGCGAGGAACGTCGGATCGATCCCTGGGGCCCTTTCGAGGCGGGCGACCCCGTCCCGGGCGTCGATGAGGCTCTGCAGGCTCCAGTACACGTCGAGCGCATTCGTCGACGGCGCGCCACCCTCGTCGAGAAATGTCCGCAGGCCATCGGCGCGGGTCTGGTCGGCCTCGATGAGGACGGTCTGCTCGGCGATGTGAGCGTCCAGCCCGGCCAGGACCCTCTCGTCCTCCGCGATCTGGTCGAGCAGCTCCGTCGTCAGCTCGCCCTGGGAGTCCTCGGTGGCCAGTTCGAGGAGACGGACCACGGTCGGCACCTCCGTCAGCCGGCCGTCCCCGCCGACCCCGAAGTCCAGCACGGCCACCTCCTGCCCGGAGCCGCCGGAATCGGCCGAGGTGACAGCCGCGAGCATCACCCGCGCGGCCTGCTTGGACGGCTTGGCGGTCGCGGGGTCGTAGCCACCGGAGACCGGCTCCTGCTGGTAATAGAGAGCGGCCGCGAGGCCCCCGTCCACAGAACGGCCGTCCACGCGCAGCGCCGAGCGGGTCAGCTCGCTCCCGATCCCGATCGGCGCGTCCGACGTCACCCAGGCTGTTGCGCCCGCCAAGCTCCCGGTCGCGCCACTGCCCGTCTGGTCCCAGACGGTGCCGCCCGCCCCCTCGTCGAAGCGCCAGTAACCCGCAAGCCCCGGCTCCGCGCCCGACAGGCGGTGCCGAAGGTCGGCCCGTACATCCGTGCCCGATCGGGCGTACGACCAGAACCGCACCTCGTCGATCAGCCCGGCGAACCCGCCGCCGACGGACCTGACCGGCGCGAGCGCCGGGACCAGACCGCGCAGATCAGAGGTGATGTGCCTCAGCCCGCCGCCGACGTACACCTGGAGCGAGGTGGCCGGATCGAAGGTCACGGCGACGTGGTTCCACTCCCCCTGCGTGACGATGTCGCCGGTGACCACCTCGTGCCAGGCCGTCCCGTCGCCGAAGCCGATCCGCAGCCGTGACCCGTCGATGAGCCAGACCGACGGAGCCGCCTTCGCCGGCGCCTTCGCGGTGCCGCCTACGAGGGCCTGCTCCTTGCCGACCCCCTGAGGCCGGATCCACGCCTCGATCGTGAACTCGTGCCCGAGTGCCTGCGTGCCGGAGAGACGGACCTGGTCACTGTTTCCGGTGAACGACAGGGCCGAGCCGGCCGAGCCGGACGTGTCGACCTTCGGCACCAGATCCTCGCCGCAGACTTTCCCGGGCTCCTCCTTGGAGAGCGCGTGCGGGCAGGTGCCGGGTGTCAGCGTGTAGACGTCGTCGTGTTCGAGACAGGTGTAGGCATGCGAGCCCCGGGTGTCGAACAGGCCGTCGGAGGAGCGTTCCACGCTGTACGACCAGAGCAGGCCCGCCGTCCCGTCATGGGTGAAGATCTGCCATCGGAAGGCACCGGCGACCCCGGTCGGGGTCAGCACCGCGGCGAACCGACCGCCGTTCAGCGGGGACACGAAACGCAGTTCCTGAGTGGGCTCGATGAACGGCCGCCGCTCCAGGTCCTCGGCGCCGAGGCTGTCCTTGCCGCTCTGCGGCCGGGTCCTGCTGCGGCTGCGCTTGAAACGGACCTCCCGCTTGGGCCTCAACTCGGTCCCCACGAGCAGGAACCGGTCGACGAGCAGTCTCCCGTCGACCACCGGCACCGAGCCATCGGAGGCATTGGCGGCGTAGACCATGTTCTCGTGGTCCACGACCACCTCCCGCGCCGCGGCCACGGCGGCGGGGTCCGCTGCCGGACCGGCGAGCATGCCGTGGGATGCGAGGAGCGCCTCGGGCGACGGCTCGACGACCGCCTGCCGGAGCACGTACAGGTATCGGCCGTCGGACAGCACCTGGAATGGGACCGCCGCGGTCAGCCGCGCGGTCGACGACATGAACGTGTCCGCACCGCTGGCCGGCATCTGAACCTGCTCGGCGACGCCGTACCCTACCCGCGCCAACTCGGAGGGGAACGCCAGCTCACGCGGATTCGCCGACCACGCCGCCACGTCGGAGGATCCCGTCGTCAGGTCAAGCACCGTGTAATGGATACGGCGCCGTTCGTCCATCGCGAAGGCTACGACCACCCCGTTGTGGCGCAACATGGTGGGAAACCGGTACGTCCGATCGCGGTAGGTCCTGACGAACATGTCGAGCATGGCTGATCTCCCTCTCCGAGACCTCCCGATGATGAGCGCACACCGAAAACGCGGATATCGTGGAAAACTCGTACTGAAGGAAATCGACATAAAACGGCATAAAACGCCGTCCACGTGGTCTTTTGATCTGGTCATCCACCATGGTCAGGCGGAACCCCGGGGCATTT
>NZ_BOOQ01000051.1 GCF_016863315.1 Planotetraspora silvatica
TCACCCGAAACTCAGTAGAGTCCCGAGATCAAGGGCGTTGAACTTCCGCTTGTCCCATCCCCGAGGAGCCTAGTGCAGCTACGGCCTGCCGGCCTCGCTGTACCTCAGCACCCTCCCGAGGAGGACCACCCCGCTTCCGGGGCAACCACTCCAACTTACATTGTTACCCGCAACTTGTCAAAACCCGGGGGTTCGAACGCATCACGATCAACCCGGACTCGGCCTGACGGCCACACCCGGTTGCTTGTCTGAGTGGCTTGCCCTGGGCGTCTGGCCGCCTTGTCGGCGTCCCGCGTCCCCCGGGCGAAGGAAACATTAGGCAACTCCCAGACTTCCGTCAAATCACGGCTCGTGACACATAACCGCAGGTCAAGGCCATGATTGCGGCATATGTCACCCGCACGGCTATAAGACTGTTACCCGCGCCACGAGAATTCTTGACCACAAAAGGGTCGCCCCGGGCGTCGATCGACACCCGGGGCGACCCTCGTGCAGAGCCTGTCAGGCGACTTCGACGCCGCCGATGGTCCTCTTGCCGCGGCGCAGCACGAGGAACCGACCATGCAGCAGGTCGTCGGCCGACGGCACGTACTCCTCATCCGTGATCTTCACGTTGTTGAGGTACGCACCGCCCTCCTTTACCGCCCGCCGGGCCGCCGACTTGGACTCGACCAGGCCGCTCTCCCCCAGCAACTCGACGAACGGCGCCCCCAGCGAGGCGACGGTCGCCTTCGGCACCTCCTCCAGCGCCGATTCGAGCGTCCTGGCGTCGAGCTCGGACAACGATCCCTGGCCGAACAGGGCCCGCGAGGCCGCGATGACGCGCGCGAGCTCGTCGCCGCCGTGGACGAGCGTCGTCAGGTCCTCCGCCAGCGCACGCTGGGCCTCACGTGCCGCCGGCCGCTCCTTCGCCGACTGCTCGAGCTCCGCGATCTCCTCCCGAGACCGGAAGGTGAACACCTTGAGGAAGCGCACCACATCGCGGTCGTCGGAGTTGAGCCAGTACTGGTAGAACGCGTACGGCGAGGTGAGGGCCGGATCGAGCCACACGGCCCCGCCCGCCGTCTTGCCGAACTTCGTGCCGTCGGCCTTCGTGATCAGCTTGCCGGTGAGCGCGTGAACATGAGCTCCCTCGACGCGGCGGATCAGGTCGACCCCCGCCGTGATGTTGCCCCACTGGTCGCTGCCGCCCAGTTGCAGCGAGCATCCGTGCCGGCGGTACAGCTCGAGGTAGTCGTTGGCCTGGAGTATCTGGTAGCTGAACTCGGTGTAGCTCAGCCCTTCGCCGCCCAGCCGCGCGGCCACGGATTCCCTGGCCAGCATGCGATTGACCGGGAAGTGCTTGCCGACGTCGCGGAGGAACTCGATCGCCGACAGCTCGCCGGTCCAGTCGAGGTTGCTCACCAGCGTCGCCGCCGCGGGCCCCTCCTCGAACGAGAGGAACTTCTCGACCTGGACCCGGATCCGGGACAACCACTCCTCGACGATCTCCGTCGAGTTGAGCGCCCGCTCGGTGCTGCGGCCGCTCGGGTCGCCGATGAGACCCGTCGCCCCGCCGACCAGGCCGATCGGCCGATGGCCCGCCCGCTGGAACCGGGTCAGGATCAGCAGCGTGGCGAGATTGCCCACATGCAGCGACGGCGCCGTCGGGTCGAAGCCCGCATAGACGGTGATCGGACCCTCGGCCAGCGACGCACGCAGCGCGTCGGCATCGGTGGTCTGCGCGATGATGTCGCGCCATTCCAGCTCGTCGAGGATGTCGGCGATCTCAGATGTCGGGATGAGATTGCCCGAAGATGCGGTCACGGTCCTGGCTCTCGCTCATCGATGGAGTACGGCGTGGCGCCGCACTGGCTGCCTTTGATGTACGGCTTCGCCTCGTACAAGCCTGCACGAGGCGAAACCTTATCGCCACTCCAAATGCCGCCCGGCGACTACGTCCGCCTGCGTGGCGCGTGTGGCCGGTAGGGCGACACCGTCGGGTCGCCGTCGATCCAGAACCGCCACGGGGTCTCGGCTCCGGTGGACACCCCCGTACGGGGGCCCGCCACGATGAGCGCGGGATCCGCGGGTTCGCCGGCCAGCACCCGCATCGGCCCGCCGTCGCAGCAGTCGAGGCCGTTGTGCTGTCGTTCCAGCCCGAGTGCCACGGCGAGCCTCGCCGGTCCTCTGGCGAGGTCCCGATCGGAGATCTTCTTCGCCGCGCCGCCGGCCGTACCCGCGGGGAAGCGCCTCGCTCTGGCGACCTCGGCTCCGGCGATCACCTCACCGGCCCGCATCAGGACGGCGGAGCCGACCCCCTCGGGCCGGCAGACGAGGTTGGCGCAGAAATGCATGCCGTAGGTGAAGTAGACGTAGACATGCCCGGGCTCGCCGAACATGACGGCGTTGCGGGGCGTGCGCCCGCGGTACGTGTGTGCGGGAGGGTCCTGGCCGGGCTCGCCGTATGCCTCCACCTCGGTCAGCCGCACGGCCACGGGCCCATGGACGACCACGCGGCCGAGCAGGTCCGGAGCCACCTGATCGGACGGCCGGTCGAAGAAGTCGCGGTCCAGCGCCGTCCCGGCGAGGGAGGGCGGCGGCCCGGTCAGCTGCCGCTCGCCCATGCCGCCTGGCCGTCGACGATCTCGCGCAGGCTGACGAGCTGGTCGCGTACCCGGTCGGGTGCCGTGCCGCCAAACGCGCTGCGCGCCGCGAGGGCGCCCTGCACGCTGAGGACCTCACGGACGCCCGGCGTGCCGTCGGCTGCCTCCGCCGGCCCGGCCGCGAAGTGCGGGGACACCTTGGCCAGCTCCTCGTCGGTCAGGTCGCCGAGGTCCTTGTCGTTGACCTGGCACCACACCACCAGGTGACCGACGGCCTCGTGGGCGTCGCGGAAGGCGACCCCTCGGCGGACCAGCAACTCGGCGAGGTCGGTCGCCAGGGCGAAGCCCTCGGGGGCACTGGCCTCGAGCTTGGCCGAGTTCACCCGCATCGTGGAAACCATGCCCGACACGGCGGGCAGCACCAGGAGCAGGGTGTCGACCGAGTCGAACACCGGCTCCTTGTCCTCCTGCAGGTCCCGGTTGTAGGTGAGCGGCAGGCCCTTCAAGGTCGTGAGCAGGGACATCAGCGATCCGATCAGCCGGCCGCTCTTGCCCCTGGCCAGCTCCGCGACGTCCGGGTTCTTCTTCTGCGGCATGATCGACGAACCGGTGGAGTAGGCGTCGTCCACCTCGATCCAGCGGAACTCCTGGGAGGCCCAGAGCACGATCTCCTCGCCGAGGCGGGAGAGGTGCACGCCGATCATCGCGGCGCAGAAGAGGAACTCGGCGGCGAAGTCACGGTCCGCGACGGCGTCCATCGAGTTCGGCGCCGGGGAGTCGAAGCCGAGTTCGGCCGCGACCGCCGCGGGGTCGAGCGGCAGGGACGAACCCGCCAGCGCGCCGGAGCCGAGGGGTGAGACGGCCGCGCGCTTGTCCCAGTCCTTCAGCCGGTCGACGTCCCGCGTCAGGGCGTGCACGTGGGCGAGCAACTGGTGGCCGAAGGACACGGGCTGCGCGTGCTGAAGGTGAGTCATGCCGGGCGCCGCGGTCGCGGCGTGCTCCTCGGCCTGGCTCATCAGCGCGGTCTCCAGCTCGACCAGGCGCGAGACGATCGTGCGGACGTGGTCGCGCAGATAGAGCCGCAGGTCGGTGGCGACCTGGTCGTTGCGGCTGCGGCCGGCGCGCAGCTTGCCGCCCAGCGAGCCGAGGCGCTCGAGCAGGCCGCGTTCCAGGGCCGTGTGCACGTCCTCGTCGGCGACGGTCGGGCGGAATTCGCCCCGCTTGCAGGCGCTTTCCAGCTCGTCGAGCGCGCCCAGCATGCGGTCGAGTTCCTCCCCCGTCAGCAGCCCGGCACGGTGCAGGACGCGGGCGTGCGCACGCGAGGCCAGCAGATCGTACGGCGCGAGCCGCCAGTCGAACTGCACACTCACCGACAGGCGTGTGAGCGCGTCCGCGGGTCCCCCCTCGAACCTGCCGCCCCAGAGCCGCATCGGCTTGTTGTCCGCCACCGTCTTCCTCCTCCGATTCCATCCTGCTGTGAGGGGATCCGCCTGCCGTACGGCAATGCGGTCCCGGCCCCGGCCTCGCCGCGGGCTGTTCGCCGCGGCATGCACGGGCGTGCCTCGTGTGCCTTACCTGCTGATCGTGACGCGTCGTGCGGCATCGTGGCGCGTCAGGTCACGTCGGCCCATCCGCGACCTTAGCCGACGTATGCCCCGGTACCCCATGAGAACCGGAGCGTGCCCGAAAGTCTCAGCCCCGCCGGGCCTCCCGCGCGGCGGCGATCTTGCTGGGCAGCGACCAGAGCTGGACGAAACCCTTGGCGAGAGACTGGTCGAAGGCGTCACCGGTGTCATAGGTGGCCAACGAGAAGTCGTAGAGAGAGGCGTCGGACCGCCGCCCGGTGACGACCGCCTTGCCGCCGTGCAGGACCAGCCGGATCTCACCGGACACGTGCCGCTGCGCGTCGGCGATGAACGCGTCGAGCGACTTCTTCAGCGGCGAGAACCACAGGCCGTCGTAGACGAGCTCGCCCCACCGCTGGTCGACCGACCGCTTGAAGCGGGCCAGGTCGCGCTCCACGGTGACGTTCTCCAGCTCCATGTGCGCCGCGATCAGCGCGATCGCGCCGGGGGCCTCGTAGACCTCGCGCGACTTGATGCCGACGAGACGGTCCTCGACCATGTCGATCCGGCCGACGCCCTGCGCGCCCGCGCGCCGGTTGAGCTCGGCGACGATCTCCAACGGCGACAGCGCCCGCCCGTCGAGCGCCACCGGCACGCCCTGCACGAAGGTGATGACGACCTTGTCGGGCTCACGCGGGACCGACGGATCGGAGGTGTAGGAGTAGACGTCCTCGATGGGGCCGTTCCAGATGTCCTCGAGGAAGCCGGTCTCGACCGCCCGCCCCCAGAGGTTCTGGTCGATGGAGTACGGCGACTTCTTGGTGACGTCGATCGGCAGGCCCTTCTCCTCCGCGAAGGCGATCGCCTTGTCACGGGTCCAGGCGAAGTCGCGGGCCGGGGCGATGACCTCCAGCTCCGGGTCGAGCGCCGCGAGGCCGGCCTCGAACCGCACCTGGTCGTTCCCCTTGCCGGTGCAGCCGTGCGAGACGTGTGTTCCGCCGAACTCCTTGGCGGCCGCCACCAGGTGCTTGACGATCAGCGGCCGCGACAGGGCGCTGACGAGCGGGTAGCGGTCCATGTAGAGCGCGTTTGCCTGGAGCGCCGGAACGCAGAAGTCCCGGGCGAACTCCTCACGGGCGTCCACGACGACGGATTCGACGGCGCCGCAGTCGAGCGCCCGCTGCTGGACGGCTTTCATGTCCTCGCCGCCCTGGCCGACGTCGACGGCCACGGCGATGACCTCGGCGCCGGTCCTGTCCGCGAGGAACGGGATGGCGACGGAGGTGTCCAGGCCGCCGGAATATGCAAGCACGACTTTCATGGTTCTCGTCCTCCTCCTCTTGCATGATCACGATTGGTGTTTGTGCTGGTCATCACGGGCAGGCCCGAATCTGTGCATGATCACCAAGCAAGAAGTTCCAGGTCGGCGGCCCTTTTTACGAATGTGTGCATGATCACGGCCGGTGGAGGCGGAGGGGCCGGAAGGAGAGGGCGTGGAGGTTATCCGTTCAGGCGGCGGGTGGTCAGGTTGAGCAGCGCGGCGGCCAGAGCGGTTCCGCCTAACGGATCCCTGCTGATCACCAGGATCGTGTCGTCCCCCGCCACCGTGCCGAGGATCGAGTCCCAGCCCGCGTGGTCGACGGCCGACGCCAGGAACTGCGCCGCCCCCGGCGGTGTACGGAGGATCACCAGGTTGGCGGACGCCTCCGCCGACACCAGGAGCTCCTCCGCGATCCTTCTCAGCCTGGCGTCCGGGTTCTCCGGGGAGCCGTTCACGTTGCCCGCCCGATAGCGCGGAATCCGGCTGCCGCCCTCGCCCGGCAGGGCGTAGACCAGCGTCCCGTCGTCGGCGCGCAGCTTGAGCGCCCCCAACTCGTCGAGGTCGCGCGACAACGTCGCCTGCGTCACCTCCACGCCGCTCTCCGACAGGAGCTT
Source organism: Planotetraspora silvatica (assembly GCF_016863315.1). Taxonomy (GTDB): domain Bacteria; phylum Actinomycetota; class Actinomycetes; order Streptosporangiales; family Streptosporangiaceae; genus Planotetraspora; species Planotetraspora silvatica. Next base: position 6,086 of record NZ_BOOQ01000051.1, read on the forward strand.
GGCCAGCTCCGGCTGCGAGCGGACCTTGTGCCGGGTGAGCAGGTCGATGATGCGGGCATGGCGCGCGGCCTTGGTCAGCGGGATGGTCACGACGACTCCCCGCTCCGCGACACCAGCCACTGCAGGAGCGCCTTCTGCGCGTGCAGCCGGTTCTCCGCCTGGTCCCACACCACGCTCCGCGGGCCGTCGATGACGTCGGCGGTGATCTCCAGTCCCCGGTAGGCCGGCAGGCAGTGCAGCACGATCGCGTCGTGAGCCGCCCCGGCCAGCAGCGCGGAGTTGACCTGGAACGGCCCGAAAGCCGCGATCCGCTCCTCCTTGCCGTCCTGGCCCATCGACACCCAGGTGTCCGTCGCCACCACATGGACGCCGTCGACCGCCGCCGCCGGATCGCTCACCGCGGTCACGGAACCGCCGGTCGACGCGGCGAGCTCGGCCGCCCGGTCGAGGATCAGCGCGTCGGGAAGGTATCCGGGCGGCGCCCCGATCCGCACGTGCATCCCGGCCGTCGCGCCGCCGAGCAGGTAGGAGTGGGCCATGTTGTTGGCCCCGTCACCCAGGTAGGCCATGGTGAGCCCGCGCAGCGCACCCCGATGCTCGCGGATCGTCTGCAGGTCGGCGAGGATCTGGCACGGGTGGAACTCGTCGGTCAGCGCGTTCACCACCGGCACGGCCGAGGCCGAGGCCATCGCCTCGATGCGCTCCTGGCCCGAGGTCCGCCAGACGATGGCCGCCGCCTGGCGCGACAACACCCGGGCGGTGTCCTCGATCGGCTCGCCCCTGCCCATCTGCGACGCGCCGCCGTCGATGATCAGCGGCAGCCCGCCGAGCTCGCCGACGCCGACCGCGAACGAGACACGGGTCCGCGTGGACGGCTTGTCGAACAACACCGCAACGGTCGCCGGCCCCTCGAAAGGGCGGTAGCCGTACCTGTCCTTCTTCATCGCCTCGGCGAGGTCGAGCACCTGGGCCTGCTCCGCCGGCGACAGGTCGTCGTCCCGCAGGAAGTGCCTGACCGGCGCCGAGCCCTGGCTACTCATTGGCGGCCTCCAGAATTCCTGGGAGCGCGTCCAGGAAGGACTCGACCTCCGATGTGGTGATCACGAGTGGTGGCGCGAGCCGTACGGCGTCGGGCTGCAGGGCGTTGACCAGGAAACCGGCCTCCTGCGCCGCCGCCTGGACCTGCGCCGAGCGGCCGGCGGTGAGCACGGCCGCCAGCCACAACCCGCGGCCCCGCACCCCGGCGAGGAGCGGGTGGTCGACCGCGGCGATCCCCTCGGCGAGCCTGCGGCCGACGGTCGTGACGTGCTCCAGCAGGCCGTCCCGCTCGATCGTGCCGAGCACGGCGAGGGCCGCGGCGCACGACACCGGGTTGCCGCCGAACGTCGACCCGTGGTCGCCCTTGTCGAAGATCGTGCCCGCCTCGCCGATCCCGATGCACGCCCCGATCGGCATGCCGCCTCCGAGGCCCTTGGCCAGGGTCACGACGTCGGGCAGGACGCCGTCCGCCTGGTGGGCGAACCAGTGCCCGGTCCGCCCGATGGCCGACTGGATCTCGTCGGCGATCAGCAGCGCGCCCGCCGCCGAGCAGATCTCGCGTGCCGCGCGGAAGTAGCCGTCCGGCGGCGGCACCACCCCGGCCTCGCCCTGCGTGGGCTCGAGGAAGACCGCCGCGCAGTCGTCGGTGACCGCGTTCTTGAGCGCGTCGGCGTCGCCGTACGGCACGAACCTGACGTCGATGGGGAAGGGGCCGAACTGGTCGCGGATGGCGGGCTTTCCGGTCAGCGACAACGCGCCGAGGGTCCGGCCGTGGAAGCCCATCTCGGCGGCGACGAAGTAGCTCCTCCCGCGGCTCTTGCCGTACTTGATGGCGAGTTTCAGCGCCGCCTCGTTGGCCTCCGTCCCGGAGTTGGCCAGGAACACGCGGGCGGGCGCGCGCAGCAGGCCGACGAGCCGCTCCGCGAGCAGTACCTCGGGCTCGTGCAGGAACAGGTTCGACGTGTGCGCCAGCGTCGCCACCTGCCGTGACACGGCCTCGACGAGCGCGGGATGCCCGTGGCCGAGCGAGCTGACCGCGATCCCGCCGATCAGGTCGAGGTAGGGCCTGCCGTCCGCGTCCCACACCACGCTGCCTTCGCCGCGCGCGATGGCGACCGGGGGCACGCCGTAGTTGGGCATGAAGGCCGATTCGAACCGCTTGCGCAGCGCGTCGGTATGGCTCACCGCGAGTCCCTCCCTTCGAGAGCGCCGGACGCTCCCGAACCACCGTCGGAGTCGGGGACGACCATGGTGCCGATGCCCTCGTCCGTGAAGACCTCCAGCAGAAGGGCGTGCGGTATGCGGCCGTCGAGCACGTGGGCCTGCGGGACCCCGCCCTCGACGGCCGTCAGGCACGCCTCCATCTTGGGCACCATGCCGCTCGACAACGCCGGGAGGAGTTCCGCCAGCTCGGATGCCCTGATCCGGCTGATCACCTCCTGCGCGGGAGAGTCGGGCCGCCAGTCCGCGTACAGTCCCTCGACGTCCGTCAGCACGATCAGCTTGCACGCCTTCAGGGCGACGGCGAGCGCCGCGGCGGCCGTGTCGGCGTTCACGTTGTAGACGCCAGGGCCGTCAGGGCCGTCGTCGCCACGCGCGATCGACGACACGACCGGGATGCGCCCGTCGTCGAGCAGCGCCTGGACGGCTCCCGCGTCGACGCTGACGATCTCGCCCACCTGGCCGATGTCGATCTTCACTCCGTCGACGACGGCGTGCTTGCGCTCGGCCGTGAACAGATGGGCGTCCTCCCCCGACATGCCGACGGCGAAGGGCCCGTGCCTGTTGATCAGGCCGACCACGTCCCGGTTGACCTGCCCGACGAGGACCATCCTGACGACCTGCATGGCCTCGGGGGTGGTGACCCGCAGGCCTGAGACGAAGTGGCTGTCGATCCCCTGCAGATCGAGCTGCGCCTGGATCTGGGGGCCGCCGCCGTGCACGATGACGGGCCTCAGCCCGGCATAACGGAGGAACACCACGTCGTCGGCGAACTTCGCGCGCAGGTGCTCCTCGGTCATCGCGTTCCCGCCGTACTTGATGACGACGGTGGCACCGTGGAAGCGCGCCAGCCAGGGCAGCGCCTCGATCAGCGTGTGCGCCTTGTCCAGGGCTCCGTTGGTCCTGACGTTCATGACGAGTACGCCGAGTTCTCGTGGACGTACGCCGCCGTGAGGTCCGTGGTGTGGACGGTCGCGGAGTGCGGCCCGGCGGACAGGTCGATGGTGATCGTCACGTCGCGTGGCCGCAGGTCGACCTTGGACCGATCGTCGCCGGCCGCGCCGCCGCGGCAGATCCAGATGCCGTTGATCGCCACGTTGAGCCGGTCGGGGTCGAACGCCGCGTCCGTCGTCCCGACCGCACTGACGACCCGGCCCCAGTTGGGGTCCTCTCCGTGGATCGCGCACTTGAGCAGATTCGACCGGGAGACCGCACGGCCGACCGTCACCGCGTCCGTCTCGGACTCCGCCCCGACCACCTCGATCGCGATGGCCTTGCTCGCGCCCTCGGCGTCGACCAGGAGCTGGCGGGCGAGGTCGGCGCAGACCGCGGTGACGACCTTCTCGAAGTCGGCCAGGTCGGGCCGGACGCCGGAGGCGCCGCTGGCGAGCAGCAGCACGGTGTCGTTGGTCGACATGCATCCGTCGGAGTCCAGGCGGTCGAAGGTCACCGCGGTGGCGGCCCGCAACACCCTGTCGAGGTCCTCGGAACCGATCTCGGCGTCGGTGGTCAGCACGCAGAGCATGGTCGCCAGGGCGGGGGCGAGCATGCCCGCGCCCTTGGCCATGCCGCCGACCATGTACCCGCCCGCGCCGCGGCGGAAGGAGATCTTGCTGACGGTGTCGGTCGTCCGGATGGCGTCGGCCGCGGCCAGTCCTCCGTCACGGGAGAGCTGGGCGGCGACCACGTCGACTCCAGTGATCAGCGCGTCCATCGGCAGCCGCTCGCCGATCAGGCCGGTGGAGCACACGGCCACCTCGGCCGCCGAGTCGCCGAGGACCGCGGCGACCTTCTCCGCGGTCGCGTGGGTGTCCTGGAAGCCGAGCGGCCCGGTGCACGCGTTGGCGCCGCCGGAGTTCAGGACCACGGCCCTGACCTGGCCGCCGCTCACGACCTGTGCCGACCAGAGCACCGGCGCCGCCTTGACGCGGTTGCGGGTGAAGACGCCCGCCGCCGCCCGCGACGGCCCGTCGTTGACCACCAGGGCCAGGTCACGGTCGTCGCCGCGCTTGATGCCTGCGTCCACTCCCGCGGCGCGGAAGCCGAGAGGCGCGGTGACGCTCACGCGTGCTCTCCCCCTTCGTGGATCGGGCTCAGGTGGCTTTTGTGGCTTGTGTGGCTTGTGGGGCTTGTGGGGTGCATGGCGCTCATGGGGCGACTCCGTTAAGGGGTAGACCGACTTCTTCCGCCAGGCCGAGGGCGAGGTTGGCGCTCTGGATCGCGCCCCCCGCCGTGCCCTTGGTGAGGTTGTCGATGGCGATGACGGCGATCACCCGCCCGGCCCGCTCGTCGAGGGTGACCTGCAGGACGGCCGTGTTGGCGCCCACGGTCATCGCGGTGGCGGGCCAGGTGCCCTCGGGAAGCAGGCGCAGGAACGGCTCGTCCTTCACCGCCGTCTCGTACGCCTCCCGGAGCGCGGCGGCGGTGAGGCCCGGCGTGGCGGGAGCCGTACAGGTGGCCAGGATGCCGCGGCTCATCGGCGCGAGCGTGGGTGTGAAGGAGACCCGCACCGGCCGGCCCGCGACCGCGGACAGGTTCTGCTCCATCTCGGGCGTGTGCCGGTGGACGCCGCCGACGCCGTACGCGCCGACCGAGCCCGCCACCTCACTGGCCAGCAGGTGGACCTTGGGCGAGCGGCCCGCACCCGACGTTCCACTCGCGGCGACCACCACGACGTCGGGCTCGACCAGCCCCGCACCGAACGCGGGGAACAGGGCGAGCGACACCGCGGTGGGATAACAGCCGGGAACGGCGATCCTGCGGGTGCCGCGCAACAACTCGCGTTGTCCCGGGAGCTCCGGCAGGCCGTAGGGCCAGGTGCCTGCGTGCGCTCCGCCGTAGAACTCCGCCCAGTCGGCCGCACGGGCGAGCCGGAAGTCCGCGCCGCAGTCGACCACCAGCGTGGTGTCGCCGAGTTCGGCGGCGACGGCGGCCGACTGCCCGTGCGGAAGGGCCAGGAAGACGACGTCGTGGCCGCTCAGCACGTCGATCGTGGTGGGCTCGATGACACGGTCCGCGAGGGCGGGCAGGTGCGGCTGATGGAGCCCGAGACGGCTCCCCGCGCTCGATGCCGCGGTCAGCGCCCCGATCTCCAGAGGATGCCCGAGGAGCAGGCGGAGCAGCTCGCCCCCCGCGTATCCGCTCGCTCCGGCGATCGCCGCTCTCATCCGCGCCCCCTGCATGACTATGCGACCAACCTCATGTTCTTGCCTGTTAGCGAGTATGCAACGAAGGGCATGAGCATGCAAGTTGAGTTTCAGAGTGTGGACGGTTTCGGCTCTGGCCCCCGTACCGGCCGGTCGGTATTGTGACATTCCGGTTAACTACACCCCCGGGAGCACGCCAGCATGACAGCGATTGAACAGGTCCAGGCACAGCTCACGGCGCCGGGCCAGCTCTTTGAGATGGAAGAGATCCAGGTCGCCGGAACCACGATCCGCGCGTGGAAACACGCACCGGCCACCTTCCGCGCGCTGCTGGAGACGAGCCGGTTCCACGGGGAGCAGACCTTCGTCGTCTACGAGGACCAGCGGCTGACCTTCGAGGAGCATTTCCTGCTGGCCGCGACGCTGGCGAACCGGCTCGTGGACGACTACGGCATCCGCAAGGGCGACCGCGTCGCCATCGCCATGCGCAACTACCCCGAGTGGATCGTCGCCTTCTCCGCCACGCTCGCGGCGGGCGCCGTCGCCGTCCCGCTGAACGCCTGGTGGACCCGGCAGGAGCTGGAGTACGGCCTCACCGACTCCGGGGCGAAGCTGCTGATAGCCGATGGTGAGCGCGCCGAGCGCCTCGCCGGCGGCGGAGTGCCCACGATCGTCACCCGCGCCGACGACGCGAACTGGGCGGAGGTGATCGGCGAGGTCGTCCCGGACGTCACGCTGCCCGACGTCGAGGTCGGGCCGGACGACCCGGCCACCATCTTCTACACCTCGGGGACCACGGGCCGGTCCAAGGGCGCCCTCGGCAGTCACCGCAACCTCGGTCAGGCGCCGATGACCGTCGCCTACGCGCTCATGAGCAGCGTGGCGCTCGGGGGCAAGGACCCGGCCGAGGCCGCCGCGGTGCGCCGCGTCACGCTCCTGACCGTCCCCCTGTTCCACACGACCGGCTGCTTCGCCGTCCTCATGCCGACCTTCCTCACCGGCGGCCAGTTGGTGCTCATGTACAAGTGGGACCCGAAGCGCGCCCTCGAGCTGATCGAGCGCGAGAAGATCACCACGATGAGCGGCGTGCCGACGAACGCCTGGCAACTGCTCTCCCACCCCGACTTCGGCGAGCACGACATCTCGTCGCTCACCGCGATCTCGTACGGCGGAGCGCCCGCACCGCCCAAGCTGCTCGAGCGCATCACCGAGTTGCTCCCCAACCGGACCCCGGGCAACGGGTACGGCATGACCGAGACCACCGCTCTCGCGGTCTACAACAGCGGCCGCAATTACATCGCGAAGCCCGAGAGCATCGGCCTGCCCGCCGCGGTCATCGACATCAAGGTCTGCGACCCGCAGGGCGTCGAGGTGCCGGTCGGCCAGGTCGGCGAGCTGTGCGTCCGCGGGCCCATCGTGATCATGGGCTACTGGAACCGGCCGGACGCCACCGCCGAGACGTTCGTGAACGGCTGGCTCCACACAGGTGACCTCGCCCGGGTCGACGAGGAGGGCTTCGTCTACATCGTCGACCGGGCCAAGGACATGGTCATCCGGGGTGGCGAGAACGTGTACTGCGCCGAGGTCGAGGCCGCCCTGTTCGAGCATGCCGCCATCGACGACGCCGCCGTGATCGGCATTCCCGACGACGAGATGGGCGAGCAGGTCGGCGCGGTGGTACGGCTCAAGCCGGGCGCCACCGCCACGGTGGAGGAACTGCAGTCGTTCCTGTCCGAGCGGATCGCGAAGTTCAAGGTGCCCGTCCGGATCTGGTTCCGGGAGACCGAACTGCCGCGCAACCCGGGAGGCAAGATCCTCAAGACCCACCTCCGCAGGGAGACGCTCGGGCTCTGACGCCCTGCTCATGGCGGCCCCGGTACGGCACCCGCCGGCCGGGGTCGCTCCCGGTCACGGGCGGCGGACGGCCTCGGTCACGCGCCGGCTGCGTGTCCTGTGGCACAGGACACCGGTGTTGTCGGCGTACTGATCAACGGCGCCCGTGAGCGGCAGGTCCCGCACGGCCGGGTCGGCGATGGTGCAGAGAAGGGCTTCGGCGAAACGGTCGGCGCGCAGGACCCGAAACGGCCTGTCGTGGTACGGCCGGGTGCGTGGGTCGACGGGCTCGGTGAGCCGCAGGCGGTTGTGCAGGAACGCGACCTTCTCGTAGGCCGCGGACAGATGGCGTTCGCGGTCCCGCCAGCCGGTCGCCGCGAGGGCGGCCGCGAGGACGGGGGTGAGCTCAGGGGCGCACTCCAGCCGGGCGAACGCGCTGCCGATCCACTTCCCGTACGGCGGGTATCGGCGGCCCATGAGCAGGGACAGCCGCATCAGGTCGCGTACCAGGCGAGCGCAGACGACGGCCGAGCCGAGTTCGTCGCCGACCTCGCCGCATCGGCCGACGAATGCCTCCTCCTCTGCCAGGCGCGTCCACTGGCAGGCGAGCAGATGGCGCCAGACGTCGTCGGGATACCAGGCGAGCCGGTCCCGGACCGGCCCCAGCCGGCGGAGTCCGTCGTGGAACACCTCGCCGGCGACGATCTCCGCGAATGCCTGGGACGAGGTGGCCAGCCAGTCGAACAACGTGACGCCGGCGAGCGGGTCGAAGCCGAGGTGACCGGTGAGCCAGCCGCGCAGATCGGTGACGACCACCCCATGGTCGACGGGTCCTTCGGTGGCCCGCATGTGGCGGGTGCCCTTGGGGCCGACAGTGGCGAAGTTCGTGGGGTACCCGAGGAACGTCCCGGGCAGGCGCTCCGCCAGCATCGCGATGATCGCCTCACCGTGGCGATCGGCGTCGTCCGGCCCCAGGAACAGCTGCAGGCGTGGCCCCCAGTCGTGGTCGGCGGATCGTTCGGTGTCGAAGCCGAGGACCTCCGATCCTGTTCCGATCAGGGCCGCCGTGTGCGTCACGCGGCCGAAGTGACGTCGCAGCAGCGGCTCCACCGCATCGCGGTAGAACAGCCGCGACAACTCCAGCCCGCGAACGTGCTTGTACTCCACGGCGACCATGGTCCGCCCGATCAGGGGCCCGGGTCGACGGGATTTCGATCCACCGTGCGGGCGGAGCAGGCAGGACCCCTTACCTGCGACGTAATCGACCGCCTTCCGGGGCTCATGCCACATTTCGGGTGTCGCACTAAGACAACGAAATGAAGGAGTCAGACATGACCGACTTCAATGGCGTGGCCGAGCGGTACATCGCGGCCTGGAACGAGACGGACGCCGACGCCCGGGCCAAGGCGGTCGCCGACCTGTGGACCGAGGACGCCGAGCTCACCGACCCGCTGACGTCCGTCACCGGGCACGAGGGCATCGGCGCCGTCATCGCCGGCGCCCAGCAGATGTTCCCCGGCTTCGTGTTCACGCTCGGCGGTCGCGTGGACGGCCACCACGACATCGCCAGGTTCACCTGGCACCTCGGCCCGGCGGGCGCCGCCGAGCCGGTCGTGATCGGCTTCGACGTCATCGCGCTCGCCGAGGACGGCCGGATCAAGAGCGTGCACGGCTTCCTCGACAAGGTCCCCGCCTGACGGCTCGGCCGCGCGTGGGCGCGGGGATCGCTCCCCGCCCCCACGCGTTCGATCCCTCCGCCTCAGCCGGCGATCTGCTCCTCGACTCAGCCGGCGATCTGCTCCTCGACTCGGCGGGCGGTTTGCTCCTCGCCCCGCGTGTTCGCCAAAATGGACGATCGTGTCGGAAACACCTGCTCGGTCGCTCAGATCCCTCGCCCGCCGGATGCGCCTGGATCTGAGCCCGCTCCGGGAGTCCAGGGACTTCCGCCTTCTTCTCGGGTCCAACCTGGTCACCCAGATCGGCACGCTCATCACGATGGTGGCCGTGCCGTACCAGATGAAGGAGCTCACCGGCTCCTATCTCGCGGTCGGGCTGGTGAGCCTGGCCGAGTTCATCCCCATGGTGGTCTGCGGCCTGTGGGGCGGGGCCATCGCCGACGCACTCGATCGGCGCAAGATCGTGATCGTCTCGGAGGTCGGGCTCTGCCTGACCTCCGTTCTTTTGCTGGTCAACGCGCTCGTCCCCGCGCCGCAGGCATGGGTGCTCTACGTGGTCGGCGCGCTCGCGGCCGGATTCGGCAGCGTGCGCGGGCCGAGCGAGCAGGCGCTCATCAACCGGGTGCTCCGGCTCGACCAGATGACCGCCGGATTCGCGATCCAGGGAGTGATCGGCAACACGGCGATGATCGCGGGTCCCGCCGCCGGCGGCCTGATCGTCGCCTCGTTCGGGCCCGCCACGTCGTACGGCGTCGACGTGGCGACGTTCCTGATATCCCTGGTCCTGCTCGTCAGGGTGCGCACGGTCAGCCGCCTGGACGACGCCACCCCGGCCTCGTTCCGGTCGATGGTCGAGGGAGTGCGGTACGCGCTGAAGCGGGCCGACCTGATGGGCACCTACCTCGTCGACATCGCCGCCATGGCCTTCGCCAGTTCGAACGCGCTGTACCCCTTCCTGGCCGACGACCTCCGCGCGCCCAAGGCCCTCGGGCTGCTCTACGCCGCGGGTGGCGTGGGCTCGGTGCTCGCGTCCCTCACCTCGGGCTGGACGAACCACGTCCACCGCCACGGCCGCGCGGTGATCGTGGCCGCGTCGGGCTGGGGCGCCGCGGTGGTGGTCGCGGCCTTCATGCCGAACGTCTGGCTGGTCTTCCTGTTCCTCGCCATCGCGGGCGGCGCGGACATGGTCAGCGGATTGTTCCGGCACACGATCTGGAACCAGACCATCCCCGACGAGTACCGAGGCCGGCTGGCCGGCATCGAGTTGCTCTCCTACTCGACGGGCCCGATGCTGGGTGACGCCCGGGCGGGCTTCATGGCCCAACTGGGCGGGACGCGCTTCTCCCTGGGAGCGGGCGGAGCCCTCTGCGTCGGCGCGGTCGCGCTGATGGCGACCGCGCTTCCGAAGTTCCGCGCCTACGACGCGCGCACCGACGAGTACGCGCTCGCCGAGCGGGCCCGGCGCGCCGAGGAACCCGCCACCGCCTGATCAGGCGCATGACCCACTCAGGCCGGTCTGTTCACCAGGCGACGACGCCTTGGTTGCTGGGCTGAAGTGTGCCGACCTGGAGCGATTTCACGGTGATGCCGGACTGCTCCGAGTTCGGGAAGCCCTCCAGGGTCGCAACCACCAGGGGCCCACCCTTCGCGAGCCCGACCTTGATGGTGTTGCCGGTCGGGCAATCAGCGGCCGCCTTGTCGCAGATCGTCCACTTGATGCCGGCGAACACACCCCTACCCGGGGCCAGGTCGACCGGCACCGGCTTACCCGGCTCGGCGACATTCTTCGACGGCACGGTCACCGCTTCGTCGGCCGCGTTCGCGAGTGTGATCACCGGCCAGCCGTCCACGTCGCAGGTGCGGCTGGACGCGTTCGTCAGCTGGACGAACGCCATCCGGCTGGTGCCCTCGCGTCGTTGCGGCTGCTCGGTGAGAGTCACCTTGAGGTCGGCCGCCATGCAGGCCGGTACGGTCACCGGGGTCCCGGCAGCCGGGGCGGGTTCCTCGGCGCTCGGTGCGGGCGACGTGGCACTCGCGGCGGGCTCGGGGGCGCTCGGGGTTTCACCGGCGCCCGGCGCGACGCCGGTCGGGGTCGACGTGACCGGTGACGTGTCCGACGGAGGGCTCGCCGTCGTCGGGGTAACCGGCGATGAGGTGCCGCAGCCCGAGATCACCACCCCTGGTACGGCGAGCAGGAGAACCGCCTTGGCACGGTTGACGGTCCAGCGGGTTGTACGTCGGGACAATGTGTTCTTCCATCTCTTTCGCGTAAGGGCCCCTGTTTCGGCGGGGCCGGGTTGCTCGGTCATCTCTCCGGGTGACCGTTCGCGGCGAGGATCTCGATCCACGGCTGCCAGGAGGTGGCATGCGGACAGAGCCCGTGGATGACCTGGGCCGCGGCTTCGAGGACCACGGGTGAATCACTATGCATCGGAATCCTCCTCCATACACCTGGTGCCGGGAGGTTGCGGCTGCTGTATTACAGCTCCGCCCGGTCCCGATTTCTCCACGAATCAAGCGACGTCGCGTTCTGCGGCTCACTTCGAGGATTTCGTTTGCTTCCTTGGGCCGCGCGCCAAAAGAAGTGCCTTCTGCGCGGCTCCTCAATCCGTACTCCATTTGAAATCGGCCGGCAGGCGGCGAATCCGCCTTTGCTCTGGCGCGGAGAAATGCCGGCCGCCGACGAGAAGGCTCCATACGGCAGAGCCGGCGCCACCCTTAGTGAGCACTTGAGAACGCCCGGCCCCCGCACGGGCGACGGTGAGGATCCACGTCAGGGCAGCCGACCAGCGACTCTCAGCCGGTCTCCTCCAGCGCCTCGAAGGTCGCCTGAGCCTGCCGCCGCATGGCCGCCAGGACGGGCTCGGGAATCGGGGGCAGCGCGAGCGCGACCTCCTCCGCAGTGCCCACCCGGTCGAAGAATCCGACCAGCAGGTGCGCTGCCAGGGTCGGTGACGTCTCGATCACCTTCTTGGAGAAATCCGCCCAGGCTTCCGGGGACACTTGATCACGCAAAGCGGGGAAGAGCAGCGGTTCCTCGTCTGCCAAGTGGTGGAGAACCAGGTCACGCACCGCGGTCGCGGCCTCCCGGAGAACAGCCCGGTCCGCGCCGTCCGCCACCGTTGCCCCGCCCAGGGCGTCAAGGGCGGCATCGAGCCGGTGGTGTTCGACGCTGAGCGCGGCGAGCCCCTCGGCAGTTTGGGGAGCGACGGCGGTGATCATCGGCCACAGGTCGTCGTCTTCGCTCTCGTGATGGTGGTGCAGGTGCGCGACCAGGAAGTCGCGCAGTTCGGCCAGCGCGGCGGCGGGCACCGAGGGCCGTCCGGCGGCTTCGACCAGCAAGGCGGTCGCCTGCCGGTGCACGTTGTGCACGAGACGGGTCTCCAGAACGGCCATGGGTTCAGCAGGTGTGTTCAGCATGATTGAGGACGCTAGTCAATAGAGACATCTCTAGTCAATGTGGGCATAACCACAGAAGAATGGGATGATACGGGCATGAGCAGGTACCACTCCCCCCGTCGCATGGACGCGGCCGCGGAGACCCGGACGGCGATCATGCAGAGCGCGCGGGAGTTGTTCCTCGCCCGCGGCTACCCGGAGGTGACGGTCGCCCAGATCGCGGCGGCGGCCCGGGTGGCGGTGCAGACGGTCTACAGCAGCACGGGAGGCAAGACGGCGATCTTGGCCGCGCTCCTGGCTTCCGCCGTGAACGACCCCATCGTGGCGGAGGTCCTCGAAGCGGTGGCGGCGTGCACCGATCCGGGGGCGATCATCGACATCACCGCCGAGGGCACTCGCCGTACCCATGAGCGGCACTGGGACGTTCTGTACGGCCTGCTCCACGACGGTCTCGGGGACCCCGGCGCCACGGAGGTCTACAGCGAGGGGATCACCGCGTACCTCAAGGCCCTGTCCACAGTGGCAGATCGCCTGGTCGACTTGGACGCGCTTCGCTCGGACCTGGACCATGCGCTGGCCGTCGACCTCCTCTGGTTCTTTCTGGGCCAGCGCGCCTGGTTCCTGCTCGTCGGGGAGCGAGGCTGGAGCTTCGATCGCGCTCAGGAGTGGATGGCGAACTCGGCCCGCCAGGCGCTGCTGCGGTCACCTGGGCGCTGACGACGAACGGGCGGATCTCGACAGGGATTCGCCGCCGCGGGGCAGGGCACCAGCCGTAAACCGGCCGGGCGGCGGCATTCGGGTGTCGGTTCCGTGCGATCGTCGCGGACCAGGAATGCACCACGATCACCACGTTCGGCTTCCATCGCCAGCCGACGCGGCCGAGGGCCGTACGAACAGAGAGATCATCCTTGAATGACGCGGCAGCGCCCCCTGAATTGCGCTCGACGAACGCCTTCTCAATCCACGAATGAGACGTTAGATGAATGACAAGAAATAGAAGCTGAAGGCATCACACCGATATGGCGGAATTGTTTCCGCCGGAGGGATTCTCCTCATCGCACAGGACTCGCGTCCAGGAAAGGTGCGACGACTCGACCGTACGAGGCGACTCCGGCCTCCGCTCCGGCGATCTCCGCATCCACCGCCTCACTGATACTGTTCTGCCGCACAAGTCGTGCTAAATCCGCTATCGGGGAGTCGGTGTGGCGCAGGAACTCACGGTCGACGACCCGCGCCGCCTCGGCGACTTCGAAATCGTGGCGCGCATCGGAGAAGGCGCACAGGGCGCGGTCTACCTCGGCCGATCACCATCAGGCGATCAGGTCGCGGTCAAGCTGCTGCACGCCCGGCTCTCCAGCGATCCCGACGCCCGCGCCAGGTTCCTGCGCGAGGTCTCGGTCGCCCTGCGGGTCGCCCGATTCTGCACCGCCCCCGTCCTGCACGCCGACCTCGAAGGCAACCAGCCCTACATCGTCAGCGAGTACGTCCCGGGGCCATCGCTGCGCGAACTCGTGCAGCGCGAAGGACCGCGGCGAGGCGCCTCACTCGACCGTCTGGCGATCAGCACCGTAACCGCTCTGGCCGCGATCCACCGGGCGGGTATCCTGCACCGCGACTTCAAGCCGGCCAATGTGCTGATGGGCCCGGAAGGTCCCGTCGTCATCGACTTCGGCATCGCCAAGGCGCTGGACACACCCGGCACGACGGCCACCGGAGACACCCTCGGCACGCCCTCCTACCTGGCCCCCGAGCAAGTCCACGGTGCGAACGTGACGCCCGCGGCGGACATGTTCGCCTGGGGCATCACCATGGTGTTCGCCGCCACCGGCACTCCCGCTTTCGGTTCGGACACCATCCCGGCGGTGATTCAGCGCATCCTCAACGAGCAGCCCGACGTCACCGCCCTGGACGCACCGCTGCGTGACGTGGTCGCCGCATGCCTGTCCAAGGATCCCGCCCGCCGCCCCTCAGCCGAGGAGGTGGCGGCCTACCTGATGGGTCAGCAACCGGCCGGAGCGAGCACGGGCGACCAGTGGAGCAGCGAAAGTCACCGAAACGCCCGTGCGCCACGTACCGGTCAACCACTCGACAGCTCAAATAACAGGACCGGGGCTGGTGTCCATGCCGGGAACGACGGACACGTGGTCGACCAGACGCACGTGGGCAAAGGCAAGCCGCGCCGCGCCGTCACGCTGACGGTCTCGGTGGTGGTCGCCTGTACCGCCCTGATCGTCGGCACCCTGGCGCTCACGAGGCCGTCCGGCGGATCCGGCGGATCCGGCGGATCCACCACCGTCATCACGCAGCAGGCGCAGGCCGCGGACGCGCCCGGCGGCGTCCAGACCCAGGACGACGGTCAGGCCGCAGATGACCGGCCTTCAGCCGCACAGGCCACTAATGGGAAGTCGCCGGACAAGACCTCTGTGACCAAGGGCCCGAACGTGGCCGACGCCACTGCTCCCACACCCGCGACGGCGACTTCCCGGTCCCCTTCCGCGAATACCTCACCGCGATCGACCAGCCCCGCGCAGCCGCCTTCGTCACCCACCCCGTCGGCACCCCCGCCGAGTTCCGCCCCTCCCGCGACACCCGCCAAACCGAACCCGTACACGGCAACCCAGGTATGCGGGTCCGGGTACAAGGTCATCGACTCGCACTCCCTGAACGGTGCCACCATCTACCTGCTTTACAGCAGCGGGTCGGGCAAGAACTGTGTGGTCACGATGTCGAAGTACGTCGTCACACAGAAGATCAAGATGAGTGCCGTCCTGCAGGTACAGGGCGGCTCCACCGACAGCGACTCCGGCGACTACACCGCCTACGCGGGCCCGCTTCGGCTGTCGGCCGCGAGCACCTGCGTGAGCTGGGGCGGTGGGTACGGCACGGCCAGCTGGAAGAGCAGTTGGTCCCACTGCGGTTAGGCGGTCCCGCCTCAGGGCGTCGGCTTGATCGTTGAGATCCCATACAACTGGGCGGACCCGTGCGAAAAGATTCGGGCGGCGATGTCGAGAATCCGTGACCGGCTCCGTCCCCGGCTGTGAACGCGACCAGAATGGGTCGCGTCAGCACCGAGGAGAAACACGATGGCCAAGTATTTGCTGCTCAAGCACTACCGCGGCGCCCCGGCCGCGGTCAACGACGTGCCCATGGACCAGTGGACGCCGGAGGAGATCTCGGCCCACGTGCAGTACATGAACGACTTCGCGGCCCGGCTCGAGGAGACCGGCGAGTTCGTCGACAGTCAGGCGCTCGCCCCCGGGGGAATGTTCGTCCGGTACGACGGCGAAGGTCACCCACCGGTCACCGACGGCCCGTTCGCCGAGACCAAGGACCTCATCGCCGGCTGGATGGTGATCGACGTCGACAGCTACGAGCGCGCCGTCGAGCTGGCCGGGGAACTGTCGGCCGCCCCTGGGGCGGGCGGGAAGCCGATCCACGAGTGGCTTGAGCTGCGCCCGTTCCTGGCCCATTCACCCACCACCACGGAGTGCACTCTGAAGTGAACGAGGCCCTGCTCCGGAGCCTCACGCCGAGTGTGCTCGGGATCCTCGTCCGCCGCGGAGCCGACTTCGCGGCGGCCGAGGACGCCGTACAGGACGCGCTGGTCAAGGCGGTCCACGTCTGGCCGGCCGACCCGCCTCGGGACCCGAAGGGCTGGCTGGTCACCGTGGCCTGGCACCAGTTCCTCGACGCGACCCGGGCGGACACCGCCCGCCGCCGGCGTGAGGACCTCGTCGACGAGGAACCGATGCCCGGGCCCGCGCCCGCGGTGGACGACACGCTCCAGCTCTACTTCCTGTGCGCCCACCCGTCGCTGACGCCGTCGTCCGCGGTCGCGCTCACGCTACGCGCCGTCGGCGGGCTGACCACCCGCCAGATCGCCCAGGCCTACCTGGTGCCCGAGGCGACCATGGCGCAGCGCATCAGCCGGGCCAAGCGCACCGTCTCCGGCGTGCGGTTCGACCAGCCCGGCGACGTCGCCACCGTGCTGCGCGTCCTCTACCTGGTCTTCAACGAGGGCTACTCCGGCGACGTCGACCTCGCCGCCGAGGCCATCCGGCTCACCCGGAAGCTCGCGGCCGCGATCGACCACCCCGAGGTGGCGGGGCTGCTCGCCCTCATGCTGCTCCACCACGCCCGGCGCGCCGCCCGGACCGCGCCCGACGGCGGCCTGGTGACGCTCGCCGAGCAGGACCGCGGCCGGTGGGACACCGAGTCGATCGCCGAGGGCATCGAGATCCTGCAGGCGGCACTCGCCCACGACCGGCTGGGCGAGTTCCAGGCCCAGGCCGCCATCGCCGCCCTCCACGCTGACGCACCCACCGCCGGGGAGACCGACTGGGTGCAGATCGTCGAGTGGTACGACGAGCTCGCGCGCCTGACCGACAGCCCGGTGGTCCGGCTCAACCGCGCGGTGGCCGTCGGCGAGGCCGACGGACCGCGCGCCGGCCTTGCGGCGCTCGCGGCGCTGGACGACTCGCTGCCCCGCCATACCGCGGTGGCGGCGTACCTCCACGAACGCGACGGCGACCTGGCGACGGCGGCACGGCTGTACGCCGAGGCAGCCCACCAGGCACCCAACCTCGCCGAGCGCGACCACCTGACGCGCCAGGCCGCCCGGCTCAACGCCCGCCGGTTTCGCTGACGGGTCGCGCTCGGATCTTCCCGCAGCACGTGGAGCGGGTTCAGGCCAGGTTAGGAGATGGGGAGCTCGCGCCGGTGCCGTACGGCATCGGGCCGCGTGCCGGGCTCAGCGGGGGGCGAGACGCGTGACCTCCTGGTGAAGCCGATCGTCGCCGTCCGCCTGGAGCAGCCCGTTGTTCACTGAGGGCCTGCAGAACGCCTGGACCATGACGGCCGTCGGGGGCCCGTCGGCGTAGCCGAACACGAGACGGAGGATGACGCCGGGATCCGCGTCCTCGGTCTGCCGGCAGTCGTTGTCGCTCTTCCGGGCGTCCAAGGCGTTCAACATGGTGGCCAACGGCCTGGCCACGTCGGTTCCGTACTCCGCCCGCGACGCCTGCCCGCCCTGCGGGTCGAGCCGGCAGACCACCAGTGATGTGGGCTCGTCGGGGACCATCCGTGCGTTCTGTCCCCGGCGTGCCATCCACGTGCGGCACGGATCCTTCTCGCGAGCGGACGTCGCCGGCCCCTTCCGGTAGGCGTCGGTGATGCGGTCGCCCACATACGTACTGCTGGTCGCGGTGCCGTTCGTCGTCAATGCGCAGTGGTTGACCTCCTCGGCGCTGCCCACCCACAGCGACCGCCCGTCGGCGTAGGTGAACCGGACGAGGTAGTTCGTCATCGGCCCGCCCATGTTGGTGCACGCGAGGTTGTCCCAGCCGACCGGGAGGTAACCGAGGTCGTGGGCCAGTTGGCCCGCGTCCGTGAGCGTGCGCGTCCCGGCCAGGCGCTCGCCGCCCAGGTCCGTGTTGACGCCGGGATACGCGCAGATCAACGCCGCGAGAGGGCGGCCGGGAACGAGCGAATCCGCGGCACCGGCGACGTCCGAGGCCGCGGGTACCCAGCCCCCGATCCCTTCGCCGCCCCATTGTTTCGGACACGGCTCAGCGGACGGCGCCGCTGCGGCGGAGGCGCCGGGTGATTCCACCGCGGAAGGCGGGACCGCACGCGAGGGCGGTTCCACCGTCCCGCACGAAGTCAGGACAAACGCGACGCCGAGGAGCACGAAAAGCCTCATGCGACTAACACGACGGGCCTCCCCCGCGGGGTTCAGCCGTACCGGACCTGTGTCCGAACGGAAAGGTCTCCGTGACAGAACGATCTCACCGCAGTGATCGGGATCAGTCACAGATGCCCTTCACTTCCCCATTGCCCCAACGGTTACCAACGAGTATCGTCCCGAAGTGAGCCCCACTCATGTTCGCGCGCGTGAACAGCATCGTCTGCTGTCCCTTCACCCCCCGACCTCGCGAAGGGTAGTTCCCGCATGCACGCGCGCCTTCGACGGGCGATCACGGCCGCCGCCGCGTTCGCCCTGCTCGCTCTCGGCCTCCCGGCCGTGCCCGCCTCGGCGGCACCCGCCTTCCCTCCGGACGACTACTGCCTCGGCCAGTGTGCCGACGTGCTGCCGCCCGGCCAGAACGGCAACGCCACCCTCATCGAGATCCTCGGCAACCAGGGCTTCGGCACCTTCCCCACCCACAGCACCGACCAGCTGAGCAAGTACGCCGGTCTGATCTCCGGCTACACCGGGCTGACCGACGACCAGATCACGAACTTCTTCAACGACAGCGGGTTCGGCGTGCCCGCCGGCCAGGTGGAGAGCACGATCAGCCCCCGGTCCGACGTGACGATCGTCCGTGACAAGGCGACGGGCGTCCCGCACATCACCGGCACGACCCGTTCGGGCACGATGTTCGGCGCCGGATACGCCGGAGCGCAGGACCGCCTCTGGCTGATGGACCTGATGCGCCACGTCGGCCGGGGCGAACTGACCCCCTTCGCCGGAGGTGCGATGGGCAACAGGGAGCTGGAGCAGAGCGTCTGGCGCAACTCCCCCTACACCGAGGCCGACCTCCAGGCGCAGATCGACCGGCTCAGGAACTCCGGGCCGCGCGGCGCGCAGCTCTACTCCGACGTCCAGAGCTACATCGCCGGGATCAACTCCTACATCGACTACTGCATGGCCAACCGGAACTGCCCGGGTGAGTACGTCGTCACCGGCCACATGGACGCGATCACCAACGCTGGCGGGCCCGTCGACTTCCAGATGACCGACCTGGTCGCGATCGCGGGTGTGATCGGCGGCCTCTTCGGCGGTGGCGGCGGAGCCGAGATGCAGTCGGCCCTGGTCAGGGTCGCGGCCCGGGCCAAGTACGGCACGGCCGTCGGCGACCAGGTGTGGCAGGCCTTCCGCGAGCAGAACGACCCGGAGACCGTTCTGACCCTGCATGACGGGCAGAGCTTCCCCTCGGGGAACGCCCCGGCCGGAGCGACCGGAGTCGTGCTGCCCGACGCCACGACGACCCCCGTGGACATCACCGAGAACGAGCAGGGCACGGCCACCTCCTCCACCACCGCGGCGACCAGCGCCCTCACCGGCCTGACCGTCGACAACAGCAAGCCGAGCATGTCGAACGCCATCGTCGTCTCGGCGGACAAGTCCGCGACCGGCCACCCGATCGCCGTGTTCGGCCCGCAGACCGGCTACTTCGCACCGCAACTGCTCATGCTGGAGGAACTGTCCGGCCCGGGCATCCGGGCACGCGGCGCCGCCTTCTCGGGGCTGAGCCTGTACGTCCTGCTCGGCCGCGGAACCGACTACGCCTGGAGTGCCACCTCGAGCCTGCAGGACATCACCGACACGTATTCGATCACGCTCTGCGACCCGAACGGCGGGGCGCCCACGACGTCGTCGAACTACTACCTCTACCAGGGCACCTGCACGGCCATGGAGACGTTGAAGAAGACCAACTCCTGGAAGCCGACCACGGCCGACTCCACCGCGGCCGGGTCCTACGACCTTGTGATCAAACGGACCAAGTACGGCCTGGTGAGCTGGCGCGGCACAGTGGGCGGTGTCCCCACGGCCTTCACTACGCTGCGCTCGACCTACCAGCACGAGGCCGACTCGGCGATCGGCTTCCAGATGTTCAACGACCCCGCCGAGATGGGCTCGGCGGCCGCATTCCAGAACTCCGCCTCCACGATCGGCTTCGCGTTCAACTGGTTCTACGTGAATTCGGCCGACACCGCGTACTTCATGTCCGGAAGCGACCCGGTGAGGTCGGCCGTGTCCGACCCCAACCTGCCGATGACGGCCGACGCCGCGCATGAGTGGGCCGGATACGATCCTTCGACGAACACCGCCGACTACGCGGCTCCGAGCACTCATCCTCAGGCGGTCAACCAGGACTACTTCGTCAGCTGGAACAACAAGCAGGCCAAGGACTACGGCTCGGCGGACGGCAACTTCAGCTTCGGGCCCGTCCACCGCGCGGACCTGCTCGACGCTCCGGTCAAGGCCGCCCTCGCCTCGGGAACCCTCGACCGCAGCGGCACCGTGAAGATCATGGCGTCCGCCGCGACGACCGACCTGCGCGGCACGAAGGTTCTGCCCAACCTGCTCCGGGTGCTCAAAAGCTCGGCCGTGACCGACCCGGCCCTCGCGTCGGCGGTGTCGAAGCTGTCGTCGTGGGCGTCGTCCGGGGCCAAGCGGGTCGAGACCTCCCCCGGCAGCAAGACGTACGCGAACGCCGACGCCATCCGCATCTTCGACGCGTGGTGGCCGAAGCTCGTTCGGGCCCAGTTCAAGCCGGGCCTGGGCGACGGGCTGTACCAGTCCCTGGTCAACGCGCTGCAGATCAACGAGTCGCCCTCCGGGCAGCAGCAGGGCGACCTGTCCTCCTTCCCGACCTCCGCGAACGAGGCGCAGACCCACAAGGGCTCCTCGTTCCAGTACGGCTGGTGGGGCTACGTCGACAAGGACGTCCGCAATGTGCTCGGTGACCAGGTGGCCTCTCCCCTGCCGGCCAAGTTCTGCGGTGACACCGTGGCGGCCTGCCGTACGGTCCTGCTGAACAGCCTGTCTTCGGCACTGGCCGAGCCGGCGGCCACCACCTACCCGGGCGACGCGTCGTGCGCCGCGGGCAACCAGTGGTGTGCCGACGCCATCCAGCAGTCGCCGCTGGGCGGGGTCAAGCACCCGCTGATCTCGTGGCAGAACCGGCCGACCTACCAGCAGGTGGTCTCGTTCCCCGCCCACCGTGGGGACTCGATCGGCAACCTGGCGGCGGGCGCGACGGCGAGCGCGAACGGCACCCAGAGCCCGAACACCCCGGCGAAGGCCATCGACGGCGACCCCGCCAGCCGCTGGGCGAGCGACTGGACCGACAACCAGTACATCCAGGTGGATCTCGGCTCGGCCAAGAGCGTGGGACGGGCGATCCTCCGCTGGGAGACGGCCTACGGGTCGTCGTACCGAATCGACACGTCGACCGACGGCGTCACCTGGACCCCGGCGTACTCGACGAGCAGCGGGAACGGCGGGATCGACAACGTGTCCTTCACCCCGGTCAACGCCCGATACGTCCGAATGCAAGGCGTCAAACGAGGCACTACCTACGGCTACTCCCTCTACGAACTAGAGCTCTACAGCAAGTAACCCCGCCCCCCGAACCTCCGCGTGATCATGCGCAGGTTCGGAAATCGCCCGCCCGACCAGCCCACCCATTGAGCGTGATCATGCACAGGTTCGGAAACAGCCGCCCTGAGCAGCCAGTTTCTCAACCGTGATCATGCACACTTTCGGAGAAACCCGCCGCGACCTGGCACTACACGTGTGGTGATCATGCAATCGAACGGATTCGCATGATCACCACACGCATAAGGCCTGGACATCGCACCAATCGCCGAATCCGTGCATGATCACGAAACCCATCGGGCCTGACCAGTACGCACACGAGCGAATCTGTGCATGATCACGCGCGGCATCGCCCCTGGCAGGCGCCCCTTCCCCCGAACCCGTGCATGATCACGCACAAGGTCGGGGCCGGTCAGCATGCCTGCCACCGAACTTGTGCATGATCACGCCCCAAGGGTCGCAGCCCAAGGAGTCACACCCCAAGGGGTCACGCCCCACAGAAGCGGTCAGGCTCCGCGGAGTTGGGCTCCGGTCCGCTCGGCGGCGAGGGCCACGGCGGCGTCACGAGCCGCCGTCGTCTCCTCGACCGTGAGCGTACGGTCGCCGGCCCGGAACCGCAGGCTGTAGGCCAGCGACTTGTTGCCCTCGCCCACCTGCTCCCCCGTGTAGACGTCGAACAGCCTGATCGCCTCGAGCAGATCCCCGGCCCCCTCACGCAGCGCGGCCTCCACCTTCGCGACCGGCGTGTCCGCCGGCACGATCAGCGCGACGTCCTGCGTGGCCACCGGGTAGGCGGACACGACGGGCGTCTGCACCGGGCCGGACAACGGGAGCGCGGACAACTCCAGCTCCATCGCCGCCGTACGCGGAGGCAGGCCATACGCCTCGGCGACGCGCGGGTGCAGCTCACCCGCGTGACCGACCGTCACCGGCTCGCCGGTGACGGGGTCTGCCACGGTCAGGAGCGCGCAACGCCCGGGATGCCACGGTTCGTGCTGGTCCGCCGAGATGCCGAGCTCGACTCCGGCCGCACGGGCCAGCGTGCGCGCGGCCTCAACGGCGTCCGCCCAGGACGCCTGGCGCCCCGCACCCCACCAGCCCGACCGCTCGAACTCCCCGGCGAGCACGACGGCGGCCCGGAGCGGCTGCCGCGGCAGCGCCTTCTCGATCTCCGCGAGCTCCTCGGGAGCCGGCCTGCGATCGACCGCGAGCACCGGCGCCGACGCCGGAGCGTCCGCTTCCGGCCGGTAGACCAGCCCGATCTCGAACAGCGCGACGTCGCCGAACCCGCGTCCCGCGTTCCGGACGAGCGTCTTCAGCAGGCCGGGCAGCAACGTGGTCCGCATGAACGGCTCGTCCTCGCTCAGCGGGTTGACCAGCCGGCTCACCCTCCTGCGCGCGTCACCCTCGGGCAACTGCAGGCCGTCGAGGTCACGCTCGCCGATGAACGGATACGACAACACCTCGACATATCCCGACGCGGCCAGTGCCCGCCCGGCCCGCCGGCGCAGCCGCTGCGCCTCCGTCAGCCCGGCCCCCGCGGGAGCGGCGGGCAGAACCGACGGCAGGTGCTCGTATCCCTCGAGCCTGATGACCTCTTCCGCCAGGTCGTTGGGGTC
Organism: Planotetraspora silvatica; assembly: GCF_016863315.1. Taxonomy (GTDB): domain Bacteria; phylum Actinomycetota; class Actinomycetes; order Streptosporangiales; family Streptosporangiaceae; genus Planotetraspora; species Planotetraspora silvatica. The sequence goes on from NZ_BOOQ01000051.1 coordinate 29,124, forward strand.
GGTCATGTCCGGACGCCACGTCGGCGGCGTCACCGTGATCAGGTCGTCTCCCTGTACGGCGAGCTTGTCGGCCAGGTCGCCGCTGGACACCACACCGGTGGCGGCGACGCCCTGCCCGCCGCGCACGCCCGCGACGGCGCCGTCGGCCACCGTGCAGCCGACCTGCTCGAGCCGCCGGATCACGGTCTCCCGTGTGTACGGCAGGCCGGCGACACGACCGGGGTGACCCGCCGGGATGGTGATCGTGAGGGGCGCCGCCTCGACCTGGGCGTGGGTGACGCCCGGCTCAGCCGTGGCACCGCCCAGCTCGACGAGGAGCTGCACGGCACGCCACGACGCGATCAGTGGAAGCTCCCTGTCGACGCCGCGCTCGAACCGCTTGGACGCCTCACTGACCAGGTTGTGCCTGCGGGACTCCCGCGCGATCCCGGTGGCCGAGAAGTGCGCGGCCTCGATCACGATGTCGCTCGACGTGCCGGAGATCTCGGTGTGCAGGCCGCCCATCGTGCCCGCCATCGAGATCGGGCCCGAGTCGTCGGTGATCAGGATGTCGTCCTCGTGGAGCTTGCGGACGACGTGGTCGAGCGTCTCCAGCGTCTCGCCCGCCAGCGCCCGCCGCACCACGATGCCTCCGGACAGCCGGGAGCGGTCGAAGGCGTGGAGCGGCTGCCCGAGCTCGAGCATGATGTAGTTCGTCACGTCGACGGCCAGTGAGACCGGCCGCATCCCCGCGCGCATCAGCCGCAGCCGCATCCAGAGCGGGCTCTCGGCCGCCGGATCGAACCCGGAGACCGAGCGCAGCACGAAGCGGTCGCAGGCCGTGGGGTCGGCGATCGACGCCGGCCACGACTCGCCCGGCACGGCGGGCGGCTCGACGACGCCCGGGTCGTGGAACGGCACGCCGAACGCGGTGGCCGCCTCACGGGCGACGCCGCGGATCGACAGCGCGTATCCCCGGTCGGGGGTGATCTCCAGCTCGAGCACGTCGTCGCGCAGGCCCAGCAGTTCGACGACGTCCGCGCCGATGGGCGTGTCCGGCGGCAGCAGGAGGATGCCCGGGGACGACTCGGCGATGCCGAGTTCGGCCTCCGAGCAGATCATCCCGTCGGACAGCCTGCCGTACGTCTTGCGGGAAGCGATCTCGAAACCGCCCGGGAGGACGGCGCCCGGCAACGCGACCGGGACCACGGCGCCCTCGGCGAAGTTGACGGCGCCGCAGACGATCTCACGCGGCGCGGCCTCCCCCACCTCCACCCGGCAGTGCCGGATCGGCTTCTTGAAGCCGTCCAGTTCCTCGATCGCGAGGACGCGTCCGACGACCACGTTCTTGATCTCGTGGCCGTGCGCGGTGATCGACTCGAGCTTCAGACCGGCGGCGGTGAGCTTGTCGGCCACCTCGTGGGCCGTGACGGCGGGGAGATCGACATACTCCCGCAGCCATGAAAGCGGGACCTTCATCAGACCTCCATCCCGAACGGCAGGGTGAACCGGACGTCGCCTTCGACCATGTCGCGCATGTCCTCGGCGCTGTGGCGGAACATCAGCGTGCGCTCGATGCCCATGCCGAACGCGAACCCGGAGTAGACGGCGGGGTCGACGCCGCAGGCGATGAGGACGCGCGGGTTGACCATCCCGCAGCCGCCCCACTCGATCCAGCCCTCCGACTTGCACGTACGGCACGGCGGGTTGCCCGGCACGGCCGACGAGCCGCGGCAGACGAAGCACAGCAGGTCCATCTCGGCCGACGGCTCGGTGAAGGGGAAGTAGTTCGGCCGGAAACGGGTGCGGATGCCCTCACCGAACATCACCTCGGCGAACCGGTCGAGGGTTCCCTTCAGATGCGCCATCGTCAGACCCTTGTCGATCGCCAGGCCCTCGACCTGGTGGAAGACCGGGGTGTGGGTGGCGTCGAGCTCGTCGGTCCTGAAGGTCTTGCCCGGCGAGACCACGTAGACGGGCAGCCGCCGCGACAGCAGCGCGCGGATCTGGACCGGCGAGGTCTGGGTGCGCAGCACCTTCCCCGACTCGGTGCTCTCCACGAAGAACGTGTCGTGGTCGGAGCGGGCGGGATGATCGGGCGCGATGTTCAGCGCGTCGAAGTTGAACCACTCGGCCTCGAGCTCGGGTCCCTCCGCCATCTCGTAGCCCATCGCGATGAACGCGTCGGCGATGCGCTCCTGCAGCGTGGTGAGCGGGTGGCGGGCGCCGCGAGGAGCGCGGTCCCAGGGCAGTGAGACGTCGACGGTCTCCTCGACGAGGACGCGCGCGTCACGCTCGGCTTCGAGCTCGGCCTGGCGGGCGGCGAGCGCCTCGCCGATGGCCTTGCGGGCCGCGCCGATCCGCTTGCCCGCCTCGGAGCGGGCCGCCGGCGGCAGGGCACCGATCTCCCGGTTGGCCAGGGCGATCGGCGAACGGTCGCCGGCGTGCGCGAGGCGCGCCGTCTTCAGATCATCGAGGTCACGCGCCGCGGCGATCGCGGCGAGGGCGTCGGCCTGCGCCCGCCCGACTTCGTCGGCGTGCAACGGCGTCACCTCGACCGGGTCATAGGTGTTCGACAAGAGAGAGCTCCGTATCCAGGGCGTGCGAGCGCCGGGCGCCCAGCATGGTCGAGTTTAGTGGGATCAGCCCACCGGGCCGTCATCCGCGCTGCGCGAGCCGCGCGGAACGGCGCAGCTCAGGCGAAGTCAGGAGCCCCGGTGGGCAAGATAAATCGGAACTCCGCACCGCCACCGGGGGCGCGCTGCACGCTGATCGTGCCGCCGTGCGCCTCGACCAGGCCCTTGACGATGAACAGGCCGAGCCCTGTGCCGCCCCTGCGGCGCCCGTTGCCCCGCCAGAACTGGCGGAAGACACGCCCGACCAGCTCGGGCGCGACGCCCTCACCCTGGTCACGGACGGACACGGCTACTCCCCACTCGACTGGCTCGACCACTACGGACACCGTACCGCGTCCGTGTCGTACGCCGTTCTCCACCAGGTTCGCCAGGATCTGGTCGATCTTGTCCTGGTCGAGCCACGTCTCAGGCAGTTCGCCGCCGACCTCAAGGCGGAACCGGTCCTCCGGCTCTCCGGCGGCCACCCGGCCCGCGATGATCCTCCGGGCCCGGGCGGGAACGTCGACGACCTGCCGGCGCACCTGCAGCCGGCCCGACTCGATCCGGGACACGTCGAGAAGCTCGGTGATCAGCCGGGTGACACGGTCGGCGTCGGCGTTGACCGTCTCCAGCATGACCAGTTTCTGGGCGTCGGTGAATCGCTCCCACTTGGCGAGGAGCGTCGCGGTGAATCCCTTCACGCTGGTCAGGGGGGACCTGAGCTCATGGGCGACGGTGGAGACGAGGTCGGCCCTGCTCCGCTCGACCCGGGCGCGGGCCGATGCGTCCCTGATCGTGATCACTACTCGGACGACGGGGCCGCCCCGCTCGGGCGTACGGACGAACCGGGCGGCCACGAGTAACTCCTGGCGGCCGGGGAGGCTGAGCGGGCGTTCCGGCGCGCGACTGCGGGTCCGCAGGCCGCCGCGCGGGTCGAGCCACTTCCACCAGTCACGGCCTTCGAGATCGCGGAAGGGCAGGACGTCGGTGATGTGCCTGCCGACCGCGGTCTGCCGGCCGACGCCGGTCAGCCGCTCGGCGGCCCGGTTGACGACGAGGATCCGGCCCTCGTGGTCGGCCGCGACGAGCCCGTCGGGAAGCTCGTCGACGCAGATGTACGCACTCCCATCGGAGACCCCGTGAAGGGAACCGCTGGGGGTGTCGCCACGTCGCACGAGACCGCCTCCTCAGCCCTCGGGAGCCCCGCGGAACGGAACCACGCCGCCTGACTCAGCGCGACTCCACCGCCGACAATAGCGGGTTTCCGGGGGCCGACAGCAGCCTCAGCGGGGCGAGGTGGTGGGATCTTCCACAGAATGTAAATTCTGCCGTTGCACGCGTGCGGAAGAGTACAAGCACACGGCTGCGGCGGTGGCGAGGTTGAGGCTTTCCGCCCGTCCGTAGATCGGCACCCGGACGACCTCGTCGGCCAGTGCGAGAAGCTCGGGCGGCAGTCCCCACGCCTCGTTGCCGAACAGCCAGGCGGTGGGGCGGGCCAGGTCGACCTCGTCGAGGGTCCGCGTGCCGGCCCCGTCCGCGGCGAGGACCCGCAGCCCCGCGTCCTTCGCCTGCCGTACGGCTTCCGCGACGGGCGCCCCGGTCGCCACCGGAAGGTGGAAGAGGCTGCCCGCGCTCGCCCGGACGCACTTGCCGTTGTAGGGGTCGACCGACGCGTCGGTGAACACGACCGCGTCGGCGCCCGCCGCGTCGGCGGTACGGAGGACCGTGCCGGCGTTTCCCGGGTCGCGCACATGGGCCAGCAGGGCCACCAGCCGGGCTCCGGCCGGTACGGCTTCGCCGAGAGGGACGTGGACGAACCGGCAGACGGCCAGGATGCCCTGCGGCGTGATGGTCTGGGTCAGATCGGCCATCACCTCACCACTGGCGCGGTGGACCGGCACGCCCGCGGCCGTGGCCGCGGCGATGATGTCGGGGTGGCGCGCCTCGGCGTCGGCCGTGGCGAACAACTCGACGGTGACGTCCTCGATCGTGAGGGCTTCGCGGACCGCTTGAGGCCCTTCTGCCAGGAATGCCCTGTCCCGGTCGCGGAAGGCCCGCTTGGTCAGCCGCCGCGCGGCCTTGACCCGCGGCGACCTGATGTTGGTGAGCTCCGCCATGCCTGACTCGATCCCCCTCGACGTGAGTGAGGGCCCGCCGGATCACGGCGGGCCCTCACTTGAGCAGTACTACGCGACCGGCGCGTTCACATCGGCCGGGAGCGCCTTCTTGGCGGACTCGACCAGCGTGGCGAAGGTCGGGGCGTCGTTCACCGCGAGATCGGCGAGGATCTTGCGGTCCACCTCGATGCCCGCGAGCCGCAGGCCCTGGATGAACCGGTTGTAGGTCATGCCGTTCGCCCGGACCGCGGCGTTGATGCGCTGGATCCACAGGCGGCGGAAGTTGCCCTTCCTGTCCTTGCGGTCCCGGTACGCATAGGTCATGGAGTGGAGCATCTGCTCCTTGGCCTTGCGGTACAGCCGCGACCGCTGACCCCGGTAACCGCTCGCCCGCTCGAGGACGACCCTGCGCTTCTTCTTGGCGTTGAGCGCCCGCTTCACGCGTGCCATTTGACTATCTCCCCGGGGTCGTTACTTAGCGAGCAGCTTCTTGATCTTCTTCGTGTCGGCGTCGGACATGACGACGACACCCTCGAGACGGCGCGTACGAGTGGACGGCTTGTACTCGAACAGGTGCTGCCGGTTGGCACGGCGGCGAACGACCTTGCCGGTACCGGTGAGCCGGAACCGCTTCTTCGCACCGCTGTGCGTCTTCATCTTCGGCATGTCAGCCGTCTCTCCCTCGTTGTCCGTACCGCCGGCCCAGGGCTGGTGCCCCGGCCGACGGCATGCTCACTCCTCGAGACCGTCTCGGTCTCGGCTTCTCCGCGCTCCGTCTGATGGTTCAGAAGGGGCGCGTCACTCCGCTTGCGTGAGATCGCTCCACCCGCGTGAGGCGCGTCCCGCCCGCATGAGATCGCTCCGCTCGCGCGGGGTCACTCCACAGACGCGGATGCCTCAGCCTGCTCGGTCGCCTCGTCGGCCAGGTCCACCGGCGAGTCTCCGCGCTGTGCCCGCGCCGCGGCGCGCTCGGCCTTGGCCTCGGCCTTCTTCTTGTGGGGTCCGATCACCATGATCATGTTGCGGCCGTCCTGCTTGGGCTGCGATTCGACGAACCCGAGCTCCGTGACGTCCTCAGCGAGCCGCTGCAACAGCCGGAAACCCAGCTCGGGCCGGGACTGCTCGCGACCACGGAACATGATCGTGACCTTGACCTTGTCCCCCGCCTTGAGGAAGCGCACGACGTGACCCTTCTTGGTCTCGTAGTCGTGCGGATCGATCTTCGGCCGGAGCTTGATCTCCTTGATGATCGTGTGTGCCTGGTTGCGGCGGGCCTCGCGCGCCTTCATGGCCGACTCGTACTTGAACTTGCCGTAGTCCATGAGTTTGCAGACAGGCGGGCGGGCCGTCGCGGCGACCTCGACGAGGTCAAGATCGCTTTCCTGGGCCAGCTTCAGCGCATCTCCGATGGAAACGATGCCGACCTGCTCGCCGTTCGGGCCGACGAGGCGGACCTCCGGCACACGAATACGATCGTTGATGCGGGGCTCGGTGCTGATGGGACCTCCAAAAGGCTTCCGCTTGGTGCTCGACCGTGCAGGAAAAACCAAAAACCCCGCACGTCACGCATGCGGGGTCACTGAGCTCTCCTGCCGAAAACTCCGGTGTGATCCTTGACCCGTCTGCCTTTCGGCGGATCAGGTGGGAGGAGGACCTCCGCTTGCGCGTCCAGCTGGCATGCCGGACCGATCGATGGCTAACGCTACCACAACCACGCCGGATCACCGAACCATTCCCCGGCGAGACCGGCCTGACCGCGTTGGACGGATCCTCCGGAATCAGGCCGAGCGCCGGGCGATCTCCGCCTCGCCGGCGGCGCGCATGGCCTCGACGGGCACCTCACCGTGGCCGGTCATGAGCTCGACCTGCCTGGCCGCCTGATGGAGCAACATCGAAAAGCCGCTCACGACGGTGCCCCCACGTTCCTGTACGGCTCTCGCCAGCACGGTGGGCCAGGGCGAGTAGACCACGTCGAGCAGGGCGCCCTTCTCGGGCAGGCCCCTCGCGATCTCGTCGGCGACACCGTCCGCGGCGCCGGAGGGCAGCGTGGAGACGATCAGATCCGCGTCCACGGAGGATCTGCCGAACGTGTCGAAGGTCCGCACGGCCACCGCGACGCCGAGGCGCTCCGCGACCTCCAGGGTCTCCGCCGCGCGGGCGGCCTCCCTGACGACGAGGGTCGTCTCGGACAGGCCCATCTCCCGGACGGCCGCGACGGCGGAGGCGGCCGTGGCGCCGCCCCCGAGGATCGTGACGGCCGAGGGGGCCGACACCCCCGTCTCCGCCAGCGCCTGGACGATCCCGTAGACGTCGGTGTTCTCCCCGTGGCGCACACCGTCCCGGAAGACCACGGTGTTCGCGGACCCCACCTGGACCGCCAGCTCGGAGACCGTCTCCAGGAGCGGGAGCACGGCGCGCTTGAGCGGCATCGTCAGCGACAGGCCGGCCCATTCCGAGCCCATCGTCTCCACCAGCGCGGGCAGCCCCTCCTCCGTGCACTCGAACGAGTCGTACCTCCAGTCCCGCAGGCCCAGCGCGGCGTACGCCGTACGGTGCAGGATCGGGGACAACGAGTGCCCGATCGGAGAGCCGAGAACCGCGGCCCGGTGTCCGACGGTCATCCGTAGTTCCGGTTGAACTCGTCGCGGAGTTTCCAGAACTCCGACTCCTTGTCGGTGAACTTGGTGATCCCCTTCTTGGGATCGGTGGTCACGAACCAGAGCCAGGCGCCGTCCGCCGGGTGGAGCGCGGCCTCGATCGCGTGGTCACCGGGGTTGGAGATCGGCCCCGGCGGCAGTCCCTGATACCGGTAGGTGTTGTACCGGGACTTGCTCTGGGTCTCGGCCTGCGTCGCGGCGATGCCGTACTTGTTGAGGCCGTACATGGTCGTGCTGTCCATCTGGAGCAGCATGGGCGGGTTGCGCTGGAGCCGGTTGTAGATGACCCGGGCCACCTTCGGCATGTCGTCCACGCTGCCCGACTCGGCCTGCACGATGCTCGCGACGATCATGACGTCGCGCGGGCTGTAACCGATCGCCTCGGACTGCTTCTCCAGGTCGACCTTGTTGGCCGTCTGGGTGAACCTGTCGACCATCGCGGTGAGGATGTCCGCCGCGCTCATCTTGTCGTTGAACTCGTAGGTGGCCGGGAACGCGAAGCCCTCGAGTTGCTTGTTGGCGTACTTGGGCAGGCCGATGTCGCCCTTGGCCGCCTTCTTGAAGTCGTTGACGGACTTGCCCGTCGCCTTGGCGAGCTGCTCGTAGATCTTGCTGAGCCGCAGGCCCTCCTGGAAGGTCAGGTCGTCGCGGATGCGGTTCTTCGGATCGAGCAGTTCGACGGCAGAGGCCGCGGACATCCCCTTGCGCAACTTGTACTGGCCGGGCTGCAGCGAATTGCCCTTGCCCGCCGCGGTGATCGCGTTGACGAACGCGCGCGCGCTGGCCACGACGCCCTGCTTCTCCAGGTTCACGGCGACGTCGGAGGCGTTGGCTCCCTCATCGATCTGAACGACGACCTCACCGGTGCCGGGTCCGGAGAAATCCTTCACGGTGACCACGTCTCGGACCCAGGTGTAGCCGAAATACCCCACGCCGGCAAGGATCAGAAGGATCACCAGGACGGCGAACACACTGGCGGCCGCGCCCTTGCGGCGCTGCCTCTTCCTCCGCTTGCGACTGCGGCGCTGCTGACTGCGGCTGCCACGGGACCGGCGCCCGGGACGCTCCTCGTCCTCGTCGCCTAGCAGGAAGTCCATGCCCAGATCGTTCATAGTTGCGTCGGCCAATCTCTCGGTACGACCGGCTCCGCGTCAAGCGAGTGTGCCAAACCGAGGGGGGTTCCGGCAGGTGGGGTGGGTCGTCGCTCGTCCCGTGTCGTGCTCGACGTTACACGGGGCAAGGACACCCGATATGTGAAACCTCAGGAGGACGGCTCACCTCGATCGGCTAGTTCGTCCCCAGGTTCTTGTTCAGCTCCTCCCGATATTTCACGAACTCCGCCTCTTTGTCAGTGAATTTGGTGATTCTACGGCCTGGATCGGTGGTCACAAACCAGTACCAATCACCTGAAGTGGGATGAAGCACCGCTCGGAGCGCCTTCTCTCCGGGGTTGCCGATCGGTCCCGGCGGGAGTCCCCCGTGCGCGTAGGTGTTGTACGGGGACGCGGTCTTGGTGTCCTGCTCCGACACCTTGAGAGTGTGCCTGCGCAGGGCGTAGTTGACCGTGCTGTCCATCTCGAGCTTCCCGCCGCGGAGGAGTCGGTTGAACATCACTCTAGCGATCTTCGGATAATCCGCGTCCTGGCCGCCTTCGGCCTGGACGATGCTCGCCATCGTGACGGCCTCCAACGGTGTCAGACGCTGCTCGGCCGCCAGCCTTTCCAGGTCGACGTGCTGTGACGCCGCGCGGAACCGGACGACCATGTTCCGGAGCACGTCCCCTGCAGTGGCCGTCGGCTCGATCTCGTAGGTGGCCGGGAACAGGAACCCCTCGACCTGTCCCTTGGCGTACGCCGGCAGGCGCAGCCCGTCGGGTTCCGCGACCGCCTTCTTGAAGTCGGCCAGCGGGATGCCGGACCCGTTGGCGAGGGTGACGAGCACGTCGGCCAGGCGCATGCCCTCCGGCACGGTGACCCTCTTGATCACGCGGGACGCGGGCGTGAGCAGCAGATCGAGGGCCGAGGAGGCCGCCATGCGCCGCTTCAGCCGGTACTGGCCGGGATGCAGGCTCGACTCCTTCGAGCGCTGCACCACCTCGTCGACGAACGACTGGGCGCTGGCGACGACCCCCGCGTGCTTGAGCGTCTCCGCGATCTCGCCGGCGCTCGCGCCTGGAGTGATCTCCACCATGACCGTCCCGGTCCCGGCGCCCTCGAAGTCCTCGGCGCCCGGCGCCGTCCGCACGATGGAATGGACACCGAACGCGATGGCGGCCGCGACCAGGGCGGCGCCACCGATCACGACGCCCGTCGCCCGCCTCACCTGGCGGTCCCGCCACTCGCTTCCTCGCCGGGCTGTTCGCCTGGCGGCTCGAGGGGTCGTCCCGGTGGCCTGCCTGTCGCGCGTTCGAAGTCGAGTGCCGCCTGCAGGAGCACGACGGCCGCGGCCTGGTCGATGACGTCGCGCTGGTTCTTCGCCTTCACGCCGCTCGACCGCAGGCCCTGCTGCGCCGTCACGGTCGTCAGCCGCTCGTCGTAGAGCCGGATCGGCGTCGGCGCGAGCCTCACGGCGAGTTCCGCCGCGAACTCCCGCGCGGCCGAGGCGGCGTGGCTCTCCCGCCCCGACAACGATGTCGGAAGCCCGACGACGATCTCGACCACCTCGTGCTCGGCGGCGATCGAGGCGATCCTGCCGAGGTCGCCCCGGCCTCGCCGTACGGTCTCGACGGGCGTGGCCAGCAGACCCGATGGGTCACTGCGGGCCACGCCGATCCTGACCGAGCCGACGTCGACGCCGAGCCTGACGCCGCGCCTCATGAGCAGGTCTCCACGAGAACGGAACCCGTCAGGAGACAGAAGAGGAGATGGTCTCCTCGACCGCCCGCAAAGCGTCGTCGATCGCCTCAGGACGCGATCCTCCGCCCTGCGCCACATCGTCCTTGCCGCCACCGCCACCCCCAAGCGTCTTGGCGGCGACGCCGACGAGACGACCGGCCTTCAGTCCTCGCTCGCGTCCCGCCTCGTTCACCACGGCGACGACGACCGGGCGGTCTGAGGGCACCCCGGCAACGACGACGACCGCAGCGCGGTCGCTCGGGAACCGGCCGCGCACATCAAGGGCGAGCTTACGCAGATCATCGGCGGAGGTGCCATCAGGCGCGCGGTGGGTCACGACGGACACTCCGCCGAAGTCGCGGGCCTGTGCCGCCAGATCGCCCGCGATGGCGAGGACCTGGGCGGACCTGACGCGCTCCAACTCCTTCTCCGCGGTGCGCAGCCGGGTGACGATGCCCTCGATGCGCTCGGGCAGCTCTTCCCGCCGGGCCTTGAGCTGCTCGCTCAGCTGGCTGACCAGCACGCTCTCCCTGGCGAGGAACCGGAACGCGTCGATGCCGACGAGCGCCTCGACCCGGCGCACGCCCGCGCCGATCGACGCCTCCCCCAGCACCTTGATCAGACCGAGCTGGCCCGAGCTCGCGACGTGCGTGCCGCCGCACAGCTCACGGGAGTAGTCGCCGACCTCGACGACGCGGACCTCGTTGCCGTACTTCTCGCCGAACAGCGCGAGCGCCCCCATGGCACGCGCCTCCGCCTGCGAGGTGTAGTACGCGTTGACCTTGAGGTCGTTGATCAGAACGGCGTTGACCTCGTCCTCGACGTCGCGCAGCGCGGTCGGCGAGACCGCTCCGGCCGCGGTGAAGTCGAACCGGAAGCGTCCCGGGGAGTTCTCCGAGCCCGCCTGCGCCGCGGACTCGCCGAGAGCGTTGCGGAAGCCGCGGTGCACCAGGTGCGTCGCGGTGTGGCTGCGGGAGATCGCGCGGCGCCGCTCGATGTCGATCTCGGCGTGCGCCTGGTCCCCGACGCGGATCTCGCCGTGCCTGACCTTGCCGCGGTGGACGATGAGCCCGGCGACCGGCGTCTGGACGTCGACGATCTCGACCTCCGCGCCGTCCGTGCGGATGATGCCCTGGTCGGAGAGCTGGCCGCCGCCCTCGGCGTAGAACGGGGTGCGGTCGAGGACGACCTCGACCGTGGATCCCGCCCCGACCGCCGGGACGTTGGCGCCCTCGACGAGCAGGCCGACGATCTTCGCCTCCGCCGTCGTGTGGTCGTACGCCAGGAAGTCGACCTTGCCGGACTTCTCCAGGATGTCACCGAACACCGAGATATCCGCGTTGCCGGTCTTCTTGGCCGCCGCGTCCGCCTTGGCGCGGTCCCGCTGCTCCTTCATGAGCCGGCGGAAGCCGTCCTCGTCGACCTGGAGACCCTGCTCGGACGCCATCTCCAGCGTGAGGTCGATCGGGAAGCCGTAGGTGTCGTGCAGCTGGAACGCCTGCGCGCCGCTGAGCGCGGAGGTGCCCTTGCGCTTGCTCTCCTCGACCGCGACGTCGAAGATCGCCGTACCGGTGCGGAGGGTGCCGAGGAACGACGTCTCCTCCGCGTCGATCACCGCGTGGATGTTCGGCGCGTCCGCCACCAGGTCCGGGTACTGCTGGCCCATCACGGCGATGGTCACGTCGGTCAGCTCGTGCATGTACCGCTCCTCGCCCGCGCCGAGCAGGCGGAGGTTGCGGATCGCGCGGCGGAGCATGCGGCGCAGCACGTAGCCGCGGCCCTCGTTGGACGGCAGCACGCCGTCGCCGACCAGCATCACGCCCGCGCGCATGTGGTCGGCGACCACCCGGAGCGAGACGTCGGCGCGGTGGTTGCGGCCATAGCGCGTCTTGGTCAGCTCGGCCGCCGTGCTGAGGATCTTGAAGGTGGTGTCGATCTCGTAGATGTTGTCGACGCCCTGCAGGATCGCCGCCATGCGCTCCAGGCCCATGCCGGTGTCGACGCTCTTGGCGGGCAGCTCGCCGACGATGTCGAAGTCTTCCTTGCCGCGGACCGCGCCGAGCTGGAACTGCATGAAGACGTTGTTCCAGACCTCGAGATACCGGGTCTCGTCGGCGACCGGGCCGCCCTCCCTGCCGTAGTCGGGACCGCGGTCGAAGTAGATCTCGGAGCACGGACCGCCGGGGCCGGGCACGCCCATGTGCCAGTAGTTGTCCGCGAGACCGCGGCGCTGGATGCGCTCCAGCGGGAGACCGGCCTTCTTGTGCCAGATGTCCAGCGCCTCGTCGTCATCGAGGTAGACGGTCGCCCACAGCCGGTCTTCCGGGAAGCCGAAGCCGCCCTCGGACTCGGGCTTGGTCAGCAGCTCCCACGCGAACGGGATCGCGTCTTCCTTGAAGTAGTCCCCGAACGAGAAGTTGCCCAGCATCTGGAAGAAGCTCGCGTGCCGGGTGGTCTTGCCGACCTCGTCGATGTCGTTCGTACGGATGACCTTCTGGGCGCTGGTCGCACGCGGATACGGCGGCTTGCGCTGGCCGAGGAAGTAGGGCTTGAACGGGACCATGCCCGCGTTCACGAGAAGCAGCGTCGGATCTTCGGCGACCAGGCTGGCCGAGGGAACGACGGTGTGTCCGCGCTCCTCGAAGAAGCGCAGGAAGCGGCGTACGATCTCTGCCGACTCCATTTCAGCGGCCATCCTTTACGTCGTCGTATCTGGTGGGTCTTGTTTCAACACTGTCGAGCCGGAAGGCGGCCCGCAACTCGGTTTCCCTGCTCGCCGCCAGGTGGCGCACGTCGCCGGCGAACTCACCGAGCCGTCCGGCGTAGCCCGCCATCCGGCCGGCCGTGCGCCTGGCCACATGGTCGGGCCGCAGTGCCTGAAGCTTACGCATAGTCCAGACCGCGAGATACGCGCCCAGGGCCATGTAGAAGAGCCGCCGGATCATCCGCCCCGCCTCCCGGACAGGCCGCGCGCACCGGATTCACCCCGTGCCGCCTGACCGTCGAGGGCGCGGCGCGGGCCCGGGACGTGCTCGCCCGTCACCCGGCCGCCGCGTCTGGCCAGCGCGGCCCGGATTCCGTGGCCCAGGGCCGAGATCTTGATCACAGGTCCGGCGAGCAGCGTGGACGCGACCCCGGTGATCTTCACCATGTTGCCGCTGACGTCCTTGACGTTGTCGGTGATGGCCTCGACCGCGATGAGCTGGCGGTTGGTCTCGGCGACCGTGCGGCTCACGTCCTCGAGGAGCGGCACCACGCGGTCGCTCAGCTCCGACACCATCTTGGTCGTCTCGACCAGCAGCCGGGCCAGCTTGACCAGCACTACGGCCATGAAGCAGACCAGAATCGCCCAGAAGGTGGCGACGATCAGGCCCGCGAGCTCTCCCGCGGTAAGCATTGCCGATCTCCCTAGATCACCGGAGCTGGAATGGCAAGACCCTATCGCGAACGCCCTGCCCGTCGGCGCGCACCACACGCCTGCCCGGCCGGGCTCACGCGCCCGTCGGGTCGCCCTCGCCCCGGAGGAAACCGCGGATCTTCGACCATCTCTCGCCGAAACGGGCCTCGGCCCCGTGGCTCGTCGGCTCGTAGTAGCGGCGGTCCCTGAGCTCCTGCGGCACGTAGTCCTGCCTGACCAGGCCGTGCTCGAAGTCGTGCGGATACTGGTATCCCTTGCCGTGGCCGAGCTTCGCGGCGCCCGGATAGTGGGCGTCGCGCAGGTGGCCGGGGACCTGTCCGATCAGGCCGCGCCGTACGTCGTCGGAGGCGGCGCCGATGGCCTTGACGACGGCGTTGGACTTGGGCGCCAGAGCGCAGTGGATCACCGCCTGGGTCAGGTTGATGCGCCCTTCGGGCAGACCGATGAACTCCACCGCCTGGGCGGCCGCCACCGCGACCTGGAGGCAACTGGGGTCGGCCATGCCCACGTCCTCCGACGCGAAGATCACGATCCGGCGGGCGATGAAGCGGGGGTCCTCCCCCGCCTCGACCATCCGGGCCAGATAGTGCACGGCCGCGTCGGCGTCCGAGCCGCGCATGCTCTTGATGAAGGCGCTGATCACGTCGTAGTGCTGGTCGCCCTGGCGGTCGTAGCGGACGGCGGCCTTGTCGGCCGCCTTCTCCACCACCTCGACCGTGACGTCGTCCGCGAGCAGCGCGGCGGCCTCCAGGTAGGTCAGCGACCGGCGGGCGTCGCCCCCTGCCAGCCGTACGAGCTGGTCGAGGGCGTCGGCCCGCAGGGTGACACGGCCGCCGAGGCCGCGCGGGTCGGTGACGGCACGCTCCAGGACGGCCCGGATGTCGTCCTCCGACAACGGCTCGAGGGTCAGCAGCAACGACCGGGACAGCAGCGGGGAGATGACCGAGAAGAAGGGATTCTCCGTGGTCGCCCCGATGAACGTGACCCAGCGGTTCTCCACGGCCGGGAGCAACGCGTCCTGCTGCGCCTTGTTGAACCGGTGCACCTCGTCGACGAACAGCACGGTCTGGCGGCCCGTCATGCCCAGATCCCGGCGGGCCTGGTCGATGGCCGCGCGGACGTCCTTGACGCCGGCCGACACGGCGGACACCTCGACGAACCGCCGCTTGGTGGCGTTGGAGACGACGTAGGCGAGCGTGGTCTTGCCCGTTCCCGGCGGCCCCCACAGGAACAGCGACATCGGGGCCTCGCTCTCGACCAGGCGCCGCAGCGGCGTGCCCGATCCGAGGAGATGCCGCTGGCCGATCACCTCGTCGAGACCTCGTGGCCGCATGCGGACGGCCAGCGGCTCCTGGCTCTTGTGGGCCTCCTCGGCCGCCGAATCGAACAGACTGTCCACAACCCAGAGGGTACCGTCAGTAGGCCCAGACGGCCCTCGCGCCGCTGTCGCCGGCCCGGAATACGTAGTAGGCCACGACGAGCGCCAGGACGACCGTCACGACGGACAGCACGAGGCTGACGGCCCGGGCCGAGCCGGCGGGCGCCGTCCCCGGCTCGCGGTGGGGACGCGTCAGGTAGACGAGCACCAGCGCCACGACGCCCAGCCCGAGGGTGGTGTAGAGCAGGGGGTTGGCGAAGCTCGAATGCTCCACGACGGGCGGGGGGATCTGCCCCTTGAACAGGCGCGCCTCGAGCGCCTCACCGCTCTCCTTGGCGGCGAAGACGGCGGCGGGAGCGGCGATCGCGGCCACGACGAGTGCCCAGTCGAGCCGGCGGCGGAACGCGGGGAGGACTACGTAGGCGATGCTCAGCAGCACGAGCAGGGGGGTGAAGACCACCGCCGCGTGGATGATCAGAGGGTGGGCGGGGAGATCGAGGATCTGGTCGAACATGTGCATCGCTCCTGAGCTGGATCCAGGCGTGGTTTCACTCTCGCTGCACTCTCATACGGATTCCAGCGGCAAGAGGTTCTCCCAAACCCCAAGTCATCCAGAAATTTCCCCCCACCCCTGGGCGTGATCATGCACGGGTTCGGAGAATGCGGCCTCTAGCTGCCCAAACACGGATCGTGATCATGCACGGGTTCGTGAATATGGCCGCCGACCAGCCAACTCCTCGGCCGTGATCATGCACACATTCGCGGAGATGAGCCGCGACCTGCCCGTTCACCGTTCGTGATCATGCGCAGGTTCGGAGAAATGGCCTCTCAACTGCGGCCATGCCGTACGTGATCTGGCAACCAGAGCGTCATTGCCAGATCACGAACGGCATCATCCCAGGCAGACCGGCGTACTCCCGAACCTGTGCATGATCACGCCAGGCATCGCCGGAGGTCGGCGCGCACATCCACGAATCCGTGCATGATCACGCTCGGCGTTTCCGCAGGCCGACGCGAGATCCCCGAACCTGTGCATGATCACGAGCAAGGTGGGCGGGTCAGGCGGTCGGCTTGGGGTCCTTCTGCTTGGCGTCCACGCCGGCCTCCTTGCGCTGCGCGCCCGTGATGGGCGTGGGAGCTCCCGTCAGCGGGTCGTAGCCGGACGCGGTCTTCGGGAAGGCGATCACGTCCCGGATCGACTCGCCGCCCGCCAGCAGCATGCAGATCCGGTCCCAGCCGTAGGCGATGCCTCCGTGCGGAGGCGGGCCGTACTTGAACGCCTCCAGCAGGAAGCCGAACTTGTTCTCCGCCTCCTCCTTGGAGATGCCCAGCACGTCGAAGACCCGCTGCTGCATCTCGGCCCGGTGGATACGGATCGAGCCGCCGCCGATCTCCATGCCGTTGCAGACCATGTCGTACGCGTAGGCGAGCGCCTCGCCGGGGTGGTCCTGGAAGTTGTCGGCCCATTCGGGCTTCGGCCCGGTGAAGGGGTGGTGGACCGCGGTCCAGCCGCCCTCACCGTCCTCTTCGAACATGGGGGCGTCGACGATCCACAGGAACGACCACTGGGACTCGTCGATCAGGCGGCACCGGCGGCCGATCTCCAGTCGCGCCGCGCCGAGCAGGTCGCGCGAGGCGGAGGCGGCGCCGGCGGCGAAGAAGACCGCGTCGCCCGGCTTCGCGCCGGTCGCCGCGGCGAGGCCGGCGATCTCCGTCTCCGAGAGGTTCTTGGCGACGGGGCCGCCCAGACCGTCCTCCTGGACCAGCACGTACGCCAGGCCGCGGGCGCCGCGCGCCTTGGCCCAGTCCTGCCAGCCGTCGAGCTCCTTGCGGGTCTGCGACGCGCCGCCCGGCATGACGACCGCCCCGACGTACGGCGCCTGGAACACCCGGAACGGGGTGCCGGAGAAGTACTCCGTGAGGTCGACGAGCTCGACGCCGAAACGGAGGTCCGGTTTGTCCGAGCCGTACCGGGCCATGGCGTCGGCGTACGTCATCCGCAGGAGCGGGGACGGCAGCTCGTAGCCGATGGTGTCCTTCCAGATCCGCCCGATCAGAGCCTCGCCGAGCTCGATGATGTCGTCCTGGTCCACGAAGGACATCTCGATGTCGATCTGGGTGAACTCGGGCTGCCGGTCGGCGCGCAGGTCCTCGTCGCGGAAACAACGGGCGAGCTGGTAGTAGCGCTCCAGGCCGGAGACCATGAGTAGCTGCTTGAACAGCTGCGGCGACTGCGGCAGGGCGTACCAGTTGCCCGGCTGTAGCCGTACGGGCACGAGGAAGTCGCGAGCGCCCTCAGGCGTGGAGCGGGTGAGGTCCGGAGTCTCCACGTAGACGAAGCCGCGCTCGTTCATGACGTCGTTGGCCAGGTAGGTCGCCTTGGACCGGATCCGCAGCGCCTGGGCGACCTGCTGCCGCCTGATGTCGAGGTAGCGGTACTTCAGCCGCGCCTCCTCGGAGACGCCGGTGTTGCCCTCGATGGGGAACGGCAGAGGCGCTGACTCGCTGAGCACCTCGACCTCGGAGGCGACGACCTCGATCCCGCCTGTCGGAAGGTCGGGGTTCTCGTTCCCCTCCGGCCGCACGCGGACCTCGCCCGTGACCTTGACGCAGTACTCGGAGCGCAGGTCGTGGGCGTGATCCTCCTCGCGGAAGACCACCTGGGCGGAGCCCGACGCGTCACGCACGTCGATGAACACCACCCCGCCGTGGTCGCGCCGGCGCGCCACCCAGCCCGCCAGCGTCACCTGCTGGCCTGCATGCTCCTTACGAAGCGTTCCTGCTTCGTGAGTGCGGATCACGAGAGTTTCCCCTTCAAAACGTCGACGACCCCGGCCAACGGCACCGCGGTCTGCTCACCTGTTGTCAGGTCTTTCACTTGTACGGCTCCCGCCTCGATGTCCCGCTCACCCAGGATCAGGGCGAAACGAGCACCACTGCGGTCGGCGGCCTTCATGGCGCCCTTGACGCCCCGGCCGCCGAAGGCCATGTCCACCGCTATGCCGTCCCGGCGCAGCTCGGCGACGAGCGAGAAGATCCGGCGCCTGGCCTCCTCGCCCAGCGGGACGGCGAACACCTCGACCTGCCCGGGACGCTCGGTGAGCAGCCCTTCCGCCTCCATCGCGAGGACCGTGCGATCGACGCCGAGGGCCCAGCCGACGCTGGGCAGCGCGGGGCCGCCGATCATCTCACTCAGGCCGTCGTAGCGCCCGCCGCCGCCGACCGCGGACTGCGCGCCCAGACCGTCGTGGATGAACTCGAAGGTCGTCCGCGTGTAGTAGTCGAGCCCGCGGACCAGTCGCGGATCGTCCGAGTAGGTGAGGCCGGCTCCCGTGAGCAGGCTGCGGACCTCCTCGTGGTAGGCCTTGCAGGCCCCGCAGAGGTGGTCGGTCACGAGCGGCGCGTCCACCAGCTGCGCCTGGACCTCGGGGCGCTTGTCGTCGAGGATCCGCAACGGGTTGATCTCGATGCGCTGCCGCGTGGCCTCGTCGAGGTCGAGCCCGCGCAGGAAGTCCTGGAGCGCGGCCCGGTAGGCGGGACGGCACTCCTTGCAGCCGAGCGAGTTGATCAGCAGCCGCACGTTCTTCAGGCCGAGCGAGGCGTAGCCGTCGGAGGCCAGCACGATCAGCTCCGCGTCGAGCGCCGGGTCCTCCGCGCCGAGCGCCTCGGCGCCCACCTGCGAGAAGTGCCGGTACCTGCCGGCCTGCGCCTTCTCATAGCGGAAGTAGCTGCCGGAGTACCAGAGCTTGATCGGGAGGGCTCCGCCGTACAGGCCGTGCTCGAGGACGGCGCGCACGACGCTGGCCGTTCCCTCGGGGCGCAGCGTCAGGGACTGGCCGCCCTTGCTCTGGAAGGTGTACATCTCCTTGGTCACGATGTCGGTCGACTCGCCGACCCCCCGCGCGAACAGGCCGGTGTCCTCGAAGGCCGGGGTCTCGATGTACCCGTAGCCCGCGCGGCGGGCGGGTGCGGACAGCGCGTCGCGCACGATGAGTGCCCACTCCGAGCGCGGCGGCATCCAGTCGAAGGTGCCCTTGGGCGCCTGAAAGCTCATTACAGTCCCCTGCTAGGGCCGCTGTGCGGCACCACTTCCCTGAGAAAGGGGTTGGTGGCCCGCTCGCGGCCGATCGTCGTCTGTGGTCCGTGACCGGGCAGGACCAGCGTCTCGTCCGGCAGCGTCAGCGTTCTCGCGAGGCTGCCCAGGATCGTCGCGTAGTCGCCGCCCGGGAGATCGGTGCGGCCGATGGAGCCGGCGAACAGCAGGTCGCCCGAGAACAGGACCTCCGCGTCCTGCGCGGGATCCGTGTCCCCCAAGGGCGTCCTGAACGTCACCGACCCCCTGGTATGGCCGGGGGCATGGTCGACCGTGATGTCCAGACCGGCGAGCCGCAGGGTGGCCCCGTCGGACAGCTCCTTGACGTCGTCGGGCTCGCTCAACTCCAGCCCGCCGAACAGCTGACCCGCCTGAGCCGAGAATCCCTTGCCCGGGTCCGACAGCAGCTCGCGGTCCTCCGGATGGATCCACGCGGGAATGTCACGCGCGCCGCAGACCGGCGCCACCGACCACACATGGTCGAGGTGACCGTGGGTCAGGAGCACGGCCACGGGCTTCAGCCGGTGCTCCCGCAGCAACTCGTCGAGGTCGTCCACCGCGTCCTGACCAGGATCCACGACGACGCACTCCTCGCCTGGGGCGGGAGCGACGACATAGCAGTTGGCCTGGAAGGACCCTGCGGGAAACCCGGCGACGAGCACGGAAGCGCCTCTACGTCTCGTGACGATGTATCAAGGATTACGCGAGCGAATGTAACCGAAGGGTACCGGTGCGGGTCGGCGGGCTGCGAACCAATACCCGTGTGCCGATACGATTCGCCCACCTCAATAGTCATTCTTGGAGCAGTCGAGCCGGATGCCATACAGCGGCGTGCCGTTCACGGGAGGATCTTCCGTCCTCTCCTGCGGCGGCGCACCGTGGCCGACCGGCCTCCGGCGGCACGACCAATGAAACCAGGCAGTCTGGAGGACGCAGTGGTCACCGGCAAGGATCGTCAGAAGCAGCTGGCGCGCGAGCACTATCAGCGGCAGATGCAGGCGCGGACCGACCGTCAACTACGGGCACGGCGTGTCGCGATCTTGGGGACCTCCACGGCCGTGGTGGTCGTGATCGGTGGCATCGTGGCCGCGATCGCACTCCTGGGTGGGACCGACGGCAACGTGGCGACCGCGTCCGCGGCGCCGTCGGCGAGCGCTCCCGCCACCGACGCCCCCGCCGCCGCGGAGCCAAAGGCGTACGACCCCGCGACCGGAACCTGCGGCTACGTCGCCGACCCCGGCAGCGGCCAGATCAAGGATGTCGGCCTGCCGCCCGCCAAGGTCAGCACCGACGCGGGCACGATGACCATCAAGACCAACCTCGGCGACATCGTCGCCAAGCTGGACGCGGCCAAGGCGCCGTGCACCGTGGGCTCGTTCCGGTACCTGGCCTCCAAGAACTACTTCAAGGACACCAAGTGCCACCGGCTGGGGACGGACTTCCCGATCCTGCAGTGCGGCGACCCGCTCGCCAAGGCCGACGGCAAGAACCCCACGGACGGCCAGGGCGGCCCCGGCTACCGGTTCGTCGACGAGAACCTCGAGGGTGCGAAGTACACGCGTGGTGTGCTGGCCATGGCCAACAGCGGCCCCAACACGAACGGAAGCCAGTTCTTCATCGTGTTCGGCGACACGGGGCTCAACGCCGCCTACACACCCTTCGGTACCGTAACAAAAGGACTTGAAATCCTCGATAAGGTCGCCAAGCAGGGCATACTTCCCGGCGGTACGGGTGACGGCACGGGCGCTCCCAAGCAGACCGTGGAAATCAAAGACGTGACAATCACGGGCAAGAGCTGACGTAATACAACCAAGGGCATTTCGGGCCCTGGAGGGCTGATTCAAGTGCGGGAGGACGCGGTGACCACCGACCCGTGGGGCCGGGTAGACGCTGACGGCACCGTCTACGTGCGTACGGCTGAGGGAGAACGGGCCGTCGGGTCCTGGCAGGCCGGCGAGCCTGAAGAGGCCCTGGCCTACTACCGCCGCAAGTTCGACGAGCTGGCCGGGCAGGTCCAGCTCCTGGAACAGCGGGTGAAGGGCACCGATCTGGCGCCCGCTCAGGCCGAGTCGAACATCGCGAAGCTGCGGGAGGCGGTCGCGGAGGCGCACGCCATCGGCGACCTCGCGTCCCTCCAGGACCGCCTCGCGGCGCTCACCGATCTCGTCGGCAAGCGCCGGGAGGAGGTCAAGGCCGCCCGCGACCAGGCTCGCGTCCAGGCCCGGGAGACCAAGGAGCGGATCGTCGCCGAGGCCGAGCGCATCGCCGAGGACGCCACTCACTGGAAGTCGGGCGGCGAGCGCCTGCGGCAGCTCATCGACGAGTGGAAGGCCGCCGAGCGCATCGACCGGGCGACCGAGGCCACCCTGTGGAAGCGCCTGTCCGCCGCTCGTACGGCTTTCGCGAAGCGGCGCAAGGCCTACTTCTCGTCCCTCGACGAGCAGCGCGACGCCATAAGGAGCTCCAAGGAGCGGATCGTCACGGAGGCCGAGGCGCTGTCGTCCTCGACCGACTGGAACGCCACGGCGGCGGCCTACCGCGAGCTGATGCGGCAGTGGAAGAACGCCGGGCGCGCCTCCCGCGAGGCCGAAGACGAGCTGTGGGGCCGGTTCAAGGGCGCCCAGGACCAGTTCTTCCAGGCGAGGTCCGCGGTCTTCGCCGAGCGCGACGCCTCGTTCGCGGCCAACGCGGAGGCCAAGGAGGCCCTGCTCGTCGAGGCGGAGCGGCTCCTGCCCGTCACCGACGCCCGTACGGCCCGCAGCGCCTTCCGGAATCTTCTAGAGCGCTGGGAGGCCGCCGGACCGGTGCCCAGGGAGGTGCGGGACAAGCTCGAGGGCGGCCTGCGCCGCGTCGAGGACGCCGTCCGCAAGGCCGAGGAGAACGAGTGGAAGCGCTCGAACCCCGAGGCCCGCGCTCGCGCCCAGGACACGGTCAACCAGCTCCGCCGCTCGATCGAGCAGCTCGAGACGCGCCTGGCCAAGGCGCGGGCCGGCGGAAGGGACAAGGACGTCAAGGAGGCCGAGGAAGGTCTGGTCGCCCGTCGTTCCTGGCTCGAAGAAGCCGAGCGGACCCTGGCCGAGTTCTCCTGAGCCGCGCGTGATCATGCACAAGTTCGAGGAATGTGCCGTTGACCTGCCTCGACCTTGGGCGTGATCATGCACGGGTTCGTGGAGGGGGCTGTTGACGTGCCCAGACTCGGGTCGTGATCATGCACACTTTCGGCGACACCGACGGTGACCAGCGATTACGCCTTTCGTGATCATGCACGCGTTCGGGGAATGTGTCTCTGAGCAGGTCCGGCGCGGTTCGTGATCATGCACGTCGCGAAACCAGCGCGGGAGCGCTCCTACGGGAGACCACCGACCGGCGATTCCAGCACCTCGAAGCACATAGCGCGGAGGATGCCCGCCAGGCACCGCGGTAGACCATGACCGCTCCAGCTCGCGGGCCATACACAACCGCGTCTGCCGGCGTCCGTATCATCCTTCGGCAACCTCCCGCCCAGGACGCCGCACGGCCGATCACTGCGTTGTGCATGATCACGAACGACGTCGAGCCTGCTCGGAGGCGCATTCCCCGAACGTGTGCATGATCACGAGAGACGTAACCGCTGGTCACCATCGGTTTCACCGAAGGTGTGCATGATCACGAGCCGAGTCTGGGCACGTCAGCAGCCCTCTCCACGAACCCATGCATGATCACGCACAAGGGAAGGAGGCGGGGTGGGTCAGTTGGTGACGCGGTAGACGTCGTAGACGCCTTGGATGGTCCGGACGGCCTTGAGGACGTGGCCGAGATGCTTGGGGTCGCCCATCTCGAAGGTGAACTTGCTGACGGCCACCCGATCCCGTGAGGTCGCCACCGACGCCGACAGGATGTTCACGTGGTGGTCCGACAACGTCCGCGTCACGTCGGACAACAGACGAGGCCTGTCGAGGGCCTCCACCTGGATCGCGACCAGGAAGAGCGAATCGTCCTGCGGCGACCACGACACCTGGACCAGGCGGTCCGCCTGCGCACTCAACTGCTCCACGTTCGGACAACTCGTCCTATGTACGGAAACTCCGTGACCTCGCGTGACAAATCCGACGATGTCGTCGCCAGGTACCGGCATGCAACATCGGGACAGCCGCACCCACACGTCCGGGTCGCCCGCCACCATGACGCCGGCGTTCGAATTGGCCCTGGAGCGCCCCTTGAGCCTCGTAGGGACCGCGGCCTCCGCCAGGTCCTCCTCGGCCCCCTCGACCCCTCCCAGCGCCTGTACGAGCTTCTGAACGACGGACTGGGCCGCGACGTGGCCCTCCCCCACCGCCGCGTACAGCGCGGACACGTCCGGATAGCGCAGGTCGCGAGCCAGTGCCAGAAGAGCTTCACCGGACATGAGGCGCTGGAGCGGGAGGCCCTGCTTTCGCATCGCCCGCCCGATGGCCTCCTTGCCGGCCTCGATCGCGGTCTCCCTGCGCTCCTTGGAGAACCACTGACGGATCTTGTTCCGGGCTCGGCCGCTCTTGACGAACTTCAGCCAGTCACGCGACGGCCCGGCGTCCGGCGACTTCGAGGTGAAGATCTCAACCGTGTCCCCGTTGCCGAGCCGGGACTCCAGCGGAACCAGCCGCCCGTTCACGCGGGCGCCGATGCAGCGGTGTCCCACCTCCGTGTGCACGGCGTACGCGAAGTCCACGGGCGTGGCGCCCTCAGGAAGGGCGATCACCTGCCCACGCGGCGTGAAGACGAACACCTCGGACACCGACAGGTCGAACCGCAGCGACTCCAGGAACTCGCCCGGGTCGGAGGTCTCCTTCTGCCAGTCGAGCAACTGCCGCAACCAGGCCATGTCGTTGACCTGCTTGGCCTTGGCGGGCCCCGAGCCGTTCGTCTCCTCCTTGTACTTCCAGTGCGCGGCCACGCCGTACTCCGCGCGGTTGTGCATCGCCCGCGTGCGGATCTGCAGTTCGATCGTCTTGCCCTCGGGCCCCATGACCGTCGTGTGCAACGACTGGTACATGTTGAACTTGGGCATGGCGATGTAGTCCTTGAACCGCCCGGGCACCGGCCTCCACTGTGCGTGGATCGTCCCGAGCGCCGCGTAACAGTCGCGGACCGTGTCGACGAGCACCCTGATGCCCACCAGGTCGTAGATGTCGTCGAAGGCCACGTCCTTGGCGATCATCTTCTGGTAGATCGAGTAGTAATGCTTCGGCCGCCCGCGCACGGTCGCCTTGATCTTGGCCTCACGCAGCTCGGCGGAGACCTTCTCGATGACCTCCTGCAGGAACAGGTCACGTCTGGGTGCGCGCTCCGACACCATCCGGGCGATCTCGTCGTACCGCTTCGGATAGAGCATGGCGAACGCGAGGTCCTCCAGCTCCCACTTGATGGTGTTCATGCCGAGCCGATGGGCCAGGGGCGCGAAGATCTCGAGCGTCTCCCGGGACTTCTGCTGCCGCTTGTGCTCGGGCATGTAGCGCATCGTGCGCATGTTGTGGAGCCGGTCGGCGAGCTTGATGACCAGGACCCGGATGTCGCGGGACATCGCGACGACCATCTTCCTGACGGTCTCGGCCTGCGCGGCGTCGCCGAACTTGACCTTGTCCAGCTTGGTCACGCCGTCGACGAGCAGGGCGATGTTGTCGCCGAAGTCACCCCGTAACTCGTCGAGGCTGTAGGCGGTGTCCTCGACGGTGTCGTGCAGCAGGGCGGCGCACAGGGTCTCATCGTCGGTCCCCAGCTCGGCCAGGATGCTCGCCACGGCCAGCGGGTGGGTGATGTACGGGTCGCCGCTCTTCCGCTTCTGGTCGCGGTGATGGTAGGCGGCCATGTCGTAGGCGCGCTCGATCAGGCGCATGTCGGACTTGGGATGGGTCGCCCGGACCGTCTTGAACAGCGGCTCCAGCACCGGATTCATAGCACCCCATTGCCCCCCGAACCGGGTCAGCCGTCGTCGCGCGGCCGGCGCCGGTCTCTCTTCCGCGCCCCCCGATGCGTCGGGCACCGCGTCAGCGGGCACATCGGCCGGCTCGGGGGCCTCGCGCGGGTCGGTCCCGCGTCCAGCCCGCGTGCTGTCAGGCACGACCACATCACGGGGCACACAGACTCCTCACGTCGAGTCCAGATCCCTCAGTGTATCCGTGCCGCCACAGCACTCTCCGCCGACTGTTCGCGCCCATGATCGGGCGTCCACCACGCCCGGGCTCACACGCTCAGCAGCGCGCGGACCTCCAGACCGGGGAGCCGGTCCCGTCCGGACAGGAACGACAGCTCCATCAGGAACGACACGGCGGTCACCTCGGCGCCCGCCCTCCTGACCAGTTCCACGGTCGCCTCGGCCGTCCCGCCCGTGGCCAGCACGTCGTCGACGATCAGAACCCGCTCGCCGGGCGCGAAGGCGTCCGCGTGCACCTCGATGGTCGCCGAGCCGTACTCGAGGTCGTAGGAGGCCTCGAGCGTCGCAGCCGGGAGTTTCCCCGCCTTCCGGACGGGGACGAACCCGGCGCCGCTCCGGTAGGCCACCGGCGCAGCCAGGATGAACCCCCTCGCCTCGATGCCGACCACCTTGTCGAAGACGAGGCCGTCCGCCAGCTCATCCACGACCTGCGTGAACGCCGCATGGTCGGCCAGGAGCGGGGTGATGTCCTTGAACAAGATCCCCGGCTTCGGGTAGTCAGGAATGTCCCTAATCAGGGCGCTCCAGTCAGTCACGACGCCCACCCTAGAGCACATCCGGCGGACCCTCCGCGTACGGCAGGCCGGCCGCCGCGACGCCACGGGCCCGCTGTCCCGTACGACGTCGCGGGCCCGCCGGCCCCTCGAACACCGGCCCCTCGAATACCGGCCCCTTGGACGCCCGCCCCCTCGACACGGACCGCTGCGGACACCACCCGAAACAGCGGCGCCCCCGCTGCCCGTTGCGGGCGGCGGGGGCGCTCGAGTATCCGAGTGTCCGGACGGCTAGCGCTTCTTGCGCTGCTTCCCACCGGGCACGGTGCCGTTCTGGGAACCCGCGGCGCCGTTCTGGGATCCCGCCGCGACGGGCTCCTTGCCGGTACGGCTCCCGCCCGCGGTCGCCGCGGCGGCCTTGGCGGCGGAGACCTGCCGGGCCGCGACCCGCCTGGCCAGCGCCTGCCACTGCGGCTCCCGCTCCTTGAGCGTCACCAGGATCGGCGTGGCGACGCACAGCGAGGAGTAGGTGCCGACGAGCATTCCGACGAACAGGGCCAGCGACAGGTCCTTCAGCGTGCCGGCGCCGAGCAGCGTGGTCCCGATGAACAGGATCGCCGCGACGGGCAGGATCGCGACGAGCGAGGTGTTCAGCGACCGGATCAGGGTGTGACTGAGGGCGTTGTTCGCCGCCTGGGTGTAGGTCATCTTGGCCGACGTCCCGATCTTGCCCGTCACCTCCTTGATCATGTCGAAGACCACGACCGCGTCGTACAGCGAATAGCCGAGGATCGTCAGGAAGCCCAGCATCGTCGCCGGAGTGACCTCGAAGCCGGACCACGCGTAGATGCCCGCCGTGATCACGAGGTCGTGCACGAGGGCCACGACGGCGGCCAGCGCCATCCGCCACTCGAAGGCGATCGAGAGATACAGCATGATCAGGCCCATGAAGACCACGAGGCCGATCCACGCCTTCTGGGAGACCTCACCACCCCAGGTCGCTCCGATGACCTGCGAACTGACCTGGTCCTCCGGCACGCCGAACTGCTTGGCCACCGCCTGCTGGACCTTCGTCACCTCGGCGCCGTCAAGGCTCTCCGTGGTGACCCGCCAGTTCTTGTCGCCGGCCTGCTGCACGATCACCTGGTGCGGACCGGCGCCCTCGACGCTGTCCCGGACCTGCTCCACGCTCGACCCCGGCGTCCGGGCGAAGTCGAAGACCGACCCGCCCTTGAACTCGACGCCGAGATTGAGGCCGTGGATGATGAGCCCGACGATCGAGAAGATCAGAAGGAAGGCCGACAGCCCGTACCAGATCCTGCGCTTGCCGACGAAGTCGATGTTGATGTCGCCTCGGTAGAGGCGACTGATAACACCCGGCATCACGCCTCCTGCAGGGTCTGCTCGGCAGGGCTCGTACGGCCCATACGCTCCGCGTCGAGTCCGGACAGTTTGTGGCCCTTGGCGAAGAACCGCATCCGGGCTACCAGCGACATCAGCGGTTTCGTGAAGAGGAAGACGACCACGATGTCGATCAACGTGGTCAGCCCCATCGCGAACGCGAATCCGGCGACGTCGCCGACCGCGAGGGCGAAGAGCACGATCGCGGCGATGAACATGACCGCGTCCGCCACCAGGATGGTGCGCCGGGCGCGCCGCCAGGCGACCTCGACGGCTGAGCGCAGAGTGCGGTGACCCTCCTTGATCTCGTCACGTATTCGTTCGAAGTAGACGATGAACGAGTCCGCCGTGATACCGATCGAGACCACCAAGCCGATGATGTGCGGCAGCGACAGGCGGAATCCCGCATTGTGACTCAGCAGCACCACCGTGGAGTAGGTGACCGCCGTGGCCACCCCGAGGCTGGCCACACCGATCAGGCCGAGGCCGCGGTAGTAGAGCAGCAGGTAGAGCACGACCACGAGCAGTCCGATGCCGCCCGAGATCAGGCCGCCACGCAGCTGGTCCTGTCCCAGCGTCGAGGAGACCGACACGACCTGGCTCTGCTTGAACTTCAGCGGCAGCGCGCCGTACTTGAGCTGGTCAGCGAGAGCGGTGGAGCTCACCTGGGTGAAGTTGCCGGAGATCCGGGCGCTTCCACCGGGGATCGCCTCTTCGATCGTCGGGGCCACGATCACGACACCGTCGAGCACGTTCGCCAGCTGGTTGCGCGGCGGCGTGAGAGTGGTGATCCGCCGGGTGATGTCGGCGAACTGCGACGCACCCTTGGACTTGAACGTGATGTTGACGATCCACTCGCCGGTCGTGGGGTCGGTGCCGGCCTGCGCGCCGCTGACCTCGGTGCCCTGCACGGCCGCCTTGTCCAGGATGTAGCGCGCCGAGCCGTCGTCGCTGCAGGCGACGATCTGCTTGTTCGGGTCGTCCTGAACGCCCTGGCCCTTGTTCTTGGCGGTGCAGTCGATGTCGCGGAACTGCGTCAACAGCGCCGGATCGATGCCGCTGGTGTCCTGCCCGGCGAGCGGGTCCTCCGTGGCTCCCGGAGTCGGCACGGGCGGCGTCGGCGTGGCTTCGGCCTTCGCGCCCGCGTCGCCCTTCGCCTTGCCGTCGCCCTTCGCTCCGCCCTTGGCGTCCGCGGGGGCGGATGGCGAGGGCGCGGCGAGCGCCGAGGACAGTGCCCGGCCCGCCGGCGTCCCGCTCGCGTTGGGAGTGGGCGTCGATCCGCCGCTCGGCGTGGCGCTCGGAGCGCCCGAGCCGCTGGGCGTCGCAGCCGCCGTCGGCATCTGAACCGGCTGGTTCGTCGACGGCCCGTACGCGAGCACCTGGCGCATCCGCAGCTCGGCGGTCGTGGACACGAGCCCGAGCGCCTCTCGCTGGCCGACTCCCGGGATCTGGATCACGATGTTGTCGTTCGCCCTCGCGACCTGGGCATCGGCGATGCCGTTGCCGTTCACGCGCGCCCGGATGATGTTGACGGCCTGGTCGATGCTCTCCGATGGTGGCGGCTTCCCGTCGAGGGTCACCGGTGAAAGCGTCACCGTGGTCCCACCGGCCAGGTCGAGGCCGAATTTGGGGACGAACGCCTTCTGTAGGGCGATCGTCGCGCCCATGGCGAGAATGATCGCCAGAAGTACCAGGAGCGTGCGTCCCGGCTTGATCTGGCTACTGGTCGGTGGGGCCACTGGTGGTCAGTTCTTTCGTCAAAGGGTGTGCGATCAGCCTACTCAGGACTGCTTGCTACTCGAGTCATCGCCGTCCGTCGTCGTGTCGGGGGTGTCGACGACGGTCGAGTCGGCCTCCTCATCAGAGGTTCCCTCCGCGGGCGTGACCACACGGCCGATCGCCGCCTTGACCCACCGGGTCTCGATTCCGGGTGCGACCTCCAGGATGACGTCGTCGTCATCAATCGCCGACACGGTGCCGAACAGCCCGGTCGTCGTCATGACTCGGGCGCCGGGAGCCAGGTTGTTCTGCATCTGTACCTGCTCCTGCTGCCGCTTTCGCTGCGGACGGATCAAGAGGAAGTAGAAGACCACTACCAGCAAGATCAGCGGCAGGAACGTCCCAAGCGGGTTGCTACCCACGGGGCCACCCTTCCTTACGTGATTAACCGGCTGACGCCGGAGGTTTGATGCGCATTGCCACGTGGCCGCCGCGACGCTACACGGGTCGGCGTAAGCGGCCAGTCAAGCCACGCAGTGTATGCGAGCCGTTCTTGACCCGGCAACGAGCACACGTTCTGGCACGCGGGAAAGTTCCTGTTTCATAGCCTTCGAAACCGATTTGTGATCCCACAAGGCTCATGCATCACAGATGTGCGACTTTTCCTGGGACTTTTCCCTTTCATTTCCTTCCCTGTACGGCACGCGTCACCCCGCCCGCATGATCGTCTACGCCTCGTCGAACAGACCTGGCAGAACGGAGGCGCCGAATGCGTCAGGAGGAGGAGTCAGACCGAGATGAGCCCAGGCTGACGCCGTCGCGACCCGGCCGCGCGGAGTGCGGGCGATGAGGCCCTGCCGTACGAGGAACGGCTCGGCCACGACCTCCACGGTCTCCGGCTCCTCCCCCACCGCCACGGCGAGGGTGGACAGGCCCACCGGGCCGCCCCCGAACTTTCTGAGCAGGACGCCGAGAACCGCCCGGTCGAGCCGGTCCAGCCCTTCGGCATCGACCTCGTAAAGATTCAGCGCGGCCGAGGCGATCTCTCTGGTGATCACGCCCTCGGCACGGACCTCCGAGAAGTCTCTGACCCTCCTGAGCAGCCGGTTCGCGATTCGCGGCGTGCCGCGAGAACGCCGGGCGATCTCATGGGCGCCCTCGTCCGGGAGGTCCACGGAGAGCAGGCGTGCGGAGCGGTTCAGGACCTGCTCCAGCTCGCTCGCGTGGTAGAAGTCCATGTGCGCGGTGAACCCGAACCTGTCGCGCAGCGGGGCGGGCAACAGGCCCGCGCGGGTCGTCGCCCCCACGAGCGTGAACGGCGCGATGTCCAGCGGGATCGACGTCGCCCCCGGACCCTTGCCGACGATGATGTCGACCCGGAAGTCCTCCATGGCGAGGTAGAGCATCTCCTCCGCCGGTCGGGCCATCCGGTGGATCTCGTCGATGAACAGCACCTCGCCCTCCGACAGGGTCGAGAGGATCGCGGCGAGATCGCCCGCCCGCTCGAGCGCGGGACCGGAGGTCACCCGGAGCGGCGCGCCGAGTTCCGCCGCGATGATCATCGCGAGCGTGGTCTTCCCGAGGCCGGGGCCGCCGCTCATCAGCACGTGGTCGGGCGGCCGGTTCCGGCGAAGGGCGCTTTCCAGCACGAGCGACAGCTGCTCGCGGACCCGTGCCTGGCCGATGAACTCGTCGAGACGTTTCGGCCGTAGCGCGGCCTCTATCGTCTGCTCGTCGTTCTCCGGCTCGGGCGACACGAGATCACGTTCGAGGCTCATGCACGCTCCCGGTCCGTGTCCGCATGGTGGGCCTCATCGAACGCTCAGCGCGCGGAGTGCCGCCTTGAGCAGGGCCGCGACCTGGGGCGAGCGGCCCGCCGCGACCTCCGCGTCCGCTTCCGCGCCGACGACGGCGACCGCCTCGTCGGCGTCCTTCGCGGAGTAGCCGAGCCCGACCAGGCCGGAGTGGACCTGCTCGCGCCAGGCAGGGGGCTTGGCCTTGCCGTTCAGAGCTGCGTTGACGGCCTCCTCGGGGGTGCCGAGCTTGTCCTTCAACTCGAGCACGATGCGCTGGGCGCCCTTCTGCCCGATGCCGGGGACCATCGTGAGCGCCTTGAGGTCGGCGCCGGCCACGGCGACGCGCAGCGCGTTCGGCGTGTGGACCGCCAGCATCGCGAGGGCGATGCGCGGCCCCACGCCGCTGGCCGTCTGCAGCAGCTCGAACACGACCCGCTCGTCCTCCGCGGCGAAGCCGTACAGCGTGAGCGACTCCTCCCGCACGACGAGCGCGGTCGCGAGCCGGGCGGGCTCGCCCACGCGCAACGAGGCGAGCGTGCCGGGCGTGCAGTGCACCAGGATGCCCACCCCGCCGACCTCGATCACGGCGGCGTCCGGCGCGATGGCGGTCACCTCACCCGCCACGGATGCGATCATTGGCCCGTCCCTTTCCCACCCCGGGCGGAACGGCCGTGACGCCGTCCCGCGGGCCCGCCGGCGTGAGCGTCATGGCCGGTCCTGAGACCCTGCCACGATCCCCGTCGCGGGACTTTCGGCCGCCCGCGCCCGCGTGCCGAGCCCAGTCCTATCAGAGCCCGCAGACAGAGTGCCGCCCCCATCGCGGATCGGACGGTCACCGGCCCGTCCGGTCGTCCGTACGGCCGGCCGCGGGCGAATGCCGATACCCCGCGGCCATCGCGGCCGAGGCGCCGCCACGCGACCGGGCGAGAGCCTCGGCCAGCCGGTTCTGGACGCCTCCCCGCCACACGTGGCAGATGGCCAGCGCGAGGGCGTCGGCGGCGTCGGCGGGCTTCGGCATCGCGTCGAGCCGCAGAAGCCGGGTCACCATCGTGCCCACCTGCTTCTTGTCGGCGTTGCCGTTCCCCGTGATGGAGGCCTTGACCTCGCTGGGGGTGTGCAGGGCGACCGGCAGTCCCCTGCGGGCGGCGCACACGATGGCGACGGCGGAGGCCTGAGCGGTTCCCATGACGGTGCGGACGTTGTGCTGGGCGAACACCCTCTCGACGGCCACCGCGTCGGGCTTGACCTCGTCGAGCCATCGCTCGATCTCGGCCTCGATCACCACGAGGCGGGAGCCGATGTCGTCCTCGGGCGGAGTGCGCACGACTCCCACCGCGACGAGATTGAGAGGCGCTCCGGGGCGGCCCTCGACGGCGCCGATGCCGCATCGCGTCAGCCCGGGGTCGACCCCCAGCACTCGCAACTCGGGCATCCGCACCGGCAGGCCTCCCTGGTCCGCTCGCCCAGCGGCATCCGGGAACCGCCGAACATCTGTTCGGCCCCGAACTCTACCGTGATCGGCTCTTCTTCGCTCGCGTCAGAAGTAATCGATCATGTACGCGGCGCAGTTGAAGGCGGCGTCCAGCAGGTCGTCGGCCTCGGGAGATCCGCCGGCGAGCCGTCCCGTACGCCGGAGAGTGGACGTGGGGACTCCGGCGAACAGTGCCGACAGGCCGCCGATCGCGAATCGGGGCGACCGCCCCGGCTCGGTGGCGGCCCCGGCGGAAGCCGTACCGGATCCGGAGGCGACCTCCAGGCGCCAGGTGCCCGAGTTGGCGGCCCGCTGCGGGTCGTCGACCTCGATCACCATGTCGAGGGACACCCCGGCGGGGAAGCCGCGCTGTCCGACGGCGGCGGGCAGATCGATCAGGCGGTACATCCAGCGCGTCTGCCTGACCTCGTCCGACTGCCGCTCGCGGAGCATCCACAGAACCGGGTCGTGGGGCTCGACGCTGGCCTTGACCGACGTGGCGATCGACGAGGCGGTGCCGACGAGCGACCACAGCGCGCGTGCCGTGGCCTCGGAGCCGGCGACGAGGTTGTCGACCTCGATGTCCCCGGAGTCCCAGCGGTAGATCACGTAGCCGTCGTCGGCCAGGTAGCAGAAGTCGTCATCGTCGTCGAGCCACAGGCGCCATGTGGGCTCATCCCAGCCGAGCGGGCCGCTGGCGCGGGTGGAGGCGTAGACGCGCTCCAGCACCGCCATCAGCTCCGGCGCGTCGTCCGGGCCCATACGGCGCAGCTTCACGGCTCTGGAAGCGCCGTCGCCCATGCCCCGCAGCGCCTCAGTGGGCAGGACGGCCGTCAACTGCGCCCCCGCGTGCTCCCAGCCCAGGCTCCGGTAGAGCGGCGTGGTGGCCGGATAGAGCGCGGACGTGACGTGCCCGAGTTCGCCGCACCGGTCGATCACAGCCGACATGAGCATGTGGCCCACGCCGCGTCCGCGGTCCTCCGGCGCGACGGTCACCCCGGCGATGCCCCCCATGGACAGCGCCCGCCCGTGCCACCACTGGGTGAAGCGGTTGATCCGTGCCGTGCCGGTCAGCCGGGAGCCTTCGAAGGAGCCCAGGTAGGACCCTTCGGGCAGGATCTCGAAGCGTTTGCGCCACGTCTCCACGTCTCCCGGGGAGAGCGGGCCGAAAGCACGCTTGCGGTTGTCGAGCACGGCGTCGAGATCATCGGCCGTCAGGTCGCGAATGTCCACAAACGACAAAGCTAAGCCGCCCGCAGTCGCAGACGCGACCCTTTTTCGCCCGGCGCTAGTCCTCTTCGAGCTTCTCCATGACCTCGTCGCTGACGTCGAAGTTGCCCCAGACGTTCTGGACGTCGTCGCTGTCCTCGAGCGCGTCGATGAGGCGGAAGACCTTGCGGGCGCCCTCCTCGTCGAGCGGGACGTTCATCGTGGCCATGAAGCTCGCCTCGGCCGACTCGTAGTCGATCCCGGCCTCCTGCAGGGCCTTGCGGACCGGGATGAGGTCGGTCGCCTCGGAGACGACCTCGAAGTTCTCGCCGAGGTCGTTGACCTCCTCCGCCCCCGCGTCCAGGACGGCCATGAGCACGTCGTCCTCGGTGAGCGAGGCTCGCGGGACGATCACGACGCCCTTGCGGTTGAACATGTACGAGACCGAGCCGGGGTCGGCGAGAGAGCCGCCGTTGCGGGTCAGAGCGACCCTGACCTCTGACGCCGCGCGGTTGCGGTTGTCGGTCAGGCACTCGATCAGGATGGCGACGCCGCCGGGGGCGTAGCCCTCGTACATGATGGTCTGCCAGTCGGCGCCGCCCGCCTCGAGACCGCCGCCGCGCTTACGCGCGCGTTCGATGTTGTCGATGGGGACGGAGTTCTTCCGCGCCTTGGTGATCGCGTCGTACAGCGTCGGGTTGCCGTCCGGATCGGGACCGCCGGTCCTGGCCGCGACCTCGATGTTCTTGATGAGCTTGGCGAAAAGCTTGCCGCGCTTGGAGTCGAGCGCCGCCTTCTTGTGCTTCGTCGTCGCCCATTTGGAGTGGCCGGACATCGCCTAGAACTCCCTCACCATTTCGACAAAATACGAATGAACCCGCGCATCTCCGGTCAGCTCCGGATGGAAGGATGTCGCGAGCAGAGGCCCCTGTCGGACCGCGACGATCCTATCCCCAGGATCGCTCACCGTATCCTCTCGTCGAGCGCGACCCAGCACGTCGACCTCCGGGCCGACGGACTCGACCCAGGGCGCGCGGATGAACACGGCCCTCATCAGCCCCCGCGAGGCGAAGTCGAGATCGGCCTCGAAGGAGTCGATCTGACGGCCGAACGCGTTGCGGCGGACGACCATGTCGATGCCGCCGAGCGTCTGCTGTCCCTCGATCCCGCCCTCGATGCGGTCGGCCAGCATGATCATGCCGGCGCAGGAGCCGTAGGCGGGCATGCCCTCCTTGATCCGCATCCGGAGCGGCTCGAGCAGCTCGAACGCGGTCGCGAGCTTCCACATCGTGGTGGACTCTCCACCTGGGATGACCAGCGCGTCCACCGCGTCGAGCTCTTCCTGGCGGCGAACGGGCATCGCGCCGGCGCCCGACGATTCCAGGGCGCGAACGTGCTCGCGCACGTCGCCCTGGAGGGCGAGCACACCGATCTTCGGCGCAGAGGTCACGGCATTCCCTTCATCTGGTGGCCGATTCAGCGTATGACCATGCGGGGCGACGGCCCAAACCGGCGGCGGGCGCGGATGGTCAGCCGCGGCCGAGCTTGGCCAGCGCGGGCAGGGCCGCACTGATGGCACGCCGTTCCTCAGCGGTGAGCCTGTCCAGCTGCCGGCTGAGATAGGTGATCCTCGCCTGCCGTACGGCATGGAGCCGGGACCGGCCCTCGCTGGTCAGCTCGACCGTGCGGACACGGGCGTCGGAGGCGTCGGTGCCGCGGGCGACCAGGCCCGCGTCCTCGAGCCGGTTGATCTGGACCGTCATGGTGGGCAACTGCACGCCGTGCTCTTCGGCCAGCTCGGACATGCGGCGCGGGGCGCCTTCGAGGGAACCGAGAACGGAGTACTGCTGGGCGGTCACCGGCTGTCCCGCGGTCGTACGGCGAAGCAGCATGACGAGGTGGCGCAGCTCCCGCGACAGGCTCCCCGCCAACCGTCCCGTGTCGTCCGTCGTCACACCCCAGACCCTAACCCCCACCCCCCACGCTCCGGCGTGATCATGCACAGGTTCGGAGATGTGGGGTCCGACCAGCCCCATCTCCGAGCGTGATCATGCACAGGTTCGCGCTCAGGCCGTCCCGCCTGCGCGAACCCTCCCCGTGATCATGCACGGATTCGGTGATCACGCCCCCGACGTGCCCGAACACCGTTCGTGATCATGCACGTCCACGGAACCCCGAGAAGACGTGCATGATCACGAACAACAAACGAGCAGCTCAGGTCGCCGATTCCGGAACCTGCGCATGATCACGAACGGCAAAGGGCCAGCTCGGACGGCACATTCCCGAATGCGTGCATGATCACGGCGCGAGAAGGCGCAGCTCGGCACACCCTTCTCCGAACCTGTGCATGATCACGCCCGGGGTGGGGGGGTTACCAGCCGCGTTCGGCCAGGCGGTGCGAGACGGGGACGTCGTCCACGTTGATGCCGACCATGGCCTCGCCCAGGCCGCGCGAGACCTTGGCGATCACATCGGGGTCGTCGAAGAACGTGGTGGCCTTCACGATCGCCGCCGCACGCTTGGCCGGGTCACCCGACTTGAAGATGCCCGAGCCGACGAAAACGCCCTCCGCGCCGAGCTGCATCATCATCGCCGCGTCCGCGGGTGTCGCGATGCCACCGGCCGTGAACAGCACCACCGGCAGCTTGCCGGCCTTGGCCACCTCGGCGACCAGCTCGTACGGCGCCTGCAGTTCCTTGGCCGCGACGTAGAGCTCGTCCTCGGGCAGGGAGGTGAGCCGCTTCAGCTCGCCGCGGATCTGCCGCATGTGGGTGGTCGCGTTGGAGACGTCGCCGGTGCCCGCCTCACCCTTGGAGCGGATCATCGCGGCGCCCTCGGTGATACGGCGCAGCGCCTCCCCCAGGTTGGTCGCGCCACAGACGAAGGGCACCGTGAACTGCCACTTGTCGATGTGGTTGGCGTAGTCGGCGGGCGTCAGCACCTCGGACTCGTCGACGTAGTCGACTCCGAGCGCCTGCAGCACCTGAGCCTCGACGAAGTGGCCGATCCTCGCCTTGGCCATCACCGGGATGGACACCGCGCCGATGATGCCCTCGATCATGTCGGGGTCGCTCATCCGCGACACGCCGCCCTGGGCGCGGATGTCGGCGGGCACGCGCTCCAGAGCCATGACCGCCACCGCACCGGCATCCTCGGCGATCTTGGCCTGCTCAGGGGTGACGACATCCATGATGACCCCGCCCTTGAGCATCTCCGCCATTCCACGCTTCACGCGGGCGGTGCCGACGGCGGACTCGTTGATTTCGGGGGTGCTGCTGGACACGGTGTTACCTCACGTCGGCGGGCCTACGATTGTCCCCTCCATCGTAGGTCCTGGCCAGTCCATCCCCTTACGTTCCACTCTGTCAGGATTGATCGCTAACTTTGTACCGTTTGCACGGTCACGGAGAGACCGGCTTCTTCGAAGCCAGCACGACCCACACCTGGCCCCGGGAGAACGGCATCGGCTTCCCGTCGGCCGTCGTGTAGGTGGTGCCCTCCTTCTCCGAGGGCCGCGACCACGACACGTTGTACGCCTTGCCGTCCCGCAGCACGATGCCCTTGCCCTCGCCCACGCTGTGGATGAGGGGCGTGTAGCTGCCGTTGACGTCGTGGAACTGCGAACGGTCGGTCTTGACCCACTGGATCACGACGGTGGGCGCGCCCTGCTGGCCGCCCTCCGCCGCCATGTCCTTGGCCCCGTCCTGCGTCACCAGCCATCGCTTCTGCGGCGCCGACCAGGCGAAGGAGAACCTGGCCGCGGGATATTTCACGCTGTACGACTTCTTGGCGGTGCCCCCCGCCGGCGCCTCGTCGGAGAAGACGAAGCCGATGTCCTGCGCCTTGCTCGCGTCCGGAGCCTTCGCCAGCAGCTTCTTCGGGCTCGCGAACAGGTTGTACGGCGCGACCCGCCCGGGCACGCGGCTGTACGCCGAGGGCGCGGCGCTGTCGGACACGTCGAAGAGCGGCGCCTTCTGAACAAAGGGGATCATCTTCGGCTGGACCCCGGAGTAACCGAGGGCCGGCTTGCCGAAGATCGGCAGGATGTGCAGATCGGAGATGCGGGCGCTGCGGACCGGCCCCACCTGGGCGGGCAGCTTCGACGAGAACACGGCCATCAGCCGGGTCAGGCCGCCCTCCACCTGCTCGACGTAGACGATGTCGGCGCTGCGCAGGCCCATCTGGGGCTTGCCCGCATGGGTGTTCTCGATCTTCACCAGCAGCACGGGCTTGCGGTCGGCGGTCTCACGCCCCGTGAACGGATGCTCGGGCGGCGCCGTCGGCGATGGGGAGGCCGAAGGCGACGCTGTGGCCGCCAGTGGCTGTTTGGCGGGCTCCTCGTCCGACGAGCACCCCGCTCCCGCCAGCACGACCCCTAGGGCAAGGGTGAAGCCCGTCACTGCCCGCATTGTTCAGCACCTCCCGTGGGGACCCCCTGAGCAGGCACAACATGCCCATCAGACGTGGTCCTCATGCCATGAAACGGCATGAGCTTACCGGCGGGCGGCACGATGTCCGCATACATTCGGTCAAATCGGACTACTCCGCGGCAAGAGACTCCGGCGGGGCGTCGTCGATCTCGAAGAACTGAGGGTAGTCCGTGTGCCCCGCGAGCCTGAGCGTGCGCGCCAACCAGCGCCGCTGCGCCCTCCGGGTGACCGCGACGGCGTTGTTGAAGAAGCGGCGGGAGTAGACGACCTTGGCCACCGCCGTGTCGAGTTCCTTCATCAGCGCCGGGCCCGCGAGATGCTCGGTGAGCTTCTCGTCGAACCGTTCCTGGTCGACGACCGCCCGCAGCGTCTTGGACAGGTCGCTCTCGGCGTGTTCCCGCTCCTCGGGGCCCGACGTACGGGCCTCGTGGGCGGCGGCGGCGAGGACGAGCGACGTCGCCGGGTCGAGGATGCGCGATCCGGCGAGTTCCAGGCTGACGGCGGCGCGGCGCAGCAGGGCGGCGTCGAGGGCGGCCTGCGCCGCCTCCAGCCTGATGTGCAGGCGGTCGAGCCGGCCCGCCCGCCAGGAGACGTAGACGCTGGCGAGCACCACGAGCACGCCGATGGCGAGGATCAGAGTGGTCGTCACGCGACGTCCTCCACGACCCCCGCGTCCGCGGCGGCAGCGGTCTCATAGACGCGTAGGACGTCACGGGCGACGGTCGACCAGTCGTACTTGCGCACGGCGTGGCGGGCCTCGTCGGAGAGCTTGGCCCGGCGGCCCGGGTCGTCGAGGAGACGTGCGGCCTCCTCGGCGAGCGCCGCGGCGTCGCCGGTCGCGAACAGCGCCCCCGCCTGCCCTCCGCCGAGCACCCGGCGGAACGCGGGGATGTCGCTGGCCAGGATCGGCGCCCCGGCGGACATGGCCTCGGTCAAGACGATGCCGAAGCTCTCGCCGCCCAGGTTGGGAGCGCAGAACACGTCGACGGAGTGATAGGCGCGGACCTTGTCGGCCTCGCTCACCATGCCCAGCAGCCCGACGCGGTCCCGGTACTGCTTGGGCACCCGGTCGAGCACGTCGTCGTGATCACCGGGCCCGGCGATCAGCAGACGCAGGCCCGGCCTCTCGGGGGCGAGCAGCGAGAACGCCTCCAGCAGGACGGGCAGTCCCTTGCGCGGCTCGTCCATCCGGCCGAGGAATCCGATCACGCCGCCGTCGGGCCCCCACCCGGGAAGGGGCGTGGCCTCGGCGTATCTGCTGACGGTGACCCCGTTGGGGATCAGCACGGCGTCGCCGCCCAGGTGCTCGACGAGGGTCCTGCGGGCCGCGTCGGAGACGGCGATCCTCGCGTTGATCTTCTCCAGCGCGCTCTGCAACATCGGCGCGGCCACCGACATGGCCCGCGAACGTTCGTAGGAGGCGTGGAACGTGGCCACGATCGGGCCGCGCGCCACCCAGCAGGCCAGCACCCCGAGGGACGGCACGGCGGGCTCGTGGACGTGCAGCACGTCGAACCGGCCCTCCCTGATCCACTTGCGCACCCGGTTGGCCGACAGGAAGCCGAAGGCCAGACGCGCCACCGACCCGTTGTACGGCACGGGCACGGCGCGGCCGGCGGAGGTGACGTAGGACGGCAGCGGGGCGTCCTCGGCCGCCGGAGTGATCACGGACACGTCGTGCCCGTCGGCGATGAGCGCCTCGGCGAGATCCCGGATGTGCGCCTGGACACCCCCCGGAACGTCCCAGGTGTACGGGCAGACGATGCCGATCTTCACGGCGCTCCCACAGGCCGGGGCTCCAGGTCGTCGAGCCACAGGCGCTGGAGCATGTGCCAGTCCTCCGGGTGCTCGGCGATGCCCTTCTCGAAGACGGAGGCGAGGGTCTGCGTCATCGCGGCGACCTTCTCCTGCCTGGTCCCCTCCACCGGCACCGGGATCTCCTCATAGATGCGGATGCCCCAGCCGTCGCCCTCGAACCACAACACGGCGGGCAGCAGCGCGGCCCCCGTCTGGATCGCGAGCAGCGCGGGCCCGGCGACCATGCGGGTCTTGGCGCCGAAGAAGTCGACCTCCACGCCCGAGGCGGTCAGGTCCCGTTCGGCGGGCAGGCACACCGGACGGCCCTCGCGCAGCCGCTTGGCCAGCGTGCCGAAGGCCATCGCGCTGCCGCCGCCCTTGCTGGTGAGAGGCAGGACCTCCATGCCGAGGCTCTGCCGGTAGGCCAGGAACCGTTCGTACAGCGACTCGGGCCGCAATCGCTCCATGACCGTGGTGAAGGGATACCCCTTGTGGGCCAGCCACGCCCCGGCGAGGTCCCAGTTCCCCATGTGGGGCAGGGCCATCACCGCCCCGCGGCCCTTGTCGATGTTGTCGAAGATGAACTCCCCGTCGACGGCGCGGGTCTCGGAGAGGATTCGGTCCCGGTCCATCGAGGGGAGGCGGAACGCCTCCATCCAGTACCGGAAGTACGACCGCATCCCGGCCCGGCTCAGCTCCCGGATGGCCGGGCCGGCGGGGTCGCCGCCCACGACCCGCGCCAGGTTGGACTCCAGGCGGCGTACCGACGTGCCCTGCCTGCGCCACAGATAGTCGGCCAGGAAGCGGAAGAACCACGCGGCGAACCTCTCGGGCACCCGGCGGACCACGACCCAGCCCAGCGAGTAGGCCGCCGCCACGAGACGGTCCCCCAGCGGCACCCTCACGGGTGGGGTGCCGGCCGCGCGCTTCATCTGACCACCGCCTGTCGGTACACGTGGACCATGCGCTGGACGACCGTGAAGGCGCTCGCCGCCGCGAGCAGCCAGAGCCCGATCGCCAGGATGTACGGCACGCCAAGCCCGGACAACCCGGCCGCGACCAGCGCGACCACGAGTCGCTCCGTCCGCTCGGCGATGCCCACGTTCGCGGTCATCCCCAGGCCCTCTGCCCTGGCCTTGGCGTAGGACACCAATGCTCCCGCGACGAGGCAGAACAAGGCGACACCCGCGAGGATGATCTCCGGGTCGTCCTTGAGGACGAAGTAAAGGATGAGACCTGAGAAGACCGAGGCGTCCGCCAGCCGGTCCAGGGTGGAGTCCAGGAAGGCCCCCCACACGCTGCCCTTCCCCGTCATTCTGGCGAGCACGCCGTCCAGCGCGTCCGCGAACACGAAGACGGTGATCACGACGGTTCCGAGGAACAGTTGTCCGCGGGGAAAGAAGAAGAGCGCCGAGGCCACCACGCCCAGCGTTCCGACCAGGGTGATGGCGTCGGGCGAGATGCCCAGCCGGGCGAGGGTTCTGCCCAGCGGCGTCATGACTCGGGTGACGGCAGGGCGCAGGATGCTCAACATGGCCGTCCGATCGTAGGCCATGAACAGCACGGCGAGCTCGCGAGGACATTCCGTCGAAAAGTCTTGTGATCCTCGCCACATGGGTAAAGGGTGAAGAACACGCGCCTGACAGGCCGCGTGGAGATGACGTGCAGTGAAACGCCACGTTGACTCCCACGCGCGCTCCGCGAGGGCGGGGCCATGGGCGCGGACAGCGACGGCACGAGCGGCCGGCGCGGGGAGCGTGCGACGTGCCCATCCCGACCGCTCTGAGACGCGGGAGGCGACGTGGCCGAAAGATCTACCGGCGCTACAACAGGAGCCGCGGGCAGAGCACCCGCGGCCGATCGGCCGGACATGGTGCGCAATGTCGTGCTGGTCGGCCATTCCGGAGCCGGCAAGACCACCCTGATCGAGGCGTTGCTCGTGGCGACGGGCACCGTACCGCGCACAGGCAGGGTCGAGGACGGCACCACGGTGTGCGACTTCGACGAGGTGGAGGTTCGCCAGCAACGCTCGGTCAACCTCTGCGTCGCCCCCGTCGTGCACAACGGAATCAAGATCAATTTTCTCGACACCCCCGGTTACGCGGACTTCGTCGGCGACCTGCGCGCGGGACTGCGCGCGGCGGACGCGGCGCTGTTCGTCGTCTCGGCCGCCGAGGGCGTCGACGGCCTGACCCGGATGCTCTGGGAAGAGTGCGGGCTGGTCGGCATGCCCCGTGCGGTGATCATCACGAAGATCGACCATCCGCGTGCCAACTTCGACGAGGTCCTCGCGAGTTGCCAGGAGTCCTTCGGAGACGGCGTCGCTCCCCTCTATCTTCCCGTGGACGGCATCGGGCTGCTCGGCCTGCTGTCCCAGAGGTTCTTCGAGTACGGCGCCGGCGGCCGTACGGAGCGGGAACCGGACTCCGGCCAGCTCGATTTGATCGAGCAGTACCGGGGCGACCTGATCGAGGGGATCATCCAGGAGAGCGAGGACGAGTCCCTCATGGACCGTTACCTCTCCGGTGAGGAGATCGACACCAAGGTCCTCATCGACGACCTGGAGAAGGCCGTCGCGCGGGGCACCTTCCACCCGGTCCTGGCCGCGGCGCCGGGCGTCGGCATGCTGGAGATCCTGGAGATCGTCACCCAGGGTTTCCCCTCGCCGATCGAGCACCCGCTTCCCGAGATCACGACGACCGACGGCAAGCCGGTGACCAACATCACCGCCGATCCGGCCGGGCCTTTGGTGGCCGAAGTAGTCAAGACGACGAGCGATCCGTACGTCGGGCGGATCAGTCTGGTGCGGGTCTTCTCCGGGACCCTCCACCCCGACATGGTCGTCCACGTCTCCGGGCACGGAATGGCCGATCGGGGGCACGAGGACCATGACGTGGACGAACGCGTCGGCAGCCTGTCCTCGCCCCTGGGCAAGACCCAGCGGCCGTTCGGCAAGTGCGTGGCCGGCGACATCTGCGCGATCGCGAAGCTGACGCGCGCGGAGACCGGCGACACCCTGTCGGACAAGGACAACCCGCTGCTCATGAGGGCGTGGGACATGCCCGACCCGCTGCTGCCCGTCGCGATCCAGGCCAAGTCGAAGGCCGACGAGGACAAGCTGAGTCAGGCGCTCGCCCGTCTCGTCGCCGAAGATCCGACGTTGCGGCTGGAGAACAACGCCGAGACCCGCCAGCTCGTGCTCTGGTGCATGGGCGAGGCCCATGCCGACGTCCTGCTCGACCGGCTGTCCAAGCGGCACGGCGTGGAGGTGGAGAAGGTCGAGCTGCGGGTGCCGCTGCGGGAGACGTTCGGCGGGAAGGTCCAGGGCACCGGGCGCAACGT
Source organism: Planotetraspora silvatica (assembly GCF_016863315.1). GTDB lineage: Bacteria > Actinomycetota > Actinomycetes > Streptosporangiales > Streptosporangiaceae > Planotetraspora > Planotetraspora silvatica. The sequence goes on from NZ_BOOQ01000051.1 coordinate 72,040, forward strand.
CAAGCAGACCGGAGGCCACGGGCAGTACGCCGTCTGCCATCTCGAGATCGAGCCGCTGCCGTCGGGTGGCGGGCTGGAGTTCGTCGACAAGATCGTCGGCGGCGTGGTGCCACGCCAGTTCATCCCGTCGGTGGAGAAGGGAGTGCGGGCGCAGATGGAGCGCGGGGTCGTCGCCGGATATCCGATGGTCGACATCCGCGTCACCCTCTACGACGGCAAGGCGCACTCGGTCGACTCCTCGGACATGGCCTTCCAGATCGCGGGCCAGCTGGCGCTGAAGGAGGCCGCGGCGAAGGTGCCGACGTTGCTGCTCGAGCCGGTCGACCAGGTGTCCATCCTGGTGGCCGACGAGTTCGTCGGGGCCGTCATGTCGGACCTGTCCTCGCGGCGCGGCAGGGTCCTCGGCACCGAGCCCGTGGGCACCGGGCGCACGCTGGTCAAGGCGGAGGTGCCGGAACTGGAGATCACCCGGTACGCCATCGATCTGCGGTCGATGTCCCACGGCACGGGGACGTTCCACCGCACCTTCCTGCGGTACGAGCCGCTCCCCTCGCACCTCGCGGACAAGCTCGCCTCGGACTCCGCCTAGCGGTCATCAGGTGTTCCCGGGCGCCGGAGTTTCGTACGGCCGGCGCCCGGGGAACTCCATGACGTGCGTCTCGCTTTATCACATCAGCAACATGAGATGACTTTCTTTTCTTCGGGGAAACCATCGATTTGCCGATGCCAGACTGATGGCGGTATGCATCGGGAATCGGGGAGGTCATCACGTGACTGAGCGGAGACGGGTGAGCCGGCCGCTGCTCGCCGGCATCCTGGCCGCGGCTGCCGCCATGGGCGTCGCGTACGCCTACGGACCGGGTGCCCGGGCCGACCAGGTCGAGCAGGCCGCCGCCGCGCGGACGCAACTGTCGGCGCGAGCGGGTGAGGCGCGTGCCGTGGCACGCCCCGCGACCCCCCGCTCCCCCGCGGCGGGATCTGGAGCGACGATGGCCGAACCCGCGAACACGGCGTCGTGCACGACCAGCGCCCGCTACGCCAAGCGGCAACTGCGCGGCATCTGGATCGCCACGGTGCACAACCTGGACTGGCCCTCCCGCGCCGGCCTGACTCCCGCCCAGCAGCGGGCCGAGTACGTCAAGCTCCTCGACCTCGCGGCCAAGCGCCGGTTCAACGCGGTGTTCCTGCAGGTACGGCCGGCCTCGGACGCTCTATACAGCTCCTCGCTCGAGCCCTGGTCCCAGTACCTGACCGGCACGGCGGGCAAGAGCCCCGGCTGGGATCCGCTGCCCTTCCTCATCCAGGAGGCGCACAAGCGCGGCATGGAGTTCCACGCATGGTTCAACCCCTACCGCGCCGGTGACACCACGGACCTGTCGAAACTGCCCGCGAACCACCCCGCCCGCCTTCACCCCAATTGGGTCGTGAAGCACGAGGGCAAGCTCTACTACAACCCCGGGCTCCCCCAGGTCCGCGACTGGGTCACCAAGGTCGTTAAGGACGTGACCCGGCGCTACGACGTGGACGGCATCCACTTCGACGACTACTTCTATCCCTATCCGGGGCAGGGGACGCAGTTCGCCGACTCGGCCGCCTTCAAAACGTACGGCAAGGGCATGAAGCTGGCCGACTGGCGGCGCGACAACGTCAACAAGCTGATCGCCCAGGTGTCGAAGGCCGTTCACACGGAGAAGCCGTACGTGAAGTTCGGCGTCAGCCCCTTCGGCATCTGGCGAAACAAATCCGAAGTTTCATCGGGCTCAAATACAAAGGGCATGTCCGCTTATAGCTCGATTTATGCGGACGCGAAGGCGTGGATCAAGGCGCGTTCGGTGGATTACCTGATCCCCCAGATCTACTGGCCGCGGGGATACGCGATCGCCGACTACAACGTCCTGGTCCCCTGGTGGGCGAACGCGGTCAAGGGCACCGGCGTCGACCTCTACATCGGCCAGGCGCTCTATCAGGTGGGCACCAAGACGATCCCGGCCTGGGCCAAGCCTGACGAACTGCCCTCGCACCTGGCGGTCAACCAGAAGTATCCCGAGGTCAAGGGCGACGTGTTCTTCAACGCTTCCCAGCTCCGCACGAACCCGCTCTCGGTCATGGACCGGCTCGCGAAGGAGTACTACACCAGGCCCGCGCTCATCCCCCTGATCAAGGGGATGAGCACCAAGGCTCCCGCCGCCCCGAGCGGGCTGAAGCACGGCGGCCGGACGCTCGCGTGGACCGCCCAGCCCGGCGCCCGCGCCTTCGGGATCTACCTGGTCGACAGTGCCGGCACGTGCGCCACGGCCGACGGCCGGAATCTCATCGCCGTCGTCCCGGCCACGTCCGCTCCCACCTACGCGGGCAAGGCCGCCGGCACGTACTACGTGACCGCCCTCGACCGTCTCGGCAACGAAAGCCTCCCCACCCGCCTGACCATCCGCTGACCCACCCCTCGGGACACCGCTCGACCCACCCTCAGGCGTGATCATGCACGGGTTCGGGCGGAGGCCTTCCGACCTGCTCGAACCCAAAGCGTGATCATGCACAAGTTCGTAAAGTAGCCGCCCGACCTGCCCCAACACCGTTCGTGATCGTGCACAGGTTCGGGTGGAGGCGCCGCGACCAGCGGGAACCCCGGTTGCGATCATGCACGCCTTCGACGAAATGGTCCTGGACCTGGCCCGATGCGCTCCGTGATCAAGCAATCGCCGGATCGCGAACGGGCGCCCGACCGGATGGCCTGAGACAGCCGAGTCCGGCCGCGCATGATCACGAACAACCTTCCTCCTGCTCATCGATCCTCCAGGCGAACTCGTGCATGATCACGACCGGGCTTCCCGCTGGTGCATCGGCAATTCACGAACCCGTGCATGATCACGGTCGAAGTCTTCGCAGATCGCAGGGGAACTTCACGAATCTGTGCATGATCACGCTTGGAGTTCGCGCAGGTCGCGGCGCCTCCACCCGAACCTGTGCATGATCACGAACGGTGTCGGCGCAGGTCGGAAGGCCTTCCGCCGAACTTGAGCATGATCACGCACAAGGGGTGGGCTGGTCCGATAGCGTGGGCGCGAACTTGCGCATGATCCAGTGCATGATCCAGGAGGTCAACCGTGAGGCGTCGGCTGATCGCGCTAGTGGTGGGGGCGCTGTTCTGCGTGCTCGCCCCCGCAGGCGCGGCCATGGCCCAAGTCCAGGCCCCACAGGCGACCACCGACGCCGCTCAAGGCCGACAGGTGGTCCTCATCGGGGTGCCCGGTCTGATGTGGAGCGACATCAACCAGACCGACACCCCGAACCTGTGGAAGCTGGCCGGGTCGAGCGCCCTCGGCTCCCTGTCCGTACGGACCGTCGGCAACATCACCTGCCCCTATGACGGCTGGCTCACGGTCTCGGCCGGAGTCAGGTCGGCGGTGGGGGCCAAATGCGGCCTGCCGCCCACCCCGGAGAAGCAGGGCGAGAGCGCCGTCGTGCCGGAGTTCAACTGGCTCTGGGACGTCCGCGACCAGCAGTACGCGGGCACGCTCGGCCAGGCCGTCCACGACGCGCGGCAGTGCACGATGGCGGTCGGCCCCGGGGCCGCGCTCGCCCTGGCCGACCGGCAGGGCAAGGTCGACGTGTACGCCGACACCCCGGCGCAGGTGACCGACTGGACCCGCTGCAAGGTCGTCGCGGTCGACGCCGGCGACCTGATCACGCCGTACATCGAGAACGACAAGGTCACCACGACCGTCGAGAAGCTCACCCCCGAGGCCCGCCGCGCGGCGGTCAAGGCGGCGGACGCGACGCTGGGACCGGTGCTTCTCAATCTCGGGACCAGCACGATCCTCGTCGCCGGGCTCTCCGACCACGGGACGGTCCCCCACCTGCGGGCGGCCATGCAGTACACGCCCGGTACGGCCGGCCCCGCGGAGCGACTCACGCTCGGCAGCCGGTCGACCCATCGGGACGACATGGTGATCCTTCCCGACTTCACGTCCACGATCCTCGCCGGCCTGGCCGTCACGCCTCCGGCGACCGTGGTGGGGACGACGATGGAGAGCCACGCGACCGGACGGAACGTCGGCGAGCAGGTCGACTCCCTGAAGGTGGCCGACGTGGCCGGGCAGACGGTCCGCGACTGGACCGGGGTGTTCTTCACCACTGTGGCCGTGCTGCAGGTGGCCTTCTACATCACGGCGTTCCTGCTGATGCGCCGCCGCAGCGGCCTGCGCGGCGTCCGGCTCGCGGCCATCACCCTCGCCTCGATCCCCGCCTCGACCTACCTCGTCAACCTCCTCCCCTGGGCCCGTTCGCCGCTGCCGACGGTCACTCTCTTCAGCGCGATCCTGGTGACGGCCGTGCTGCTGAGCGCGGTCGCCCTCCTCGGACCATGGCGCCGCAGCCTGCTCGGACCGCCGACCGTGGTCGCGGGCGTGACGGCGGTCGTGCTGCTCGGCGACCTGCTGACGGGGACGCCGCTCCAGCTCAACAGCATGATGGGCTACACGGGAGTGGTCGGCGCCCGCTACTACGGCCTCGGCAACATCCCGTTCGCCCTTCTCGCGACGGCCGTTCTGCTCGTCACGACGGCGATCGCCGACAGGCTGGTCCGCTCCGGCCGCAAGACGGTCGCCGTGAGCCTGGTGGCCGGTCTGGGCGGCTTCGCGATGTTGCTGGACGGCTGGCCGGGCGTCGGCAGCGACTTCGGCGGCGTCATCGCCTTCGTTCCGGGCATCGCCGTGGCGGCGCTGATCGTGGCGGGCAAGCGGGTGTCGATCATCAAGCTCGGCGCCTTCTGCGTGGCGGGCGGGGTGCTCGTCATGGGCATCGCCTACCTCGACTACCTCCGCCCGGCCGCCGACCAGACACACCTGGGGCGGTTCGTCGGGCAGGTCTTCGACGGCACCTTCCTTCCCGTGATCTCACGCAAGCTCGGCGCGATGTTGCACACGCTGATCAGCCCGAACCTGATGCCCGTGGTGATCGCCGCGTTCGCGTTCCTCGTCTTCGCGCTGCTCCGCCCCGGCAAGGCGAGCGCGGGCGTGTTGCCGCTCGCGTTCGAACGGGCGCCGACGCTCAAGGCGGGCCTGCTCGGTGCGCTCGTCAGCGGCGTGGTGGGCATGCTGGTCAACGACTCGGGGGCCGCCGTCCTGTCGATGGCCCTCGCCCTCGCCGTCCCGCTCGTGCTCAGCGCGGGCATCCGCGCACTGGAACTCGGCGAGCAGGTGCCGGGCACCGTCCCGTCGCTCGAGCCCAGCCCCGCGGAGCAACCCGCCTAGCCCTGCGGAGCAACAGCAGCCCCGCGGAGCAGCCCGCCTAGGATGCGGGCCAGGCGTCCGCGAGCAGCGTGCGGGTGTCCCGCAGAAGCTGCGGCAGGACCTTGGTGTGCCCGACGACGGGCATGAAGTTGGTGTCGCCGCCCCACCGGGGAACCACGTGCTGGTGCAGGTGGGCGGCGATGCCGGCGCCCGCGACGCCGCCGAGGTTCATGCCGATGTTGAACCCCTGGGCGCCGCTGGCCTTCCTGAGGGCGAGCGTGGAGCGCTTGGTGAACTCGGCCAGTTCGGCGGTCTCCGCCTCGTCCAGGTCCGCGTAGTCGGCCACGTGCCGGTACGGCACGACCATCAGGTGGCCGGAGTTGTACGGGTACAGGTTCAGGACGGCGTAGACGGTGGAGCCCCGGGCGACGATCAGGCCGTCCTCGTCAGGCATCTTGGGGATCTCACAGAACGGGCACCCGTCGTCCTCCCCCGTCCCGCTCGGCTTGTTCTCGCCCTTGATGTACGCCATGCGATGCGGGGTCCAGAGGCGTTGGAAGTTGTCCGGCGTCCCCGCGCCGGCCTGCTCGATGGGCTCTGAACTCACAGCCGCCCTCTCCCCTCGTTCCGCCGTGCCTGCCGCATGTGAAGCAGCATATGACTCGCGGATCTCTCCTACGCGTGCTGGGCATTGTTCGGGACAAACCATTCGATCTTCGGGCAGACTTCTCCTGCTGCGCGGAGCACGCGGGGCCGTAATCGCCGAGGAGTTGGACAATGACCGACGTCGCAGTCGAGCAGGGCCAGGATCACGCTGACGATCAGCATGACGAGTTCGACCACGAGGGCGGGGAGGCGGCGGAGGCCACGCCCGCCGAGGCCCCCAGCCAGGGTGGGTTCACCCTGCCGGAGCCGGGGAGCGTCTCCGTGGTCTCCGACGGCTTCTCTGTGGCCGTCCAGGGCAGGATCAAGGTGGCGGACGAGGTCGTCGAGAAGGTCGCGGCCCTCGCCGCTTTGGAGATCGCCGGTGTGGCGGACCTCGGCGGCGACCTCGAGCGCGCGTTCGAGAGCGTCCGTGACCGCATCGGGCTCGGCGCCAAGCGCGCCAACCAGGGCGTCCGAGCCCAGATCATCAACCAGCAGGTGACCGTCGACATCACCATCGTGATCGAGTACGGCTACATCGTGATGGAGGTGGCCACCGACGTGCGGGCCAACGTGGCTCGGTCGGTCAGCCACATGCTCGGCATGCGGGTCACCGAGGTCAACGTCACCGTGGACGACGTGCGTCTGCCCGGCGAGGGTAGCGACAAGCCCGCCGAGCCCGAGGACGGAAGCTTCTAGGACGGCCCTCCGCGGGTCTTGAAACGGCTACGGCCTGCGTCCCACCAAGTGGGGCACAGGCCGTAGCCGTTTTCGTCAGACCTGGACGCGCCGCTCGACGGCGTCGACGATCTCGGCGATCGCCTCGTCGATCGGCACCCCGTTCTTCTGCTCACCGTTCCGGTACCGGAACGACACCGCGCCGGCCGCGACGTCCTCGTCGCCCGCGAGCAACATGAACGGCACCTTGGCCTTCTGCGCGTTGCGGATCTTCTTCTGCATCCGGTCGTCGGCCACGTCGACCTCGACCCTGATGCCGTGCTCCCGCAGCCGCTTGGCGACGTCCAGCAGGTAAGGGGCGTGGGCGTCGGCGATCGGGATGCCGACGACCTGCACCGGGGCGAGCCAGGGCGGGAAGGCGCCCGCGTAGTGCTCGACCAGCACGCCGAAGAACCGCTCGATCGACCCGAACAGCGCCCGGTGGATCATCACCGGCTGCTGCCGCGATCCGTCACCCGACTGGTATTCCAGCTCGAAGAGCTCCGGCAGGTTGAAGTCGAGCTGGATGGTCGACATCTGCCATGACCGGCCGATGGCGTCCCGCACCTGCACGGAGATCTTGGGGCCGTAGAAGGCCGCGCCACCCGGGTCGAGCACCAGATCGAGGTTCTCCGACTCGGCCACCTCGCGCAGGGTCTCGGTGGCCTCCTCCCACGCGTCGTCGGAGCCGACGTACTTCACCGGGTCCTTGGTGGACAGCTCCAGGTAGAAGTCTTCGAGGCCGTAGTCGCGGAGCAGGTCGAGCACGAACCGCAGCAGCGACTTCAGCTCGTCGCGCATCTGCTCACGGGTGCAGTAGATGTGCGCGTCGTCCTGGGTGAGGCCGCGGACCCGGGTCAGCCCGTGGATCACGCCTGACTTCTCGTACCGGTACACGGTGCCGAACTCGAACAACCGCAGCGGCAGCTCGCGGTAGGACCGCCCGCGCGCCCTGAAGATCAGGTTGTGCATGGGGCAGTTCATCGGCTTCAGGTAGTACCGCGCGCCCTCGAGCTCCATGGGCGGGAACATGCCGTCGGCGTACCAGTCGAGGTGGCCGGAGACCTTGTAGAGGTGCTCCTTGGTGATGTGCGGCGTGTTCACGAAGGAGTAGCCCGCCTCCTCGTGCCTGCGGCGCGAGTAATCCTCCATGACGCGGCGGATCACACCCCCCTTGGGGTGGAACACCGGCAGCCCCGAACCGAGCTCGTCGGGGAAGGAGAACAGGTCCAGCTCGGCGCCCAGCTTGCGATGGTCGCGCTTCTCGGCCTCCTCCAGCAGGCGGAGGTATTCGTCCTGCTTGTCCCGGGACTCCCACGCGGTGCCGTAGATGCGCTGAAGCTGCGGGTTCTTCTCGCTGCCCCGCCAGTAGGCGCCGCCGGACCGCATCAGCTTGAACGCCGGGATGACCCGGGTGGTCGGCAGGTGCGGCCCGCGGCACAGGTCCTTCCAGCACAACTCGCCCGCCTTGGGGTCGAGGTTGTCGTAGATGGTCAGCTCCGCGCCGCCCACCTCGACGTCCGCGCCGTCGTCGGAGCCGGCCGCGCCGCCCTTGAGCCCGATGAGCTCCAGCTTGTACGGCTCGGCCGCGAGTTCCTGGCGTGCGTCGTCGTCGGAGACCGGCCGCCGGCTGAAGGTCTGCCCCTGCTTGACGATCTCGCGCATGCGCTTCTCGATGCGCTTGAGGTCGTCGGGGGTGAACGGGTCCTTGACGTCGAAGTCGTAGTAGAAGCCGTTCTCCACGGGCGGGCCGATGCCGAGCCGGGCCTCCGGGAAGATCTCCTGGACGGCCTGGGCCATGACGTGCGCGGTCGAGTGGCGCAGGATCGCCCGGCCGTCGGCACTGTCGATCGCGACCGGCTCGACGACGTCGCCTTCGGACACCTCGGCGGCCAGGTCGCGCAGGTCGCCGTTGATCCTCGCCGCGATGACCGTTCTGCCGTCGGCGCCCAGGGCCTCCCCCGCCGTCGTCCCCGCCGCGACCACACGCTCGGCTCCGGCGAGGGTGATGCGTATTTCGAGGACGGCAGACACGGTGGCTCCTTGCGTACGGATGCTGCGGGACTGATGTGACGGAGGCCCCGCGAGCCGGACCATGCCTCGACGGCCCGGGCGGATGCCTTCCGCATCCGATGCTACCGGTGCCACCACCCCTATTTCGCTTGGTTACTCCCGCGTGGCGAGGGTCGAGAGTTCCTCCAGTGATCCGGCGAAGGTGTCGCGGTTCACCGGGCTGTTGGCGTATTGGTGCAGCGTCCAGGACGTCCAGGGCGGGGGGACGGCCGGCTGCCCCCTGGGCCGGTCGGGGGCGGTGATCCACAGCGGGAGGTCTTCCAGGCCCGCACAGTTCCCTTCGGCGGCGAAGTGGCGCATCGTCCGGACGATGGGCCGCACTCCCGCGAGGCGACGCACCTCGTCGCACCACCGCCGGGCGAAGGCGGCCACCTCGGCGGGCGCGAGCCCGTCGGAGACGCGGAGATCGACGGCGAGCAGGCCGGCGTCCGAGTGGCTGAGGAAGTGCGTGGCCTGGGCGAGCGGATCGCCCCCCGGCCTGGCCACGTGGTACGCCCCCGCCAGCACGCCCGCCGCGTTCATGGCGGCTCGATGGCCCGCGTACGCCGCGTCGGTGCCCCGATCGCCCTCGGTGGCCCTGGCGAAGCCGAACAGGGCGCCGTCCCACTCCACGGACGGCAGCCAATCGGACACATCGATGCCCTCGATCACCGTATGACCCTAATGACGCGATGATCGGGCTGCGAGTCCTTTCCCGGAAACGACGCCCGGGAACGACGCCCGGGAACGCGCGGTCAGTAGGGCCACACCCATTCGCGGATCTCGACGGGGTCCTCACCGTGCTCCCGCGTGTGGAGCTTGCAGTGGAGGCGGGTGTCCGCCATGTGCTGGCGCAGGTGCGCCTGCCTGCCGCCGAGCGCGGGCACCCGGTCGATGACGTCCATCACCAGGTGGTAGCGGTCGATGTCGTTCATCATCGCCATGTCGAACGGCGTCGTGGTGGTGCCCTCCTCCCGGTACCCCCGGACGTGGAGGTTGTCGTGGCCGTTGCGCCGGTAGGTGAGCCGGTGGATCAGCCACGGATAGCCGTGGAAGTTGAAGATGACGGGCTTGTCCGCGGTGAAGACCGTGTCGAACTCGGCGTCGCTCATGCCGTGCGGATGCTCGGACGGCGGCTGCAGGCGCATGAGGTCGACCACGTTGACGACCCGGATCCTGAGCTCGGGCAGGTGGGCGCGGAGCAGCGCCGCGGCGGCGAGAGTCTCCAGGGTCGGCACGTCGCCGGCGCAGGCCAGCACGACGTCGGGCTCGACCCCGTCGTCGTTGCTCGCCCAGTCGAGGACGCCCACGCCGCGGGTGCAGTGGCCGACGGCCTCGTCCATGCTCATGAGATCGAGCACGGGGTGCTTCCCGGCCACGACCACGTTGACGTAGTCCCGTGAGCGCAGGCAGTGGTCGGCGACCGACAGCAGGGTGTTGGCGTCCGGCGGCAGGTAGACCCGGACGACGGACGACTTCTTGTTCATCACGACGTCGAGGAATCCGGGGTCCTGGTGGCTGAAGCCGTTGTGGTCCTGCCGCCAGACGTGCGAGGACAGCAGGTAGTTCAGCGAGGCCACCGGGCGCCGCCACCCGATCCTCCGGGTCGACTCCAGCCATTTGGCGTGCTGGTTGAACATCGCGTCGACGATGTGGATGAACGCCTCGTAGCAGTTGAACAGGCCGTGCCGGCCGGTCAGCAGGTATCCCTCCAGCCACCCCTGGCACAGGTGCTCGCTCAGCACCTCCATCACCCGGCCGTCGGGAGCCAGGTGCTCGTCGGTGGGGAGGATCTCGGCGTCCCACGCCTTGGGAGTGGCCTCGAACACCGCCGACAGCCGGTTGGACGCCGTCTCGTCCGGGCCCATCAGCCGGAAGTTCCCGGGGTTCGCGGCGAACACGTCCCGCAGGAAGCCGCCGAGCACCCGGGTCGGCTCGGTGGGCGAGGACGCGTGCGACTTCACCTCGACCGCGTAGTCGCGGAAATCGGGCAGCACCAGCGGGCGCAGCAGTTCCCCGCCGTTGGCGTGCGGGTTGGCGCTCATCCTGCGCGGGCCGTCCGGCACCGTACGGAGGATCTCCTCGACCGGGCCGCCGGCGGCGTCGAAAAGCTCCTGCGGCCGGTAGGAGCGCATCCACTCCTCCAGCATCGCGAGGTGCTCCGGCCGCTCCCTGACCCCCTGCAGCGGCACCTGGTGGGCCCGCCAGGTGCCCTCGACGGGCAGCCCGTCGACCTCGCGAGGGCCGGTCCAGCCCTTCGGCGTACGGAGGACGATCATGGGGAGCCGTCCGCCGTCGGCGAGTTCGTCGAAGACCGACTCCAGCGTCTCCGCCATCTCCTCGTGAACGGCCCCCGGGTCGTCCCCCGACACGATGTGGGGGCGGTAGCCGTAGCCCTCCATGAGCTTGACCAGGTCGTCCTCGGGGATCCTGGCGAGCACGGCCGGGTTGGCGATCTTGTATCCGTTGAGGTGCAGGATCGGCAGGACGACGCCGTCCCTGCCCCGGTCGAGGAACTTGTTGGAGTGCCAGCTGGCGGCCAAGGGGCCGGTCTCGGCCTCCCCGTCGCCGATGACGCACGCGACGACGAGATCGGGGTTGTCGAAGGCGGCGCCGTACGCGTGGGCGAGCGAGTAGCCCAGCTCGCCGCCCTCGTGGATCGACCCGGGCGTCTCGGGGGCGACGTGACTGGGGATGCCGCCGGGGAAGGAGAACTGCCGGAACAGCCGTCGCATGCCCTGCGCGTCCCGGGAGACGTCGGGGTACCGCTCGCTGTAGGAGCCCTCCAGCCAGGCGTGCGCGACCGCGGCAGGGCCGCCGTGGCCCGGCCCGCAGATGTAGATCATGTTCTGGTCGCGCTCCCGGATGACCCGGTTGAGGTGCGCGAAGCAGAAGTTCAGGCCTGGGGTGGTCCCCCAGTGGCCGAGGAGCCTGGGCTTGACGTGCTCGGGCCGGAGCGGCTCGGCGAGCAGCGGGTTGTCCATGAGGTAGATCTGACCGACGGACAGGTAGTTGGCGGCTCGCCAGTAGGCGTCGACTTTCGCGAGTGCGTCCATGCTTCGACAGTTCCTCGCGTGACGGTTTCAAACCGCGCGGCCGCCATCCCGTCTTACGCGGCCGGACCGGACGGCGCAGCAACGGGCCGCGGGAGGCGGAGGGATCGAGCGGCGGAGGCGACCGGACCGGCCGGCGGAAGCGGAGGGATCGGATCACCGGAAGACGGTTGAAATCTCAACCTCGTCGGTACGCTTGAGCGCATGCCGGAGACGCGTTGGCTCGACGAGGACGAACAGGGGGCGTGGCGCGCCTACATCTGGACCAACCACCTGCTCTGGGAAGCCCTCGAACGGCAACTGCAGCAGGACTCGGGCATCCCTCACGCGTACTACATCATGCTCGTCTGCCTCTCGGAGTCGCCCGACCGCACGATGACCATGACGCAGCTCGCCTCGGTGACCCAGTTCTCCGCCAGCAGGCTCTCGCATGCCATGGCACGCCTGGAGGAGAAGGGCTGGGTGCGGCGGATCAAGCACGACGAGGATCGGCGCACCACCGTGGCGAGGCTGACCGCCGAGGGCTTCGCCGCACTCGAGAAGGCCGCCCCCGGCCACGTCGACGAGGTGCGGCGCCGCGTGTTCGACCCGCTCTCACGGGACCAGATACGGCAGTTCCACGACATCCTGGCCACGATCCTCGCCGGCCTCGAGTCGGTCGAGGAGGGCGGGGAACCCGAGGAGAGCGGGCACAGCGGGAAACCCGAGGAGAGCGGGGAATCCGGCAGGCCCGCGGAGTCCGCGGCGGAACCGGGCCACGGTGGACAGGCCGGCCGCGCGCCGTCCGGCGCGGGCCGTTCCGGAGACGCCGCGCAGTCCGCCTGACCTCGGCGGCCCGGGGTCAGGCGGCGATGTGGTTGCGCAGCCCGAGATCGTCCGGGTAGGGCCGGAAGTAGGTCTGGCCGGAGACGTACGTGACCCCTTCGCCCCTCGCGTGGTGGCGGAGCAGGGTCACGGGCACGTTCAGAGCGACCTGCCGGGCCCGGTAGGCGCCGATCACGTCGAGCACGTCGGCCCGGCGGACCCGCCCGAGACGGTCGCCGACCATCCCGAGACAGTGCTCCAGGACGTTGGCGTTACGGCCGACGGACGCGCGTACGGCCATGGCCGTGCGGAACGCGTGGCCATATGCGGCCGCCAGGTCGTCGCGCGGGCGTGAGCCCGCCTCGGCGACCAGCCGGCCGAGCTCGCGGTAGACGGCGGGGGCGTGCGCGAGGAGTTGCATCTTGTGGGCGGCGTGGAAGGCCACCAGGTCGCGCGCCCGCCAGTCGCCGGCCAGGAACTCACGGAGCCGCGCGACCGCGAAGATCCGCTCGACGAACGCCTCGCGGAGCACGGCGTCGTGCAGCCGGCCCTCGTCCTCGACCGCGAGCAACGGGTGGACGCCGACCACGATGCCCGCGAACAGGCCGCGGTCGCGCCGGTCGGCGTCCACTCTCGCGCCCCCCGCGCCCGGAGTGCCGGCTCCGCCCGCGTGGATCGGGATGCCGTGGAGCCCGCAACTGGGGCTCTTGGCCTTGAAGACGTAGCCGTCCACGTCGAGACCCGCCGCGCGGGACTCCGCGTGGGCCGTCATGCGGTCGGTGAGGTCGGTCCGGGACGAGCGGGTCATCAAGCGTGGTCCGCGTGCGGAGCGTTCGAGGCGGAGCGTCTCGCGCGGGGCGCCGAGGCCGATCTCCATCTCCGGGCAGACGGGCACCCGATCCACGTGTTCGGACAGGGGGCCGGTGACGAACCTGTCGCGGCTGTGGCCCCCGTTGAACCGGACCGGCTCGCCCAGCAGGCAACTGGAGACCGCGAGCCGCGGCCTGACGTCGCCCATGATCACACCCCCTGTCTCCGGACCGGACCGCCGCGGGCGGGTCCGGTCACGCGGCCACGCGCGGGAGCAGCGCGGCGAGCCGGTGGAGCCCGCGTGCCGTGCGGGCCTTGACCGTGCCGAGCGGCACCCGCAGCCTGTCGGCGATCTCCCGCTGGGTCAGATCGCCGTAATAGGCGAGCTCGATGGCCTGGCGCTGGACCGCCGGGAGCTCGTCCAGCGCCCTGCGGATCCGGTCGCGGTCGGCCAGTTCCTCCCCCGCCACGCGCCCGTCCGCTCCCGCCGGGTCCGCCACGGCGTCCAGCGGCAACGTCTGCGGCCTGCGGGCCCGCAAATGGTCCACCGCCCGTTTGCGGGCGATCCCGAAGAGCCAGGCGGGCAGGCTCCTCGTGGGGTCGAAGCGGTGCCGTGACCGCCACACCTCGGTGAACACGACCTGGAGCACATCGTCGACGTCCTCGTGCGGGACCAGCCGCCGCAGGAACGAGCGGACCGCCGGGGCGTGCGCGCGGTAGCACTCCCCCACCGCTCCGGCGTCCCCGGCGGCGAGGCGGGACTCGAGACTGTCGTCCATGAGTTGTCCCCTGCCCGAGAAACTTCTTCAAAACCTATTCATAGCCGCTCGTGCGTAAGGGACGCAACCTCGTCAGCGACGAGGTTTCACAAAGGCTCATCTCAGGGCGGACATGACCGCCGAAATCGCGGCGGGCATCGAGGTGACCCGGGCCACTGCCGGCGGGAGGCCCTCCCGCCAGCCCGGGCCGCCCACGAGGATCCTGCTGGCGGGGCGGAGCCTCGGCAGCCTGCCCAGCGGGGCGGGATCACCCGTCTCCGCCTGCTGCGACCAGACGAACACCACGGCCGGGCCGATCCTGCGCATCGCTTCGGCGAGCGCGGAGTAGGGCGTTCGCGCCCCGAGCACCCGCGTCTCCACCCGGCGCTCGGCGAGAGCGGCCGCCAGCGCGTGGGCCGGCAGGCTGTGCTGCTCCTCCTCGGCGCAGGCCACCAGGACCGGCCGTGGATGAATCGGCTGCGACAGCCGTCCGGCGACCGAGTTGAGCGCGTACAGCAGGCGGTCGGAGAACATGTGCTCGATCTCGATGCCGAGGCCCGTCTCGTCCTGCCTCCGGGTGATCACCTCGAAGGTGGGCAACACCAGCCGCTCCCACGTCGGCACGACGCCGTGCCGGTCCAGAGCCGCTTCCACCGCGTCGCCGACCGTCCTCGCGTCCAGGGCGATCGCCGCTCGGGCGAGCATGGCCGGAGAGAGGATCTCTCCCTCCCGCGCGGGAGGTCCGGGCACCTGCTCGTCGCAGTCCGCCTCCGGTGACCCGCCGCCGGGACGCCGCACCTTCAGCGCCTGCCTGGCGGCGTCGGCCGGCGCGACTCCCGCGTGGATGAGCCGGTTCATCTCCTCGAGGCACCGCAGGTCTCCCGCGTCGTAACGCCGGTGACCGCCGGGGCTCCTGCGACTGGGGCCGATGCCGTACCGCAGGTTCCAGGTGCGGAGCGTGGGCGCGGGCACGCCCAGCCTCCGGGCGACGGCTCCGATCCCGTATCCCGGTTCGTCACCGGAGATCGGCGTACGGCCGGCCCCCGGCGTGCCCTCATCCATCGCGACGCCCTCGTCCTTCGGGGCGCACTCGCCCCGTCGTCTTCCGCTGTGCGCCCGCCACACAAGGTCATTCGGACGGGCCCCCGCGATCAGATGCATCCGCGACCGTCGGAGAGGCCCCGGTGACGCGGACGGGCGCCTGCCCGCGCGTTCGAATCGCGCGGAGCGGCGCCCGTCGGGCGGTCTCTACCAGCGGGAGGCTTCTACCAGCGGTGGTGCACCTGGGGCCGGATCAAGGTGTCGTAGACCTCCCTGACGGCCGCGTGCACGTCCGCGGAGAGGGGCGGCAGGCTCGCGGCCGCCGCGTTCGCCCTGGCCTGGGCGGGGTTGCGGGCGCCGGGGATGACGACGCTCACACCGGGCTGGTCGAGGATCCACCGCAGCGCGAACTGGGCGAGGGTGGCGCCGTCCGGCACCAGTTCCCTGAGCCTGTCCACGGCCTGGAGGCCGACGCCGTACTCGACGCCGGAGAAGGTCTCCCCGACGTCGAACGCCTCGCCCTGCCGGTTGTAGTTCCGGTGGTCGTCCTCGGCGAAGACGGTGCCCGGGCCGTACTTGCCGGACAGCAGGCCGCTGGCCAGCGGAACGCGGGCGATGATCCCGACACCCGCCTTCTCGGCCGCGGGCAGGACCTCGTCCACCGGCTTGAACCGGAAGGCGTTGAGGATGATCTGGACGCTGGCCACGCCGGGCCGCTCGATTGCGGTGAGCGCCTCGCCGACGGTCTCGACGCTGACGCCGTACGCCCCGATCCGGCCCTCCGCCACCAGGGTGTCGAGCGCGTCGAACACCCGGTCGTCGGAGTAGACGGGGGTGGGCGGGCAGTGCAGCTGGACCAGGTCGATCCGGTCCACGCCCAGGTTGGCGCGCGACCGGTCGTTCCAGGCGCGGAAGTTCTCCAGCGTGTACGCCTCGGGCGTCTGGGGCACCCGGCGGCCCATCTTCGTGGCCACGGTGAGGCCGGGCCGTTCCTTGATCAGGCGGCTGACGATGGTCTCGCTGCGCCCGTCGCCGTAGACGTCGGCCGTGTCGACGAAGTTCACCCCCGCGTCGACCGCGGCGTTCAGCGTCTCGAGGGCGTCAGCCTCGCTGACGTCGCCCCAGTCGGCTCCGAGCTGCCATGCCCCCAAGCCGACGACGCCCACCTGCCGGCCGAACCTGCTCATTAACCGCTGTTCCATGGCGCCCGATCGTAGTCGTGCCCGGGAGGAACGGGTCCAGCGGCCCTCGGCGGCTCAGCCCGCCGTCGCGCCCGCCAGGTGCCGCAGGAACCAGTCGCGGGCCGTCTCGGCCACGGCCTCCAGCGCTCCCTGCTCCTCGAACAGATGAGAGGCGCGCGGCACGATCTCCAGGCGGGTCTCGCCCACGATCTCGTCCATCGCCTCGCGGTTGAGCTCGATGACGATCGGGTCCCGCTCCCCCACGATCAGCAGGACCGGTTGGCGGACCAGGCGGAGGGCGTCGCCGGCGAGGTCGGGCCGCCCGCCCCGGGAGACCACCGCCTTGACGGTGTCCGGGTGCGCGGCGGCGGCCACGAGGGCGGCCGCCGCGCCGGTGCTCGCTCCGAAGAGGCCGAGACCGAGGCCACCGATCAGTTCGTCCTCCGGAAGCCGCTCGACCAGCGCCGAGACGCGTTCGGAGAGCAGGCCGATGTCGAACCTCATGCGGCCGGTCGCGGCGTCGATCCGGTCCTCTTCGGGGGTGAGCAGGTCGGCGAGGACCGTGGCGAGCCCCGCCCGTTGCAGTTCCCGTGCCACATGGCGGTTGCGGGGGCTGCGCCTGCTGCTGCCGCTACCGTGGGCGAACAGCACCACGGCATGAGCGGAGCGGGGAACGACGACGTCCGCCTCCAGGACGACACCCCCGGCCGGAATCGTGATGCTCACCTCGACGTCGGTCATCCACCCCTCCTCGCATCAGACGGTGACCGGACGGCTCCATATCGCTTCCACGATCAGGCAAAATGCCATACCCGCTCCGCGAAGTTCGCAAAACGACACAATCAGCATCTATCCCCGCACTTTCCTACGGAAAGGCCCGCACCGGATCCTTGGGACACGGTTGAACAAGCCGTCGATCCCGCTGGAGGCGTCCGTGACCCGGCGCGGGCAGCGCGGCCGGGGAGGCCGCGACGCCGGTCAGGCGCCCGGGCGCGCCGGGGCGACGAACGCCGCGAGGGGCGGACGGGGTCCCACGACCAGCTCCGTCCCCTCCGGCAGTCCGGTCACGATGGGCGTGGTGTTACCCTCGGCCGCCTCCACGGTGATCCGGCCGCCCGCGAACCAGATGCCGGAGATCCGCAACCACCCGAAGCCCTCGGGCAGGACGGGGGAGAGCCAGAGTCTGCCGTGCGGCGCGCGTGGATCCAGGCGCAGCAGGGCCCGCACGAGCTGGACCGGCGTGGCCGAGGCCCACGCCTGCGGCGAACACGAGGTCGGGTACGGCACGGGCACGGGGAACTCCGCCCGGTCGAACCCGCAGAACAGCTCCGGCAGCCGTCCGCCGAACGATCCGGCCGCGTCGAGCAGGCCGGTGGCCACCCGCTGGGCCTCCTCGACGAAGCCGTACCGCATGAGACCGGCCACCATGAGGGCGTTGTCGTGGGGCCACACCGAGCCGTTGTGGTAGCTCATCGGGTTGTAGGCGCCCATGTCGGAGGCGAGCGTCCTGATGCCGAACCCGGTGAACATGCGGGGCGACAGCAGGTGGGCGGCCACGGAGACGGCCTTGTCCTCCTCCACGATGCCGGACCAGAGGCAGTGCCCCATGTTGGAGCCGAGGCCGTCGATGAGCCGGCCGTCCCGGTCGAGTCCCGTGGCGAAGTAGCCCTTGCCGGGCAGCCAGAACCTCTGGTTGAAGGCCTCACGCAACTCGACGGCCCTGGCCATGCACCGGTTCGCGGTCTCGTCGTCGCCGGACTCCCTGGCGAAGTGATGGCGGGCGACGTAGGCGGCGTAGGCGTATCCCTGCACCTCGGCCAGGGCGATGGGCGCCCGGGCGAGCGACCCGTCGGCGAAGTTGATCCCGTCGAAGGAGTCCTTCCAGCCCTGGTTGACCAGGCCCTGGTCGGTCTTGCGCTGGTACCACAGGAAGCCGTCGCGCATGCCGTGCCGCTCGATCCAGCCGAGCGCCGCGTCGGCGTGCGGGATCAACCCCTCCACGGCCTCGTGATGCAGGCCCCAGCGGCGCAGTTCCCCGAGCAGGACGACGAACAGCGGGGTGGCGTCCACGGAGCCGTAGTAGGCCTGTGCCCCCGATTCCGCCGCGGTGCGCACGCCGTACCGCAACTCGTGCATGATCTTCCCGGGCTCCTCCTCGGTGAGCGGGTCGGTCTTCACGCCCTGGAGCCGGGCCAGGCGGTACAGCGTGCCGAGCGCGAGGTTGGGGTCGAGCGGCAGGGCGAGCCACGACGTGAGCAGCGAGTCGCGCCCGAACAGGGTCATGAACCAGGGCGCGCCCGCGGCGATGCTCGGCGGCTCGTCCGGGCGTTCCACCTCGAACAACCGGAGCGAGCCCAGGTCGATCCTCGATCGGTCGAGGATGTCGGCGAGGGCCGCGTTCGAGGCACGCACGACGGGGATGTGCACCTCGTACTCCGACAGGAGCCGCGCCGCCTCCCCCTGCTCCGGAATGCACGTGGCCGAGAACCAGGGCTCGGACTCCACTCCGTCGATGATCGGGCTCACCTGCACGGTGAGGCGGGTCTCGCCCCTGGCGGGCACGACCACGCGGAAGATCAGCATTCCGGGGGCGGCGATGACCGGGATGTCACCGTCGACGGCCTGAACGTGGACGCCTCTCCCCTTGCTCACCGAGAGGATGCGCAGGCCCCGTCCTCCGAGCGTGGTCTCGACGTCGGCGGGAAAGCGGACGCGGCCGGTCTTGACCTCGAACAGGTCGCAGACGTCGGAGTGCAGGTTGAGGGAGACGACGCACCCCGCGGGCTCCTCGGACAGGTTCCGCACGACGATGTCCTCGCACAGGCCGCCGCCGACATAGCGGTCCCTGATGACCAGGAGGGTGCTCTCGGTCTGTCCCGGGCGCGGCCTGGCCCGGCCGACGAACGTCGCGTGGTGCGGCTCGGACGGCAGGACTCGCAGCTCCTCGACCGGGGCGTCGTCGATGCGCAGCTCCCACCGGGACAGCAGCCGGGTGTCGGCGTAGTAGACGCCCTGCGCGCCGCCCGGGACGATGTCTCCGTTCCGGGTGGACACGGAGAACGAGCCGCCGGCGACCAGCGTCATGTCTCCGGAGCCGATCGCCGTCGGCTGCCCATGGAACGACCATCCATCCATGACTCCGCCCCCCGACGAGCCGATTTTGGCCTCTTTGTCGGTTTTACCCGCCATCGCGGTGTTCAGCAGGGCCGACCGGCCGGCTTCGCCGACAGCGCACGATCCAGCCTGGCCGTACATGCGCGGAGATATGTGGGGAAAAGGTGATTTATGGGGGAATCTCATCAACAACTTCGGCGGGTATCGGACCGATACCAGTGGGAGAAGGATCGTGCCCTCCTGCCCGAGCACGAGCGGCGCGACAGCGGCGCGACCGAGCGTGACACCGGCCTGACCAGAGAGGATCTGGAGTTCCAGATCGAGTTCGACACCGCCCGCGCCACGGCCGGCCTGGCGACGCGCCTCGGCGTCGCGGAGGGCACGCGACTGCTCCGCCGGACCTACAAGACGTGGCGCCGGGGGGACGCGGCGCCGCTCAGCCTGATCCGCTCCTGGCTGCCGTACGACCTCGTCGCCGCCAACCCGGCCCTCCTGTCCGCAGAGAACGAGCCCTGGCCGGGAGGGACGCACCACCAGTTGTCCACGATCGGCGTGGAGATCGATCGCGTCGTCGACGAGGTCACGGTGCGGCGGCCCAGCCGCGCGGAGACCCGCCTGTTCGACCTCACGCCGGGAACGCCGCTGCTGGTGGTGCACAAGACCTCGATCGACACCACGGGGCGCGTGGTCGAGGTCGCGGAGGTCGCCCTCCCCGGCGACCGCACCCAGGTCGTCTCCACCACGCGCCTGGACCGCTGGCCGGCGTCCGGGGACACACGAAGGGGGTGAGCCGGGTACCGGCCCACCCCCTCAGCGGCGAGGATCACGCGTCGCCGTGGCCCCGCTTGTGGCCCGGGTGACGCAGGCCGACATTGCGGCCCTGGTGCCCGTGGTGCCCGTGGTACCCGAACGACCTGGCGACCGCACGCTGCAGGCCGGGCATGGCCGGCAGGACGTACGGGTTCACGGGCAGGGGCGCCCCGGCGGGATTGATCACGACGTCCCGCGGGTTGGAGCCTGCCGTCGGCATGTCGAGCGTGGCGGCGTCGGCCGCAGGGACCTCCTTGGCCTCCTTGGCCTCCTTGGCCTCCTTGGCCTCCTTGGCCTCCTTGGCCTCCTTGAAGTCGGCCTCGGGCTCGGTTTCCTTCGTGTCCTTCGACGCCCCGGTGGTCTCCTTCTTCATGAGCGGCACCTCGGCCGCCTTCGGCGTCTCGACGGCCGGTGCGCTCGCCGGCCTCGGCTCCGGAGCATGCTTGACCGCCGAGGCATTCTTCGCCACCGGAGCCTGCTTCACCTCCGGAGCATGCTTGACCGCGGGGACCACCGCGGGCTTGGCGGCCGGAGCGAGGGCAGGCTTGATCACCGGAGCCTTTGCGGGTCCGGCGGCCGGCGCCACCGGAGCGTCCACCGCGTTCTTCGGTTCGGGGCCCTCGGCGGCCCTCGACGACCTCTTGCCGTTCTTCCTGTGGTGGCCGTGCCCGGACTTCCGCACCTTCCTCGTCTCCCTGACCTGCGAGTCCCCACCGGCGTGGGGATCGCTGGACCAGGACTCCGACTTCTGGAAGGACCCCTCGTCACTCCCGGAGTCCGAGTCGCCCGAGTCGGACGACTCGCTCGACTCCTGGACCGGGTCGTCGTCCACCTGCGCAGGCGGGGCCGCAAGCTCGTGCCCCGGATGGCGGGCCACCTTCTTGCCGGAGTTCCTTTCGGGCGTCTGCAACTGTTTGACGGTCTTGTTCGCGATGCTCTTGTGCGCCGCAGGCACCGGGTCAGCGGGCGAGGCCGCGGGTCCGGCCAGGAGCGCGGCGGTGAGGACGGCGGTACAGATCGGCATTTGTCTCCCCCGAGGTCATGGACGGTTCGAGGACGACGCTAGATGTGACCAGCCGCGGTCATCACGTTCCGGAGATCAATGTCCCGTCAAACATGGGGATCGGTACCTCCAGAACGACAAATGCCGCTTTTCCGATACACGCCTATATGGGGATGAAGCCGCCCAATCATTTGAGGGTGGAGGACGACACCGCCGGGTTGCGGGCGCCCAGGAAGAAGATGCCGGGGAAGCCCGCGGTCTCGAACCCCGCACTGGGATTGTCACGCAGGATCGAGCTCTCGATGCTCATCGTTCCGGTGCGGTCGTTGCTGACGAAGAAGACGGCTCCGCCTCCCTCCCTCGCCTGGTTGTTCTCCACGACCGAGCCCGCGATCCGCACTGTGAAACGGTTGCCGTCGGTGTAGACGGCTCCGCCGCTGCCGCCGCCGGGAGTGCCACCGCGCGCGGGATTGGCGCCGGTGCCGATCGCCCTGTTGTACGTCATGACGCTGTTGAGCACGACCCACGACACCCCGATGCTGCTCAGCGCGCCTCCGTTGGAGCAGACCCCGCCCTGGCCCGAGGCCCCGCCGAAGGTGCTGCCCACGATGTAGACCGGCAGATCGTGCGACTGGTCCAGCACCCGGATGGCGGCACCGCCGAGGTCGGGTCCCGTGGCGTCGCACCGGTTGCGGACGAACCGGGAGTTCACCACCTTGACCCGGCCGCCGCGCACGAACAGGGCCCCGCCTCCTCCCCCGTCGGCCGTCTGCCCCGTGGCGTTGCCGTCGGCCAGCGTCAGGTTCTGGACGGTGAGCTGCGGCTGTTCCTGGTCGTCGCAGTGCGACGTCGTCCACTGCTGCGCCTGGTCGCAGGTGTTCATGTAGAGGATCCGCCTCGCGCCTCCGCCACTGAGCGTCACCAGGCCGCCCCCGTCGAGAACCACCCGGGCGCTGGAGTTGCGGACCTTCGCCGTGGCGCTCATCGTGATGGTCACGGGATCGGGTCCACAGGAGAAGGTGATCACACCACCCGCGGCGACCGCCGCGACGACGGCCTTCGACGTACAGCTCGCCGGGGTGCCGTTCCCGATGACCCGCGTCGGATGGGAACTGTCGACCGCCCTCGCCTCGGCCGGCACGGCGGCCCGTCCACCGGGATTCCCCGCCTTCAGCGGCGGCTGACGGGGCTTGACCCGCGTGAGGGTCGGCCGTGGATCCAGGTAGGCCCTGCGGGTCGGGGTCGCGCTCGGGCCTGAGCTCGGGGCGCCGGCCGCGACCGCCTGCGTGGCGGCGGACGAGCCCGGCTTCAGTGCCACCCAGCCCCACACGCCGATCACCAGGAGAAGTGTGACGAGGATGACCGCGCCCTGCCTGAATCGCATCGGCCGATGTTACTGCGGCACCCCCGGCCCCATCGTCACTTTCATCCGGTAACACCACAGTCGGAACATAAGTCACGCAAAGGACGAGGTCTGTGGATCATGGGGTTCGCCGGGGGCGGGGAAGTCGGTCGGGGATCATGCACGGGGTCGTCACACGGCGTCGTACGGGGGCGGATCGTCGAGGACGAGACGCGCGCCGAGTTGGGCGTACATCTCCAGTTGGTCGTAGTAGACCCGCTGGGCGACGATCGCGGCGGATTCGACGGTGAAGACCCAGCAATATCGGACGCTGATCCCCTTGCCGGTGGAGTCCGCCACCCCGCCACCCGGCAGGAGGAAGAACCCCAGGTTCGTGCCCGTTACCGTCGATTCCAGCACTACGAGATCCCCGGACTGGACCACCTCCCACACGGTGAGGCGGAGATCCGGAAACCCCTCCCAGACGTGTGAATGGTAGAACCCGATCTCCTCGACGCCGTCCGCCACACCCTGCGGCCCCACGGCGGCGGCCGTGGGGCTGTAACAGCGCAACACCGCGTCGAGATCGTGATCATTTATCGCGGCGACCAGGCGGCGTACGACGTCACAGGCCTCCGACATCGCGAGGCCCCCTTTCTCACAACAGCAGCTACGCTACCGGCAGGTGGGTAAGGACCGGTCCAAACACGGTCAGACCGGTCGCCAGGCGACCTGGCCGCTGCCTCACTCCGGCGCGCGAGCCCCGAACCTCCTGCGCCGGCGGCCTTACGGAGCTCGTACGGCCCCGCGTCGCGGGAGCCGTACGAGCCGTGACCAGAGATCAGCAGTAGCCGAGCATGGTGGTCAGAGCGGTCTTCTCACTGCTCTGCACGCTCAGGCCGTAGTAGTACTTCACCTGGATCCAGGCGCGCGAGTAGGTGCACCAGAACGAGGTCAGCGACGGCTTCCACGTCGTGGGGTCCTGGTCGCCCTTGGACTGGTTGACGTTGTCGGTGACGGCCCAGAGCTCGGGGCCGCCCAGGTCGTTGGCGTACGCCTGGCGCTGCGCGGTGGTCCACGCCCAGGCGCCCGACCGCCACGCCTCCGCCAGCGGGACCATGTGGTCGATGTCCACGTCCGCCGCCGCGTGCCAGGTCGCCCCGTCGTACGGGCTGTACCACGTGCCGGAGGTCGCGGCGCAACTCGAGTTGGTCACGACGCCGGAGCCGTCGCGCTTGAGCACCTGCTCGCGGGTGTTGCAGGCCCCGGAAACGGTGATCCAGTGCGGGAACAGATCCCGGTTGTAGGTCGACTGGTGGGATTCGGCGGCGACGGTGAGCGAGGCCAGCCGGGAGGCGGCCGTGCTCGCGGACGGGATGTTGGGCGGGGTGGCGCTCGCGGGCCCGGCGGTGAGGGTGACGCTGAGGACGATGAGGGACAGGACGGCGGCGATGCCGGCGAAGACTCGTTTTACGAGCCTGGCCTTTCTGCCTGCGGCCCCGGCCAGGAGGGGGGGTCCTGGTCTCGGACGAAGCCGCTCGACAGAAGGAAGGTCGCGAAATCTGACAGATCCTGAAATATCAGGGTTTGCTTATGTCAATCAGCCTGATTCAGTGGGGATCGCCGACGACCCGGGAGCGGTCACCGCGGGCCTGCGCCGACGCCGGACAGCCGCGTCCGGGCCCCGGCGAACAGGCCGGGGCCCGCAGGTGAGGATCTCGTTACAGGAGCTCGTCGTGGAGGCTCGGCGTCACCCGGTGCCGTCCGGCCGCCGCCGATCCTCCGGCTCTCCAGAGGAGGACGGCCCCGAAGCGCCGTATCCGGTACGCGGATCATGAGACGACGCGTCCTGAGCAGACGCGACCTGGGGCTGCGCCTGCTGAGGAAGCACGTCCTGGGGCCGATCGGCCGGGACCTCCGGGTCGTCGTCGTCCCCCAGCCGGCTGGTCTCCCGCTTGAACAGGCGGAGGGCCTGGCCCAGCGACCGGGCGGTGTCGGGGAGCCTCTTGGCGCCGAACAACATCACGAACACGAGGGCGACGATCAGCCAGTGCCAGACGGAGAGCTCTCCCACGACCGCCATTCCCTTCCCGAGACACTTGGAACTCCAACGATACGACGGCTGACCTGCGGTGGAGCCGACGCCCCGGCGATCCGGCCGCTTCGAGCGACCTCGGTAAGGGACCTGCGAGACAGGCGGGACGCCGTCGCCGGCGGTCGCATACGCTC
Organism: Planotetraspora silvatica; assembly: GCF_016863315.1. Taxonomy (GTDB): domain Bacteria; phylum Actinomycetota; class Actinomycetes; order Streptosporangiales; family Streptosporangiaceae; genus Planotetraspora; species Planotetraspora silvatica. The sequence goes on from NZ_BOOQ01000051.1 coordinate 96,830, forward strand.
GTCCACGTGACAGGCGCGAGCAGGCCCAAGGCCGGGAAGCCGGGAATGGACCTGCTGCCGCATCTTCGCCGGGCACGCGATCACATGGACCGGCACTACCAGGCGCCGCTCGATCTCAGCGAACTCGCCCGGGTCGCCGGGGTGTCGAAGTTCCACCTGGTCCGCTGCTTCGAGGCCGCCTACGGGGAGACCCCGATCCGCTACCTCACCCGCCGCCGCATCGAGCGGGCCCAGGACCTGCTGCGCTCGGCCAACCTGACGGTGACCGAGGTGTGCATGATGGTGGGATTCGCCAGCCTCGGGTCCTTCTCCTCCCGCTTCAGCCAACTCGTCGGCGAGAGTCCCACGGCCTACCGCGACCGATGGGCGGCCCGGGGCGGGCCGCACATCCCCGGGTGCTTCCTGTTCATGCGCGGGCCGATGGACCCCCGCGGCACGGCGGGACCGCCCGGCGGCGGACCGGATCGCGCAATTTGAGAGAAGCCCTCGGCGACCTGCGGCTCTTACGTTGGCCGCATGGTAACGAACATCTCACTCATCACCATCTACTGCCTCGACCAGGACAAGACGCGCGACTTCTACGTCGACAACCTCGGCTTCGAGGCCCGCACCGACATCACCATGGGCGAGGGCTTCCGCTGGGTCACCATCGGGCACCCGAACCAGCCCGAACTCGAGATCACGCTGATGATCCCCGGCCCTCCCCTCGACCCGGAGGCCGCCGCCTTCGTCCGGGAGGAGCTCGGAAAGGGCCAGATGCACGCCGTCGGCCTGACCGTCGACGACTGCCGCAAGACCTACGAGGAGCTCAGCGCCAAGGGAGTCACCTTCCTCCAGGAGCCCTCCGACCGGCCGTACGGGGTGGAGGCCGTCATGCGTGACAACACAGGCAACTGGCTGGTCCTCGTGGAGCCCAAGACGTTCACTCCCGAGGCCTTCGCCTGACCGCACGGGAGCGGGCCCGGGCCGGACGGCCCCGGCGGAGATCCCTCGGGAATCCACGCGGATCCACGCGGATCCATCGGCGTGACCCGGAAACCTCGATCGGAATCCGGGTCACGCCTGCTCGGGGGGCGACGACGTCAGCGGGCCGCCTGGAACGCGCGGCCGGCCGGCGTGGCCGCACCCGCGGTCGTGAACAGCCCGGTGCCGGGCTTCTTGTCCGCCGGCAGGCCGAACCACGCGTAGCGCTGCACGTACGGCAGGCCGGCCAGCATCTTCGTGGACGAGGTGACGAAGGCCGCCTGCTGTGAGTCCGTCGGGAACCGGGTGCCGTTCGAGAAGTCGATCAGCGCGAACTCCGTCAGCCAGATCGGCTTGTGGTAGCGCTTGTACACCGCCTGGATGTACGACTTGAGCTGGTTGGTGGCGTTCGCGGTGTTGAAGTCGCCGCCGTACCAGTGCAGCGTGATGAAGTCGACGCGGTAGCCCTTCGCCTTCGCCCCCGACATGAACTTGTCGAGCCAGCCGCCCGCGCGGTCCCCGCCGTACGCCACGGCGGGGCTGCCGAGCACCTTGCCCGCCGACATGAGCTTCGGCCAGAGGGACAGCGCCTTCTCCGGCGTCATGTTCGACTGCGCACCCATGTCGGGCTCGTTGAACCCCAGCAGGTACGGCCCGGCCGCCTTGGCCTTGGCGAGGTTCTGGCTGGTGACGCTGTCGGTCCCCCAGATCATCGGCACGAACGTGGCCGACGCGGGGGTCGCGATCCCGTCATGGGTCGTGGACCAGGTGTAGTACCAGCTCGCGCCCGATTTCTTGAGAGCCGCGCTGACGCCGGGCATGCCCCACACGCCCACGCCCTTCTTCGCGGACTTCGCCACGACGACCGGAGGAGGCGGAGCCGGCTTGGTCGCCTTGGGCGAGGCCTTCTTGCTGGGCTTGGGAGACGGCTTGCGCGAAGCCTTGACGGACGCCGAAGGCGACGGCGACTTCGGCGGGAGCGCCGTCGCGGCCGCCTGGGGCGCCACACCCTGGGCCGCCGGCTTCTGCGGGGAGAGGTTGGCGGCCACCAGTACGCCCACCGCGACGATCGCGGCCGCTCCGACGGCGGCCGTACCGGCGACGGGGCCGTGCGACAGGGCGGAGAACACGCCGCGGGGCCGCTCCTGCCGTAAGGCCTGGGAGGCCCGGTGCACGCCGCTCCGCCCGGGGGGAAGGTGCGAAGCGGCGTGCGCGGCCGCCTCGGAGGCGGCTGGGGGGATGGCTTGGAAGTGCTGCAGGACGAAGCCCGCGGGCACGGGCAGCAGCGGCATACCGGCGAGCAGCCGGTCGATGGGCAGCATGCCCTGACCGCTCCGCCCGCAGTCCGCGCAGTCGCGCACGTGCCGGGCGAAACGCTTGCGCCAGAGCGGGCTGGGCACGCCGTCCCAGTTCCACGTCATCGCGCGCAGTTCGGCGCACCCGGAGCCGGAACCCAGCGCCCGCACGATGGTGCGGGCGAGCTGCATCTGCTCCTTCATGCGCTGGACGCGGACGGCCGCGTGCCGGCCGGACAGGCCGAGGGCGCCCGCGAGGTCGGTGCGCCGGAGCTCTCCCGTCTCCTCGAGCCACCACAGGGCGAGCAGGCCCCGGTCGTCGGCGTCCAGCCAGCGCGTCGCCTCGGCGACCTCGCGGCGCTGGTCGGTGAGACCGAGCCTGAGGATGGTGAGGGCCGCGAAGTCCGAGGCCGGATCGGGCATCTCGTCCGCGGTGTCGAGGTCCGCCCGGCGCTTCTGGGTGGCCGACCGGTCCTGCTCGCGGTCGCGCACCTGCCGGACGGCGATGGCCACCAGCCAGGACCGGAACGCCTCCGGGTCGCGCAGGGTGGGCAGTCCGCGGACGACCCGCAACAGTGTCTCCTGCACGACGTCGTCGACGTCGTTGTGCCCGTTGAGCGCGCGGCCGACGATGTTGTAGACGAGCGGAAGGGAGTCCGCGACCAGAGCGTCGAGCGCCCGCTGGTCTCCGCCTCGCGCGGCCTCCACCATCGCCGTGTCGGGTCCGCCCCTGCCGGTTCCGGGCATCGCACTCCGCTCTCAGTCCATCGTCCCCGCGCCGCCCGTGTGCGTCGGGCCGGGACAATCCTCTACAGCCAGGACATTCTCTCTATACAGGAGACGGGCGGACGGACGGCGGATAACGAAAATTCGCCGCACTTCTTCGCCGGTTTCCGTTGTCAGGGTCCGCACCCCTCGGTCTCCGGTTCAGAGGCCCGGTGCTGCCGGCCTCATCGGAGGGCACGGAGAACAGGGAAGGGCGCGGGACCATGGCGACGAGGAAGAGGAGGGGGATGGCCCGGTCGTGGCAGCCGTACGCCCTCGTCCTGGCGGTGGTGGTGGCGACGGTGGTGGCCCTGGTCTGGCCCTCCTCCCCGCGTGAGAGCGACACGACCGCGTCGGCGGCCGGCCTGTCGTCCGCCCCGGTGACCGCCCCCGCGGACGAGGCCGCGAACCCCTCGGCCTCTCCGTCGCGCACCGTCCGCCCCAGTCACAAGCCGAGCAGCTCGCCGCGGCCGTCGGTCTCGCGCTCCGCGACGGCGAACAAGAGCGGGACCAAGTCGCCCGTCACCGCGAAGGCCGCGGGCGGCAAGCGCCTGTTCACGTTCGTCAACAACCTGAGCCAGACGGTCTGGCTCGCCTCCAACAAGAGCGACAAGTATCCGCTCTCCGCGACCGGGTGGGTGCTCCGCCCCGGTCAGACCGTCTCGGTGCAGGTCCCGAACAAGTGGGGCGGCAGGTTCTGGGGCCGCACCGGCTGCTCCTTCAACTCGGCCGGGCGTGGGCACTGCCAGACCGGCGACTGCGGGGGCGTCTTCCAGTGCGTCGGCAGCACGGGCTCCGCGACCACGCTCGGCGAGTTCTCCCTCGCGGCCTGGGGCGGGATGGACTTCTACGACGTCAGCATGGTCGACGGCTACAACCTGCCGATGTACATCAACATCTCGGGCGGCGGCACCAAGGATCCCGTCAGTCCCTCCGGCTGTTACAAGGGCGCCTGCACCAAGGCGGTCAGCTGCCCGGGCAAGATGCAGCTCAAGGTCGGCGGCCAGATGGTGGCCTGCAAGAACCCGTGCACCGCGTTCGGCGGCGACACCTACTGCTGCCGCGGCAAGTGGGCCGGGCGGGAGAACTGCATCCCGTCGAAATGGCCTACGGACTACACCCAGGTGTTCAAGAAGGCCGCGCCGTACGCGTATTCGTACGCCTTCGACGACTCGGCGACGATGCCGTGCAAGGGCCGCTGCGACTATCGGGTGACGTTCGGGATCACGTGAGGCCCGCCCGCGATCGGTGCGGATCGAACGCGACAGCCGGCGGCCGGCCCGTCGAGGTGACGGGCCGACCCCCTAGACGCGGCCCTGAAGGACCTTGGCCAGCCGCAGCGCGGTCTCCTGGCGGCCGTCCGAGCTGGCGGTTCGCACCTTGATCCCGCAGTAGTCCCCGGCGCGGCAGGGGAACCACAGCTCGCCGTGCAGTTCGGCGTAGGTGGCGCCGTCGACGAATCCGCTCAGCGGCTCCCCGATCTCGGCCACGGACTCATACTGGGCCTTGGGCAGCACCGCCGCGAAAATCGCCTCATTGATGCCGTCCTTGGGGGTCGGCGCCGTCCAGACGCATCCGCCGAACGTGAAGTCCTGCTGGCCGCCGTCATTCGGGCCGATCGCCTCGGCGACCTCCTCCTCGGTGAGGAACTTGCAGCTGTCGCTACTGCCCGAGCCCTCCCCAGCGGGGTCCGCACCGGGAAGACCCACCGCACTGGGAAGACCGACCTGGTTGGAACCACCCGCGTCGCCGCCGCCTCCGCAAGCCGTGGCCAAGACCAGCGCACAGCCGAGAATCGCGGCGTGCGTGAACTTCCTGAAGACCTTCATGGGCCATCCCTTCGTATACGGCCCTGACGACAGGAAGAATCGCGCAGAGAAACCTGGCTGATCAACGCTTGCGGGCAGTGTTCATCTCCTCGTCGAAACGGGTGCACCCGCCCCGTGCCCGGCACATTCGCGTGCGCCGGGCGATGCGGTGCCGCAGATCATCCTGAGCGCCTGACGCGTCAGGATGTCCGCACCATGGCGGTGGTCCGTTCGCCC